>JBOEGX010000002.1:0-888367 GCA_050633645.1 Alphaproteobacteria bacterium
ACTAGGTAGATTCCCACGCGTTACTCACCCGTCTGCCCCTCCATCCGAAGAGGGCTTTCGACTTGCATGTGTTAGGCCTGCCGCCAGCGTTCGTTCTGAGCCAGGATCAAACTCTTAAGTTTAATCCCATCAATCACTCAAAAAAATTTATTTTGGTATTGAAGTATATATTCTTCAAAGACCTGCTTGCTTTTAGCGATATAGTTTAAAAAACTACATTACTGTTGTGACTTAAATAAATAAGCCACAAATGCGTCATAGTAGTGATACACAAAACAAACAGTGCCTTATTTATAATGCACTCAATG
Organism: Alphaproteobacteria bacterium; assembly: GCA_050633645.1. Taxonomy (GTDB): domain Bacteria; phylum Pseudomonadota; class Alphaproteobacteria; order Micavibrionales; family Micavibrionaceae; genus UBA1672. The sequence goes on from JBOEGX010000002.1 coordinate 309, forward strand.
CGTTACAAACACTGCTGCCTGCGTATCTCTTCTTCTCTATTTACGATGTACAAGAACTGCGCGTCACGAACCAACTCTCACTGAGCCGAAACACCAACGACCCGAAGGTCATTCAAATTTTAATTGATAGCGCTATAAAACATATTGCTCAAACACTGTCAAATGAAATCTTGAAGAAAAAGACAATTTAATTTCTTCTTTTTCAAGATCTTAGAAGCTTCAGTTCTAAGTGTTTTTTTCGAAGCGTGGGAGGGCTTTATACTTCCCGTTAATCTCGCTGTCAAACATTATTTAAAAGTTTTTTTTCAACTCGTTTCGAAGGGCGTTTCTGACCGCGTCCTCCGTTGAACGTGAGGGGGTTTATACGCATATCTTTTCACCCTGTCAAACATGTTTTTCACTTTTTTTAATTTTTTTTTAATATCTTAAGACAGCTAGCCCAGTTCACACATTTAACACACTAATATAACAGGGAATTATATAAAGCATACCGCCCCGCACAATAAGTACCTGCTTGCAAATATCCTCGTTTCGCGCTAAATATCTTGTAATCACGCCGAACGTTTTCACAAAAACCATAGACGTATATATAACGATTACGACAAAGGAGTGGGACAATTTCCACATCTATCACATTAATATTGCTAAAAATCATCGGAGCCGTAGCGCTCCTACTCTGGGGCACACGCATGGTAAAGCTTGGCTTCACCCGTGCCTACGCAACATCCCTGCAACGCGTCATCGCAAACAGCACAAGTAACCGATTCAAAGCGTTCGCCGCAGGACTAGGCGTAACAGGCATATTGCAAAGCTCGACAGCAACAACAATGATATGTGCGTCCTTCGCCTCAAAGAAAATGATTGGCACCGCCGCTGGCCTTGCCGTCATCATCGGCGCAGACGTCAGCACAACCCTTGTCGCACAGATTCTAACATTCGATTTATCATGGCTCATGCCAATACTCTTAATAAGTGGCGTCTTCATGCATCACCGCTATGAACATAAAGGCCGTAAAAAACACATCGCCCGTGCACTCATCGGACTCGGCCTTATACTTTTATCACTTACTACAATAAAACAAAGCGCCGCACCATTGGGCGTATCAGACACCCTGCCCATCATATTAAAGCCACTAGAGGCCGAACCACTCCTCGCACTTATTGTCTCTGGCGCCATAACATGGGTATTGCATTCCTCATTGGCCGCCGTCCTAATCATCGCATCATTCACATCAAGCGGACTAATTAACTTCAAACTTGGCCTGCTTCTTGTTCTGGGTGCAAATTTTGGCGGTGCTATTATCTCTTATATAATGACGTTAAAAATGGGCGCACGCGCAAAAAGAATCACAACAGGAAACGTCATCATGCGCATTTCCTGTATTCTGCTTATATTACCATTCCTTGACTTCTTCCTAACCTTCTTCGATAAAATCGATATCGCACAAAGCCGTGAGATTATCCACTTTCATACATTGTTCAATGTCATTTTGGCGGTGGTATTCCTCCCCCTCATTCCACAACTCGCAAAATTATGCACAAAGATTGTTCCCGATGAAGAAACAGAAGAAGAAGACATCACAAAAGCCATCTACCTTGATGAGAGCAGCCTCCAAGCCCCAACCATCGCGTTGGCTGGCGCGGCGCAAGAAACCTTACGCATGGCGAAAATCGTCGAATCCATGTTCACAAGCTCACTCACCGCCCTAAAAAAAGACGATAACACGATCATTGAAAAAATCCGCGGCTCTGACGAAACCGTTGACCAACTCCACAGCCAAATAAAATTATACCTCACCCGCGTCAGCGCAGAGGCATTAGACCCAAAAGAATCAGATAGATTTCTTCAAATTCTATCATTTTCAACAAATCTAGAGCATATAGGCGACATCATCGAGAAAAGCTTAACCGAACTAATTACTGCAAAAATCAAAACTCGAAACAGATTCTCCGATGAAGGCTTCAAAGAAATCACCGATTTCCATCAAAACATCCTAACAAACATGAAAATCGCCCAAGCCATCTTCATGTCCGAAGATTCTATTTTAGCAAGACAGCTGGTCGAAGGAAAAAAAAGCGTAAGAATCGCCGCCCAACAAAGTACGGAGCGCCACTTCAAACGCCTGCGCGAAGGCATCCCCGAAACAATATCAACCAGCGCCCTACACACAGACATTATCCGTGATTACCGCCGCATAAACAGCTACATCACAACTGTCGCCTATTCCATCCTCGAAAACGCTGAAAAATATAAAGAACAGCGCAAAGAAAAAGAATAGCAAAGCAGTTATGGATAACTTGTGATTTACAATCCCCCTGCAATTCACTTTCCGCAGTGAAGCCTATAGTATGACAAAGTCATTTTTCGACTTACCTATGGTTATTCATGCGCCCTTTTCTAATCTCAATCATGCTTTTATGCCTAAGCTTTCCTGTATTCGCGCAAGAAAGCACAAGCACACAGCCATATACACCATGGATGGACAAGGCTCAAACCGCCACAACAAATAACTCAGTCACAAAAAAAACCAAAAAAGCTGAAAGCGAAAAACAGCAATCCGCCCTCGAGAAACTATACGCAGAACGTATAATAGATGCACCAGAGCAATTCGGCTACGACCTCTTTCATGATGCCGCGCAAAACACCCCACAATCAACCGCCCCCATGGGCGCGGTGCAAGATGACTATATCCTTGGCGCAGGCGACGAACTCACCATAAGCTTCTCTGGGCAACGCACAGACCGCAATACATATACAATAGATGCACGCGGCCTGATCTTCATAGAAGACCTTCCACCAATTTCCGCAAGCGGACAAAGCATTGGCAACTTCTCACATCTTTTGAACGCGCAACTCCAGAACATGCATAACACAAAGGCATATATATCCTTATCCGCCACCAAACAAATCTCTGTTCTCGTCGTCGGCAATGTAAAATCGCCAGGGCGCAAAACCATAAACATGTTCAACACCACCCTCGATGCACTAAACCTATCGGGTGGCATTAAAAAAGACGGCTCTCTACGAAGAATAAAGCTCGTAAGAAATGGCCACAGCACGCATATCGACCTCTACGCCCTACTCATGCACGGTGCGCCCCATATAGACATGCAATTAAAAGACGGTGACCGCCTAATTATTCCCCCAATCGGCCCCACCGTAGCCATATCTGGCGCAGTAAAGCGACCTGGAATCTACGAAATAAAACAAACACGATACGGCATAAACGCGCATAATAAAAACAATAGCGAAATGCTAACTCTTAATGAAATGCTTGATCTTGCGGGCGGCACATTATCCGCTACGCAAAACCGCTTCATAAAGCTCGAAGAACAAAACAACGGCAACGAAAGCGTTAGAAACATCACCGATATGATGACCCCATCATTCTCTAATGGAACAATCTTAAGTGTAACCCATGGTGACACAAAGAAAGCGGGGCAAATAGAACTCATAGGACAGACAACACGCCCTGGCCTATACGATTTGGACAATAACAAAACCCTTGCGTCACTCCTCACTGATGAGACAATATTGGGTCACGATATATACCCCCTCATGGGAGTCATTGAACGATGGGATAAAAAGCAACTCGGCACACGATATATAAGCTTTCCATTACGTCTCGTATTAAATAATAATTTCGATATATCACTAAAAGATGATGATACAATATACTTGCTATCAAATAACGATATTTCAATATCTTATAATGAAAAAAATTTCGATACATATACGATTGAAAATATAGAACAAGGGTCAGGTAATTCAGACAGTATTTTACAAATAAATGGAACCTTAAAAAACTATATAAAAGAACATTCAGTCTTCGTTCGTGGCGCGGTTCGCAAACCGGGTCAATATCCTGTCGCCGAAGGAACAACCCTTGAAAACATCCTCGCAATTGCAGGCGGAATTACATTAGAGGCCAACCGCGAAAGCATCGAGGTTACAACAAAAAACCTTGGTGAAGACCACCAATCATCAGGACGAAGCGGAACACAGAGATCAACCATAGATTTAAACACAACCTCCCCCGCCACAATCCTCATATCTGCGGGCGACGCCGTGCGTGTTAATCAAAAATTCCGCAAAATGGACGAAAAAACAGTAATGATTATCGGCGAAGTCCTACATCCTGGGGAATACGACATCCTCGCAGGGGACAAGGTCTCTGACCTTATCGAACGCGCTGGCGGCCTTAGTGAGCAAGCCTACCCCAAAGGATCAATCTTCAGCCGCGAATCAGAACGTAAAACAGAGGAAATCCGCTTCCGAAGCGCAGCTCATCAAATGGAGCAGCGCCTCGCCGCCGCCATTGAACGTGATAAAAACCCACCCGACTCAACCCAAATTCAAATGGTACGCGACCTCGCAAAAGAACTAAGTGAGATAGAAGCCGTCGGACGAATCACCGTTGAAACAGATCCGTCTATACTTTCCACCACCCCTGAGCTCGACATGTATCTTGAAAAAGGTGATCGCGTATACATCCCTAAACGCCCGCTCACCGTTCGTGTTCATGGTGAAATACTATCACCCGCATCCCTGCAATTCCGCAAAAACAAAGACCCGCTTGACTATATCCACGAGGCTGGTGGCTTCACCTATCACGCTGATAAGGACCGCACCTTCGTCCTTTACCCCGACGGCAGCGCCCAGCCCCTTCGCGTCAACACATGGAATCACACACCAATCTTTATCCCACCCGGCTCCACCATCGTCGTCCCACGTGACCCCAAACCCTTTGATTTCATGGAAAGCGCAAAAGATGTCGGGCAAATCCTGTCTAATCTTGCCATCACATCAGTCTTTATTGACGACATCCGCGATTAACCCGTATAAAATACCCTATGACAGAAAAAAAACTAAAATTCCCGCTTTTCACTGTCGTAACCATCACGCGAAATAATCTCGCAGGGCTACAAAAAACATTTAATTCCATCAAAAACCAATCATTTACGAATTTTGAATGGCTCGTCATAGACGGCAACTCATCCGACAACACTGTTGCCTTCTTACAAAAACAAAAAGATGATAAATCACATATTTTTTTCATTCGATATACATCTGAGCGTGATGAGGGGATCTACGATGCCATGAATAAAGGGCTAAAACATGCCTATGGGCATTATATTATCTTCATGAATGCGGGCGATACATTCGCAAATGCTAAAATATTAGAAAACATCGAGCCACTCACAGAGAAAAAGCCTGATTTCATCTATGGCGATGCATTGGAAACGAAAAAAAACTGCAAAAAACCAATTACCAAGCCCGCAAAAAGATATAAGAACATCCCATGGGGAATGTTCACCCATCATCAGGCCATGATTTATAAAAAACAAAATATCAAAGACCTGAACATCCATTACAGCCTTCTCTATGACATCGCATCTGATTATGACTTCACTGCACGTTATCTGATGCATGCCAAAAAAGTGATTTACATACCTAAACCCATCTGCATATTTGAGCATGGTGGGGTATCACAACAACAGGCATTCAAAGGCCGCCGAGAACAATTCCTCATCCGTGAAAAACTGGACATGGTTTCAATACAAAAAAACGTAATGATCTTCTGCGCCCAAACATTATCTTGGGAAGTAAAAAACAGAATACCATATATATATAAAATCATAAAAAAATGCGTGAAATGACAAAGAGTTAATCAAAACCTAAACGACTAAAGAAATGATAAATTTTACTCCCAAAACCTTGATTCATTGGTTCTTCAATAGATTTCCCTAAATCCGCTTCACTCATAGTAACAAGGCTAGCCCCATCATTCGGGTTAAACGACATCAAATGCGCATTATCCGCATGCGGGCTAAAAAGCTCAAAATTATTTACGTTTAATGGCTCTAACCTTTGCGCGCGAATACCCCCACCATAAGCCGGATCATACACCGCGCGGACATGGCTAATCCATTGTTCTTTAATGTTTTTATCTATTCTAATACCTCCCCCAATACAAAAAACATCATCATCAATACTCGTCGCGGTCTTATCCGCATCGGCAATACACCGAATGTTATCTGGTCGATCATCACCCTCTTGAAACCCAATACCAAACACATCCATTTTCATTCGCAAAACTTCAACATCATTTCGGCTTCCCTCCTCCTTTATCCAAGGATAAGTGCGCACAATAAAATTATCTTTCTTTCCTATAATTTTCGCCTGATCAATCGCAGGGATCTCATATAATTCAACTGGAGAATGCGCGGCATAATGCTCTGGAGTAATTTTCGCAACAATTCCGTCGCCCGTATAGGTAACCCAAGAAACCTTTGATTGAAAAGAGTTTTTCGCTAAATTCACAAAACGCGTACACCCCATTTCTTTCAAACTTTTCTGCACATCCAAAACTGCTCGATCATCCCGCTCAAGGGCTTTGACAGCTTCATTCGCAAAAACAGAATTCCCTCCTGCAAGCGTCTTACACGCTTCTTCAAATGCAGTAAAAAAATTCTTGGGATCTAACGACATTTTATTATCCTTTATATCTCCAATATGTCGTATCCCCGTATCAAGATACAAGAAATTATTTCTGTAATATCATCCGACAATAATCAAACCGACTTTTTGCCATTAAAAGCCCCGCCCGACCATCCAAAAACCCGCATCTAAAAACATAAGCATATAAAAACACAATATATGGACGAAAAACAGAGCGCCTAAGAACCCATTTCCCCTTCTCTCGCCACCAAATCGGATCCCGCGGCCACGAATTCCGCAGATTCATTCCTGCTTCCCATCGGGCATAGCGCTCATGCCGTGCTATCCAGGCCTGAGAATCATCATACGCATAATGATAAAGCGGCGACATCACCTGCCCAACCTTGCCCGAAACACCATCTTTCAACACGGGCTGATAATGCCCCTCTATCTCGCCCATCCCCTCAATATCCAAATCATCAATAACAGGAAACGCCATCTTCCGCCGATCCATCAGGGCAATTTTATTGTTCCGCAAACCATATTTCAAAACCACTCCATCAATCACATATTGCCCGCGAATAAAATACCCGCACCGATTCGGCGCACCATCACGAAACAAACATCTGATTTCATTGATAATTCCAGGCGTTAATTCCTCATCCGCATCTAACCATAATACCCAATCATAGGGCAAGTCCACGGCATCAACGCACCATTGTCGTTTTTTCGGGTACGTCCCATCCCATTGATATGAAATAAGGTTCGCACCCATCTCACGCGCAATCACGCATGTACGATCATTGCTATACGAATCAATCACCGCGACATAGGAAAATCCGCGCACAGAATCTAAACACCGCGCAATATTCGCTTCTTCATTTTTGGTTGTCACCAGAACACAAACGGGAATACCACACTCACCCGCGTCCATGATGCCTTACTCCATAAATCACAAAACCTAAAAACAGCCCCATAAAAAAGAAAACAGGATAGATAAAATACGGATCAGGCCATCGGCTAATCGCGGAAACATACGGAAATTCTACAACCCGCGCCGCATAGGGTTGATCAAGTGATACAAGCATCTTAATGCGTTCTTGCTCCATCAATAATGCGGTTAAATTCCGCCGATGATCAGGGTTCTGAGAGCGCCCAAGCGCCTTATCCAAATACTCAATCCTCTCACTCGCCTCTCGCAAAACACGCGCCCGAATAATTTCATCGGCAATGCGATGTACCCGCCCAACAAAATCGCGCGCAAACTCTTTATCGGGGTGATAATAAACCAAAGACCGCAGCGGCGTACCACTAACAGATGCCAAAACCACATGATGTCTCAAATATTCAGATAAAGCCTCAGGCGTCCATTCTTTTTCAGGCGAAGAAAACTCAAACACCCGATCCATATCAATCCGCGCCATCACGGCCTTATCATTCAATAAAATGCTCGCAACTGAAACACCGCTATAGATATGTTCAAACTGTAAAAACGCCGCACTACTTTGTAAGGCACTGCCCTGCACCTGCGCGCTTCCCTCACCGATATCCGCCGCCAAAGACAATCCCTGCCCCATTGGCACGGCGGGCGCAACAATCATCTGCGCACGATAATATTTCTGCGCCGCACCCATAAAAACAAACGCACAAATCAAAGAGATAATAACACAGACAAGCATATAGAGCTTTGCGCGCCATACGTCACGCAACACATCAAACAACGTCTTCTCCATCGTAATATCTTGTTTATACGTCATTTTCCCCCATCATAATTCACGCCGCCTTTTTAATCGGGCGCTCCAAATCATCCTTCACCACATCCCAAGTGCGCTCCATCCACGCATCAATAGAATCCTTTGGCGTAAACACTTCACGCGCCTGCATCGCGCCATGATGCGCGGAAAACCAAGCATCGCCATCCTCACGGAACGTCAAAATCGCCGCAGCCAAAGATTCGCCATCCCCTTCCGACACAACAAACCCTGCCTCGAAGTCCCTGATAACCTTGGCCGTTTCGCTCTCTAACGGACCAATTAAGATACACGGACGCGCCACCGCCAAACCACTATAAAGCTTCGACGGAACCATAAACCCCGCCGCATCATCCTTCAACGTAACCAAATGCACATCACCGCTCTCCATAATCTCACGCAACTTGGATGCGGGCTGGAACGGCAAAAGACGAATATTATCCAATGTCCGCTTTGCACGATCCGCCACCAAATCATCATACCGAAACCCGCCACCAACAAACACAATTTCAATATCAGACTGTTTGTTTTGCAATATCTCCGCCGCGTCTAAAATGGTTTCAAACGGATGCGCTCGCCCCAAATTACCTGCATATAAAACACGAAATTTTTTATCTGTTTTCAATAGCTTATCAAAAGGACGAGATACTTTTGGGTCAGGTGGTGTACACATTTCATCACCATCAACAATACGCTCTGGATCTGTTAATTCTATATCGGGCCAATTTGGTATCATAGAAATATTATCTGCGCCCTCATCATCCACAGCCAAATATTTTGCCATACACCGTCCATTAACGATCACATTATCACATCGCTTCATGGCACGTCTTCGCAATGATATAAACACATCCATCAAGGCATTCGGCACCTTCATGCCCAAGGCTGGCATAATCTCAGGATATAAATCATGACACCAATTAATATGGCGGCTCTTTTTAAACCGAGAAACAATGCTGCCCGCAACAACCACCAATGGCGGATCACTCATACTCACCAACACATCACGCCGCTTCAATCGCATCGCAATGATAAACATTTTCAACCAAATCAGCATATATGCCATAATCCCGATTGGGCGTTCTGGCCCTTTAACACGAATAATCCGCACACCGTTCTTGCGCTCTTCTCCTGCCTCCGCGCCCGAAGAGACAACGGTCACATGCCACCCCTCACGCGCAAAAGACTCCGCCAAATCGCGCAAGACACGCCCCGTCGCCCCGCTCACAGGCGGATAAACTCGGTTCATGAACAATATGGTTGGTCTGCGCATAAATTAACCGTAAGACGTAGAAAAATTTGATTGGCGGAAGTATATCAAAGATGCAGAAATAAGCAAAAGCATAAGACCAAAATCCAGTGATTTAAAGCTCGCATACAGGGTTAAATCAATCAAAATCGGTGCGACTAAGGCCAAACCGAACACTTTATTTACCAAAACAACGCGACTTAATCTCTCCAAAAGCCCCACTATATAAGAGATACAAAATATAACCCCCAACACACCCGTTTTTAAAAGCACAGTTGAAAAGAAATTATGTGTAAAATTCACCCGCAATCCTCCAACCGCTGGTGAATGAAACTGCCCGCCCCAACCAAGACCAAATAAAAACGTAAACGGATGAACCGTAATCACATTCCACACGGCCAAAAATTCCTCAACGCGCATATTCAACCCAACCTTATGCGTTTTATCCCATAACGGCGCATATACCCCCCCCAAAGATATGCCAATCACCGCCAAAGCCGCGAAAAATATCGCCACCACACCAAAACCACGCACAGGCCGCTTCCAAATAAAAAACAACATCAATGCTGCGATATATATCGCTACTGCACCCAAACTCGCCCGTTGCAATGTCACCACCATTGATATCACGGGAATCATCGACAAAACGCCCAACCCCACAAAAACCAACACGCGCCGCACATTGATACCGCGCATCAAAACGCTCATCCCCGTTCCGATTAAAAACAACGCTGTAAATAAGACCGTCGGCATATTCTCAAGATATAATAACTCATCAATACACCAAACCGCGCATCCATCCATAAACCGCATAATGATTGATCGAAAGGAAAACATCATCCCAATGATTAAAACCGCCACCAATATCGCCCTGAAATAATACGGACGCGCCCGAATCAACGGCAATAATAACAATGGCAAAAACAAGAATAAAAACGGCACAATATCCCGTGCCATAACCGATGCATCATTCCCAGACAACGCCCCAACCATAACAGGAACGCTCAAACCATAAATCAAATATACATGCCCTGCGCTTTTCCAAAATCGCTGACGCATTACACCACTGACACCGCCATCAATCACAGCATCCCGCGCGCGCCCAATACCAACAGCCAAGCATAACAAAGCCCCAACCGCGCCCTCAACCATCGTAAATCGATCTGGCGTGGGTGACCCGAATAACGCGTACACCAAACACGCAAAGAACAAACATATCGCACGATAATCATAACCATCAACCTGAATTGGAAATCGGTATAACGCGCTCATACGGCGCTCATCAACACCTGCGCTCATACGCCGCCTACCCCATCAAAATCTTGCGCCACATATTAAGGGCAACAAGAACCATAAACACCGCAAACCCAATCCGAAGCGGCTTAACCTGTATTTTATGCGTTACCCGTGCCCCAATCGGCGCGACCAAAACACTGGCGGGAATAACGCACGCCCACGCCATCACATTGACATACCCCAACGAAAACGGCGGCATATTGACCTGCCCCCATCCAATCACCATAAATCCAATCGAGGCAGGCACCGCAATCACAAGCCCCAATGCCGAAGCCGTACCAATCGCGCGGTGCATCAAAACACCGTTCATACTCATATAGGGAACACTAAGCGTCGCCCCGCCAATCCCAATCATCGTGGATAATGCGCCAATCACGACACCCGCCAAACCATGCCGCACAGGCGATAAGTTCTCCACATCACATTCGCTTTGAAACCTCCCACGCCCCATAATCATCAATCCCGCAAAAATCGGCAACGCCCCCGCGAATATCATCTTAAGCGTCCGCCCATCAAACCCTCCAACAACATAAGTAGACAGAAAAACCCCAAAAACAATGCCCACGCCAATACGCCGCACAAGATTCAAGTCAACCGCCCCGCGCTTATAATGCGCCCACGCCGAGGCCAAACCCGTCGGCACAATAATCGCCAAAGACGTTCCAACGCATATATGCATAATATAAGACGCATCAAACCCCATTCTCTCTTGCATAATACTTAGAATGTAAAACAAACCAGGCACCAAAACCATACCTCCGCCAACACCTAGAAGTCCCGCCAAAAACCCAGCGATCACTCCCAAAGAAAGCAACATAAAAACAAAGGAAAGTAATGTAGGAACATCAACCATCATCAACTTTACCACATGCCCCCAACATCCCCCATATACCCAATAAAAAAGGGGCACATTTGCCCCCATTAAATTCTTCTTAAAATAAAAAAGACTATCTCGTGTTATAAATCTTTGTCCCCTGATTAGTTACAGAGACATCTGAACGAGCATTGTCTTTCGAGTTAAACACATTTACATCGGAACTTGAATTATCCTTCTTAGATGAATCAGAACCATTACCAGACACCTTATCCTTACGCCTTTTTTTAGCTGATTTAGAAGAAGAATACCGAGACATCAACTTCTCACGATTTTTTGCTCGAACCTCTCTAAAATTAGAGCGATCCGCCTCTTCACGTTTCTTCTTCAAATGAAGGCGCGTTTCTTGCTTGCGCTTTGACTGCCTCATCAACGCAACTTGCGTATCATCCAATCGATTCGAAACAGAATACGGCGACATATATTGAAACAAGGCAGGAATACGTGAACCTGCTTGCTGCTCATTCTCATACTCCATCATCTGCTGATCCAAACGAGCGGAATGTTTTGATTTTCCAATTTTCCCTTTAGGCGAACGTCCATTAAACAACTGAGTATTACCGTCAGATTTCTTCTTTGAATTATAATAATTCCCCGCCCCTTTGCTATCACTCTTTTTATTCCATAGCTGAGCCGCATCAGACACACCAATTTGCCCGCCAACAACAACCATTGCGAAGACAAAAATAAAACTCAACAAACCTAGTAAAACGGGTTTTTTCATGATAATTCCAAAAAACATTAAGCCATTACATAACAACTGTAACAGAGTTCACCCCATCTTGGCAAAAGAGAATTCCCCCAATCGCAAAATTTTATACCTAAAACCCAATGTAAAATTAAGTGCTTTTTAAGCTTTTCAAGACATTATTGTCGTTAATTATGAAAAATATATTGCTTTTATAAAAACACACTGGAGTAACAACATGAATGTAAACCTAAAACAGTTTTTAAACGACGCCAATTTTAAAGATGAGGTTTACCCTGGTAAGCGCGTTGTAAAACCCTGCCAGCACAGTGGTGAATTCAAAAACCACTGCGTTGTGATCGATTGGCGCGACCCCGAAACACTAAAGGTCGATATACGCCCAGGGCTAAGCGGCAAGCAACTCGCCCCAGAGATAATCAAACAATACCCAGTATGCTTTCAAATGCCGACCTCCGTCACAATAAAGGTCACAAACGACAATGACGAAGAAGAAAGTGACGAAGAAGAAAAAGGAAAATCCGGCAAAAGCGGCGGCGGCGGTAAAAAACCAGCTCGAAAAAAACTCGAAGATATAGAGCTTATAAGCGCCCGATTCGAAAAAAGCGCAGACGGGTCCATCCCCTCACTCGGAGAAATCAAAGAAATGGTCGTGATGGGTCTGCAAATCGCAAAAGAATCGTTCGGCAACGCATTCGCGGAACTAACCAAACAAATCGGTCACGCAAAAATCTCGGTCACTGACGTTCTGGCAAAGGCCGCCGATGTCGTAACCCGCGTAACCCCGCCTCAATACGTCACACCAAAAGGAGATGAAACCGCTCAATACAAATATGACAGAGAGAAAAACGCAAATATCGGTATGAAAATGACCATGGGGTAATTTCCCCCTAAAACTTAAGAATACCGCGCTTCCAAAGATGGAAAAAGCCAATCCCGCCGACAAATCCACCCAAATGCGACTGCCACGCCGTCCCCGGGCCAAGCGCGCCCATAATCACAATAATCGAAATCCAAAGCAGTATAAACGGCAATGGCCCGCGCTTCTGCGCCTCTGGCCCCATCATCCCGCTCTCACTCATCGTAATAACGGTAACGGCGAATAATCCGCTAATCGCACCAGACGCACCAATAACTGGCATCGTTGAAAACGGGTTCAGCACCAAATACGCCAAATGCCCCGCCATGCCGCATAATAAAAAGAAAATCACCGCGCGCTTTGTGCCATATGTGCGCTCAAAAAAAATCCCCATCGCTAATAACATCACAACATTAAACACGATATGCATCCAATCCCCATGCAATAACAACGACGTAAACGGCGCGATAACCGCATCCGCAATACGTCCCTCTCCACTCGTATAAACGGCAGGCACAAAACCATAATGCATAACGATATAAACTTTATCCGCCGCAGAAACAAAAAAGCTCATGAAAACCTGAATAATCAAGAGTATAGCAACCATAAACCGTGCAAAAGGCGGGATTTTTTCCCAATTAATAAAGGGCTGCTTCCCACCTGCCGCATTTTGTGCCAACTTCCCGCGCAACCTTGCTCGCGCGGCTTGCTCTGCTTTATATTGCTTACGATATTCATCTTCCAATTTCTCGCGCTCACCACGCTTATGGGCATCGTCTTTGCCCTCGCTCTTACGACTGTCTCGCAACTGCTTTTCTGCGGATTTCCGTTCTTTTCCTTGCGGAAATTCAATCACATTCTTCTCGCGACGCTTTTTCTCATCATCACTGCCATTATTTGAAGATGAACCACTCATTATACTCTCCGCTCACGCCTGTTTCGGCTCGATATTAAATCACTATCTCACGCATCTTAAAACGCATGTGCCAACATAACAAGCCCCATAAAAAACAATAAAATTAGCCGAAAAAAATATTAAATAACAACAATCAAGTTACCAATCGGACAACAATAAACCAAAAAATGTTCACCCTATGTTTCACGTGAAACACTACGCCGCGCCTAATAAAGGAACGCCCGCAACACGCGGAGAATGCAACATCATAGAACTCACAACACGCCCCTGCGGAAAATCCCATATAATAGTGTTAAACAACCCCTGATCGGATATCGGCATCCATTCATCGTACACCCTACCCGTTTCCGAACAAATCCAAACGCGCTCACGCGGTGCATCGGCGGCCTTCTCCAGCCATACACGTACGGCATCTTTATCATGGGTCGCACGCTCCTCAAGCAAAGCCCAAAGCTTATACAAATTCACATTCGGACGAATAGTTTCCGCCTTTTGCAAATTCTTGCGCGCCTCACCCCATAACCCTTCACCCATCATAACATTAGCCAAGGCTTGCAAGCCCTCAACGCTTTCAGGGCTAAAGGATAACAACTTTTCAAACCAACGCACCCGCGCCATCGTATCAGCATCCCGCGAAGATGGCCGCGCCTCATCCCACAACGCTGCCAATGCTGGATGTGGCTGCACCTTCCACGCCGATTCAATAATTGACGCCGCCGCCTTAACCTTATCACGTTCAATATACATACGCGCCAAACGCAAGACACTCGGGATAAAATTCTTATCAAGCTTATAAGCCTTGTTTAAAAGACGGAAATACTCTTCCTCACGCCCCTCACTTTGCGCCAACTCGGCCTGTGCAATCAACATAACCACGCGATCACTATTGGCCTTATTCACCGCAATCGCTCCCGCCTTCTCCGCACGATAAAGAACCTTAAGCGCAGAATCCCAGTTACGCGCGCGAATTTCCAAATCATACACAATGCATAAAATCCATCCTTGCTTCGGATAATCTTCCAATGCACGATGCCCCAATTCCAACGCACCTTCATGGTCTCCATTATCAAGTGCCGATTGCAACAACCCGCGCACACCAAGAAATGACGCATCTTTATTATCCATCAATTCAATAAACGAACGCGCCGCACCCAAATCATCCCCTTGCAAGCGCGCCGCTTGTGCAGATAACAGCTTCGCCATCGAATCATTTTCCTTAAGAAACTTCCCCGCGCGATGCGCCTGATACGCTGCCGCCTTACCATCACCCGCCGCAACCGCCGCCAATCCAATCGAAAGAGCCCGAAGCCCCTTATCCTTATTGGTCATATCACGATATCGTGTCATATTTTTAGGCATATCAAGGAATGTTTTAATGATACTAAATATAATAATACCAAGAACAACCACGCCCAACATCGCCAAAAAGAAAAATCCGACATGAAAAGTAAGCTTATAATCCATCCAATCAATGGCGATTGTCCCCGGGCGATCTGCTATCCACACACAAACCCCAACAACAATCGAAATTTTAATCAGCGCCCATACCGCCTTAATCATATCATTCCCCCAACTTTATCGGTTCGCATTAGAACATAAAAATTTATTAATCACGCGAATCCTTCAAAACCGCTTCACCGCCCAAATACCCTTTACCAGTATTAAGCTCAATTGCACGTTCAATCGCTTGCTTTACACTTTGCGACGTTAAAACAGCTTCCGCACGCTTAAGCCAAGGACGCAAAGGCGCAAGCTCCTTATCATTCAAATGGCTTTTAAGCAACTTCAACGCCTCCGCCAAACGGTCACGCTCAATCAACTTTTGTGCCTGATCAACAGTTTTCTGTGCGTCTGACCCACTCACCAGCTCACCGTCTTTTTCGACCTGTAAAATATCATTCATCTTCGCCGACATTTTTTCTGAAAAAGATACGTCCTCACCACTCAGTGACGCCGCGACAACATCCCCCGCCACGGTTTGAAGCTCCTCCTTCAAACCATACCCAGAGAGCAAACCAGATTTAGAATGCGGCGCGATTTTCTCTAAAGACCCACGAAGCTCGACATCATTCTCATCCACCATATTCATGAGCAACTGCAAATCACCATCGAAATCTTTATCCTGACGATTAAGCGCCGAGCGCACTTGTGTCAACGCAAACAACATCGCCGCCGCCTTCAACTCTGTTTTCGGAACATTACCAAATGTCTGCGCCAACGCACCATTTTCCGCACGCGCCTTCTCAAGCGAAGCATTCACTTCAGCATCACTTTTACCCTCGGCTTTCCCTCCGCCAAATACGCCCATCAACGCACTCACCGAATTATCAAGTGTCGCCTGCCCATCGACAGATTCACGCATCGAATCATAACGCCCCATAAGCGCAGAAATTCCGTTCCCCGAAGCCATCTCGGCGACATACCCCTGAAGCTGCACCACACGTTGCTCAAGCCCTTCTCCAGTTGTCAAATCACTAGAAAACTCTTTTACAACATGAACAGTGTCTCCTACAGCCTCTTTCGCGCCCCGCATCTGCGTCTTTAAATTTTCAAGCTGCTCCGACCAATCTTCAGGCACAAGCCCCTTAAACGTGGTCTGTTTTTGCTTAATATCGGAAACCTCACTTTCCAAATCAGACAAACGCATACCGCGCGTATCATATTCTTCATATTCAGGCCATAGAGTCGCGGCTATCGCACCAACAACCAAAACAACCATCCCCGCCGCAATTAAAGAACTCTTTGTTATCGCTCGGCGCTCCGTCGTAACCGCAATCTCGGTAAAATCTTTATGTGGCGTCGATGCGCGCGGTTGCCCTCTAAATTCATCCGCCTTTACATGAATGATATTTTCTTTTTCTTCCATATCACCGCCTTGATCTTCAACATCCCCCGAATCAACGCTCCCATCCTCCACATCGACCTCGGTATCAACCTCAACGCCTTGCTCTTCCACCGCAGATTCAGTAACGACCCTCGGCGCATCTTCAAAAAATTCGGATAAATCAATGTTATGTTCCGCCGCGCAACGCAATAACAATGACTTGCGATTAACGGGTATCGTGTCACGTTTTTTCCACCCCTGTATGGTGGTTACCGCAACATTAACCTTCGCCGACATCGGTCGAATTCCGCCAAACTTCTCAATAATTTTCACTGCATCAGTAATTGATTTCTTACCCGAATTACTCATTTTATTCCCTCGCATAACAACAGGAACGATGTTCCCTTATTGGTTATCAACATACTGCTTCAAAGCATTAACCATACCCATCATATCAGGTGTATCGGCAACAAGTATATTTTCATTAAAAGCAGAGTGCAAACATTCTACCACGGCATCACTCATACACAAGGCATTAATCCCCGTTATCGCATGAGCAATCCCCAGATCATCTACCATTTTTGCAAAATGCTTAGCCGTTCTGCGAGAAAAAAACGTAACCAACCCAATCTTTTTTTCTTTCAATGCCAAAAGAAACGTCATATCAAAGCGCTCAGCAAGCTCAACTCTATACACCTCAACCTCATCCAATGAATGCCCAACCATCCGCAATGATGTTTTCATATCAACGCTGATATCCCGCCCCCTTAAATACAACATTTTCTCATGCGAACCAGAATGCCGCGCCGAAACGGCATCAAGCAAGTCACGCGCATTCTGCACGACAATTCCTGGCCTATACCCTTTCGCGATTAAAACATTCGCAGTCGCCACACCCACACAATAAAATTGAGGAGAATACTCTTCTTCATTTTTAGGTAGAATATTACAGCCATGAACACTAGAAACAAGAACACATGAATAGTTCCCAAGATACGGCATTTTAATATCTCGATTTTCTACAATCTCAAGAAGCGGCTCATAAACTATATCTCCCTGCTCTACGCCATCAATTTTTGCAGTAATCACATGCGCAAATTCCTCCGCCTGACCCTTTGCACGTGTAATCACAATTTTCTCTTGTACTTGATTGGTCATTTTCGAGCCAAAACCTCATTAGGAACCCTGGTTTTCAAGTTACTGCCGACTTGCTCACCGAAATCAATCGCCGCCCGATCCGATACAATCTCGCGGCTCTCATCCACCGCCCACATATCCGATCCATCGGGCGCAACCACCTGTACGCGTAAACGCATCTGCGTGTCATCCAATGTCGCAAGCACCCCAACGGAGGTATGGCACGACCCACCAAGAGAACGAAGAACCCCACGCTCACACTCGACACATCTATATGTTTCCAAACACTTAAATTGGTCAATAAAGGATATAACCTGCTCATCGATTAATCGCATTTCAATTCCAATCGCGCCCTGCCCCACCGCAGGCAACATGTCATCCACCTCAATAATACTGGCAACCTCATGCGCCAAACCTAATCGGTTTAACCCCGCACACGCCAAAAATGTCGCATCAACCTGCCCGCTACGCACCTTATCAATACGGGTCTGTACGTTCCCGCGCAACGGCACAACCTTAATATCTGGCCGCTTATGAAGCAAGAAAGCCGCGCGCCGCACACTCACCGTCCCAACAACACAACCCATTGGTAAATCATTTATATTTCGGCTACTATCGGACAAAAAAGCATCACGAACATCTTCACGGGGCAACATACAGGGTATAATTAACCCCTTCGGCAATACCGTTTCCATATCCTTCATCGAATGTACCGCCATATCAATCGCTCCAGCCAATAAAGCCTCTTCAAGCTCCTTCGCGAATTGCGCCTTTCCACCCGCTAAAGGATCAAGGCGAACCTCACCATCTTCTGGCCGCCAATCCCCCGATGTAACAATAACCTTAACCTCAATATCTATATCTGGCGAAACACCCAAAACCAAATCACGCACCATATGCGTCTGCGCCAAAGCAAGCGGTGAACCGCGCGTCCCGATAATAATTTTCTTTGGGTATTCATATTCTGATTTGACAGTCATGGGCGTGTTCTTTATCTGTTTTACTATGATAGTTCTAGGCATCGAAACAAGCTGCGACGAAACCGCAGCATCAATCGTCACCGATAATAGAGAAATACGCTCTAATGTCGTACTGAGTCAACTGGAAGAACACAGTGTTTACGGTGGTGTTGTCCCCGAAATTGCCGCGCGCGCGCATCTGGAACATATTGATAACGTAGTTAAAGCCGCCCTAAGCGATGCAAACCTAACCTTTGACGACCTTGATGGCGTTGCCGCAACCTGTGGCCCTGGTCTGATCGGCGGCGTCATGATCGGCATGATGAGCGCAAAAGCAATAGCCGCCGCAAAAAAAATTCCCTTCATCGGAATTAACCACCTCGAAGGCCATGCCCTCACAGCACGCCTTTCCGATAACATCGCATTCCCTTATCTCGTCCTATTGGTATCTGGCGGTCACACACAAATTCTGGTCGCCGAAGATGTCGGCGTTTACAAACGATGGGGAACAACATTGGATGATGCCGTGGGCGAATGCTTTGATAAATCCGCAAAGCTTATGGGATTGCCTTATCCCGGCGGCCCCAATGTTGAGAAAATCGCCAAAGAATGCGAGAACCCAAAAGCCGCGAACAAACGCTTCCCCCTGCCCTCCCCCATGAAGGGTCGCAAGAATATGGACTTCTCGTTCTCTGGGCTGAAAACCGCAATAAGAACGCATATAGACAAGCTCCCCGAGGGCGATTTAGACCGCAAAGACGTCGCTGATATGGCACACGCCATGCAAACAAAAACAGCCGAAATATTATCCGATAGATGCGAGAACGCCATTGAGCGGTTCTCACAAGAATACAAACCAGAAAACCCAACCCTCGTAATTTGCGGCGGAGTCTCCGCCAATCAAACCATCCGCGCCGAACTCGACACCCTCGCAAAAAAACACGGAATGACCACAAGCGCGCCGCCACTATCTCTATGCGGTGATAACGGCGCAATGATCGCATGGGCGGGAATAGAGCGCTTCAAAAGCGGACAAAATGATCCACTGGACTTTAAGGCGCGCCCGCGCTGGCCGCTTGACCCAACCGCCGCCCCGCGCCATGGTGCAGGGGTAAAGGCGTAAAGCCATTGGAGGACACAATGAAAGCAATCAGCGTAATCGGCGCAGGGGCATGGGGAACAGCCCTGGCACAAGTCAATGCAACAAATGACCGCCACATCATTCTTTGGGCACGTGACTATGGCCTTGCAATCGAAATAAACAACACTAGAGAAAACAAACTCTATCTGCCCTCACACCCACTCAGCCAGAACATAACCGCCACCAGCGACCTTGAAATCGCCTGTGAGGCCGATATCATCCTAATGGTCACCCCCGCGCAAGCCATGCGTAAAATTCTAACCGATATGAAACCCCATATCCGCAATGAACATAAGCTTATTCTTTGCTCCAAAGGCATAGAACTTAGTACGGGAAAACTTATGAGCGATGTCGCGCAAGATATCCTACCCGGTACCCCCATCGCCATCCTCAGCGGCCCAAACTTCGCGCACGAAATCGCAAGCGGAAAACCAGCCGCAACAACATTGGCTTGCACCGATGAAGCCTTGGCAAGAGAATTACAATCCGCAATTACCGGGACAACATTTCGCGCCTATATCACAAACGATATTATCGGCGCACAAATCGCGGGAGCACTGAAAAACGTTATCGCAATCGCATGTGGCGCATCCAAAGCCATGGAAGCAGGCGAAAGCGCCAGAGCATCCCTCGTCACACGCGGCCTCGCCGAGATCGCCCGCCTTGGTCACGCCATGGGCGCAGACTACGAAACCTTTCTGGGCTTAAGCGGCGTGGGCGATATGATGCTCACCTGCTCCTCCGAGAAATCACGAAACTTCTCTCTTGGTCTCGAATTAGGAATGGGTAAAAATATAGCCAATACATTGAAAAACAGCAGAAACGTTACCGAAGGCATCCACACAGCGCAAGCCGCCCTCATGCTCGCGGATAAATATAACATCAATATGCCCATCGCACAGGCTGTGCATAAATGCGTGAATGAAGGCATTGCCCTTGACGAAGTCATGCATGAGCTATTGAATCGTCCTGTCGGTCACGAATTATAGACTCAAACCGTCACTCATATCTTCGCAGCACACACAACCCGAATATGAACAGAAGGACAATAAAGTGAAATATTGGCTCGTAAAATCAGAACCCAACAAATGGTCATGGGACGACCAAGTGAAAAAAGGCATAGAGCATTGGGACGGCGTAAGGAACTATCAAGCATCAAACAATATGAAAGCCATGAAAATTGGTGACCTCGCCTTCTTCTATCACTCCGTCAAGGAAAAGCAAATTGTTGGAATTGTCGAGGTGGTCAAAGAATACTACCCCGACCACACAGACCCGAAAGGTCGATTTGGCATGGTGGACTTCAAAGCCGTTAAACCAATAACAAACCCCGTCACCTTAGCCGATATAAAATCTGAAGACAGCCTGCAAACCATGGCATTGGTCAGGCAATCACGCCTCTCCGTAGCCCCCGTTGAAAAAAGCGAGTGGGATACCATATTAAAATTGGCCGAAAAAGGCTAATTCATTATTATATATAAGGAATAAATCAATGAGCGAGACGTATAAGCCATCAAGTGAAATCCTGAAACGCACAAAAACAACCAAAAAAGAATACGATTCACTGCATGAAGAATCCATTGAATCCCCAGATATTTTTTGGGGACGCATGGCCGATAGGATTGACTGGTTTCAAAAACCCACAAAGATCAAAAACACATCATTCAAACCCCCAGTGTCGATAAAATGGTACGAGGACGGAATATTAAACGCATGCTATAACTGTGTTGATCGCCACCTACCTGAAAAAGTCACAAACACGGCCTTGATTTTCGAAGGCAATAACCCAGAAGAATCACGGAAAATCAGTTACGGCGAACTCAAGGAAGAAGTTTGCAAACTCGCCAACACCCTAAAAGAGCGTGGCGTTAAAAAAGGCGATAGAGTGGCGATATACATGCCCATGGTCGCCGAAGCCGTCTACGCCATGCTCGCCTGTGCACGGATTGGCGCAGTGCATTCCGTGGTCTTTGGCGGCTTCTCTCCCGAAAGCCTGAAAAACCGTATTATCGATTGCGGCGCAAAAATCGTCATCACCGCCGATGAGGCCTATCGCGGCAATAAAACCATCCCCTTGAAAGCCAACACAGACGAAGCCGTTAAGAACTGTCCCAACGTGCATACCATCCTTGTTCTAAAACGCACAGGCGGTGAGGTCGAATGGAATGACAAGCACGATATCTGGTGGCACGAAACCGTGGACACCCAAGACAGCGATTGCCCATGCGAACCAATGAACGCAGAAGACCCGCTCTTTATCCTCTACACCTCTGGCTCTACAGGAACACCAAAAGGCGTGATGCACACCACGGGCGGCTATATGGTTTACACCAACCTGACCTTTGAAACAGTTTTCGATTACCACGCAGGCGAAGTCTATTGGTGCACCGCCGATGTCGGCTGGATCACAGGCCACAGCTATATCGTCTACGGCCCCCTATCTAATGGCGCAATTTCAGTAGTATTTGAGGGCATACCAACTTATCCCGATGCATCAAGATTCTGGCAAGTTGTAGACAAACATAACGTCAACATATTCTACACTGCCCCTACGGCCATCCGTTCCCTATTGGGCGCAGGGGACGAACATGCAACCAAAACAAGCCGTAAATCACTCCGCATTCTTGGCACAGTTGGCGAACCCATAAACAAAGAAGCATGGGAATGGTATTACGAAATTATCGGCGATGGAAAATGCCCAATTATCGACACATGGTGGCAAACCGAAACAGGCGGGCACATGCTCACCCCTCTTCCAAGCTTTGACCTTAAACCCGGCTCTGCGACCCTACCCTTTTTCGGCGTGCATCCCGTTTTATTGGATGAGAACGGCAAAGAATTAACAGGTGAGACAGAAGGTGTTTTATGTTTCAAGGACTCATGGCCTGGCCAGATGCGCGGTGTTTATAAAAACCCCGAACGCTTTGAAAAAACCTACTTCTCTGACTATGCGGGCTACTTCTTTTCTGGCGATGGCGCACGCCGTGACGCCGATGGATATTACTGGATCACGGGGCGCACAGATGACGTCCTCAACGTCTCTGGCCATCGCCTTGGCACTGCAGAAATCGAAAGCGCGATTAATGAGCATAAAGACATCTCCGAAAGCGCGGTCGTCGGATATCCACATAATATAAAGGGGCAAGGCATCTTCGCCTATGTCACTCTAAAATCTGGGCACGACCTAAGCCTAGAAAACGCGCGCAAGGAAATCACAGCAAAAGTGCGGGAGATTATAGGCCCAATCGCATCACCAGATGCGATCCTATTCGCCCCCGCCCTACCAAAAACACGCTCAGGAAAAATTATGCGCCGCATCTTACGCAAAATAGCGGCCAACGAATTTGATGACCTCGGCGACATATCAACCCTTGCTGATCCATCTGTTGTGGAAGATATAATCAGAACGCGAGAAGACATTTAACCAATATTATATAACGATAAAAGGATATTAAGAATGACAGACCTCCCTAAAATAGCCAATAAATCATCAGCGTGTGTTGAGCTTGAAGAAGGCAAAGATTACTGGTTTTGCACCTGCGGCCTATCGGCAAAACAACCATTTTGTGATGGCGCACATAAAGGTACAGGATTTAAATCCATGAAATTCACGGCCGAAAAAACAGGAAAGGCATGGCTATGTCAGTGCAAACAATCGGCAAAGCAACCCTTCTGCGACGGCACGCATTCAAAGCTATAACAAGAAGTTAAGATAAGGACAATTCCTGCCCCAAATCCAAACAAGAATCTTATTCCAAATCAAAATCAGGATTAAGCTCAACCATGCCATTAACAGAAACACCAAGGCCAACCATAATAACAAAATCATCAATGTTTTTAGGCGACTTACCTGTAAATTCAGGTTTTAAAACATGCTGCAAATTACGAAGCCCACCTTCTTCAGTCTGCCCAAAGTAACGGCTCAGATCACTTTCGCTCTGCCCTAAAAGAGTCTCATCAAGGCTTTGAACAAATCCTGTCTGAGGTGGAATACCCTGCGTTTTCGTGAAATTAACAGCATCAGAAAACAATTCTCGCGCATCAATCGTCGGCTTATTCGCGTGCGCTTTTGTTCCTGGGTACACCTGCTCCACAACATCCAAAAGATCATGAAATCCCTTAACTCCTTCAAGGCCAGGAATACGTTCATTACTAAGCGCAGAATACAACGTTTTATAAGCGACTTTCCCCTTTAAAGCACCATATTCAACATCATCTGAGTCTGAGACTTTAGGAACCTGTCCATTTGCCACAAAATAACCACGCAGCGCATCAATCACCGCATGTTTTTTATCACCCCAAGACATCTTAGCTTTTTGAGGAGCCAAATCCTTAATATCCGCCTTACAAAGCTCTATAATTTTCTGGGTATACTGATCCTGATTAACGCATTTCGCAGACCAAGCCTTCCCCTCATGTATAAGCTCTAGCAAGTCAATTTTTTCGGGTGATTCCGGGTCAATATTCTTCATATCCTTAATCACGCACGTCATCATGCCATACCAATTATTCGTGGCAATATGATGCGTTTCCCCATTTTTCTCAGAAAATTCAAGCATCTTATACGATAGGTCAATATCCCGCCCCCGATCAGGCGCATGATAAACTTTAATCTTCCCGTCAAGATCGAAATGGCGCCTCACCGCATCAACAAACTCAGTCGTATTAAAAAAACGAATGCCAAAAACATCATCACAAGGCCAGTCACCGAATAAACGGTTAGGAATCGCCTCTTTGTCTTGCATAAAGTTACGCTCAATTTGTTTCCGAACTTCCTTATTCATATCACCCAGCCTTATTTCTTAATATTATCTTGGTTACATATAATATGAAAACCCAAAAAAAAGAAAACAAAAAGCCCTCATCCGAGGGCTTTAAAATTCATCATACTTAAGAGCAAAGAGCTTTTCATTTATAGAAGAGAAAGCAACGCAGAAGATTATTCTAGAGCGTACTGCATTTATGTATGGCTAGGAAAGCAAGGCGCCGTGTATTTTAATACATAAGCCGAAGCTTAACGAAGTCCATACGTAAATGCAAAAGCTCTTAGCTCATGCCGATGGCGGCTTTGTACAGATCCATAATCGCCTCTAATTCATGTCGGGCATCCGCATCCATTTTACGCAAACCAATGAGCTTACGCATCACTTTCACATCAAAACCCACGCCTTTGGCCTCGGCATAAACTTCCTTGATATCCTCCATCAAAACAGCTTTTTCCTCTTCCAAACGCTCAACACGTTCAATAAAAGATGCTAAACGTTGCCCTGCAACACCACCAACATCTTGCGGGGTGGCGGCCTCTGAGGGGGCAGATTCATTGGCGTCAGAAACTGGGAAGCTTGCGACATTCTCACTCATGATAATTCCTTCGTATATTTATGATTCGTAATAGGTTCTAGTTTACACAATTAGATGGATTTGCCACCCCTGATTCGTCTAAAATACTAGTTTTTTGGCTTAACATCCCAACTATCAATCAAAACGCCATGCTCATTCTTAATGCCTTCAAAACGCCCAAGATGAAATGTCACGACATATTCTTGTGATATTTGCTCACCCTCACTTTTTCCGTAATCATCCAAACCAGCATCAAGATATGTCACCATAACAGCAGTCTGAAAAACCCATTGATAACGCCCATCAATAACACCCTCATTCACAACAATCGGATAGTCTTGAATGAACCCTGTGATGTCATATCGCCCCGTTTTAAGGGTCGTAATATAATTACGCGAATGCAAAAAGGAAACATAATCATCTGTTCCATTTTTAGAGAACAATTCAACCTTTTCAAGATACTGCTGATCATACCCATCGGATTTATAGCTAATCAATGATGGAAGCACCAACTGCAACCAACCAATCATAACAGTGTTCGTACGGTGTTTTTGATCCAATGGCGTTGAGTTTTGAGGATTGTCAATACTATCCATATCCAAAATAACAGCGTCAGGATCAGAAAACGGCGCACGCAATGTTTCAGAGGGGCTAGGCCCAGTATCTTCAATCGCTGGAAATAAAAAATCCAACCACCCCGCATTTGCGTTAGTGGAATACCCACCAAAGGAAAGCAACACAATTACAAATAAAAGACAATTAACACGCATTGAAAATCCCTTCACACATAAAGCACAAACAATATTTGAGCATAAAACACCACATAATGTCTACGCTTATAGTAACCAAGACCACAATAACTTGTTTATGAGACCATAACCTAAGAAAACTATTGGCGTTTCACGTGCTTTAAGATAATCCTATCATCATGAGTGAAAACAATAAAAATGACAATTTCAAGGAAAATAACCTCGGCGGACGCATCGCAAGATATGGACGAGTTTCAGGCACAATGGCAGGCCTCGCCGCAAAACTTGCAGGGGAGAAGTTCCTTGGCCTTAAAATTGAGCGCGGCGAACATGCAGAGAAATTAGTCCTCGCCCTTGGCAACCTCAAAGGCCCCCTTATGAAGGTCGGGCAGATTTTATCAACTATTCCCGAAGCCCTGCCAAAGGAATACGCGCAAGAATTTCAACAACTACAATCCAACGCACCGCCTATGGGATGGCCATTTGTAAAAAGGCGCATGAAGACAGAGCTTGGCGCGAATTGGGAAAGCCAGTTCACATCATTCGAGCGCGAAGCCGCCGCCGCCGCAAGCCTAGGCCAGGTCCACCGCGCCGTATCTTTAAGCGGCGAAAATCTAGCCTGTAAATTACAATACCCCGATATGGGATCTGCCATTGATGCAGACCTTAATCAGTTAAAGATCATATTTTCTATCTATGAAAAATACGACAAAGCCATTAAAACAGGGCAAATACATACCGAACTTGCCGAACGCCTGCGTGAAGAGCTGAACTATAAACTAGAAGCCAAATACACAAAGCTTTACGGGCATATGCTACGCGATGAAAAACACGTACACGTCCCACAAATCGTTGATGAACTCTCAACCGATCGTCTCCTCACATCATCGTGGATGGATGGCACACGCATCATGGATTACATCGATAAAGACACGCAAACGCGCAACACCTTGGCAATGAATATGTTCCGTGCATGGTATGTACCACTCTATAATTACGGCGTTATTCATGGCGACCCACATTTGGGCAATTACACAGTGCGCGATGATTTATCCATCAACCTCATGGATTTCGGCTGCGTGCGTGTATTCCCAGTAGAGTTCATCGGCGGCGTGATTGATTTATACAACGCCCTTAAAAACGATGATTTCGACCTTTCCGCCCATGCCTATGACACTTGGGGGTTCAAAGATTTGAGCCGCGAGCACGTCGAAACCCTTAATATTTGGGCACATTTCCTTTATGGCCCTGTTTTAGAAGACAAAATCAGACCAATTGGCGAGGTCACAAACGGCATTTACGGACGCGATACGGCAGAAAAAGTACATAAAAAGCTCAAAGAACTCGGCAATGGCGTCCAAATACCACGTGAATTCGTTTTCATGGATCGCGCAGCACTAGGCTTAGGATCTCTCTTCCTACACCTAAAGGCCGAAATCAACTGGTATCAAGTGTTTAACGAGCTTATCGACGGCTTCGATCTTGAGACACTCAGAAAGAAACAAAGCGATGCTTTGGTGAAGTTTGATATCAACAGTAATTGATTCGCCATTACTTCACATAAAGAATTTTATACACAAATTCTATCCACATATCCCCAAGATATTAGGTGAAATAATGTTATTTCCTAAGATTTTGTAAAGGAATTCCCTGCATAATGATAAGGCACATTTTATATATTTGCGCGAGATTAAGGGCTGCGTAAATTTATTTTGGTTATTGTCTCAGGGGGTATTTTTTGAATGTTTAGAGAGCTTTATTCTCATATTCGCCATATATACGGCGATAAAGCATCTTATATGCCCTCCCCCTTAAAAGCCCTTCGCGATGATCAGCGCGGTAATATCTTTTTCATGCTATTTGGCGCCGTCGCCGTTGTTGGCGTGCTTGGCGCAGTAACAGTCTCCACCATGCGCGGACCATTAAGTACAATGGTCGAGGTTCAAGCCCGCGCAAAAGCCGAAAGCGAAATGGCCATAGGCTCACGCCTTGCTATGCTTGAATCCATAGAAGACGTTGATAATGGAGATTGTGATGGCGACTTAATGGTCGAGCCATTGGAATTTGAACCAAATGGCGGTGTCCCAACAGGGGGCGGCCTCCTCCCCTCCTCCGTTTCATCATCACGTATTGACCCATGGGGTACAGATTACGGATATTGTGCATGGGATCCTGGTACGATAACAGGTGACGCTGGATGTGATAAAAATGGCACAGGTGGAAATCAGCTGTTAAATGGAGATGGCGCATCTGATACTTATACGGTGATTGCAATTATCTCTGCTGGCCCCGATCAAATATTTGATACGACATGTACGGCTGGGCCTGTTGCCGTTAATAAGGGCGGCGATGATATTGTCATTGATTTCACTTACGCTGCTGCCGCTGCCGCGACAGACGGCCTTTGGAGCTTAAGTGCCCCTGATACAGCAGCCATTGACAAAAATCTCGATGTAACGGGAAGTGCTTCATTCTCTAACGGTATTGATTTATCGGCCAGTGCAACTTCTGCCCTTACACTTGGCGCAGCGTCAATGCTTTTCCCAACGGAAGGGACGCTTTCAACATGTAATGGCGCGAATGATGGCCTTCTTCGTCTGAATACGGCAACAACCCCAGATAGCCTAGAGCTATGTGATGACCCGATTGGCTGGGTTAATGTTGGCGCGGCAGGCAGTATTTGGTCATCAAACACAACTGATGAAATATATTTCAATACTGGTGGCACAACCGAGGTTGGCATCGGCACAACGACGCCCAACAATACACTGGATATCGTTGGGACATTAGATGTCAGTGGCGCGGTAACATTCGGCTCAACACTTGGTATAATTGGCGCTATATCAAATTCTGGCGGGGACGTAACAATAAACGACAATGTCGCTGTAACAGGTGACTACGCAAGCACCAATGGCGATATCACTTTAACAAATGGCACGTTAGATGTCGGTGGTGCGGCAACACTGGGCTCTACCCTTGATGTAACAGGTGATTATACCAGCACCAATGGCGATATCACTTTAACCAACGGCACATTAGGTGTCGGCGGCGCGGCAACTCTTGGGTCAACCCTTGATATAGCAGGAAATTTTGATATAGGCAGTGGTGATTTTACTGTAGATGCAACAAACGGCAACACAGTTATTACAGGCACAATAGACGCGCAGGGAGCGATATCAAATTCGACGGGTGATGTAACATTAGATGATGCGGTTGATATTACAGGCGTCTTAGACGCACAAGACGCAATATCAAACAGCACCGCAAATAATGGCGGTGATGTCTATATTAACGACAATGTCGATGTTAATGGCACAATAGAGGCGAATGACTACACTTGGGCGGGTAATGATTTTACCCCCGCAACATGTGCGTCTGGTAATTTTAACCGTTGGAGCGGAACAGCATGGGTTTGTGACGCAGATACTGTCGGTTCTGGTGGCGGGGGGTCTTCCCTTAATGGTCTTGCTGATGTAACCATAACCACTCCCGCCGATGGCCAATGCCTAACATACGACAATGGATCAAGCGAATGGATCAATACTGAATGCGTTGGTATATTTGAGATTGCCACAAATGTTGTGCGCGTGAAATCATCCGCTGGTGATTACGCTGCCGATGATTTTGTTTTTGGCTCTCCACAACTTGATGATGATACGGACACCGATCATGATGCACGTATGTTCTTTGATAAATCCAAAGGCGCTTTTCGTGCTGGTAGAACAACAGGAACACAATGGGACACTGTAGGCGATTATAGTATTGCGCTAGGCTCAAACTCACAGGCGACAAGCAACAACTCCGTTGCCATTGGTGCAAATACAGTATCAAGCGCTGGGCAAGCTTTTGCAGCAGGGTTTCAATCCACCGCGTCTGGTAATTCAAGCGTTGCCATTGGCCTCGGTGTAACAGCCGCTGGTGTTGATAGTATTGCAATGGGGACGTATACTCAGGCAACAAACACCGCAACAAATTCCATGGCTCTTGGTCTTGGTCAGGCAGGAGGGAGTTTTCCCCGCGTATCAGGCGTTGAATCCTTCGGTATATTCATGGGAGATCAAAGCGGCACAAACCTCGCTGTTGATAATCGCATGGGCTTATATGGTGGCGACTTCCTCATTGATGATAACGGCGCAGCGGGATCACAGGGGTGTATCCGTTATGTCGAGGGCACGGGTCTACAATATTCCGATGATTGCACAACCTTTATTTCTTTCGCCAGTATCGTAGCGGGTGCAAGCCTATGGA
Source organism: Alphaproteobacteria bacterium (assembly GCA_050633645.1). Lineage (GTDB taxonomy): Bacteria > Pseudomonadota > Alphaproteobacteria > Micavibrionales > Micavibrionaceae > UBA1672. The sequence goes on from JBOEGX010000002.1 coordinate 30,800, forward strand.
CAGATAACATTACCCACATCACACGCGGAAATTGGCACGTATTAGATGCTGGACAAACATCCGACAGCACTTCGCTTAGTATCAATGGCGGCGGCGCGGCAGGAACACGTGTGTTTTATGATACGGATAATGGCGCTCTGCGTGGGGGTTCTATTCAGGCCGCCAACGATGCATGGGATGATACAAATATTGGAACAAACAGTTTTGCATGGGGTCGCGATGCCCAAGCAAACGGCGCATATAGCTTCGCCGCAGGTGATGGCGTCACCGCAAGTGGTGACCAAAGCACCACATTCGGTTCAACAAACACCGCCAGTGGCGGTTGGAGCACGGCTCTGGGTGTTGCGAACACGGCCAGTGGTGGTTGGAGCACTACTCTGGGCTATGGCGTAACAGCGGGTAGCGGAACCCCAGACCTCACCTATACTATGGCGGCTGGACATGGGCATGGATCATTTGCCGTTGGTATGCAAACCAATACTCAGGCAACCCAGCCCGTTATCACAGGCGACCGCTCCGCAGTATTCTTTTTCGATGGCCATGTCGTCGATGCCAATAGCGCCTATGACTTCACAGAAAGTGATAAATTCGCAATCATAGGCGGAGAATTCCAAATCGATAGCGAAGCATCCTCCCCCGCATCAAAAGGCTGTATACGCTATAACGACACAAGCGACCAACTTGAGTACTCTGACGATTGTTCTACATACTCAAGCTTTACTGGCCTTGCAAGCCTCTGGACGGATAATACAACGCACATCACACGCTCAACCTTCCATGTTATAGATGCAGGACAAGCAATGCCCGCTGCGCTGGAACGGTCCGGTGGACGAGCTATGTGGTATCCGGATAAATTTGCTTTCCGCGCAGGCGCAGAAGCAACAGGTCCATGGGATGAGGCTAATATCGGTAACTACTCTGGTGCGTTTGGTCAAAACACCACAGCGAGTGGATCATGGTCGTTTGCTACAGGTCAAAACAACACAGCATCAGGCGATTATAGTTTTGTTGCAGGTGCAAGCAATACGGCAACCGGCAACAGATCGGCGGCTTTTGGACAAAACTCAGATGCTACTGCACAACGAGCATTTGCAGCAGGATATAATGCCAATGCTGGTGGGGCTAGTTCTATTGCGCTTGGTGAAGACTTAAGCGCCAATGGTGCAAACTCAGTGGTATTAGGACAGACAGCCAATGTTGATGCCGCAGGTGCAAACTCTTTTGCCTTTGGCTTGGGTGATGCGGCAGGCACACGCCCACAAGTTTCTGGGGTTTCTTCCTTCGGTATATTCATGGGTGATCAATCAGGCTATGACCTGACCACAGCCAACCGTATGGCGCTGGTCGGGGGTGACTTTCTGATTGATGATGACGGCACGGCGGGATCACAGGGGTGTATCCGCTATACCGAGGGTACTGGCCTTGAATATTCCGATGATTGTTCAACTTTTGCGACCTTTGGTTCTTTGGGCGGAGCTACTGCGCTATCAGATATAACAAATGCAACTGCAGCCAATACTCTGACGAATGGAACAAATGCGCAAGTTTGGAACTGGGCTTTGACGGGGGCAGGATCAGCCTTTACCTTCGGGGAGACAAGCGCTGCGACTGGTGGATCTGACGACCAATATATTTTGACGGCGTCAACTCTGGCCACCTCGACAGCTACCCCGCTTTATGTGAACAATCTTGGCGCGGCTACGTCTTTCCGTGTTGATGATGAAGCAGGTGATACAACGCCATTTATGATTAATGCCAGTGGGCAAATTGGGGTTGGTACGGAAACTCCAAGCACATTATTGACAATCTCAGGTGATGGCTCTGGCAATAATGTCCACCATTATAATTACGGCGGCTTTAGTGCTGATTACCTCTTTGCGCGGGCGGGCGGGACTGAGGCAGCCCCATCAGTGGTTCTTGATGGCTATACGCTTGGTCGATTGGAATTTTATGGTCGTGATAATGCTAATTTTGAAGAGGGAGCAACCATAGGAACCGAAATTAATGGCACGGTTGCTGCAGATACTATTCCTACCGATATGTATTTCTCAACAACAACAACAAACAGCCCCACCGAGCGCATGCGTATTGCCTCTGGCGGTAATGTAGGTGTCGGAGATTTTTCTTCCGATGTCATAGACTCAACCGTTCACCTACAATCTGGAGATATCCGCCTTGATGGCGGCGCGGCGAATGAGGCGGGCTGTATCAGATTTGATGATACGGCAGATGAGTTGCAATTCTCTCATGATTGTTCAACCTTTACGGCAATGGGGTCAGCTGCGGGATTAGCCATAAATGACCTCAGTGATGCGTTCACCGCTTACGGCGGTAGCCAAAACGTTATTATGGGACGGGTTAGTGCGGCTGACCTTACATCTGGCGCGCAATATAACACCTTCATTGGCTATAATGCCGGCGCGACAGCAGGAAATAGTACAGCAACAACAGACAGCAACACCGCCGTTGGTAATGATGCGCTGGTGGGTCTGACCTCGGGATCCCAGAATATTGTATTGGGTGGTAATGCATTGCGCTCAAATACAACAGGGAGCACGAACACCGCCATTGGTTATCGTGCCTTTAACAGCAATGTTGACGGTAGTGATAATGTAGCCCTTGGTCGTCATGCGGGTTACGCGCTAACCACGGGCGATAATAACATCCTCATCGGTGCTAATGTTGACGCACCCTCTTCCACAGGCAGTAACCAGCTTAATATTGGTGATACGATTACAGCGGATATGTCTACAAAAGCCGTGAGCATATACGTTGGGACCAATACGGCTGGTGGACTTACTATCAAAACAGATGAAACAGGTAATGTTAATGACCTTCTTGTTCTAAACAATGGCAATGGTGGCGGCAATGCAGCAGGTATGACATTCCAAGTGACGGATACGGATCGCGCACAAATATACAGTTCTGATGCTGAGTTTTATTTGAATACCCCCTCAAGCATTCCAATGATCTTACGAACCAATGATACTGAACGCCTGAATATTGCCGGCACAGGCAATATCGGGATTGGAGATTTTTCTTCTGATGTCATAGACTCAACCGTTCACCTACAATCAGGGGATCTTCGCCTCGATGGCGGCGCGGCGAATGAGGCGGGATGTATTCGCTTTGATGATACCACCGATAAACTCCAATTCTCGAATGACTGTTCAACCTTCACCGATGTTGACAGCCTTGGCACTGGCCTCTGGACGGATAACACAACCCATATCACGCGTGAGAATTTCCATATTCTCGATGCTGGACTGGCGGCAGGATCAACCACAGCTGGCCTTGATGGTGATGGCGTTTATGCCTTCTTCGATCCGGATAAAGGCGCATTCCGCGGTGGTGAAATCTCAGGCGGTGATAACGCTTGGGAAGATGCCAATATTGGTGCTAATAGTTTTTCTTGGGGAGAAAATGCCGAAGCCTCTGGAGCATATTCCACCGCTATGGGCGCCATAGTAACCGCCAGTAATTTATATGCCACAGCAATGGGAAATAATGCAACAGCCAGCGGAAACGGTAGTGTTGCACTTGGCGGATATGTTCTTGCTTCTGGTGGCAATTCTGTAGCACTTGGTGGTAGCGTTGCGGCACAATCTACAGGGGCTGTGGCACTAGGTACTGGTGCAAATGTAACAAACAACTATTCATTCGCATTTGGATTAGGTCTTCCTGCGGGAACAGATCCTGTCGTATCTGGTGCCTCATCCTTCGGTATCTTTATGGGTGACCAATCGGGCTATGACCTCTCAACCGCGAACCGCATGGCACTTGTCGGCGGGGATTTCCTTATCGATGATGACGGCACGGCGGGATCACAGGGGTGTATCCGCTATCTCGAAGGCACAGGCCTGCAATTCTCCCATGACTGTTCGACCTATACGACAATGGGCGCTGCATCCAGCATGGCCATCAATGATCTCACCGATGCCTATACGGATTATACAACAGATTTCAATCTCTACATGGGCGATAGCGCAGGTGTCGCAGCCTCTCCCGGGCAATATAACGTAGCAGTGGGACAAAATGCCTTATCCGCACTGGACACGACTTGTGGTGTAAGCAATAGCTGTGATGAAAACACCGCCATCGGATATAATGCCCTTTCATCTAATACGACAGGCTATTGGAACACCGCCATCGGATATAATGCGATGACGGCAAATACAACAGGTTACAGCAACATCGCCATCGGTCGTCAAACAGGTGATAACATTACCACAGGGTCTTCCAATATTATCATTGGTCAAGGCATTGATGCGCCATCTGCAACCGCTGATAATCAACTTAATATCGGTAATCTTATCTATGGTGATTTGGCGAATGAAGACTTTATCGTAGGGTCTTGGCAGCTTGCGGATACAGGCAACGGCACCGAAGATAGCCGCATGTTCTTTGATAAATCCAAAAGTGCCTTCCGCGCAGGCTGGGCTAATTCTGCACAATGGGATGATTCAAACATCGGAACGTATTCAACGGCCTTTGGTTCGCAACCTATTGCAAGCGGAAGTTATTCTTTCGCGGCAGGTCAAGGTGTGCAATCAGCAGGGTATGCCGGCGTGTCTCTTGGACATTACGCTTACGCCACAGGCAGCAGAAGTGTTGCGATAGGGGATTATATTATTGCCAATGGCGCTAATAGTCTTGTATTGGGCAACGATACTACAACAGGTGCTGCGGCAGCGAACTCAATGGCTCTGGGTTTGGGAGATGCAGCAGGTACCGCACCAACCGTAACCGCCGCGAATTCCTTCGGTATCTTCATGGGTGATCAATCGGGCTATGATCTTGCCACTGCAAACCGCATGGCACTTGTCGGCGGAGACGTCCTTATCGATGATGACGGCACGGCGGGATCACAGGGGTGTATCCGCTATCTCGAAGGCACCGGCCTGCAATTCTCCCATGACTGTTCGACCTATACGACAATGGGATTAGGCGGAGCGACACTCTGGACAGATAACACCACCCATGTGACGCGTGAAAACGTCCACATCGTAGACACAGGGCAAACAATAGACACGGCAAGCCTGAACAGCGGCGTTGGCACAGCTCTGATCTGGGATACGGATAAAGGTGCCCTTCGCGGCGGCTCCGCATCCGGCACAGAATGGGATAATGCAAATATCGGAACAGACAGTCTGGCATTCGGCACTGATACCATTGCCGGCGGCGCAAGCAGCTTCGCCATTGGAAATGAAATCAATGTAACAGGCGCAAATTCAGGCGGTTTTGGCCTTGGTGATTCAACAGGTGTTGATCCGATTGTCTCCGCCGATAACTCATTCGGTATATTCATGGGTGATCAGTCTGGTGAAGACCTCCGCGTTGATAATCTGGTGGTTATTGAAGGCGGAAACCTAATGGTCGGAAACGGTGCGTTAGATAATTCAACCTATGTTGATGCCGAAATTACCATTGCAGAAACAGGAAGTGGCGCAAGCATGAGATGGGGACCGGCTCACTCCAATAGTGGAACTCTTGCAGGATATGTAGGGTATAGCGGTGGTGGTGATTATATCCGAATGAATGCAAATAATGGTGACCTGTACTTATATTCAACGGAGTCATCAAGTACCGCAGGAATACTCATAAATGGCTCTACGTCTAATGTTGGTATCGGCACAGGTTTTGATGGTGGTGCAGACACTGTTGACTCTGCCCTTCACATAGAAGAAGGCGATCTTCGGCTTGATGGCGGCGCGGCGAATGAGGCGGGATGTCTAAGGTTTGATGATACAACAGATAAAATCCAATACTCCCACGATTGTACAACATTCAGTGACATGGGCGTAGCAACTGGCCTTTGGACGGATAATACAACCCACATCACGCGTGAGAACCTCCACATCCTTGACACCGCACAAACGATGGACAGCGTTTCCATCAGTGATGCTGGCGGTGGCAGCGGCTATACAGGTGTTGTCTATGATACAGACAACTTTGCCTTACGCGGCGGTACACTCTCGGCCGCAAACAATGCGTGGGATGATGCTAATATAGGAACAAACAGCTTTGCTTGGGGACAAAACACAGAAGCATCAGGCAATCACTCTATTGCTTTGGGCTTGAGCAATACAGCCAGCGGATTAGGAAGTTTTGCCGCGGGGCAAGGCGCCACAGCCAGCAATGTTTATACAATCGCTCTTGGGGATTCATCACAGGCAAGCGGTGATCGTTCACTCGCTCTGAATGGGTATGCTACTGGAAATAACTCGACGGCAATTCACGGTGGTGCCACGTCTTCAGGAGTGCAAAGTCTCTCAATTGGTCGATACACAGCAGCAAAAGCAGCAAATTCCGTAGCATTTGGTAACGATGTAGAAGTAGAAACAACAGGTACCTACTCTATGGGTATCGGTCTTGGCGATAACTACGCCCCGAAAACAAGGCCTGAAGTGGCCGGTGCAAATGCGCTGGGTATCTTCATGGGCGACAATGACGCTGTTTCATTCAATCGTGCCAATACTGTGGGACTATTTAATGGTGAACTCCTCATTGATGATGACGGCACGGCCGGTGCCGAAGGTTGTATCCGCTTCCTTGAAGGCACAGGCCTTCAGTTCTCCCATGATTGTTCGACCTATACGACGATGGGATTGGCAACACCGGCTGGAGCAAACACTCAAATCCAGTTCAACAATTCAGGTAGTTTTGGCGCCACTGATAACATGACCTTCGTAACCAGTGGCGGTAATAGATATCTGTATGTGGGTAATGGAACAGATGGTATAGAGATTGGTGAAGACAGTGGAAATAGATCCTATGTGCATGCTGTTGATGACGCCCTCTTCTTAAGTACATTAGGGACAGGTGCGACGGGTTATATTTCCTTTGAACTAGATTCAAACTCCGATTATACAGGTGAACAAGTTGCAGAAATTAATGCCACAGGGCTGGGCTTAGGTGATTTTGGTTCTGATGTCGTAGACAGCAAGCTTCATATCCAATCTGGTGACATCCGCCTTGATGGCGGCGCGGCAAATGAAGCGGGTTGTATTAGGTTTGATGATACAACCGACAAGATGCAATTCTCTCATGATTGCTCGACTTTCACAGATATGGGATCAGTATCAGGATTAGCCATTAATGACCTCAGTGATGCGTTCACCGCTTACGGCGGTAGCCAAAACGTTATTATGGGACGGGTTAGTGCGGCTGACCTTACATCTGGCGCGCAATATAACACCTTCATTGGCTATAATGCCGGCGCAACAACAGCAAACAGTACAGCAACAGCAGATAGTAACACCGCCGTTGGTAATGATGCATTGGTGAATTTAACCTCGGGATCCCAGAATATTGTATTGGGTGGTAACGCCTTGCGCACCAACACAACAGGGAGCACGAACACCGCCATTGGTTATCGCGCCTTTAACAGCAATGTTGATGGCAGTGATAATGTAGCCCTTGGTCGTCATGCAGGTTACGCTCTTACCACGGGTGATAATAACATCCTCATCGGTGCCAATGTGGATGCACCCTCCTCCACAGGCAGTAACCAGCTTAATATCGGTGATACGATTTATGGTGATATCAGCAATGGCTATGTTGGTATAGGTAACACCGCGCCAGACGTTGAACTCGACGTGACAGGTGATATCGAATATTCAGGCACAATTACCGATGTATCGGATATGCGTCTGAAGGATAATATCGAGCCACTTATTAAGACAGGTAGCTTGCTAGAGCGCATCGACCAGATTGATACATATTCCTTCACCATGAAAGATGATGAATCGGGGCGCATTGAATTTGGTGTGATGGCACAGGAATTAGAGAACATCTTCCCCGAGCTTGTCCATACAGCCAAGGATGAAATGGGCACAAAGTCTGTGAATTATGTGGGATTGATTGCGCCGATGATTGAGGCAACAAAAGAGTTGCGTGCAGAAAACATTGCGCTCAAATCTGAAATGAGTGAGCTGAAAACCGCTCAGAACAATACAACCGCCGCAGTAAACAAGCTTAGCGATCAAGTCGCTCTCCTCAATAAAATGGCGGGAAATAACACGAACAAAGCCTCTATGGAGGGCATAGTGATGTTACTGCTTGGCCTGTTAGGCGGTATTGGCGTGATGTTGATCATTCAACGCAAGAGACAAGCATAAATAATCACGGTGCTGAGGTTAAAAACCCACCAGTATCGACAGATGAACTTGTATCCATACGATACAGCTCCGCAACCTCTCCCGAATCAAGAGCCCGCGTATAAAGATGCGATCCATCCAAGAGCCCATCAAAGAAATTAGTGCCATTATTCGGCGCGCCAATAGTATATCTCGTTCCCGACGGCTCAATCGATGTCACATTGACCGTGCTACCACTTTGCACCATCACACCATCCATATAAATCTTTAGCCCCGCAGCGTCACCACCTTCATAGGTAACAGCCACATGATGCCACCCAGTATCATTCAATGAATCAGTTGGCGCGCTAATCCACGTTCTGTTTGTTGTGCTATTTACAATAACGGATAATGTCCTCAAATTCCCCGCCTGATCACCTGCTCCAACAGAATTATCTCGCCAAATAATCAATGGAGCATCAGAACCATGACTACCTTTCGCAAATAATTCCCGATCACCTGTCAAAACATCCAGCTTAACCCACATTGCGGTGGTAAATGCGGTTGTGTTATCAATCGCATCAATATCCCCTGCATCCACACGATCACTACTAAAATCTAACGCTTCGCGGTTTTGTCCCGCAACTTGATCCGCCAATGATATACCCGCCGATAATGAACCGTTATTACCCTGTCCCGAACGATCATATGCCACGGTATCCGTTGTCCATTCCGTATCAAATGTCCATGACCCGACCAAATCATCATTAATCGGCGCACCGTAATAGATTTGTGGATTCACTCCCACGGTCGGTAAATCCGTATCAGGCCCCGAAGCCTGCCCCCACCAATTATTTTGTGCAGAAAGGGCACGACCATCATATTCTACGGCCAAATCCTCTAATGTATTTCCCGCCAACACATTATTACCAGTACTGCCCAAAGCACCACCGCCCAGATCCGCCTCAAAATCTCCATTCGTATCATCATATATGGCCACCCCGTGTTGAGAATTATTCATCACAACCGTATTTTGCACCAACGCAGAAACCGCGCCGCCATTACTCCCATGAACATATACACCCATACGGTTATTTTGTAATGTTACGCTTTTGATAACAACATTCTGCGCACTTGCCGCGCCGCCATCCGCTTCCACGACAATACCATCGCGCATTGCACCATCCACGGTAATACCAGTGACAACAACATCATCCGCACTAACGCGCACACCATCACCATTCGCATTTACATTTGTAATCAAAGGTGCCGCATTCGCAGACGCAATTAAAAAAGAAGACGGGGATTCCGAATTAGCCAAGCTAAATCGCGAAGTATCATAAATAAAATCTACACCAGACCCAATTAACACCTGCCCAGTTTTATCAAGCGCAATCCCCTGATCCTGATTGGTACTCGTTCCATCACCACGGTTGACATAGATTATTGTCTGTGCAGATGCTGCTGCCTGTGCATCAGCCAATGTATTAAACGGATTTTCAACACTTCCATCACCGCCCGCGCCCGCGCTATTATCAACATGTAAAATTTCTTGCTGTTGCCCCGTTGCATTATTGATAACGGCAACATTAACGCCCGCATCGGTAACAACTTCACCCGTTACAATATCAATATCGCGCTCTGGGCTTTCATCCAACCGTGATAGTAATCCATGCTTACGATAGCTTCGTTTTGACCCAAACGGAAAACGGAGGGTAGCCTCTAAAAACCCTTGCGATCCACGCACATTATCATGTTGAAACCGCGCTCCTAATTGAAAATCCGATGTAATATCGGCGGTAAAACGCGTACGAACTCCTGAAACACGCTCTGTCCGCGCACTATCAAAAACATAGCCCCCACCATAAACGCGCATAGTATCAATATGCTCTCGCCCTTCATTAAATAGGCGACCAATATCAAGGCCCAGCTCAATATCAAAGCCGTGCTGTGGCTCTTCAATAACACGGCCATTTGTATTGGTAACAATCCCTGTCCCAGATAATTGGAATCCCAAGGGATTTGAGTTTACAGTGATATGCTCCTCATAACTTGATAACGGCAAATACCCGTTCAATCGCAAATCAACACCGTTCTCACCAAACCACTCCACACCAGCCGTCACCTGATTAAACGCAGATCCGCGCGCCGTTATACGCCGATCTAACCATCCATGCGCCCCAACAATTCCTTTAAATCCGCCAAAAAAACCATGTTTACGATAACCGAGGCCAATATTCCCCTCATGGTTATCCTTATCATCACCCATCAAACGCAAATCACCATAAATCACAGAATTTTCATCTTGTGATAAAGGAGCCCATATTTCAGTCATCATAATATTCCGCGCAGAACCTGAACGTAAATTCACTTCGCCACGCGCAACCAACCCATCCTCTGCAAAAACATCGAATACAGGCGTACACATTGCAATAATAAGAATACTTCTTACATCAAACGTAAATTTTAACATGATAGCCAAACTATATACGTGTTTAATGCATTTTCAAGACGCTATTTTAATATATACAAAACAATATTTTAAAGAGCGGATTTAAGCTTTTTCGATATTTTTTCATACAAGACAGGATCGTCTTTTTTCAAACGATCAAGGCGTCCGACTAAGTCCTCAATAGAGCCTGCAGAAAAACGCTCCAACAAATCCTTTTCTTTTTGCGAACGAATGGCTTTGGTCATCTCCTGAAATTGCAGAATAACCTTTTCCTGCTCGGGCTTAACTTTCCCTTTCGGAATAAAATCAATCATAACTTCAAGCATATCTTCGATTATACCAAGTTGCATGCCATAGCCTGCAGTTTCAGAAACGATTTTCTGCTCTAACTTTGGATTACCGCTTTTATAATTCGTGATATTGATAAACCCATTTTGGTTTTCATTGGCATTCCCCTCAAGCCACCAACTCCATGGATTAATAGCCTGCGCCAAATTTTCTGGGGCAAATGATCTTTTGGAATTCGTGGACATAAATGCAACCTCCTGTTCGCATTAAAAACAGTTAAGGATGCCGAGTTTTAAAGACTCTGTCAATGCCGTGGCTATTACGAACTGAACTTCTGCGCCATTTCATAAAGCTCAGCAGGTACTTCCGATGTTTCAATTTCCCGCGCGCGCAATCGATTCCAGATATAAATCGGTGATCCACATTTTATATCTTGAATATTTGTATTCTCCGCCGCGCCATATCGCGCATTAATTTCAGAAACCCCGCGCGCAACCTCAGGTGTTTGAATATCTCTATAAACATCATCTTCCCAATCAACGTTCTTAAAGAAAGACGTCATTTCATTTTCAGGCAGCCTTTCCAAAAGTTTCGGATAGGTTAATCGACGCAAATTCCTGTTCACATCTTCATTGCGACAGTTTTTAACGTCCTGAGTTAATCTTTCAAAATTTATTTTATGAATTTTAAGGGCGTGCCCCTCATAAAATTCACGATGTGCCCCCATATACCAAGCTTTAAAACATCGCGCTGCGGCCAGGTTTTCTTCTACGCCTCTCTCCATATCACGCGCATATCCACGCGCAAGCCCTGAAAAATCAGGATGAGACTGCGCTCCCTTCCACCCCTTCACAAAGCCCCTCTCCTTCAAGGTATAGCATATCCGAATTGTTTGCACCTGCGCCCAAGCCTCACAGAATAAAATTGCCACAATATCGCTATTAGCATCCAAAATTAAGGGGGGAGCCCCATCTTCCTTCAACGGAACAAAATATAAACCATACATATCTTGGTAAACATGCATAGCTTCATGAATAAAATCATGCGCCGAGCGCCCACCGCCATGCATTGACGAAAGAGTGATATACACGCGCATGTCACCACGCTCTGCCGAACTCCAAAAACCATTTGTGAACTGCTCTTGCTTTTGCGGTGTATCCAAACGCTCTGTCGATAAGGCAAAAGGTTGATACGCCCCTACGCCACCCAACATAGAAAATTGAAGATCAAGACCATAATCCTGAAACGCATGCAACACATCCGCAAAAAACAAATGCCGAGATGCAAATTCGAAAGTTTTCTTGCGTTTTATTCGCGCAGGGGTCATAAAATAAAATGGATTCATAAAACACAATTCCCTAATTTTTGTGGATTTATTACTATCATTACCAATGTTCCCCTTTCAATCCAGCACTTTATGTAATAATGTGTCTTAAATATTTCTCGAGTACCTAGCTAAAATCAATATAAATAACAGGATAAAATGATGAAGAACACAGCATCTTATAAAGTACTCGCGTTATGCGCTCTTTCACTTGCGACCGCAGCACCTGCTTTTGCAGACGATTTCGAATTCTCTGGTAATGCCGGTTTCGTTTCCGAATACTCATTCCGTGGTATCGCTCAATCTGATGAACACCCTGCTCTTCAAGGTGGTTTTGACGTATCGCACTCTTCTGGCCTATATGCTGGCGTTTGGGGATCAAACATTGATTTCAACGATGGTGACCAAGCAGCTCTTGAAGTTGACGGTTACCTAGGTTACAGCAATGATTACGAAGGCCTAAACTACGATATCGGTGCAATTTACTACGCCTACCCTGGTGCAGACAGCTCACTTGATTATGACTTTGTTGAATTTGCCTTAGCCCTTGGTTACGACTTCGACGTTGCAGCAGCATCGGTTTCCGTAAATTATTCTCCTGAATATTTCGGCAATAGTGGCCACGCAGAATATTACGCCGCTGGTGTGGATGTACCACTTCCCGCAGATCTTTCACTCTCCGCTCATATTGGATGGCAAGAAATCGAACACAACACTGTTTTCGGCGTTCCTGATTATATGGACTGGTCTGTTGGCCTAGGCTATAGCTTCAAAGGCTTTGATCTCTCTCTCTCGTATATCGACACAGACCTCAGTAAATCTGAGTGTGCCGATGGATGTGATTCAAAAATCATCTTTGGTATATCTCGTAGCTTCTAAAACAATTTTTTAACGTGAGATACCGCAATGGTTATAAAAAAACTTGCATCTCGCGTTAAAATTTTCTTACATACGATTATAATTTAAACAATAGAGGTTTTTAATATGTCTAAACTAAAATTAGTGGCATTCGCCGCATGTCTTGCATTTGTAATCGCACCGATGGGTACATCCCTTGCTGGCGCACCTGACTATTCTAAGAAAAAATCAGGTGGCGTATCTTTTTCAAATGATAAAGAAGAAACGACAGCCGCAACATCTGATACGGAGGCAACAGATCCTTCACAAATCGAACCTGCCGCTGGCGGTTACGAAGAAGAAGATGAAGCACAAGAGAAAAGCCTTGCTGACGATATGAAACTTCCACGTAAGTAATTATCCCACATTAAAATTCATAAAGCCGCGAGAGTCACCTCTTGCGGCTTTTATTTTATTCGTTAAACAAAATATTTAAGCACAACAACACGACTACTCAGAGAAATGCTTAAAGAACGGACTATCAGGTGACAAAATCAACCTTGTTTCCGGATTAGCCATCGTGTTTTGATATGCTTCCATAGAACGAACAAAGGAATAGAATTCCTTATCAACATTGAACGCCTTGGCATAAGTGCGTATAGCGTCCTTATCCCCTTCACCGCGAATAATTTGCGCATCACGCTCGGCTTCCGCCAACAAGATTGTACGCTCCTTCTCCGCCTTAGATGTAATCTCAAGCGCACGCTCAGACCCCTTTGAACGGCGCTCTGTCGCACGCTCATTAAGCTCAGAATTCATTTGCTTCACAGTCGATTCACGAAGCTCATCCGTCAAATCAGCGCGCACAATACGTACGTCAACAATATCAATGCCGAACTTATCTTCCTTAATTTTTTCATTCACTCGATTACGAATTTTCGCCATAATTTCGGTGCGCTCCTCTGAAAGGATTTCAGGAAGAGTGGTCTCCCCCAATACTGCACGCGTTGAGCCATCCAATATACTTTCAATCCGCGACGACGCGCTCGCCTCTGTACGTAATGTTTTCATGAATTGTAGAGGATCAGTAATCTTATAGCGCACAAATGTATCAACGATAATCGGTTCACCGCTTACACTTTCAATGCTAGGACCATTATCTTCTACGCTTCCGTCCTCCGCTTGTACGGGCTTGGCTTTTTCACCTGTTCTTGATGAAATAACCACCTGCTCTGGTGCTGGATCAATCGATAAAATACGGCTATCAAAATATTGAATATTCTGAATAAATGGCGTTTTGAAATGAATTCCCGCTCCACGTGGTTCGCCTTTTGGCTGCCCCAGTTGAAGTACAATCGCTTGCTGCGTTTGATCAACAACAAATAGGCTTTGTGAACCAACAAGCAGCGCTAACGCAAAAACAACAAATAAAGAAATAACTTTAGGACTCATAATAATACCCTTTTAATTTTTACTTTTAGCTTTAAGTTCATCCAAAGGCAGGTACGGCACAACACCCTGACCGCCTTTTTGACCATCCATAATAATTTTTTGGGCATTGCTCAGAACATTTTCCATGGCTTCAAGATACATACGCTCTTTCGTCACATCCTTACCCGTTAAATAAGCCTCATACACGGATTTAAAACGCTCCGCATCACCAGTGGCCTGTGCAATTTTTTGCTGCTTATACCCTTCGGCATCCTGCAAAAGCTTAATCGCCTGACCACGCGCTTCAGGCAATATTTTCTCACGATACACACGCGCAATATTTTCGGTATTCTCCGCATCCTGCTTCGCAGATTGAACATCTTGGAACGCACGCTGTACATCGGGGTGAACTTCGGCCTTTTGAATCAAAACCTGTTTGATATTTACACCTGAATTATATTCATCAAGATTTTTCTGAATAATGTTTTTAACCTTATCTTCAATGCCCACACGCCCCGAAGTAATAATCGGAAACATCTCAGTTTGCCCGACAACTTCACGTATCGCACTTTCCGCAACCTTTTTGATCGTTGTCTCTTGTTCTTTAATCTCAAACAAAAAATCTTCGGCAGATCTAATATCCCACTGCAATACCATCTGTAAATCAACAATATTTCGATCCGATGTAAGCATAAGACTCTCATCAAGGGCATTACGCTTAGAATCACCTAAGCCAATCGTCATACTGCGCTGCTGATTAACATTAACATTTGTCATCGTCTCAATAGGTGCAGGAAAATGGTAACCAAGTCCCTCTGTGACTTGTGTCCGTGACCACGCACCAAAACGTTGAATGACACCGTGCTCACCCGGGTTAATAATATGAAACCCACTCGCAAGCCACAAAACCACAACAAATAAAAACAATAAAATAATTGCAACGCCACTGCCCATATTTCCAGGAAGTATGTCTTTCAAACCCTCTTGAGCATTACGAATAAAATCATCAAAGTCTTCTGGGCCTTTACCACCACCGCGATTACCGCCACCTTGACCACGTCCACCACCATTAGATCCATTACCCCATGGGTTATTGCGTCCCTTACCACGGCTCGCGCCATCGGCACTCCCCCATGGATTTTTTCTTCCCTTATCTGAATCCTTATCTTGCGACATGACACTCACTTCATTATGTATGTTGACGTTTGCTGTATCGATCAACATATCTGTTTTGTCGATCAAAGCAAGAGTTTCAAGGCAAAAACATTAAAGAATAGGCATAAAAATGACCTCACCACTTGATAAAACAATTTTGAAAGCTCTAAGCGGTATTGCCGACCTCTCGCAAAACATGATTGAAACCGCGCAAATAGATAAGAATGGCAACGCATTGGTAATCATAGAAGTCGACCCAAAACATGGTAAAACCATTGAAACAATGCGCCAAGAGGCAGAAAAACAGATCAACGCCCTAACGCATGTGAATAAAGCACAAATCATCTTAACCGCACAGAACAAGCCACAAGGAAAACCACACCCAGCAAAAGACCCCCACGGAATGGACAAAAACCCACCCATAAAGGTGCATGCGCGGTTCATTCTTGTCGTTGCATCTGGCAAGGGCGGCGTCGGTAAATCCACAGTGGCCGCAAATATTGCCACTGGGTTGGCCAATATTGGTCAATTATCCACAGAATTACCCACCGCAAATACGGTTCAAACCCACAAAGTCGGGTTATTAGACGCCGATATCTATGGCCCCTCACAACCACTTATGATGGGCGATGAAGAGTACAAACCCACTCTCAATGAGGAAAAAAAGCTTATCCCGATGGAGCGTTACGGCGTTAAAACAATGTCTATCGGGTTTCTGACCGAGAAAGAAAAGGCGCTTGTCTGGCGCGGCCCGATGGTGCAAACCGCCTTCTACCAAATGCTTCGCGATGTGGCATGGGGAACGGAAGACGACCCGCTTGATTATTTGGTCATTGATATGCCCCCCGGTACAGGTGATGTGCAACTTACATTGGCGCAAAAGCTATCCGTGGATGGCGCAATCATCGTAACCACACCGCAAGATATCGCCCTAATCGATGCCCGCCGCGCCGTTGAAATGTTCAACAAAACAAATGTCCCCATCCTTGGTTTGGTTGAAAATATGAGCACCCATATCTGCGAAAATTGCGGTCACGAAGACCATATATTTGGCCAAAACGGCGGTCTCAATGAAGCAGAGAAAAAAGGAATTCCATTTTTAGGGTCTACCCCCCTGGCCAAAAACATACGCCTCAATGCAGATGAAGGAAAACCAGTAATTCTCGCCGAACCAGATAGCGCCCCAGCGCAGAGTTTTATAAATATCGTGAATACAATTATTTCCGCGCAAACGTAAGAAAACTATAGGGCGGATCATGTTCTAAATGATCTTCGCAAAGAATTTCCACCCAATCACTTCGATCAAATTCAGGATAAAACGCATCTCCATCGACCGCGCGATGAACCTTAGTTAGGTGAAGACGATCGACCATCCCAAGGCTTTGGCTATAAATTTGCGCCCCACCAATGATAAACACCTCATCCAGAGTCTTTTTTTCGGCCAAATCCGTTCCATGCGCAACCGCCGCCTCGATACTTGAAAACACAGGCACACCAAATTCATTCTCATACCCTGATCGGCTAACCACAATACTATCACGCCCCGGAAGAGGCTTTTTCAAATAACCAAGAATAGAATCAAACGTCTTACGACCCATAATCACGGGATGCCCGATAGTCAGCGCCTTAAAGCGTTTTAAATCATCGGAAATATGCCACGGCATTTGATTATCCAAACCAATACATTGGTTTTCCGCCATCGCCACAATATGAGAAACATGAATCGCCATAAAAATACGTTAAAACTCATCCTTCATTTTGTCCAGTGAATACTCAAAACCACTGAAGATCCATATAAAGCTTGCTTTTTTTTAAACTTAACTTTAGTAGATTTCCTATGAAAAAAATATCAACACCACTAAATACTGAGAATATCGGGAGCTTCAGAGTTGGCCCCCCTAAGAACAATACACATATGGACATAACACTTATCGCAAAAAAAACAGGCGAATTAAGTATTCAATGCACCCTTAAAAACCAAAACGAAGTCATAAGATCAATGACCTTCACCAGAAAGGCCGAAAATATTATCGATACAGTCGTGAAACGCAATGAAAACGGCAGTTTGGAATTAACAAGATTAGGCATTCAAGAAATGAAAAGAAATCGTGATCTCATGCTAAAACGGCCAGACGCATGGGGAAAAGAAGTTAACCACACAACAACAAACGATTTAGAACAACCTCTATAACGATTAAGATGTCGCTTCTTTAGAGCCGTTCATATACCCACCCGCAGAATCATCATTCGCAGACATGCGAGAAAAATCAGAAAATAATAACGCCTGAAGCTTAACGCCCAGATCGCTCACCCACGCCGCCGATAAATCCTGCCAATAATGAAACAAGGACGGAGCAGCATCAGGATAAGCGTCTTGATATTCTTGAACCTTCAAAAGCATTTGGATATATTGAATATCTTTTGCAACCCGCGCCTCATGGCTTTTCCCTGCGTCGTATTCTTCCCACAATGCCTGTGCCGCCGGCCACGCCTCAAAAACAACATTTGCCGCCAAACGCTCCACTTTTTTCTTATCTGTAATAGAAATTTGTTCAGCACATTTAATATTATCAATAATGGCTTGCGGCATATCATGCACCAATATCATACGCTCAACAGTATCACGATTACACGTATAAGGGGTATGCAGTGTAGCGAGCCCAATCGACTCTAACGTGTGGTCACCAACACTTTCGGTATCACACAAAGGAACGCCACGCTTTGTAAACCTCTCGCGCTTAATATCGTAAAGCCGATCTTGCGCCCAAACATATCGATCATATGCATCAATAGCCAAAGCAACCTCGAAATTACCACGTAAATAGGGCAATCCAAGCAAGTCAATAAAACACCAATCCTCCACCGATAACATCATATATCTCCGATTCGCATACCGAGCACCACAAATATATTGCATTGCAAAAATAAATGCAAATTCACAGGGTAAAAATCTATATCAAACGCTTAAACCGCCACTACGCCCTTAATATGTGGATGCGCCTTATAGCCCACAAGCTCAAAATCCTCAAATTTAAAGTCAAACACGGACTTCACATTGGGGTTAAGCTTCATTTGTGGTAAAGGGTATGGCGCGCGCGAAAGCTGTAGCTCTGTTTGCTCTATATGATTGGAATAAAGATGTGCATCACCAAGCGTATGCACAAACTCCCCCACCTCCAAATCACATACCTGCGCGATCATCATGGTAAGCAACGCATAAGACGCAATATTAAACGGCACGCCAAGGAATATATCGGCGCTACGCTGATAAAGCTGACACGATAACTTCCCATCCGCGACATAAAATTGAAAAAACGCATGACATGGCGGCAAGGCCATTTGATCAACCACCCCTGGGTTATAGGCAACCACAAGCAAGCGCCGGCTATCGGGATTCGCCTTTATTTGTTCAATAACATTGCTGAGCTGATCAATAACCTGCCCGTCCGCCGTACGCCAACTGCGCCACTGCTCACCATAAACAGGGCCAAGATCACCATTTTCATCTGCCCATTCATCCCAAATTTTCACGCCATGTTCTTGCAGATACTTAATATTCGTATCGCCCGCAATAAACCATAAAAGCTCATGAATAATAGAACGCAAATGGCACTTTTTTGTCGTTACAAGCGGGAAACCTTGGCTAAGGTCAAAACGCATTTGATACCCAAAGACAGAGCGCGTGCCCGTCCCCGTACGATCTTCTTTAATCGCACCATTTTCAAGAACATGGCGCATAAGGTCTAAATACTGTTGCATAAATACATTTAATGCGATTCCCCTACGCTCCACAAGAGCCATTTACCGATTTTACACAATGTATATCAGCCATGCATAAATAACATGTAAAATTAAGATGCGAAGTTTGACCAATGCGTTTTTTGCATGATATAAAACTCATTCATAACCAAGAAACAAAAGATTTACGAATGAGCAGCCCGAAAGAAAGAAGCCCAGTGACATTAAGCGAATTCCTAATCGTTGCAGAAGAACAAGGCGCACACAAAGAATACATTAAAAGAGCCCCTCAATATTTAAATACAGATTGTGTAAAAGACGTGATCTCTCATACTTCTCAAAGCGGAGAGATATCGTTGGAACAGGCAGCATCAAGCCAATTATCAACATACTTAGATATCAACCCCAATAACATGCCACCACTTGATTTATCGAGCTTATCTATCGACGGCTAATCGCACCCGCCATAATATAAACCCGACATCACAAGGACAATTCATCAGACAAAACATAAGGGACGTGTCCATCCCTTATGCTCAAACACAATCTTTTCAATGTATTCACAGGACAACCTTCTATTCGCCCCTCTGAAAGAGCCTTATGAACAACAGACCATGTCGTATGATTCTGCAACTTACCGTGCTCAATTTCCTTAGATTCATTTTTTACTGAATCACCATGTTTTTGAGTTTCAATAATGCTATCTACAACATTTTCCAACGTTAGAAACTCACGCCCATGAAATGCCTTCAAAGTCATATTACCAACCCCAAAAACATTACCGTTATTCAAATCACGATTGATCATTTCCCATGAAACCAAACCTGCCATTTCCCCATATTTAACTTTTCCTGAACGCCTGTGGGGAACCTCTCCCTCATTTAAAACATGCAAATGTATAGCTTCTTTTATCAACCCCTTATAATGTTCGTTATGGTTGTTCAATTCAATCATTGCAGACGGTTTTTTCTTCAATTTATTTTGAAACTCAAAAATATCAACAATAGATTGACTGTCACTTCTAAGTGCTTTTTCGTCATAAAATCTTTTTTTCAACTGATCCAAAGATTTATCAAGAATACGGCGAACCTTACGCTCATCAATATCCAGCTCCCTCCCTAAATCAACCAAAGAAACTGGGTCATCATCCATCACCCAACGTTTAACGATATACCAACCAATCGGATCAGTAATAGCGTCACTTGCTTTTTCGGCGAAAACCTCGGCAAAACCCTGTCGCTCGGCATCCAAATAAACCACCTCTGGCCGAGTCTCATTCCTCGTAATATCCCTTAAATTTTCAAAATCATCATCTTGCGAATAAACACTCGTAAGCCTTTCCCTAATTTCCCCTGCCGCAAGCTTCGCTCGAATAGCGTTAATAATATAAATATCTCTCTCACTAATTTTATACGGTGATAACTCTATAATTTTTTCAGCCAACTCTGATCTTGTTAAATACTCATTTTCCTCAAGGGCGGCATCCCTGTACTTCCCCAAATTAAAAAATAAATCCTTGTGCTTATCTGTAGTTAGCCCAAGGTATTTTTTAACAAAATTCAATCCTTCCAATGGAAGCGTTTTATTAAGGTAAGTATGAAATAAATTATCTTTTGACGGATCAAATTTTTCAAATTTATCTGCCACTTTTTCGAGTAAATATTGCTCCATATCCTGACGGGCATCATGACCAAGGTTATAACGCGTTAATATATCTCTAGAAATTTTTATGCATAAAGGCACATATGAAGTAACGACCACATTCATCGCCTCTCGTGAACCATTCTTCCACTGACGATGAAGATCCCTCACCCTTTCATCACGACATTCCTGCCTCTGATGTTCTGGAAGAGCATTATATAACACTGAAAGATTGGAAGAATACTCCATATACGCAATTTCACCCTGATATTTTTATAATTATGAAAGAATTTTAGTATATTTATGACAAAAAAATCAAGTTCAAAATATATCGCAGAAAAATCACTGGAAATTCACACGAATTAAGCGCTATAATGACCTTGCTGGTTCGCCAGATATGACACTAAACGTTGGTGCGGAATAAACGTTGTGGACCCGGGGGCAGTACCCGGCGGCTCCACCATATAGAATTTGACGTTAAGGCAGATTTTATATGATGGGGCCGACACAGGATCGACACGCGCAATAAAGGCATTTTAATGGTGTTCGGCATAGTATCCGCCGTTATCGGGCTAATTTTATAAATGCAAACGATAACTTTGCGTTCGTAGCAGCTAACGACAACTCTGTTGTTGAAGGTGAAGGTCGCATCGCTGCCTAATTGGGCAGTAGTGACAGCTACACAATGAATCCTTGATTGATTAACGTCTCTCAAGTGGGGTGTGCCTGCTACCTTGCAACAGAAGTGCAGGCATTTTATTTTCATTCAATAATGTCTGAGCCTATGGATAGCCTTCCCGAAACCTCCGCCGAAATCCTATACCAAGCACCCGCATCCATGTATGTGCTATTCTGGATGGCGGGAATGGCATTCGTTGTTTCCGCCACCAGATGGCTTATTCACATTATAAAATCTCCAAACTCTCCCAGAGCAGAATTTAAAACCCATATTTGGAGTGACCAAATCCTAAATATCTTTTTCGTCTGCGTACTGTCTATTGTAATCGGCTTCTATGACCATCATTACTACGGTCTACCCATCAACATTATGGGCGAATGCTCCCTCCTCGCCCTCGGCACAATCGGAATATTCATCGCATCAAAAACCAACGCCATGCACGCCGTATCACAGTTTTATATACGATTTTTGTCTTTTGGACTTTTATGCTTAATAGGCTGGAGCATAACCGCCGCCGCCGCTTATCTATTCCATTATGGATTAAAAGCCACCACGATCATGAGCCATGATGATTACCTTCTCGTATCATTCATGATGACAGGTATATTATGGTGCGCGCCCATCCTTATCCTTTATAAAAAAATCATTCGCCATAATGATTTAAGGCAGCACCTAAACGGGAGTGGGTTTAATAAATTCCTTTGGCCCATATTACTGGCTTACTTAACATTGCTCCTCCCCCTCATGATGCAAGAAATCGCAAACTCCGAAAACTGGCGAAAAATGACCAATAAAAAACCGCTACGTGCTGCGCAAATGGATATCTTTGAACAACACAACATATTTCCTTTTGTATAAAAGCAAAAATAATTATAACTGGCACTTGATTTGCCCCCCTAATATTTGCGACATATAGATCATGACAGAAGAAGATGACACATTACGCTACGATAAAATGGTAGAATCAGCCCTCCGCGGCGTTGTAAAACGTGCAGTGCAAGAGGTTGTAGACTATCACGACTCAACTGGATCAATGCCAGGAGAGCATCATTTCTACATCACGTTCCTTACAGATTATCCGGGCGTTAAAATCCCTGATTACTTACGCGAACGCTACCCTGGGGAAATGACGATTGTTCTTCAATATCAATTCACCGATTTGGATATCAATGATGAACGCCTTCAGGTCAGCCTGTCGTTTAATAACATCCCAGAACGCCTTATTGTCCCCTTGGGCGCAATCAGTATATTCGCCGACCCATCCGTGAATTTCGCTCTACAATTCCAACCGCTTGGCGACATGATGGATGAAGAAGATTTGATCCTATCCGAAATGCCTGACGGTGATGACGACAATGATGACCCAACAACACCATCTGGCGGCGGGAATGGCAAAAAAGACGGTGACAAAACAGGTGAAGTTATTTCACTTGATCGCTTCCGTAAAAAGTAAAAGCATAAATCATGAGCCTTTGGACACCCGAAACCGCTTCACTGGAAACGCCGTATCGTGTGCTGCTAAAACGAGGTGAGTTTATCGATGGTTCGCGTGATGGCCGCGCCGTTCCTTATAAAATTTATCACCCCGACAGCCCCGATTTAAAACGCAGTCCAGTAATAATTTGGAGCCATGGCTTCGGCGGAAACCGTGACGGCGCATCCTTTATCTCCCGCCACCTTGCTGGGCAAGGCTACACCCTCGTCCATATCACCCATCACGGAACAGATAGCAGCCTTTGGGAGGGAAAACCCGGCCACCCTTGGGACATACTCCAAAACGTAAAAATATCACGCGAAACCACATTGAACCGAATGCATGATGTACCATTCGTTTTAGATCAACTGCCATTATGGGCAAAAGACAATCCCGAAATAGGCAATATCATGGATTTATCCCGCATCGGCATGTCTGGTCATTCTTTCGGTGCAATGACTACCCAAGTCATGGCAGGAATGAGTTTCCCTGATTTAAATAAAAAATTACTTCAAATTCGCGATAAGCGACTTTGTTGCGGAATAGCGTACAGCCCCGTCCCCATCGCCCATTTAACCGATGCACCGCCACAAGATATCTATGGCGGGATTGAAATCCCCCTCTTCCATATGACGGGAACACAAGACGACTCACCCCTCGAAAATTACGGCTATGAACACCGCCTGATTGTACGTGACCATGCAAACCACCCTGAACAATACACACAAATTCTGCAAGATGGCGACCACATGGTCTATAACGGAACACGAGGAAAACTGGCCAATAATGACAAACGCGAAGAACATGAGCGCGAAATCATCCATGCCTCCCATGCCTTCTGGGATGCCTATTTAAAGGATAACAACGCCGCAAAAGAATGGCTTATAAAAAATCACGGCTAAGCCCCTTAATCAAAGCTACATTCATCACCGCCCCACCCTTTTTCTAACTCTTTTATCACTTCTTTTATTTTAGGATGATTTTCATAAACATCAATAAAATCATATTGTCATTTTATGAACCACTTCCTTTTATTTGAAAATGAGGCTAAAACATTATCATAGAAAATATCAAGTTTTAGGGCTATATATCCCATAACCATTATACTAAGATGTCCAGCGCAATCAAAACCACAGGAGACCACCATGAGCTTAGCAGAAATCGCAGCACAAATTTTTTCACAAGTCACAAGCACAAATAAAGGCAAAGATGATATCGCCTCCGCACTCATCGGATTAATTGGTGGTAAAGACAACGATATCGATCTTATGGACATCGTATCAAAATTCCAATCTGGTGGCTTAGAATCCGCCGTGTCATCATGGTTAGGCGATGGCGAGAATAACGGGCTGGACATCACTCAAATTTTAGCCGTCTTAGGTCAATCAAAAGTATCTCAATTCGCAGGACAACTCGACATGAAGGAAGATGAAGCCCTTTCAGGTCTAAGCGGTATGATCCCCAAACTGATTGATCAATCAAGCAGCGGCGGATCATTATTAGACAGCGTTGGTGGCATTGAAGGCGCAATGAAACTTGCAAAAGGCTTCTTCTAACCCTTCATGCAAAACGCAATCGAAATCATAAACCTGAATAAGGTTTATAAAAATAACAAGCGCCCACCTGAAAAACGGGCGCCGACCCAAATAAATCATAGAATCACTTCAAAAAGCAGGTTACGGCATTGTAAATATAACAACAAATCAAAGGAATTCGGACGATGAATCCACAAAGCTCACAGAAAAATTCGCACTAAGGAACTGTTTTAATACAAATAAATCGATAAATAAATAAAATCACAAATCCACCCTTGCTCTCTCATATCTTATATGATTATATTAAGAAATCAGGAGAAATTTTATTTTTAATTTGCAGCCTATGCATAACGCCTCGCGTTGCTGCACTGCGTTTACGAGTATTAATATCCTGATTTTCCTAGGTTTGATGTGAACTATTAAGGGCGTTCGGTGATATTATTGCCGAACGCTTTTTTTTCTGTAATCGCAAATCCTACTGTGCTACACCTTTGTTCATTACGCGCCCGTAGCTCAGGGGATAGAGCATTGGTTTCCGGAGCCAAGGGTCGCAGGTTCGAATCCTGCCGGGCGCGCCATTTCATACTCACCACCCTTAACCTGCTGTAAAACCGTTACTGGAAGCGCTGTTTGGGCGGTTCGAAAACCTTCGCCATGCATATATGATTTTTCCAAAATTTAAAAACATACTCTAATTTTAATAGGGTTAGCGCATAGCATTATTGATAGCATCGCTTAGGTTTATCTGTGTTTCGATATCACCAATAATTTTCCCATCTTTAACACCATAATAGTCACCATCAACATTAATTTGATAGATATCTGCGCGATGTGAGGCCCTTAAAGAATTCCACTCTTCTGCGAAAGTACATTTATATTCCTTGTCTTGATCGTACCATCCATCTGAAATTTGCAAGAACATCATAACTTCGCGATACCCATTTCCAAACTCTGTTGAGTTTTTAAACATTGCACGCTTTATACTTTTTATTTCAAAACCATTTTCAAGAAAAAATTCTATTCCCGCCTTGCATCCTTTTTCTAATCGGGTGTCTGCTTGCTCACGAGATATACAGGATGTAAGCGGAAGAACAAATAATGATGCAAGAATTAGTTTTTTCATGGTTATGCCCCAATGGCCTCTTTGCCGCGTGAGATTGCCGCGATGCCCGTTCGACTAACATCAACCAAACCAAGAGGCGACATTAAATCAATAAACGCGTTTATTTTCTCTGATGTTCCTGTGATTTCAAAGACAAAGGATTCCAGAGTTGAATCAACGGCGCGCGCACGGAATATATCGGCACTACGCAGGGCTTCTATGCGCTTTTCCCCCGTGCAGGAAACTTTAACCAATGCCAACTCACGCTCAACATGTGCGCCCTCAATCGTTAAATCCGAAACCTTGAGCACAGGGATAAGACGCTCCAACTGCGCCTTGATTTGTTCAATAACCGCAGGCGTTCCAGAACACAAAATCGTGATACGAGAAAGATGTTCCGAATGATTTGTCTCCGCAACGGTTAAGCTTTCAATATTATAACCACGTCCCGAAAACAGACCAATAACCCGCGCCAAAACGCCAGGTTCATTATCCACCAAAACCGCAAGCGTATGGGTTTCTTCTGTTTCAATAACAGTGTTTGGTGCGTAAACGCTGGCACTTTTCTTTTTTCTCATAACTTTGCTCATTTCTATGTTCTTATAATTATTCTACACCAAGCTTTTATCAAAGGCAGCCGCGTCAGGTGATAAAATCATCTCATTATGCGCCTTACCTGACGGAATCATGGGGAAGCAATTTTCCTTTTGTGCAACACAAACATCAACGATTGTGACTTTATCAGTGGTCATCATTTCCTCGATAACACCATCAAGCTCATCCACGGTTTGCGCGCGAAGTCCAATGCCGCCATAAGCTTCGGCGAGCTTCACGAAATCAGGAAGGCTCTCGGAATAACTCTCGGAATAGCGTTCACCATGCAATAATTCTTGCCACTGCCTGACCATCCCCATCCATTGATTGTTCAGGATGAATATTTTCACAGGCAAGCGATATTGTACGGCACAGCTCATTTCCTGAATATTCATCAAGATAGAGGCTTCACCCGCAACATCCACAACAAAGGCATCAGGATGCGCGATTTGCGCGCCGATGGCGGCAGGCAAACCATAGCCCATTGTGCCAAGGCCGCCCGATGTCATCCAACGATTGGGTTCATTAAACGGCAGAAATTGCGCCGCCCACATTTGATGCTGCCCGACCTCTGTCGATACATAGCAATCGCGTTTATCCTTCTCCATGAAATGACGAAGGCGTTCAAGCGCGTATTGAGGCTTGATGATTTTATCGTCTTTCTTATAGGCAAGACAATTTTTAGAGCGCCATTTATCAACTTGTTTCCACCAATCACCAAGAGCGGCTTGGTTGGCCTTATAGCCTTTTTTCTTCCAAACTTGGATCATTGCCTTAATTGCACGTTCGGCGTCAGACACGATAGCAATATCAATGGGAACATTTTTATTGATGGAGCTTGCATCAATATCAATATGGATCTTCTTTGAATGGGGAGAGAATTTATCCAAACGCCCTGTTACACGGTCATCGAAACGCGCGCCGATACAAATCATCACATCGCAATCATGCATACACATATTGGCTTCGTATGTTCCATGCATCCCAAGCATTCCAAGCCATTGCTTATCATTGGCGGGATATGCGCCCAACCCCATAAGGGTTGAGGTAATAGGGAATCCCATCATACGTACCAATTCACGCAAGACAACGCTTGTATTCGCACCAGAATTAATAACCCCGCCGCCCGTATAAAATACAGGTTTTTTCGCGCTTGCAATGAGTTCGATCGCCGCTTCTATTGCGTTTATATCCGGGTCTATATCGGGTTTATAATGGGTGTGCATCACCGCTTTTTCAGCCGCGACATAGTCGCCTTTTGCGAATTGAACATCTTTTGGAATGTCAATAACAACGGGGCCAGGGCGCCCCGAACGCGCGATATGGAATGCCTCATGCATGGCGCTTGCCAAATGGTTGGGGTCTTTGATTAAATAATTATGCTTGGTACAGGGGCGGGTAATCCCCACAGTATCGGCCTCTTGAAACCCATCTGTACCGATTAAAAATGTCGGCACTTGGCCTGTAATACAAACAAGGGGAATAGAATCTAGCAACGCATCGGTTAAACCCGTAACGGCGTTTGTTGCACCCGGCCCTGATGTAACAAGCGCGCAGCCAACTTTGCCAGTGGAGCGTGCGTAGCCTTCCGCCGCGTGCAACGCCCCGCCCTCTTGACGGACAAGAACATGTTTGATTTTCTTGGTTTTGAAAAGCTCATCATAAATCGGAAGAACCGCGCCACCTGGATAGCCGAAAATTGTGTCCACGCCCTGATCGATCAGCGCCTGAATGACCATCTCCGCACCAGTCATTTCCTTAGTTTTTGCGGATGGCGTTATCATTTTTTCTAACTTCTTTGTTGCGTTCATTTCTTCATTCCTTTGTCAGCTTGCTAAACTACCTTATTTTGTTTCTGATTTCTATTGTTTGAAGCATAAAAAAACGCCCCTGAATTTTCGGGGCGTTGCTTTTAAATTTCGTGTTTATGATTTTTTACACGCGCAACGCCTTTTCGCCCACAGCCACGACGAGCAGGACGACAACGAGATTTGCAATGTTTAAAATCATATTCATACTTAACGAATAACCGAGATTAAAATCTTATGCAAGGTATTTCAAACATTCCACCCGAAAATGGTGGTGCAATGGTCACGGTCGCGGTGGGTTTTGCGCGTAATGACGCGCCAATCGTTGAAAACGCCTTCATGTTCGGGTTTGTTATAGATGACAATCGCCCTATCACAGGCGCTCTCAATATTTTGGCGCACCGTATCAATGATTTTTTCACCTGCGGGATTATATAGATAGATAATACTGTTTTTTTGATAGGAATTAAACTCGCTCATGTCTTGATTAAGGAATATAACGCCATTGCTTTTGCTTTTTTTGATATTGCTTTGTGCAACATCGAGCAGCGGTTGATAATAATCTATCCCTATATTCTCAATAAAGGGATAGCGGTCAGCCGCAATGAAATTGGTTTTTCCTTTGCCGCACCCTAAATCATAATACCCGCAATCGGCGGCATTAATTTCCTTGCAGGCGGTTTTCAGGGCGGCGCATATTTCACTGGTGGCGGATGCGCGGTATCGCACACCATGCTCAAAGTTTTTTGGTTTATCCTTAAAATCTGTTTTTTTGAGCCATGACGATGTATTTGTTCCATTCGTGATGTCAAACCAAACATTTTCACGTACATGGTCGGATACCTTTGCAAAACCACCATTATTGAGCAAAAAATGAAGATGTTTTATTTCGCCCCAGATATTCATATTTTTCCACCTTCTATGGATGGTGCATAATGCCATGCAAAATTAAACAGGCGGCGAAAACTTTGCGCCCACCCCAGACTATGAATAATATTGATGCGGACGTCTTTTTCTTCGAAGGCAATTAATGCCAATCGATCACCATAAACATAAAAAGATTGATCATTGAAAAATTCGGTGGGGATGTGTTTATATTCGGCAAACTTACTCGCAATAAAGAAATCATCGCCTTCTTCGATGAAAATTTTAAAGCTGAGGTTTCCAATGGGTTTCATGCGCGCGGCATGTGCCTCATACAAATCCTTATTCATCCATTTAATCCAATGACGTTCATTCACATTGGATACGCAAATTTCACCGCCTTGAGTTTTTGCGACTTCGAATACATCATCCATGAAACTGACGAAGCCGTGATGGCCATAAAGTTCAATAATATCTTCTTTCGGTTTAAATTCTGCGCCGTTATTATCGGTGAAGTGGATGCTGTTATTATCGAAGAACGAAGTGATTTTTTCCATTGTATCAATGCGGAATTTACACTGCCCCTTATCAAATTTATTTAAATTCGCGCGGGTAATGCCTGTGGCCTCGGATAATGATTTTTGGGTCATTCCAAGAAGGGCGGTTGCGGCGCGGATTTGTTCAGGCGTTAGTGGCATTTTTTCTTTTTTCTTCTTATTCGGGGTGATGTCTTAACATAACCATTGGCGCAAATTCAATCTAATCTTACAAAAAATGCATAAATAACTTAAAAAAATACATTATTTATAAATTATTAGCGTTTTAGGATTTAATTTGATAATTTTTGCATCTCTTTCTTGACTTTATTTCGTTGTTACCATTATAACAATACTCAGTTAAGGGCTGTTTATGCATTTGTATTTTTGCACCATACAATAATTTTTTATGAATTGCTACATCCCTTGATAGAAGCGGAAAAAATTTTAAAGTTTACCTCAAAAGTATTCCCACATAAATTTTTTTGAGGTTTCCACTAACCGTCCTCGCCGATGTGACTTTCCCACATTTTCACATCTGGCAGGACGGTTTTCTTTTCTCAATATTTTCACTGATCTGGCATTAAACTCTGATTTTTAAACCATGTGACTTGTTGTTTTGCGTATTGGCGGGTGCGGGCTTGTGCCTTTTTAATTGCCTCGTCTTTATCCGTTTCCCCCCGTATAAAGCCAAGCATTTCTTTATACCCCAAAGCATTGGCGAGCGGCACATTTTCGCGGATCTCTCCGCTTTCAATGCGGGCAGCAAAGCACTCTATCTCCTCTAATACATCATTCTCAAGCATCCATATAAAGCGATCATTACATCGTTTATGTTGAATATGGCGCTCTTGAATTATAATTTCGATATTGAATTTCCAAGCTTCGGGCGGTGCAAGACGGTCAAGATTTTGCCAATCAGCAAGACTTTTCCCTGTGGCTTCCAAAACCTCCATCGCACGGATGATTCGTGCCTTATGGTTTACGTGAAATCGCGTTGCCATTTCAGGATCGCGAGATTGAAGCTCTGCGTAAAATTTTTCCGCGCCAATTTTCTCATATCGCGCAACGACTTCGTCTCGTATTTTTTGCGGAACATCAGGCATCGGGGACAAACCATGGGTAAGCGCCTTAATATAAAGCCCCGACCCGCCAACAATGATAGGAGTTTGGCCTTGATTTAGAATATCGTGGATCATCGGCTCAACAATTTCCCGCCAATTTCCCGCCGAGCATGTTTCATTTGGATGAAGATGGCTATAGAGCAGATGCGGCGCTTGTTCTAAATCCTCCTCTGGCGGTTGCGCGGTGAGCAAATGCAGCCCATCATAAATCTGCATTGAATCACAATTTATAATGACGCCATTTAGTTCATTGGCAAGCTCAAGAGAGCGAGCAGATTTTCCACTCGCCGTTGGACCGCCAATGATATAGATATCTTGTTTCTTATTCATAACGGCGTAGTTGTATCAAGATGTGCGTTAGCATGCAATTTCTGTTTTTTTTCTTTATTCCGTGTAGGGTGTCCTTTAAAAAATGAAAGAGTGAAAACATGTCACAACACCCACAAGGCCATGAAAAAGCGATTGCATTAACAGTGTTTGCCTTTATGGCATTTGCTGTGAGTGATGGTGTACGTAAAATCGTGGTGCAAGATTACCAGATAGTCGATATTTTATTTTGGCAGGCGATAAGCGGGTTGATTGTTTTACTAGTTATAATGCCATTTATTGGTGGTACGCGGGCATTAATTGACCCGCCGAATATAAAGTATCAAGCCTTACGTGGCGTTTTGATTGCGATGAATACAACCAGTTCGTTAATAGCCGTAAGCGCCGTTCCGATTATGGATGCTTATACAATATTCTTTCTTACCCCGTTCGTAACATGTGTTATGGGCGCAGTGTTGTTTAAAGAATATATTGGTAGGTTTAGATTGATATCGATTGCGGCCGGTTTTATTGGTGCTTTGATTGCATTTCGTCCTGGATTTGAGGTTTTACACCCTGCCTATGGTTATGCTTTAGCCTGTGTTTTTATATTTTCCGCGTCAAGCATGTGTGCGCGTAAAATCGGGCGTACTGATAATTTGTTGGCCTTTGCATTTTGGCCGTTTGTGATACTGGCCATCGCTTTACTTATTTATCGCGGCGGAGAATTACCACCGATTTATGGCGTTGAATTTTTTGCGTGGATGGTTTTGATTGGCTTGGCTTATGGTTTGGCGAGCTTAACGATTGCGTATGCATTTACACTTGCACCTGCGCCTGTTATTGCGCCATATCAATACGTGCAGATTATATTTGCACTGGGATTTGGGTATTTTGTTTTTGGCCATGTTCCTGATGGCTATAAAATTACCGGCGCACTCATTATTATTGGCGCCGGCTTGGTGTTATTTGCGCGTGAACGGTTTCTTAAACAAAAAGCAAGATAGGCTTATTCTTTGCTTAGTTTCACAGCAACGAATCGAGCGTTACCATTTTCATTCACCAAAAGAAGTACGGATTTACGGTTGTTATCTGCTGCTTTTTTTATGATATCGGCAACCTCATCAGGCTTTGTAACAGGCTGCTGATTGATTTCAACGATGATACTGCCAACATTCAGGTTATTCTTTGATGCCTCTGAATTTGGTTGAACGCGACTTATAAGGACACCTTCGATGGCGCGGTCTATTTGGAATTCTTTGCGTAAAGCGTCATCAAGCTCTTTCAAATCAAAACCAATACTTTCAATTTCCGTCCCCTCGCCTTCAGCTTTTGATTCTGCCAATTTAATAAGGCCGTCTTCCTCAGCCTTTTCAAGCTCACCTATTGTAACATTTACGATATGCTCTGCCTCATTACGCCAATACTTCACTGGAACAACCGCATTAATATCATGCTCAGCGACAATCCGCGGTAAATTTTTCATCTCTTTAACTTTTTGCGAGTTAATTTCAAGGATGACATCGCCAGCTTCTAGCCCAGCGGCTTTGGCGGGACCTTTGTCATTAACACTAGCGATTAATGCACCATGAACACCATCAAGACCAAGGCTTTCGGCGATTTCATCTGTTACGCTTTGGATGCGTACACCAAGCCAGCCACGGCGGGTGCGCCCATATTTAATAATCTGGTTGATAACAGGTTTCGCCAATGCAGATGGAATAGCAAAACCGATACCAACTGAACCACCAGACGGGCTAAAAATTGCGGTATTGATACCAATAACCTCACCGCGCATATTAAAGAGCGGGCCGCCTGAATTACCACGATTAATCGACGCATCGGTTTGCAGATAATCATCATACGGGCCAGTATCAATGTCACGCGCGCGGGCCGATAAAATGCCAGCTGTTACCGTTCCACCAAGGCCAAACGGGTTACCAATGGCCAGCGTCCAATCACCCACGCGCAAAGCGTCACTGTCGCCAAATGAAACATCTGCAAGTTTAAGATCAGTGACTTCAATTTTTAAAACAGCTATATCTGTCTTTTCATCTGTACCAATAATCTCCGCATCAACGGTGAGCTCATTGGGGAAGGTAACCTGAACATTTTCGGCATTTCTTACAACATGATTATTGGTAATGACATACCCCTTTTCACCATCAATGACAAAGCCAGAGCCAAGGGATGATGCAGGCTGTGATGGCATGCCACCGCCGCGTCTATTCATGAAATCTTCGAAAAAATCCTGATACGGAGAGCCTTCAGGGAATTGTGGCATTTCGGGGAAATCTTGCGGCACTGTGGTTTTTTGTGTTGTTGAAATATTGACAACGGCGGGTGAAAGTTTATCTGCCAGATCCGCAAATGTCGCGGGAATCATCATAACCGCAGTTGTATTGACGTTCTCTTCTTTGGCAAAGCTTTGCAAAGGATTTATGACGAATACAAAAGATAAAATACAAACAATTAGTATTAGTTTTGAAAAACGCACAGTTATGCTCCAAACTTTGTGATCAAGAAGAAGTGGGAAGAATATGCTTCTTCATTGAATTGGTCAATATTTGATGTTGCGTTTTGTATTAAGTAAATTTGGATTATAAAAACCTTAACTCAAATTATTGTCCAGGGGTTGATGTTGCTGGTGGCGCTGCCGCTGGTTGCATAACTTGCGGCGATTGACCATCACAACGGAACCAAAGTTTATTATAACGTGAACTAGCAGCACTTGACATTTTTGCCTTTGCCTCATCAGATGTGATGCAAAATAAAGCTTCGTCATCATCAATATTAGCGAGAACTTCGCCTTCAAAAGATACTCCCAGAGTTGTTTCAGCGGAGCATGTCTTAGCCCATCCAGTGAATTGCTTATTCTTCAATGGCGCTCTTTTTCTCCATCCTGAAGATTGGCCGGTATATTTTGTTGTAATAGTGCTAGACCCTGTTAATTTGGGTGAAGGAGCTAAGGCATTTCCAACTGCAGCAAACCCCATTTCACCGCCAAGGCTAATCCCCTCCTGATATTCATAGTTTTGATAACCTGAAGCTACCCAGGATTGCATCATAAATTTTCCTAAACCAGAACCATCTAGGGCGACTTTTAACATTGCTCTTTCTGTATTGTCTTCAGCATAAGCGGTTAAGCCACCAATAGATGCTTCAATATCTGCAAGAATAACAGGCTTAGAACAACATGTTTTACAAGATGATTGCTCTCCGCCAACACGTTTGGCACACACGATTTCAAATTTATGTTTTTCATATGATGCATCTGCGGCGGCATGTGAATCGGGGTCATGGCAATGATCATCAACTTCGATTTTCTCAACGCTCAGACTTGAACCGATTGTTGCGTACATGGCATCTCCGTCTCCTTCGCCTTTACCTGCAGTGGTATCAAAGCTCACCATTTTTTTCCTGAGGATACAGCGGCAGCCTTCGGGCACCCCTAATTCTGTTTGATCCTGAGTAAAAGCCTTGTCCAAAGCAGTTTTTATAGCTTCTTGCCACCATTCCCAATAATGGAAATCTATAGATCGGTTATAAAAATCAATAAAGGTTAGTGTTATAGTATGTGTTCCTGAAATTGCAAAAATGGGGGCGGCAACAGATAGATCATGTCCTTCAATCACTTTTCCATCAATATTCACCTGAAGCTTTATTGGACGCCCCATATCGTCTTTAAGTTCTCCTAACTCTAATACGGGTAAAGTACCTAATTCGGCGATTCCAAATTTTCCAGCTGGTACATATTTAAAATCGGGCCATGCGCCGCTATCTTCATCAAGTATAATTTCAATTGGTCTTTGGCAAATGACTTCTTCTGTATCTGCGCGCAAAACCTTTCCTGTAGCCTTTCCAGGTTCTAGTGGGCTGCCAGCCTCTGGAATTTGAATGACTGGGAATTTAAATTCAGCTTCAGCACTTAAAATTTTTGGCATTTTACCCGTTGTTTTACCGGGTGTTGTATGAATTGAAATTGAAGATTCTAAACATTTAATCCCTGTTTCTTCTTGGCTTCCCAATGGCTGTGCATCTACAGGTAATATAGTAAAAAATGTTAAACAACACAGGGTGAATGGTATAATTTTCATTGTTTTTCCAAGCTATTTCAAACGATATAATTGGAAAATAGTATACTTTGAGGTTGTATTATACAAGGCATTCATATTGAACTCCTAACTAAAACTCATATACCTTAAGCTCATCAGAAATAAATGGCTTAAATGCTTTTGAAATCTCTTTCATATTTTCTTCAGATAGAGGCATTCCGTTTCGCTTTTTAAACTCTGATGTCGTAATCGCCCGCTCAACTTCTGAAATAGCCGCCTGTAAATGCTCTTTTTTATCGCCATACTCCGCAACGCTTTGCTCAAATTGCTTTACGATTTTATCAAGAGAACTCGGAATAAGAGCATGGCTCTGAATATCTGGCAAAGGTTTACTCGCCAATTCTAACAATGCCAGCTCAGACTCTCCCAACGAATTTTTAATAAGAAATGCCGTTTTAAGAAGGTTATCAAGGCAATTTTCAACAACATCATATTTCTCCAAAGAAACAGCCTGCGCAAAGCTATTCATCTGACGGCTCATGTTATCTTGCTGAATAACAATCAAATTCTGTAAAATATTAAAATCGCCCTGAAGACGCCCTCGTTCAATATCATCACTCATAATCAAACCTTTTTTATTTTCATAAATCTTATATATTTAACAACCTCAAACCGCAACAATTATATCCCGTAAACCCTAAGAATCTTTTACTTGATTATTGGCACAAAACCTTGTTTATTGCCTCCTACCTAGACATATAAAATTATAAGGTTTTTTAAAATGGCTAACAGCAACGCAGCGCAGGCAACACCTGCAAACCAAACATCTTTGAATGTTTACTATGATAAAGATTGTAATCTTGACCTGATCAAGAGCAAGAAAGTCGCGATCATCGGCTATGGCTCACAAGGTCACGCCCACGCGCAAAACATCAAAGATAGCGGCGTAGAAACTGTGATCATCGGTTTACGTGACAGCTCTTCTTCGGCTCCGAAAGCACAAGGCGCAGGCTTTGAGGTTATGTCACCCGCCGAAGCGGCTAAAACAGCAGACGTTGTGATGATGCTTACCCCTGATGAACATCAGGCAGACATCTACCGTGATGAGCTTGAAGCCAATTTGAAACAAGGTGCAACATTAATGTTCGCCCATGGTTTGAACATCCATTTCGAACTTATTAAAGCCCGTCCAGATCTTGACGTAATCATGGTCGCACCAAAAGGCCCTGGCCATACAGTGCGCGGCGAATACGTAAAAGGCGGCGGCGTTCCTTGCCTGATCGCAGTTGCACAAGACGCAAGCGGCACGGCAAAAGACTTGGCGCTATCATACGCATCTGCCGTTGGTGGCGGACGCTCGGGCATCATCGAAACAACATTCAAGGACGAATGCGAAACTGATCTATTCGGTGAGCAAGCTGTTCTTTGCGGCGGCGCGTCCGAGCTTGTAAAATGCGGCTACGAGGTCTTATGCGAGGCCGGATACCCACCTGAAATGGCGTATTTCGAATGCCTGCACGAACTTAAACTCATCGTTGATCTGATGTATGAAGGTGGCCTTGCAAATATGCGCTACTCCATCTCTAACACTGCTGAATTCGGGGATTACGTTTCTGGCCCACGCGTCATCACGCCTGAAACGAAAGAAGAAATGAAGCGCATCCTTGCCGACATCCAATCTGGTAAATTTGTTCAAGACTTCATGGGTGGAAACAAAGAGGGCCTAACCCGCCTTGTTGAAATCCGCGAACGCGAAGCCAAGCACCCAATCGAAGAAACAGGTGCAAAGCTCCGCGCAATGATGCCTTGGATTGGCGCGAATAAGCTCGTGGACAAAGATAAAAATTAGAATTTAAGAGGTCGCAAAGATCATTCAAAAGCCCTCTTATACAAGAGGGCTTTTTTAATAGCGATATAAAATCATGGATGAGCACAAAGACAAAATTTTCATCGGCATAGGATGCTGCCTCATGGCGCATTTCCTGTTTTTTATCATGGGCGTCTGTGCAAAAATCTTGGTTGAAAATCACCACGTCGCCGAAATCGTATTTTACCGCAACCTATTGGCTTTCTTCCCGCTCCTCGCCTTCATATATTTTCGTAAAAAAACGCATCTGTTCAAAACCAAAAAACCACGCATGGTTATGTTTCGCGCGGTTATCGGTGCGATCAGCTTAATGGTAACCTATTCGGCGCTCGCCCTTTTGCCAATGGCATACGCAACCGTTTTATTTTTCACCTCAACTATTCTCACCCCGTTCTTTTCATTTTTGATATTAAAGGAAAACGTTGGAATCCATCGCTGGCTCGCCGTCGCATTAGGAATGTGTGGCGTATATATCATCGCACAACCAAGCGGAAATATTGATACATGGGGCGTAACTTTGGCGCTCATCGCGGCTTTCATTCACGCGACAATGTTTGTAACACTCCGTCATTTAAAAACCGAAAGCCCCGTAACAATAAGCTTTTATTTCTTTTTGGCGGGCGCCATTATCCCAGGGCTATTCATGCCATTCGTTGCAAACCTCCCCGCATATTCGGAAATATGGTTATTTATGCTGGTCGCCGCATCAGGAGGAATCGCACAAATATTCCTTGCCAACGCTTATAAATATGCCCCAGCCGCGATTGTCACCCCCTTCGCCTATTCCGCGATTATATGGTCAATCATGGCAGATATTATTATCTGGCATTACGATTTGGATTTCAAAGCCATTACTATCGGCGCAGGCCTCATCATCACCGCACAGCTTTACATCCTTTATCGCGAGTACATCAATAAAGAAAAGGCAAAAAGAAATGCTTAGAACACCTCTCGTCATGGGAATGCTATTCGCCGCCATCAATGCCTTCATGCTCGCAGGGATGAGCCTGTTTGCAAAGCTCCTCGCCCAATATTACGGTCCCGTCGAGATTACGTTTTTCAGAAATATTTTTTCAATGGCTGCGCTTCTTATTTGGCTCATAATGGCACGGAAAATGTATCTTTTAAAAACAAAAAGGCCGATTGCCCATTTCATAAGAGACACAATCGGAACAATCGGGCTTGTCTTAGGAACTTGGGCGCTCTCAATCATGCCTTTGGCAGAAACAACAATACTACTCTTCACCTCCCCACTCTTCACAGTCCTTCTATCTTATCCGGTATTACGCGAGCCAGTTGGTGTTTTGCGCCTTGCCGCTGTAGCCTTCGGCTTTACAGGCGTCATCATCATGGCAAACCCTGGCGCAGAAACAAACGATTTACCATTATACGGTATATTAATAGGCCTAAGTTGGGGCTTTTGTTCTGGGTGTGTTTGCACATGCCTTCGTTGGATGGGAAAAACAGAAACCGCGGCAACCACAACATTTTATTTCGTACTTTTCGGGACACTCACAACTGGATTACATTGGCCATGGGCAGAGGTAAAATACACTGAATTTTCTACGGATATTATATGGATCATCATTGGAATAGGCACAACAGGTCTCGCCGCCCTACTCGCAAAAACTCAAAGCTACCGCCTTGGCGAAGCAAGCATCATCGCCCCCATAATGTACACAATGATCATATGGACAATATTATTTGATTATTTATTCTGGGATAAAACCCCAACATGGAATGTTTTAGCAGGCGCAAGCATCATCATCGCAAGCAACCTCTTTATTATCTATCGTGAAACAAAAAAATTAAAAGTAAACGCCATTCAAACTTTTTGACACCAAAACACATGCATCGGCAAAACAGTTGCAGGGTTTTTATCTTGCCACGCCGCCCATTTCTCCAAATCCCGCGCATCCACATCATCGGGGTTTTGTTTTTTATACTTGGCACAAACATCATTTTGCATATGAAATTCCAAAAATTCCAAACCGAACTCATCCAAAATCGCTTTAATCTCAAGCAAATCATAATCACATTCTTGAACGTGAAATAATAAATCACGGCATTCTGGCAAAGAATAAAAATCATAGAAATTTTCAATATTTTTAATATATTTAAACTTCAAATGCGCGGAGATATTCTCTCTAAACTCTCTGATACTCGCCGCATCACTTCCGATATTTTTCTCCGCAATCACGCTGCGCGCATGATTAACCGCCCAACGAGAGTGGCTACTATAAAGCGCAATCCGCATAAGCCCCTTAGGCTTTAACAATCCATCCAAAACCCTCCAGCCTTCTTTCGGGTCTTTTAAGTGATGGAGAACCCCTGCGCTTGCAATATAGTCAAACTTCTCTTCAAACGCCTCGCCAAAATGCATAATATCACCCTGCATATAAGTGATATTTTCAATACCAAGCTCCTTAGTCTTGTGAATTGCATAAGCCAAACTAGATTGGCTCAAATCAACGGCAATAATCTGTGCATCAGGCAAAGCATACGCCATTTGAACGGCCTCTTTCCCCGTTCCGCATCCTGCAATTAAAACCCGCGCCTTTTTCCCCTTAAGTACGCCCTCAGTGCGCTCATTAAATAAATCACGCGAAGCTTCATCCCAACGCGGATAAGGAAATTCCTCATACTGCTCACGCACCGCCTTTGACAAATCATCTTCAATTTTTGTTAAAACTTTAATGTCTTTTTTAATGGCCTGCTGCGCGAGATAGTCTTCTATCTGTCTTTTTGGGATTTGAGATACATGATCCCCCCCCTCCAAACTCGACGCAACCTCTTTTGCATTAGGTAAAAGCGCAAGCGGCGTATAACATCCCAAAATCGCCAAACGTGAAAGACAAGGCTTATCATTTCCAGCTATTTCATCCTGTAATGAATCAATCATCACCTGCTCTTCAGCTGAAACCGCAAAAACATAATCCGTGAAATAACAATATTTAAGCAAAGCGCAGCCAAGCAGCTCAATATCATCCAAATCACTAAACAACACCTTATCAGAGGCAATTGCCGCCAACACATAGCGCCGCAAATACGTAAACCATCGCTCAAATTCAGAGGTCGGAACAATGAATTGCCCAAGACCAATTAAGAAAAATGGTTCAATCAACCCATCTAAATTCGGAAACTTGGCAATCGCTTTTTCAAAAGAATTATAATTTGAATGCTTTCCCAGTCGATAAAATGCGGCAACAGGTTGATCCGCAGAGATAACACTAAGCCACGCCTTACCGAAATGTGCAAACTCTACGCCACCCCCTTCAAGGCATTCAATCAACACACCCTTTAGGTTCGGATTCATTTTTTTGAAAACAATCGAAGACGTAACATTAATTAATTTTTGTTTATAATCCCGGTTCGAAGGCACAAGCATAACAGCCTGACCATAGCTCTCAACCGCCTGCATAGCTTGACCTGACATCGCATAAACATCACCTAACAAACAAAGTGCTTCGTGATTGGTTGAATCCTTGGCAACACAAGATATCAATCCCGTTACGGCCTTAACAACCTCACCCTTTTCAATAAGAGCTCTAGCATCAGCAACAGATACATCAGATCCTTGCTCTAATATTTTTGACAAATCCATTTGGCTAATATCACGCGCTTATAAAGTTAATAGCTCTGAAATCCGTATTTGTTATAAAGCCCCAAAGGTTCTTTCTTATCTTTACTATAAATCACATAAAACATACCATTTTCTTCGGCGGTTGTGATTTCAAAGATATAATCAACAAATTGCAAAACACGACGCTGATCAACACCCGCAAGTTTAATAAAATTCTCGCCAACTTTAAGAACAGGAATGTTATCACCATCAGTATATTGCTCAACCAATATATCAGCCGCATATAAATCACGCATCACACGTTTCTCATCGCCGGCATCTTTAATCCAAGCCTCTGGACTCCACGTATCACCATCCCACAAAGAACGCTGCCTGATTTGCTCCTCACCAATATAAGGCTCAAAATCCACACCGCGCCAATCATTGCCCCCCCAAGGCAAAAACGAAGTGTTTTTCTTTGCCTGAGCATCAGAAACAAACGTGGCAAAAGTCGCCAAAACAAGAAGAAAACCAAGAATACGCATTTTATAGATGTCCTTTTAAATCGAAATTATCTTTTATCAATAACATTTTAACGGTTCATATGGTATCTTAAAATGATGACAAATGCCATTGGAATAGCATTAACAGGATTAAATGCAGCCTCGCAGCGCCTAAATGCGAGCGCATCAAACATTGCAAACGCTAGAAACACTGGCTCATTAACCGATGGTGACAACGCCCCCTACACCCCGAAAACAACGCAATCCAAGGCATTAGGCAATGGCGGAGTCTTAACGCAAATCACCGAAAAATCCCCGGCATTCACCCCCGCCTATGATGCGAACTCACCTTTTGCGGATGAAAACGGCATTATAGGCACACCAAATATCAGTTACGCCGAGGAAATTATAACAATGAAACTGGCCGAAATCTCATACAAGGCCAACCTAAACACCATCAAGGTCAGTAAGGATATGTTCGAGG
This sequence comes from Alphaproteobacteria bacterium, assembly GCA_050633645.1. Taxonomy (GTDB): domain Bacteria; phylum Pseudomonadota; class Alphaproteobacteria; order Micavibrionales; family Micavibrionaceae; genus UBA1672. Next base: position 72,237 of record JBOEGX010000002.1, read on the forward strand.
AATTGCTCAACACCTTCGATAAAAAGGTATAATTCGCGTCTCAAATCATTTTCTTCCTTGCCTTCATCCCATTGATAATAAATAATTTTGCAATGAAGTTCGTTTTTATTGGATATGACTACACTCTCGACATTGCCCTTCGTCTGATCGAAAATGGGCATGAGCTTATCGGCATTCACACCTTCACCTGTGACAATGTATTCGCCTTTAACAAACAAATTATCGATTTTGCAAATTACAATAATATCCCAATTACCGAAGAAAAAATTACCACAGGCGATATCGACAACGCCATCGCACGCGGTGCAAAATTATTTCTAAGCGCGGGATACCCACATAAAATCCCCGATATCACCGAAGATCGCGCTTACGCCATTAATATGCACCCAACTCTTCTTCCCCGCGCACGCGGCATGATGCCCCTGCCCCATATCATCTTAAATGAACCAAAGGCTGCCGGTTTCACCCTTCATAAAATCACATCATCATTCGATTGCGGCGATATAATCTATCAAGAACCCGTACCCATAGATCATAATACTGATGTCGAAACCCTTTCGGCGCAAATCGCAATTCGCGCAAATAAATCAATCCCCGAAATAATCAAAAACATTGAAAAACACTGGAGCGAAGCAGCACCACAAAACGAAGAACAATCCTCAACCGCCTCCCTCCCCGATGAGCAATACAGAACAATAAACTGGAACAGCGCGACCGAAGAATTGGAAAAACAGTCCCGCGCATTCGGACGCTTCGGAATGATCGCGCACATCACAAACAATATGGGGCAAACACAAAAGCTGGGCGTATTTCAATTCTCCTCATGGCAAGAAGATCACAATCTCGACTACGGAACTCTACTACGTTCATCTCCTCGTGAAATCATCATAAGTATAAAAAATGGCTATGCCTGCCTCAAAGATTTTCAAATCCTTGCTTAACACATATTATAAGCGTAGAATTTTTGTCTGTTTTTAAGGTAAACTCTCAATATCATGTGGCGGTCAATATTTATTACAGGCTTTATTCTTCTGGTGGCATTACTGCACACCACACAAAATGACGCCTACGCACTTGATGTCAAAGATATGCGATTTGGGGTTTATCAGGAAAAGATTCGCCTTGTTCTAGATATAGACAAAGTAACGGATTTCAGAACCTTCGTCCTTGATTCACCATACCGAATCGTTTTGGATCTCCCCAGTTTCGAATGGAAAGCAGGACAAACGCCAAAACCACCCCAGGCAAAAATCAATGACATTAGACAGGGGAAATTAAACAGTACAATATCCCGCATAGTTTTAGATATGCAACACCCCATCATGATCGAAAGCGCTTTCCTCCTACCATCCCAAGATAAAAAAACGAATCGCATCGTTATAGATTATAAATTCGTAGATAAACCCAGCTTCACAAAAAATAAAAGTACAATTCACGGCACACTAACCGTCACTCCAACAGAAGCAAACCTATCATCAAATGAAATCCCGCGCCCACCACAAAACACAAACCGCCCGTCAAAAAATACAATTCCCAACGTAAAAAAACCACTCATCATTATTGACCCCGGCCACGGCGGACAAGACCCAGGGGCGCATTCAAAAAATAAAATTTACGAAAAAAATGTCGTCCTCGCCCTATCAAAAGAGCTAAAAAAACAGCTCTTAAATACTGGGAAATATAACGTCTTATTAACACGAGAATCAGATGTCTACATCCGCCTGAAAGACAGGGTGAAATTTGCACGCGATCACGAAGCCGACCTGTTTATCTCCATTCATGCCGATTCGATTCACAAGCCGAATGTACACGGCACATCTGTTTACACCATTTCTAAAAAAGCATCAGATGCACAAACAGCAAAGCTCGCGGAAAAAGAAAATCAATCCGACCTTATGGCCGGGCTGGATCTTAACATTGATGATGAACAAGTTGCATTTATCCTCGGAGATTTCCTGATGAATGACACCATGAACCAATCCAAGTTTTTTGCCAACACACTGGTCTCTAAATTCAAACACAGCAATATAAACACCCTTGAAAACCCGCATCGTTATGCTGGGTTCGCCGTTCTAAAAGCCCCTGACATACCTTCAGTCCTAATCGAAGCTGGGTTCATGTCTAATGCAAAAGAAGCAAAGCTCCTCAACCAAAACGACCACAGAAAAAAAATATCTCAATCCATTGTAAACAGCGTAAATTCTTACTTTTCTTACGCGCGTGAAAATGAAACACGCTAACCAATGCAATATCAACACAGTGTGACATTTTTGCATCAACGGGATAAAGATTTTAAAAACAACAAAAAGAACTTGAAAATATCACCACGTAGTATAAATGAATCTAGGTATTAGGTTTATATATGATGCCTTCGGGTATCTACCCTGAATTAACAATGAATAGAACGAGGAATTAAAATGAAAAAAGCTATTTCAGCATTCTGCTTAGTTGGAGCAACACTATCTCTTGCTGCATGTGACACAACAGGTATGGGTGACGTTGACACACAACCACCTTACGCAATGGAAAGAACTGCGGTTACAACTCCAAAAGCTGCACCAGTAGCAACACCAACTCCAGTTGCTCCAGCTGAAAAAGTATTCCAAAGAGCACAAACTAAGTAATTTGGATTACAAAATAACTATTTCAAAAAGACTGTCTTTGTGGCAGTCTTTTTTTTGATTTAAATTAAAAAGAGTTGGCGATGAAAAAAACACTATTAAAAGTTTCAACGTTCTTTGCTGTAAATGCAATCGGATTTAGCATGAGCACCGCAATCGTTCTTGCCGCGTCTGCACTAAACTTAATTGATTTAAGCACGCCTGATTTCAACATAGAGCAATTTAAGCACGATATATTCTTCAAACACTCTATGACATGGATGATCTGCGCAATATTCAGCTTCTCATTTTTCTTTTTAAAGGGAATCTGGCGCAATATATTATTATTCGCGCCTATCGCCATACCACTCATCTACAGCTTAATGAACTTGGCCAAATATATATAATATTTACTGCTGCAATGCCATTTTCTGTGCAGCATCATCCCTTAACCGCACGTCTTTAAGAGCACTTTCATTCTGCACATCAGGCTTATTTTTCGGCATTGGCGTCTGCTCAATTTCGATCTCCACATCTCGCTCAGAATCCCCTCCAACCTGCACAACATCCTCATCAAAATATCGCGCAATACGAACAGGATACCCGCTACGCTCCCGCAAAGCCATACGAATACGCGGCCAGTTTAACAACTCATAATACTTCCCAGCAACGTCAATAATACGCTCCATATCATCATCAGAAAATTCATATTGTTCAACCGCTCCATACTCTTCCATCTTAATGGCCTGCGCCATATCTGGGTGCGCTTCTAAATAAAGTTCATTATCAATCCAAGATACTTTTATCGGTTGATTAATCACATTAACTTTCGTCCCAACAGGCACTTGCTCAAAAAACACTTTCACATCTTCTGGATACATACGAATACATCCACTGCTCACCCGGCGTCCAATTCCATAAGGCTTATTCGTGCCATGCATCGCATATTGCGGCCATCCAAAATAAAGAGCATGCGTGCCCAATGGATTTTCTGGCCCTGGTGGCACAGAAGCCGGAAGCTCAGGATCTTCACGCCTCATACGCGGCGTTGGCCTCCATGTTGGCCCATCTTTTTTACGAACAATACTGGTCTCACCAATCGGCGTTGCCAACCCCTCACGCCCAATACCCAAGGGATATGTATAGGGTGCATTATCACCATTCAAATACGCATACACCCGCATTTCAGGTAAATTAATAACAATCCCCTTACGCGGCGCATTCGGAAGCAAATGGCGTTTTGGCAAGATAACCTCTGCCCCATCACCAGGAATCCAAGGGTCAAGCTTAGGATTAGCGGCACGCAATTCAACAAAACCAAGACCATGATCCCGCGCCAGATGAATAAGTGTATCTTCATATTCTGCCTTATACATCTCCATCTCACCAATATAATTTTTATCATAATCGGCAAAAGACACACCAGACACCAAGCTGCAACCAACAAAAGCAGCAGCCATGAAACTTAATTTCGAGAATCTAAAAAACATAACCTATTCCATAATTTTGAAAAACTATTCTAGCAGAAATTCAGAAAAGGAATACGGTGGAAATAAAAATATTTTAACTTTCCAATAACAAATCAATTTCAACGCTTAACTTTTCATATGCACGATCAAAAACGCCGCTTTTCGCAATGCGCCCCTTGCCTTGCTTATAAACTTCAAACATTGTGGTTGCTGGCCCGACTTTGCGTATTACAAACTGTAAGTATGGAACATTTTGATTGGAAAGATAATAAGTATAGCTCGCAAGCCCAGCATCAAAATCACATTCAACCGTTCGATAGGTCAACACCTTATGAACTGAGGCAGAGCAATAAAGTTGGTCAAGTTTACGAAATTGATTTTGTGTGAATCCCGCAGGTTGTTGAAACGCAGGATTATGAATAACTTCAAATACCATAAGATCTATGATACCAAAAAAAGGAACAAAAAGGAAGAAACATGGTTCTACTCCACACACCTGAAAAGAAAAACAACTTCAAGGCCCCTGACTTTGCCCTCGAAAGCACAAACGGAAGCATCGTTAAATTAGAAGACTGCATGGGCGATTCGGGCGTTGCGGTCATGTTCATATGCAACCATTGCCCCTATGTCATCGCCATCATTGACCGCATCGTTGAGACCTGCAATAAATTACAAGAAAACGGCATCGGCTGCATCGCAATCATGTCCAATGACACACAAACCCACCCTGCAGATTCTTTCGAAAATATGAAATTATTCGCTCAAAAACATGATTTCACCTTCCCCTATGTCATTGATGAAAAACAAGACGTGGCAAAAGCATACGAAGCCGTTTGCACCCCCGATTTTTTCGGCTTTGATAAAGATGGAATACTACAATATCGTGGCCGTTTAGACAGTGCCGCTAATAAGCCAGCCGATGAAACAACCACTCCTGAGCTACTGAACGCAATGCTAAAATTAAAAAACAGCGAACCCACCACCACACAAATCCCATCAATGGGTTGCTCCATTAAATGGAAAGAAGAACCCAAAAAAATATTTGAATAACACTATAAAAACTCTAGCCTTACCCTCAAATATGGTTACAATACTAACCATTCAAGATGTTACAGGAATTATAAAGCAATGGCCGATATTTTTGTCGAAGTTGATGAAGCACTCAAACAAGAAAAGCTCGAACTGCTCTGGAAAAAATATGGCGGTATTTTAATTGGTGCCATCATCGCAATAATCCTTGGAACAGCCGCAAACGCTGGATATAAATCATGGAAAACAAACCATGATACAAAACAAACAGACATATATTTATCCACCCTTGATAAAACATCCCCCACGGCAGATGATATTCTATCAATCACCAATGACCTTGAAGGCGGCCTTAAAACACTCACCCAAATAAAAGCCGCAGGAACAGCATATAAAAATGGTAATATTGAAAAAGCTGCGAAAATTTACGCGTCTATCACCTCTGATGAAAATGCCGACCCAAACCTGAAACATCTTGCCGCTTACATGACGGCACATACATCATCAAATTTAGACAACGAGCTAAAATTAGTTTCATTTCAGGCCATGGCCGAAAATGATGAAAATCCATGGAATCTCTATGCAAAATTAGATGCTGCCCTTCTTCTTGCAAACGAAAAGAAAGACTACACAGCAGCAAGAAAATACCTAAAAGAAATTAACGACAATGAAAAGGCACCAAAAACCTTGCGCCAAAAGGCACAATCCATTGATATTTTATACGCTCTAAAACAAAGCGCTAAGTAACATTAAAAACCATTATTTTCATAGGATTATCAGAATGATAAAAAACAAAACGATACTACTCGTTTCATCAGCGCTCTTTCTTTCCTCTTGTTCAATGGGATCAATATTTGGCGGCGATAAAGAACAAGCTCCATTAGAAGGTGATCGCGTTTCCGTTCTTGAACTTCAACGTGGATTAAATGCAGACACACCCTTGTCAGACGGACAAAGCTTTGAACTCCCCGATCTATGGGTCAATGGTGCATGGCCGCAAGCTGGTGGATACCCAAACCACTCAATGAACAATTTAAGCATCAATAGCGCGGAACTCAAAAAAATATGGAGCGCCGATATCGGCAGTGGTTCATCAAATGAAATACCGCTAACCGCTCAACCCATTATTCAAGGCAATATAGCCTACACACTGGATACATCCTCACGCTTAAATGCGTTTGAGACAAGCCGGGGCAAAAAGCTATGGTCACTAGACGTCAGCAAAGATAATGAAGATGATGACGTCATTAGCGGCGGCATCTCATACGCCCATAATACAATATTCATCACAAACGGATATGATGAAGTGCTCGCCGTGTCACCCGAGAGCAAAGAAATATTATGGCGCAAACGCCTACCCGCACCATCGCGCGCCGCACCAACTGTTATCGGTGGACGCGTATTTGTTTCCACAATAGACAGCCGCCTCGTTACATTCGGCGCGGCAGATGGGAAAAACCTTTGGGAATATGTTGGAATTGGTGAAATGGCTGGCCTTCTGGGGGCGGCTAGCCCCGCAGCAGATAACACAATCGTCGTCCCCGTCTTCTCCTCTGGTGAAATAACGGCGCTCCGTGTTGAAAATGGTTCTGTCGCCTGGTCAGACAATCTCGCAAATGTCAGCCGCCTAGGTGGAGGCCTTGAAAGCCTTTCAGACATCAAAGCCATGCCCGTAATCAACAAGGGCCTCGTCCTTGCCATAAGTTACAGCGGTAAAATGGTCACCATCGACCAAACCACTGGCGCACGCGTTTGGCAACGTGACATCGCAGGCTCACAAATGCCCTGGGTCTCTGGTAATTTAGTCTTCGTACTCGCCACAAATAATGAACTCGTTGCGCTCAGCCTCATTGACGGACGTATCTTCTGGGTCAAACAACTCCCCAAATTTGAAGATGAAAAAGACCGTGATGATCCAATACGCTGGAACGGGCCGGTGATGGCAAACGGAAACCTCTTACTTGCAGGATCGAACGGCCAAATGATTGAGGTAAATGCACATAACGGAGAGATCATTCGTACCATTAAAACAAAAGCTAATGTTCAAATCGCCCCCGTTATTGCAAATGGTACGCTTTACCTTCTATCTGATGATGGTACACTCTCCGCCTATCAATAAAAATAGCATCTTACGAACCTTTGTGTTATGACCATTGCCGAACGCAAATGAAATGACGATAAACAGGATAAATCATGCTTAAGGTCGCGATTATAGGACGCCCAAATGTTGGGAAATCAACGCTTTTCAATAAGCTTGCAGGTAAACATCTGGCTATTGTTGACAACACACCAGGCGTTACTCGTGACTGGCGCGAAGCAGAAGGGCATCTTTTTGATCGCGACATGATCATTATAGACACCGCCGGATTAGAAGAAGCTTTCGATGATTCCATTCAAGGCCGCATGCGTAAACAAACCGAAGCCGCCCTTGATCGCGCCGATATTATCATATTTGTAATTGATGGCCGTGAAGGTGTTACCCCCGCAGATGAACATTTCGCCGCATTCTTGCGCCGCCACGAAAAGCCAATAGTCCTGTGCGTAAATAAATGTGAAAACATGAAAACCGCACAAAGTGGTATTGGCGAGGCCTACGGCCTTGGGTTCGGTGAACCCATCGCAATCTCCGCCGCACACAGCAATGGCTTGGAAGAATTATACCACGCGCTTGAACCGCACTTCCCCGAAGAAATCGAAGAAACCGAGGATGACAGCGATTACAGCACAGGCTTTGACAATCTTGATGATATCGAAGGCATGGAAGATTTCGAATTCATCCAAGAAGAAGACAACCCCGAAAAACCCATTAAAATCGCCATTGTTGGCCGCCCGAATGTTGGAAAATCAACACTTCTGAACGCAATCGTAGAAGAACAACGCGTCATGACAGGCCCCGAAGCAGGTATAACCCGCGACGCCATCACAGTTGATTGGAATTACGAAGGTCGTCAATTTAAACTGGTTGATACCGCGGGCTTACGCAAAAAATCAAAAGTCGACAATCAAATCGAAAGACTGGCAAGCGAAGATTCCATGCGCGCCATTCGCCTCGCACAAATCGTAATCCTCGTTCTTGACGGCAATACTTATCTCGAAAAACAAGATTTACAAATCGCCCATCACGTTATCGAAGAAGGCCGCGCCTTGGTCATCGCCGTTAATAAATGGGACATCGTAGAAGGCCGCTCTGAGGTTCTTGATGACATAAAACACAAATTAATCCACACCCTATCTCAGGCACAAGGCATTGAGTTTGCAACCATTTCGGCAATAAAAGGCAAAAACATCGATAAGATGTTTTACAAGGCGCTCAAAACATACGAAATATGGAACAAACGCATCAGCACAGGCGGCCTAAACAAATGGCTCGCCCGTATGGAAAGCCAAAACCCCGCCCCTCTCGTCAATGGCCGCCACAACCGTATGAAATACATCACACAAATTAAAACAAGACCGCCAACCTTCGCCCTTTGGGTCTCCCGCCCAAAAGAACTCCCTGATTCCTATCGCAGATATATCCTCAATGGCCTACGCCGTGATTTTGATATGCCTTCCGTGCCCATTCGTCTACTTGTGCGTGCAAGTAAAAACCCCTATGCTTAAAAAATATTTTAGGCATAAGATTCACGCATGATTTCAAAAACAAATAACCAATCAGGCAATGTTCTGTTTTTTATTTTAATCGCTGTTGCACTTTTCGCTGCGCTCTCATACGCCGTCACCACTGGCAATCGCGGCGCAGGCGATAGCAGCTCAGGCGAAACAAGCCTCATCGCATCATCCGAAATCACCCAATATGGCACCGCACTTGAAAATGCCCTGACTTACCTAACCGTCTCAAAACAATGCAACCCCGATGAGATGAGCTTCGAACGCAGCCCCTTTGATGGCTCTGACACCTCATATATAAACCCTTCTGCGCCTTCAAACCTATCCTGCCATGTCTTCAGTTCATCAGGCGGACGCGCCGCCACCATGCAACCACCATCAGGCGCAAATAACGATAATGATGAATACGCCTATATCGAAACCCAAGTTTTAGGCATTGGTGCCGATCAAACCCTATGCGGCGCAGATTGCGCAGATATCGTGCTGATTTTAAAAAATGTAAACCAAAGCGCCTGCAAAAAATTCAATCTGAAGCTAAAAGGTGATCCATCCATTCCCATTCAAGATGATGGCGATAATTACGAAAACGAAGAATATACTGGAATATTTAATGGAAACACAAATATTGATGGCGGCGCTTCAGGGCATCGATCCCTATGTATTCAAAGCGCAGGCGGAACATATTATTTCTATCATGTCCTCCTACCGCGTTAATCTCTAAATACTCACCCAGTCCCGTATATAAAGCGCGAAGCCAAATACATTCTGATCAATCGCCAAACATACAATCGCAATAAAACCACCCAACTCCCAGGGAAGCTTAAAGACATGCGTAATGACAAACGATGAATACAACACACCAATTAATGTCAAAAACACGGCATAACTTTCCATTGCTCCCATATCATAGCCCATCATAAACGCAAAAATAATCGGAGAAAGAAAGATAACAGAGGGTATATTATACCAATTCGACACGTTCAGAAACTTATAAAAATATTCCACTTTTCCAAATTGCATCGCTAAAAAATAAACAGCCGCCAAGCCCAAAATAACCGTTACAATAATACGGATCAAATGTATTAAAACCAATAAATTGACAGAATACCCTGGCGACATCGCCACCAAAACAATCATGATAAAGGGCAGTAAAACAATCGGAATAACAAATGATTTTATCGCCTCAGCGCGTGATCCTTCAAAGCGCTTAATCCCCACAGGCATAAGCAAGAACACTTCAAAACAACCAAGTAATTTCCTAATTATGGCTTCACGTGAAAACATCTACCCCTCCATAAAAAATAATAACCCTAATGTTATTAAATAAATACGGTAAAATTATGCGCATCAAAATCACATCTTCACTTAATGCCTAAGACCTGATAAAACACACATAAATCATAAAAAACATTAACATGGAGATATCTGAAATGAGCGCGTTTATCCTAATCGCTACAAATGTTATTACCGCGGGCCTAATTTTAATTGCTGGCTGGATCGTTGGTAACCAAGCCAACAAAGCTGTACACAAAGTTAAAAAACTAGATAGCACACTACAAGGCTTTCTCGGCGGCGCGGCCAAATATGCAATTTTTGCCCTCTCATTCATCATGGTACTCTCCCAATTCGGCGTCCAAACCGCAAGCCTTTTGGCTGTTCTTGGTGCGGCTGGCCTTGCCATTGGCCTTGCATTACAAGGCACATTAAGCAACGTTGCCGCAGGCGTTATGCTACTCATCCTTCGCCCTTTCAACGTTGGAGACACAATCACATCAGGCGGTGTTACAGGAACGGTAAAATCCCTTTCCCTATTTGCAACAGAAATGGCAACACCTGACAATATCTATATCTTCGTTCCAAACAGCAGGCTTTGGAACACAGATATCCAAAACTTCACCCGCAATAAAATCCGTCGCCAAGATCTGGTTTTCGGCATTAGCTATAATGATGACATCAACAAGGCCATAAAAACCATCGAAAAATCCATATCAAAAGAAGACCGCATCCTAACAAAAGAAGAAGGCAAAGAACCACAAATCATGGTCACCAGCCTCGGCGCGTCATCCGTTGATATAACACTCCGTATCTGGTCGGCATCACCTGATTTCTGGGCGTTAAAAGTTGATACAATCAAGGCAATCAAAGAAGCCCTCGATAAAGATGGAATAACCATCCCCTTCCCAACAACAACAATTATTCAAGGTGGTGCAGACAATAAAAAAGAAAAATCCGCACCGAAGAAAAAAGCGGCATAAATCATATGCACGCATATCTTACCGTAAAGGAAGGCCACGCAGCCTTCCTTTTTTTCTTGAAAATGAAGACGTTACACAATATGTTGTTCCCTCAAATATACAAAAAATGAAAGCCATTAAATGTGCGGAATCGTCGGAATTTATGCCTACAGCCCTGTTAATCAGGATTTATACGATGCACTCACCATTCTTCAACATCGCGGACAAGACGCCGCAGGAATTGTAACAGAACAAGACGGTACATTTTTCCTTCGTAAAAATAACGGCATGGTGCGCGATATTTTCACCGTTTCACACATGAAACACCTTCGCGGAAACTCAGGAATCGCCCATGTGCGCTACCCCACCGCAGGCAGCAGCTCCACCGCCGAGGCACAACCACTATACGTTAACTCCCCCTATGGCATCGCAATAGGCCATAACGGTAACCTCACCAACCAAGAAGAGCTAACCAAACAAATTTTCCGCGACGACTTGCGCCACATCAATACAAATTCAGACTCCGAAGTCTTGCTCAATGTATTCGCGCATGAACTGCAATCTTTAAAAAAATTAGACCCAACCCCAGAAGATATCTTCACCGCAGGGACAAAGCTGTTCCAACGCTGCCGCGGCGCTTACGCTGTTGTTGCAATGATTGCAGGCCACGGAATGGTTGGCTTCAGAGACCCCAACGGCATCCGCCCCTTAGTCTACGGAAACCGCACAGATAAAAACGGCAAGATAGAATACATGATCGCCTCAGAAAGCGTGGCCTTAGATGCACTTGGTTTCAAGATCATCCGCGATGTGGAGCCAGGCGAAATAATATATATCGACAACAAGGGCAAGCTACACACGAAAATATGTGATGACACACGCCCGCACACACCATGTATTTTCGAATATGTGTATTTCGCACGCCCCGATTCAATTATAGACGGAAGCTCAGTTTACAAGGCTCGCCTTCGCATGGGTGAATATCTCGCAAAGAAGATCATGCATGAACGCCCCGATCATGACATCGACGTTGTCATCCCAATTCCTGAATCCTCACGCCCCTGCGCAATGGAATTGGCCGCACATCTCGGCATCAAACTCCGCGAGGGCTTCGTGAAAAACCGCTATATTGGCCGTACATTCATTATGCCTGGTCAGGCAGAACGCGAAAAATCCGTAAAGCAAAAGCTAAATCCGATTGCTCTGGAATTCCAAGATAAAAATGTGCTTTTGGTTGATGATTCAATCGTACGCGGAACAACATCGAAAAAAATCATCGATATGGCACGCGAAGCCGGCGCAAAAAACGTATATTTTGCATCCGCCGCCCCACCAATCCGCCACCCGAATGTGTACGGAATTGATATGGCGGTAAAGGAAGAATTGGTTGCCTATGACAGAACCGAAGACCAAGTGCAAAAAGACATCGGCGCCGATTGGCTGATATATCAAGATATAAATGATATGATCAAGGCGGTCATTCCAACAGATAACAACGATGCCCCAAAAGCATTCGACTGCTCGGTCTTTGATGGAAAATATGTCACAGGCGACATCGATGATCTTTATTTCGCAAAACTCAAAGCCAGCCGCGGCGATACTTCAAAACAAACAGAAGACAGCACAAACACATCCCGCTGCATCGACCTTCATGGAAATATGTAAGAAAACCTATTCGTTTAAATTCGAACCAGATCGATCCACTTGGTTTTCAATCAATTCATCCATTTGATTTCTGAAGGAATCGCTATACCCATCGTTTTTCTTAAGATCAGGTTGATCCTTATCAGAAGATTTATCTTCAGGAGAGCCAAGAACGCCAAGCTCTTCAACTTTTTTACGCATCTCAGACGCCTCTTCAACTTTTTCAACGCCCGCCTCCATTTTATCTTCAACATCTTCTGGCAAAAACCCACTCATCCATTTTGATGTCGCCTCTAAATACACCTGAGACTTACTCTCTGAAAACCACTCCGCTTTTTGCTCATCCGTCGCCGCATAATAAAACGGAAGGTAAATAAGCCCCAAAACAAGCAAAGCCCGCGCAATACCAAACACCACGCCCAATGTGCGATCCAACGCGCCAAGACCAATATTTTTCACAAATTCTGCAATAAAATGGCTAATAATCGAAAGAATGAGAACAACAACGATCAAAATAATCCCATAAGCCAACACTTCCGCAAGCATCGAATAAGGCACAAGATCAAACAATTTCTCTGGGTTTTCTGCCCCCTCTTCAACACCAAGCCAACCTCGCGTCGTCGAAGACAATAACGGGCCACCAACATAGGCCGCCGCAATACCGCCAACGATTCCAAATATCGTCAAAACTTCGCGAATAAACCCTCTGACAAAGGCAATACCAACAGAGGCGAGTAAAACAAGTACAACAAAAATATCGATAAACAAACCCACAGGAAAAACCCTCACATCTAATATAATATCAACAAACGCTATGCCATTAACACACGAAAAGCAACCCAAGCCATGCCCCCACATCAAGTGATGCACAAAAAAGCACGCCGTAAAGCGTGCTTAAACTATAAATTATACCAGTAAGCCTAACCTTTCGGCGCAACCACCATAATCATCTGACGCCCCTCAAATTTAGGATGCAATTCAATGGTAATAAGTTCACCAAATTCTTCAATCATTTTTATAAATAGCTCACGCCCGATATCTTGGTGCGCCATTTCACGACCGCGAAAACGCATAGAAACCTTAACTTTATCTCCATTTTCAAGAAAACGTTTTGCATTCCGCATCTTAACGTCATAGTCGTTTTTCTCGATGCGCGGGCTCATCTTAACCTCTTTAACATCGACAGTCTTCTGGTTCTTACGTGCTTGATTGGCTTTTTTCTGCTGCTCGTATTTATACTTACCATAATCGAGTATCTTGCAGACTGGCGGCTCAGCATTAGGGGATAATTCAACCAAATCCATTCCAGCCTCTATAGCCAATTCCATAGCTTCAGCGATTTTAACAACACCTCGCATCTCACCTTCCGCATCTACCAGACGCACCTCAGCGACAGTAATATCATCATTTATACGTGGCCCAGCATCTTTTTTGGGCATTGGTCTGAATGGTTTTGAAATAGTATCTTCTCCTAATTTTTATTGAACCTAAATATTTTTAAACATTATTATTTAGCAAAGTATTAATACGGTGATTTTAAATGATCCGCAAGCATTTCCCACGCAATGAAACGCAAAACCATTAATAACCTTCATCGCAACGATTAATATGGTGCGGTTGCTTCTTCAACCAGCGCCATCAACGCCTCATCAAATTCAACAACAGATTGCGCCTGCGACCCTAAACGGCGAATCGCAACACTTCCCTCTTCGGCTTCACGCGCCCCAACAACAAATAGTGCAGGTACTTTTTTCACTGAATGCTCCCGCACTTTATAATTTATCTTCTCATTTCGAATATCAAGCTCGGCGCGAATCCCCGCATCCACCAATTTTTTATGGATTGCGGTGGCATATTCATCCGCCTTGCCCGTAATTGTCGCAACCACCACCTGTGTAGGTGCAAGCCACATCGGGAGCTTACCCGCGTAACTTTCCACCATTATCCCGATAAAGCGCTCTAACGTGCCCAAAACTGCACGGTGCAGCATCACAGGGCGGTGCTTACTCCCATCTTCCCCGATATAAGACGCATCAAGGCGCTCTGGCAAAACAAAGTCTAGCTGTAGCGTTCCACACTGCCAGCTCCGCCCGATGGCATCACGAATATGATATTCTACCTTCGGGCCATAAAACGCACCTTCACCCTCTTCCTCTTCAAACTCTAAACCCGCCGCGATCAGCGCTTGGCGCAATCCATACTCGGCCTTATCCCACGTCTCATCTGATCCCGCCTTATTTTCAGGACGAAGAGCAAGAACAACACGCACATCGTCAAACCCCATATCCGCATAAACATCTTTCACCAATGAACAAAATGCCATGGATTCAGACAAAATTTGATCTTCAGTACAGAAAATATGGGCATCATCCTGCGTCATTTGACGAACGCGCATCAAGCCATGAAGCGCGCCATGCGCTTCATTACGGTGGCAACAACCAAACTCCGCCAAACGAAGCGGCAAATCACGATAAGATTTTAAACCCTGGTTAAACACTTGAACATGCGCAGGGCAATTCATAGGCTTCAAAGCCATAAGCTTTTCAAACGCCTTATCACTGACAACAGGCTTCCCCTCTTCACTGCTTGGGATTTCATCGGGAACAACGAACATATTCTCGCGATACTTCCCCCAATGACCTGACGCCTCCCATAATTTATTATCAATGAGCTGCGGTGTTTTAATTTCCTTATACCCCGTTGCATTTAAACGGCGGCGAATATAGCTTTCAAGCTGATTATAAATGACAAAGCCTTGCGGATGCCAAAATACAGAACCTTGCGCCTCGGACTGAAAGTGATACAAATCCATCTCCGCGCCCAATTTACGGTGATCACGCTTTTCCGCTTCTTCGAGTTGCAACAAATACGCATCAAGCTCTTTATGATCACGCCAAGCCGTGCCGTAAATCCGCGTCAGCATCGCACGGTTGGAATCGCCGCGCCAATACGCACCCGCAACTTTGAGCAACTTAAACGCCGTGCCAACATTCTTCGTACTCGGCATATGTGGACCACGACATAAATCAAGCCAATCACCCTGACGATAAATTTTAATATCTTCACTTTCTGGCAAATCTTCGATCAGCTCCGCCTTATACATTTCGCCCTTACCTTTGAAATAAGCAATCGCCTCATCGCGATTCCAAACTTCACGCACAAATGGCGAGGCACGCTCAACAATTTTACGCATTTCTTTTTCAATCACCGCCAGATCATCTGTCGAAAATGGCTCATTGCGCGCAAAATCATAATAAAATCCATTTTCAATCGACGGGCCAATAGTGACTTGCGTCCCCGGAAATAAATTCTGCACGGCCTCGGCCATCACATGCGCCGCATCATGACGTATCATCTCTAACGCTTCGTCATGCTCACGCTTCACAATTTCTATACTGACATTGTCATTAATCGGCAGGGATAAATCAGACAACTCACCATCAATACGAATCGCAATAGACGCCTTTGCCAAAGACTTGGAAATATCATTTGCAATATCCATTCCCGTCACCCCCGCATCATATTCACGTATGGAATTATCAGGCATGGTAATTTGAACTCTATTCTCTGGCATAGCTATCCTTCTGTATGCTTGTATTGGTATATGATCATATAGTACAAAGCCGATTATGCTTA
The DNA here is from genome assembly GCA_050633645.1 of Alphaproteobacteria bacterium. GTDB lineage: Bacteria > Pseudomonadota > Alphaproteobacteria > Micavibrionales > Micavibrionaceae > UBA1672. Next base: position 88,458 of record JBOEGX010000002.1, read on the forward strand.
ACTTTTCAAGTCAATCAACAAAATATATTTTTAAATGAAGAAATTCACATATTATTTTCTTGCACAAAAATGAACGAGCATACTAACCTAAAGAATACAAAACCGTGTGATAAAACAGTGAATATAAATTAAAGTGGGAAATAAAATGAGTACGACCAAAAATAAAAAATTCAACACAATCATGCCACAAACAACTGATCGCGTATTATGCATAGAAATTGACAAGCTCATCACAGCCGAAGGCTATGCTCAAAATTTCCTTCCAAAACTCAAAAGCATGATTGAAAAACACGGCGAATTAAGGTTACTCATCAACTATAAAGAGTTCAAAGGCTGGGAAAAAAACGCGGCACAAATGGATCTCGAAACATCCGCAAAACATGCAAAAAACCTTAAAAAGCTAGCTCTTATAAACGCCCCAGAAAAAGAAATTTTTCAAAAAACCCTCAAAAAAGACATAATGGGTGGGGATGTTAAATTTTTCAAGAATACTGAATTCGATAAAGCCTTAGAATGGGTTTCCAACTAACGCTCATTCATCGCATTATCAAGTGTCTTTATAAATGGCTTCAACAAATATTCCATAACAGTTTTTTGTCCCGTAAGGATGTCAACACTTGCCACCATCCCCGGGATAATAGGCAATATCTCACCCTTGCGCTTCAATTCCGTTTCAAAGGTACGAAGGCGCACACGGTAAAAGGGGTTACCCTGCTCATCTTCAATCGTATCCGCAGAAATATCGAGCAACTCTCCCTTCAATCCACCATAAATCGAAAAATCATACGCCGTGATTTTAATAACCGCATCTTGCCCCGGATAGATAAACGCACGATCCGAAGGTTTCACCCGCGCCTCAACAATCAACTGATCATCCTTTGGAACAATTTTAATGATATCCTCACCCGCGCGAACAACACCACCAATCGTATTAACCGTTAATTCCTGAATTGTTCCTGTAACAGGCGACTTCATTTCTTTACGCCCCTTGCGCTCCTTCAATCCACTCAAACGCTCACGCACTTCATTAAATTCAGTCAATTTCGCCGATAGCTCTGACTGCGCTTCGGTTTTTGCTGTTTGGTCAATCTCATCAAGACGCGCTTTTGCCTCTTCAATCGCAGATTTCGTCCGTGGCACACTGGATGTTAAGCTATTAAGCTCAGTCACGCGCTCTTTAATCCCACGCTGAAGCTGAAGCAATTCAATAGCTGGCGCAGAACCGCGATCGACCAGCGGCTTAATCATATTCATTTCTTTACGCTGCAAATGAATAACCCCTCGCAAATCGCCAATGCGCATCTTCAGCTCATCAACTTCCTGTTCACGTTGCGTGAGTTGCTGCTCCAGAACACGACGCTGCCCTGCAAGCTGTAATTTATTCGCACGAAAAGCATTAAGCTCTTCTGTCACGCTATTCGCCGCATCTTTCACAACCTCATCTGGGAACTTAACTTCATCAAGGCCTTCCGCCTGTGCTTGCAACCGCGTAATTGACGCCAATAAACCAAGATAACGCGCACGGTTCGCACCCAAATCAGATGACGCCTCAATATCGCGCAAACGCACCAACACTTGCCCCTTTTCGACACTATCACCTTCTTTGACTAAAAATTCATCAACAATGCCAGGATCAATACTTTGCAATGCCTGCACCTCGGTCGAAGGAATAATCTTCCCATCACCGCGTGTAACCTCATCCAATGTCGCCAAATTCGCCCAGATCACAAAAATAATGAAAAACATTGTAATCGCGAGCAAAAGAAAATGCTTGGACAACGGAATCTGATCATCCGCATCAAAAAACGAAATCGCATGGGCCTGCGCCAAACCAACCTGCTCCTTCGCCCAATTTTGACGAATAGCGTTCCAATCCTCTTGCCCATCAGCAGAGTTTTTTGGGTTTTCTTCAGACATTTGTTTTCTCCGCCGCCGTGCCATACTCACGTGCCTGTAACTTTCTAATCACTTCATCTTTAGGCCCAAACGCAACAATGCGCCCACGATCAAGCAAGATAAGCTTATCAACCAATGAAAGCATCGCGCCCTTATGCGTAATCAAAATTGTGGTTTTATTGGCACATAACACCTCAAGGCGTTTACGCAAACGGTTTTCAGATGCGGGATCCATAGACGCCGTCGGCTCATCCAAAATCAATATCGGCGGATCATATAACAGCGCACGCGCAATCGCGACCGCCTGACGTTGCCCACCAGATAACGCCTCACCGCGTTCACCCACCTGCGTATCAAGCCCCGCAGACGAATCTCTCAAAAACTCAAGAACACCTGACATTTCCGCCGCCTTCATAACCGCACTATCAGGCGCAGTCTCATGCCCCATCGTTATATTATCCCGAACAGAACCAAAGAATAATTGCGGGCTTTGCTGTACCGCGCCAACATTACGGCGCAAATCCCCTGGGTTAATCTGACGCACATCTGTCCCATCAATTTGAACAGACCCTTCGCTCGGCTCATATAGATTAAGAAGCAAACGCTCAATCGTTGTTTTACCTGATCCAACCGCGCCAATAATACCAACACGCTCCCCCGGGCTTATCCCAAAACTAATGTGGTTTAAAGACGGTGTAGACTGCCCCGGATAACTAAACACTACGTCACGAAACTCAACAATACCCTTCGTATCTACCAAAGAAATAAAGTGCTTACCCGCTGGACGCTCCACTGGTTTTGTCATCAAATCATCAAGCTGCACAAGCGCTTCACGCGATTGATTTAAACGTGTCATCAACCCCGCAATCTGCGCAAGAGGCCCCATAACACGACCAGATAAAATCACACAAGCAATAAGCGCCCCTTGTGTAATCATTCCATCCGCAATCAAAAATACACCGACAAAAACAATCGCCACACTGGCAAGCTGCTGGATTAACATCGCCCAATTTTGCGCAAAAGAAGAAAGTTGACGTGACTTAACCGCCGTATGCGATGCCTTCTCGGTAAGCTCCTCCCAGTTACGTTGCGTATGCCCTTCCGCGGCCTGAACCTTTATCGTCTCTAAACCAATAATCGTTTCAAACAATAATGCATTTTTCAATGCACTCTCATGCATAGACTGCTTCGTAATTTTACGCATTGGTTTTTGTAAATAAAACCCCATTCCAACGATCAACGGAATCGCCGCCAATGGCACAAATGCAATCGGCCCACCAACAAGGGCAATAACACCTATAAAAACAAGAACAAACGGTAAATCTATCAATGCAACCATCGTCGCAGACGTAAAGAAGTCACGTAAAGTTTCAAACTCCTTCATATTACTGGCCAAAATTCCTGCACTTGGTGGGCGCGCGGTCATGGTCATGCCCATAATCTGCTCAAACAGCATGGCAGATATTTTCACATCGGCACGCCGCCCCGCATGATCAAGAAAATGCGCGCGTAAATTTCGCAAGAAAAAGTCGAAAATAAAGACAATAAAGATCCCGACAGACATCGCATATAGAGTATCAAACGCACTATTGGGCACAACGCGATCATATACGCTCATAATAAAGATAGAACTCGCCAAACCGAATACGTTGATCATTAACGCGGCAATAACGACTTCGGAATATAAGGTCTTATTCTTCCAAAACGTTCCCCAAAACCAATCACGCCCCGTATCAATCTCCGCAGGCCCCGCGCGCTCATCACTGCGGGCTGTCGGACGCAGGAAAAAAGCATACCCAGTATAAAGAGCAGAAAGCTCGTCCAAAGTCATAACCTGCTTTTCTTCATCCGTTTCAGGAAACTGAACAAGGAACTTCGTTTTTGGATGAATCGCCGCGTCTTTTCCCTTTGTCTTTTTCGGCGCATGCCCCTTCGGATGGCGCACCTGCCATACAATACAGGCCTGATTATGTTCTAACGATAAAATGCACGGTAAATTCGCTGCTATAGATAACGCCTCAAGGCTACGCTCAATAAGCTTTGCCTTCAAATCAACACGCTCTGCCGCACGCACAAATAGCGCAGGCGTAATTCCCTGTGGCGGTAATGGCAGCCCAGAAGTCAACGTTGCCGCGCTGCATCTACGGCCATAATACCCCGCCATTATACGCAAACACTCCACAAGTGGGCTTTGAATCGCCATGCGATCCGCCTGCAACGGCCAACCGTCAGACGATTTATCACGCGCATCTAACGCATCCGCATTTATGCTTGTTTGTGATGATTGCTCTTCGGACGAAGGAACATTTACAGAAGAAGCACCCTGAACGGATGCTTCTTTATTATCTTTATCGTTATCAGCCACGTATTCTTAACCCGTGTTAATCGGTTAAAGAGAAAGTGGTTATCGTGCTTTTTGTTGTTCGTTATAAGTCCAACTATTATCAGCAGCGACAACACTCTCGCGAGGATACTCGACCCCAAGCGTCGGAAGCAAGTTACCTTTAAGGGCAAGCAAACGATATACAGCAAATATTTCCAAAAACTCGGAATTAATTGTGTTGCTACGAGATACGAATAATTCATTTTGAGAATCTAAAACGTCAAGCAATGTACGACGATCAAGTTTAAACTGATCCTTATACGCATCAACCACGCCAGTATTAGCTTCGGTTTGTGACGCAAAATACGTTGCACGCTCACCTGCGGAAACCATGCTGGCCCATGTTTGACGAACATCATTCTCAACCGAACGAGCAGCCTCAGTACGCGCCTCTTTCGATTGTTGATGACGGTGCACAAACTCACGTTGACGGGCAACATCTGCGCCACCACGATAGAGATTCCAGTTCAATACAACCAAAGCAGAAGCGCTTGTATCGCGCCCCTCTGTACCGCCAAGATCATGACCAGTACGTGCATTTAATTGCAAATCAAGCTGTGGGTATTGCGTTGATTTCGTGCCTTGCGCCTCTGCATAAGCCACTTCAATATCTGCTGCAAAAATATCCAAAGTCGGGCTATGTGCCAAAACCTTCATAACTTCTTTTTCAACATCTTCTGAAAGACCTTCGAATGGAATAACTGGCATTTCAAGATCACCAGCGGGATCACCAACTTCCATACGATATTGCGCTTCGGCGATACGCAACGCTTCACGAGTGCTCGACTCCGTCGCACGCGCAGCAGCCAAACGCGCCTTCGCCTGATCACCATCTGCCATCGTTGAACGACCCGCATCAATACCATCTTGAATTTGACTAACAATATTATCATGAGAGGCAACATTTTCACGCGCAATCAAAAGCAACTGACGTTGACGCAGAACTTCAAGATACGCCTCAACAATAGACAACCCAACAAGCTCCGCCGTCTCACGAACACGTTCCGCAGATGACTTAACACGTGCCTGCTGACGCTCAACTTCGTATTTCGCCTCAAAACCATCGAAAAGCATCTGAGTCAAAGTAACGCCGATTTCCTTGCGCCATAGGTTTTCTTCATCATCATTATCAAGGCCACCACGTGTACCTGGATCATCACTATGTTCGAAACCAATATCACCGTTTACATCGATAGAAGGAAGGAACAAAGCCTCGCCCTGCTCAAGCTCTTCATCAGTTGCACGACGACTAGACGCAACAACCCCGTATTCAGGGTTAGTCGCAACACCTATCGAAAGTGCATCATGCAAAGTTTTAACCTTATGGTCATCGGCGAAAGCCACCCCAGAACCAAAAACAACAAACGCCGATACAGCGGTGCTCAAACACAATGTACGCATTCTTTTACTCAAAATCACAGTATTACCTCATCAGTTAAACAATCTCTGGCAACAAACCCGCGCGCCAGTGATATTAGCATTCCATTTATGCCTTTTTTTTTGCTTTAACGCAAGGCATATTTAAAAAACGATTCAATCACTTAGCGACGTAAGTTACCGCACTCTTCTAACAAATCACCCTTAATAAACAATGAATACATTAAGGACAATTTGAAAAACTTTATTTTAAACAACACCATCCGTTTTCACAGATACATCAGCATCAAATCCTGTTACGCCGTGCAACACAGCTAAATCATAGGCTTCGCTTGCACCACCGTTACCAGTCGTATCAACAGAAATAACCGTATCGCCGCCAACTTCAGTTGAAATCACGAAATCCGCAATATCATCCGTAAGCGAGTCATAGCCGAACAACAACGATGAAAGATCAAGCTGATCACCTTCACCAGCATCAAAATCCATAATATCATCACGGCCGTCTGTAATTGCCCCAAACAAGAATTGATCCGAGCCCGATCCACCGTAAATCACGTCATTACCTGCGCCACCACTTATTATGTCATCACCTTCCTGGCCAAAGATCAAATCATTCCCAGCACCGCCGTTAATCACATCATCACCACTATTACGAGCAACACCATTGGAATTTACAGATTCCTGAGAAAGCTCTTCGGCATTCGCACGAATATAATCAATCGTATCATCACGTGTCCACGCAGGGTTAAGGGCACTCTCACCATTTTCAAGACGCTCAAATACTTCCCAACCCGCACCATTATCAGTGGTCAAACCATGAAGGGTGGCAACATCATCAGTAAACAATACATCACCGAAGATCAGATCATCACCGTCACCGCCGCGAATATCATCACCGCCAACAGACAACAATTTATCCAATGGGCTTGTATCTGCAAGCGCAACCGTCAAATCAGTCGGGTTATTAATATTCAAAGCAGAACCATCTGAATCAATGACATTCAAATTAGAAATTGTACCACCGATATCAATACCAACAGCAATAAGGTCATCGCTCAAATTCTGCAAGATTTGAACCTCATTCGTGCCATCCGTCCCTGTAACCTGCCCCATTACAGTGGCAGCATTACCAGAAGAAACATCACCAGAGTTATTTATATAACGATTTGGCTCACCATCCGAGATGAAATACGTCGTCGTGATAGCATTTCCACCCAAAGCCTCTGGCCCTTGAAGCCATGAAATAGCTTCTTGCATCGGACTTTCGTAGTTCGTATAGCCACCTGTATCAATACCATCAAGATATGCAACCAAATCAGAAAGACCATCAGTATCAGATAGGTTAAATGTTCCTGCCGTCAGCGCGTGGTCTGAAAACGGAACAATATGCACCATAACATCTCCGCCATTATAAGCATCAGCATCAGTCAAAAGATTTTGAACCGCATCAAACAACAACGAAACTTTAGATGTTGAACTATTCGGATCACCCATAGATCCAGACACATCCAACATAAATACAAAATTATAATCCTGTGTCTGTGGCTCAAGGAACGACCCGCCAGCATCACCGACAAGAATATCCGTGCCACGACCACCGTCAATAACACCTTCATCACCATTCACAAGATGCGAAACATGTGACCCATCAATATCATCAACATTCTTCCCAACAATAAGCTCACTCGTTGGTGCAAAAGTTTTGATTTTCAAAACAGCCGCATCATTATCTAAATCATAATCCGTAAGGACATATTCGAATTCATCCGCAACACATTCAGGCGATTCATCACCTGGATATGTAATCGCAACATTATTAAGCAAGAATGATGCGCCCTTATAAGCACCTACATCTTTCGAATAAAGATCAACACCTGAAATCAACTGACCGCCATAATCCGCCGCATTCAATGTGAAAGAGAACACACCACCACTAATTTCACTTGGAACAAATTGCTGCTCACCGACAATACTTGAACCATCCGCAAACCTAATAACGAAATCAACGCCATGCTTACCAAAATTATTATTAGATCCAATTTCCGCAATGGTTAATGCAACAGTATCCGCCGCCTTATCGAAATCAATATCAAATGTTTCACCCTGCGGCCAAACCTTTATGCTGTCACCATTGGACAAATTATCAATACCCAAGCCATTACCATCAGATGTATTCAACCAAGTAATATCGAAATTGCCCGCATTCGCAACGCTCACAGTAATCCCGTTTTTAGAAATCGTATTCTGTTGGCCATTTGCATCTGCCTGCACAGGATCAAATGACGTTCCACCACCCCCGCCAACGCCACCAGCACTACCGAATGCATCACCAAACAAGTCATATGTATAATCACCGCTATTATTGATTGTGAGCGTACCAAACTGACCATCAATACTCACATCCGAACCATCAGCAGGAACATCAAGAACATTGCTACCGAATTTAATTTGCGTAACAAGGTTCAAATCATCTTGTGACAAGTCATCATTATCAACAACATTACCAATAACCGCGCCATCATCCGCATAGGCCTCAACATAGTCATCTTTCGCATCTGGACCATCATCATAAACGCGAACAGTAATTGTCGCATCCGCGCTATCATCATCACTATCCGTTGCTGTCACACCAAACTGAAGCGGCAAGAAATCGTTATGATTGCTCGCATCTGGATGATCAATAACACCTTGAAGGGTAAACGTGTAATCACCGTTATTTTGAACAACCAAAGTAAAGATTGGCGCACCACCCGCAGTCCCCGTATAAGTATTGCTCGGCGCATCAAAAACCACGTCCACAGAAACACCGCCAGACTTAAGGTCACCAATAGAGTACGTACCGTTTCCATTGATTTCACCCGGGTCATCATTACCAAAATCAGCCGCAATATTACCATTTGCAGATGTGCTCGGCGCAAGATTTGTTTCATCGACAACAACCTTATCATCCTTAACATCTGGCACATCGTCTTTTTCGATACATATCTCAATAACATCAAACGCACTGGCGCGGTTATCTGTTAGATCCACTTCGTTGCCATTTGTGTTTTGTTCATACGCAACAGACTCAACATTCAGCGTAAAATTACCCGTAACGCCGTCTGGCACAACCAAGCCAAGCCCAATCAAATCAGCAGGCGACAATTCCCAAACATCATCCACCGCGTTATAAGCCCCCGCAGTAAGCGAAGTCCCCGCAGGTAAATTACCGATCTTAACAACTTCAATAACTTCCGAACCATCTACATCATTTACAGATGTCGTAATCGTAAGCGGAATAGTCGTTCCTTCTTCACCATTTGCATTACCTGCATCCAAGTTAGGCACATCCGCAACCGCGTCCGTGATAACATTAAACATATCTGAATCATTTGCCGTTTGGCTTGTCGCGGGGTCTGTCACAACAACCGTCGCAACCATACCACTTAAATCAATATCCTCATCAGGATTTGGCGTAAACGTAAACATCGCATCAAGCGCCGCGCCCGCAGGAAGCGTAACAGTCCATGTTCCCGTTGCAGGAGTATAAACCCCCTCAGTGGCCGTAAACCCACCCCAAGCAGGATCAATACCCGTAACCGTAACTGTCAAAAATTCACCCGCCGCAGGATTTGCGCCAAGCTGCGCCGTAATCGGCACATCAATGCTTCCATCTTCTTTAACAATCGCATCATCAACGCCATTATTAACCTCAATACAAGGCGGATTAATCACAGGCTTCCACGTCAAGGTAATAACATCAGACGCCTGATTATTATTATCGGTTAAGTCAAACTCACCATCACTTACAGGGTTTTCCGTTGTGAAAACAGTGACCGTCAAATCAAGCGAACCATTATATGTCGGATCAGTTGGCGTAATCTGTAAACCAACGATCTCCGCAGGAGTTAAAACATAAACACCAGAACCCGCAAAGGTTTCCACACCCGCAGAAAGCGTAAAGCCGGACGGAACACCAGAAATCTCATATCCCGTAATGCTTTCTGATCCATCATCAAGACCAGCGCCATTATTAACTTCTTCACCTGTAAGCGCAGAAACATCAATATCAAGCGTCGCACCTTCATTACCAACATCACCATCTGCATCAATCTCTGGCTTATCCGCAACCGCGTCTGTAATGATTTGAAAATCATCAGGCGTTGCATTTGCCGTCGTATCAGTAGAAGGCTCATACGCACTCGCAGTTGCCTGCAAACCCGTCATATCAAAGTCTGAATCCGCAGGAGGCGTAAACGTAAACATCGTTGACAAATCTTCTCCCGCAGGAAGCGTAATCGTCCATGTTCCCGCATCTGCATCATAATCCCCAACAGGCGCACTAAAGCCCCAAGACGGGTCAATACCAGTAACCGTAACAGTCAAAATCTCATTACCAGAGCCCGCAGGGTCAAGCGCCGCAACAATCGGAACATCAACACTGCCATCTTCTTTAACTTGCGCGTCATCAACACCGTTATTCACTTTAACACTTGGTGGATTTGCCTCTGGCTTCCACGCAAGATTAAAGATATCTGTTTTCGTCGCCGTATTATCAGAAGTATCAAATTCTGTATCACCCGGATTCTCTGTTGTGAAAATCGTCACGGTTAAATCAATATCACCAACATAATCAGTTGGTGGCGTAATTTGTAATCCCGCCAATTCCGCAGGGGTAAATTCCCAAACACCGCCGCCCAAATCAGTTCCTTGATTAAACGTAAAGCCCGCAGGAACATCAGAAACTTCGTATTTCACAACAGTTTCCGAACCGTCCGTATCGCCCGCCGCGCCTGTAATATCAACATCTAACGGAGTATTTTCCTTACCCGCATTATCCAAACCATCAACCGCCGGCTCATCAAATACCGCATCAACAATCACATCAATGCTTTCTGAAATAGACGCCGTATCATTATTCGCAATCTCAGTTGAAGTCGCTGTAACATTAATGCCCGTCAAATCAACATCACTATCCGCAGGCGGTGTAAGCGTAAAGCCACCATTATAATTGTCACCAGCAGGAACAGTAATTTCATAAGTCGTTGCGCCTGTTTGCGTCCATCCACCGCCTGAAAAACCCCAACTCGCAGGAACACCCTCAACCGTAATGGTCAAAAATTCGGAACCATCCGTATCGGTAAGCTCTGCTTCCACAGGAACAAAAACCGAAGAATCTTCCTTAACTTTCGCATCATCAACAGTCAATTTCGGCTTATCCGCAACAGGATTCCACGTCAACGTAAAGACATCATTATCTTGATTGTTATTATTGGTTAAATCAAATTCACCATCAGTAACTGGATTTTCAGTTGTGAAAACAGTAGCCGTCAAATTAATCGAGCCCGAGAAATTAGGATCAGTTGGCGTAATCTGTAAACCAACGATCTCCGCAGGAGTTAAAACATAAACACCAGAACCCGCAAAGGTTTCCACGCCCGCAGAAAGCGTAAAGCCAGACGGAACACCAGAAATCTCATATCCCGTAATGCTTTCTGATCCATCATCAAGACCAGCGCCATTATTAACTTCTTCACCTGTAAGAGCAGAAACATCAATATCAAGCGTCGCACCTTCCGCGCCACTATCATCTTGTGCATCAATATCTGGGTTATCCGCAACCGCATCAACAACGATATCAAAATCTGCTACAGCCGATCCACTCTGACCAGTAGCAACATCAACTTCCGACACATTAAACACAAGATTAAGCGCATCAATATCGCTATCCGCAGGTGGCGTAAACACAGGCCCACCATCAAACGTCGCGCCGCCCGTTGTCGTAAATGTCCAAGTTCCCGCCGCAGAATCAAAAACACCTGTTCCGATCAAAACATCCGCCGCGTCAAAGGCATCATCTGAAACCGTCCAGCCCGCAGGAATACCAGAAATGACAATCGTCAAATCACCATTCGCAGATTCAGGCGCGGCAAATCCCAACACTTTAACCGAACCATCTTCGTAAACCTTATGATCTCCAATTTTCAACACAGGGTTAAGCGGAGACAAAGGCGTTGAAGGCTGCTGCTCTTCTAGGAAATACTCGTCACGATTATAGTCAATACCATACTGCAACGCGGTCGGGGCAATAGGACCAACATCCTCAATCCCGATGACACCTTGTGCATCAAAGCTACTTTGAAAGCCATATCCATTACCAGATGAAATTCCACCTTGCGCCTGATCACCAGCCGCTGGTTCAATTTTCGCTACTTTTTGAGCAACCTCTTCAGAAATATTTTCTTCGTCACCAGATGCTGGCTCAACCTTCGAAACATCAATCACGTCCTCAACAGAAACCAAAGCATCCTCAGAAGGTTCAACACCATCTTCACTATCGGATTTCGCTTCTATTTGTTTATAGTCTTCGCCTTTAATTGCATCATCTGCCTCAGTCTTAACCGCCGCGCCTTTTTGCTCATCAGTCAAAGCATTAGGATCTAAAATCGTGCCATCCAAGTTATCAACTGCCAACGCCTCTTGCGACTTCCCCAAAAGCTGCTCCACAGATTGTATCGCACAAGGCTCAATCGCTGGTGCATCATTGCTAGAGTCTAGATTTGATTTTGCAGTCGCTTTAGTGTCAGACATAATTTAGTTACTCCTGGCTACGCCGTTACTCTGAAGAATATTCCGAACATTCTGGTATAAAATGAACAGACCCCATAACATGATTATTAACAAATCATTAATTTATTGCCCCCTGATAACATAAAAAACACCCTCATGTCAAAAAAAATTATGGTAAAGAACAAAATGTTTTCACTTATAAAATTTCAAACAATAAATAACTCAATAAGGTTTTATTAATTTGTAAAGTATATGCTTAATTTTTTAACTCATTTTAAGATGTGTTTTTCACATGCCAATGAATTTTTCAAAGCTCAGTATTCTCGTCATTGAAGACCTCGAACCCATGAGAAAACTTCTAACAGATATCCTAAAATCTCTTGGGGTTGGAACAGTTTACACCGCCGCAAACGGAGAAAAAGGCTACAACATGTACGCCATAAAAAAGCCTGACCTTATCATCACGGATTGGCACATGCCTGAAATGGATGGCCTTGAACTACTGGAAAAAATTCGAAAAAATCCAAAATCACCAAATCGAACGATTCCCGTCATCATGATAAGTGGCTTTTGCGCACCGCAAAGAATATCAAAAGCCAGAGATTTAGGCGCAACCGAATTCCTTGTAAAACCCTTTAGTGCAAGTGACCTTGAGAAACGTCTTTCTCACACAATCAACACTCCAAGAGATTTTATCGTTACACCAAATTTTGTTGGCCCCGATCGCCGCCGAAAAGACGACGAAAATTTTTCTGGCAAAACAACACGAAAAAAAGAAACCGATAAAAAAATAACCGCAAAAAAAGATTTACAAAGCAAAACTGGAAAAGGGAACATTAACCCGCAACTCATTCAAAATTCTCAAAACATAATTGAAAATAATACGATTGATTTCACACCAATAATGAAATCATTCCTCAATGAGTTCAAAAGATCCATTGACGTCGCTCAAAATCTTAAAACCTCAAACAGAAAGATTATTGAAGATCTCATTTTTCCGATCATGCAAATAAAAGCAAACGCGCGTATCTTTAAATATGATCTCATTGGTGATTTAAGTACGATCATCTTAAATTTCCTGGAAAGCGCGCATCAAGTAGATAAATTAATCATTGAAATTTTATACGCACAACACAAAACCATTTCACATTTGGTTGAAAAAGACTTAAAAGGCGATTGCGGCAAAGTCGGAGAATCTTTAAAGGCCGAACTTCAAGACGCTTGCAACCGATATCTAAACAGCAAAGTCCAAATTCTTCAAAATGAGCTAAGACAGAAAAAAGCGGAATCTTCATAAAAAAAAATCCCGCGTTAAATATAACAATCACACTTAAAAACTTAAACGCTTCACGCTTTCTATTTGTGGTAAAGCCTTAACCTTCGCGAGCAACTCATCCGAAAGCGGTGCGTCCAATGACACAAGGCAAATTGCGTCATCACCCGTGGTTTTGCGACCCAAACGGAAATCCGCGATATTCTGGCCAGCATCAGACAGAATAGTTCCCAAACCACCAATCAGGCCAGGCTTATCTTTATTGCGTATAAACAGCATATTCTCCGTTAAAGCCACTTCAATAGGAACACTTTCAATATTCACAATACGCGGCTCTTTGCCCGTAAATAACGTGCCCGTTACATTGCGTGTACGCGCCGTTGTTTTAACGATCAAATTAATCATTGAGCGCCAGTCTTTACCGTCATTATCATAGCTTTGCTTAATCGTGATCCCACGGCTTTCCGCCACTTGCAATGCGTTCACCATATTCACGCTTTCGGTTTGTGTAGCCAAAAGGCATGAAATCAGGGTCGAAGTTATCGGATCAGTGTTCACGGCTGTAATTGTACCGCAATACTCAATATCGATACTTTCGATTGCATGGTCTGTAATTTGCCCTGAAAATCCACCAAGCTGCTCCGCCAATTTCAAATAAGGCTTAAGTTTTGGTGCGTCTTCCGCAGAGATAGAAGGCATATTAAGCGCATTTGTAACGCCGCCATTCATTAAATAATCCGACATTTGCTCCGCCACCTGAATCGCCACATTAACCTGCGCTTCGCTTGTCGCCGCACCAAGGTGAGGTGTACAAATAACCTTATCATGACCAAAAAGAATATTGTCCTTCGCCGGTTCAACCTCGAAAACGTCCAAAGCCGCGCCCGCAACTTTACCGCTATCAAGCGCATCTTTAAGGTCCGCCTCAACGATAATACCGCCGCGCGCACAATTAATGATACGCACGCCGTCTTTCATCTTGGCAAACGCATCCTTATTCAACAAACCTGCCGTATGCTTGTTCTTCGGCACGTGAATAGTGATAAAATCAGCACGAGCGAACAACTCATCCAATTCAACCTTTTCAACACCAATCTCCGCCGCGCGTTCTTCTGTAAGGAATGGATCAAACGCCACAACCTTCATACGAAGGCCAAGCGCACGATCTGCCGCGATTGAACCAATATTCCCACATCCAATAACGCCGCAGGTTTTATTGTAAACTTCCGCACCCATAAAGCGCTTCTTTTCCCATTTTCCCGCATGTGTGCTTTCATTGGCTTGGGGAATTTCACGCGCGAGTGACATCATCATCGCAATCGCATGCTCTGCCGTCGTAATTGAATTCCCAAACGGCGTATTCATCACAACAACGCCATTCGCCGTTGCCGCAGGAATATCAACATTATCAACACCAATCCCAGCGCGGCCAATAACTTTCAGATTTGTGCCTTTGGCAATCATTTCCGCCGTAACAGTTGTCGCACTGCGGATAGCAATTCCGTCATATTGATCAATAATTGCAAGTTGTTCTTCGGGGGAAAGCCCCGGTTTGAAATCGACTTCTACGCCGTTTTTTTCGAAAATTTCCACTGCAAGTGGATCCAGCTTATCGCTGATTAAGACTTTTGGCATTTTATAGCTCCTAATTTTGTCTTGTTCAGGAAAGGATACAACAACGCATCCAAACAGGCGTTCAGGATTATCCGAGATTTTAGGAGATGTAAAGAAAATTTATGCGGCATGCTTTATCCCTTCATCGTCATTGCGAGTGCCCGAAGCAACGCGCATGCGTTATTCGGTAAAAGAGCGAAGCAATCCAGATTGCAATGTAGATTGCCGCGTCAGTATTTTGCTCTGCTCGCCATGACGGACTTCCTGCAACCCACTAATTTCATTAATAAAGTCACGTTGACGAAGCATCGCCCGATACAAATCTCGCCAGTGCCGCGCATATGCGCCGCCTTTCAACGCATTGAGGCGTATCGCCGCTTTTCCGCTCCTGGTTCTTGGCCCTGTGGCAAAACGCGATGGCTTATGAGCACGGCAACGCGCAGCGGCAGCGGCGCGGCGCTCTCTTGTCCACCCGCCAAGCGGAGATCTTCTTTTACCCTTTGATATTATTGTCATTTTCATGGTTCTATCACTTTATTTTTTTAATCAGGAATAAGAGCTATATGAATCAATTTGTTTTTGCTCTGTATGAACCTCGTTTTGAATGACTTTGACAGTTTTCATGAACAGGCTTTGCGCCATCAAGGCATAATGCAAATAACGTGTATCAAGCGGCGCACCGTCTTCAGCGCTTTGCGCCGCAAATTTTTCCATCGCATATTGATAAACCACATTCAGGGAATAAGCCTGCACCCCCATAAGCTTACGCAGCTCCGACAAATCATTCCCACTGATCCTGCGGATTTCACCATCAAGCTGAAATTCGATTTGTTTAACGGGAATGCTTTCCGCGTAATACCCCATATGCTTCATAGTTTTAGCCAGTGAAATTTCACTGATATCACACTGGGTAGCAAATGCCTCCAAATCCTGTGTTTTCTGCGTCACATACAAAAATATTTCTTCAATCGGAACGGTTTTCAACACATCAGGATAGATATTTACAGGGGTTTGAAGGGCATCGTCTTCTATATTATCAGTCATAACACATCTCCTTATACAACTTAAAAAGAAATATAATAGGAAATTATTCATAATTTTGCAAATTTATCACGCTATTAACCCGCTGTTAAGTTTTTTCTTGCATTAAGGCGCTCTCTTAATTTAAACACTCATTTAAAATTTAAAGGATACCCCCATGGGACACACAAAAACAGCGTTACTTGGCCTATTCGGAGCGATTGCAATTCCCGCAGCCATAACAGCCAAAATCGTCGATTTTGATACAAATACACTGATGGAAGCAGCAAAAACCCTAGCAGGAAGCATGCAGGAAACAAAAACCCTGATAGAACAAGAGCCGCAAAAGCAAAAAGCCCTTCAAAGATACGAAGAGCTTTCACAATAATTAAAATGGGAGTGGTCAAAACCGCTTCCGACTACCCTTGCGCACTAGCCTTAGCAGTTTCAAACGCCCAATCAAGCCAAGGGCACAATTCCTCAAGATCCGTCATAGACACAGTTGATCCACACCAGATACGCAAACCCGCAGGCGCATCACGATATCCCGCAATGTCATAAGCCGCGCCTTCTTGATCGAGCAATTTCGTCATGGCCTTAATAAACGGTGTTTTTTCCTCATCAGGAAGAGCGGTAAACCAGCTATCCGTGATTTTCAAACACACAGATGTTGTCGAGCGCTCGGCCTCGTTCGTTGCTAAAAAACCAACCCAATCGGTCTTTTCCACCCATTTTTTCAAGGTTTCATAATTAATCTGTGAACGACGAATGGATGCGGACAGCCCGCCAATATGATCCACCCAATTCAGCGCATCATAACAATCTTCCACAGCCAACATAGAGGGCGTATTAATCGTTTCCCCAGCGAAAATCCCATCAATAAGCTTTCCGCCCTTTGTCATACGGAATATTTTCGGCAACGGACGATTTGCAGGCTTATAGCTTTCCAAACGTTCCACCGCACGTGGTGATAGAACAATCATACCATGGCCGCCTTCGCCGCCCAAAACCTTCTGCCACGACCATGTGGTCACGTCCAATTTATCCCATGGCATGTCATAGGCAAACACCGCCGATGTCGCATCACAGAACGTTAATCCTTCGCGGGCAGAGGAAATCCAATCCCCATTAGGAACGCGAACGCCAGATGTTGTACCGTTCCAGACAAACACACAATCACGAGATGGATCCGCCTGTGACATATCAGGCAAATCGCCATAATCTGCCGTATAAGACTTAACGTCCTCGATCTTTAAATGATTAACAATATCTTTGAGCCATCCATCAGAAAAACTCTCCCACGAAAACACATCAACGCCGCGCGCACCAATCATATTCCACAGAGCCATCTCAAACGCACCCGTATCAGAGCCTGGAACAATTCCGATTTTATAATCTGCCGGAATACCAAGTAATCTTCGGTGAAGCTCTATCACATCTTTCAATTTCGCCTTAAGCGGAGCAGCGCGGTGAGAGCGCCCCAAAACCGATTGATCAAAATTCTCAAACGACCAATGCGGGCGCTTCGAACAAGGACCAGAAGAAAAATTTGGGTTTTTAGGTTTAATTGTGGGCTTTTCCATTTGATTTCACCATATATGATACTATAAGAGTTTCCTGTGATTATTACATAAACCACAGCCCATAGCGTTAAGGAATTTACATCGCAATGACAAGTGTTTTTCACAAAAAAAATAGCAATATAAGGCCTGATTAAAGATATGAGTTACGTTTTAACATTGGTGGCATCGGATAAGAAAAAACCTGTAACAGAAAAGCTGTTCAAGGAAATCGGTAATATTATCGAGCATTACAACATAAAATTCACCAGCAAGCTGATCTGGTTAAACCAGGGCATAGCGGGTGAAATATGCATATCAGGCGGAACGCAATTCGCCATGACCGAACATTTGCGTGAAACCCTTGCACCACATAGAATCGATTTTTTCATCACAAAAAACGAAAACCGCCAGAAAAAGCTTCTTCTAGCAGATATGGATTCCACCATCGCCACAAGTGAAACATTGGACGAGCTTGCCGATTACGCAGGGATAAAAGATCAAATAGCAGGAATAACCACACTGGCGATGGAAGGAAAACTCGACTTTCATGAGGCTTTACGTAAACGTGTTGGCCTGCTCGAAGGGTTAAAAACCACGGCCCTGGAGGCCACCCTCCAAGAAACGAAACTAAGCCCGGGTGCAGAGATTTTTGTAACAACAATGCGTAAGTCTGGCGCGGCATGCGTCTTGGTTTCTGGCGGATTTACGTTCTTCACATCAAGCATTGCACAACGTTGCGGATTCAATTTCAACCACGGGAACACATTAGAAATTGAAGGCGAAGCCTTAACAGGACAAGTCATCCCA
The DNA here is from genome assembly GCA_050633645.1 of Alphaproteobacteria bacterium. GTDB lineage: Bacteria > Pseudomonadota > Alphaproteobacteria > Micavibrionales > Micavibrionaceae > UBA1672. The sequence continues at coordinate 106,942 of JBOEGX010000002.1, forward strand.
CCTATTTTGGATAAACATGCAAAAGTTGGCTTCTTAGAACATTACATGAAAGATTTAAACCTAACAGAGGGTGATTGCCTCACCATTGGTGACGGCGCAAATGATTTGCCCATGCTCAAACGCGCAGGTTTAGGAATTGGTTACCACCCAAAAGACGCCGTAAAAAGCGAGATCCACAACTGTATATTATACAACGACCTCACCGCCGCGCTCTATGCCCAAGGGATAAGCAATAAATATTTTGATATCATTTAATCTTTACTTAAGAAACTCGCATTACTCTGGAAAACGCCCCTAATCTGGGCTAGTATTCCTGTTGTGCAACCGCCATATTAAAGAAAGAAGTTTTCATGACCAAAGAATGGGATTACCTCGTATCCGACGAGAAATTCGAAGCACTCATCCGCAATTATTGCACAGACTTCACACAACTCGAGCGCGAAGGCCGCTATGGCCCCATTACAGGCCGTGACAAAGAGATTAAAGACGCGACCCTGATCCTGCTACAAAAAGGGCGGAAAAACGTTGCATTCCTAGCCCCTGCTGGGGTTGGTAAAACCGCGGCGGTTGTTGGATTGGCACAACAAGTTGTCAAAGGCAATGTCCCAGACTATCTTAAAACCGCGCGCGTGATTGAGGTCGACCTTTCCCGCATGGCATCAGGAACAACGACCCGCGCCGAATTTCAGGATCGCTTTCTCCCGCTTTGTAAAGGCGTCGCCGAACGTTATCATAACCCCGATGAGCCACGATATATCCTGTTCATTGATGAATTCCATCAGCTCATGCCCAACTGTGTCGGAAGCTCTTACGCGGGCCTAGCCGATACGATGAAGCCATATCTAACCGCTGGTGACCTTTTGGTCGTTGCCGCCACGACACTTGACGAATTTCGTATGTATGTCGCGCAAGACCCCGCCATGGATCGTCGTTTCCAAAAGGTATTCCTCAAGGTCCCTAATATCGAAGAAACATATACGATTATGAAAGCCTTACGCCCAGGGTTTGAAAAACACCATAAGGTAACCTTAACAAATGAAGACCTTATGCTCATCGTCCATTTAACCGAAGAACATATGAGAAAGCGAAACCAACCCGATAAATCCATTATTACCGCCGATGCGGCAATGGCGTATCATGTTTTAGAGCATGGGATAAACCAACCCGTAGCCCTTGAATCAATTTATTACATGGTTGCCCGTGAAACTGGCCTAAACGCCCGCGCGATGCATGATGAAAAACAATTAGCCGAAATTAAAAGACAAGTCGGTATTCTCGAAGGCGATATCATCGAGGAAAAGAAAGAAACAAGCAACCAACCTTACGATCCGTCAGCAAATCTTAAAGATGTAGAAATGGATAAAAACTTCCAAATGCAGCTTGATGCAGAAAGAGATGCGGCGCAAAAAGCGATTAAAGACTCAACAGGAACAGACAGTGATAAAAAAGATCAACTGGATGAATTGGAAGAGCGTTTAGCCGAAAAAATCGCCGCCCGCCTAGAGGAGAAAGCAAAGAAAGAGGGCTAATAACTTATCGCACCGCCTTAAAAGCTTTAAAACCTTGACCTTCGTGAAGCTTATCCACGTCAAAAAATAATTCGTAAAGCAAGGTTTCATAAGACAAATGAGCATTCGCAACGATATATAACGCACCGCCGCGTTTTAATGATTGATATGCAGATCTTATGAAATCATGCCCAATGCCCAAATCTTGTTTTTTCCCCTCATGAAATGGTGGGTTCATCACAATAAAATCAAGATTACGCAAATCCGTCTGCACCCTCGTCAAATCCGCCCAGACAAAAGATAAATCAACCTCATATTGACCCAAATTCTGACGGCAAGCTTCCACCGCGCGATAATCCGCATCAAGACAAGTTAGGCGCTTAACCTTGCGACAATGGGAAAGAGTGAAATCCGATAAATAGCCATAGCCACAGCCAAAATCAGCCCCCTTCCCCTTTAAATTTTTTGGAATATGACGTGTCAGAATTTCAGACCCTTTGTCAATTTTATCCCACCCAAAAACCCCTGCCTGAGACACATAGCGATCATTTAATATGGGCTTCTGCTGCCCCGCGCTCAACGCCTCGGCGACCACATCGGCCTTTGGGGCATCAACATGCCCCCACACCACACGCGCCTTATTGCGCGATTCATGGCCTTCAATTCCTATGTCAAACTCCTCAAATAATTTTTTAAGACGCGTACCACCTGCCTTATTATCCGCAGCACAAAAAATCATACCGCCTTTTTGAACAACCGATATCGCACGCGCCAAGCCATAACGCGCCTCCACCATATTTTTCGGCAATAAATAAAGAACAATGTCATAGCCTTCGCCCTGAATATCAGCGGACGCAACATGATTTTGTGTTTCTAAAACATCTATATATGGCTTGAAATACTGTTGAAATTCATCAACGCCCTCAAGGCCATCCACATACTCGCCATTCATAAACAGAATCTTAGACGCAGAGCCATCAACGCCCGCAACGTCAAATCCATAGAGCAATGTTTGTAACGATGTGTTCATGGTGCAAGTCATACAGGATTAGTCCGCTATTTTCACCATAAAAAAACAAGAGCGACTATAAAAGCCGCCCTTGCCATTCCCCACACACATATAAGAAATTTTAAATAAGACCGGTTGTTGATACATCGAGCGATCCTGCATTGATCAAATCCTCAACACTGCCCGTTAATCCAAATTCAACCGTAAATGCCGTTGCAAATGATCCTTCTGCTCCATCAACACTAATTTGAACGTCGGTATTTGCACCATTTTGCGTAAACTGCACAAAATCTGTAATAGCATCGGTAAGCTCATCATAATTGCTAAGTAAATCCGCGATGTTAATGACATCTCCTTCAGATGCATCAAAATCATGAATAATATCAACCATAGCATCAAGATGATCTATAACGAATTGATCAGAGCCATTCCCCCCCGTTACTTCATCAAAACCTTCACCAAAAGCAAGAATATCATCTCCTGATCCACCAAAAAGCAAATCATTGCCCGCGCCACCAGACAAAATATCATCGCCGCCTTCACCAAATTCTGAGCTTACAGGCACGATATTAACATCAAAGAGAACATCCTCATAATCAGCGTCACCCAGATTTTTAAGATCCTCAAAACCGATACGAAGTATATCGTCATTGCCAACCTCAGCCAAACCAGACACAACGTGATTGGCCCCATCAGAGTTCAGATCAACCGAACCGCCACGCGCCGTTGTATGATAAGTATCACCATTCAGAACGGTCTGCGCCAAACCATCATCGTACAAAACTGTAATGTCTTGACCATTATCATTAATTGTCGCGTCACGCTCATTCACACCGTTATAATCGTAAACGAAACGAATATTTCCAGACACACCTGTATCCATACCAGTATAGTTATTTTTACAATCACCATTAGAGATAATAAAAAACCCTATCTCTCCACCATCTGCACCGAAAGGCAAATCAACAATATGCGTTTGATCAACGCCTGCATCCTTTACGTTTTCCCAAAGAAGGCTTGCCATTTCAATGGTACCATCCTCGGCCACCCTATACACACCAAGAGTGTTATTATAACCTGCAAAACCTTTGCGGAAAGTAATCTCAGCAGTGCTGTCAAAATCGAAAACCAGATTACCATCATTAACACCAAGCGAAGGATCACCAGGCGGCTCAAGGTCGCTGATATTCACGCGCTCGGTTAGATTAGGAAACGCAATGCTATCAATAAAATCCTTATCAAGGATAGTGACCATCCCAGAACCACCATAAATAGTGTCATCACCGTCACCGCCATATAATTCGTCATTACCAGACGCACCAATCAAAATATCATGACCTTGATGTCCTGCAATCAAATCATGACCAGGCCCACCATGAAGAAAATCATCACCAGTCTGACCACCGAGATTATCATCACCTGAATTGGACCAAATAATATCATCATCATCAGAACCTTGAATAAACAAATCACCAAGAACATGAGTGATACTTGCAAAATTAACAATGTCAGTCCCAGGCCCAGGAAAGAATTGTTCAATATTATTATCTACCAGAACATTACCAAGCTCATCTTCTACTCTCCAATATTCAGCCTCAACAGTCGCAAAGGCAAAATCTATATCGTTGGTTCCCGTTACAAACGAATTCGTAACGTAATACTCACCATCAATAACAACCTGATGCCCTGTATATGGATTGGTAATAGTTTCAGATACATACGTTAATGTACCTATCATAGGTATTGCTGCCATATTGTCCCCCTAACACACAAATTTAATATGGAAAACAATAATACCCCAAATTTTATGTAAAAACAATGTTTCTCTAATATATAATATAAATCAAAGACTTAAGAGGAGAACCCAAATACAATCATAGCCCAAAGATTGTAACCTTTGGGCTATATCAGTGCTTTTTATAAGAAAAAAAGCTTTATTGCTGGATCATATCTTTAAGACCATCAAAGCCTTTCTTAAACTTATCAACTTCACTTTCATAACTCTTCTTAAGATTTTTCTGAAAAACATCAATGGTGCTAACGCCTATATCATTCATAACATCCAAGGGCAGCCCCTCAAGAAAACCCGCACTATTGGCGGACTTATTAAATTCCTGCAAAACGCCGTTCATAATTTGCGCCACGGCCTCATGCGCAAGAAGACCGTTCTCCTTCTCACCAACACCTTGAAGGTGTATATCTGGCACGGTAATAACATTCAAATCCCCACCCAATAAGGTAATAGAAGGTTTTAGCTGTGCGCCTGTAAGCGCAAAATCACGAACAATAACCTTGATATTCTCTTTTTTAGATTCAACATCCGCAACTTGCGCCGCGCTTGGCTCATTCCCCTGCACGGTTTTAGAGCGCGCCTCAATATTCTTTTTAAGATCCCCTAAATTCGTTCCCCGTGGCTGCACCTCAAGATTAACCTGCGTGCCATCAACACCAACCATCGCAAATGTAAGCAAATCCTTCGACCAGTTTTCCATCGCAACCGTAACTCTCGCAACTTTAATCGCATGGTCTTTTTTGTATCCATCCGGATTTGAAATGGAAATACCATTCACCACAACCTTTTTATCTTCTAATTTAATATCAATATCAGAAATTATAACAGGAACGCCCAAGGCGTTACTGGCCACATCCTGCGCAATATCTTTTGCCAATGAATTCATATTCATATACAAATACCCCACGCCAACAACAAATATAATGACAAAGAAACTGAACAGATACAGCGACAATTTCGCGGCGCTTTTTACTACGGACATAAGTCCCTCCTAAATTCTAAATATATACGTCAAAATACACGCTTTAAAACAAAAAACAAAACAAAAATAATGCAATCAATAATAGTGATTTTTATACATTTTTAGGATTTAAATGTAACAATGAAAAAGATTAAAACCCGATACGGAATACAAAAGTATTCAAACACAACAAAACGTGAAAAACCATACTATTTGCAATAGAATAAAACAGACTGATCTAATATAAACATGGATAGAGCATGGAACTAAACATCATAGAGAATGGAGCGGAAGACCTTTTATACGCCTCCATTATATCTCAACAGTTCCAAGAACTCTCAGAATCCCACCCAAAATACATGCATTGCAAATTTTTTCATGCAAACATGTTACCATCCATCGAAGAATTTAAATCCGTTCTCGAAGGGATAGAGCTCAATAACGAATTAACCGTATATCCATGCCAAGATGGAGATTACATCATAAGTTATATAGATTTTACTGACTGCACTTCCGACGCCTTAAAAGAGAGCCTCATAAATACTTATAAAAACCAGATAGGCACTCTCCTTAGCATAGACGAATTATTCGTAGAATATGAGGATGTAGAAGGCTTTAAAAAATTAAAAGCAGAATGTTCCAAAAAATTAAAAAAACAAACCAAAGAAGCCAAAAAACTTAATAATTTTTTCAATGATGAACGACTAATAGATTCATTAAAACGAACCATTCAAATCACATATATGCAACGAACATTTCGTGTAAAACCGCACATACTCATCGTAGAGGATCAAATATTCTCACAAAAACTTCTAAAAACAATCCTTAAAGATTACACATGCCATGTTGCCGAAAACTCTGGCGAAGCGTTGCTGCTCTACATCGAAAAATCACCTGACATCGTCCTCCTAGACATCGAATTACCCGATCTAAACGGACATATATTTGCACGATTCATCAATAAAATTGACCACAATAATTACATCGTCATGGTCAGTGCCAATCAATATGAAAACGATATAAAACAAGCAAAAGAAAACGATGTTAAGGCTTTCATCGCCAAACCCTATAAAAAAGAAAACATATTAAACGTGATCGATAAATTCATCAAAACAAGAAAAAAGAGAGCCTCATGAGCACAGAAACAGTAGACTTAAGCAATTTAAGAATGGCAACTGACGGCGATGCAGAGCTTGAACAAGAGCTATTCGAAGAATTCATATCATCGACAACAGACCTCATTCATGATCTTGAAAATCATTGCCAAGGGTCAAGCGACAATGAAAAATGGCGCACATCAAGCCACGCACTAAAGGGGATAGCCCTTAACTTAGGTGCAAATCCCCTTGGTGCACTCGGAAAGAACGCTCAGGACATTTCAGAACACTCTATCGATGAAAAAACACGACTTCTTTCAAACATAAAATCCGAACATCAGAAAGTTCTGGAATTCCTGAAAACCCAATAAGCCTGTGGCACGATTTTCCGAATCTGTTAAGCTGCTGCGATGACACCAGGTGAAATAACCACACTCTTAAAACAAAGTATTGAAGCCGTGTTAAAGGTTTCAATGCCTGACCCATGCCTGAAAAACCATATCCCAGAACCACCGACGGGAAAATTAATAGTTATCGGTGCAGGCAAAGCCGCCGCCGAAATGGCACGTGTTTTCGAAAAAAACTACGAAGGTGAGCTATCAGGAGTGGTCGTCACGCGTTATGGCCACGCCGTTAAAACAAAACGAATAAAGGTCATGGAGGCCGCGCACCCCATCCCCGATCTAGAATGCGTGAACGCCGTTGATGAAATCATCAAAACAATTCATACCGCCAATAGAGATGATTTAATCGTCTGCCTTTTATCAGGTGGCGGATCATCCCTTCTGACCGCTCCTATTGATAGAATTAAATTCGAAACGGTTCGAAATATATGCATGGATCTTTTGCACTCTGGAGCGGATATCACCGAAATGAATACGCTGCGAAAACACCTTAATCGTGCCCTTGGTGGTGGCCTGGCACTAGAGGCACAAACAACGCCCATGCTCACCCTCTCTATATCTGATGTAAACGGAAACATACCATCTGTCATCGCCTCAGGCCCAACCGTTCCCGATGAAACGACACTAAAAGACTGCTGGGACGTTTTGAAAAAATACGGCATAACACCCGATTACACGATTGAGGATGCCCTCAATAACCCCAACAATGAAACCGCAAAAGAGCATTACTCAATTTTCTCTAATAAAATCTACGAGTTAATCGCAACGCCTGAAAAATCCCTTGAGGCCGCCGAAAAATTTTGGAAAGAGCAAGGCTTCCATGTACATAATCTTGGCGCATCCATAGACGGCAATACAAACATCGCCGCAAAAAAACAGATAGAGCTAATCAACGCCCTCCCCCAACGCCCCCTCGCCATTATATCTGGCGGGGAGACGACTGTAAAAGTAACAGGCGAAGGAAAAGGCGGACCAAACACTCAATTCGTACTACAAGCCGCGATAGCTCTGAACGGACACGAAAACACATATGTCATGGCCTATGATACAGACGGCATAGACGGTAGCGAAGATAACGGCGGCGCCATTTGCACCCCAGACACACTAAAGCGCGCAAAAGAAAATAACATCGATCCGAATAAATTTCTAAGGAACAACGATTCCTACAGCTTCTTTAAAACTCTGGATGATTTAATAATTACCGGCCCTACCCATACAAATGTAAATGATTATCGTGTAGTATTGGTTCTCTAAACACCTTGCGCCCAAATAATAATGAGAATGACGAGAATGAGTAATTCTGCACTAGAACACCGCCTTCAAAAACATCTAAACACCATATACCCCGAAAACGATAACACCGCTCTCGCCTCTGAAATTATAAAAATCGTTTGGCCAAAATCACCCCCCCTTGAAACCGCAAAACCGCTCAGCACCGACACATGGTCGCAAGAAAGCATGCTCCTCATCACCTATGGGGATACGATTGTTAAAAAGGATGAGCATCCGCTCAAAACACTTGAAGACTTCCTCGAAGAACATTTACAAGACATCATCCGCGCCGTGCACATCCTGCCTTTCTTCCCATACAGCTCCGATGACGGCTTCGCGGTTGAGGATTATTACGAGGTGCGCGAAGATTTAGGCGACTGGAAAGACATCCAGCGCATCGGAACAAATTTTAAACTGATGTCCGATCTGGTCATCAATCACGCCTCCGCAAGCAGTGAATGGTTCAAAAAATTTCTCCGCGGTGAAAAGCCTTATGACGAGTTTTTCTATACCGCCGATAAAAACACAGATACATCGCTCGTCATTCGCCCGCGCCCATCACCCTTGCTTATACCCTTTGAAACCAAAGAAGGAGAACGCCATGTCTGGTGCACCTTTGGCGCAGATCAGGTTGATTTCGATTTTTCAAACACGAAAGTCCTGCTCGAATTCATACGCATTATGAAACATTATCTGGATAATAACGTCCGGATTTTCCGCCTTGATGCAGTGGCCTATCTTTGGAAGGAACTTGGCACGCCCTGCATCCACCTGCAACAAACCCATGAGGTTATCCGCCTGTTCCGCACGCTTCTTGATTTCTACGAAGAAGACGCACTGATTATCACCGAAACCAATGTGCCCAATCATGAAAACCTGTCCTATTTCGGCAATCAAAACGAAGCACATCTGATTTACAATTTCTCTCTGCCGCCTTTACTTATTCAGGCATTGCTCACAGGGAATGAATACTATCTCAAGCGTTGGCTGATGAGCATGCCGCCCACACAGGAATCCTGCGCCTATCTGAATTTCGTGGCCGGACATGACGGCATCGGCCTACTGCCCGCGCAAGGAATCCTGATGGATGAGGATTTGCAGGAAATGATCGAAACTATCCGTGAGTTTGGCGGAGAGATTTCCATGCGCTCCGTCGGCGGCGGGTTAGAGCGCCCCTATGAAATGAATATATCCCTCTTCGACGCCCTCAAAGGCACAATCGAAGGCGAAGACAAGCTCGGGCGTGATCGATTTATCGCCTCTCAAACCATTATGATGGCTTTGGCTGGTGTTCCCGCCTTTTACATCCATAGCCTTCTGGCAACGCCAAACGATTATAAAAAATTCAAGAAAACGGGGCATAAACGCCACATTAATCGCCACCAATGGGATTACAATGACTTGAGCCAAAAGCTCGCAGACCCTCACAGCGACCAATTCTATGTCCTCAGCGAGATTAAACGCATCGCCGCAATCCGCATCAAACAAAAGGCGTTCCACCCCAACGCAACGCAATTCACGCTGCAACTCCCCGCAGGATTATTTGGATTTTGGCGGCAATCATTGAATAGGAAACAAGATATATTTTGCATCACAAATATTACAAAAGACCCCATCGCCCTGCCGCTAACGGATGTAAATCTCTATTCCGGCCCGACATGGACGGACCTCATCACCGATGAACCCTACACCACCTTAGACACCGATTTAATTTTATCACCCTATCAAACGGTCTGGGTCGCGAATGGATAAGAGATAATCAAGCATTATCTTCCGCAACCGCGTCACGCAAATCCTGCATAATTTCGGGCAAGGCATAGGCCACGCGGTTCCAACGCGGAATAAACGGGCGGTCTTCCATTTGTGCCATGAATTTATCGCCCGCCTCCATGATGTTATTCGCGAATAACTCAATCGTTTTTTCCTCACGATGCACATCATATTCAAGGCCGTTCATCATGGCATCATTCTTATACATTTCAACCATATCAAGGGCTTGGCGAAAATATGTTGCCTTAATCGTGCGGATTTTCGCATTCGAAAATGTATGCCCCGACACCGCAAGCTTTCGCAGGATTGAGGTCGTGATATCAATGCTCATCTTTGATAAGCCCGCATCCTTATTTTCCGATGAAACAGGTTGATGTTTATGATCATAGGCATCCGATATATCCACCTGACAAATCGCGCGGGTGGAATAATTCTTGCGAATTTCGGATAATATCCCGATCTCTAACCCCCAATCAGCAGGAATACGCAAATCGGGCAAAACATCGATATTCATCGCAAACTCCCCCGCGAGCGGATAACGAAACCCGTTCAAATAATTCAAATACGGATCAAACCCGCACACACGGCGCAAAGCATGGATAAGCGGCGTAACAAGCAAGCGCGTCACCCGCCCGTTCATTTTTCCATCTGCAATACGCGGATAATACCCCTTGGCAAAAACATAACTGAAATTCGGATTGGCCACCGGATACATGAGCCGCGCAAGCATCCCGCGATCATAGGTCAACACATCGCAATCATGTAATCCAACAACCTTGGTTTTAAGCGCCGCCTGAACATATCCAAAACAATACCAAACGTTTTTACCTTTCCCCGGCGCATCAGGAGCAATGCCCTTTTTCGCAAGTTTTTTATGAATAGCGCGCATTTTAGGCCCATCATTCCAAAGAATTTTATGATTTTGTGGCAAGACAGAGAAGAATTCTTTGGCGTATTTAAATTGCTCCTCACTCGCCTGATCAAGACCAATCACGATATTATCAAGATAGGGAACCTCTTTAAGCTGATCAACAATGTCCTTAAGCGCCGGGCCTTCAAGCTCTGAAAACAAAGACGGTAAAACCAAAGTCATTGGCCGTATCTTTGAAAACTCAAGCAAATCCGCCTCTAGCGATTCAATCGAGCGCTCCGATAATTTATGTAATGTTGCAATGACACCGTTCTGATGAAAATCAGCCAAGTCTTATCCCTCCTGTTTTATCATTTTATTTTTATTGCGTTGCAGTATAAATTAACGACTCAAACCCAATTCGTCCAGTAAAGAATGAACGCTATCACTCCACCCCTTCGGTCCTGCATATCGCGCGTTTATAATCGTGCCTTTTGGATGCTCAACTTCAAACACTGCGCCTTTATCATTGGGTATTTTAACACCATAAGTTGCCGTGCCAATCATATCCGCATCATTTGGCCCATCACCCAACGCAATCGATATAATTTGCTTATCAGGCGAAGCCACCTGAAATTTTTCAATAAGCAAAGAAAGCGCCCGATCTTTACCACCATCACTCATAAGGTGATAAAAACGTCCGCCTTGTGTAATTTTATATCCCTTTAGTGCCAAAAGATCATGCATATCCGCAAGCTCTGCCGCACTCCCCGACCATAAAAACGGTTCACTCGCCTGACGGTTATAGGCATCACGCGCACGATCCTGCGGCAAGCCTGTCGCCTCAATCACCCCATCAAGCCCCATATCGAAAAAGCCATTAAAGTGACAACGCAAAGGTGAAGGCAAACCCTCCACCTCTGCCCTTATCTCCGCATAAGAATGACCAGGCACAAGATACTCCGCCGCTCCGAAATACCCTTCGGGTAAGTCAATGACCATGCCATTCTCACCAACTTTCGGGACATTTGCGAATAACGCATCATAGCCTTTAATTTCGGCCAAAGTTTTACTGGTAACGGGAAGAACAGGAATATCATTGTTCTGTAATCGATCCAACGCACTCTGCGCCGCCGCATAAGAATAATCTGAATGATCAAGCAAACTGCCATCCAGATCAGTAAACACAATAATTTTTTTAATCCCTGACATATCGGCACTGTAAAGAAACCCATTGGCAAAATCAAAACCTTAGAGTAATAATTTAAACGCCATGACCGAAACAATCCATTACATGACGCCCGAAGGGCACAAAACCCTCTCCGATGAATTATATTGGCTGCTCCATGATGAACGACCACGTATTGTTGAGATTGTCTCATGGGCGGCGGGAAATGGTGATCGCTCGGAAAATGGTGATTATATTTACAACAAAAAACGCCTACGTGAAATTGATCGCCGCGTGCGCTACCTCACCAAAAAGCTTGATGATGTCCGCGTTGTTGACCCAAAAGACCAACAAAACCTGGATCGCGTTTTTTTTGGTGCCACCGTGACATACGCCAGAAAAGATGACACAGAAATCACTGTAAAATTAGTTGGTGTTGACGAGGCTGATTTTGATCAAGGTAAAATAAACTGGCTCTCTCCAGTCGGAAAAGCCCTTATAAAAACACAAGAAGGAGACACAGCAAAAGTTCGCATTGATGATAAAATAGAAGAAATCGAGGTCTTAGAAATCAGGTATATTTTAGAAAAAATCTAAGACGATGCCTTACTTTCATCAATCCACTCCTCCAGAGTGCGCGCAATATCAGTCTCTTTAAACGGCTTGTTGATATAATCATTCATACCAAAGCTTAAACATTTTTCTCGATCACCAATCATCGCATCGGCAGTAATCGCAACAATGGGAACATTCTTACGCCCCTGCTCTTTCTCAAATTTACGAATTTCTTCCGTTGCCTCAAAGCCGTCCATTTCTGGCATCTGACAATCCATGAATATAGCATCATATTCTTTTATTTTAACCGCTTCAAAAGCCTCAAGCCCGTTTGTGGCGGTATCAACCTCCAATCCAAATTTACTCAATACTTTCCGAATTAAAATCATATTCAGCTTAATATCATCTACGGCTAAAACTTGAGTATTTTTATACTGCGTATAAACAAGCTTTTGTGAACCACGCTCATCATTAACCACAGAAAGAGTGTTGTGACGCGTCGCAAGCGGTGCATCATATATTTTCTTGCCCCGATTATCTGTTGCCATTTTCAACGCACCAAGAATATGATCGGCCAAAAATGGCTTCTTTAAAAACCCATCAAGACCAACTTCTTTAAGATTTTCCTCTGACTCCCCGCTCAACGCACCCGTAATTAATATAAGGGCGGTCTGATCGTATTCTTTTTTCTTCCGCACCTTCCTTGTAAATTCCAAGCCATCCATTCCACCTAAAGAATAATCAATAAATACTGCATTATATTCATTGGGCGATTTTTTAAGGATATCCAGCGCCTCTTCCGCACTTTCAGCCTTACCCCACGCAATATCAACACCATCTAAAATATCTGCCAATAAATTTTGTGTTAAATCGTAATCATCAATAATAAGAACTTTCGTACCCTCAACAAAGCCCTTACGCTCGGCGGGCTTTTCCTTGCCTTCTACATATTGAAGTATGACATTAAAAATAAATTTAGAGCCAACACCTTCTTCACTCTCAACATCAATCTCTCCGCCCATAATTTCAATTAACTGAGAGACAATAGCCAAACCAAGACCCGTGCCACCAAATTTTCTGGTTGTTGACTCTTCTGCCTGACTGAATTTTTCAAAAATTTGTTTGTGCTTATCTTTTGCAACCCCAATACCTGTATCTTCAACAAAGCAAGACAAAGTCATCCCGTTTTTTGTATCCACCCCACGACGAACTCCAACCCGAATATGACCACTACCCGTAAATTTAAGAGCATTACTAATAAGATTCGCAAAAATTTGTTTTAAACGAACAGGGTCACCCATAATTTTAGTCGGCAAATTCATATCCGCATCAATGATAAGCTCTATCTCTTTTTCTCGCGCCTGATAAGCATAAAGATTAGTAACCTCTTGAATAACCTCAACTAAATTAAATTCAGCTTTTTCAAGAACAAGCTTTCCTGCCTCAATTTTAGAAATATCAATAATATCATTGATAATACTTAATAAATTATCACCTGACATCTTAATGGCACTGGTCCATTCTTTTTGCTCATGATCCAATTTCGTATCCAAAAGCAGATTAGACATCCCCAAAATAGCATTCATCGGCGTTCTAATTTCATGTGACATATTCGCCAAAAAGTCGCTTTTTGCTCGGCTAGACGCCTCCGCAAGGTCTTTTGCAATCTCTAATTCTTGATTTCTGACCTGAAGATTATTCTGCTGCTGAATAATAGAATTTTGCATACTAGAAAAATTCTTAGTCAACGCGCCCATTTCATCATTCGTAATACGCGGTAAGAAAACGGGCAATGATAAATTGGAATCCTGTTGGTTATCAGTAAAATTAGTCGCCGCCAAGGCAAGAGCTTTAGCTGGTTTTATCACAAAAAACTGAATAACAAGACCCGCAATCATCGCAAATAAAATCAGAACAAAACAAATCACAAGCATTAAGTTTTGTGCGTGCTTTAATGTTGCAACCTCTGTTTCTGTAAAGTCATACACCAACGATAATGAACCAATACGATCACCAAAGGCATCAATATCTTGCTTGACCTCTCTCATATACAATACATCGGTATAAACAACTTCTTGATCAGGATAAAGCATGTCACCGTTTTCATCATATAAAACCAAAGACAGCCATGACGGGTTCTTCAACAAGATAAGATCCAACCGCTGCCTTACGGTTTCTAAATCACCGTCAAGAAAATCAGGTGTAATTTGATCCTCTACAATCTCCAACATTGATTGCAAAACATTCAATGGTTCTTGCAAAGAATCTTCCATGGATTTAGGTATAAATACAAACTGAAAATAACCAATAATGGCTACAACCAAAACCATTAAAGGAACAAATATTTTTACCTGAATTGAAAACATTTAAAGATTAAATAACCTTAACCATCATAAGAAAAATAGATTTGAATTTATGCCCTGAATACTCAAGGAATTCTTTATTAACAATAATTTCGACCTTACTAACGTAAGATACAAAAATAGTGCAGTACTTATTTTCAAGACAATTACGATCAACAGAAAACCCAAGAGTTTTATGTGTATTCAAATAATTACCAACATCCCCATAAAGAGACTGTGGAACCCCACGAGATACAAAAACATAATCCAAATCACCTTTATAAGATGAAAGATTAGAGGCATCTATTTTAACAACAGCAAAATCTTTGGATTTTTGAGAAATTAAAGAGACAAAACTCTCCATTTCAGAAACAGAAGCAGCATCTGAGGCATTATAAACAACGCCAAAATTCGCACGCTCATCACTCTTGTTTTCCAAAAAGCCAATGCTACGTAATATTGTTTGGTATTCCTTAACTCTAACATCCGCCTGCGCACTTCCAACGCACGCAAATACGGAAACAGCTAAAACTAAAAAAAATCTAAAACGCCTTAATTTGGGCATGAACAATACCTTCAATATAACTCCGATCAAATCGGCCAACAAAATTCTAAAACAAATCTATCAAATAGTTAGAAAAAATAATAGAGCAATGTCGATCAAAGCCAAAATGTTTACGCATGTGTGCATTTATACAAATTCATACTTATAAATTGAAACAAACGCAAAGTTTGATAATATGTTTCACGTATAGTAATTGAACTGGCTGGAAAAACCGATGGTAGTGACAAGAAAATTCAAAAAGAACATACTTATAAGCAGCACAGCGCTTACTGCATTCCTATCATACGTCCCGACAGCGTCTTCACAAACCATCGATTACGGCTCTCTAGAGGCACTCTTTGGTGAAGCTGTGACAACCAGCGCAACAGGACAGCCCCAAAGATCATCCGAAGTTCCCCTGACAATGGAAATACTAACCGCCGAGGACATTAGAAAATCAGGCGCAAAAGATATTCCCGATGCGATTCGTAATGTTCCTGGCGTAAGTGTCTGGCGTTTTGCTCGCGACCAAGCCGAAGTATCCATTAGAGGCTATAACCAACCATATTCCCCTAAGCTGCTTGTTCTTGTAAACGGAAAACAAGTCTACATGGATGATTTTGGCTACACTGTGTGGGAAACCCTTCCCGTGCAAATGTCCGAAATACGACAAATAGAAATCGTAAAAGGCCCAAATACCGCACTATTTGGCTTTAACGCATTGGCTGGTGTGATCAATATCATTACCTATAACCCTTTATATGATGATGTATCAAACGCAGGTGTAACCGTTGGGAATGATAACTATCGTTCCGCAAGTGGCGCACACACCATGAAAGTCAGCGATAAGCTACATATGCGCTTATCTGGTGGTGCTGCACGATCAAAGGAATTCAAAAACACCACATCCGTATTTTCTGAGCCTCAAAAAGGAAAAGTGAATCTAGACTCCATTTTCAAAATCAATGATAAACAACATGTAAGATTTGAAGCATCCAGAGCATTTAACGATAGAAACGAATACACACCGACCTTCGCAACATATCATTCTCAATATGCTATCACATCTGCAAAGGCAACTTACGCTTCAGATTCGTCGATTGGGTTTTTAAACGCCACAGTCTACAGAAATCATATGGACAAAAACATTACCACAACAACATCAGGTATTGTTACGGTTCGAAATACACTTACCGTCGCCCAAATTGAAGATACTTTCTCCATAGGCACCGACCATCGCTTCAGAATACAAGGCGAGTTCAGGGACACTGTCGTAAAAAGTGATGAATATTGGGGCGCAGACGCAAAGCTCGGCTTTAACACATACGCCATGAGCGGAATGTGGAACTGGAAAATCAACCCGAAACTGGAATTCACAAATGCTCTTAGAGGTGAACATCTACGCCTTAAACGTTCTGGCCTAGAAACTGGTGGCTTATATAACAAAAATGGGTTCTTTGATAAAAGGCTGACCGAGTTCAGTTATAATTCCAGCCTTGTTTGGAATCCAGACCATCAAAACACCTTACGCCTTATGACATCCAGAGGGATTCAACCACCCGCATTGGTGGATTTCGGATTTTATCTACCCTTACCTGCATTTGGAATTCTCTACACAGGGAATCCAAATCAAACATCAACAATTTTAACCAGTTATGAGATTGGCTATGAACGCCAGATAGAAAAAATTAATGGTAAGGCCTTTGCCAATCTATTTTTCCAACAAACACAAGACATTAAATATTTGGGAGCAACCCAAACAGGAACAACCCTTCATGGTAACAACATCGGCCATAGTAAAACTTACGGCATAGAGCTCGGCGCCAGAGGAAAAATCGGAACAAACTGGAACTGGGATGCCAGTTATCTATACCAAGATGTAGATGATAACCTCGATTTTGGCGAAAGCACAGACTATGACGGCGAAGAATGGACACCACAAAACACTATAAAGGCGCATATAGGCTATGAAAAAGACAACTGGGAAGCCGATTTATACGGCGTTTATGTATCATCATATAAAATGAATGAACCTGTAACATTCAGTACAGCTGATACACTATCTGGTGATGCGATTAGTGTAAGCGCCAATTTAGGGTATAATTTTGACAATGGATTAAAGCTATCTATATCTGGTCAAGAATTAGGACACCAAGCCACCCAACAAACATCAGGGCTGAAGGCGGAACGACGCGTCTTTTTATCGGTATCCAAAGACTTTTAAACCGCCCCCATCGCCGTATCAAGATTATCACGCACCTTATCGAGAAAGTCTTGAGTTGTTAAAAACTGTGCATCCTTACCAATCAGGAGCGCGAGGTCTTTGGTCATATGCCCCGCCTCCACGGTTTCAATACATACGCGCTCCAACGTTTCAGCAAACCCCACAAGCGCATCATTACCATCGAATGTGCCGCGATATTTCAGACCGCTTGTCCATGCAAAAATCGATGCAATCGGGTTGGTCGATGTCGGCTTACCCTGTTGATGCAGGCGGTAATGGCGTGTGACCGTGCCATGCGCCGCCTCTGCCTCCACCGTTTTTCCATCAGGTGTAAGCAGTACAGAAGTCATCAGGCCAAGTGATCCAAACCCCTGCGCGACAATATCGCTTTGCACATCACCATCATAATTCTTACACGCCCAGACAAAACCACCATTGGATTTTATGGCTTGTGCCACCATATCATCAATCAAGCGGTGCTCATAAAACAGCCCTGCCGCGTCAAATTTCGCCTTAAATTCCTCATCGAAAATACGTTGAAAAATCTCGATAAAGCGCCCGTCATATTGCTTGAGGATCGTGTTTTTCGTGGACATATAAACAGGGTAATTCTGCAATAAACCATAATTAAAGCTGGAACGGGCAAAGCCCTCAATGCTCTCATCCAGATTATACATGCCCATGGCCACGCCTGCGCTTGGGAAGTCAAAGATCTCCCACTCTTGAGGATCTCCCCCATCCTTGGGTGTGAACACCATTTTCAGTGTGCCCGCCTCTTGAATTTTCATATCCGTGGCCTTGTACTGATCACCAAAAGCATGGCGGCCAACAATAATCGGGTTTTCCCAACCAGGAACATAGCGCGGCACGTTAGAGCACGTGATCGGCGCGCGAAAAATCGTCCCGCCCAAAATATTACGAATTGTCCCGTTCGGGGATTTCCACATCTTTTTAAGGCCAAATTCCTTTACTCGTGCTTCATCGGGCGTAATGGTCGCACATTTCACACCCACACCATATTTCTGTATGGCATGCGCGGCGTCAATCGTGATTTGATCATCCGTAGCATCGCGGCTCGTGACCGATAAATCGTAATATTTCAGGTCAATATCCAGATAAGGAAGGATCAGGCTTTTCTTGATAAAATCCCAGATAATGCGGGTCATTTCATCCCCGTCAATCTCAACAAGGGGAGTATCAACTTTGATTTTAGCCATAGCGCGAATCCTTTCATATATAAATACAAAAGAAGGCTAGCATAGCTTTCATCAAAATGTCACTACGATCACAATTAAAGAATAAAATAGATTCTAATGCGCAGAGAAATCAGAGAACTCATGACTAGAGAATATTTCCTTCCTTAAGCCCTCTGCCTCATCACCATCCGCCACAACCAATGCGCGATCATAAATACTTTCATAAGTCTCGACGCCTTCATTCAACATTCTCTCAAATTGTTGAATGAGGCCTGCATGGTAATCATCCGTATTATCAATCACGGATATTGCATTATAACTGACCATATCATTGAGAAGCCGATCAACACCTTCAAACGTTGCCCCATGCAAAAGCGTCCCTACACTTCGGCCTTGTTCCGAATGAACACTATAATCAACCTCATGAGCACCTGTATTGTTTTTCATCAATTGATGCGCGTTATGCTCATAATGACGTCGTTCTTCCTTATTTTGAGCAGGAATACCTTTTTCATGTAAATTAGCAACTTGCGCGATAACATCACTCCGCAATGAAACAAATGAAATATGATCCCATTCTTGCAACGCCACACCATTCCCATCATTCAAAGCCCCTAATGTGTCACGCACTTGCTGCACTTCTTGCTTCAGCCCATCAAAATACCCGTCATCATTTAATACAATAAGGGGCATACCGCGCCGCGCCATATAAACCGCTTGTGACAACTCCTGCAATCCTGCCCCTGGCATAAGAACGGCAATATCCGCTTTTCTTTCCAGTGATTCCGTAATATTGCGTTGAACACTCGCATCTTGCCAATCCGTAGCAACATCAACGCCACTGGCTAAATGAGATCCGGATCCTGCCGTACTTGTGTATGGGAATTTATTTATCACACGCGAAATATCACCATTTGAACGGCTCAAATCGCCCGATATAAGAACGGCATGGTCGGCCGCAGCCAACATTGAGGTTACATCGCTAACAATACGCGCATTATAATCGGAATTTCGTTCCTGATCCGCCAAAACGGCAATTTTTAATCCTGTCATGTCACCCAACTTTTTATTTATTGTCGTAATAATACATAGATTGGCACATAATTTCAAAGAAGAAATCACATCAGAACAGAAAACTTGTTTTTCGCCGCGCAAAACCTTATAGTCCGCCGCATGAGCCAAGAGTTAAACAGCTTAGGCATTGCAAAGCCAAATTCCGAAACCCGCGTGGTCGTTGCCATGTCGGGCGGAGTTGACTCGTCCGTGTGCGCGGCTTTGCTGCATGAGGAAGGCTATGACGTTGTCGGCGTAACGCTCCAGCTTTATGACTATGGTGATGCTAGCAGCCCGGGATCACAGGCCATAAAAAGCAAAACATGCTGCGCGGGGCAAGATATTTACGATGCAAAGCGCGTCGCCGAAAAGCTCGACTTCCCGCATTACGTCCTGAATTACGAAAGCAATTTCCGCGAAAGCGTCATGGATGATTTCGCCGATAGCTATATTCGCGGTGAAACCCCCATCCCTTGTGTAAAATGCAACCAAACGGTAAAATTCCGCGACCTTTTGAAAGTCGCGCATGATCTAGGCGCAGATTGCATGGCAACAGGGCATTATATCCAACGCACCATTGACGAGAATGGCCGCGCGCATCTCAACCGCGCCCATGATAGCGGCAAAGATCAAAGCTATTTCCTCTTCGCCACCACGCAAGAACAGCTCGATTTCCTGCGCTTCCCCCTTGGCGGTTGGAGCAAGGACATCACCCGCGAACATGCCGAACGTTTAGGGCTTTCCAATGCCGATAAGCCCGATTCACAAGATATCTGCTTCGTCCCGCATGGTGACTATGCAAAGGTCGTCAAGAAAATGCGCCCCACTGCGGCAAAGCCAGGGAAAATCATGCATGTTGATGGACGTGAGGTTGGCGAGCATGAAGGAATTATCCATTATACCATCGGCCAACGCAGAGGCATAGGCATTGGCGGCGGCGTGAGTGAGAACAACGAACCGCTTTATGTGATTGCACTCCAACCAGAGCTTAATCAGGTCATTGTCGGCCCAAAGGAGGCTCTGGCCCGTAATATTTTGAAACTAGCTGATTGCAACTGGTTGCTTGATACGCAAAACCTTCGTGAAAAAAAAGGATGCCCGTTTCTGCCCGTTGACGTTAAATTCCGCTCGGTCATGAAACCAACAACCGCCGTTCTCAATACGGAAACCAATGAAATAAAATTGGATAATCCGCAATTCGGCATCGCAGCGGGACAAGCCGCCGTATGCTATATCAATGACCGCGTCATCGGCGGTGGCTGGATTACAGGCACGCTTTAAACAACACCAAAATAAAAGCGACCTTATCTGGTCGCTTAAATAATATCTTTAAAAATCCATAAAAACCTAAGATGCCATGCCAGGAACAGAGCTTGGCATATCTTTCTGAATCTCATTATCAACAGCAATATTATTAGGAACTTCCACATGGTCAGGAACGTAAAAATCCATACTTTGCTCTATGCTATACATATAAAGCCCTTCGTTAGAGGCATCCTTTGACCAAACAGGATCATTAGAACTCTGCAAATCTTTCAACTGATTATACTGATCACTTGTAATAGAATGACCATCTTCGACTGCCGCTCTCATAATACCAATCAAATCATTTTTATCTTCCAATGTCACATGCGCGGAATCATTTTGTGCCTTATCGCCAAATTGAGATAACAGCTCATCTTTCCACTGACCAAGCTTTTCAAGAATGCTCGGGCCTTCACCAGAAGGGTCGTAAAACTTCGAATCCTTATAATTTGCCAATGTCGGAAAATCACCGCAAGCTTCAGAGACCTGACCCTTAAATGCCGGATCGCCATTTAACTGCCGAAAACTTTCAATATCGGTGTTTTTATTTTTATAGTCATCACGAACATCACTAACACATTCCCGATAATCGCCTGAAACATCACTCAGATCATCTGCCATAATTCACACCCTTTATTAAATTGTTATGCTTTATTTTACACAATTCTAGCCTCACTTTACAAGTTTTTCAATAATTTAATAAATCTCAGTGTTTTCATATGCTTATTCACCTTATTTTCTCTTGACAAAATTCACAAAAATTGGCCATATACGCCCTCAATACTTGAGTGGCTCTGTAGCTCAGGGGTAGAGCAGAGGAATCATAATCCTTTTGTCGGGTGTTCAAATCACCCCAGAGCCACCAATTTCTTTCATATTCCATTTGATTTCCGTGACATCACGATTCCAGAAAAATCTCTGAATACATGGAAGGGCTCCATCACAAGAAAACCGAGCATATAACCAATAATACTAATATAAAAAGTGGAGGTGAGGATGGGATTCGAACCCACGTAGGGCTATGAACCCTAACACGCTTTCCAAGCGTGCGCCTTAAACCACTCGGCCACCTCACCAAACGTTATAACAACGTAAGCTGCGCGCACATTAGACACAAAAATTAAAAATTTCAAGTCCCGCTTTGCTAAATTCAACTTCATTGATACTATACAAAACAGATTCGAATTCGATTAAGGTTCTATACCAATGAAAAAGCTTATATTTATACTCCTCCTTATCCCTGCCATCGCTGCTCTCGGGCATGATGCCTATTTCTTCACACAAAATCAGGATAAGGGGTTTCGCCTGACTGACCTTGGCAAATTATGGGATACATATCACAAGGAAAGCCATGACCAATGGAAATCAAAAATCGATGAGATAAGCGGAACACTCCAAGACACCATCGGCGATGTTATTCCACAAGAAGCCGCGACAAATGAAAATTTAAACACGGAAACAGCAAAAGAAATCTTCGCCGATTTCGAGGAATCCTTCGCTCAGGAAGATGGTAAAGCAGGCACGCAAGAGCTTACTCCCCCTCCAAAAGAGGAACCCATAGCAAAAGAGGGTACGAACGAGATCAAAAAATCAATCGGGTTTTTATTGGAACAAAAAGCAGTTTTTGTCTTCGCCGCAATTCCCGCGATCTTATTTATCCTAAACGCTCTGCTCTGCGCGATTTTCGGAGGCCGCAAAAACAAGGATGATGGAAAATCCGGCAGAGGAAAAAAAGTCAAATACGGAAGAAAATAATTCAACCGGAAACACTCATAACCGCCTGCCAAATCACCTCAAGCTCATCTGGCTTTGACAGGCGGTGATCACCATCATCAACAAAAACTACGTCCGTTTTAGGCCCATCAAACGCCTTTTGAATCCGAAGCGCCTTCTCCCACGGAACATCATCATCCATCTTCCCCTGAACCAAAACCATGGGCACATTAATATTATACGAACCGTCCAGTAATGAATTCTTACGCCCATCCTCAATTAAATCACGTGTAAAAATATAAGGCTCATCAGAATAATCATTCGGCACCTCAATGCGCCCATCACGCATCATAATATCCATTTGCTCTGGCGTTAATTGAGCCTCAATTTCTTTGGTAAAATCAGGTGCGGCGGCAATACCAACAACGCCCGCTATTCTCTCTGCCCGCTCCAATAACAGCAATAAAGATATCCACCCCCCCATGGACGAACCAACCAGAACCACATTTCCGCGCACTACCTGATCCAACACACATTTCGCATCATCCCTCCACGCGCCGATTGCTCCCTCTTCAAACAATCCGCCCGAAGAACCATGCCCCGTATAATCAAAACGAATAAACCCTTGCCCACGTGCCTTACATTGCTCCTCAAGATACAGCGCCTTCGTCCCCTCCATATCAGATCGAAAACCACCCAAAAACATAACAACAGGAAAACCCTCACCCGCCGCACTAGCAGGTGAATAAATATAGGCAATACGCTGCGATCTACTATTAACTATATATTCCATTTAACCCCCTATAATTCCACACTCTGCTTATAAACAGGGATTTCAACATTCCAATCAAAACGTTCTTTTATTTTACCCTGAAAAGATAACGCCGCCTCAGACTCACCATGCGTTAAAAATGTTCTGCGCGGAGCATCGCGAAAATGCGAAAGCCAATCAAGCATTTCGCCATAATCAGCATGAGCAGATATATTATCAAGCATCTCAACTTGCGCCCGTAATTTATACATATTTCCATGAATTTTAATTTCCGTTTCCCCATTCGCAATCCGCGCACCGCGCGTTCCCGCCGCCTGATACCCGGCCAAAACAATCGTATTACGTGGGTCACCCATAAAATATTTCAAATGATGTAATACACGCCCCCCCGTCGCCATACCGCTAGCAGAAATAATAACAGCAGGCATACCATTATTCTTTCCATAAATTTCTTTTGACTGCTCAGCTGTTTGCGTATAATTGACACCACCACAAACCGCGCTACACTCACTTTTCGACAAACGGTGCTCGGCATAATGCTTTTGCAATAACTTCGACGCACTAATCGCCATTGGACTATCCAGATAAACAGGAATATCAGGAATTCTCCCCACTTTTTTAAGCTCATGAACGTAATACATAAGGCTTTGTGCCCGCCCAACTGCAAATGCAGGAATAACAACAGTCCCCCCTCTCGCCGCCGCCTGAGAAATAATATCACCCAGCTGATTCAACGGATCACTCACCTCATGTAACCGATCCCCATATGTTGATTCCATAATCAGATAATCCGCCTCTTGAATTTGCGCAGGAGGATTCATAACAGGATCATTCGGCCGCCCCAAATCACCAGAAAACACAACTTTAGTCTGCCCATCAGTAATATGCACGCATGCCGCGCCAAGAATGTGCCCCGCATGCGTAAGCTTAAACGATAAAAAGTCACTTAATTCATGATCATCACCAAACGAAACAGGCTTTATACGCTCAAGTGCATTATATGCATCTTCTTTTGTATAAAGTGGCAAAGCTGGTTTATGCTTTGTATAACCATATTGATTGGCACGACGCGCGTCTTCCTCATGTAAATAAGCACTATCAACCAACAAGATATCACATAAATCCGCCGTAGCAGAAGAACAATAAACATTCCCCCTAAATCCGTTTTTTACTAATAAGGGCAAATACCCACTATGATCAATATGCGCATGTGTCAAAATCACTGCATCTATAGAAGATGGGTCTATCGGCAACTTCTCCCAATTACGCTCTCGAAGTTCCTTCAAGCCCTGAAACAAACCACAATCAATCAGAATTCTGAAACCATCATCCTCCAGAAGATATTTTGACCCTGTAACCGTACCCGTTGCCCCTAAAAATGTTAGCTTCATAATCACCCCGTAATATATCTTCATTAAAATAAGAATTAAGGGTATTAATTAACACGTTACACATAACGATACCAGAGAGAGCATGACCAAAGATTCCGACTGCCATTTATTACAAGACCACTTAAATTCTTACCCCATGGATCTCGCACGATCTTTTAAAATATGGTGGGAGTTTAGAAAAGGTTTTCATGCCCTGCGTAATGTTAAAAACTGCATAACAGTGTTCGGATCGGCGCGTTTCAATGAAAATGATCCCTATTATAAACTAGCACACCAAACGGCCTTTGAATTAGGACAAGCAGGATATTCAATCATCACAGGCGGCGGCCCAGGCATCATGGAAGCGGCTAATCGCGGCGCAAAAGAGGCTGGCGCACAGTCTATAGGCTGCAACATCAAACTCCCGCATGAACAAAAATCAAACCCCTATACTGATATTCAAGTTCAATTCCATTATTTTTTCGTACGCAAAGTTATGCTATTCAAATATTCATCCGCCTTCGTCCTCCTTCCAGGTGGTTTTGGTACAATGGACGAAATGTTTGAAACTGCAACACTCATCCAAACAGGAAAAATTTGTGATTTCCCAGTAATTGCAATGGGCACAGATTATTGGAATAAATTAGGCCCCTTTTTACGTGAAACTATGCTTGAAAATGGCACGATTGACGAAAATGATTTAAACTTCCTTCGCATCACTGACGATCCAAATGAGGTATTAGACATTATACGAACACGTAAAACGGGGATGCATTTATAAAAACACTTTCCACCAGCAAAAAACATGACTATTTTATGATGCTATGAATATATCTCCTCAACAGCCCGTAATCATGCAAATCATCCCCGAGCTTGGCGCAGGCGGAGCAGAACAAGGATGTATTGATGTCGCCGCCGCGATTGTTAAAGCCGGCGCGCAAGCCATCATTGTTTCAAACGGCGGTTACCGCGTATCAGAGCTTCAACGAATCGGCGCTCACCATATAGACCTTCCCGTTCATAGCAAAAACCCATTCGTAATGTGGCAAAACATTAAACGTCTAAAAAAACTGATAAAACGATATAACGTCGGCATAGTTCACGCCCGCAGCCGGGCCCCCGCATGGAGTGCATGGCGCGCATGTCAGGAAACCAACGCACATTTTGTTACAACATGCCACGCCCCCTATAATATTAGCGGCGAAGCAAAGCGTCTATATAATGGCTCAATCGCCCATGGGGAGGTCATTATCGCCATATCTGACTATGTCACCAATTATCTGAAAAAAAATTACAATATTGACCCAAATCGTATCCGAACCATACACCGCGGTATTCCATTAGAAAAATTTCATCCCACCACGGTTACCGCAGATCGCATGATCACCCTCGCCAATGAATGGCGTATTCCTGATGGCGCAAATATTGTCATGCTACCTGGAAGACTAACACGATGGAAAGGACATCATGTTCTTATCGATGCCATGGCAAAGCTTGCCAGAAAAGATGTGTTTTGCGTCATTATCGGCTCTGACCAAGGCCGCAGCGATTACAAAAAAGAACTTGAACAAGCTATAGAAGAGAAAAAAATAGGAACACAAATTCGCATTGTTGATCAATGCCACGACATGCCTGCCGCCTATATGCTTTCCACCGTTGTTATTTCTGCCTCCACCGACCCCGAGGGATTTGGGCGCATTCCCGTAGAAGCTCAAGCAATGGGACGCCCAATCATCGCCACAGATCATGGCGGCGCGCAGGAAACAATTATACGCGGACATACAGGATGGCTTGTCCCACCCAATGATTCCGATGCACTCGCACAATCCATCGACGAAGCCTTATCCCTTGATCAAAATCAACGCGCCATTCTGGCAACACGCTCTATGGCGCATATTGCAGAGCATTTCACAAAGGATATCATGGTTGAAAAAACCCTTGATGTTTACACGGAAGTCCTGGGTAGCTCACTGTCATCAAAAAATGCAAATGAACCCTTCCGCAACAGCACACAGAAACAAAACGCATAAAAAATGGAACCAATGGCGCAGGAAAAAATACTGGTCATAAAACTCGGCGCTCTCGGTGATTTCATTCAAGCACTCGGCCCTATGAAATCAATTCGTGCCCACCACCCCGCCGCCCATATAACATTAATGACAACCCCAATATTTAAAATCTTTGGCGAAAAATCTGACTATTTCAATGAAATATGGTTCGAAAACACACGTCCCAAAACCACTAATATAATGGGATGGATTGCATTTAGAAAAAAACTTCTCACTGGGAATTACACCCGCATTTATGATTTACAAAATAATGATCGTACCAATTTTTATTTCAAGCTCTTCCCAAAATCAAACCGCCCCGAATGGGTTGGTGCAGCAAAAAATGCTTCACATGAAAACTCATCGCCAACGCGCATAGCAGGTCACGCCTTTGACGGACACAAACAAACACTAGGGCTTGCAGGAATAGAAAATATCGAAATCGACAATCTAAAATGGATTAATGAGGATTTATCGGCATTTAACCTGAAAAAGCCTTATATCTTATTTGTTCCAGGCTCCGCCCCACAACACCCACAAAAACGCTGGCCCGCAAAATATTACGGCGAGTTGGCAAAACAGCTCACCACAGAAAAATACCAAATCATTCTATTAGGAACAAATGCGGAAAAAGAGGTCACAGACGAAATCGCAAAAATTTGCCCTGAATGCCTAAATTTAACAGGAAAAACATCCCTATTCCAAATCGTAGCATTAGCGCAAAGCGCCGCCGCCGCCATAGGAAATGATACAGGCCCCATGCATATAATCGCGCCCACACAATGCCCATCTATCACTCTATTTTCAAACCACAGCAATCCCGAACGCCACGCACCATTGGGCAAAAACGTCACAACAATTCAAAAAGAAAATATAGAAAACATTTCAGAAGAAGAAATCTTAAACGCGCTCAAAAACTACATTTAAGTATCAGGACAATATATATCGTACAAACAGCGAAGAACTTCATTCGCCGCTTCATCACATAAAGAATAATAAATGCTCTGCGCCTCACGCCTTGTCGTCACAAGACCATCTTTACGAAGGCGCGCCAAATGCTGTGACAAAGCCGATTGACTAAGCTCAACAATCTCTTCCAATTCCCCAACACTCTTCTCACCTTTATGAAGAGCACAAACAATCAATAGTCTTTTCTCATTTGATAAAGCTTTGAGTAACGCACTGGCTAAGCCAATATTACACTCAATCTCATTAATATCCATTTTTTAAAAATCTCACACATCATCACGAAACAACCAAAGCACGCAAACATAAAATAAAGTTAAGTATTATTTTTTATAATTAAATTATTATTTAAAGTAATATGTTCTAATAAACTTATTATAAAACAGGATCAAGTACTATAAAGACTTCATTCCGACTTTTTTGACTTTGATGGCATATATGACAATATTTTCTGTGAAATACAATCAAAAACAACCATAAAGACCCAAGCCATAAAAGCTGGAAAAGTAGGAAAAGCGATCCTCCCCTTATTTTTACGAAGCCCCCGCCCAATAATTTCAGCCGCCTTATCAGACTTTATAATATGCGGCATAGGAAAATCATTGACCGAAGTCATGCGCGACTCAACAAACCCTGGGCAAATAACATTCACCCGAATCCCAGTTTTCCATAGCGCTCCGCGCAACGCCTCACCATAAACCCGAACTGCCGCCTTTGATCCACAATATGCCGGCGCCCCCGGCCAACCACGATACCCCGCCAAAGAGCTCATAATCGCGATTTGCCCACTTCCGCGCTCAATCATTTTCTCCTGCAATGGCTCAATCGTATTAAGAACACCGTTTAAGTTAACATCAAACACATGGCGCACCTGATCCGCCGGCTCACCAATTAAAACCCCGCCAGTCCCCGCCGATATCCCCGCATTGGCAACAACCAAATCCACGGGATGCGCCGCGTCAAAAGAACATATCCAATCATACATCCCCTGCCGATCTGTCACATCAACCAACCCTTCAACAACAATCGCGCCTTTATCACGGCACAACGCCGCGACCTGACCCAACCTTTGGGCATCGCGCCCCGTCAAGCCAAGCACAACATCAGGCGCAGCATAATACTCTGCCAAGGCTTGCCCGATACCACTCGACGCCCCCGTAATAATAATACTTTGGCTATCGCTCCTATACGCACACATATTTTTCTTTCGTCTTACTTTAGAATTGCTCTTTTTTTTGTATATGTTTAACCTTATGCCACAAATTGAAAAGACGAAAGATCAGGAGCATAACTGTGCAAAACATCAAACGCCGCGGCCTAATGTATGTAATGTCATCCCCCTCAGGCGCGGGAAAAACAACAATCACGCGTGCTCTTTTAAAAAACAATCCTGATTTAGCCATTTCAATATCCGCAACGACACGCAAACGCCGCGCTGGCGAGGTTCACGGACAAGATTATTTCTTCGTCTCTCCTGATGAGTTCCGCAATATGGTGGATAATGGCGAGATGCTTGAACATGCCAAGGTCTTTGATAATTATTACGGCACACCGCGCATCCCCGTTCAAAAAGCCCTGACCGAGGGAAAAGACGTTATCTTCGATATTGATTGGCAAGGCACACAACAGCTTTGCGAAATATCCCGCGAAGATTTAGTCACCGTCTTTATCCTCCCCCCCGCCAGAGCAGAGCTTGAAAAACGCCTGCGTAACAGATCAAAAGACACGTTAGAATCAGATACAGAAATCCGGGGGCGCATGGAAAAGGCCGCCGATGAAATGTCACATTATTCGGAATATGATTACGTCATCATCAATAATGATGTCGAAGAAGCCACCTGCAAAGCGCAGCTCATCTTGGATGCAGAACGCATAAAACGCCGCCGCATGATCGGCCTGTCTGACTTTGTAAAGGGCTTAAAAGGCGGTCTTTAATCTATATCAAAACGCAAAGAACGAACGGCATCATGCATAGAATCTCGATTCTTAGGGGCATCCGTTAAGGCATCAATCGCATCATTAAGTCGCCCTATATCATCTTTAGACAGTTTAATTTTATCATGAACCCACCCTTTACCTATATCATACGGTTCTTCAACCGTGAACATATCTGAATTCCATGGCCACGAAGCGCACATCTTATTGTTTTCATCCAATGAGAGCATAAAATTCGCTTGTATACTATTCACATAAGATAATAGCGGCGCACCGTTCTGATCAAGAACAACCAGTGTCGTAAAGTCATCAACACCAGCAATAAGATCATCAAAATTGTTTTTGAATTTTTTTTCCGATACATGCAAAACAGGATCACTAAATTTTCGCGTCGGAAATAATCGATGATATTCATACACAAAAGATGGTGGAATCAAAGCACCTGAAACCCAACCTGACTTATAAAGAACAACACCACTTTGCTGCTCATTAACGACATTAACGGATTCCTGCCAGTCCTTTTTTAAAAATGAAGACACTGTTGTCGCCGCAATTTCAGGATTTCGCGACGTCAAACCAATTTGATTTTTAAATTCTTTCGCTAATTTCACACCAACCACCCATAAAAAACTTAATGAAAACCAGCTATATCCAAATATTGCGCCACCGTCAAATTTTCCGCGCGAATCTGCGGATCAATGTGCAACGCCTCTATCGCAGGCAAATACTCTTTAAGACTGGAACGCACCATTTTTCGGCGCTGGTTAAAGGCCGCCGCCGTAACCTGTTCAACATCAGAAAACACGGGCGCATAATCCGCCAAGTTTTTTGGCTTAAAAAACACCACCGCCGAATTTACCTTAGGTGGCGGAATAAAAGCGCTCGGCGGTAAGTCATACATGATTTGCACATCACATAACCACTGTGAAATAACCGCCAACCGTCCATATGCCTTTGTATTCGGGCGCGCCACAATGCGCTCTGCAACTTCTTTTTGAAACATCAATGCCATTGATTGATAAGAATTATTCTGCGCTCGAATTTGCTTCAACCACCCAATCAAAAGAGGCGTAGCAACATTATATGGCAAGTTCGCAACAATAACGCGCGGCGCAGCAGAACCTTCGGTTAAATCAATTTTAAGCGCGTCCCCATGGATAACATCCAAATCCCCAGACGCAACATTTTTAAGCCCTTCAAGCGCAGCAACCGCGCGCGCATCATACTCAACCGCGCTCACTTGTTTCACGGGGCTTTTAAGCAATGCCCGCGTTAATCCCCCTGGCCCTGGCCCCACTTCAAAGGCATGAACACCCGACCAATCACCACCATCACGATTCATCGCTTCGCGCACAATTTTATCAGTAATATTAAGATCTAAAAGAAAATTTTGCCCCAGTGATTTTTGTGCACGCAAATCATGCGCGTCAATCACCTCCCGAAGCGGAGGCAAAGCGTCAATAGCAACCGCACGATCATTCGCCATATTTACACACGAATATCAACAAACGCCGCCGCGCGTAAATCCATCAAATGACGACTTTGTACTTTATTCAAACGATCTGTGCCAATATTATAATGAATTTGATCCCGTGAAGGCATCGTATCCTCACTCAAAATCCGCGTGTCGCGTAAAAACATAATATGATATCCGTCAGGTGTTTTAATCGGCGCTGTGACTTCATTTTTCTTCACACCTTGTAATCCATTTAAAAGACTCTGATCAATTTGTTCTTCATTCAACCACCCCGTATCTCCGCCACGAGCCGCACCCGCCGCCTTTGAAAATTGCTGCGCCAATTTAAAAAAGCTCGCCTTACCGCTTTTAATTTCCCGTACAAGCCGTTGACCAAGTTGCTTAACCTTTGCTTCCTCTTTCGGGTCAGCCATCGGCAAGTAAATTTCTGCCGTCAAAAATTCTGTTGTCCCAATTTTCGCCTTCGTACGCTCATACGTATCATCAATATCACGCTCTGAGACAACAACGCGTGGGCGCAATTTCGCCTGCACAACTTTCCCCCATGCCACCTGCGATTCAATCTGTGCCGTCATCGTTGAAATATCAATCCCACCGCGCCTCATCATTGCTTTAAACTGGTCGGGACTCATATTATTTTGCCCTGCAATCGTCGCAAATCCTTGATCAACCTCCTCAGGGGTGATCTCAAAGCCCATCTTACGTGCCTCTTGAATCATGATGCGCTCATTAATCAATCCACCCAAAACCTGCGGCGTCATTTTTTCACGAATCTCTGCATTATTTGGCAAACCAGAAGAGGCAAGAATCAGCTTTAGCCGCTTATTCAAATCACTCGCCGATATGGCATCTTCATTCACCACCGCAACAATTTCCTGCACTGCCGCAACGGCTTGCCGCTCCTGCATAACGCAAAAGACAAACGCAAAGATAAAAAATGCAGAAGCTAAACGAAAATATGACATTATTTATTAATCCCTTAAATGAACTCCATTAGATACTATACAACGATTCTAGGCCGCTTTTTCCTTCGAAAAAACACCACCCGACCGATAACGCTCCAAATAACTTGGTAAAATCGATGCCATTGAAACAGGCACTATACCAAGGTTCTTAAAATTAAGCGCACCATCTTCAACGACATTATCCGTCTTTAAACTCTCAACCTGATCCCGTGTAAGCAAAGGCTTAGGCAAAAGTGCTAAAAACATCGCTTCAAATTTCGCAACACAAAACGGCAATTTAACAAGTCTGCGCTCTCGCCCTGTATATTGGGATATCATCGCGTATATGTCTTTAAAATCAACAACATCCACCCCACCAAGCTGATAGACCTTACCCTGAAATCCATCACTCAACTCTTGCGACACTTTAATCACGGCATCCGCAACATCACCAACATAAACGGGCTGAAACCTCGTCTTTCCGCCACCAATCAACGGTAAAAAAGGTGAATAACGCGCAAGCTCCGCAAACATATTAAAGAAATTATCTCCCGCGCCAAACATAACACTAGGGCGCAAAATCGTTGCCTTCGGATAATTGGCGTGAATGGCCTGCTCACCCTCTAATTTTGATTTCGCGTATTTTGACGTACCCTTATCACATGATAGCGCCGAGACATGCACAAAACGTGAAGCGCCTTCATCCGCACACGCCTTCGCAATCATCGCCGGGATATCAACATGCGCGCGCTTAAAGGTCGATTTTTTGCCCTTCTCATATAAAACACCAATACAATTCACAACCACATCCGCGTTCTTAACGGCTTTACAAACATTTTTTGTATCACCATAATCACATTGAAACGGAACAACTTGCCCAACGACCCCGCAGGGCTTTAAAAAATAGGCGCTCTCAGGAATCCGCGTTGCCACCTTCACCGTATAGCCAAGCGCCGCAAGCTCTCGCACCACCTGCGTCCCTAAAAAACCAGTTCCACCAAACACAGTCGCAATTTTATTGTTTTGCGCCATTTTACAATTCCATTTTGTTATCATCTTAGAAGATTTATAATATGGCCGAAATTAACATCAATGACAACGGATCAAACCAAAAATATATGGGATATTAAGAGGAAAAAGCGTGACCAAACGTATTTTTTACGCGAATATAACGTCATGAAAAAAACAATATACATATTTGCTCTCACACTTTGCATCTTTGGGATAACACCAATAAAATCCCATGCCGCAGAAGATTTAAATATAAATACCCCTGTGATCGTGGAACTCTTCACCTCCCAAGGCTGCTCATCCTGTCCACCTGCGGATAAAATCCTCGCAGAATTAGCAGCAAGCAACAAAAACATCATTGCCCTTGGCTGCCATGTCTCATATTGGAATCACCTTAAATGGAAGGACACATTGTCACAGGAATTTTGCGACATCCGCCAACACGGCATACAAGGCATAAGGAAAGAACGCAAAATTTACACCCCCCAAATGGTGGTCAACGGAAAATACGTCTTTATCGGAAGCAACACGGCAAAACTATCCTTCGCTCTACACTCCGCGCAAGAATCACCACTTCTACCCATCACCACTACAGAAGAAAGCAATCTCATCACCATCACCTTACCTCAAGCAAAAACAGGCGATTACCGTATATGGGGATTTGGCTATAAAGACAAGGTCACCACCAATATCGGCAACGGCGAAAACACAGGGCGCGTTATTGACTATACCCACCCCGTCATAACCTACAGCAATCTCGGCCCTTGGAATGGAACCGCAAATACATTAAGTTTTGAACGCCCCGAAGGCGATATAGACGGCATCACCATCTTCGCTCAATCAGAAGGCTATGGCGAGATCGTTGCAGCGGGTAAATTACAGTTTTAATCCCCAACGTCATCCTGAACGAAAGGAAGGCTCTAAAAGATTTCTCCACAGCTTTGCAGTGTTCGAAATGACAAATATCCTTAGAAATGAGGCGAAAATCAAGTTTTTCGAGAACCGAAACGGAGCATACGTAAAAGTATGTGAGTATCGGAAGCGCAGACAAGCTTGATTTACAGACCATTTATGAAGGTTTTTCGACGAATGAATCCATCACCCGTTTCATCCCGCTCTTCTCAAATGCAATATCAAGCTTATGTCCATCAATATTGATAATCTTGCCATAACCGAATTTATCGTGAAACACGCGATCCCCCCGCGTGAGAATCTCTCCGCTCTCGCTTTGCACTTTGCGCTCAAACGATTTCGCGGCAGGCTTGGCTTTGGGTTGAAAACCACTGGAATCCCAATGTTTTGAACGCCCCGCCTGCACCATGCCACTTTGCGATGTCAAATCCACCAATTCAGGCGGCAGTTCATCAATAAAGCGAGAGGGGATAGAACTCACCCAATTCCCATACATCCGCCGCGACGTCACATGAGAGATGAACACACGTTTGCGCGCCCGCGTAATTCCGACATAGGCAAGGCGACGTTCCTCTTCCAACCCCTTCACGCCATTCTCATCCATAGAGCGCTGCGAAGGGAATAAGCCTTCCTCCCACCCTGGTAAAAACACGTTATCAAATTCCAACCCCTTCGCACCATGCAGGGTCATAATCGTTACATAATCACCGCCACTGGCATCCTGATTCTCAAGGACAAGTGCAACATGCTCCAAAAATTCCTGCATAGAGGAATAACTCTGCATCCCGCCGACAAGCTCCTTAAGGTTTTCAATCCGCCCCGGTGCTTCGGGCGTTTTATCAAGCTTCCACATCTGCATATAGCCTGATTCATCCAAAATTTGCGCCGCGACTTCCGCATGATTAACCGTTTCCAGTTGAATACGCCACCGCTCAAAATCATCGAGCAAATTCAAAAGCGTACCCTTAACTTTTGAACGCAATTCATCGCTTTGCGTCAAATCCATAATCGCACCATGCAGGGATATCCCTTTACTGCGCGCATAATCATAAAGCAGCTTAACCGTCATATCGCCAATTCCGCGCTTTGGCGTATTGATAATACGCTCTAACGCAAGATCATCATGCAGTTGCGATACAACTCTGAAATAAGCCAGAGCGTCTCGTATTTCCAATCGCTCATAAAATCGCGGGCCACCAATAACCTTATAAGGCACGCCAAGCTTGATAAAGCGCTCCTCAAACTCCCGCGTTTGAAACCCCGTCCGCACCAAAACAGCCGCGCCGCGAAGCTTCTCCCCCTTATGCTGTAACTGCTCTATCTCTTCGCCGACCCAACGCGCCTCGGCCTCGCCATCCCATAAACCACACAGTTTGATCTTCTCACCATCACCCGCTTCCGACCATAATGTCTTGCCCAAACGCTCGCCGTTATTCTTGATAATCGCGCCCGATGCCCGCAAAATCGTATTGGTAGAGCGATAATTCTGCTCCAACCGAACAATTTTCGCGCCGTCAAAATCCTCTTCAAATTTCAGGATATTACCGACCTCCGCGCCGCGCCACCCGTAAATCGATTGGTCATCATCCCCAACGCAGCAGATATTCCCACTCCCCCGCGCAAGCAAGCGCAACCACAAATACTGCGCGACATTAGTGTCCTGATACTCATCCACCATGATATATCGAAAACGCCTGTGATATTCATCAAGAACATTCGCGTTTTTCGGATCTTTCAGTATCGTAATCATATGAAGCAGTAAATCACCGAAATCACAGGCATTAACCGCCCGCAATCGCGCCTGATAAAGCTTATAAAGCATCGGCATCTTACCGCCCGCCACATCAGACGCCTCACCACCATTCACCTGATCTGGTGTAAATCCACGATCTTTCCATCGATCAATAATCCCGATACACGCCTTTGGTACCCATTTTTTAACATCAACACCATTGGCCTCCATCAACTGCTTGAGCAAGCGCACTTGGTCATCAGGGTTAATAATGGTGAAATTGCTACTCAATCCAACCAAATCCGCATTCCGCCGAAGCATTCGCGCTGCCAAAGAGTGAAACGTGCCAAGCCACCACCCCTCAACAGGCTGCCCACCCATCATAGAGCTAATCCGCTCTTTCATCTCCATCGCGGCCTTATTGGTAAAGGTCACCGCCAAAACTTGTGACGGATATGCCCGCCCCGTATTAAGCAAATGCGCCAAACGCGTCGTCAACACGCGCGTCTTTCCCGTTCCCGCGCCGGCCAAAACAAGAACCGCTCCATCCATCGCTTCAACAGCTTCACGCTGCGACGGGTTTAACGTCTCTAAATAAGAAAAAACAGGAGCATTATCCCGTGGATCATCTTCAATGTCATATATATCATGCATAGTAATAAATATGCATGTTCCCCGCACCTATGCAAGAACGCCGTATGACTAAACATTAAGATTATGGGTATTATTTTTAAGGTTTCACGCTAACAATACGGTTACGCCCTGTATTTTTGGCCTCATATAACGCCTTGTCAACACGCTCCACCAAATCATCAGAATCTTCGCCACCGTTATATTGCGCCACTCCTGCAGAAAGAGTGATTTTTGCGAGCTTCTTACCCGTCGCCTTATTGATAACTTCTTTTTTCTCAACTTCCTGACGCAGGATTTCGGCAATTTTCGTGCCGCCCTGAATATTCGTCTCAGGCAAAAGAACAACAAATTCCTCACCGCCAAAACGCACAACAACATCACGCCCCTTAACACTATCTTTTATCGTCCGCGCCACGAGCTTCAATACCTGATCACCAATTTGGTGCCCAAAATTATCATTAAAATCTTTGAAATGATCAATATCCATCAAAATCATACTAAATGTATGTGGCTCACTCGAATCATTAGAAAGAGTAACCAGCCGCCTGATTTCCTGATCAAACGCCTTACGATTCGATAGCCCCGTCAACGGATCGGTCAACGCCTCTTTCCGCGCAATCTCAAGGTCACGGCGCATATCTTCCATCGCCCGCGTTGAACACTCCAACATTTCCTCAAGATGATCATTACACGCAATCATTTTTTCAGTATCCGAAAGCATCTCATCCAAGAATGGCTTCGTGTCTTCCAAATTCTCTTTCAAACTAATCTTATCTTTCGCAGACTTCAGGTTATGACTGTAATCCTGCGCATTTTTCTTCGCCGCCGTAACCGCCACATTCACATCAACAATCGTTTGTTGAATCTGTGACCCCGCCTTCTCAACAGTCTTCTCTTCACGCGATCCACTTAAATATTCTTGAAACAACGCGTAGCATTGCTCATGCGTAAGCTTCCCGCCCTCACTATCCAGCAAAGAATCAACAGCCTTCAACATTTCAGGATTAGATTTAGAAA
Source organism: Alphaproteobacteria bacterium (assembly GCA_050633645.1). Classification (GTDB taxonomy): domain Bacteria; phylum Pseudomonadota; class Alphaproteobacteria; order Micavibrionales; family Micavibrionaceae; genus UBA1672. Next base: position 144,522 of record JBOEGX010000002.1, read on the forward strand.
AATAAACGAACCAAAGCTCATAATTTTCAGGCGTAGGAAGAATATCAAATTCCCGAATACGCTCAAACGCAAGCGCTGAGAATTCCTGAGTTTTTTCTGCTAAATGAAAATAAGACAACACAATACTCGCATAAGATTACAACCGTCAGATAGGGATTTTATACCATCGGTAAGGATATGAACACCGATAAAATAATGAAATATTTTATCAACCAAAAGCCGCTTGCATTTGCTTTTGCATAAACCCACCAAGCTCATCACCAATGACTTGTTGATTCATAAGCGTATAATCATAGCGCGTTTCAGTTTCAGAAGCACTAACCTCAACAATTCTTGCACCAATATCAGAAACATTATCAAATTTCGCATCATTCGCCGCACCATCAGGCAATTTCATGGCTACGATACCTTGCAATCCCATACCCGTAATTTCCACCGCCGCCGCATCAACTGCAACAGTCGCATTTTGAAGTTCAGCCTCAAGTACGCGAGAATGACCACCAGACGCCGCCGCCTCGGCCTTCGCAACCAAATCACCAGTTTCACCATAATGCGCTGCTACATATCTTTGGTTTTCTTGAGCCTCTTCAATGTCACACTCAATTTTACACAAAGCTTCCATTTCAGGCAAATCTTCAACATCCGTCGCTAAAAACTCCTCAAGGTCACGCGCATCAAAATTTTCCCAATGAGCATCACTCTTCTCATCAGGCATTGGCGCGCCACTTGCTCCACCGCCACTCATTGATGCCGACATCCGTGTGTCTTCATTCGAAGCCGATCTAGTTTGAAGCTGCTTTAAGGTATCTTCTAAAACTGCCTTTTGCTTTTCAGGTGATAATTTTTGATCTTCCTTGCTCACCGTCGCAATGACCGCCGCACCCGCGCCCATTGTGGCAAGAGAACCCGCACCACCAACAAGAATAGCACCAGCCGCCTCAACCTTAGTCGCCGCGCCCCCCGTCGAAACGAGTGTATCAACCGCCGCGCCAGGGTCACAATCATTGTTAACTGCGGCCTCTTTCAAACACGCAACAGCTTCCGCCTTATCTGTTTTAAAGTCTTGTTTTAACGTTTCTTTTTGTTCATCATTTTCCTGTTTTGCAAAATCAGTACGCTGAGCAATTTTTTCACCGTCTTTAACGACCATATTGACGTTACGCATGTTATCTTGCTTCTTGAAATCAGGCCCCTGATAATTCGTCTCAGGATGAAGCTTTTCCATCAATGTTTCAGTTGGCGCCTCATCTGGCTGGTCATATAACGGCGCATTACTCGCAGACGCCAAACTCGCACTTTGCGTATTAAACAGATTTTCAATACTCGGTGAAGGTGACGGAGCACTTGCAGACATAATATCTTTTGGCGAATGGTGCACAGACCTGCCATACCCAAATCCGCCCGAGGAAACATTATTAAATGCAGCTTTATTTTCAATCATTTATATTCACACCAATTATTCTTATTTTTGCATCACACCCGCATAAACTAACCCACGAGCGCATATTTTTGACACATTCTATTTATAGCTTACCCTAAGTATAGCCGTAAACGCACGAAAAATACAAATAAATTATGCGTTTATGCTCATTCGGCGGTAACTAAGCGCCTCCGCAATATCTGCTTTAGAGAGCATATCCGCCCCCCCATTTAAATCCGCAATCGTCCGCGCAACCTTTAAAATACGGTAATATCCACGCGCAGAAAGCTTCGCCGCCTCCACCGAGCGCGTAAGTAAACCTCGCGTCTCATCATCCATTTCCGTGACGCTGTCTAATATTGAGCCATCCGCATTGGCATTCACAAAGGATTTACCCTGCATCCCAAGCCGCGCGTAACGCTCCGCCTGAATATCCCGCGCATTCTGCACCCGCGCCGCAACGATGGCCGATGTTTCACCGCTCCCCGCGCTTTGTAAATCACTGATCTGCACCGCTGGCACATCGACATGGATATCAATCCGATCCATCAATGGCCCCGATATTTTCGATTGATAATCCCCGCCGCATCGCGGGGCTTTTGTGCATTCCATATCCGCATCGCCCAAATACCCACAACGACACGGATTCATCGCCGCAACCATCTGAAACCGCGCAGGATATTTGATATGTGCATTCGCCCGCGCCACCAACGCATCCCCCGTCTCCAAAGGCTGGCGCAAAGATTCAAGCGTTCCGCGCGCAAATTCGGGCAATTCATCAAGGAATAAAACCCCGTGATGCGCCAAAGATATCTCCCCCGGCTTCACCCTCTGCCCGCCGCCAATAAGCGCAGGTTGTGACGCCGAATGATGGGGCGCGCGAAACGGACGCGAGCGCACCAATCCGCCCTCTTGCAATACCCCCGCGAGTGAATGCACCATCGAAAGCTCCAACGCCTCCTTCGGTGAAAGAGCGGGCAAAATCCCCGGCAAACAGCTCGCAAGCATAGACTTCCCAGACCCAGGAGGGCCGATCATCAACAAATTGTGATTCCCCGCCGCCGCAATCTCAAGGGCGCGTTTGGCGCTCTCCTGCCCCTTGACTTGCGCCAAATCAGGCACGACGGGCGCATCATTATCATTGGCAAGCTTCGCCTCCGGGCGGCTCAACACTTGCGATCCTTTAATATGATTGATGAGCTGTAACAAATCAGACGGCGCGAGGATTTCAATATCCCCCGCCCACGCGGCCTCACCACCGCACGCCTTCGGACAGATTAAATCCTTATCCACCTCTCCCGCATGGATAGCAGCGGGCAAAACACCAGATACGCCGCGTATCGTTGCGTCCAAAGCAAGCTCCCCCAGAACAACATAACGCTCCAATTCATCCTTCGGTAAAATCCCCATCGCACCAAGAACGCCCAGCGCTATCGGCAAATCAAAATGACTACCCTCCTTGGATAAATCCGCAGGCGCCATATTCACGGTGAGACGTTTTGGCGGTAGGGATAACCCCAACGCATGCAGCGCCGCACGCACCCGCTCCTTACTCTCCGCCACCGCCTTATCAGGAAGACCCACAATATTAAACGCAGGCAAGCCGTTGGACAGTTGAACCTGCACATCAACGGGCTTCACCTCTATCCCCTGAAAAGCAACCGTGTTAATCCGCGCTACCATTTAATCTCCATACAACCATAATCCATCTATGACATAAAAACCCACACATGAACAGACAAAGAACAACACACCCCTATAATTAGAGCGAACGGCATTTGAATTGAGCAGGCGCAAGGAGTGACGTGTACGAATTTGCACACAAATTTTGCACACAAATAACGTCCAATTTCCATCACCAAAAGCGTCCTACATTATGTATGGCTAGAAAAGCTAGGCGCAGTGTATTTAATACATAAGCCGAAGCTTGCCGACATCCATACGTGAATGCAGGACGCTTTATTAACCTTTAGAGCGCCATTGAATGTTATAGAGATCAAACCGCCGATCCTTCAAATTCTGCACACTGCCATGCTGCCTCGCTGTTAGCAAATTATCCATCTGTAAATCCGCAAAGGCGATTGTTTCCGTATTCGCCGTACAAATCGCGGCAATACCATCCCGCGCAAATGGGAAATCACACGGCGTTAAAATACAGCTCTCGGCGTAGTTAATATCCATATTCTCAACATCGGGGATATTCCCCACCGTCCCCGCCATTACGACATAGCATTGATTTTGCACCGCGATAGCTTGCGAGCAATACCGCACCCGCAAATAGCCCTGCCGCTCATCCGTGCAAAACGGCACAAAAATCATCAATGCCCCCTGATCCACCAAATGGCGCGCCGTCTCGGGAAACTCTGTATCGTAACAAATCAGCACACCAATCGGCCCACAATCGGTTTGAATAGTCTCTAGCTTATCCCCGCCCTGAATATTCCACCAATACACCTCGCTCGGCGTGGGGTGGAGCTTTTCCTGCGCATACGTCGCGCCATCTCGTAAAAACACATAAGATATATTATGAATATCACCATCTGGCATTTTCGTTGGATGCGACCCGCCTATAATATTAATATTATAAGACATCGCCATGCCTTGCATAAACTTGATATAGCGATCCGTATATTTTGTTAAGTGATCAATCGCTTCTTCCGGCCTCATTTTCTTATCCGTTGCCGAAAGCAACGCAAGCGTTAAAAGCTCTGGGAACACCACAAAATCCGCGCTGTAATCCGATGCAATATCAATGAAATATTCAAGCTGCCCTTCAAATTGAGACTCATCGGCAACCTTACGCATTTGAAACTGTACCGTGGCCACCCGCACAGATTTAGGCAATCGCCCGCGTTTCTTCTTTTCCTTCACAACAGGCTCGGTATTAAGTGGGTTTTTCCAAATCATGTGAACAGCGTTTCCACCAGACTCATGATCAAAATGCATATAATTCTTCAAAATCCCCATCGGCTCAAAATCATTAGAGAGCTGAAAAAACACCACAGGATCACGAATTTTCCTGGCCTGAACAAGCTCAAGATATTCCTCTGGGCTGCTTACCTTATTTTTACGTTTTGAAAACCCTGGCATACGCCCGCCAAACACAATCCCCTTAAGGTTCAAATCCTGACATAAAACCTGGCGTTGCTGATACAGCCTGCTGCCGATGCGTTTACCACGATAATCTGGGTGCACGCAAACCTCCATGCCGTAAAGATAATCACCCTCACCATCATGACGAGACGCGTATCCACCACCCGAAATTTCAGACCATGTATGTGGCTTTAAACAAATATCACCGTCAATAACAAAGGTCGCGCAATGTCCGACAATAACGCCCTCATATTCAACAACAAACTGCCCTTCGGGGAAATTAAGAATTTGCCCACGAATCATCGCCTCGGTAAACGCGCCATCATCATAAACGCGCACGCTTAAGTCTTGAATATCCTTCACATCCCCAACAACCGCTTGCCGTACGAAAAGCTTCGCCCCATCCCCACTTTTGGATTTGGTCTTTTTCACGACTTTACCCATTTTCTTATCTTTCTATTGTTAGGTTATCCAGACATTATCATTTATTTTTCAAAAACCAAATGCACATTAACGCTTTGTTCATAAACACCCATTAAGAAGGATACAGACAACAAATTCATGGAGGCCAAAATGGCACAGAATGATCAAAATTTAGCTCTTCTTAAAAACAATTTACAAATGCCGCTGATCATACGCGATTTACTGCTAAGCAATACATCGCCTGCCGCAGACGCGACTTACGCCCTTCATGAAATTTTGGGAAATTACACCGCCGAGCAAGCCATCCTTTGCGCCGTCATGACAGTGCAGGAAATAGCCACATTCGAAGATATAATCTCCGCCGATTTATCCTTCCTGAAAATGGAATGTGACCGTTTAACAGAGCGCTATATCGCACGAAATGAACTCGCAACAGATAACCCCGATCTTTGGGAAGAAACACAAAAAGACATGATGCCCGTTATCGCCGAAGATATAGAAAGCTTCCTCGACCTTTTAGACCTTTGTAATCTTTCCTTCGAAATAACAAACCCGAAAACCGCAAAAATTTTAAACATCATCACAACGCAGCTCCAAGCCCATCTGGTTATCATTGATGAGGTTATCAACCTTCTCGAAACACAAAGCCGCAGTATGACCATCACCATATCAACAGGGATAAACGGATATCAGGCAGATAATATCATTATGTTCCCACGTTAAGGATATTTGACAAATCCACGCCCGTCCCCTATATTCCCATAAAAAACAGTGGGTAAAAAATGTCATTAAATAGACGTAAAAAATATAAATCATCTTTGGCCAAAGAATATACAAAAAGTGTTAGTAGCCATGACTTAAAACACAGAACTAACGTTAAAACCCTTGACGAATATCAAGACTATTTCAGAAATTTCAAAAATGCCATTTCCGAAAGAGATAATGACAACGGAAATCTAAGCGTTTTCAAGCGAAATTGGAAAAGTCTCTGCAGAAAAGCTTCAAACGAAAAAGAACTAATACTCGGGCTTCACAAGGCTGTCAAAGAATTCATAAATTCCCCATCCCCATTAAAAACACAATGCTTCACGCATCTTATCGATACACTTGATAAATGGGAAAATGCCCGCGATAAAGTAAAGAGCTACAATAAAAGCTTCACAGAAGCCTATTGTTACTCCCTCATGGGTCGCCCCCTCAGAGAGAAAACCAAAGAAGATTTTTTCACGCTTTACGAAAAAAATGTACAAACAAGCAATGAAAAAGATACATCATTATTTACATGGATATGCGCCATACAACATCTCATCACTGGTGATGATGAATATAAAGACAACGCTATTGAGGCAATAAAGAATATAACGCACCTAAAAGAAAATCCTCACAAACAACAAATATTACAAGCCTGCCACAGTTTTGATATAGACCCGCCTTTTGACGCAAACACCATCCAACAAAACGATGCGCCATCACGCATAGAAAAACAGTTAAAAGCAAAAATAAAATCAATTTTCCCTGTAAAACCCGATGCCAATTTAACGCCATCTTTCCCACATCGTGTAGATATAGAAATTGATACAAAAGACGAAAACACGCGTCTTCTCATTGAGATTGATGGCCTTTACCACAACGCAGGACGTGACGAAAACGAACAACTCCGCATGAGTGGCCCAACATTATTACGATCAAATAATATTGTAAATGCGGCGCAAAGAGACACTGAAAATGTCGTATTACTAAGAATTACAGAACCCACAATCGATCATTTAAAATCAATGAATAACGAAAAATTCACAAAAGCGTTTCTTGAAATCATTGAACATCCAATCATCTCAAATCAGATGGCCGTTCATATATCAGAAGACAATGAATTCTTCCTCACATCCATTCCTGATCAATACGAACCCCATCGTCAAAATTTCGTCAATCAACAAATTGCTAAGCTGCTATCATCCGCCCCAGAGCCTTGCCCCCAATAAGGTGTAAATGAAAATGCGGAACCTCTTGCCCGCCATTTAACCCCGTATTGGCGATAGAACGAAATCCGTCAACATCAATTCCTTTTTCTTCCGCAATTTTGGAAACCGCCGCAAAAAACGCGGATACCTCATCCGTACTCGCCTTCGCTCCAAAATCAACAATGGAAACATACGCGCCTTTAGGAATCACCAGAATATGAACTGGCGCTTGCGGCGCTATGTCATTAAACGCAAGAACATGATCATCCTCATAAACCTTATCGCAAGGGATCTCCCCACGCAGGATTTTCGCAAAAATATTATCATCATCATAAACGCTCATCATAAAATCCTTTAATTTCGAATCGTTCTATATTATATATCCCTCCATTAGACATGCAAATATGCGAAAGTAAACACCATGAATTTGACCATGCTCAAATGCAAACTTCATCGCGCCACCGTGACACAAGCCGATCTGGACTATGAGGGATCAATCACCATTGACCGCAACCTTATGGATGCGGCGGGAATCCTCCTGAACGAACAAGTCGATGTTTTGGACATTACAAACGGCAATCGTCTCACAACTTATGCTATCCAAGGTGAACGCGGGTCAGGCATCATCGGCATTAACGGCGCGGCCGCGCATCTGGTAAAAACAGGGGATTTAGTTATCATTTGCGCCTACGCCCAAATGGACGAAAACCGCGCAAAACTGCACAAACCCAACATCTTGTTACTCAACGATAAAAACGAAGTAAAAATCGACAAACATCAAAAATAAAAAAAATTGAAGAAATTAAAAAGAAACGCTTGATTTTTAGATAGCAAACCTATTATAAAGCACCAGTCTTAAAGGCATATCTCTTGCGTCCCGTTCGTCTAGAGGCCTAGGACACCGCCCTTTCACGGCGGCAACACGGGTTCGAATCCCGTACGGGACGCCAATTACTCTTCCAATAAAATTCAGTAACGTTCAAAAACCCTTGATTTTACAGGGGTTTTGTGGCAGCGTTTGTCTATTGCCTTCCAATGCCGTTTACCAAAATCCAGAAATTTTGGGGGTATAGGGAGGGGTATAAAAATTTAGACGAAAGTGTATACCCCCATGAAACTGAATGCGAAACAAATTGAAAATGCTAATCGTGAAAAAGATGGTGCCAAGCTGTTTGACGGTAAAGGGCTGTTTTTGGAGCTACATAAAAACGGTAGTAAATACTGGCGATATAAATTTCGTTACCTTAATAAAGAAAAGCTTATGTCGCTGGGGGTATATCCTGAAATTACTCTTGCAGAAGCGCGCGAGAAACATCGTGTAGCGCATAAAATTGTATCGGAGGGTGAGAACCCCATAGAACTAAAACGCGAGGCTGTGGCACACAAGAAGCACGAGCAAAGCAATACGTTTGAGATCATAGCAAGAGATTGGCTAGAGTATAAAAAGACTGAATGGTCGGAAGTAAATTACAGCACAGTGAAACGCCGCCTTGAACAAGATGTGTTCCCTGTCATTGGATATGTGCCTATTAAGTCTGTAACGCACCAGATGCTTATAGATTTATCAAAAACTGTTCAAGAGCGGGGTGCAAATGAACTGGCAAAGCGTATTATCCAAATAGCCAAACATATCTTTCAATATGCCATCATCAACGGTTACGCGGAAAAGAACATAGCAGAAGATTTAAAGGGCTTTATCAAAACACCGCCTACACAATCTTATGCTGCGATTGACCCGAAAGACTTGCCAAACCTTTTAAAGGATATAGATAGGCATAGATCACGCATGCATAGGCAATCACAGATAGCCTTGGAATTGATGATGCTAACCTTTGTGCGTACTGGTGAATTGATTAAAGCTGAATGGGGCGAGTTCGATTTAGGGCATAAAGTTTGGGCTATTCCGGCCAAACGGATGAAAATGAATAATGATCACCTTGTACCGCTTTCAGATCAGGCTATTGCATTAATAGAGGAGCTGCGGACGCTCCATAGAAATAATCATTGGGTCTTCCCAAGCCGCACCCGATCAATGAACCATATGAGCAACAACACCATTCTGATGGCTCTAAGACGTATGGGGTATGGGGGTATAATGACAGGACACGGATTTAGATCATTGGCAATGACAACCATCATGGAAAGATTGAAGTATCCTTATGAAATACCGGATACACAACTAGCACATGGTAAAGGTGGCTCTGTTCGCAAAGCTTATGATCGTGCGAAGTATTTGGAACAGCGTACGAAAATGATGCAGGATTGGGCAGATTATTTGGATAATCTGAAACATAAATAACTTAATAAAACTTAACTTTGTTTAGCTTTCGTTTTTATTAATAAGAAGTGTATAAGGAGCCTTTATCAATGGCTGGTCAAAATTACAATAGCAATCGTATTAGTCGTTATGAGGATAGAATTTCTTATATTGGTGAAAACTACATAGATGAGGCTATTGCCTTGCTTGGTTTGGATGCGGAGGTTGTAAAAGAAAAGCTTTGGGATGATATAGGCAGTGCGATTATGCGACACAAGCCCTTACCAACCACAACAGGCTTTACGTCTAGTAAAGCTCAACTTTGTTCAACAAAACTCACAGGGAATATTAAAAAAACGTGCGATGAATTAAACACGCTCCATTATAAAAATCTTTCTGAATTAAGTGCGCAGAATAAACTAAGAGAAAAAATGGAAGAAATCTCTCTTTCGGAGACATCTGCGCCAAGAGTAAAATACAGCAAAGGGCACGGCATTCGCATTTCTCAAGGAAAAAAGCCCGAAAGTAACCCCCAATTATACCCCTTTGATCAAGAACTTTATAATGCACTTGATGCATTAGAAGTGATCCTTAAACGTTTGAAACAAGCCGATGCCACTTTAGAAAAAGAAAAGAAAGCTAAAGGTAAAAACAAAAACTATAACGCAGATGAAATTATACTCGCGTTATGCCACATCTATAAAGCATATACTGGCAAAAATCCCCATGCCACAACCTCTGGCGGCAGCATATCTGGTGAGAGGCAAATAAATGGGCAGATAATTCCGTTTATTCAGTTGATCTTGCCTTTTTTCAATTATGAAAGAGCCGATGGTAACGAGGCTTTGCAAAAAGTCGTCGAACGTCTCGAAAAAAGCAAAGAACATTCTAATATTTGGGCAGCCATTTAAAGTTTAAAATTTACATCTAAATGTCTGTTAGACCATCATAGCCTAGGCATTATAACCTCCATTTTAGCAAGTCTATTGCAGTTTATTGACATACATTTGGAGACTATAATGACTACTAAAATTTTAAGACTTCCCGAAGTAATGAGCATGACAGCTTTGTCACGGTCATCAATTTATGCCTTCATGGAAAAAGGTGTATTCCCAAAATCCATTTCTCTTGGTGCCCGAGCCGTTGGCTGGCATGAAGCAGAAATACTTAATTGGATTACTCAAAAAACAAAAATGCGTCGGGGGTAATCATGAACAATCAAAAACAAAACGGCGCTGATCAGAGCGCCGCTTCAAATCCTGCTTCACAACAAGATGCAATACATAATAGCAACACTCTAAACGAGGCGCAATATCGTATTACGCGCGGTGATCATATTAGGCAAACTGTATGGAATAATGTTCAATCTTACACGAGTGCAGAGCTACGTCTATTAATGACAGACCATCAGGAAGGTGAGAAAGATGGTTTATGCTTTACGCCTGCTGTATTCCGCGGCACAAAACGCACAAAAATGGATGCAGAGCAAATTGACCTTCTTGTGTTCGATTGTGATACTGGCGAAACCTTAGAAGAAATTAAAACAGCTTTAGGAAGTGTGGGTCTAAATGGGATTATTTACTCTACGCATTCGCACATGAAAGACACTGAAAATCCATGTCCTAAATTTAGAGTAATTTTACCCCTTGAAACACCTTGGCAGGCTAGTAATTTTGATAATCAGAAGAGAGCGAATGAAGCATGGGCAGTAGCGATTTTTGATGTTGCAGATGATCTGGGTTTACGACACGATCAAAGTTGCAAAGACACATCACGCGCTTATTTTTTTCCAAGACATTCTAAGGGTGCAGAATACGTAACAGAGGTTATTGAAGGTAAGGCATGCTCAATCGATTGGGATAGATATAAACAGCCAAAACAAAGCCCTTCAAATAGCTATAAACATAATTTAAGTGTTTATGTACAAACGGCGTTAAATGATGAATTAAGCATAATTCGCTCCGCACTAGAGGGCGATAGAAATAATCAGCTTAATAAATCTGCGTATACTCTTGCACGGCTTATTCCAGAGGGGTTGGAGGAAAGAATAATTGTTAATGAATTAGCTGTTGCCGCCCACGATATTGGTTTAGATCGCGAAGAAGCCAATACAACAATTATTTCTGCTATTAAGGCTGGCATAAGTCAGCCCCGTGGTAAGATTAATTCAACATCTTTCAGCGTTAAAAAAATTGAAGACTTCGACGGACATTTTGAGCCTATCGTACCTTTCGATCAATATAATACTCCCATTATTACATCTGATATTTTGCATTCATCAATTGGTGATTATACCAAGAATATGTCTGATATTTTATGTGTACCGGAAGCGTTGCCTGTGATGGCTGCGCTGGGAGTTGTGTCATGTGCAATTAGCAAGAAATTTGTTGTCTCACCAAAAGAAGATTGGAGTGAGCCTGTGAATATTTACGCTGCTATTGCATTGCCTCCAGGGAGTGTCAAATCTCTTGTAAACAAGCGTTTGGTTACACCCATTGAAGATTGGGAAGAACAAGAAGAAAAACGTATTCGCCCGATACGCGAACAACAAATAGCTGAATTGAAGTCACTGGAGTTAAAATTAAAAAGAGCAGAAAACATTATCAAAGCGCAGAAAAGCAAGCCAGAAGACCTAAGAGATGCTGAGCAGCAATTAGTATCTCTAATGAGCGATATTAACATTAAGAAAAGCCAGATTATTCCGCTTCCTAAGCTTTATGCTAATAACGTTACGCCGGAGGCTTTGGAGCAATATCTGCATGAGCAGCAAGGGCGTTTTGCAATTATCTCTGATGAAGGGGGGATTATCGAAACGCTTTCAGGCTTATATAGTAGTGGAAAGGCTAATGTGGATATTGTTCTCAAGGGTATTGATGGTGGTTCAGTTAGGATTAAACGTAAAGACCGCGAATATACACTTAATCCTTATCTCTCACTTGTCCTTGTTGTACAGCCTCAAATATTAAATAACATGGGAGCTAAAGGAACCTTCAAAGGTAACGGTTTTTTAGAAAGGTTTCTCTATGTTTTGCCTATTGAAAATATTGGGTACAGAACGATTACAGACGATATTTTGGATGAACATTATGAAACACAATATTCAAACCTAATATATAATCTTCTGTCTATTGAGCAGCCGAAGAAGCCTTATACAATAAAGCTTTCTTCTCCTGCCAAATCTTTGTGGATGGCCTTTCGTGCTGATATTGAAAAAGAAATGAGAGCAGATGGTATGCTGTATATTTGTCGTGGATGGGGAGCTAAGCTTGCGGGTTATACGTTACGTATAGCAGGCCTCATGCATGTTGCGCGTCATCAAGGTGCTAATAATCTTACTATAGAAGAGGATACTATGAAGAATGCCATTACTTTGGCGCGATTACTTTGTGAGCATACGATTTGTGCTTATGGCCTTATGGCTATAGACCAAGAAACACAAGATGCGAAAGAGCTTCTTGAGTGGATTAAGGCACAAGAAGACAATATGCTTACAAAAACAAAGATTGTTAATGGTGTCCGAAATAGAGGTATGGGTAAAAAGGATCGCCTGTCAAAAGCAATTTCACTTCTTATTGAACGCAATATTTTGAGTGACTTACATAAAGATTATAGTTCAAAAAAACCGACGGATTGCTATTTTATAAATCCTAATCTATGACGCAGAACTTGTGAGATTTGAGAAATTACTTAAATCTCACATTTTCTAGACCCTTATTTGCTATTTTTAGGATTAGAGTGTTTATCTTTTTGTTTAGACGCCCAGACGCCTACAATACATCCTATTAATACCAGCCCAAAACCTCGACCAACGTATTCAAGCGCAATGTATTTATCGCCCTGATATTCACCAACATAGTATCCGATAACAAAAGAGAGTATCCATCCTGCAGCCCCCACGGCAAGAAAGATCAAAACTCGCCATAGCTTTCGATATGTTTTTTTGTATGAGAAGTAAATTAATATAGCACAAAGCAGCATAATTAACGTGAGATCAAACGACATAGTGGTTACCCCTGCACATCAATGACTTTATCGGCAATGCGGGTTTCACACCGATATGTATTAACCCGAATGCCTATATTCCCGCCTGCAACGTTATCCAGAACGGCATCCTTTCCATACTTGTCACATTCGGTCTGTGCCGCCTGCAACATCGCAGGAAGGCTTACAACGGCTCTATCGTATTCTATGACAACGGATCGACTATTTGACATGGCAACGTTATATGACTTGCCCCATACGGCCACGCAGCCAGATAATCCTATTAAAGATAATGTAAGTATTGTTTTTTTCATTTTTTCTTCTTTCTGTAATCTAAATTGAAAATGGATGGGATATACCTTTAGTACAGCTAATAAAGACTTTCTAAAATTTTAAAGGTCATCATTACAAATGCGAAGATGCTTGAATATCCCAGAAAAGCCTTGCTAAACGGTACGCCGTTTTTTCTTTTTAGTAGCCAGCCTGTAAATCCTGCGATAGTGGGCGTAAGTGAATAGGCTATGGTGCTATTTGTGTATCCGTATATTTGGCTATCCAAATATCCAATCATAAAAATACAAAAAACAAGGAATATAATTTGAAAGATCTTGCTATGCACAAATGTAAGTGAGTTCAAAAAACTAAGTTTCCCTCCCCAAAAAGGCGTTTTTATTGCTTCTTCATTTTGCTCGGTCATCCTGCAACTCCATTTTTAAATAACACAAACGGCCACCAGATATCTCTGGCAGCCGGGGAGTTTGTAACCGTCTATCGAGCGGCGTGACGTATTCACGCGAACGCTATTGTATTTCGCCACCTCCCCGACAAATGTCGAGAAGGCATCGTTTTTTTACGGTCAGATGCTTAATGACCGCGATAGAGGGGTTACAACGCCCCAATTTGCCTAAAGAAGACAAACTGAAGTCATATTGGCTCAAGAGTGAGAATATTACAATAAGAAGCTATCGGTGGTTATTGGCTTTGGCCGGAAATATTTTTAAAAGTCCTATTATTCAATGAATTAAGAGCTGTAATCTTGATTTTAAATATGCTTAAATTCGACAATGGCCTTGTTTCTGGAGATAATCGCGTATGACATCAGCACTGCAAAAACTACTCTCTGTATATAGAGAGAGCTCAAAAACAGAGCGAGAAAAAGGTACATATTTTGAAGAGCTGATCTTAACGTATCTGCGGTATGAAGCTTCATATCAAGACTTATATAGCGAAACATGGAGTTATACGGATTGGGCGAAAGAACAAGGTATAGATGGTAAAGATACAGGGATTGATCTCGTTGCAAAGACGCGAGGCACTGATGAATACCATGCCATCCAATGCAAGTTCTATGATGAAGACTATCGCATTCAGAAAAAAGATATTGATAGCTTTTTTACAGCGTCAGGCAAAAAACCTTTTACACACCGCGTTATTGTAACAACTACGAATAACTGGAGTGAGAACGCTGAAGATGCACTTCAAGGGCAAAACCCTCCAGTAACAAAAATTGATCTAAACGATCTAGAGAATAGTCAGATCGACTGGTCAAAATATCAACCCAAGAAGCCGCCTATCTTAAAACCTAAAAAAGAGCTGCGACCTCATCAAGAGAACGCTTTAAATGCAGTTCAAAAAGGGTTTGAAAACGCAGATCGTGGAAAGATGATTATGGCGTGTGGTACAGGTAAAACCTTCACGGCTCTAAAAATTGCAGAAGAGCTTGCGGGCAAAGGCAAGCGCGTATTGTTTCTTGTGCCAAGCCTGTCACTTCTCTCACAAACACTTACAGAATGGACGCAAGAGAGTAAAACGCCCCTCCATAGTTTTGCTGTATGTTCCGATAGTGACGTTGGTAAAAAGCGTAAAAAAGACGACGATATAGTACAAACCTTTGTCCACGAACTGCGCTATCCCGCGACGACAGATGGGGCTTCATTAGCGCGAGAAATGGAACAGCGCCACGATAATGCCCATATGAGTATCGTGTTTTCTACTTATCACTCAATCGATGCCATTAACAACGCCCAAAAAAATCATGATCTTGCTGATTTTGATCTCATTATCTGCGATGAGGCGCACCGCACAACAGGTGCAACATTTGACGGTGAAGATGATAGTAACTTCGTTAAAATCCATGATGCTAACTTTATCAGTGGTACAAAACGTCTTTATATGACGGCTACGCCTCGCATCTATGGTGATATGGCCGAAGCCAAGGCCGAGAAAGAAGGTGCTGTTCTATATTCAATGAACAATGAGGAGTGGTACGGCAAAGAGTTATTCGTACTAACCTTCTCGGAAGCCGTTTCACGCGGCCTTTTGGTGGATTATAAAGTTATTGTTTTGACCGTTGATGAGGAGCATATTAGCTCTCGATTACAAAGGCTCTTGGCTGATGAGAATAACCAGCTTAAAGTTGATGATGCCGCAAAAATTGTGGGGTGTTGGAAGGCTCTTAGCAAACAATATCAGGAAGACGAAAGCGAAGACGTTGATCCAATGCGTCGCGCTGTTGCATTTTGTCAGGTGATAGAACCGTCTTTAGGCGCAAAAACACATAAAGTCAGCTCTAAAAATATTGCCAATATGTTTCAGGCTGTTGTCGAAGCTTATCAAGAAAAAGAAGATAATCATAATACTCTATATTGCGAAGCCGAACATATTGACGGCAGTATGAATGCTTCAGAAAAAGAAGAAAAGCTAAGTTGGCTAAAGGCTGATCTTCCAGAAGAAACTTGCCGTATCTTGAGCAATGTCCGCTGTTTGTCTGAAGGCGTGGATGTTCCTGCTCTTGATGCTGTTCTATTTCTTACGCCCCGCAATTCACAAGTTGATGTTGTCCAATCTGTCGGACGCATTATGCGCAATGCTCCAAACAAAGAGCGCGGCTATGTCATCTTACCTGTTGTTATTCCTACAGGTGTAGAGCCTCACGAAGCCCTGAACGATAACAAAACATACAAAGTTGTTTGGGACGTATTGCAAGCACTCCGTTCGCATGATGATCGTTTTGATGCGATGATTAATAAGCTCGATCTTATCGGTAAAGACCATAGTAAGATGGAAGTCATTGCCATTACCGATAAAATTGCACCGAAACAAAAAAAGAAGAGTGAGAAAAAAGACACAGGTAAGGGACAATACGGTATCGGCGCACCCGCACCAAAACGCCAAGAGCCGGAGCAGCATAAACTCCAATTTGAAGTCGGAGAAATTGAAAAAGCCCTTTACGCCAAGTTGGTTAAAAAATGCGGTAATCGAAACCATTGGGAAGATTGGGCAAAGGATATTGCCAAAATTGCCAAAACCCACATTGGTCGCATCACTGCAATTGTAAGTGAACCTGATAACACAAAAGAGGTTAAGGCCTTCACGGATTTCGCGGATGAGCTGCGGGATGATTTGAATGATGCCATCACGGATGAGGAAGTGATTGAGATGCTGGCACAGCACCTTATCACCAAGCCTGTCTTTGATGCGCTGTTTGAAGATTACAGCTTTGCCACTAAAAACCCAGTATCACAAGCCATGCAGCACGTTCTTGATGTCTTGCAGGAACACCGCCTTGATAAAGAGGCTGACACACTTGAAAAATTCTACGCCAGCGTTCAAATGCGTGCTGAGGGTATTAACAATTCTGAAGGCAAGCAAAAGATCGTAGTTGAACTATATGATAAATTCTTTCGCAACGCCTTCCCTCGCATGACTGAAAAGCTGGGTATTGTTTATACCCCTGTTGAGGTTGTTGATTTTATCATTCACTCCGTTAATGACGTGTTGCAGGAGGAGTTTGGTCAGAGCTTGGGCAGTGAAGGCGTTCATATTATTGACCCCTTCACAGGCACAGGAACATTTATTACGCGGCTTCTGCAAAGCGGCCTGATTAAACCAGAAGAGCTAGCGCATAAGTATAAGCATGAAATTCACGCCAATGAAATTGTCTTGCTGGCCTATTACATTGCCGCCATCAACATTGAGGCAGCCTATCACGGCATAGCTGGCGGGGAGTATCAACCTTTTGAAGGCATATGTTTAACGGACACATTCCAGCTATACGAGAAAGACGATCTCATAAGCAAATATCTGGAAGACAACAGTGATCGCCGCAAGCGTCAGAAAGATTTAGATATTCGTGTCATCATGGGCAATCCGCCTTATTCTTCTGGTGATAAAAACGACACTGATAGTAAGAATGTACCTTATCCCTCTCTAGATGAGTCCATTGCTAATTCATATGTTAGAGAATCATCTCAGAAAATGGGTAAAAGTAAGATTTATGATTCATATATACGAGCCATACGCTGGGCTACTGACCGCATTGGTAAAAGTGGTGTAGTAGCATTCGTAACAAATGCTGGTTGGATTGAGGCAAGCACTACAGACGGCATGAGAAAATGTCTAGTCGATGAATATAGCAGTTTGTATATTTTTCACTTACGAGGAAACCAGAGAACTTCTGGAGAATTGTCTCGAAAAGAAGGTGGGAAAATCTTTGGATCAGGAAGTCGCGCACCAATCTCAATAAATATATTGGTCAAAAACCCAGAAGCCAAAGAGCACGGAAAAATATACTTCCATGATATTGGCGACTATCTTTCACGGCAAGAAAAACTCAATATTGTCAGTGGCTTTACCAGCATAAAGGGAGTTGAGGATGTAAATGCTTGGCAAGGAATCAAACCCGACAAACACCATGATTGGCTCAATCAAAGAGATGACAGTTTTGATGAATACATAAAAATCGGAGATAAGAACGACAGAACAAACCTTTTATTTAAAACCTATTCTATGGGCATCAAATCAAATAGGGATGCTTGGGTTTATAACTATTCAAAAGAAACCCTTAAATCCAAAGTAGAAGCTATGATTGCATTTTATAACTTCGAACTAAATCGGGTAAAGAATGTAAATAATGACAAAAAAGAAAAGGCTCTTAGTAAAGACAAAGAAAAAGTAAAATGGACAAGTGATGTGGTCTCAAGTCTTATTAAAGGAGAAGAGCACGCTATAAACCCTCAGGATTACAGAGTCAGTTTGTATAGGCCATTTTCTAAAACGTGGTCTTACTTAAACTCCGATTGGAATTGGACAAGACATTTAATGCCTTTGTTTTTTCCTGATGACTCTATTGATAATAGAACTATATGTGTGACGGGCATTGGAGAAACTAAGGGATTTACAGCTTTAATTTCTAATGTGACCACTAATCTACATATGGTAGCAGGCGCTCAATGCTTCCCTTTAAAGATTTACGAAAAATCTAATGAAATGAACGAGGGGTTATTTGCTGCTAAGCCATCAGAGGACGGTTATCGTGTTAAGGACGGCATCACGGATGAAGGGCTAGCACATTTTAAGGCAGCCTATCCGGGCGAGAAGATCAGCAAAGAAGACCTGTTCTATTATATTTACGGCCTTCTGCACTCCGAAGATTACCGCAGCAAATATGCTGATAACCTAAGAAAGCAGCTTCCCCGCATACCTTGCGTTAAAACCACTGCTGATTTCTGGGCATTCATTAAGGCGGGGCGTGAGCTGGCAGAGCTACATGTGAATTATGAAGAGGTTGAGCCTTACGCTGTTGAGCTTGAGACGGACAGTAAAAAGCCGTCATCATTGTCTGATGAAGATTACTATGTCACCAAAATGAAGTTTTCCAAGAAAGACGATAAATCAAAGGTCGTTTATAATTCACACATTACCATCAAAAACATCCCGCTTGAGGCTTATGATTACGTGGTGAATGGCAAGCCAGCCCTTGAATGGGTCATGGAACGTCAGTGCGTTAAAACCGACAAGGCAAGCGGTATTGAAAACGATGCTAATCGCTACGCTATTGAAACCGTTGGGGATGCGGCATATCCATTGAAACTCTTTCAGCGCGTGATTACGGTAAGCCTTGAGACAATGAAAATAGTGAAGTCATTACCAAAGTTGGATATAAAAGAATTGAAAGATCAAGAGGCAGCCTGATGGCTAGTAAAAAAAATAAAATTTCGTCTAGAATATTCTTAAATTTGATAGCAACTATTTTTTTGGCTGCTGTTGGAATTTGGGGATCACACTCTATTGATAAAATTTTGCAAAATCCTTTATCTGACAACATAGAAGTTTGGGGTTTTTACATTCTGACTATCTGCTTTGTTATATTTTTTACTTGGCTTCTTTATTCCAGAGAAACATATAGCTTAAGTGCGCAGAAAGAATTGATTGAAAAGTCTGATGAATTAGAAGAAATAATACGCACCCTTCCTCCAGAAGGTTTTTTAGATTTATTTTCAGAGAAATATGACGAAGCTCATGGTGTATATAAGGCTCTTTTGGCATCAGATGGACAGGTAACTAAGCAAGATATAGAGTTATCCATACGAGGTATTCTACTAGGAATTCTAAGGCTTACGACTTATTTTGATCGCGCCGCCGAAGATCACAGTTATGGGGCAAACATAATGATTTTTACAGATGCCTATAAAGAAGATAAAACATTTAAGCCAGACCTTAGAGAAAACCTCAAATTTGTTAATGATGATGTTGATTTAAATAAGCTTAAGGGGCTTATATACTTAAAGCACGAGTTATCAACGAATTCAAAAGAGGATGATAGCTCTATGGATGATGACTTACAGAAGATATTGCTTGCTTTACCTGTACCAAACGAAGCCAAATCAGCTGACACACAAAAGTTTAGAGCTTTGCCCGGTGCACCACTAGCAATTGCGTTAAATAAATCGAACGTGTATGCAAATACGGAAACTTTAGATGAATGGGTTAGAACTCAAGGGGATTTCAATAAGACCATTGAAACTCAAATAAAAGAATATTTTTGTTCAGGAATAGGGCAAGAGATAAAGAGTTTTTGTTCATTTCCTTTGTCCTGTGATGATGGAGAGCCTATAGCAGTCTTAAATATTCACAAAAACGCAATCAACATATTATCTGGCAAGGATCAATTCGCGATGTATATTAAGATCATGTGTCCCTTTTTATCAATGCTTTCCGAATTGGTAAATAAGCTTTCAGATGTTAAAAATAAATAATTTTAGGGATTTGTTTTCTTTTTTAAGCTAGGATAGGAGAGAGATAGGATATGAACATGTCAAAAGAACAAGATCAAAATGTTAGTAGTAGTGTTCAGGAAGCGGTTAAAAAAATAGGCCGGATAGCTTCGTCAGGTCACTATGTTTGCAAAAAAACATATGAAAGCAAGAGTTATGGGGATTTAACTATTGTAACTCTATCTAATCCCAAAAAAGCCAAATAATTTATATATTTTCAGCTGAATATGCTTATGAAGGGGTGTATTTGGGGGTATTTATAAAATAAAACTCATAATAATCAAGTTATTTCAATCTATTGGGCTTTTAGTTCGCAGTCCGTACGGACGCCAATTATTTCAGATAAATATAAGAAGAGCGCTAAAATTCACGGCCCATAACACCGCACCAATATCAAAAAATCACTCAGTGAAGATCAAAATCCGCACATTCTGGGCATGAAAGTATCGTTTGATCATGAAGCTCGCTTTCCGCATATGCTTCCAACCGCGCTCGATTTTCATCAATTTTTTCAAAAGCCCGCTCTGCAATCTGCGTCATTCTCTGCTCACGGTCGTACCAACTGCGTCCACCGACATATGAAATATAAATACTTTTATCACCCTGATCAAAACGCATAGTCGCCGCCAACCCTGTATTACAGGTTGCACCGCTCTTCCCTGCCACCTCATCAAATGGCAACAAATCAACTCTCTTAACTAAGCTATTAGAGCTTGTAATATCCTTACGCCCCTTGCCCAACCGTAAATTAGCGGCCGTCATCCCCATAATATCCATCAAATCATCATGCTTCGTATCAATTTCCCGAAGCAACGTCACAAAATCACCAGTCGTAGAGCCAAGCCCCTCGCCAGAAACCACCGCATGAGAGAGTGGCATCCCATTAGAATTATAAAAAACTGTATTTTCCATACCAATTTCTTCGGCTTTTGTATTCATCAAACCGACAAAGGCTGTCTCAGAATTTCCAATACCCCTAAACTTCGCTACATTCTCCGCCAATAAAAATGCTGCATCATTATATGACCCAATAAGAGCGGCTTGATCAGCATCAAAAGCTCGAATATATGTTCCTAATTTTTCACGAATATTTGGCTTAAATAAAATCTTATCATCATAATCACGCGCATCCGCCTGAACTTCAGAAACATAAAGCAATGTATTCGGATCAAACCCATCTTCTATCGCTTCATGTACCAATAATGCAGTCATCAACTTCGTCATAGACGCAGGTTGTATTTTAAGATGCCCACCATGGTCCAGTAAAATATCTCCCGTATCCGCATCCATCACAAAATATGTTTCAATATCAATATTCGGACTACTGTTTTTATAACATTTAAACGCGGAATAAGCGCCAGAAGCCAAAGGATAATCAGTTCGAAAAACCCCTTCTTTCTCAAACAAATCTTTATGCGCTATCGCATCCTTACCTGATAAGAACACATTACCATTCTCATCATTATGAACATCCGCCTGCCCCAATGCAGAGCCCGCAAGAAGAACCGTAGACAACGCAAAATTAAGAGACGCCCTCATCACCTTATCCAAAAGAGAAGAAGACCCCGCTTTGCTATTTAATTGATCAGAAACACCCATATGAACCCATTATTATTTTGAATAATTTTATAACAAAAACACGGCCTTAATATCAATAAAATTCTTTCGCCATGTGAACATCCGCAAATCCAATGGTTTTCGCCCCTTGACGAATCGCGGCGGACTGCCATAGTGACTATAGATGATAATCGCGTAGAAAGGAAATAATATGTCAATTCAAGCTGTAACAGACAGTGATTTTGAAAACGAAGTGGTCAGCTCAGATACCCCCGTCCTTGTTGATTTCTGGGCCGAATGGTGCGGGCCATGCAAAACCCTTCTCCCGATTGTCGAAGAAGTCGCTGGCGAAATGAACGGCAAAGTCAAAGTCGTTAAAATGAACATCGAAGACGCCCCCGAAACACCAACAAAATATGGACTACGCGGTGTTCCAACACTCATGCTGTTCAAAGGTGGCAAGGTCGTTGATACACGCGTTGGCGGCATGCCAAAATCACAACTCACCGAATGGCTTTCCGATAAGGTATAAAACAATCCAAATACACAAGTTTCTAAAGCGCGGCATATGCTGCGCTTTTTATTGCACAATCGTCAAATACGGCCCATCCGTCCATAATAATGCGGTGTGAATTTTATGCTGCGGATATATCTCTTGAATGGAATCTCGATATGCTGCTAATTGCTTGCGATATATTTGCGGTACATCATTCGGATCAATCGGCGGCGGGCGATTGGTTTTATAATCAATAATCCATATATCACTCTCCCCAACCACAAGGCGATCAATCTGGCCGCTCACGATACGGTTATCACTCATTAACCCCGTCACCGATACCTCGGCCATTGATCCTTTCACAAAGAACGGTGCAAATTCTGGATTCTTCAAAATATCCATCACCTCATCAACAATGCTCATCTGCACAATATCAGAAAAACCGCTGGCATTTTTCCGCACAAACGACGTGGCGGCATTCGCACGTTTCACCTCATCAAAATCAGGTAAGAACTGCAACAATTTATGCGTAACATTCCCGCGCTTAAATCGGCTTTCCTGCCCCGCAATCAATGGCGAAGTCACCGCCGCTAATTCATCATCGCTAAGCCGCGACGGAACAAGCGGACGGGGTGGCGTTTCCTCTTCTGGGGCTAAACTAAATATCCATTCAGGCAACGAATCGTCAAAAACCTTATTCTCACCACGCTTCTTAATTTTATCAGGATCCGCAGTTTGCGCATTTTCAATCCGCCAGACACCATCGTTAAGCTCAACGCTCCGCGCATCATTCTTCATCACCGATGATAAAATATTATACCAACTATGCTCTTTCTCTTTTCTGCTGCCTTTATAGCCCGTTATATAAAGGCGGTCTGCTGCTCGCGTCATCGCAACATAAAGCAATCGATAATACTCTTCATCATCCAATGCCTCGCATTTCTGATACTGCGCAGCATATTGATCGGGATCATCATCTTTGCGCGCTGAATAAAGCGGAATACCCATCCCCGTCTTATGCGGTAACAATAATCGCCCACCCTTTTTCCCCGAAGAACTGAGCATCGTATCAGGCAATATAACAATCGGCGCTTGCAACCCCTTCGAACCATGAACGGTCATAATCCGAACCTGCCCGCCCTGCTCATCCATCTCGCGCTTAATTTCAATATTATTCTGCTCCGCCCACTGCAAAAACACCTGCAAATGGTCAATTTCATCATATGAGAAATCAAGTGCCGCATTCATCAACTCTTCAATCGGGTCAAGCGCATCATCCCCAAGACGATAGCGCACCGCCCGCTCTCCCGAATAATCATCGGCGGGGCATGGAGAATTTAAAACATAAGAGAAAAACTCATACGCCCCCAAATACGCCGCCCGACCCGATAACCGCGCCAAATAATCCCGCGCCTTTGCACGCTTATCATCCGCAACAATAACCATATCTTTTGGCGCATCGGGTATAGAGCGCATGCGCCCCGCATCAAAGTTACAAACCTCCTGCCACAAACTTCCCTTGCGCTCATAAGAAACGCTAAACAGTTCCTCCTCGCTCCACCCAAAAAACGGAGATTTAAGAACCTCCGCCAAGGTCAAATCATCTTGATGATTAAGGCAAAACCGCGCCAGTGACATAAGATCTTGAACCGCCAACTGCTCCCCGATCACCATGCGATCTGCACCACTCACAGGGATCTTTCGGGTCTTTAAAGCCCGCACCATCTGCTCAACAAACGCCCCACGCGACTTCACAAGAATAAGAATATCACCCGCCTGAACACTACGCCCATAGGCGGGAAGAACTTCATTACGATCCAACCAGTTTTGAATATTATCGGCGATATAAGCCGCCGCCTGCGATGATCCACTTTCTGATGATGATTCATAAACGGGCGGATCCCAAAAATCACGCTGCTCCCTCTTCGGTGTCTCAAAATAAGGCCAAAGCTCCACAAGCCCCGCTTGACCCGCGCGAAACGAATCATGGTGAATCACTCCACCACCAACCGCCTTATTAAGCGCAGGATCAGAAAAAACCTGATCCACCACACTCAAAACACTTTGGGTTGATCTGAACGAAATCTCCAGATTAACTTCCCTGTTCACCCCACCGCCCTGTGTTATTTTCTCATCCAACACACGTTGCATACGCTTAAACTCATCCGGCGCGGCGCGTTGAAAACTATAAATCGATTGCTTAATATCCCCCACGGTAAACGATGTTCGCAAAACATCATCTCGCGCGCCAAACCCATCGAAAAACTCCTGACACAGCGCCTCAATAATCTGCCATTGCTCGGGGTTCGTATCCTGCGCCTCATCCACCAAAATATGATCCAACCCCTGATCCATTTTATACATCACCCATGACGGGATAAGCGCCTGATCCGCTGACTCTAACGAAGAAAAAACCTGCGACTCCCCCTGTAACAACGCCATCGTGCGCATAATCAAATCATCAAAATCCACGCCGCCTTGCGCTTGTTTCAATGCACTATAACGATCCGAAATTGCACCACCCAACGCCAACGCATCCCGCGTAAGAGCGGCAGATTTCATGCGCTTCACCTGATCTACCGCGCGCAAAATGCGCTCCCCTTCACGCTCCAAAATATCACGACAATCTGGCAGAATTTTCTTTGTATCATCAGTTGGATACCCCTTAGGACTCCGCATATCGTCATTCTTGGTCAAAAATGCCAATTTATAATCAGAAAATCCTGCTATTCTTGCACTCGCATCTTTATTAAGCCAATCAATAATTGTTTGTGCGTGACCTGCTTCGGTTTTCTTTCCTTGCAGCATCGCATCCGCCGCCAACTTTAAATCTGCCGCATTAAACGCACCATCCGCAGCAAAGGCGCGATATACATCATCAACTGCCATATTCTGCGGCACGTCATAAAAATCACAAAGCGCAGCATAAATCCCTTCAATACTACTATATCGTTTAATCATCCTCGAAATCTGTAGCTTTTCCGCGCACACATCCTTAATCAAATACTCAAACGCCTCCTCATGAAGCTCCTGCGCAAGATTATGCAACGCAACTGAAAGCGCAGACCCTGCATTCTCATCCCGCAACGCCTCTTCCAAAACATCGCCCTGCGCACGTTTCATAAGCCTTGCTGCCGCGCCCTCCTCCATAATTTTAAAACCAGGCGTTAAATCCGCCTCAACAGGAAATCGTCCAAGAACAGACTGACAGAACGAATGAATCGTCATAATTTGCAATCCACCCGCGCAATCAATCACATCGGCAAATAAACGCTGCGCCGCACTTAACTGTTCATCACTGGGCGGTTGCCCCAATAAATCATCAAGGATTTTACGCAACGACTTATTCTCATCCGCATGATCCACATCCATCATCGCCCATTCGGCAAGCTTCTCCGTAATCCGAAGCGCCATCTCATTCGCCGCCGCCTTGGTAAAGGTCAAACATAAAATACGGCTCGGCAAGCTTGCGGGCCTCCCATCATCGCGCGGCAATAACAACCGCAACACACGATCCGTCAAAACCTTGGTTTTCCCCGTCCCTGCCGATGCCCCAACCCATATGGATTCATCAGGATTTGACGCGGCGCGTTGAAGCACATTCGGGTCATTGATCTTATTCTGCGCACCTTGCGCTATATTCAATCCCATGTACCCTCACTTTCCACATCATCCAACGCCACCCATTCCTTCAAACGCGAAACATGCTCATAATCATTAAATCGCGGAGCATTCGACGCATCAGGAACACATAAATACGGCGTCTCAGCCTGCCTAAACACGCGAATTAACGCCTTAACACCCTCTAAAACCGTTTCAATCGCCTGATCCAGATCATCACTGACCGCCTGCACGTCACCGCCCGCGCCCTTACCATTTAAAATCCAATACCCCATATAGGCCGCACCACCTGCTGGCACTCTCTTTTGCACCATATCCTTTGGGTCAAATTTAAATCCGCGCCCATTAAACCCACCTTCTTTAAGCATAAGCGCCTCAAGCGGAAGCTGCGGCAATTTACCATCTTTAATTTTTTTGCCTGATAACGCCCCTGCCCCCGTTTTATAATCAATCAACGCATATCCACCATGCATGCGATCAATACGATCCGCCACGCCATAAACGTTAAACGCTTGCCCATCGATATCAATATCAATATTTCCGCGTACCTCACTCGCCGCAAACTTTGCATCTTGCCGCCATTTCGTTTCATGCGCCGCAAACCATTGCGCCACTTGCATGAATTTCGGCCACCAAAAATGCAACGCATCAGGATTTTCAATATCTTCATGCAAAACCGAGCGCGCAATTTTTATAAGCTCCCCCTCCGCATCCTCTGGCATGTCGAACGGATATTGCTCACAAAAACGCTCAATAATTTTATGCGTGATCGTTCCGCGTAATGCTGCATCATTATCTTGCAACAATGGGCGGATTTTCCGCAAGCGCAACACATAATGCATATAAATCGCATACGGATTCTGCATCCAGCTTTCGAACTTCGTCACCGACACCCCCTTGGGGCGCGTAGACACTGGCGGCCTTGGCTTTGGCCGATCATAAGGCACAAAATCATCATGGTCATCCATCATCTGCGCCCAATCACAGTAAGGATGCCTCGAGAAATCATCCAATTCCATCCCTGTCCCATGCAAAATCGCATCAAGCCGATCCAACCACCGCGCGGGAACAGTTGGACTACCCCCCACTTTTTCTGAGCGAGTCATAACAACTTTTTCGGCGCAAAACCCCTGCACAAAATCATGCGCCGCCAAACCTGTCGCTTGCTCTATCGCGGGCAGGCCATAAGATTTACGCATCGGGCGTGACATCCATGGGTCATGACCCGCATCCGCCGGCCATGTCCCCTCATTCAAACTGCCCAATATCACCATATCTGCATCGGCAAGTCGCGCTTCTAACTGCCCCAAAATCAGCAACCTCGGATGCACCCCAAAGGCCGAACGCACCGTAACCCCGCGCATCAAAGATGATATAACCGCTTCATAATCCTTCGAGTCTATCCCCTCAAGCAAATCCGCATGGGCAATAAGATCAGTAAAGAACCGCGCCGCAGCTTCGCCGACATCACCACGCCATAAGACATCTGCGCCCATCTGATCAGGCAAGCATGCTAAATTCTCCGCCACCCGAACATGCGCGAGTAACAACGCCTTAAAATCAGCCTGTTGCCCGCAAGAACGTAAATCATCAAGCGCAGCATAAAACCCATCCATAAATATGGACAGCTCTTCATTAAAAGACACTCTATCTCGCAGCATTTCATCTGACGTAATCGCCTCTTCTCCGCGCAACACCTCATTTTCCAACACATCAACCATTCGCACATAATGAACATCTTCTTGCAAAAACTTGCTGTACGACATTTTAAGTAATGACAGCATCGCCACCGCGTCATAACCACCCAAACCAATCTGAGAAATGAGAATAAGAAACTTCCCCAATCGGCTATCTGCCAAATTCTGCCCCGCCGAATCATCAACCTCAATGCCCCATTTACGACATTGTGCACTGACCCGCCGCGCCAAAACCCGATCTGGTGTGACCAAAGCCGTCACATAACGCGCCTTCTCCAATGATTGACGCATAATCAGAGAGATAACCTTTGCCTCCGCCCCTTGCGTCGCGCAAGAATAATAATCCAAATGCGAAGACATTGCCTTCAAATCTTGAGAGCGCGAAAAATCCTTCCATTGATGCGTCGCCTGCGCGGGCAACATCACCGCACTCACCAAGGCGCGTCGCCCTTGCGCGGCATCAATATCGCTAACTGACGCAACATTTTTGCGCGTGACACCCATCTGCCCTAACAGGCGCTTCAACATATATTGCGGGTGCGCCGCGCCAACCTCGTCCCATGCTTCATTATCCATCTCAAGATCAAGACCAGGCAAAATCACCTCTCCATGCGGCAAAGAAGCCACAACGCCCAATAAATCAGAAACCGCAGGGATAGACCCCGTCGCCCCCGCCGCAATCAATGGAAATTCAGGTGGGTGATCACGCCAATATTGCGACAAAACACGCAACAAAATATTGCGCCGCTCCGCCGCATCGATCAAACCTTCTGCCGCCAAAATTTTCGGCCAGTTCTCAGATATAATTTTCAAAAACTCAATCGTCACCTGCCAATGCGCAGAAAAATCATCAGGAACGATCTTATGCAAATCAGAAAAATCCAGCCCCTCGACAATCACCTGATCAATAAACCGCGCAAGCGCCGCCGCCAATGCAAGCGCATGATCTGCACCTTGCGCAAAATCCGGAACTTTCCGTATAAGCCGCGCAAGCATCAACTGCCGCTTCATCGGTGACACGGCCTCAGGCACATCAAGAAAGCCGCCCGCATTCCCGAACATAAGCAAGGATAAATCTTCCTCATCCACATCACCAATCGGGCTCATCTGCGGCAACAACATCGGCTTGCCATCATTCAAATCCAAAAATGCCTCACGCAAAATACGACAAGCCCGCCGCGTAGGCAGCAAGACCCGATACGTTGTCAGGCTTTGCCCGCTCTCTTTGGCGCTATCCATCAAATATTGCGCCAAAGTCTTGGAAAATGGCAATCCTGCGGGAATATTTAGAACATTATGCTGCACTATTTCGCCCTCCGAACATGCATATCAACCGCTTTCAAATCTTCAGGCGTGCTGATATGATGCCAAATGCTGCGCGTTTCTATTGCAAAATACCGGCAGGCCTTTTCACACCCATCCATAATCGGTAACACAGAAAACGCCCCCTTTGGCGCTCCATCATAAATATGTGCAGAATTAATACGGATATTCGTCCACATATACGCGCCCGTTTTCTCAAGACTGCGGCGCACTTTGCCATCTGCCTCAATATCATAATCGCCAACGCCGCACGTTAAACTCATATCCTCCGCGCTTTGCATCCACGTCAAAACATCCATTTTATCTGCGTCCCACGCATTCGCCAAAGCCTCAAGCACAGAGACAGAGCCATCTTCCCAAAACGCATCCCCCGCAATCACGTAAAATGGCTGCCCATCGAAATGCGGTAAAGCCTTCACAATGCCACCGCCCGTATCAAGAACAACATTTTCATACGATATAACAATATTCATATCAGGGTATAACGCCTGATAATCCGTCATATGTTGCGCCAATAGATCCGCCATATAATGCGTATTCACCACCACATAGCGCACATCAATGGCGCGCAATTTATCAAGGATATGCCAAATAATGCTGCGCCCGCTAATCTCCACCATTGGCTTCGGGCGTTCATTGGTTAATGGGCGCATCCGCGTACCCAACCCCGCCGCAAGAATAAAGGCTTTATTCGGTTTATTCATGATAGATCACCTCAATTTTACGGGCATCTGGCGCTCCGCTCACGGGTGATATACTCACCTCAATACACCGCGCGGGGGTAAGGCCGCCCAATCGCTCTGGCCACTCAATCAAAGAAATCCCACCATCCATCGCCTCTTCCCAGCCAATCTCATAAATTTCCGACTGATCCGATAGGCGATATAAATCAAAATGCCAAATATCCGCCAATAGCGCGTCATATTGCTGCACCAATGTAAAGGTCGGGCTAGGAACTTCCAACGCATCATCCTCACATAGGCTGCGAATTACAGCGCGTGAAAAAACGCTTTTTCCCATTCCCAAATCGCCACGCAACAAAACCACATCACCAGCGCACAGAGAATCAGCAACCCCCTGGGCAAATCCAATCGTTTCCGCCTCTCTTTGCGTTGTAATTTGAACATTTTCTCTCATGCCAATAGTTATATCGCGAAAGCCCCTTGGTGAAAAGCGCGCAATACGGTAAAATAAAGCATGAGATATTTTCTGAGCATCGCAACCCTACTTATGATCGCCCTGCCCGCTATGGCGCAGGAAATCACGCCACAACCCATATGCTTCACAGTCAGAAACGAGGCTCCGTACAAGGCCTACGGTCAAATCGCGACAAATTACTACACCACCACCGACGGCACAAAAGCAAGGCACACTGGCACATTTCGCCTTGAAACAAGCGGCACAACAGACACCGAAACAGGAAACCTCAAAGACCGAAGTGAATTTTGCGTCTCTGGCCCATTTTACCCAGGAAGACAAATAGAACTAACCCTACGCACGCTCATCCCTGTTTTTTCATGCAAAACCAATATCGAAATGGGTGAAATCGTCATTCACGGAAAATTTAATGACGATGGAAGCACAAAAACTTGGGCAACTTGCTATTAATCCGCTGTCTTAGGCGCCATAGACAAACGCGGAAAACATAAAGTCACACTTGTTCCCGTACCTTCCGTAGAATCTAGATCAAACGTACCCCCATGTAAATTCACAATATTTTGCACCAGCGTAAGACCAAGCCCCGCTCCGCGCTCCGCCTGTTCTTTCCCTGTTCGCTCAAACGGCTCCAAGACCCGTTCTTGATCCTCTTTTGCTATACCTGCCCCATTATCCAAAACCACGATCTCAATATCATCGCCACGCCGCGCCGCAGAAAGACTAATTTCCCCACCCGGGCTCGTATGAGAAATTGCATTCCGCACCAAATTAACCACCGCTTGTTTAACCTTTGATGAATCAATCTCCGCTTCGCCAATATTCGCAGGACATTTCAAATTAACCTCGATTTGCTCCTTACGTGCCCAATCACAAACCAAATCAAAAATACTCCCCATCATAGCTTTAATCTTGACCTTCTCAATATCAAGACTCATCTGACCCGCCTCAATCGTAGACAAATCAAGAATATCATTAATCAGGTTCAAAAGGCGTTCACTTGCCCCATGAATATCACGTGTATATTCTTTCTGTTTATCATTAAGTTCACCAAAAAACTCTTCACTCAACATCTCATTAAACCCCATAATAGCATTCAATGGAGTCCGAAGCTGATAAGAGACATTCGCCAAGAAATCAAGCTTAAGTTGCTCCGCGGCTTCCAACGCTTCATTCTTATCTCGAAGCGCCTTTTCAATACGAACCGTATCTGTAACATCAGTGTATGTAACAAGCACGCCACCATCAGGCAAAGGCACCGTCGCAAAATCAAAATGAACATCATCATTACGCTCCAAACGCCCCACATTAAGTGCACGATCCAACGCAATCTCAATTTGTTTTTCCTTAATTAATCCCCATTGTGATTCATCAAAATACGACTGCATCTTTGAAATAACACGTGTCACATGCGGTTCACCACCTAAAACTTCTGGGTCAAACCTCCACAACCGTGCAAATGATGGATTCCAAAGCTTCAAGCGCCCATCACCACCATACACGGCAACCCCCTCCGCCAGATTATCCAACGTCTCATTTTGAACCGCCACAAGAGTATTATAAGATGACTCAAGCTCCAATCGACTTGTCACATCCTCAAATGTCATCATCAAACCACCAAGCTTATGAGGAATAACAAGCATCCGAAGTGCCGATCCATCGGGCAAATACAACATGTCCTCATATGGGTCAATCAGACCCGTAAACATATCGATCCAACTTTTC
The DNA here is from genome assembly GCA_050633645.1 of Alphaproteobacteria bacterium. GTDB lineage: Bacteria > Pseudomonadota > Alphaproteobacteria > Micavibrionales > Micavibrionaceae > UBA1672. The sequence goes on from JBOEGX010000002.1 coordinate 176,283, forward strand.
TTATAAGATTTAAAATCGGCTTGCTCTGGCAATCGGCGTGTTTCGCGCAATTTCTCCATAACCTCACCAAGCTTAGGCTTAGTATTAAGCCACCCTCCTTCCAATCCCCAAAGCTCTGAGAAGGATGAATTATAAAACTGCAAGCTATGATCAGCGCCGTAAATCCCAATAGCAGAACGCAGCTCCTCTAACAAAGCCAAATGCGCCGATTGATTATTGCTCACCTCATCCAATTTATCCTCGAACTCGGTCAAATCCTCAACCATACCAACAGTAATTTTCTTGGCCTTAATCGGTGTCTCAGTAATTTTAAGCAATAATCGTTTTCCACTCAAAACCTGATGAGTCTGAACACTTTGCGCGAACCCTTTTTCAAAGGCGGCTTTTGCTAAATCCGCACCAAACAAGATATCTTTCTCACTCGGCTTTTTCTTACGGCTTGCGGAAACAATTTCTTTTTGCTGCGCAATGATCTCACTGGGCTTTGCGTCAATAACTTTTGCATATGCGACATTACACCAAGTAATATGCTGCTTATTATCCCTGATCCAAACAGGGTTGGGAAGCGCGTCAAGGGAATCCTGCAAGCGATCCATCTCTTTTTGTAAAATCGCCTGCTCTTCAATCATAACTTCGCTCGCAGACTTAAACGCAGTAATATCCTCAAGCCATAAAATATGAAAATGGTCTGCACCCGCAACATCCATCCCACGCGTGCCAGAAATTTTGAGCGTCCGGTCTTCCGCACGATTTTGCACATTAATGGTAAAGGCAATCCCATTTTGCACCAATCGCACAAATAACCCCTCTAACGCCGCGCCATCTTCATGCGACAACGCCGCCTGCACATCCGCCAAACTTTGCACCACATCAAGCCCCAACGCATCACAAAACCCTTTGCTGTAAACACATGTGTCATCACTCGCCCACCCACAATACTCACCAGGAACAGCTGATAAAAACGCCTCCAGACGCGCCTTTTCTGCGTGTAAAGACCCTGTAAATAACCGCGTAACATTTGATAACAAACCCGATTGCGACATATCGAAAAAACACTTTTTACTTTGAAAAGCTAGACAAATACAAAAAATAAAGACTACGCTATTTTATAAAAACGTTAAAGACATATACGCGAATAAATATCCTATGAAAAACACAGTCATAATAGTTGGTGCAATTATCTTTCTATTTTTTGCCTTAAGTACCGCACTAAACAACAAAAAAACCATTCAAACCGAAGGAATCACTGAAATTCGTACGGTTCAAGCAAACAAACAAGACAAATCATACGATTTAAATATTCTATTCATAGGAAACAGCTACACATTTTTTAACGACATACCTGGCATAATTTTGAAAATCGCAGAAAACGATTCCCAAAACCCCCACAATATTTTAATACAATCAATCACCTTTGGCGGAGCACGCCTGCAAAATCATTGGAACAACACAAGCACTCATAAAATAATTGAAAACCATCCATGGGACATGATTGTTCTACAAGAACAAAGCCAATGGGCACTATTTTCCAATACCATCAAAAGCACTGCCGCCCACGTTGCACAATTTACCCAAAAAGCAAAAGCTCAAAAATCATACGTCATGCTCTATCAAACTTGGCCCAGACAACCAGGGTCAAATTGGTACACCTTACCGGAATATAAAGACTCGACAAAAAATCCCGAACACATGTTCAAAGCTTTAAAAAACTATACCGCTAAAATAGCCTATATCAACAAAATAGCAACCGCGCCAGTTGGCGAATATTGGTACAAAACAATGTACATCAATCCTGAAATACAACTATACAACCCCGATGGATCACATCCATCAATGGCAGGAAGCTACCTCGCGGCACTCGTTTTTTACAAAAACCTAACGGGAAATTCACCGATGAACACATCATATATTCCGAAAGATATACCCAAAAGCCAAGGTGAAACTTTAAAACGCATCACATCGGATAAGCTATAAAATAACCGTCCGCGACCCATTTAAGAAAATTCGACGCTGCGTATAGATATTAATGCTGCGCGCCAAAACAAGCTTTTCCGTATCCCGCCCAATCTCACGAAGCTTTCTCACATCATCTGCATGACTGATACGCACGGTCTCCTGCTCTATAATCGGACCTTCATCCAGATCAGACGTTGCGAAATGTGCCGTCGCTCCGATCAATTTCACACCACGAGCATAGGCCTGATCATAAGGCCTCGCCCCTTTAAACCCTGGTAAAAATGAGTGATGAATATTGATGACCTGCCCTGCATAATCATGACTAAATTCTTCCGATAAAATCTGCATATAGCGCGCCAGAACTATCAGATCACTGCCCGTATCCGCAATAATACCGCGCAAAGCTTGTTCTTGCTCTTCTTTTGTATCAGGGGTAGTCGGTAAATAATAAAACGGCAATCCATGCCCCTCCACCAACTTTCGGCACGTCTCATGATTGGAAACAACGCCCGCAATATCAATCGCCATATTCCCAGAAGCCCAGCGATACAAAATTTCATGCAAACAATGATCTTCCTTCGACACCATGATAATGCTGCGCACTTTATCACTGCAATCATGCACATCCCAATGCATATCAAACCCACATGCAACTTTCTCAAAATTCGAACAGAAATTTTCCTTGGCCACATCAGTAATGGGAGAGAACATAACCCGCATAAAAAACTGACCTGAATTTTGATCATTAAACTGCGCCGATTCCTCAATATTACACTCGGCATTGCTCAAACACGTCGACACCGCCGCCACAATCCCTGCCCTATCTTCACATTTTACACGTAATATAAACATTTCAAATCTCTTATCTTAATAACAAAAGGCCGCCTCTCAGCGACCTTTTCAATAATCCATCTTCTTGTATTAAGCAAGAGCGTTTCATTTGGAGCAGGCGCAAGGTACGCAACGTATAATAATACGTGAGTGCCAAAGCAACGCACTCCAAATAAACGAATGCAGCTTAATAACGGTAAGCTTCGGGTTTGAACGGCCCCGCCACTTCCACACCAATATAATCGGCTTGCTCAGATGACAATTTTGTCAATTTCGCACCAACTTTATCAAGGTGAAGCGCCGCAACTTTTTCGTCCAAAGCCTTCGGAAGAACATAAACTTCGTTCTTATAGTTTTCACCATTATTCCAAAGCTCAATCTGCGCCAAGGTCTGGTTGGTAAATGATGCGCTCATCACGAATGATGGGTGACCCATTGCACAACCAAGGTTCACCAAACGACCCTCCGCAAGCAAAATAATACGCTTACCGCTTGGGAATTCAATTTGATCAACTTGTGGCTTGATGTTTGTCCATTTCATATTGCGAAGTGGCTCGACCTGAATTTCATTGTCGAAATGACCAATGTTACACACAATCGCACGATCTTTCATTTCACGCATGTGATCTACGGTGATAATGTCCTTGTTCCCTGTTGTGGTTACAAAAATATCGGCGCGTGGCGCAGCATCTTCCATTGTCACAACTTCGAAACCATCCATAACCGCTTGCAAAGCGCAGATAGGATCAATTTCAGTCACCATAACGCGAACGCCCTGTGATGCCAAAGATTGCGCAGAGCCCTTACCAACATCACCATAACCAGCAACAGCCGCAGTTTTACCTGCAAGCATAAGGTCAGTCGCGCGGCGAATCGCATCAACCAAGCTCTCACGACAACCATATTTGTTATCGAATTTTGATTTTGTTACAGAATCGTTCACATTAATCGCTGGCGCTTTCAAACGGCCTTCTTTTGCCATTTTATTAAGGAACAAAACGCCAGTTGTTGTTTCTTCGGAAATCCCCTTAATATCTGCCATTAATTCTGGATAATCTTTATGCGCGATTGCTGTCAAATCACCACCATCATCCAAAATCATATTCGGTGTCCAACCATTCGGCCCTTTAATCGTCTGGTGAATACACCATTCCGCTTCTTCCTCGGTTTGGCCTTTCCATGCAAAGACAGGAACGCCCGCTGCTACAACTGCCGCCGCCGCTTCATCTTGTGTTGAGAAAACATTACATGAAGACCAACGCACTTCCGCGCCAAGGTGAGTCAATGTCTCAATCAATACTGCTGTTTGAACCGTCATATGCAAACAACCGGTAATACGCGCACCTTTCAAAGGCTGCTGCGCGCCGTATTCCTCGCGAATAGCCATAAGGCCGGGCATTTCATCCTGCGCCAAATCAATTTGCAAACGTCCGGCATCCGCCAAACTCATATCTTTTACTTTATAATCGTTCTCTACCGCCTGGGGTGCTACCGACATTTTTTTCTCCTTAAAATTACTTTATTCGTATATAAACTTTATCGTGAAAGTGACTAAAACATTTTTTTTTCTAAAAACCAATGGTAATATAACTTATGAGTATAAATTTTAACGAAAAAAGCGCAGATTCATCTATTCCGTTGGAAAACCAAAATTCTGGCGAAGATCCCTTGGTGCGTTCCATTCGTACTGGCGAACGCACGCGCTTTATTCACAAGCCAAATCCACTGGTCGAACGCGCGTATCAAATATTTGAATATATGCCAGATAAAGAGGATTACGAGCCCGTTGGCGATTATGTTTTACTGAATAAAGATGAATCGCCCGAACTAACAGACAAAAAAGTATTCAACTTTATAACTCTATTAAACAAGAAAAAAGAGCTTATAGACATTTCAAATTTGACAACAACACGACTTTTGTTTACAGTAATACCTGAAGAACAATCAAAGGATCAAACAAAGATAATCTTAAAAGATTACGATGGATCTGGTGTTTCGAAAAACAATGCGGTGATAACAATAAGAAAGGGTGTTTTCTATGACGATAGGAAGTTTTAATACAGAAGGTTCAAGAGTACGCGGAAATGTGGAAGCGGCGGCGGATGTTCCGATGTTCGATACGTTTCAAACAATGGCAAAGAGCCATGAACCTCTAGGCGGTTTTGGTATGAACGTTAATCTTAAAAGCGATCCTAGCAATCTAGCACTTGGATAATAATACGAAAATCATTATAATAATTCCAAAAAGCGGGTCACACGATCCGCTTTTTTTATGGCCACACCTCACCCCGAATAAACATACTTTACAAATCAACCTCGACATGTTTCACGTGAAACAAACAGGGAACACTATATCTTCAAATCACGATGTTCGGCAAAAACCTTAACACCCTTTTCATCTAACCACGACTTAAGCAACTCAACCGTAAAAACAGAGCGATGCCGCCCGCCCGTGCAACCAATCGCAATGCTAAGGTAACTTTTCCCCTCCATCGCATAACGCGGCAATAACGGCTCAATCAAACTCTTGAAATTACTTATAAAATCTTCAAACCCCTCATCTTGGCGCACATAATCCCCAACGGCCTGATCCAATCCCGTCATCGGCTTCAACCCCTTATCCCAATGCGGGTTTTTAAGAAAACGCACATCCATCACAATATTCGCCTCACGCGGCACACCGTTTTTGAATCCGAAGGAAAGCAAAGAAACCGTAAGGTTTTCATCAGGCTTAAGCGCAAAATGCCCCTCCAACATATGCCGCAAATCATGAATGGAGCTATTCGTACTATCAATTACTATATCCGCATTTTCGCGCAAAGAGGACAACATCTTCTTCTCGGCCTTAATGCCATAGGAAACAGACTTATCAACCGCAAGAGGGTGACGCCTGCGCGTCTCACTAAACCGTTTAAAAAGCGTTGCCTCATCGCACGCAATATAAACAAGGCGAGAATTGGTTTTCTCAACCATATCGAGCAAAGCCTCAGGGGAAAACCCACGCGTACGCGTATCCACACCAACTGCAACACCATTCATCCCCAATCCAACAAGATTGGTATCCTCATAAAGCTTCGGAATATAGGAAAGCGGAAAATTATCAAAAACCTCAAAACGCAAATCCTCCATCGCCTTAAGCGCCGAAGAAATCCCCGCCCCCGAAAGCCCTGTAATAATTACATTTTTACGCTTCAAATCAGGCATTACAACATATTCAAGATCACAACAAATCTTGCCCCCTTAATCTTACCCGCCCTATCCTTACGGTTTTCTGCGTAAATAACGCCATTATGTGCCGTTATAATCTGCTTGCAAATCGAAAGCCCAAGCCCCGAATGTCGCCCATATTCCTCATGCTCTGGGCGCTCGGAATAAAACCGCTCAAATATTTCCTTTAACTTATTTTCAGGGATACCCTTCCCTTCATCATCAATCGTAATCGTGACGCGTTTTGCCTTAACCGCAATATTCATCGTAATTTTAGATTTAACCTTTGAAAAGGATAAAGCATTCGCAAGAATATTTTGAAACACTTGGAATAGCCGTCCATCGCTACCACGAACAAAAATGTCTTTTTTATCAGGTATATTAAGATTAACAACCACACCATCTTTTAAAACAGAATGGCCCACGAATGCCCCATCTTGTCGCTCCAGCGGACTCCTATACATATCCAACAAGCGCCCAAAAACATCCCTCAAATCAACGATAGAAAAAGCCTCACGCGATAACTCCGCATCCAAACGTGATGCACTGGAAATATCAGTAATCAAACGATCCAAACGATCCACATCATCCCTAATCACAACCAAAAGCTTTTCCAGGTCTTCTTTCTTTGTGACAACACCCGCCGTTTCCACAGCACTTTTAAGGGATGTTAAAGGGTTTTTAATCTCATGCGCGACATCCGCCGCAAACGCCTCAATCGTATCCATTCTCTCCCATAACGCGTTGGTCATATCACGCAAAACCACCGAAAGCTCGCCAATTTCATCATTGCGATCACTCATATCGGGAATATCAGTATGCTTAAGCTTACCACGGCGAACCTTTTCTGCAGAATCCGCGAGCTTTCGCAAAGGCCGCGCAATCACCCCCGAAAGATAAATCGAAAGCAATATAGTAATAAGCAATGTAACAAGAAAAATCTTAAGGACATTAAACCACATATCGCCAAGCTCTTTGCGAATATCCTCATTATCGCTAACAAGCATCACAATACCCTTAACATCCACATCCCCCCAAACTGGCATAGCGGCAGTAAGAACAATTTCCTTATCCCGGTTCTGCCACACCGACATGCTGAGCCTTTTATTCATGGCCTCCATCAAATCAGGGAATTTTTCAGAAACCAGCTCAGAATCATCAGGAATAAACAATAAATTATCTTCTTTTGGAAACAAAGACGCTATAAAACTCGCCGTGTTTTTAAGCAACTCTATACTCAAAAACTCTTTCTTCCCATCCTTAAGTATTTTAACAACTGGCGCCTTTTGATCCGATAAAGAAGAATCTGCAATAAGAATAACATCAGTATCGAACACTAAAATTCGGGTTCCCAATGTCGCAGACAAACGCCCCGCCAACTTTAGAACACCGCTTTTTTTCTCTTGTGGAAATTCGGCAAAAGCCCCCTCGCTACTTTCACCAATCGCAGCAGAAACAAGAAGAACCTCAGTTTCAAAACGCTCTAACTTCGCTTCAATCAACGTATTGTGATATTGCCCCAAATAAACAACACCCATAATCAACGCAATAACAGCAATCGCATTAACACCCATAATACGAAGCGTCATCCCCGTAATACGGCGCTCTTTACCACCCCAATATAAATCAAACAGATACTCTATTTCACCACGATGACTTCCAGTTCGAAACCAGCGGTTACTCTTCTTTATATCTGTATCCGACTCCATAGAGCGTTTCGATTTTGTCAAAATCTTCATCAATTTTCTTAAACTTTTTTCTAACGCGTTTAATATGTGAATCAACCGTTCGGTCGTCCACATAAATATTCTCACCATACGCCATATCGATCAGTTGATCACGATTACGCACATGGCCTGGGCGCTCGGCCAATGCCTTAACAAGCAGATACTCCGTCACAGTTAAGTTAAGCGGAGTTCCATCCCATGAACATAAATGCCGCGCATCATCAAGCAATAACTTACCATACTCAATATATTTTTTCTCTTCTGTTGCACCTGATTTTATCTGGAGCTCAACATCGCGGCGACGCAAAAGAACCTTAATACGCTCCACCAATAAGCGCTGCGAGAACGGCTTCGTAATATAATCATCCGCCCCCATACGAAGGCCAATAACCTGATCAACCTCATCATCTTTTGAAGTCAAAAAAATCACAGGCACGGCGCTTTGCTCACGAAGCTTGGTAATAACCTCAATGCCATCCATACGCGGCATTTTAACATCAAGAACAACCAAATCAGGCTTCTTCTCTAAAATCGCAGTAAGCCCCGATTCACCATCATTAAATGTTTCAACAGAAAAACCTTCCGCCTCCAACATCATAGAAACAGAAATCAAAATATTACGATCATCATCAACTAAAAAAATTCTATCACTCATAGCGTCCATTATCCCAGATACATGAAGCGCCCGCAAGCATCATCATATTTCTTATACACTTAAACCTTCCAAAACCTCACCCGCCAAATAAACTGAGCCAGCAATTAAAATACGTGCATATGGTTCAACTTTGGAAATCTTCTCAATAGCCACACGCACATTTTCATGACTAATAATCTCAACATCTATATTAACGCTCAAAAAATCACCAAGTGATTTACTGCCCGCAGGGTCAAAAGAAATCGGTACGCAATGAATTTGACGCACATATGGCAATAATGGCTCTAAAAATCCGTGAGCATCTTTCGCACAAAGCATACCCACAATCAGATAAAGAGGCTTACCATCATCATCTTGCCATTGCCTTGCCTGAACAGCCAAAGCCGAGCCCGCACTATCATTATGCCCACAATCAAGCCAGATTTCATTCGCGCCATCAAAACCGCTCAGTCGTTGCAAACGACCCGCCCAACACGCATTTTGAACACCCCGCCCAATGGATAAATCCGACACGGGGATTTTCTCTTTAATCTCATCCAAGGCAACCACAGCCAGCGCCGCATTATAAATCTGATGCTGCCCTATCATTGACGGATAGGGCAGCACATAACGCACACCATTTTTATCCACAATAAAGTCATTTTTTTGCTGCATTATACTATAATTTTCATTACAAAAACAAATACTTACATTAATTTTTCTTGCTGCGGATAACAATGTATAACTTATTTCATCGCAAGAATCATCATCCCCCTGATACCCCACAACACACGGAACTCCACTTTTCATGATCCCTGCTTTTTCCAATGCAACTGCCTCAATAGTTTCCCCCAAAAATTCGGTATGATCCAAAGATATACGGTTAATAATCGTAACCAGAGGATCGGGAATAACATTGGTGCAATCAAGTCGCCCACCCATTCCAACCTCAAGCAAAACAACATCGGCAGGATTATCGGCAAAAGCCTTAAACGCAAGTGCCGTCATAATTTCAAAAAACGAAAGCGGCGCGTCTTCATTAAGCACCAGAATCTCATCAATTAAGGTTTCCAGATAATCATCACTTATATTTTGCCCCGCCAGAACAATACGCTCATTCACCTTAATCAAATGCGGTGAGGTATAAACATGAACGCTTTTACCATCTGCCTCTAAGATAGAGCGTAAAAACGCAATAACAGAACCTTTACCATTCGTTCCCGCCACATGAATAACGCTCGGCAGGCGCAAATGCGGATTGCCTAATTTCTCAAGCAAAACCAAATACGCCGCACTATCCCAATTCACCTTGGTTGTCGTACGCCGCAAACGATAAATCGCCTCCAGCTTTTGCTGCAGACGATTAGATGGATGATGAAGATCAGCTTTATGCATTTAAGCAGAGGCGGCGGTTTTCGTTCCCGAAACTTCCTCTTCCCTAATCTCTTGAGGCTTTCCCATTCCCAAAGCAGATTTCTGCGCGGCCTTAACTTGCTGCGTCGCCTTTGTCGCAGAACCCTTATTCGCACCGCCCTTCGCATCTTTTGGCAATAACTTATCCGCAGAGCGAACCCTACCGCCTTGCGGATCACTCGGCGCATCTTGCTTGGTTAATATCGAAATAACATTCACCAATGTGTCTTTCATCTCATCACGCGGCACAACCATGTCAACCATACCATGCTCAAGCAAATATTCCGCCGTTTGGAAATCATCTGGCAAAACCTCACGTACAGTCTCCTCAATCACGCGGCGTCCCGCAAAACCAATCATCGCGCCAGGCTCGGCAATATGAATATCGCCGACCATCGCAAATGATGCGCTCACTCCGCCTGTCGTTGGGTCAGTCAAAATAACAATATAAGGTAATTTCGCATCCTTCACCATTTCAACAGCAATAATGCTGCGCGGCATTTGCATCAGAGAGATCATCCCCTCTTGCATACGCGCCCCGCCCGAAGCCGGTATAGCAATAAACGCCGCCTTGTCCTTAACGGCGGTTTGCGCCGCCAAAACAATCGCCTCACCAACAACTGCGCTCATCGATCCGCCCATATAACGAAAATTAAACGCCGCAACAACAATAGGCAATCCACCCATTTTACCACGTGCCACAGTAATCGCTTCTTTCAAACCAGTTTTGCTTTGCGCCTCTTTAATACGATCAGTATATTTCTTACGGTCTTTAAATTTCAAAGGATCCATCTCAACCTTTGGCAAATCAAGCGTTTCATACGCACCATCATCAAACATCATCGCAAGACGATCCTTCACTGATAAGCGCAAATGGTGCCCGCAATGATAACAAACATTATGGCTAGCCGTTAAATCACGGTGAAACAGCATCGCCTCGCATGATCCGCATTTTTGCCAAAGATTATCCGGCACTTCCGTTTGCTCACTCACAAAAGAACGAATACGTGGGGGGATAAGATTGGATAGCCAATTCATTTTTTATTCCTGAAATATTTACACTAAGCCATAGAAAATGAAGAAAAAACCTCAAAAAGTCAAGGCGATTCGAACATGATTTACTTCAATGCCGCAGATAAGCCAGACACAAAGTCATGCACCTGCGATGCATCACCGCTACGCACATCCTTAACCTTATCAACAATCGCCGATCCAACCACCACCGCGTCCGCCAATGCCGCCATAGATTTCACATCTTCGGGCGTTTTAATCCCAAAACCAATCGCAATCGGCAGATCAGTCTTCGTTTTAATCTCATCAATATGTGGCTTCAACGCGCCCATATCCGCCTTTGCCGTCCCTGTAACACCGGTAATAGAAACATAATAAAGGAAACCAATCGCCCCGCTTAAAACCGTATCCAAACGCGCACCAACCGTGGTCGGCGTAATCAAGCGAATCATATCAATCCCCGTCGCATCGGCCAAACCGCGCAATTCACCGTCCTCTTCGGGCGGCAAGTCAACAATAATCAACCCATCCACACCCGCCGCACTCGCATCTTGCGCGAACTTTTCAAATCCATAAGAGAAAATGGGGTTCGCATAACCCATAAGAACAATCGGCGTAGCGTCATTATTTTCACGAAAATCACGCACCATTGCCAAAGTACTCACCATCGTTGCACCCGCCGCCAAGGCGCGCTGCCCAGCATGTTGAATGGTAAGGCCATCGGCGGCCGGATCGGTAAAAGGCATGCCGATCTCTATAATATCCGCGCCCGCATCGGGAAGCCCCGCCAAAACCTTCGCGCTATTCTCTATCGACGGATCACCCGCCATGATAAACGTCACAAGCGCCGCGCGGTCTAAATTTTTAAATGTTGTTTCAATTCTGTTCATACAAAAAATCCTTCTATTCAAAGCGAAAGAGAAATAAGACGAAAACAGTGTTTTTCGAGAACCGTAGCGCAGCGCACTTTTTGGTGCGTGAGCAACGGAAAGCGCAGAAAAGTGCTGTTTGCAGTCCATTTATCAAACGCGTAATTAAACGTTCACGCCTATCGCGACAAGCACCTCATGCACCCCATCTTCAAAGAAACGCTGCCCATATACCTCGAAATCCGTTTCAAATCGGCGATCAAGATCACTTTGCCAAATCGCCGTCCATGTTTCAATCAACGCTTTTGGTTGCTCTCCCGCTGCGCTCATAAGGGCGTACGGCGCGGCCTTAACCTTAACCTGATGCAATGATGAACCGTTCAAATCCGTTTCATCCTTCACCTTATACCCAATCGTAAAACGATAAGGCTTCGTGTGATCACCCTCATAGTCCGAATATACTGTATAGATTACATCATCAACACGGCTATCAATTTTCTGCCCCACGCTCTCCTTAAAAAACCGCTCCCACAGGGCGTTTATATCCTCACTCGCGGCTTCATTCCTCGTAATAATCGATATCCCAACCACTTCAAAGGCTTCAACATCCTGTAACCCCGCCTTTACTTCGTAACTTTTCATCAATCCATCCAATATTCAATTTACATCCACAAAACTCGCTAGCGTGTTAAGCCAAAATAGAGTTTTTAAATCTTATCTCCCAATTTATCGGCCACCGTATAAATATCCTTATCCCCGCGGCCCGATAAATTCAAAACCATGATATGGTCGCTCGGCAAATCCCCCGCAATTTTCAAAATATGGGCATAAGCATGCGCGGATTCAAGAGCGGGAATAATCCCCTCCAACTTGGCGCACATCTGGAACGCGTCCAAAGCCTCATCATCAGTAATACTCACATAATTCACACGCTTTTGATCGAACAACCACGCATGTTCAGGGCCGATACCAGGGTAATCAAGCCCCGCAGAAATCGAATGCGCCTCTTGAATTTGACCATCACCGTCTTGCAAAAAATAAGTCTGCATTCCATGCAAAATCCCTGCGCGCCCACCGTTTAAACTACACGCATGTTTATCCGTATCAACGCCGTGCCCCGCCGCCTCCACGCCGATCAAATTAACATCCGCGTCATCTAAAAACGGATGGAAAATGCCAATCGCATTTGACCCGCCACCAATACAAGCCACGATAGAATCAGGCAACCGCCCTTCGCGCTCCATCATTTGGTCTTTGGTTTCACGCCCGATAATGGATTGAAAATCACGCACCATCGCAGGGAATGGATGCGGCCCGCCGACTGTACCAATCAGATAATACGTGTCATGCACATTGCTCACCCAATCGCGCATCGCCTCATTCATCGCATCTTTTAAAGACTCGGATCCCACGGTAACTGGGCGCACCTCTGCCCCCAAAAGCTTCATACGAAACACATTCGGCGCTTGCCGCTCTACATCTTTCGCACCCATAAACACAGTACAGGGAAGATCAAACAACGCACAAACCGTCGCCGTCGCAACACCATGTTGCCCCGCGCCTGTCTCGGCAATAATGCGAGTCTTGCCCATACGTTTGGCAAGCAGCACCTGCCCGATACAATGGTTAATCTTATGTGCGCCCGTATGGTTCAGTTCCTCGCGTTTAAAATACACTTTCGCGCCGCCAAGATGCTCCGTCGTTTTTTTCGCATAATAAAGCGGACTTGGGCGACCAATATAATTCTTCGCCAAATCATCAAATTCCGCCCAAAATTCGGGATCAACTTTGGCCTCATTCCATGCCTTTTCAACATCAAGAATAAGAGGAATCAAAGTTTCCGCAACATAGCGCCCGCCATATTGCCCGAAATGCCCGCGCTCGTCAGGCTGATTTTTATAAGAATTTGCTTTCATAAGGGGAGTTATAGCGCGTTCACAGCCCCAAGAAAAGCCCTGATTTTACCCTCATCCTTCACGCCCTTGGACGACTCAACCCCCGATGACACATCCACCGCATTTGGTTTTAAGACGAATAATGCTTCACCAACATTCTCTGGGGTCAGTCCACCAGATAACATCCAAGGTTTATCAAAACTCTTCCCCTCTAACAAGCTCCAATCAAAGCTTTGACCCGTTCCACCATGCTGACTTGGGTCACTTGATTTCGCATCAAATAATAACCAATCCGCATCCGTATAATCCGCCGCCACGTCAATATCGCCTGCCTCACGAACAGGAAATGCCTTGATAATCGGCATCGCATAGCGCGCCTTAATCTCGGAAACACGGCTTGGGCTTTCATTCCCGTGTAACTGAATCATATCAATCTGCACCTTACCAAGCACCGCATCCAACTGCTCATCCGTGGGGTCAACAAACAACGCCACACTTCGCACGCCTGTGGGCAGCATAAGCGCAAGCTCCTTCGCCGTATCAATCGGCACATGACGCGGGGATGGCGGATAAAACACAAACCCAATAAACCGCGCACTGCCCTCAACCGCCGCGCGCAACGCCTCTGGCGTTTTGATCCCACATATTTTAGTTTGGGTTTTCATATACTAGCCAATATCTCTGCCGCTGCTGCTGCGGGGTCATCCGCGCCTGTAATCGGGCGACCAATAACCAAATGCGTTGCGCCTGCGTCTAAGGCCTGCTTCGGAGTCATAACCCGCTTTTGATCCCCCGCATCAGAACCAATAGGGCGGATCCCGGGCACCATCAACGCAAAATCATCACCGCATACGGCGCGTAGAACCGAAATTTCATGCGCTGAACATACAACACCATCAAGCCCCGCATCCTTGGTCAAACGCGCCATGCGCTCTACCTGCTGCGCTACATTTGTGCCATACCCAACCGCCGCAATGGCATCCGCATCCAAAGACGTTAAAATCGTCACCGCCAATAATTTAGTATCACTCCCACACGCATCCTTCGCCGCCGCCATCATCGCGCGACCACCCGCCGAATGCACATTCAAATAAGCCGGCGCAAAATTGCTGCAAATACCGCGCACCGCCCCTGCAACCGTATTCGGAATATCATGGAATTTCAAATCAATGAACAATTGCGCGTCGGGCGCAGCCTTCAAAACGCGCTCAATCCCTTGCGGGCCGAAATTATTAAAGAACTCCAGCCCAAGCTTGATCCCACCCGTCACAGGCGCGATTTGCGCCGATAACGCACATGCATGATCAAGATCAGCCGTATCAATGGCACAAAATATTTTAGTCTGGTCAGTCATTTGAAAATCTTCTTATTTTGCAGAAATAGCAGGAAACATGTCCGCCGCAGGCGGCTTTTGCGTAAATTTATCCTGTTTTAACCGCTCTACTTCTTTTTCTAAAATCTTTATTTCGCGCTTTTGCTTACGTTTTTCACGCCGCACAGAAGAGCCATTAAGCCACACAAGCCCCCCGCCAAATAAAAACCCAACAAGCAAAGAGCCAAGCAGAACCACATAAAAAGGAAGGATAACAGGGTCAGAAACAGGATTCCAAGAGATCGTAACGTCAAATCGGTTAATAACGGCAAATCCAGCAATCAATACCGTAAGAACAAGCCCAACCAAAAACCGAATAATCGCCATAACCCACTAATTCTTAATCGTTAAGTTTTTCACGAAGCGCCTTACCCGTCTTAAAGAACGGCAACCGTTTCTCTTCAACTTGAACGGTTTCACCAGTGCGCGGATTACGGCCAGTGCGCGCATCACGATGCTTCACAGAAAACGCGCCAAAGCCACGCAATTCAACACGGTCACCATTCGCAAGCGCATCCGAAATAGAACCAAAAATAGTATCAACAATTTTCTCAACATCAACAATACGCAAATGCGGATTAATGTCTGCGATACGTTGTATCAGTTCGGATTTAGTCATATCAAAACGTCCTTTTAAACATCCAGTCAGATATAATTATTTATAAGTATGTATTTAGATTGCCCGATAAAATATCATGCGTCAAGCAAAACCCCTTGATTGAAAACAATTTTTTAATGTCATAACACAAAAAACAGCCAATAAAAAAGCCGACATTTTTGCCGGCTTTTTAAAATTCCTACAAAATGATAAGAGGCTAACCCTTCTTATCACTCTCCTTCAAAGCTGCACCAAGAATATCTCCAAGTGATGCACCGCTCTCAGTAGAACCGAAATCTTTCATCGCTTGTTTATCTTCATCAACTTCACGCGCTTTAATAGATAGAGACACTTTACGTGTTTTCTTGTCTACAGATAGAACCTTCGCATCAACCTTTTCGCCAACGGCAAAACGGTCAGTACGTTGCTCTGAACGCTCACGAGAAAGATCAGCTTTCTTGATTGTACCTGATACATTTTCATTGATACTCACCACGACATCCATCGAGTTGATTTCAGTAATTGTACACGTAACAATCGCGCCCTTCGCAAGGCCACTCATCTTACCTTCATATGGATCTTTCGTAAGCTGCTTGATACCAAGAGCAATACGCTCACGATCTGCATCAACTTCCAAAATCTTCGCTTTCACGACATCGCCTTTAGAGAATGCTTTCAAAACATCTTCTGTCTGGTCTTCCCATGAAATGTCAGAAAGGTGAACCATACCGTCGATTTCTTCGGTAAGTGCAACAAACAAACCAAATTCGGTAATGTTGCGGATTTCTCCTTCGATTTCCTCATCAACTTTATGCGCACCCGCATATTGCGTCCAAGGGTTTTCCTGACACTGCTTCAAGCCAAGTGAAATACGACGTTTTTCAAGATCAACCTCAAGAACCTCAACTTCAACTTCCTGAGAAGTAGAAACGATTTTCCCTGGGTGTACGTTTTTCTTTGTCCAAGACATTTCAGAAACATGCACAAGACCTTCAATACCGTCTTCAAGCTCAACAAATGCACCATAATCAGTGATATTGCTGATACGACCTTTGAAACGTTGACCAACGGCAAACTTGCCTGCAACATCTTCCCAAGGATCGCTCTCAAGCTGTTTCATACCCAATGAGATTCTTTGTGATTCTTCATTGAAACGAATAACTTGAACATTAACAGTTTGACCAATTTGAAGAACTTCAGTTGGATGGTTAACACGTTTCCAAGAAATATCAGTAACGTGTAGAAGACCATCAACACCGCCAAGATCAACGAACGCACCATAATCGGTGATGTTCTTAACGATACCTTCAAGAACCTGACCTTCAGCCAAATTCTCCATAAGATCGCTACGCGCTTCTTGACGAGATTCTTCCAAAATCGAACGACGTGAAACAACAATGTTTCCACGGCTACGGTCCATTTTCAAAACATGAAACGGCTGTGGTTGGTTCATCAATGGTTCAATGTCACGAACTGGGCGGATATCAACCTGTGAACCTGGCAAGAACGCAACCGCGCCCCCAAGATCAACTGTAAATCCACCTTTCACACGACCAAAGATCACGCCAGTGACGCGTTCCTCAGCCTCATGAGATTTCTCAAGCTCGATCCATACTTCTTCTCTACGTGCTTTTTCACGCGAAAGAACAGATTCACCATTTCTGTTTTCCATGCGTTCAACATAGACTTCAACAGTGTCTCCTACTTTAATTTCTGGATCTTCTCCTGGTTTGGAAAATTCCTGAAGAGGGATACGTCCCTCCGATTTAAGACCAACGTCCACGATTACGTGATCGTCAGCAAGTCCGATGACAACGCCTTTAACAACGGTCCCCTCGAATGATTGGCTTTCACCAAGTGACTCTCCTAATAGAGCTGCAAACTCCTTTGAGTCGATTTTATCTTTTAGATTTGCGGCAACATGCGCCATAATAATAGTCCTTTCAAATTTTTAATCGTTACTAAATTGAAAGTGTTTCTCCACGCATCGCCTTTGCATATATGACGAGCACGGCACACAATTTAACAACGTTATTTTGGAAAACATTGATCGCTAATGCGCACTTACCTTAATATTCCGCCAAATGCCTTTGCGCATATTCAAGTGCCAATTCCAACATTTCATCTGCATTTAAATCACTGCTATCTATTGTAACAGCATCCTCTGCAGCCTTCATCGGAGCGGCCTCTCGGGCAGAATCACGGGCATCACGCGCACGCATATCTTCCAAAACGGCTCTATATGTAACGACTAATCCCTTAGATTGCAACTCTTTCATGCGTCTTTTTGCTCTGATATCCGCCGAAGCAGTAATATAGAGCTTTAACGGCGCATCAGGGCAGATAACCGTGCCAATATCTCGCCCATCCAAAACCGCGCCCACAAAGCCTTCACCAGGGCTTTCCGCAAATTCACGTTGCAAGTTTAACAAGAAATCCCGTACGCTTTGCACCGCCGCAACTTTTGATGCCGCCGCGCCCGTTTGCTCATTCCGTAAATCGGGATTATTCAATGTCGATGGATCAGATATTTTCGCCTTAAGCGCCGCACACGCCGCCAGAGCATCCCCCTCATCCTCAGGATTACCGCCGCTTTGCAAAACCTCATACCCCACGGCGCGATAGAGCGCCCCCGTATCCATATGTGCAAAATTCAACGCCTCCGCCAATCCACGCGACAAAGTCCCCTTCCCACTCGCCGACGGCCCATCAATTGCTATAATTTTATGCATCGATATCACCTATGAATGAGCCCAAATCATTCATCAGCTCAATAAAATTCGGGAAACTGGTTTTAATCGGTGCGCCGTCATCCACCGCTATCGGCTCTTCACTCGCACATCCAAGCACAAGAAAACTCATCGCAATGCGGTGATCCAACGCCGTTTCCACGCACGCCCCACCTTTCGGCGGCTTACCCGTTCCATGAATGGTCAAGCTATCCTCACCCATTTCCAAATTCACGCCGCAGGCCTTCAAACCATTTGCCATCATCAATAAACGATCACTTTCCTTCACGCGAAGCTCCGCCAACCCCGTCATACGCGTCACTCCTTCCGCGCACGCCGCCGCCACCGCCAGAATCGGAAACTCATCAATCATTGACGGCACACGACTTTCAGGCACGTCAATCCCCTTTAATCTATTTTTCGAAGTAACGCGCAACGTCGCAACGGGCTCGCCCGCTTCAACACGTTGATTTTCATAGACAATATCTGCGCCCATTTCCTGCAATGTGATAAACACGCCATCACGTCGCGGATTCACCCCAATATTCGGCAAAGTAATCTCCGAATCTTCACATAGAAGCGCCGCCACCAATGGAAACGCCGCAGAGCTAGGGTCGCTCGGCACATCCACCGCGCATCCAATAAGTTCCTGATGCCCAATCAAGTGAATAGCGCTCGCACCATCATCGCTCAACTCCTCAACATCCACTTCAACACCAAAATGCCGCAACATATTTTCCGTGTGATCCCGCGTGGGATGATCCTCAATCACCGTTGTGCGCCCCGCCGCATTAAGCCCCGCAAGCATAACCGCCGATTTCACCTGCGCCGAAGCCACAGGAAGCCTGTATTCAATCGCCAACGTATCCGTCGCGCCCCGAACCGTTAAAGGCAAACGATCACCCGAACGGCACATAAACTGCGCCCCCATCATCTCCAATGGCTGCGTAATACGGCGCATCGGGCGCTTCACCAGTGACGCATCTCCCGTAAACGTTGCCGTTATATCATGCCCACCAACAAGCCCCATCAAAAGTCGCGTCGATGTCCCGCTATTCCCCATTTCCAAAACCTGATCAGGCTCATGCAAACCGCCCACACCAACACCGCGCACGCGCCATAATCCATCATCACCATGAGAAATTTTCGCGCCCATCGCCCGCATCGCGCTAGCCGTATGTAAAACATCTTCCCCCTCAAGCAAACCGCTGATAATCGTCTCACCAATCGCGAGCGACCCAAACATAATAGAGCGATGCGATATAGATTTGTCACCCGGAATACGCGCCGAACCACACAATTCTTTAACCTTGCGCGATGAGACAGAACCAGAATATGGGTTATTTTGCATCAATAAATGCCCTTAAATCATTTTAACAATAGAGTTGGATATAAAGACATTAAGACAGATGCGTCAATACAGATAGCATAGAATTAAGAAGAAAAGCCTGAAAGGTCGCCATTATAATTTTGAACAAACTCAACAAAATCATCAACTGGAACAGGCCGCGAATAGCGGAAACCCTGAACCTCATCACATCCCTGCTGAATCAAGAAATCTTCATGCTCTTTCGTTTCCACGCCTTCCGCAATAACCTTCAAGTTAAGCGAATGTCCAAGGTTAATAATCGTACGCGCAATCGACGCATTATGCTTGTCATTCAACGCATTTCGAATAAATGACTGGTCAATTTTCAAACGATCAATCGGAAACTGGCTCAAATATGACAACGAAGAATACCCCGTACCAAAATCATCAATCGCAAGCTCAACACCAAGAGCATGCAGATTATGTAAGGTCTGAACGGTTTTCTCGATCTCATCCATAAAGATGCTCTCCGTCACCTCAAGCTCAATAAGATCAGGGCGAACCCCTGTTTCAAGCAATAATTTTGACACTTCGGCGCACAAATCACTACCAACAAATTGATTCCCTGATACATTCACCGCAAAACGGACATCCATGCCATGTTCTTGATGACAAGTTTTAGCAACCTCAAAAGCACGTTGTAAAACCCACTGACCAATCGGAACAATCAACCCTGACTGCTCTGCCACAGGAATAAACACTCCTGGTGATATGTAACTCCCACCATCCTTGCTATTATCAGGCTTCCACCACCGCAACAAAGCCTCTGCCCCAATAACGCGCCCAGTTTTAAGACATAGTTGCGGCTGAAAAAACAATTCAAGTTCATTATTCTCAAGAGCATTCCGCAAATCACGAAGCATCTGAAAACGTTCTTGTACCACGCGGTCAAAATCTTCAGAATATTCACGAATACGGTCGCGCCCCTCCTCTTTCGCACGATTAAGCGCGATATCCGCATTTTTCAATACAACATCAGGCTCCGCCCCATCATCAGGATAAACAGACACCCCAACTGATGAACGAATCTGAAACTCTTCATTAAAGACCTTAAACATTTCGCCGCGAACCACGCCTTGCACGCGTTCCGCAACATCTTTCGCGGATATCGTATCCCCAGATAAGGGCATCATCACCGCAAACTCATCCGCATCAATGCGCGACACAATCGCAGATTCAGGAAGAGACGCACGCAAACGCTTACCCACCGCGCGCAATATCGCATCCCCAACATTATGCCCCATTGAATCATTAATATCTTTGAAATGATCCAAATCCAATGCAACCACAGCAAAGCGCATTACCGAGCCATCACGTTCAATTTTTGCACTTTCTCCAAGATTTTGAACGAATAATATCCTGTTCGGCAAGCCCGTCAAACTATCATAATAAGCCAAGCGATGAATCTTATCCTCCGCCGTGCTTTTCAAATGATTTAGATTTTCTGCATTTTGCTTGATCAGTTTTTGCGTCAAATCAATCGCCGCACCAATCTCATCATTCACACTAAACGGGGAAATCTCAATCTCTGGATTTTCAGGATTTTTAAAAGCAGCAATCAAATTCGCACGCATGAACAAAATCGGCTCAAGCAACCACCAACCCAAGGTAATCATCAAAACAGTCGTCACCAACAATGACAAAATACACATGATTGTAATGCTCTTAATGACATAATCATGAACCTGCTTCTCTACATGA
The DNA here is from genome assembly GCA_050633645.1 of Alphaproteobacteria bacterium. Classification (GTDB taxonomy): domain Bacteria; phylum Pseudomonadota; class Alphaproteobacteria; order Micavibrionales; family Micavibrionaceae; genus UBA1672. The sequence continues at coordinate 197,595 of JBOEGX010000002.1, forward strand.
CTGGCATCCATCTGTGCCACAATAAAATACTTACTCTGCAAATCAGAACTTTTAAAAACAACTTCGTAAACACCATCCTTTAGATATGTATTATCAAGTAGTCCAGCTTCGGCAACCAAACTCGGATAACCACCATAAGCCGCCAAAAAATCAAGCTTATACGAATAAACACTCAACCCCGTCACATTAGACGTCCTAAATAAACGTTGAATTTGCTCTTCCTTAAAAGGCGTACGCATCGTCTCACTATCAGGTGATATTAACGCGGCCAAAGCACTTCTGGATTGCTCTTCTAAAAAATAAAGGCGTTCACTTCTATACTGCACAATCCCGCCTATATTCAAAACCATCGTCTGCACCAGCAATATCGTCATAAATACAGCCAGCGCAACACGGCAGCTGATCTTACTGCGCCAAATCTGCGTAGGTGAAGACACAAAAATGCTCTTGAAACCCGCCGATTTATCGGCAGATTTATCATCAACTTTTGTATGAACACCTGAAGTAATAGAAATCCCCATAATATCTTTCGCTAAACTTACCCAAAACTGAGAATAAATTTTTCTAAATACACACTAACCTACCTTTCATTATATATAGGCAATTCTTAACAAGGTCTTTATTTTTGTATGAAAAAAGCGCAGTTATCCCAAGGAAACCCTTTAACATGCTGAAATACTGATATAATATATTATAAAATTTTAATATTATTTTTCACAAATTATTAGCTTTTTATCACCATTCATTAGAGAAACCGCATATACACGATGAATACCGCCATCTTCTAATTTAAGTTTTCGACGTAAATCTTTAACAGTGGAAGGGAAATTTCTAATTTTTAAATCTGCATTTTTGATATCCAACGCCTTTCGATTAACCAAGACAACATCAATTATCTTGCATCCCCGCCCTGGAAATCCATCAACCATGTGATCAGATGTATAAAGATGAGTATTCGGGTGCAGCTTTTTCAAATTAAATGAAATTGCCATAGATTTAAACCCGCCCGCTTTTTGAAACGCTGGATCAGGTTCATAAATATATTTTTGCGGCAATGAATATTCAACGCCCAATTCCTTCTCATCACCCAAACAAAAAGAAAACGCATTTTTAACCGCGCCCGATTCATCCAAATCAACCCCCTTAATAACCACATCATTCGCGCATGTCTCAACATCAAAATCCAAAAAAAACAGAACCTCTTTACACTCGCCGCGCCACTGCACCACATGAACTTGCGACACGGACCCAAGGGTCACAATCCCCTTTTCAATATCCAATAATGGTGATGCCTTAATGATGCACCGCCTCGATTTTTCACGAAGCACTGGCATCATATCAAGAATATTGGGCGAGCAATCCTCAAATGCGAAAAACCCTTTACGCCCTTTTTCGCGACGCTGCGGATCAATAAAAATAAGATCGGCAGGGGGCATGTTTTGAATATATTCAACCGCATCCGTGCATATAACATCAATATCCGCCGCAAACAACGATGCGTTATACACCAATATCTCTGCACTTTTCTCATCACGCTCAACCAAAACCGTATTACCAAATCTCCCAGAGAAAGCAAAACCGTCCACCCCGCATCCCGCCGTCAAATCCACGAATCGCTCATCATTTTCAGTCATCCGCGTTTTATAATACGCGCATGCAGATGACGATGCCTGTTCAAAAAGATCAGAATGCGGAAATATAAATCCATCCGTATCGTATAAATCAGGTGACTTGTTTTTTGCTTTTTGACGCACCTTAATCTGATCCAGTATAAGCGCATAAGGCCACGATGCATCCGGCGCTTTTTTAAAAGCCAACGCACGCACATCCGATTCATGATGCACTGATATAAAATCTTGAATTTCGGGTTTTAACAATGCCCGCCAAGACATCACTTAATCGCCCAAGGCAATGTTTTTTGACCAAGGCCAAGCGGCAACGGCATGACCGCACCATCAGGAGTCATAAGCGGTTCAACCGCCTCATCACGTCTAACCAAAGTGAAGGTATCCTCAGGCACGCTCAAACCATAAAACGCCGCGCCATTGGTACAAAGGAATTTCTTAAACGCCGCTTGTGCATCCGCATGATCCAAATCCGCGCCTGCAAGTTCAAACCCTTGCGCGTAAAGCTGCGGTGCGATTGCTCCCGTAAAGCACCCCGCCGCGCACCCGCAATCTGTGGCCTTGGTTGTATGCGGCGCACTATCTGTCCCCGCAAAAAACTGAGCATCACCAGAAATCGCAACCGCGCGCAACGCCTCACGATCCTCCGCATGCTTCAAAACAGGCAAGCAAAACAAATGATATTTAAGCCCCTGTATCAAATCCCCGATTGTATAAATCAAATGCTGCGGCGTAATAGTCGCCACAATATTCGCACCACTTTGCTGCACAAAATCTACGGCTTTTTTCGTTGTCACGTGCTCACACACAATTTTCAAATTCGGAAAAGCATCGCGCACACGCGGCAATCGCTCGGCATAGAATATCTCTTCGGCATTGGTGCTACGATCAAAATATCGATCCCCCGATAATCCGTGCTCCTCACCATGCACATTCAGGATAACACCCGCCTGCTCCATCGCTGCAAACACGCCATTATCCATAAATTCATTGATCGGGATACCAAACTCCGCGCCTGTGGTACCATGCGGCGGATAAGACTTGCACGCCTGCAAAAAACCGCTCTGCGCGCCCTTAGAAATCATATTAGGGGTCGTATCCTTCGTCAGATAAAGCGGGGTAATAAGCACATCAAATTGATCCGCGCCGACCGCCATCATATCACGTCGGTATCGCTCAATACTCCAATACTCGCCGCCCTCATCGGCCTCAAACACAACGGCTGTCGGTGGCTTTGTATTCGGCATAGCAAGCGCACCCGCGCATCCCATATCCAAATGCGCCTGTATATATACGCCCATAGCCGCCCCTTGGCGAAAATGCGTGTGTAAATCATACCATTTCGGAAGTGTAATCTCAGTCATAGCGGATACTGCCCCGTTTAAATTGCGGGTCAGATTAACGCGAATGCGTGATCATGTCCAGAAAGCGTCTCTGCACATGGTTATCTTCTTTGAAAACACCACTAAACATCGTGGTCACCGTCGAAGAGCACCCCTTATTCACACCGCGCGTTGACATACATTGGTGGTTCGCATCAATAAACACCGCGCACCCCTTGGGCTTAAGCGTATCATCAATACACCGAACAATATTGCGGGTCATGTTTTCCTGTGACACCAATCTGCGCCCGAAAATATCCACAATGCGTGCTAATTTTGAAATACCAACCACTTTCTCATCCGGCCAATATGCAACATGCGCTTTACCGAGAATCGGCACCAGATGATGCTCGCAATGTGAAGTAAACTCAATATCCTTCACCAAAACCATATCATCAAAACCTTCGATATCCTCGAATGTCTTTGATAGCTCAGCCGATGCATCCTTACCATAACCGGAGAAAAACTCCTCATACGCCTTCACAACGCGTTTCGGCGTATCAATCAAACCCTCACGCGTAGGATCTTCCCCCGCCCAACGGAGCAAAGTCTCAACCGCTTTCATCGCTTCTTCGCGGCTTGGCTTGTTATCCTGAATAATCGTCTTTTTCGCAGTCATGTTTATGGCCATTTTTTGGGTAACCTCAAAATTAATGCTTGGTCTTACCGCCTCTTTACCGTATTTTCCAGTAAAAAACGACATAAAATAGATTTTTTAAGGATTTAAACATCAAATGAGCATTCTAAAACTCCATAATTCTCTGACCCGTCAGAAGGAAGTCTTTGAACCGATTGACCCATCACATGTGCGTATTTACGCCTGTGGCCCTACGGTTTACAGCTACGCCCATATCGGAAATGCGCGTATGGCGGTGGTATTTGATGTGCTCGCGAATGTCCTGCGCGCCCAATATCCAAAAGTCACCTATGTGTCCAACATCACCGATGTCGATGATAAAATCATGGTCGCCGCCAACGAAACAGGCACATCCATCAACGACATAACAACAAAATACGCCGATATTTATAATGCCGATATGGCATCCCTTGGGGTCACCGCCCCCGACATTCAACCCCGCGCCACCGCGCATATCACGCAAATGATCGAAATTATAGAAACCCTCATTGCAAAGAATCATGCCTACGCCGCACAAGGGCACGTCCTCTTCAACGTCCCATCATTCGAAAAATATGGCGGCCTTAGCGGACGCAGCCGCGACGAACAAATTGCGGGCGCACGCGTAGAGGTCGCATCATACAAAAAAGACCCCGCCGATTTCGTCCTGTGGAAACCCTCCAAAAGCGATGAACCCGGTTGGGACAGCCCATGGGGATATGGCCGCCCCGGTTGGCATATTGAATGTTCCGCAATGGCGGCGGAACATCTCGGCCTTCCCTTTGATATCCATGGCGGCGGAGCAGATTTAAAATTCCCGCACCATGAAAACGAAATCGCACAAAGCTGCTGCGCGCATGGCGATAAAGACGACCTTTCATCATTTGCAAAATATTGGGTACATAATGGTTTCGTCACCGTCGAAGGTGAGAAAATGTCAAAATCTTTGGGCAATGTCACCCTCGCCCATGATTTAATCAAAGATCACGCGGGCGAAACTCTGCGCCTTACTTTACTCTCCGCCCATTACCGCCAACCACTGGATTGGAGCGAAAATGCCATCACCCAATCAAAGAAAACTCTTGATCGCCTTTACCAATATTTGCGTGAACTAAAAGATATTGAAACAGATGAAAACGCTTCCCCCGCCGAATCTGTGATGAACGCCCTATGCGATGACTTAAACACTCCTCTGGCTATATCAGAGCTTTTAGCACTGGCAAAAGATGCAGCAGAGAGAAAAAACCCCGCTCTAAAATCTCAAATATATGCTGCAACAAAGATAGTCGGCATAGCGCAACAAAACCCGGATGAATGGCTTGGGTACTGGGTTTCAGATAATTCGATTGATGAAAATCATATCAATTCTTTGCTGCAACAAAGAACGCAAGCCAAGGCAGATAAAAACTTCGCCCGCGCTGATGAAATCAGAGATGAATTATCCGCAATAGGCATCGCAATCGAGGATACCCCACAAGGATCGATCTGGAAAAAAATCTAGCGCGCTAACAACACTTGAAAATAATGATACGTCCCTGCGGGCGGCAACGATCCTCCTCCCGGGCTCTCCGTACACCCTGCATATTTACCATACAAAATATCCGTCTCGCCCGTTGTCGCATCACCCGACACCTTACGATCCAAAACTGATCCATACGCCCCCGTAAACAAAACATTACCAACAAAAGGGCCGTTAACCTCCAACGGCACATCACGATTAACGGGATCAATGCCAAGCCGCGAATTCACCGCCTCACACACCTCTTTTTTGAGGTACGGAACAAACATGATCAAATCATCACCACTCGTACCAACATCAATCGCACTGGTCTCTCCATGAAAGTATATCTCGCCATATCGAAGCTGCGCGCTTTGGTCTGAATCAAGCCACTCTGCCTTTGGCGTCATATAATTAACCGCGCCACCCGCAACATCAAACAACTCACACCCTACTTCCGTACAATTCGCATTCACATATCCTGCCACGACTGAATTTTCGAAACTAATCTGCGTATCGCTATATCCACGCAATCGCAACTGATCCGTGGCCTGCGAAACAATATTCCCATATTCTATAATCTCACTTGCATAAATCGCGGCACGCTCCGCACTAATATTACCAACACCACCGCGCCCGCTTTGCGCCACCACATAGGAAAGTGCAGCCAAAAGCCCAACAGCAATAAAAATATAAAACAGGACATTCCCAGATTGATTATCTCTCATAAAGCCATTCTACGCACTCTTACGCTGTATTGAAAACACAATCATCGAAATATCCTCTTGAATTTGTGTGTTATTTTGCATTTAATAGCCATGAAATACGAAACACGGATGGTAAAGATGCCCGACTATAAAACTCCTGAAACAATCAAAATTAACCCTCATGCCGACGGCGTAAGCTGTGATGGCGGAAACGGATCATTGGGTCATCCAAAGGTCTGGTATACATTCGACGGTGCAAATCAGGTCGAATGCGGCTATTGCGACCGCCTTTTCGTAAAGTCTGCTTGAATCCCCCCCCCGTAATAGTGTACTATTTTCCTATGGTTACATAAATGACGATGCCATAAAATCGGGTCTTCATTTTTTAGTGATAGTTATTTTCGCTTTGAAATCTGACAAGGCATGAGTGAAAAAGCGTAGTAAACTACGCGATGAACGAATAACGCCGTCAGACTTCAAATGGGAATGACTATAATCTCGCTCAACAAGAGGAGTTTAGACAATGACAACACGCTTATCTTTATTCGACAGCCCCCTATTTTTAGGGTTCGATGACTTTGAAAAAACCGTAAATCGCCTGCGTAAATCGGGCAATGAAGGTTACCCCCCCTACAATATCGAGCAAGTCGGAGAATACGAACTTCGTATCACATTGGCGGTGGCTGGATTTTCCATGGATAATTTGGATGTTGAAATTGATCAAAACCAACTCACCATTCGCGGAAAACAAGTTGATGAAGATGACGAAAAAATCTATATTCACCGAGGCATAGCAGCACGTCAATTCCAACGCAGCTTCGTCCTCGCCGATGGCATAGAGGTTCAAAGCGCCGATTTAAATAACGGCCTCCTCCATATTAATTTGGAACGCGTCATCCCCGAATCACAAGCTATAAAAATCAAAATAAACCAGACGAGCAAAAAAAACAGCACAAATGAAATAAAAGCAATCGGCGTTGATCGCTCAAACCCAAAAGAAGAAACAAAATAAAATACTTAATTTTTTTGACAAACCCCATGAAAATAGGGTTTCATTAGAATAACAAGAAATACAGAAAGAAAAAAATATGAGCGTGAACGCCACAGAAATCAAAGACATCATAAAACAACTCAAAGAGCTGTCGGTTAAAGATTTTCAAAATTTTGGTCTTCACCAAATCGCCTATATCCGCTCTAAAACAGAGGATAATAAAACGACTTACGCCATATTTTCCGCTGATGGCAATGAGATCATGACCGCAAAATCACACGAACTTGCAATCGTAACCGCAAAGCAAAACGACCTTGACCCTATCACAGTTCACTAAAATACGTTTTTAAGAATTATAATCCTTTGGCTTAAGCAGCCATCATCCAATCTTGAGATGGCATAAACAAAACTTGCATCTCATCTTCATTTTTCGCATCACGAAGCGCCTGACGCAAATCATGACAACGTAATACGCGCGACACAACCGCCAATTTTTGAAGATGCGTCGGCCCATCAGATAATGGCGAGATAACCGCCGCCATTATATCCACTGGCTTATCATCAAGCGATTCAAATTCAACATCATGATCAAACGTCGCGATAACAAGTGCAGGTTTTTTAATAGCTGACGATTTCACATCAAAGACAGCAACACCATCACCAAAACCAAAACTCCGTTGTGCAAGCCTGACTTTAAATATATCAAAAAGAACGGAAGATTGAACCCCACATATTGACTGCACCTCTTCTGCCAAAACGTCAAAAGCTCTATTTTGTGTTTGAACCTTCATCTTTGGTAAATAAAAATCAAAGTTCAATTCTTTTTGTGTCTTCATAATTGCCTCATGTTTCCCACTACATGTGTGTGCATCTTCTAGCACAAACAAAAACAAAAAATCCAGTAAAAAATGAAACAAATTGTTATATTAGCAACACCTTAAATCGTTTTAAATCAATACCTTAATATTTTCACGTAATGCTTTTTGCATATTAATACCAATTTTACACATTAAATCAGCACATTAAAATTCAAGAAAATAAAAAACCCTCCTGTGCACAAATCACAAAAAACCTCAAATAAGATACTTTATGAATGAACCTCTATGGGAAAGCCCCCACCTAAAATCACCAAAGACCATAAACCGCAGGAAATTTCCTTGTGAGGCAGGCATGAGGCGCGACGCGTAATACATTACGCGAGCAACGAATAACGAACCTCACAATGAAAGAGACAAGGTTTTACTGATCGTTGGGTTCGACCCAACCCACATTCCCATCCTTACGCAAATAAACCATGCTGAGTTTATTATTGCTGGCATCACGGAACATTAATGCATTTTGGTCAGAAAGCTCCATACGCATAACAGCCTCTGAAATACTCAACGTTTCAATATTCGTTTGAATTTCCGCAATAATAGCGGGATCTTTAGGCTCATCTTCATGATTATCCTGCTCCGCCGCTTCTTCGTACGCTTCTTGTGCCAACGTGTACATTTTCGCCTTCATCATTTCGATTTCAGGCGATTTTTCACTGCGGTTATGATGGTCACGCAAACGGCGCTTGTAACGACGCAAACGCTTTGCCGCCTTTTCAGATGCATTATCAAACGCAGCATAAGGGTCAGCCTCAGTCGCCTCCGTCACAACCTGAATATTCTTGCCCACACTAAAGGCGATATGCACTTTGAACAATTTATGGCCGTGTCCCTCGGGTGAGAACGTCACCGTCGCATGCGTCGTATGATTAAAATACTTTTGATCAATATCAGAAAGCTTTCCTGTCACATGCTCACGCAGAGCATCACCAACATCAATTTGCTTGCCTTGAACGGTCATTTCCATGGGTTTCGTCCTTTTCTTAGTTTATGAAACTTATATGAGAGTAGCTATATCACTATTTTAGAAAAACTATATTAACAAATGTCATTTTTGTACGTTTTTCTTCTGCTTTCGCCTTTGCACCGATGACCCTAAATGCATCGATTCACGGTATTTTGCAACTGTCCTTCGGGCAATATCTATACCCTCTCCTTTTAGTATATCGACAATTTTATCATCCGACAAAATTTTTGTTGGCTCTTCTTCATCAATCAGAGTTTTAACACGCGCTTTTATGGACTCAGATGAATGCGCAATTCCGCTATCTGACATCAAAGCGGTAGAAAAAAAGAACTTCAATTCAAATATCCCGCGCGGCGTTCCGATATATTTATTCGTGGTCACACGACTTACGGTGCTTTCATGCATTTCAATTTCTTCGGCAATATCTTTAAGCGTCAATGGCCGTAAAAACTCAATTCCGTAATTAAAAAATGCGTCTTGCTGTTCCACCAATTCACTCGCCACTTTTAAAATCGTTTGCGCCCGTTGATCCATCGCCTTCACCAACCAATTTGCCGACGCCAAATGCCCCGTGACATATTCTTTGTCTTTTTTATTCGTCGCCCCCGCCGAAACCATCGCATAGTATTCCTGATTGATCAAAACACGTGGCAACGTCTCACTATTAAGTTCCACACGCCAACCACCACCAAGGTTTTTCGGCATTTTTTTCATTAAAACGTCAGGGATAGCCGTCTGCACAACCAAATGATCAAAATCCGATGCTGGCTTGGGGTTAAGCTCTTTAATCTCACTCACCATATCCATCAAATAGGTGTCATTCACGCCGCATTTCTCGGCCAAACCCTTAAAGTCATGATCACCAAGCATTGATAAATTCTCAATCAAAGCCTTCATCGGCGCATCCAACGCGCCCTTTTCTTCAAGCTGTATCGCAAGGCAATCCGCAAGATCATAAGCAAAAACACCCGATGGATCAAATTTTCGCATCTTTAAGAGAAGATTATCAATACGCGCTTCCCTGCACCCTAAACGCTCCGCCAATGCGCTCACATCCTCACGCAGGTATCCGCTCTCATCCAACTGATCAATCAACATCGCGCCAATCATACCATCGCGCTCATCTGAAAACGCCATGTTCAACTGCTCGGTCAAATGCTCCCGTAATGTTTTTTCCGCGCTCATACGATTTTCAAATGAATCATCCGCCAAATCAAACGAACTACTCCCGCCCGAACCAACATCCGCCATCGATGATCCCGCATCAAAATCCTTCTGATCCGTGCTATCAAACGCCGCGTCCACATCATCTTGCTTGCTCGGTTCATCCCCTTGTGACGGCTCATCCACTGATGACGAAGCATCAGAAACCTCAACCTTTTCAAGCAACGGGTTTTTCTCTAATTCTTCCTCAATATACTCCGAAAGCTCAACATTACTAAGCTGCAACAGCTTAATCGCCTGTTGCAGTTGCGGGGTCATTACAAGGCTTTGAGACTGGCGTAAATCCAGTTTTTGGGACATAAAACTCATAGATAGATTCTATCACACCCCAATATAATATTCACCAGAAATACAAGGGTATTTCATTAAAATTCAAACGAGCCTACTTATTTGAAATATTCCAATTATTTTGGTACAATACACCGCCATAAACGCACAAAATATATGCTCCCCAACACCCCCGCCACCACTCAAAAAATAAAATGATAGAACACCAATTTACTCTTTAAAAACAGCATATTAAAGAGGGATGAAAATTTCTAAAAAACATGATAAGTAAATCGTAATTGTTTAATTTTAATCGAAAGAATTCTTACCTTCTACAGCGCATCATAATTATTTGAGATAGTTTTCGAATTAGGCGCAAGTGACGAAGCGTATAAAAATACGTTAGGAGCGAAGCATACTTGTTTAATTTTAGTCGAAAGAATTTTTATCTTCTACAAGGCATAAGAAGCGCAGCGTAGTTTACTACGTAAGCGACGAATAACGATGTAAAAATGAAAATTCTAAAGACTAAAACCTTCGCCGAGATAGACGCGACGCACATCCTCATTGCCCACAATATCATCGGGCGTGCCTTCCATCAATACGCGCCCACCATGAAGAATATAGGCGCGATCAACAATACCCAAACAATCGCGCACGTTATGATCAGTGATCAAAACACCAATACCGCGCTCTTTAAGCTGCACAATCAAATTACGGATATCATTCACCGCAATCGGGTCAACACCCGCTAATGGCTCATCCAACAAGATAAAATCAGGCCGCGCGGCCAAGGCACGAGCAATTTCAACGCGGCGGCGCTCTCCACCTGATAGCGCCAATGACGGCGCACGACGCAAATGTTCAACACTAAATTCGGCCAATAAATCCTCAAGCATAAGCTCCTGATCTTCATGGCTTAAATCTTGTAACTCAATAACCGCGCGCAAATTATCTTCCACCGACATGCCGCGAAAAATCGATGCTTCTTGCGGCAAATACCCAACGCCCTTACGTGCGCGACGATACATTGGCAAATTGGTGATATCCTGCCCATCGAGCATAACCGAGCCGCCATCGGCACCAATCAAGCCAGTGATGATATGAAAACATGTGGTTTTACCCGCACCATTCGGACCGAGCAAAGCCACCGCTTCACCGCGATCAATCGTCATCGACACATCACGCAAAACGGGACGTTTCTTATATGATTTAGAAATATGAACTGCCGACAACCCCTTAGGAACAGCCTTTAACCGCGGCTTGCGCGTCTTTGATGTGGCTCGTGTGATTGTATCGCTCATAAATACTCTTACTTATTTAGATAATGCTAATTTTATACCAAGACCAACCATAAGTCCACCACATATGCCCTCAACCCAGCGCATATAAGACAAGAACACCGCGCGAATACGCGAATGCGTCAAAAAAATCGCAACACCCGCGAACCATAAGAACTCTATCGCAACCGAGGTCAAACCATACAGCGCCAAAACTTGAAAACTCGTATCTGCATTAATAAATTGCGTAAACACCGCCGTGAAAAACACTACAGCTTTGGGGTTTAGCAAATTCGTCAAAAAACCCGTGACTATCGCTTTTCGAACAGAAATCATAAGCTTAGCAGGTTGAATATCATCATTAATTTCAATACTGGGCATTTTAACCTTACGAGACGCAATAATCGCCTTCACCCCGATATAAAATAAATACGCCGCGCCCGCATATTTAATAAAACTAAACAGCCAGACAGATTGCGCGACAATCAACGCAATCCCGCACAAAACAAACGACACATGCGCCAAAACACCCAATGACAAACCAAACGCCGTTGCGATTCCCGTTTTCCGATCATAGGCAATCGCATTACGCACGGCGACAACAAAGGCCGGCCCTGGGCTCATCGTCGCCGCCAACTGCACAGATGCGATAACCAGCCACGCCAAAAATAATTCCATTATTCGCTCTCCTTTTTTTCTGCGCTTTGCGGATAAAATATACCGCGAACACGACCGCCAGCCTCACCGCTCTGCGTTATGCCACCAAATATCTTACTCACATTTGTCGCTGTATTAAGCTCCGCCCGCGTCCCTTCAAGAATATTCGGCCCCCGTTTAATCACAACATTATCATGCAAAATCGCCGTCGTTCCCGCCGCATCATATGTCGCCCGATCCCCCTTCAGTTCCTCCTCTGGAGTTGTAATCACAACATGGCCAATCGCCTCCAAAGATTTCAACACCCGCTTACCGTTTGCATCCTCACTAAACATCGCGATCATTTTATCTGCGACAATCTTATCACCTTCTCGCACAACCACCGCATTACCGCTCGCAATTAATTTACCGCCATTCACCCAATATTCAAATTTATCGCGCGCGGTCACGCTCTGCCCATCAGATATAAGACGCAAATTCCGCCCTGTCATAACGGCATAACCCTTATCAACCTGGTAAACCGCCTTATCACCATAGGCCTTGCTCTGCGCGGAAAGGATGCTCACATGACCATCGGCTTGAATATGATAAATCTCCATGCTGCTTTTATCACCATCACGATATTTCGCCGTCAAAACATCAGAAATTAAAGTCGTGCCGCCCTGAACCGCTTTAACATTTTTCTTCGCCTTAAAATAAAGCGCATTACGATGCCATTCAAGGCTCTCATCCGCCGTAATCTCAAGCGGCTTCTTACTATCAGGGTTCTGCGCCATCACATCAAAGCAAACCAAGCATAAAATAAAAATAAAACCGAGCTTAAATATTTTCATTTTCCCCCCTCAAATCCTTTATCTAGAATCAACTTAGCCGGTCCTTGAAAAACAATCTCCCCCGTTTGCCCATTCGCCTGTATCCCCTTCGCATCAATCGAAAGATCTGGCCCGCTCGCATGAACATCCTTTTCCGACCACGCAAAATTTTGCTTCATATCAATATGAGCCTCCGCCGTTTCAAGCGTATATCCTTGCACATGCTCAAGAAAAACATCGCCCTCTAAAAAGAAACGCTCCGTATCTTGTCGATATGCGCCCGTCTGTGATGTCACTTTAATGACATCCCCATCCTGCATCGTCATTCGACCTATCGGACGCTCAAGCATAATCAAATCTTTATTCGACTCACCCTGAACCGCTCGGTCTGCCGTAATTTCATAAGGCTGGCTTTTCTTATCCATGCTTTCGAATTTAGGATTCATCAACTCATTTTTGGAAATACGTTGCTCTTTAATATCCTGCGCGATTTCTCGTTCCGCCAAGGGTATAATCGCCGTTTCCTCAACACCAGAGCGAAAATAAAGAACGACAACAACACCAATCGCCGCCAACGGCAATGCAAAGCGCATAGCCCGAACAAATCGCGTATAGCCACCACCGCCATCAACCTTATCACCACGACGAGATAAACGCTCCATACGCGCATCATTATCCGATAATTCGCTCATAAAAAAACACTTTCAATATTGGCACGCAGCAACGCATTCACAGAACTATCTACAATGATTAAGCAACGCCAGCTTGTAGGCAATCCTGCAATCGAATCATCCCACAAACTTTATCACCGTCCTTAACAATCAAACTGGTGATATATTGCCCTGGCATTTTCGTCATAATATCAAGCGCTTCTGCCGCCAATGCATCACGTTGAATAGATTTCGGGTCGCGTGTCATTATATCAACGACAGATTTTTGTAATAAGTCAGGCGCCATATGACGTTTTAAATCCCCATCTGTCACAATTCCTTGTAAATTCTGATTATCATCAAAAACCAACACCGCACCCAAATTCTTTTCAGTAAGCATCAAAAGCGCCTGATCCATCAATGCATCCTGACCAATAATTGGCAATGCATCGCCAGAAACCATAAGCTCCGACACCTTCATCAGTTTTTGCCCCAATTTCCCGCCCGGATGGAACACCTTATATTGTTCAGGTGTTAAGCCCATACGCTCCAATAAGGCCACCGCCAACGCATCGCCATAGGCAATCATCATGGTGGTTGACGTTGTCGGGGCAAGACCATTCGGGCAGACCTCACCGACCTTTGGCATCACAAGGCGAATATCCGCATATTTTGCCAAACTAGAATCTGGGTTGCTGGTCATCGCAATCAACGTAATATCATAACGTCGCGTATAATGGATCAGATCTGAAAGTTCAGAATTCTCACCAGAATTAGAGAGCATCAAAACAACATCACGCTCTGTAATCATCCCCATATCACCGTGACTGGCTTCACCGGGATGCACAAAATATGATGGCGTTCCCGTAGACGCCAATGTCGCGGCAATTTTCCGCGCTACATGCCCACTCTTACCAATCCCCGCAATAATAAAACGCCCCGATCCCTTATCGGAATTTTTCATCGCATGAACCGCATCAACCGCCTTATGAAACTCACAATCAATAGAATCCGCCAAAGCATCAAGCGCGCGTGCCTCTGCCTTCAAAACACGTATCGCACTCTGCTGATCCACTGCACCATTACTCACATCATTATGTTCCAAAGCCTGCCCCATCATTATTAATGCTCGAATATATCGCCAGGCCAACCAAGCAAATCCAAATCACCACGCGTTTGCAAGAAATCAAAACAGCTTTGTGCCAAATACGTGCGCCCTTCACGTTCCAACATCTTATCAAGAATTATCTTCAATCGGTGAAGATAATAAACATCACTGGCCGCATAATTCATTTGCTCGGACGACAATTCTTCAATCCCCCAATCAGAAGATTGAAACTGCTTGCTGATATCAATACCAAGGATTTCCTTACATAAGTTTTTCAACCCATGGCGATCCGTATAGGTACGAACCAATTTAGAAGCAATTTTCGTACAATAGATGTTCGGACAATCAACATCAAACGTCTTTTTCAAAACGGCAACATCAAAACGTGCAAAATGAAACAGCTTCATAACCTCAGGATCAGAAATCAATTTCTTCAAATTCGGCGCGTCATTATTAACGGGATCAAAAATCTGTACCAAATGGGCATTCCCATCCCCACTTGAAAGCTGTACCAAACACAAACGGTCACGCGCAGGGTTCAATCCCATCGTTTCCGTATCAATCGCAACGCTTTTTCCCAAATCAAGATCATCGGGTAAATCGTGTTTATGAAGCGTAATACTCATTTGTAAATCCTTGGGTTATGGCTCTGACTCTAAACTATCACGTTTTGATGTATCTCAGCAGCACCAAATTGTCAAACACACGGAGTAGATTGCTTTGAATTTATTAGTTTTTTTTTAATCTTTTTTTTGTAATGATCATACTGTGTGAATTTTATTGGGGGCGTAAATCTACAATTTCCATCATCATTCTCACTACATTACTCGCGTTATTGTTAGATTTTAATTCTTAAAACAAGGCATAAAAATGAAAATCCTGGTCGTAGATAGAGAAGACATCACAGTACAGCTCATGAGCAGCCGACTGGAAACCCTTGGCCATAAAATAACGCATGAGCCAGTAAAAAATAACGCGGTAGACAGACTAACATCTGAAAACTTCGATATGGTTTTCATTGATCCCGCACCTCTAACCAGTGCAAGGCCGCTTATCTTAAACCTACGTCGCGCAACATCATTATACCCATATATCGTTCAAATGGGCGATAACCTTCAACAAGTTGAAGCCATACAATCAGGCGCAAATGATGGAATTACAAAACCCATCAACCCAGAAGCCTTAGATTTAAAAGTTGATAATGCGAAATACCTAACATCACTAATCAGACGCATCGGCGATGAAAGCACCGATTTTCCAAGCGCAGGCGGCATAATCGCAAAATCTGCCTTTAATCAATTATTCTTATCCGCGATAGATCGTGCAGATCGTTACGGCGAACGCACCTTCATTGTGTTTATATCACTAACAAATTATCAGGCAATCTACGAATCCGAAGGCCCCTACGCCGCCGACTACGCCGTTGCCAAACTATCGAAATATCTTGTGCGCCTTCGTCGCCAATCCGATATTATTGCACAAACAGAAACCCATGAATACGCGCTTTTGCTGCAACGTCCTCTATACGAAACAGAACCAAACGAAGCAGCAAATCGTTTCGCCGAAGCCATTATGAGCTTCCCCGACCTGTTCGACAAAGACGGTATCGAACCAGAAATTTCTGTAAAACTTACAGATCTGCCTGTTGGATCACGCATCATAGAGCACCACATCACCAAAGAACACCTTAAGCCACAATAACGTCAAAAAAACCAATATACGACGCGCAGTGTTTCACTTTATAAAACCGCATCACGGGCATACGCCCTCTGTGGATAAAACCTTGATGCCTGTGGGTAAATAGGCTACGATACGCATATCTATTGATTCTTTTCAATACACTGCGTTCCCTTCACCAAACATAGTATAGGCTTATGCTTTACCACATAAGATGTGTAAGAAATATTATCATATTCCTTGCATTGGCAGGACTGTCATCTTGCCAACCCTATATGATGCCTAATCCACAGAACTACACACACCCCATCGAACAAAGCCAAAATGCACAAGTAAAAGTCACGGTTCTCGATGAAGGTGACTTGACCCACATCTACGACATCGATGATGCGGGAATGATCCTGATGCCCTATATCGGACAGGTTCACGTGTCAGGCAAGTCATCACAAACCATTGAGTTCGAGATCACCGAAAGACTACAAGAAGGATACATCCTTCAGCCACAAGTCTCCGTCCAACACATCAACGCAAACAGCTTCTACATCCTTGGCGCGGTCAAGAACCCCGGTCGTTATACCATGCCCAACGATGCTGCACTTTTGGTAAATGCCATTGCAATGGCGGGGGGGTATGCTGCGGGCGCGGATCAAAAAGCCGTCGAATTAATCCGCAAAAAAAATAAAGAGGTGCAACAATATAAAAATGCTTCCCCATTAAGCCCTCTTCGCACGGGCGATACGATCATCGTGAAGGGAGGGGTTTTCTGGAAATAGAAAGCCTAAATTCTCATGAGCGATTATTTTGACATCCCCACAAAAAAACCATCCGTAAATTTCATCACGCAAATTGACCGCATCATCCGCCGCCACAAAATCATAATACTTGGCATCCCCCTCATCGGAATAAGTACGTGCGCTCTATACCTGTACAATACAAAACCCATTTACGAATCGAAAACCCAAATCCTATTCCATAATAATGATCAGCCCCATGTTGAATCACAAACAAAAGTCATAGAATCAGAAACCATCATTAAGCAGGCCATCAAAGCTCTAAAACTCATAGAGCTAAAAGAAAAACCGCCCGAAAGTAAGTTTAAAACTCTCAATGTCTATTCTCCCGAGCTAGAAGAAAGCAGCGAAAGCCTTATCGATGATGGGTTATCCGACTTAAGTACGCATATAGCGCGCCGCCTCAAGGCAACCCGCCTGCCCAATTCATATATCATCCAAATCACATATGCGGACACATCCCCCACCCTCGCATCCGATATCGTGAACACAATCACAAATGAATATTTGAAATCCAATAAACTCCCACAAAACATAAACACCGCTAAATCAGACCCAACAGATTTAACCGCCTTATTGCAAACAGAGCTCACCCATGCGCGTGAAGAACTTGCGCTTCATAAACAACAAATCGGGCGCATAACCCCCATAAGCTTTGCCACCGCCATTTCAAAAGCCAAAGAAAAAGAATATGAACAAGCACTGCTAAAACTATCCGAATCAAAATCCGCGCTCTACCCCTTTCTAAACGATAATGGCGACTTAGAATTCAACGCAAAGGCTCCCGCCATCCTGCGCTCCACCTTCCTTCAACAGCTCAAATTCAAAGCAGATGAATTGGGACAACAACAACGCCTCCTCTCCAAACGTTATGGCCATAAACACCCGAAAATGGTTGCGATCACATCCGCCATATCATTGATAAACAGCCAAATAGAGCGAGAAGGCGAAAACATAATGCATCGCATCTATGGTGACTATAAGGCCGCAAAAAACAGGATTGAATCCATTGAAAAGCCTGATAACACCGAAAACCTCGCCGAGATGCAGGATTTACAGCAAGAAAAACTAATGCTCCTGCAAAACCGCGTGACCAGTACCCAGGCCCTACTCAATGCCTATAACAGAGATAGAAATGCTGCGCCCGCAACCACGCAATCAGAACAAACACCTCCCACATGGATATCCCAAGGCTTCACGCCAAGATACCCCACCCATCCAAATACCCGTAAAATGCTCGGCATCACCACCCTTATTTCCGTGATTCTAGGATTCGCCCTCGCCGCTCTTTTTGAAAAATTACGCCCAACATTCCTAAGCGGTAAAGAGATAGAAGAAATAACAGAGCGCCCATGCTACGCTCTCATACCGCAAAGCGACACAGATCCCCTTCTAGATACGAAATCACAAACCGCCGACGCCGTGCGCGCCCTTCGCCTTGCGTTAAAACTCCGTGAAAATTCAAAAGACGATAACAAAGTTGTCACAATAACCTCGTCATACCCCAATGAAGGAAAAAGCACCCTCGCCCTATGGATGGCACGTCTCGCCGCAAAAGCAGGGGAACGCGTCATTATTATTGACGCCGATTTGCGCCGCCCTTCACTCCATATAATGACCAACAATGACAACACCATGTCTATCGTTGAATACATCAACCGCCAAGGCAAAATGGAAGATATCATCAACACAACCGACCCATCAGGCGCGCACATCATATACGGACGGAAAATCCCAAACAGTGCCATAGACCTGCTCTCATCCGAACGCATGGAACAACTCGTGCGTTCCCTTCGCAAAGCTTACGATCTCATCATTATAGACAGCCCCGCCTGCATGGCCGCCCCCGATGCACAAGCCTTGGCCAAATTATCAGACACACTTTTATACGCGGTGCATTGGAACAAAACCCGCCGCGAAGCCGTCCAAAGCGGAATATCGCAATTCCCGAAAACCGAAAAACCCAGATGCGCTACAATTCTCACCCAAATCAACCTTGAAAAACATATCGAGTTTGGTTTTGGCCACAGCTTTTTCGACTACGAAAGCCAGAAAGACTACGCCCCTGCATAAGAATCACTTATGATTCCCCCATGCGTAACTCATTGTCAAAAACCCCAAGGCGTAGTGCGATGATTCTCATAGCATTCATATCCTGCCTTCAAATACTGCTCGGATTGTTTCTGATTATCGGAAGCAAGCAAGAACACACCTATATAGCGGATCATAAGGATTTAGCAATTTCACCACAAAACGTTACTCTTGCAAAACAACAAAGATATTAAAGATGTCCTATTACACATCAAAAAACCCTGGCCTTTTGCCATATATCATTTTAATCATCGCGACAGTTACCGCATTGCTTACTCCCCCCCCAAACACTGAATTTATTGGTTTTTTATCAATTCTATGGGGTGGGTTTACCCTGATGCGCGTCCTATCATTATTTGAAATAACCGAGCATTTATCACATTCCAAATCAAGCGCTAAAATCTCCAAAAACAATAATCACCTCACCTCCGCGCTCGCCTATGATTTAACACATCGCATGAATGAAAACACCAATTTCAAAGGCGGGCAACGCGCGCTCAAATCCTTGGATTTACGCTCTATAACATGGCTCATCCTCGCTGGCATTTATGCCATATACTCAATATATGCGGTAAAAAACGCCATTCCCACAACACAAACACTCACTAATATGAGTCTGTTTTTTATCATCGGTTCCGCCTTCTGGACGGGGCAAAGCTACGCCCATAGCCACAGCGCGAACAAAATTCTTCTGGGGCTATTCATCGTCCTTTCCATCATCTGCGCCCTGAAAATAGGCATCCACCATATACAATGGAACGAATCCATCATCCGTACAAATATACTAGCCCTCACTCAAACCCCTGCCTTATACGCCCTGCTCTTCTTGGCCGCCTACTGCATCATATCATCCCTTTATGCTGGGCTACTGTCCTTAAGAAAACTTCCCGTTGCCTTATTATGCACTACACTCATCATATCCATGGCCGCGCTTTATATTACACTCCCCGCGCATAATACAATGCCGCTTTGGCTCTGCTCTTGGGGCGTATTTTCTATGCTCTGGATCAAATGTTTCAGCACATCAAAAAAACGCTATATCATGTATCAATGTCAATAAAACTTGACATTAAAGGAAAATAGTCCTATATAATTAACCTGTAAACACCATAATTCCGTTAACACCCCGCCCTCGCGGGGCTTTTTTATTATATAGGAGAGATTAAATGACAACATTATTACCCCAAGATTCAAACGATAACCCAATCCCCGCGCTTCGTATGAAAAACGGCGCGGCTCATCAAATCACAATCGGCGCATCATCCATTCGCAACGGATCCGCCTTTAACGCAGACACGCAAATCATCAGCCTCTACGCGGACGTCCCAATCTATTTAGCATTCGGTGATTCATCTATAACCGCCACCACAAGCGACCATTTCTTCCCCGCAGGCATTTATTACGACGTCTCCATCGGTGGCGATAAATCAGCCCACTACACCCACATCGCCGTCCTACAGGTCAACGGCGCAGGCACACTCCATATTTCTGAAAAAGAATAATCAAGCACGCGAGCGTAAAGCGGTGGTGATTGTTCCATCATCGAGATAATCTAATTCCCCACCAACAGGAACACCATGCGCAAGATGCGACACTTTCACGCCCAACGGCGAGATATGATCTGATATATAATGCGCGGTGGACTGCCCGTCCACCGTAGCACTAAGCGCAAGGATAACCTCCTCAACGACATCCGTATTTTGCTTCACACGCGCAACCAGTGAATCAATCCGCAAGTCCGATGGTCCAATCCCATCAAGCGCAGAAAGCAATCCACCAAGCACATGATAACGCCCCTTAAACGCGCCAGTACGCTCAATCGCCCAAACATCACTAACCTGCGCCACCACGCAGATAAGGGTATCTTGCCGCTTCACATCCTTGCAAATCCCGCACGGATCAACCATATCCAAATTCCCGCAAACGCCGCAGCTTTTCACATTCTCCGCCGCATCAGAAAGCGCATTGGCAAGCGGCATCATCAAGCTCCCGCGCTTGGACAATAAGTGCAGAGCAATACGGCGTGCAGAACGATTCCCAAGCCCCGGCAAGCCCGATAACAAGCGAATCAAATGATCTAACGGTCCATCATTCATATATCAAAAACCCTAATCATTATAACTCGGCTTACCATCCGTTTTCGAAGGATCGGCAAAATAAAACAGACTCTTATCATGCACCATACCCGTTTTCAGATAAAACAACTCAACCTCAGTGATAAGCCCCTGCCCATCTACAACGCGCCACTTTTTAAGCTCGAACGGCTTTTTACCAAACGCAAATGTAATGGAACCTGCCTCTGGCTCTTCCGCCTGAACAACCGTTACCATCAAAACATCATTCGCCTCTTTGGCCTCTTTTACCACCAAATCATCATTCAGCGTAAAATCTTTACGCAAGAAAAAATTCGCGAGCGTAGTCTGAATCGGCGCGTTTGTCTGCTCCTCAAGCTCCGCATCATAAAAATAAATAAATGCCCCATCAGCCACCACAAAATTCTCTATCGGCGGGTCATATTCAAAACGAAGCCTTCCAGGACGTGATAAATAAAACGTCCCCACAAGCTGCTGCCCGTTATGTGTGGTTTGAACAAAGCGCGCCTGCGCCGTTTTCATATCTTGAAGATATTTCTCCGCGCGTTCTATATCTTCGGCGCGCGCCTGCCTCGCCTCTTGTGCCTGCACCATATCAGGCGCAAAACTAAAAAAACAAACAGCAAATAATAAAACGATTTTTTTCATGATATGTCCTAATTTTATATATCTAAAACTTAACAGCTCGCAGCGACGCGCGAAAGCCATCAATAGGACTAATACGTTTGGTTATGCACAAAACCTTTGGAAAGAACTAATCGTTAGATAAATAATCAAGACCTAGCAATTCAATATGCTCATGACCATCCTGATGCCTACGGCTTTCATAACTATTTTCTATTAAATCAAGATATTTAACCAACGCGCCCTCCTTGGCCATTTTAAACTCTTCTTGATTATGTGGGATATTCCCCTTTAAACAATCAATAATAGCCATCTTCGCTTCGGTACGACTTTCTGTATAATCATCCGAGGAATCAACTTCAATGACATCCCTCATGCTCAAGTCTAAAATTTCATGACGAACTTGTGCAAGATAATCCCGCGTTTTAGATACGCCAATATAATGCTCATTGGCCTTTCCTCTCAAACTCTCCGAAAGCTCCTGAGCATTTTCAATCTCATCTTCCGAAAGATTTAACTTCACTCCCATAATCATCTCCTCATTTTTATATGACAATAAGTAATCTAAAAAAGATTAAACGTCAAATTTGCATATAAAAAACAAGCATAATAAAATCGAGCATATTCAAAATAAGGTGGTAATGAAGAATTAGGCTATAACTACCCACTATGATCACTCACCAAGATATTACGTTTCCCTGTCGCATTCGCGGGGGAGATAATGCCCTGACGCTCCATTTCCTCAACGATACGCGCCGCGCGGTTATATCCAATCTGCAAATGACGCTGAACAAAGCTCGTCGACACCTTGCCCTCACGGGTAATAATCGCAACCGCCTTATCATACAGCTCATCCACATCAGAACTGGAATCCCCATCACCAAACATAGCGCTCATGACCTCTGACCCGCCAAAATCGGCATCCTCACTTGTCACATCATCAATATAAGATGGCGTCGCCTGAGAGCGCAAGAAATCCGTCGCCTTTTCAACATCCTCATCCGAACAAAACGGCCCATGCACCCGCGTAATACGACCACCTGGCGCCATATAAAGCATATCCCCCATCCCAAGGAGCTGCTCCGCTCCACTATCACCAAGGATGGTACGCGAATCAATTTTCGATGTGACTTGGAATGAAATACGAGTCGGGAAGTTCGCCTTCACAACCCCCGTAATAACATCAACAGACGGTCTTTGCGTCGCCATAATAAGATGCAAGCCCGCCGCCCGCGCCATCTGCGCCAAACGTTGAATTGCATTTTCAACGTCTTTCCCCGCCACCAACATCAAATCGGCAAATTCATCGACAATAATCACGATATAAGGAAGTTCCGCCAACTGCATCGGGTGATCTTCAAAAACAGCCTTACCGCTCTCTGGATCAAAACCTGTTTGCACCTTGGTCATAATCTGTTCATCATTTTTAAGAGCTTCACGAATACGCTGATTATACCCTTCAACATTCCGCACACCCAATTTGGACATATTGCGGTAACGATCTTCCATCTCCTTCACTGCCCATTTAAGCGCAACAATCGCCTTGCCCGGCTCCGTCACTACAGGCGAAAGCAAATGCGGAATATCATCATAAACTGACAATTCCAACATTTTCGGATCAATCATTATAAAACGGCATTGCTCGGGCGAAAGACGATAAAGCAATGACATAATCATCGTATTCACCGCAACCGATTTACCAGACCCCGTTGTTCCCGCAACCAATAAATGCGGCATCTTTGCCAAATCTGCTAAAATAGGCTGCCCGCCAATATCCTTACCCAATATAAGTGGCAATTTCGCAGAGGTTTTTTCATACATCCGTGATTGCAGCATTTCTTTCATAAACACCGTCTGGCGTTTCTTATTCGGCAGTTCAATACCAATCACATTACGCCCCGGAACAACCGCACACCGAACAGAAACCGCAGACATAGAGCGTGCAATATCATCCGCCAAAGAAATAACCTTCGATGATTTCACCCCCGGCGCAGGTTCAAATTCATACAATGTCACAACAGGCCCGGGATGAATACTGACGATATCGCCCTTCACATTGAAATCCGCCAAAACATTTTGCAACAATTCTGCATTACGACGCAGCGCATCTTCGTTCAATGTCTCACATTTCGTATCGGCAGGCACATCTTGAATCAACGAAACAGGCGGATATTCCCATTCCCCATCAACATCGGAAAGTGCAAATCTTTGCTGCGACGCATCTTTGGCTGCTGCCTTTTGCTTTTCACTCGCGCCCGAAGGCTTCACAACAGGTATAGACGACGTACCCATATGTAGTGGCAAATCAGCTTCATCATCAACCGGCATCACCACCTTTTCACTTGGTGGTTGAGGCTTAGCCTTTTGCACAGGTTCGGTGCGTGGCGCAGCAACAGGGATTTTGGCTTCTTCCCGTGCCAAATCATGCTCTTCCTTCATTGCACGAATTTTATCCATAAACCCAAATGAGCGTGGCTCTTTTTCGGGTAAAAATTCAGGGTCATTATAATGCAACACCCAATCATAAAAACGCGACGTTGTTGCAATCGTAAATCCAGCCAAAGTAAACGCAACAATTTTCATACGAAACCATATTGATGCAATTTCATAACGGCTAAATGCGGCGGCATATAAAAACGAAACAGCCGCAAACGCACCACATATCCCAGATACAATATAATAACTATACGGAATATGCATATATTGCATCACAGAAGTAATCTTGTTTAGCGCAAGCGCCCCCGCACTACTTCCCAAATATGGATGAACAAACCAGCCAGCCGACGGCACATATGCCAACGCAACAGACGCAAGAAGTGATGAAATCAACATCGCTATTAATCTAAAGCTTATCGGACGAATAACCTGACGTTTAAAAACACGTGTACCCCAAAATAAAAACACACCGCCCAATACAAACGCCCCAAATCCCAAAGTTTGCAATAAGATGTCAGAAAGCCAAGCGCCGCTCTCTCCGCCCATATTCATAAACGTGCCATCCGCATTATCAGGTGCGGTATTCCAAGACGGATCGCGACTATCATAACTCATCAATGATGCAATAATAAATCCACCAAGCGCCAAAAACGCCAAGGCTACACCATCAACAAGCCTACGCGCCAAAAAAGATTGAAACGACTCAGGCAAAAACGATGATGATTTTTTCTTGGCTTTACGTGGCCGTTTGATCGTGCGTGAGCGCGCCATAATGTACTCTTTCAGTGATTTTTTAAGAACGGCAATGATTATGCCGAAAAGACGTTAATTTATTATAACCATTTTAGCGCATAAAATTCAATAAAACAGGGGAAAGTCACGTTTTTCACAAAATATTAACACTCTGTTAATAATTACGAGCGTAAGATCTCCCCATATTTAATGAATTTTTTAAAATGATAAGGATGGATCATGCTCAACTCTCTTCAAGCCCGAGTAAAAAACACCCCTCCTGCACAATATGCAATTTATATTTATCACAAAACCTCTGACGACCATAAACTGCCTAAATGGAAAAAAATCCGCGAATCACAAAGCATAAAACGCGCCTTACAATGCGCGATAGCAATCCAACGCCATGGAATTTATGAAAAAATAGAAATTAAAAAGCGGTTCTTTTGTCCAAATGAACAAAAAATCATTGGTAAAACCATCCGAATTTTAAATAATAAAGAAATAATTATAGAACGCATCCTGAAAAACATACTCACGCAAGCGCAGAATACTTAGTCCAATATTCCATTCGGATCAGAAGATACTAAGTCACCAATTTGATCATAAACATTAGCATTTTCTTCCATTTGATCCTTAATCGGCTCGTTCTGCTCTCCCAACGTGCGGAAGAAACCAGCCGCGTCTTTAAGTAATCGCCCTGTTAATTCAGCATGTGATGTGCCTTGTAAGTCACCATCAGGATCTTGCGTGATCAAGCTAGCCATTTGCTCAAAAACTGTTGCGTTTTCAGTCATTTGCTCTTTTAAGGCTTCGTTTTGTTCGGCCAAAGTACGAAAAAACGTCGCCGCATCCACCAAAAGTTTCCCAGCAAGCTCAGAATGTGAAGGCATAAAATACTCCCTATTATTAAATTTTATTAATTAACCTAAACAAAACACCTAGGCATAAGCAAGCCTAAATATAAGATGCTGGCTATAACTCCCCATAATCAGATTTATAAGATTTCCTAAACTCATGCGCCTTATACGACCCCAAAAGCTTCACGTCTTTTGCAAAAAAACCAAGCTCCTCCAACGCACGGTTAAACGCACGGCTTTCTGGATGCCCTTCTATGTCGCAATAAAAACGCGCCGCTTGGAAATTCTCGTCCACATATGATTCAAGCTTCGTCAAGCTCAAACCATTCGTCGCAAACCCGCCAAGTGCCTTATAAAGGGATGCGGGGATATTCCGCACCTCAAACAATAAACTGGTTATAACATTAGATTCAGAAAGTGCCGGAAAATTAGGCTCCGCCGATAAAATTAGAAAACGCGTCACATTCCCCCGTACATCCTCTATACCACTCTCAAGCACATCAAGATCATATATTTCCGCCGCCAATGATGAAGCAATCGCCGCATGAGATGTATCGTTCTTCTCCGCAATTTCCATCGCCGCACCTGCCGTATCAGCGTGCACATGTGCCTTCGCATCCAATGTCTTTAAAAATTTCCGGCATTGCGGCAACGCATGAACATGGGAATGAATATGTTTTATATCTTCGATTTTAGCGCCCTTAACACCAAGCAACATATGATTTACAGGCTGAAAATGCTCTCCAATAATAAACAAATCACCTTGCGGCATAAGATGATGCACATCCGCAACACGACCTGCGATGGTGTTATCCACTGGAATCATTGCCAAATCCGCCCGTCCATCCATCACAGTGTCAAACGCTGCATCAAAGGATTCACAAGGGATTGTCTCAAGTTTTGGAAACACTGAGCGACACGCCATATCAGAAAAAGCCCCATGCGCACCCTGAAATGCGATTGTTTTATAATCATCAATCATTTAAATTCTTATCCTGTATTCAATTTTTTGGTTGAATGACTGTACACAAACTGTATATCTATGTCGATAAAAGGAAACAGGCTGTTTGAATTTTTTGTAAAATCTAAAAAGCACCTTTTCTATTTATTGTGACTTTAACATTTAATGACTAAGGGTTTGGCTGGCAATGTCCTCACACAAATCAAACGAATCAAATAAAATTTTCGCGGCTGTTTTATGCGCGTTAATCACTGTAATGCTCAGCAGCTTTATAGCGAACCAGATCATCAAACCCGAAGCTCTTGAAAAAGACGCGGTTGAGATTGAAGGCGCAAGCGCATCTGGACATAGCGCAGTTGACGCAGGCCCCAAATTACCCGACCCAATCATGGCATTATTGGCCGAAGCCGACACCGAAAAAGGCGCAAAAATTTCAAAAGCTTGCGCGGCTTGTCATTCCTTCGAAAAAGGCGGCCCCGTTAAACAAGGCCCTAACCTTTGGGGCATTGTTGGCAAAGCAAAAGGAAGCATCGCTGGATTCGCATATTCAGATGATCTAATCGCAAAAGGTGGAGAATGGGATTACGACTCTCTTAACCACTTCCTTGAAAAACCAAAAAGATATATCAGTGGCACAAAAATGAACTTCGCTGGCCTGAAAAAAGCAAAAGACCGCGCGGCATTAATCGGATGGCTACGTGAGCAAGCCGATTCCCAAGCCGCCCTTCCAACTGACGCGGAAATCGCCGCCGAACAGGCCGCTTTCGCACCACCAGAACCAGAAGAAGCTCCCGAAGAAGAAAAAACCGCTGATGGTGAAGCCACAGAGGCAACAACAGAAGAAGCCCCCACAGAAGACGGGCATCACTAAGCTTTCTTGTTGAAATCAGAACTTAAAAGGCCGGATAAATATCTGGCCTTTTTTTATAGCCCACTTTAGAAACCAATCCCCTGAATACAATCATTTAGCTTTATATCTTAGAACAAACCACATTTATGTATGGCTAGAAAAGAAAGGCTTAATCACATAACCCGAAGCTTAACAACGCCATACGTGAACACAGGTCGATCTAAGCCTTTTTTGCCCACGCACCGCGCTCATCCTGCTGCCAATAAGTCACGTCATATCCTTTGTCTTTATATATTTTCCAACGCGCACGTGCCGCGCTCACGGCTTCTGCATCCTGCCCGTTCAACATTTCACAACACAGGCCATAATCGCCATGCATCTCTGACAAAGCGCCAGAACATGAAATCAAGACATCCGCCCCATTGGGGTTCTCATCCTCCGTCGTGAGCCATATCGGCTGCGCCTCCGCCTTACCCGTTTTGGCACTTCCATGTGGTAAAAAACTACCCTCACTATATGCCCATAAATAATCATCCATGCGTGAAAGCGCGCCATCATCAGGGAATTTCACAACAATTTTATGACCGCGCTCCATCGCCTTGGACAACAACATGGGCAAAACCTGTTGCTCGGATTGACGCTCTAAATGATAAAATCGAACTTCTGTACTCACGCCGCTTCCTCCATATTCTCAATGTAAAGATGCGTACACCCTCGGTAATCCGTAACACGATAAATGCCGTCTTTCAAACGCGCAACGCTCTCATCATTAATAGGAACTTTCCCATGACCTCCTGGAATATCCAGCATATATTTCGGCAAAGAAATTCCCGAGACGCGCCCCTGTAAATCTCGCATAATCTCTTTACCCTCTTCAATCGAAACCCGAAAATGCGATGTCCCCTTCGCGCGATCCAAATGATGTAAATAATACGGCACCACATGCAAAATCGTAAGCTCACGAAACAGATCTTCTAAAATATAGGGCGAATTATTGACCCCTTTAAGCAAAACAGATTGCGAAAATAAAGACACATTTACGCCACGAATAGAAGAAATCGCGCTACGCGCTGCATCGGAAATTTCACGCACATGATTTACGTGCACAACCATTTGCAATGACTTGGTTACAGATTTCAAAACGGATAACATCGTTTCGTCTATTCTACTAGGTTGCGCAATAGGAATTCGCGTGTGAATTCGAATGACTCGAACATGGTCAATCCCGTTCAATGAATCCACTACCTTCTGCAACCGACGCGCCGAAAGAATAAGCGGGTCACCACCAGTTAAAATGACCTCCCAAATCTGCGGATGCGTCCTTATATACTCTATCGCCGCATCGAAATCTTCATCAGATAAATGCTCTGCGCCTGCACCAATCATTTCCTTTCGAAAACAATAACGGCAATACACGGCGCATATATTCGTGATTTTAAAAAGAACACGATCAGGGTATCTGTGAACAATCCCACGCATTGGTGAGTACACATCATCCCCTATCGGATCATTTTCCTCATCAGGTTTTACATTGATCTCTAAAACAGAAGGGGATCACCATATGGCATATTTAAATTCTCAACCAGCCCCAAAACATGATCTGTAACACCAATATCATAACGCGCCGCCAACATGTCATGATCACGAAGGCGACCATCCAAAACAAGACCGCTAGCCTGTAAATCACGCGCATTGCTTATTCGAGATGGAGATTTAACACACGCAGAAGACATCAAAAATTACGGGCTACTCATAATTATCGGCAATAAAACGATCAAGAACACGCACACCAAATCCCGTCCCGAATTTCGGACAAGTATCCCGATCTGTCTTAATCCACGCCGTACCCGCAATATCCATATGCGCCCAAGGCGTTCCATCCTCTATAAAATGCGAAAGAAACCCAGCAGCAGTACATGCCCCCGCCCAACGGCCAGATTTAGACATGTTTTGCGTATCAGATATCGTGCCTTCCATATCCTTTTTCCAAACCTCATCCAAAGGCATACGCCATAAACGCTCACCCGTTTTCTTGCCCGCGCCGTCTAATTGCTCCCACAAAAATTCATCTGTAACAAATGTTCCACAATATTCATGCCCAAGCGCCATAACCATCGCGCCCGTCAACGTCGCCAAATCAACAACCAATGACGGCTTATAAACATCCTGCACATAAGACAAGGCATCCGCCAAAACCAAACGCCCTTCGGCATCCGTATTCAAAACCTCAATCGTTTTCCCTGAATAAGATTTTACAATATCCGCAGGGCGATACGCACGCGCAGATGGCATATTTTCAACCAAACCAACAACGCCAATCACATTAACCTTCGCCTTACGCAAGGCCAAAGACTTCATCAAACCGACAACAGCCGCCGATCCGCCCATATCCATTTTCATATCTTCCATGCCAGCGCCAGGCTTCAACGATATTCCACCTGTGTCAAAGGTCACCCCCTTACCAACAAAGGCCAACGGCGCATCATTATTGCCCTTATCACCCTTCCAACGCATAATCACCATGCGCGGATGATGATCAGAACCCTGCCCAACAGCAAGCAAAGCCCCCATACCAAGCTTGCCCATTTTCTTTTCATCGAGGATTTCAATTTCAACGCCCAATGGCTTAAGCGTTTCTTTTATGCGCTTGGCATAAATATCAGGATACAGCTCATTCGGTGGCTCGTTCACAAGGTCACGCGCCCAAAATGTGCCCTCCATAATCGCCGCATGCGTTGCAAATTCCTTTGCAGAATCTTCACTACTAAATACAATAAAATGCACAGCCCTCAAAACTTTTTTATCATCTTCTTCTTTTTTAGTCTGATACTGCTCAAACTTATATGACCGCAAAGACAAACCCACCGCGAAATGCGCCATAATCACCGCCGCATTCTTCAAATCGTTATCACCATAAAACTCAAGGCTCTCAATATTCTTGCCATCAAGCGCAGAATAAAGCTTACCGCCTAATTTTTCTGCCGCCGCCTTATCAAGCTCCTCGCGCTTTCCGCATCCAAGCAAAACCATATAAGAATATGGAGAATCTTCTGGAAGCATTAAAACCTCAACTTGCCCACTTTTCCCTTTAAAACTCTTGCTCCGCTCCAACACATGATCCAAATATCCATGAAATTCATAATTCAGCGCACCCACAGAAGAGCTTGGCTCTTTATCCTCATAAAAACACAAAACCGCCGCGTCAGTATCCTTATGTGGAGCTTTTGAAAATTGTATATCGATATCCAATGTCATGCGTATAATCCCAAGCTAAAGAAAAAAGACTTTCACGGTCTTCAAATATGGCTAATATAGTATAGCTCCCAAAGGGAAATGACCAGTGCCAAAACAAGAGTATCCACGCGCATATAATGAAAATATTTGATTTCTACCTTCTCAAAAACCTCAGCATAGCGACAATATTTATTGCCGTGGTCTTAACACTCATTATTTTCCTGACCCAATCCTTAAAATTTTTAGAGATTATTATTAACGCAGGCTCATCAGGCAGCTCTTTTTTAATCCTCACAAGCCTTGCTCTTCCAAGGTTTTTTGAAATAATCCTGCCCCTTTCACTTCTTTCCGCGACATTGTTTCTATATAATAAAATGACCATAGATTCCGAACTGGTCGCCATGCGCGCCATCGGGCATTCATCCTTTGCGCTGGCAAAACCCGCCATCATTTCAGGTATAATTGTAACGGTTCTCCTATGGGGAATCACGATGTGGGTCGCCCCATCATCCCTATCACAAATGCAGAAAATGCGCGGAGAGTTAAAGGCCGAAATGTCTACGAGCTTATTTCGTGAAGGCGTGTTCAATACATTCGGCAATGGCTTAACCGTCTATATCCGCAAGAAAAACTCCGATGATTCCCTTTCAGGCTTAATGATTCATGACACACGCGATGAAAGCAAGCCACCATCCACCGTTATGGCAAAACGCGGCATGATCATATCGGGGCATGATGGCGCGCAAGTTATCGTCTTTGATGGCGCACGTCACGAATATTCATCCAAATCTGGTATCTTGCAAAAGCTAGCCTTTGAACGCTATATCATTGATTTACCAGACGGAAGCCCAATAAAAGAGAGATGGATTGAGCCCGATGAGCGCACAATCATACAATTACTGCACCCCAATTTAACCGATGAACGAGACATCAGAAATACCCGAAGCTTCACAGTTGAAATTCACCGAAGAATTACAGGCCCGCTTCTGGCTCTCGCCTTTCCATTAATTGGCTTATGTATTTTACTACTCGGACCAACAGATCGGCGCGGACAAACACCAAAAATAATTCTTGCTGTCATCATCGCGGTCATACTGCAAAGCCTCTACCTCACCGTTTATAACATGGCGGCCAAAACCAATATGGGCATTGCCATGATGTATATACTTACCATCGCGCCTATCATATTAGCATTACTAACACTCAGCGGCCTCAGCGAAAAATATAGACGAATGCTCCTATACCGCCCCAAGGGAGTAACATCATGAAATTAACGACAACGCTTTCATCATATTTGGCCAAACGCTACACGATAAACTTATGTATTCTGCTCTCCGCGCTGCTTGCCATCATCTATCTATTCGACACTGTTGAACTCATCCGCCGCGTCGGAAATCGCGAAGATATACCCATCACTCTTGTTTTACAAATGGGATTGCTAAAGCTCCCCGAGGTCGGGCAAACTCTATTCCCCTTTGGCGTCCTGTTCAGTGCCATGTTCACATTCTGGCAACTCACAAGACGATACGAACTCATCGTCGTGCGCGCAGCGGGCTTCTCAATTTGGCAATTCTTAACGCCTATTCTTGGCGTAGGCATTCTGTTTGGAGTCCTGCAAATGACAGTCATAAACCCCGCAGGCGCCGTCCTCATCAGTAAATTCGAAGAGCTTGAGCGCAATCACTTGCGCTATCAAGAAAATCAAATCGCCGTTTTCAAAGAGGGGCTATGGCTCAAACAAGCCATACTGATCGAAGGAGAAAATGAAAGCGCAGAAGCAGTAGAAAAAACACTCATAAGCGGTTACGCTATTTTACACGCGCAAAAAATCAAACATCCCGAATGGATACTAAACAACGTAACAGTGTTATACTTCACCGATGACAATAACTATTTACAACGTGTTGACGCAAAATCCGCAAAATTAAACAATAATTTTTGGGATTTAGAAAACGCAACCATCCATAAAATGTCTGGCGAATCACTACAGCTCGACACGTATAAGGTTCCAACAAACCTAACCACCAAAGAAATAGAGGAAAGCTTCTCCTCCCCACAAAGCATGTCATTTTGGAAACTCCCCGCCTATATCCAAACCCTGGAATCAACGGGTTTCGATGCAACGCGCCTGAAAGTGTTTTATCAAAACCTTCTCTCTCAACCCCTCATGTTTTGTGCAATGATCCTGCTCGCTGCCACCGTCTCTATGCGCCCACCAAGATCAAAAGGCACATTCACAATGATTGCCACTGGCGTTTTCATTGGCTTTATCGTGTTCTTCATGTCCAGCTTTTTACAAGCCCTCGGCTCATCACAACAAATTCCCGTAACACTTGCCGCATGGGCTCCCGCCCTCATCTCATTTTTGCTCGGTTTATCTGTCATCATGAATGTCGAAGATGGCTAAAAAACATTCATACACAGCTTTTTTTTATTATACGCATTAACCATTTGATAATCCTTGCATGCTATCTAGGATATGTACTTGGGTTTTTCTGCGTTTTTTCTAAACAATATTAAATGGATTTTACAATGGGTTATTCACCAAAAATTTCTAAACTAAGCGCAGCATCAAAAAAACTGCCAATCATCATGATGGCAACATTCGCATTAAGCGCCTGCGCCAGCACAAGCAACACAATTTACGAAGCGGGCATTGAAATAAGTGACCCATTTGAAGAACAAAACCGCCGCGTTATGGCCTTTAACAAAGTCGTAGATGACAACGTTATTAATCCCGTTATAAAAGGATACAGATACGTAACCCCGCAACCAGCACGAAGCGGTATCCGCAACTTCCTTCGTAACTTACGAAGCCCGATAACACTTGCTAATCAAATTCTACAAGGCGATGCAGGCGGCGCGAAAAATGTATTACTTCGCACTGTTATAAATACAACTGTTGGCGTTGGGGGCCTGTTTGACGTTGCTGGATATGAGGGCATTAAATACGAACCCGAAGATTTCGGACAAACATTGGCTGTATGGGGCGTTGAACCAGGGCCATATATGGTTGTTCCGTTCATTGGCCCGTCATCTATGCGTGATTATACAGGTTACTTCGTTGATGGCGCTGCTGATCCTTTACGTTGGTATTTATTCAATATCGACAAAATGGGAATTTACACGGCGAAATTCGGCGTTGATTACCTCGATATCCGTGATTCACTTATGGACACACTTGTCGAACTGGATCAAAGCTCGATTGATTATTACGCCGCAGTACGAAGCGCATATTATCAACATCGTAAAGCTTTGGTAAATGATCAGGATGGAACGGCGCAAACATCTATACCTGCCATTCCCTATTACGAAGATGACGAATAAAATCATTTTGTTTTATTATTAACTATTCCCAACGAACTTTCTGTATAATATATAGGAAGTTCGTTTTTTTAATGCATAAGGAAAAAGCCTTGTTAAGTAAGAAATTATTATTATCTGTTTGTACACTCGCATTATTGCCAGCATCTCTGCACGCAATGAACGCCTCTTTGATCACAATGGGTAAGGATACATCACAAGTAGTTTTAATCGCAAACTCAATCGAGGATGAGGCACAAGGTTTCATCTCCAATTTATCAGAACAAGGCATCGGCTTCCTTCAAAATAAGGATATATCACAAGAAGAACGCGAAAAAGAATTCCGCAAATTGCTGCAAAATAATTTCGACATGAAAACCATTGGCCGCTTTGCCCTTGGAAGATATTGGAAAACCAGTTCAAAAGAACAACAAAATGAATATCTCGACTTGTTCGAAAATATGATTGTGAATGTCTATTCGCGGCGTTTTAGCGAATATAACGGCGAAGCCTTAACCGTGAAATCCGCCCGCCCCGAGGGCAAGGCAGATGTCCTTGTTCAATCTTCTATTATCCCCGCAAACGGATCCGAAGTTTCCGTTGACTGGCGCGTACGTAAAAAGAAAAACGGGCAATTCAAGGTAATTGATATCATGGTAGAGGGCGTAAGCATGTCCCTGACACAACGCTCCGACTTCGCCTCTGTGATACAACGCGGCGGCGGCAACATTGATGTCCTGCTCGCTCATTTACGAAAGTAAAAACCAGCCAATATCTATTTAAGACTTAAGACCTAAATTCAGAACCTGTGCATCCGTAACGGCATCACCCCTACCCTTACCAATCACAGACTGAAGGTGGGCATTGGTCATATTCGTACCACGATACATCTTACCCGCCAAATCACCCGCCGGATCACCTGCATGCTCTTGGAACGTACTCACGGTCACACCCATCCAACGCATAATATTATTGGGTATGGAATCAATCATTTTGAAACATGATAAACCAATCATATAAACAATAATCGTATAAACAATCGTATAAAATAATTCATCTATAGGACCACGCAAGTAATTGAGCGTACTTTCCCCTGGTGCCAACCCTCCCGTATTGGTAAGGGCAGCTTCAAAATCAAAACCAGCAGAAACAAACACCATCAAATTATATGCGTCATGCAGACCATCCACCAAAGCCGCAAACAACCCAATACTCCCGATAAGACCAACAATAATCAATGTTGGACGAATTAAAATCTCCATCAAAAGAAAATAACCATTCGTCGCCCAAGGCCCCGGCAGCCCCTCACCATCCATTTTCAAATGTGCAATCGCCCAAAGCGGCATGGCAACGACGGCCTCAAAAATACTTTTCACCCAACCACTAAAGGCAAAAAAGAAATAAATAAACGGCATAAGCGGCAAGACATAATACAAAATAAAACCAATAGAAAAGCCAATCATTGCAAATTTAAACGCAAACTGACCCGCCAATTTTGAAATACTCCCCATAAAATCGTCAGATAAAATTTCGCCGATACCTTGACCAACAACCCCAACAAAAAGATTTCGAATAGCGGCATCCACCATAGATTTTCCCATAGAACTTAACATCGCCAACGGATGAGCATCATTGTTTTTTCTAATATCAAATAACCCATGAGTACCCAAGATCATATTAAGAACATCCAAAACAGCATTACTGTTTTTCCGCGTGAAAACAGTTTCCTGCACATCTGACGAATTCCAAATCGAATATACGGTATAGAGCAACGCTGCTATTTCCTGATCGCCAGGGCTTGGCAGATGCGCAAGCTGACCATCTTGAAGCTTAGGATTAAAACGATCAGAAAACGACATATTCGCATCATTACCCTTATGCTGCTCAGCCACCTTTTCCATCACCATTGGATATTTAAACGGACGCGGAATATTCTGCATTGCCGAAGCCATAACACCATTAAGATTAGCGATATTATTATACCATATGGCCGCCCCCGCCCAACCACGTTGACGGAATAAAACAGGCATCGTCAAGTTATTCATATACGCCGGATCATCATAATCAGTTCTTACTTCATCAAATATTCCGGGCGATCCTAAAAAATCTTTATTATACCCATCATATCCATCAATATTTTTTCTTGCGCTTGATGCCGTTAACCACTGTGTTGTGTCCGTAACTGTCGGAGCCGTAGGCCC
Organism: Alphaproteobacteria bacterium; assembly: GCA_050633645.1. Classification (GTDB taxonomy): domain Bacteria; phylum Pseudomonadota; class Alphaproteobacteria; order Micavibrionales; family Micavibrionaceae; genus UBA1672. Next base: position 234,107 of record JBOEGX010000002.1, read on the forward strand.
AGGATAAAAAGTATAAGAAGCATCAAGACAAGCATTATTATTACCATGAGGCAAATCTGCAGAAGCCATACAATATGCAGTCAAATCCATAAGATCATCAATCATAAGATATTCTCGCAGCGAACGATAGTAATTCGTAAATAACGGAATAGGCCCACCAAATGTATTTCCAATAACATTCGGGTCAAATGACGTAGGCTCCATATGAATTTCACCACATGTTGGCTCTACATATCCCCAATGCTTGTCATGCGCCCCAGGAAGATTTGACGGAGTTATGGCCGTACCACCAGGCGGGTTATAATGCCCAAAACGTAATATAATCGGTTGATACCGAGAGAATTTGAGCGCCATTTCTGGATCAGAATCAACGCCACTATTAATAAAATCCAAATGATCCTGCGGCAAGCCATCCCAAGGGTTTAATGGCGCTCCACCCATTGCATTATATGCAGAAGTTGTTCCATCATGCATCGTCACTGGAGCTGTATTATCACTATGTTCTCTAACGAGATAAGGACGAACATCTATACCATTTATAATTTTTTCAGCAAAAATACATGTGCGAACAATATGCATAAACTGCGATATAATTCCGACCTCAGGAACATTCGGTGTTGCAATCAAAGAACGGCCATTTCCCAAATACGACGACACCGGCCCCCCTGAACTAGAAGAACTACTATCCGTCCCTGGAACCCCGTCCAAAAACCGTATCCAGGCATTGGTGGCCATATTTGAACCATACTTCGCAACGGCTAAAGTAATAAGCTGAGCGCTATTAATACCTGCATTATTACCAGAAGTCGAAATAGGTGCAATCAATATAAAAAACACGAGTAATCTTGGCAAAAACCAAGCCCTATTAAGCCTCTTACCAAATGGTGTTCCCGACGTAACGGTTTCCCCAATGATTGCAATGACGTAATACAAAATAATGATCAATGCAACAATGGACAAACCCATCGTATAAAAATGCAAAAGCCCGTGAAGAGCCAAATGCATGGGACTAGGAAAAGAAGCAGGAGAAGCAACCACACTACCCGCCGTAGAACCAATACAATTAATACCCGGATTAGAATAACAAGACCCAAAGAAACCTGTTCCACCGCCGCCGCCAGACAACGTCATAGCACCAAAAACACGATCTAAAACTATAAACGCAAAATCCTGCTGTGGGCCATGAGGAGTATCCCGAAAAATATTGGCCCAACCAAGCCCCCAAGACGATGCAAACACGGGCGTAGAAATCAATGAGAACACAAGCAAGCCTATTTGCAAAAACAACAAAAACAAACCAGCAAGCAAAGTAAAATATATAATAATTTTATCTATATTTTGCCTTGAAAATTCAAGATTACGACCAGCCTCAGCAATAACATGCCGCACACCAAACCGTCCATAATTAGAAGCATTCATATAAGGATGACTACGTGGCAATAATCCAACATTGCAATAAATTGCCGCCATTACAGATGCTAAAAACTGAAAACCCGACGCAAGAAGAGATTTGCACCGAGGCAAAATCCCAGGAAACATAGTATAAGCAACAAAACTTCTACTTGTTGATTGCATCTTTTACCAATCACCTTCCATATTAGCTTGTAGCCGCACCGACCAATGAGTTCAGACCGCCACCAATTTTACCTGTGGCTTGCTGTGAACCGATAGATGCCTTAGATACCAAGGTTTCCGCAGGGTTCTCACGTTGGTCACCAAACGTCGCGACACTTTGACCCATCCATCTCAAAATATTATTCGGAATGGTATCAATCAATTTAAACGAAGACATTCCAAGAAGGTAAACAATGATCGCATAAATAACAGTATAGAAAAATTGATCAATCAACCCCCTCATTTTATCCAAATTCAAAATGGTTGAGTCTGTCAAAGCGGTATCCACATGAAAACCACCCAAATTTGCAACCGCAATATCAAAGGCCGTATTCAAAACCCCAACCAAGGCTGAATAAATCGAGATACTAGCCAGCAATCCGAATAAAATAAGGATCGGCCGCAAAAACACCTCAAAAATCAAATAATAGCCATTAAGAGCAGCTTGCCCCGGAAGTCCATGCCCATCAATTCTGATATGAGCAAGTGCCCAAAGCGGCGCACCAACCATCGCTTCAAATATTCCTTTAATCCACCCGCCAACAGCAAAGAAGAAATAAATAAAAGGCAAAAACGGAACAACATAAAATAACACAAAGCCAACCGTCAAACCGAGCATAGCCACAGTAACAAAAAAGCTCGCAGATAATTTCGCCAACTGCTTCGGCGCGGCCTTACCAGCAACAGCACTCACCCCTGATATAACCGCCGCATAACCAAGAGAACGTATAGAACTCTCAACCAAAGACCGTCCAATACCAGACAACATCGCAAGCGGATGCGTATTCTGATTATAGCGTAAATCATAAAGTCCATCTAAACCTAAAATAGACGATATTGCAGATAAAATCGGATTATCCGCAGGTTTTTGAGCATCTCCTCCAGCAGCCAAATCCCAGCCATGATATGCGTCCCACATTGAAGCGGCAAATTCATAACCATAAACCTTATCGAGTAAGGACTTCGGACTATCAACCTTTGTAAGTTCAGGATCGAATTGTTTTCCTGCTTCAACTGCCTCATCATATTTGGCCTTCAAATCCCAAACCTGCTCCATGATTTCTGGATAATTTGCAACCACAGGAACAGCCGCAACAGCCGCCGTCATACTACCATTCATCTCCGAAATGCGGTTATACCAAATACCTGCGCCAGCCCAACCTTTTTGATAAAGCGCAGACGCACTATTAGAAGGGTTACCCCATTTCGAGCTCCCATTTTGTGCAGCAACCGCAGCAGTAATAGTAGTATTAACGTCCACCATAACCAACCCATTATACTCCTGCACATAATTAGGCGTAAGCAGGCCAGCAACATCGGGCCCTGGTGGTGCTGCAGGTAAACCCTCAACAATCCTATCCACCACATGCCTGAAACGGCGGTTATTACTTACAGATTCAGGAGCAGCCCCCCCTGCAGAATAGAAACCTCCATTCCCAGCATTCCACATATTGCGTGTAATATCATAAAAGCCCTGCTGCATTATATAGGGGCCTTCCGCCGCGGAGCTTGACGGTCTGGGATCAAATATTGGAATGTGTAAATCACCACAAATAGGCGCAACAGAATTACGTTCATGTCCGAATTTTTGTACATTTCTAACGCCGAAACGAACAACCATTGTATCCACACCCTGATCTAAAAGAGTAAGAGCTGTGGCATACGTAGTCGCATTCAAGAGGTAAACATTACTGCCGCTGGCTGAATCCCCTAAAATATAGGCCTGAATAAAATCTGCGGGTGGGGGGGATGCTCCACCAGCCTCAAACCTAATATAGTGATCATAATTATACTTACACGCCAATGCAACAAACATAAACTGCGTCCAGGCTCCAATCTTCGGAGTCGAAGGAACTGAAACAAGGTCTAACGTACTGCCATAATACCCAGAATTCAAAGTATCATTAAAATACCGCCAACCATTTGATGCAAATGCAGATCCAAATTTCGCTGCATATAAAACGGCATATTGGGAAGAATTTAAACCCGTTGTCAAAGGCATCAGTAAACCAAAAGCAACAACAATACGAAGAGGCGCCCATGTTTTATTAAAACGCCGTCCAAATGGAATACCGCTTTGCGCTGTTTCTGCAAGAATGGTCATAATAAAATAAGACGTAATAATAACCGCAATAATCAACAAACCTGTACTATAAATACTAAAAATACGGTGCAACCCTAAATGATACGGAAATGGAAAATTAGTATGTGACGCCGATGAAAACGGGCCAAAAATACTTGGGTTAAATGCAGCAGAAACAGGCATATCAGAACTATTAGTCGCAGAACCAAGAGCGCGCCACTCATAAACGGGCGTACCAAAATTATTATGGCAGGCCGTTGTCGTTCCGATACAAGATTCGAAAAAACCTCCACCAACACCTGCGCCTGGATGCGGAACACCAAAAACCATATCCAACATAATAAACGCCAGATCCTGACTTCTATATCCAGCATTATTTATAAAGAAAAAACCAGTCCAGTTGGTTGGCATAACGCCTGCCGCTGCTGGTTGAAAAAACACCATCGCCGCCAGTGCGACAAACTGCATAACAAAGATGACGAGCCCCGCCAACACCGCGACAAACAAAACAATCTGGTCAATTGTACGCCAACTAAATGTTATATTTCTGGCCGCTTCTGCAACAACATGACGAATACCAAATCGTCCTATATTACGCGGATAAAGATATGGATGATTACGCGGTAAAAGACCAACCATTTGATAAACAATCGCGATAAAATATGGGACATAACCAAACCCGCCCATAAACAATGAATGAATGCGCGTGCCAATCTCTGGCAAAACCATATATCTAAATAATCCCTTTGGTAATGCAAAAGTAAACATTCGTTACGCCTTTTTATCCAACATATTATTAACCATCATTATTATCTAATCACCTGGAGTGTTAGGTTTAGGAGCAGGCTTAGGAGGATTTACAAAATCATTTATTTGTCGCCCTAAAACACCGCCACCGCCTCCGGCAACATCACGTATAGCACCAGCCGCTTGATTACCAATCGTCATACCACCAACCGTCGCATAACGCGTAATACTATCAATACTCTCCTGATCAATATCACCAAATGATGATACCCCCGCACCAGCCCAACGAAGAATATTATCAGGAATTTTATCAATCAATTTAAACGATGCCAAAGCCATCATATAACAAATAATCGTGTAAATAATTGTAAAGAAGAACTGATCAATAATCCCGCGACGGAAATCCGCATCATCAATCGCGCCCATCCCAAGAATATCAGAATTCGGCGTAAAACCAGCGGTATTCGCGGCAACCAAATCCCAAATCAAATTAAGAACCCGAACCTGCGTTGCAAAAATACCAATAGCCGCAATCAAACCGATAACAGTAAGGATCGGCCTAATAAATATCTCCATAATAAGGAAGTAACCATTTTGCGCCGCATCACCAGGTAAACCGTCACCATCAATTCGCAAATGCGCAAGCGCCCATAACGGCACACCAACCATAGATTCAAATATAGATTTAACCCAAGACGCCACCGCAAAGTAGAAATATATAAACGGTAAAAACGGCAAAATATAAAACAGCACAAACCCAGCCGTAAGCCCCATAAAGGCAAGAGAAAAGAATACGCTACTAACCGCTTCAGAAAATGCGGCAATGCCCTTGGTCTTTTCAAACGCTTTAAGCGCTCCACCCAAAAATGCCGTTGCCGAAGAGGCCGCCATATCAAAGATTGCAGAATCAACCAACCCCTTACCAACAGCAACAAGTTGTGCCAAAGGATGCAAGTGCCTGTTTGATGTTCTCATCGCCGCAAGGCCCTGCGTACCAAGCAACATATTCATAGCCGTTAAAAATACATTTTGAAGCTGAACACGACTAAGATTATTCGGGTTTTTAACGTCCCCATTATTCCAATACTCATAAACAGCTGCTAATGGCTTGGCGACTTCGTTAATAACAGCATCCCCTTCCTCAACACCAAAATGTTTAGACGGAGAATTTTCTGATCCAGGCGGCAAGGTCGGATTAAAAATTTCCGCAGTCACAGCTTTATCTTCTTTCATTTTCACTGTACGAACCTGCTCCATAACCAATGGATATCGATCAAGAACGGGAATCGCTTTCACCCCATCAATCCAACCACCATTAATTTCGGCAATACGATTATACCAAACGCCTGCCCCACCCCAGCCAAGCTCGGCCATTTGCGTAGTATAATCAGAATACAAGGAATTCAGAACGTAATTCCTCCATGCCTCAATAACTGCAAACCGAAGAGTCGCAGGCGCAGGCGCACCCGGCCCACCAGCATAAATATCAATCATTCCAGATTTCCACTCAGATTTAGGCGGACGATCTCGACATTCCTGAGCAGTCGGCTGAAATCCACCAGGAGGAACGGCAAGACCCACCCCCGAAAGATTCGAATCGAGACATACATCTACGCCTGGCGGCAAAGTGATCGAAGTATCTGAAGGCAAACTAAAAACCATACTTGAAACATAACTCCGCGCAAACTGCTTCATACGATTATCATCTTTCCACATACGCAAAACCGTCTGATAATAAAAACGCAGCATATGATCCGCACCACCACGATTAGAATTCGCACCACCAATATCAGAAAGATTAACAACAGGAATACGCACATCTCCACAATATGGGATCACAGACCCAGGGTACCCCGAATACCGCGCACCCTCACCATGTTCACCAAATCGAATAACAATATCAGCCCCAAAGTAAAAACTAAGAGCCTCAATATAAGTAGGACTAGTAGCATTAGTCACAAATTGCCTGGAAGCAGGATTCCCATTAATAGTCGTCGAACCACCAATTCCGCCCGTACCAACAGCGTTCATCGCTGTTGTCGCCTCTTTAACCAAAAAAGGCTCAATCTTATAGGTATTTGCAGCCGTAGAACTCGTGTAATCTCCATCCAACGCTGGATAACTTCCACTTGCTGCCGTCGCCTCATTATCTTTACCAGCCACCATTCTGTGATAAGCATAGGCACAAGCATGCACCAAAGACATCGTTTCAACCAATGGCGTAATATCTGGCGCCTCAGGCATCGCTAAATATGTATAGCGCTCCCCAAATGGATTACCACCAGACCCTGAAAATTGGGCATGAGAAGTAATCGCTTGATTATAACTCGTCCAACCACTGGTCGCAAAGCTAGAACCATATTTCGCCGCATAAAGCACAACATATTGCCCCGAACCAATCCCATAATTAATCGGCATCAACAGCCCAAGCGCAACAACCAAGCGTATAGGCACCCAAACATTTTGAAAACGCTGCCCAAATGCAGTTCCACTCACCGCAGTTTCAAGAACAAGAACAACAATAAAATATAGAAAAATCAGAACAGCAATCATCATCAGAGCCGTTGAATAAAAACGGAAAAGCCCATGCAACGCGGAATGATACGGCAATGGAACAACAGCCGCCCCCGTTGCAGGACCAGCAACATTAGCAGCAATTCCAGTCGCATAATGCGTACAATTTGCAGGCGTCACAGATGAACAAAAGATATCAGGAAGACCAAAAACACGATCCAAAAGATTAAATGCAATATCCTCACTTGGGTCTGGCGTATCAAACCAAGAAAAAGCCATAACTGCAGGAAAGAAAATCGGCGCCACAAACGTAAAAATCAGGACAAAAAGCTGAGCAACCAAAATCAATAGCCCAGCCAATAACGCAAAATATATAAGAATTTGATCAATATGGTTTCGTGAAAACTTCAAATGACGCGTTGCCTCTGCAACAACATGACGAATACCGTACCGCCCCATATTTTGTGTTTGAAGATACGGGTGGTTATCAGGAAGAATTCGTACCATACAATATATATGCGCCATTAAAAACGCAACATAACCAAAACCAGAAGAAAACAAACCTTTCAAGCGCGGAACAACCCGCGGCATTGTACAATAAGTAACAACATCTTTGGTTTTTAAGTTTTGCACGATAATACTCACCACTCTAATTTTAAACTCGAAAAACACACAATCATTCCGAATTTTAGACAAATTACAGCTTATATTAACATCATTTTACAAAAGAATGCGAGTTTTTATGTCACATTTTTGACATTTTTTTACGTAACTGGATGAAAAAACACGTACACTCGGCAGATTAGCCAGCTTTCCTAAGGGGTCTATACTTGAGTTTCCGCGGCGTATCAGCATCATGTCCCATACGTTTGCGGAAGTCTGCCTCATAGTCCTCATAGTTCCCTTCAAACCACACCACTTGTGAATCCCCCTCAAACGCAAGGATATGCGTCGCCAAGCGGTCAAGAAACCAGCGATCGTGAGAAATAACAACCGCGCAACCCGCATAATTCTCCAACGCCTCCTCAAGCGCAGCCAAAGTCTCTGTGTCCAAATCATTTGTTGGCTCATCCAACAAGATAACATTAGCCTCCGTGCGGAGCATCTTCGCAAGGTGTACGCGATTTCTTTGCCCCCCCGAAAGATCACCAACCTTTTTCTGCTGATCCGGCCCACGGAAGTTAAACGCAGACACGTACGCTCTGCTCTGCATTTCAACTTTACCAAGCTTGATAATATCCGTACCCCCCGAAATTTCTTCCCAGACATTGTTATCGGCGTTCAGCGCATCACGGCTCTGATCGACATAGCCAAGCTTTACCGTATCACCAACCTTAAACGTACCCTCATCAGGCTTTTCACTGCCGGTAATCATCTTAAACAATGTCGACTTACCTGCACCATTCGGCCCGATAACACCAACAATGCCGCCCGGAGGCAACTTAAAGGACAAATCATCAATTAACAAACGATCACCAAATCCCTTATTAATATGATCCGCCTCAATCACCAAATCACCAAGTCGTGGCGGAGTTGGAATAACGATCTGTGCATCACGCATATCTGATTTTTCACTGGCGGCCAACAAATCTTCATACGCATTAATACGTGCTTTTGACTTCGCACGACGCGCAGACGGAGATTTACCCATCCATTCCATTTCGCGCGCCAAAGTTTTCTGGCGTGTATTTTCTTCGCGCTCTTCCTGACGCATACGCTTGGCCTTCGCCTCAAGATAGGCCGAATAATTCCCCTCATAAGGAATGCCGCGCCCGCGATCCACTTCCAAAATCCAACCCGTGACATTATCAAGGAAGTATCTATCGTGCGTCACCATCACAACTGCCCCCGTATAATCCGCCAAATGACGCTGCAACCACGCCACACTCTCCGCATCCAAATGGTTTGTCGGCTCATCCAGCAAAAGAAGGTCTGGCTTTTCCAAAAGCAACTTACAAAGCGCAACACGGCGCATTTCCCCACCCGATAAATTAGTAATAGGAGAATCCGCAGGCGGACAACGCAGCGCATCCATCGCAATTTCAATGGTACGATCTAGCTCCCACCCGTCAACCGCATCAATTTTCTCCTGCAATTCACCCATTTCCGCGCCAAGCGCATCAAAATCCGCATCAGGCTCGGCCATTTCAAGACCAATCGCATTAAAACGCTCCACCATCCCCTTAACATCGGATAAGGCCTCCATCACATTCTCACCAACGGTTTTGCTCTCATCTAATTTCGGCTCTTGCTCTAAATAGCCCGTACGTGCGCCCTTGGCCGTCCACGCCTCACCCATAAAGTCCGTATCGCGCCCCGCCATAATCCGAAGCAAAGTCGATTTACCCGCACCGTTCGGCCCCAAAACACCAATCTTCGCACCCGGGAAAAAGCTAAGCGTCACATCTTCAAGAACCTTCTTCCCATTGCCATACGCCTTGGTTAATCCGTTCATCACATATACATATTCATACGCCGCCATTTTATGCCTCATCATTTCAGGGTTAATCGCCCTATTTGTGGCGGATTAAGACTAATAAGTCAACATCATCCAGCCAATACTATACCTCGCCCCGATGCGCCGCCTCAGGATCATAAAGCGACAACCGGTCAACCAGAGATAAAATCTGCCCAATCTCACGCTTCATACTCAATAATGACCGTGGATCAGTCGCGGGGATTTCTAAATCAGCAGGCTCAAAATAATTATGCTTGCTCTCCACGAGGATAAGCAACTTGCTCTCATAAAATGCCGCCCGAATGCCCTCCCCGTCATACCCATCCTGCACCGCCTTTAATCGCTCCATCATCACGGGGTCAATTAAATACCGCGCCTCCACTTGATCATTCGTATACACATCGAAAATCTTCTCAAATTCAGGATCGACCAAATTCGCGCGTTTCAAGCCACCCGTTTGCTCCTTAAACCATTCCGAAATTTTAGAGCGATCTTTATCAATCATCGTATGCCCGTAAAAACGTTTTGAATTCATATCAAGCAATATCGCAAGCCCCTTAAACACACTCACATAATAAGTGCGGTTTTTGCTCCGTCGCTTTTGCTTGAAATCAACTTCCGAAAATTCAACATTCACACCCTTATATTGCCCTGTGAAGTAATCCTCCGTCTCACATTTATCATGGCGCGGCACAATTTTAGACGGCTGTATCTTATGAAGGGCAATCTCCCCATCAATCCAATAGACAAACCCACCAAACAACTCCGCTAATTTCGGTAGAATTTTTTCTTTATACGAAACCGCATACTTACGGCGCGGCTCACTCATCCACCAATACAGCCCACCCATAAAAGCAAGGCTCAGCCCCGCAAAGGTATCATCATCAGATGCCCCCCGTAAAAACATCAACCAAAAATCAATATAGGCAAGTGGAGGCGTAAGCGCGACCGCCAAAGGAACAGCAATCCCTTTGCGCCATTTAAAAGATTGCATTTTCCCCTTGCGAATACCTTCTAATTCCTCAAGATGCGGTTTGCTTTCCTCAAGAAAATCTAAATCTTCCCGATCACGAATATCACGCACCTCCGGCAGCTCACGTTTCCCTCTGTTTAATAAAGCTTGCAGCATGTCATCCCCTCGCTATGATTATATGCATGAAAAGCTTAAGGAATTAATGATGAGTGATAAAGGCCTGATTATCGGAGCAGATAATAAATCACGTTGTAAATGGTGCGACAATGACCAGCTCTATACAAAATATCACGACACAGAATGGGGCAAACCCGTCCATGATGATATTCGCCTGTTTGAAAAAATTTGCTTGGAAGGGTTTCAAGCGGGTTTAAGCTGGCTCACCATTTTAAAAAAACGCGAAAACTTCCGCACCGCCTTTGACGATTTCGATTTCCACAAAGTAGCTAAATACGACAAAACACACATTGATACATTGTTGCAAAATGAGGGGATCATCCGCCATCGTGGCAAGATCGAAGCCACCATAAACAACGCCCAGCGCGCGATAGAGGTAATTGACGAATGCGGAAGCCTAAACAATTACCTCTGGCGTTTCAAACCTGAAAACCACATACCGCCAAAATCAATGCAAGACATCCCCGCCAAAACCGATGCTTCCATCGCCCTATCCAAAGATTTAAAAAAGCGAGGATGGAAATTCGTCGGCCCCACAACCATGTACGCCCTTATGCAGGCCATGGGCATGGTCAACGACCATATCGACGGATGTGATTTTGAATAAAAAAAAAGGGCACAAACGCACCCCCTTAAAACAATTAAATCTATTTGAATTTATGCCGTACGCCCTGCAACACTCATCGTGCTTGTATTCTGCATACCTGGGATATAATTTTCATCACCCATGGATGGATCAAACTGATTCGCCCCCATGTCATTAATACCATGCTGAACATCAATGCTCGCCTGCTCATTACCACAATCATCGTCGTCTTTGCCAAAGAATCTCTCTTTCATAAGAATAACCCTATCTTTGGTCTCGCGCAGAATTTGAATTTTAGAAGGCTCCCTATATTCAGGCCTTTCGCACTTCGCACCACTCTTCTTATTAAACTCATCTTCACGCTCTGAACCATTCCCAGACCTTTGATTCTGTTGCTTCTGTGACTGCCCTGAATTATCGGCATATTGCGGCAATTTCCTTTGCTCTCCTCCTGTCCAATATCCCCCATTAAGAGCCCCTGAATAAACACTCTCACGATGAGAATAGGCTTTATCATAAGCCGCCTTACCATGAGTGCCAACATCACCATAAACAACATCAAATGCGTTATGAAGGTCATAATCGGCCCCAACCACAACAATCCCTTGAAACCCATTATGCGTAGACGGCGAATCATAAAGAGCTCCACCAGATGGCCTATCCAATCTAGAAAACAATGTATCAAAATCAGCATATTGAGGGGATATAGGGTTCGTCCGTCTTCCATAATCGCCCAAATCACGATGATAAGAGAGTGACTTTATTCCATGTGAACCATTAGGGTTGCGCTCCGCCTCTGGCCCATCGGCCGTATCATAATAACGTAGCTCGGGCAAACTATCACCACCACGTCCACGATAAACCATGACACCATCCATATGTGCAAATGAATTCATCCCCATTTCTTTAAAATCAAATGCAACATATTGATTACCGCCTCTATGCATTTTCTCCATCAAAAACACAGTGATCGGATCCTGCCCACGCGCATCCGCAAGCTCACCCAAACCAGGCACATTCTCAACCAGATTCTCTCTCAAATACTGCGCTTCCGACGATCTCAAACTAAACTCTGGCAAATCACGATAATAGAAAATATCCCCAGACGGCGAATCATTAGCATGAGAGTATAATGGCTTAGGTTCCACCGCTCTCTCAAACACTTCTCTACACCCTTCTGGCTTACACGCCGTCTCAGGCTTATCCTCAACCACAGCAGGCTCTGGCTCTCCTACAATAACTGTTACTGGCTCTACTCTCTCCGGCAACACATGAACCTCACGCTCTGGCTCTTCCGTAGCAGGCGCAGGATCAACTTCGGGCGCAGGCGTAGGAATAAGCAAGCTCGTATCTAATTGCCCGCCATAAATCACATGCTCAAGCACAGAATCGGCCTGACGTTCACCTACATCTGGTTTAGCAGGGTCAGTGCCATAATAATTTTCACCCATCCCTTGGATACTGTCATGGAAAATCTTGATATCCGCATCACTAACGCCTTGATCACGCATATAATCTTCAACCAAACCCACATTATCAACCGATAATTCACGTAACTGATTTGTCCCATTTGCGTCTTGCGCGTTTAATGTCGCCAAAAACGCTTCATCAAGCTCACCACCATTTTCAAGATGGCTATGAATTTGGGCACGAATGAGAAGCTCCTCAATCATACCATTCCCCTGCGGATCAAACACAGTTTTCAGTGCTCCACCATCATCCCTTATCATGGCATTATCTTGCACAAGACCCAAGGCTTCAAAATTACGATCAATCACACCGTAAACCGCGAGCGGCGCGTCATATGCATAACGGTCAACAACCGCGTCAAACTCACGCTCTGTAAATTTAATCCCTAAATCATTACCATTTTCCGTTCCAAGGCCAAGAGCCATATACTCCGCAATCGCCTGATTAGTGACAACTCGGGCTTCCTCTATGGTCTCGTATTGCTCATCAGATGATAAATTATCAAATTGACGCGCATTTTCAGGGTTCTCACGGAACGCCTGTGCACGGGAAATCACTTCCGCTGTAAAGGCCTGCGAAATAGTCTCATCCGTCGCACCTGGCTGACGCGCGGCCTCTTCCGCCTTGTCAAAGGCCGACTTAATCGTATCATCAACAAAATCTTTATTTGCCCCTTTGAAAATCAAGTTTTGTGCAAAACGGCTACCAAAGCTATCTGCATTTTCAAGTGCATCTTTCTCCATGGCCTGTAATTTAGCCAATGGATCATCACCCTCTGCTTTTGCAAACTGCTCTTTAAAATTCTTTTCGATATTCGGCGCAGACTCGGCAACAAGATCCGCTTCGCTCTTACTTTCTTCACCCCAAAGCAAACTCACCTGAATACCCATCGCACCAAGGAAATTACCAATCATTTGACCAAATTCATTATTGGTAAAGAAGTCTTGCAAAAACCCCTTCATACCCTCGGGTAGCCAATCCGCCGCCTGCATCAAAACACGGTTATAAACGGTGTCATTCTTCGCTTTTTCTGAATTCGTTAAACCGGCACGGTTCAAAACATCCATTTGATTAAATAATTCATCAAGCATCACCTTACGTTTTTCAGCAATAACAACAGGATCCGTTTCACCCGCACTCACTTTTGCGTCAATTTGCTGGCGAACCATATCAAATTCTTGCTTTTCCATGATACTTTGAATCATAGAATCTCTTTGTGATGGATCATAAGCACCATTCGGGTTCTTCTGACCATCCAACATCTTAAAGCCGATCATCGCAACTCTGAACTGCTCTTGCGCTAAAACCCCATCTTTAAGGTCATCATCAGTTAACGGCTTAAAATTCACAAATCTCTCGGCAAGCTCAGATGCCTTGTCACCCATATTCGCAACATAATCCCCCATAGGTTTAAGGAAATTCTGCTCAACAAACAAAGTAGCGGCCATAACCTCAGGATCATCAAGCTTCAACGCCCCCGTATCTTGAGCTGGCGTTGTCTGGGTTGGTGTACCTTGAGCTGGTGCGGTCTGAGCTGGTGCAGTCTGAGTTGGTGCCAATAAAACACCATTAGAAACAGCGGCAACCGACTCTACAACTTGATTGCGATTATCTATCAATGCGAATAAAAGCTTAGGATCATCTTTCATTGCTTGTGGTAATTTATCACCATAGCCACCAGCATTCATCTTTGTATTAAAAGCAAAATTCTCAGTCCCAGCAATAAGCGGATTATCATAATCCTTCCTTAATTGAATAAACTTAGGATTATTTGCAAGCTCATCAAGCGCGGCCTTCAACTCATCCGCATGCTTCGAAGGATCATCAGATAACCCTGCCAGATCTTTTAACGATAAGATCGCCTGATCATAACAGGTTTGAAAAGACGCAACATCCTGTGAATTCGCACTTAATCCAAGCCCAGGGAAAACGTCACTACAGATAAAATTCATCGCGGCCTGTGTCTGTGCATCAGGTGTAAATACGGGCTGAGTTGGCTCTGCTGGCGCTGATGTTTGTGTCGATTGAGGGGGCGCTCCCTCTGCATTTTGAGGCTGCGTACTTACCTGAGCGGCGGCAGGCGCAGAAGCGCCAGCAGTCGAAGGCGCACTCACAATGTCTATATTTCTTGGAAGAGCGTTAAGGGCTTGTTTAAAACTTGAATATGCCTCAGACCACTCCCGCGAACCAATAACTGGCGCATTACCACCACCCACAGTCAAAATCATTTGTTCAATAACTTTATCCTGATTATATTGAGCATCGTTAGAGCCAACCAATGACGCAAATGAGAAACCGCGTTCAGGAACAGCATCAAGTGCACCAGTCAAAGCGCCGCGAATTTGGTTGCCGAAATTACCATCAATAACATCGGGCTTAGCAAGCCCTAAACCATCGGCCAACATCTCCATTTGCGCGTACGCAATTTTCTCTTCCGAAGTTACTGTAATATCTGTAGCTGGACTATCCGCCATTCTATTAACACCCTTTATATCAACGACGCTTATCTTGCGTCAAAATCACCACTTCTGCCTTTTTATAGATACTTGTTTTTTACTTTATATACATCTACGGCATTTATACGAAGTTAAGCCTATTTTTGCATAAAAAAAAATATTTTTCAAATTTAATTTCGCTTTTGGTTAAAAACATCAAAAAAGGCCGGAAAAACGACCTTTTCAAACATATTAAATAAAACAAAAAAACTCTATTTCTGATTCTTTTTCAAAATAGTTGGATAACTCACAAGTGTCGTTTGGAGCATATGGTTCATGCTTTGCTCCGTTTCATCCATTTTACTCATCATAAATTCACAAGCTTCAGGCGATGAAACTGGCGTTGTTTCAAACCGCGAAGAATTCACACGGCGCGTCTCATCCGCCAAACCAAACAAAGTTTTGACCTCATCTTGCGACATATAATTTTGCGCCAATGCCATGTTATTTAAATTCGAATTGGCCTCTTCCAACGTACCACCAACACTTTTTTCCCACGCTGCAAATTTCGCATCCAATTCACTCGCCATATCCTTATTATTCTCAGAGCACGCCGTAACCGCATTGCCAACATCCTCACGCACCGCCTTAACCATGCTGTAAATCAAGTAGTTAGAGTACATAACACCGAAATGCTGAACTTCATCAATCTCAAGCTTACTCATTGTATTTTTAACTTGTGAGTGAAGCGCCCTTGTTTGCGCCTTTGCCAAATCTTCTTGTGACGCCTTCTCTGCGGGCTTTTCGGCCGCCGCTTGAGCGTAAACCACCTGTGAAAAAGAAGAAAAAGAGCAAAAAACCATAGCAACTACCAATAAACGTAACATCATTTTTAAACCTTATAACTGCATTACTTTGAAATAGAGTGACATACTAACGCCATTCAAACCATATAGCAAAAAAAATCCATATTGTTTAAACTATAACCATACGCTCACCTAAAATTTATTAACATTACCCTTGATTCACGCTAGGTTTTCATGCCTTCTAATATCTTAAAATCTCAAGAAATTAAAACCATATGAGCACATTAAAAACCTCCAACAGATCAAACATAAACGTCTTCAAGGCGCTCGACATTTTACGCCAAGTCAATGAACGCGAATCACAAGGAGCGGACATTCGCCGCATGGGCGCAGGCCAGCCATGTTTTGGCGCCCCACAAGCCGCGCTTGATTATGCCATTGAGACCATACAAAAAGATCCGCGCCAAGGTTATACCGAGGCAATCGGTATGCCATCTTTGCGAGAGCGCATAACCGAATACTATAAAAATTATTATGGCGTAGAAATCTCTCCCGCAAATATAGTGATAACCGCTGGCTCATCAAGCGCGTTTATCCTTGATTTTATTGCCGCATTCGATAATGGCGACAAAGTAGCCACAATAACGCCAACCTACCCTGCCTACCGTAACATATTAAAATCACTAAATTTACAAAACATTGAAATAGAATCCCGCGCGGAAGATAACTACCAACCTACACTGGATTTACTACAAAATTGCGGACAGAATTTCGATGGATTAATCATAAACTCCCCCTCCAATCCGGGCGGAACAATGATTAATGAAACCGAGCTTGAAAAAATCTGTAATTGGTGTGACGAAAAAGGCATCCGCCTGATATCAGACGAGGCGTACCACGGAATCACATATGAGAAAAAAGCCGTAACAGCGCGCAAATTCTCTAAAACAGCAATAATACTAAATACATTTTCAAAATATTTTGCTATGACAGGGTGGCGTTTAGGCTGGACAGTCCTGCCCGATGATTTGGTTGATCCCGTTAAAAAGCTATCTGAAAACCTGTTTGTATCCGCCCCAACAATCGCACAACACGTGGCCTATAAGATATTCGATCACCTTGATGTTCTGGACGGATATGTTGCAAGATACCGCATTAACCGCGATATATTGATGAAAGAACTCCCCAAAATTGGCATTACTGATTTCACCAATGGGGCGGGCGCGTTTTATATATATGCCGACATCCATAACCTCAGCAATAATAGTGAAAATTTCTGCACCACCATGTTGGACGAGGCCCTTGTCTCCACCACTCCCGGCCTTGATTTTGACCTAACACGCGGCCACAAATCCATCCGCATTTGCTACGCCGATAGCGAAGAAAACATCATCGAAGCTTGCAAACGTCTAAAAAACTGGCAATCATAATCAAAATGATCGCAAGGAACGTAAAGTTATGATTATCAAGAATGAACAAGGAAATGCCCTTTTTTTTATTCTACTCGCCGTAGCTTTACTCGGATTTTTAACCGCGCTCATGAGCCGTGGAACATCATCCACCAATCAAACTGGCGATATTGAACGCGCACGTATTACCGCCTCCAGCCTCCTTCAATATACAAAATCAATCGAAACCACCGTTCAAAATATGGTTCTCGGTGGGATAAGCGAAAACGACCTCGACTTCATAGCCATAGGCGGCGCATATGACAACCCAAACTGCACAGAAACCACCTGTGAGGTGTTTAATGTTGATGGCGGCGGCATCCCCTATCGCCCTGCATCAAGAGTGCTAAATGATAAAAACTTCGCCAATAACTGGATCATATCCACAGGAAACCGTATCGGCGGAATGGGTTGTGACACCGCGTCTCACGCCTGTCGAGACCTCATCATCCTACTCTCTGGCATTTCTGATGCCATGTGCCTGCAAATCAATAAGATCATGGATATTGAAAATCCGTCAAACAACCCGCCACAACAACAATATGTTGAAGAAGGAACGATATTCACTGGCTCATTTTCGGTCAATACAAACAACCGCATTCTGGGCGGGTCAAACACAACAAACGAATCCCCACAAATCGCCTATAAATCCGCTGGCTGCGTCACTAAATTCGACGGCACTTCGACAAATTACTTCTTCCAAGTCTTAGCCGCACGATAAAATAGAGCAATTTGGTAACAAATCGCAAGCCAGAAACAATTTCACAGGAATAAACAAATAACTATACAAAAAAGCGAGGCATCTAAACCCCGCTTTTCATAAAAATCAAACCATTAAAACGCTTTATAGGCGATTCCACCATCCTTTTTTCTTTTCCTTGGGCGCCTGATTAACAACCTCATAATCCTTATTGACTGGCTCTGGTTGCTTCACAACTTTCTCTTCCTTTTTAGAAGCTGCTTTAGAAACTGCTTTTTTAGGCTTCTCCTCTGCCACATCCGCCTTTGGTAACGAATCCACTGCCTCTTTATCGTCTTTCTTTTTCGAAACAGCCTTTTTCCGAGCAGGCTTCTTCTCTTCTTTTTTATCATCGGAATCATTTGCTGCCGAAGGCTTCGCATCATTCACAACTGGTACATCAGAAGTCGTATCTTCCTTCTTCTTACGTCCGCGACCACCACGTTTTGGCTTTTCATCCGAAACATCCTTGGCTGGTTTTTCTGCGACATTGCCATTTACATCGTTGACCTCATCAGAGATCTGAACATTTCCGTTTTGATCTCCATTTTCATCGGAACGATTATTATTGTTACGACGGCGACCACCACGACGACCACGACGACGCTTATTATTACCATCATCGTTTTCATCGTCTGATCCAGGCGGTGATGAAGGAGAAGATGACGCAGCAACGGCGCCCTTCTGTTTATCTCCACTATCCACATCAGAGTTATCTTCCACAGGCTTCGCAACCTCTAAACGGTACTCAGATGCGGGGATTTTATCATCAACGCGCAAAAGGACTTGGAAATTATAACGTTCCTCAATCTCCGCCATTTTCTTACGCTTATAATTAAGGATATAAAGCGCAACCTCGCTCGACACCTCAACAATAATTTGCGCGGCGCGGGCACGGATGCCTTCTTCCTCAATCGCACGAAGCACAAGAAGCGACATCGCATCCGCCGTACGCACTAAACCAAGGCCATTACATTTACTACATTTCTCGTATTGTGCCTCGGTCAAACTCGGGCTTAAACGTTGACGCGATAATTCCATCAAACCAAATGAAGATATACGGCCAACCTGAATACGCGCACGATCTTGCGATAACGCATCTTTCATACGGCGTTCAACCTTACCGTTATTACGGCGATCTTCCATATCAATAAAGTCAATCACGACCAAACCACCGAGATCACGCAATTTCAACTGACGCGCAACCTCTTCCGCGGCTTCAAGATTGGTCTTAACCGCCGTTTCCTCAATATGCCGACCTTTTGTCGCCTTACCAGAATTCACATCAATAGAGACAAGCGCCTCTGTTGGATTAATAACCAGATAACCACCAGATTTCAAACGAACTTCTGTCAAACCAATTTCATCAATTTGGCTTTCAATTTGATAGCGATTAAATAACGGAAGCTGCTGCCCTTCATATTGAACAACCTTCTTCACATGCGAAGGAATCATCATTTTCATGAAATCTTTCGCATTTTCAAAGCCCTCTTGCCCAGCAACAAGAATTTCTTCCACTTCACGCGTATAAAGATCGCGAACAGAGCGTTTAATCAGATCTGCTTCTTCATACACCATCGCTGGCGCGCTGGATTCCAATGTCAAATTACGGATATTATCCCAAAGACGCATCAAATAATCCAAATCGCGCTTAATTTCAACCTTCGTGCGCGACACACCTGCCGTACGTACAATCACAGACATACCTTTCGGTACTTCCAAATCTTTCACAATCTCACGCATGCGCGCGCGATCTTTATGATTGGCAATCTTACGGCTCACACCACCCGCACGCGGGCTATTGGGCATAAGAACACAATAACGACCAGGCAAGGATAAATAAGACCCAACTGCCGCGCCCTTATTCCCACGCTCTTCTTTATTAACCTGAACAAGCATAATCTGCCCGCGCTTAATAACTTCCTGAATTTTATACTTACGACGAAGATTAAAGCGAAAACGCTGCTCTTCATCAATTTCCTCACCGCCAACAACCTCAACGCTACTGTTACGGTTTTGCATACGACCGCGACCACGTCCATTGTTACGGCCACCGCGTCCACGATAATTATTGCGACCACGACCTCGCTTTTGGCGATCATCGCTATCTTTTTCGTCGCCACCACCTTCCGATGCTTCACCATCAAAATCTGCGCTCACATCATCATCGACTGCATCTTCTGCATCTTCTGCATCATCAGATTTTTTAGAATTTTCATCCGCGACAACATTACCTTCTTTTGAATTAGATTTCGATTTTGCCTTAGATTTTACAGGCTTTTTCTTTTTCGGCTTATCGTCAGTTTCCGCCTCAGAATCAACATCACCTTCATCCAATACACCAATTTCACCACCAACTTCTTCGGGTTCAATAACATCGTCAACATCATCTTCGACTGCATCTTCTGCATCATCGATACCATCCTCTTCCTCATCATGTTCCTGAAGCAATGCCTCTTGCTCCGCCATCAAAGCTTCACGATCAGCAACTGGAATACGAAAGTAATCAGGGTGTATTTCAGAAAACGGTAAAAAGCCATGGCGATTACCGCCAAAATTCACAAAAGCCGCCTGAAGCGAAGGCTCCACCCGCGTGACTTTCGCCAAAAATATGCTGCCTTTAAGGGGTTTTCGTGTCTGGCTCTCATAATCATATTCGATTAATTTATTACCATCAGTGATCGCAACCCGTGTTTCTTCCTTATGAGTTGCATCAATCAACATTCTTTTAGTCATTGTTTCTCCATCCTCGCATAGCACATCAGCCCCGTTACACCTTGTAACGGTCATGCGCTAAAACGCATATTTATCAAAATTTAATGCTTACAGCTCGACGGAACCTGTGTACTTTACTTAAAACGCAAAGCCGCATGCATATAAAACCATCGACACTTTACACACTTGTAATGAAATGCTCAATCCTAAAAACGAATACAATGAAAAAAATATAGATACGTAAATATTACTCACTAGTAAAATTGATTTTTATCAATTACGCTCCATACAAAATTAACATACACTATAAATTCTGCGTATTCTCACATTTCGATATCCAAAGAAAGACACGAATGACGCAAATTATCACTCCCACAGGCGTCGAACGATTTTTTAACATTGATGAAATTATTGTCAGCAAGACCAACCCAAAAGGTCACATGACATACATTAATCGTGTTTTCATGGATATCTCTGGCTATAAAGAGCATGAGCTTCTTGACCAACCACACAGCTTAATTCGCCACCCCGATATGCCGCGCTGCATATTCAAGCTTCTTTGGGACACACTTCAATCGAAAAAAGAAATTTTCGCCTATGTTGTAAACATGTGCAAAAACGGTGACCATTACTGGGTCTTGGCACATGTAACCCCATCATATGATGCCGCTGGACATATCACTGGATATCACTCCAACCGACGCGTCCCTAATCGCGAAATCATCGATAACACCATCATTCCACTATACAAACTTCTGATCGAAGAAGAAAAACGCCACAGCAACCGCAAAGAAGGCATGAACACCGCCTTCCAATCACTCCTAAACATTCTCGAAGAGAAAGGAATGGAATACGATGAGTTCATCTTCTCTTTACAAAATTAGGATCGCGAACGTTACGGCAATCATCGCAATAATTTTATCTATAGCTTCCATTTTTGGCAGCAACGGAGCAAACGCAATACTTATGCTTTGCATGTTAATTGCCCTTGGCGCAATGGTATCAATTATATTCTTGCAAAGAAAAATAGAGATCGAGATAGCACGCACAGTTGAAACCTGCAAGGCTCTTGCAGAAGGGGACTTTGACAATCGCCTATCCGCAATCACAGAACAAGGCCAAATAGGAGAGCTCCAATGGGCTCTAAACGAAATGACTGATTATATGGACGCATTCGTTCGCGAATCTACCGCATCAATGGAATATGTCGGACGCAATCAATATTTCAGACAAATCATTGAAAACGGAATGCACGGAGATTTACTTAGCGGCACAAAAATAATGAACCGAGTCACAAAAAGCATAGAAGAAAAAACAAACAGTTTTGCAAATATTGCCTATGATGTTGATAAATCATTGAAAGATGTTGTTTCAGGAATCAATACAAGCGTCAGCACACTGTCCCAAACAAGCAAATCCATGCAAAACGTTGTGCAACAAAGCAAAGACAAAGCCATATCATGCGTTCAATCCTCCGATAACGCATCGGAAAACGTACAGTCCATTTCCGCCGCCGCAGAACAAATGTCAAGTTGTATCGCAGAAATAAGCAAACAAATAACAAGAACATCTGACATTACAAGAGAAGCGGTGCACGAAACCGAAGAATCGAGACACACCATTGAAGACCTTGCAACCACAGCTGAAAAAATAGGCGAAGTCATTCAGTTAATTGAGAAAATAGCCGCGCAAACCAATCTTCTTGCCCTCAACGCAACAATAGAGGCCGCCCGCGCAGGTGATGCAGGAAAAGGCTTTGCTGTTGTCGCATCAGAAGTAAAAACACTCGCCGCACAAACAGCCACAGCCACCGAAGAAATCAGCATACAAATAGCAGGCATACAAAACGCCACAGAAAAAACAGTAAACTCATTCTCTCGCCTCGGTAAAACCATCGAAGAAGTCAACGAAGCCGCAACAACCGTTGCCTCCGCAATCGAGGAACAAAATGCCGTTTCAAAAGAGATTGCCGCTTCGGCAAGCAACGCATCAAACGAGACAACATCCACTAAAAACAATGTTCACTCCATAGAAAAAAGCATCGGTGACGTTGATAAATCTGCCGAACAAATATCTCACGTCACACATGAGCTATCCGAACTGGCACAACGTGAAATCAACGATCTCTTACAAAAGATGGATCTCTTCACACAAGAACTCGAAAAAATGGCCTAAATAAAAATTGGCCGGCTCCCTCTTACAGGAACCGGCAAGTTTTGGTCAGGTGGGTAAAACAGATCTAAAAATTAAAGAATTATATTAATCATTTAGTTTTTAAATCTCAGCCTCTCTCTTCTTGATTATAACATTGCAACCCTCATGCCAAAATTTTAACCATTAAATATCAATAACTTAACAAAATTCCACCATTGTGATCCTCAATATAGAACGTTTCATTTTAAGAAAAACAAAAAACCGTCTCATAATGAAACGCTTTGTTAACAAACAAAATATATTATGATTGCTAGCGCAAACAGGAAACAGCCCCAAATGTTCAATAAAGTTCTGATCGTTGAAGACGAAACACTACAAAGACAAATGCTGGAGCAGCTTGTTAAACGCAAACTAACACTCATCCCCGTCCCCGCGCGCAACGGACGCGAAGCGCTAGATATCCTCGCCAAAAATGACGACACGTTCTCCCTAATCATTATGGATCTCAATATGCCCGTCATGAGCGGGGACGAAGCCCTACCCATCATTAACCAACAATACCCTCATATCCCCATCATTATGCTCACAGGCAGCAAGGACACACAAGACGCGGTAAACGCAATGAAGAACGGCGCAACCGACTTTATCACCAAACCCTTCGAAGCAGACCGCATGGTTATCACAATCGAAAACGCCTTAAAACTAAATACACTCAAACAAGAAGTTACCCGCCTAAAACAAGAAAAATACGGCACGTTTAAGTTTGAGAGCCTCATCGGACACACAGATGGCCTACGCGATTGCATAAATATGGGACGCAAGGTCGCCGCCTCTGATATCCCCGCACTCATCACTGGTCCTACTGGATCTGGTAAAGAAATATTCTCCCGCGCAATTCACGGTGAAAGCAAGCGCGCAAACAAACCCTTTATCGCCGTAAACTGTGGTGCAATTCCATCACAACTGGTGGAAAGCACATTATTTGGCCATGAAAAAGGTGCGTTCACTGGCGCAACGGAAAAGGTCTTAGGTAAATTCCGCGAAGCAGATGACGGAACAATATTCTTGGACGAAATCGGTGAGCTTCCCTTAGAGGCACAAGTCAAACTCCTACGCGTCCTTCAACAAAAAGAGGTGGAAACCGTCGGCGCCGCGCATCCCACACCAATTAACATACGCATTATTTCCGCCACAAACAAAGACCTTGCTCAAGAGGTCAAAAACGGGAACTTCCGAGAAGACCTCTACTTCCGTCTCAATGTTTTAGAAATAAAGCTCCCATCACTCCATGAAAGAAAAGACGACATCCTGCCTCTCGCACGGCACTTTATTCAACGTTTTTGCGCTCAGGAAGCACGCATTCCAATAGATATATCAGACGAAGCCGCAAATATTCTAAAGTCATATGATTGGCCAGGAAATGTGCGCCAACTGGAAAATGCCATCAATCGTGCTATCGTCTTGTGCGAGAATAAAGAACTAAGCCCATCACATTTTAAAAATCTAACAACATCGCCTATAAAAGAAACTCCTCTGCAAACACATCCAAATAGCATTATATCAAACCACAACACGCCGTACACCAACGCAGATGGATCACTAAAAACTATGGAGCAGATTGAACGTGAAGCCATGCAAGAAGCGATGAAAAAACATAATCAAAACATTACCCAAGCCGCAAAAGCATTGAACATCGCAAAATCAACATTTTATAGAAAAATGGCAGAATTCGAAAAAAAGTAAAATTACTCAGAAATTTCGTTACTGGCAAACTCCATACCCTTAGAAAGTGATGCATAATCACGACTAATATGGGCTACTTGCGATTTAAAAGAAGCCAAATTCTGACCAGACAGCCTATCACCACCCGCAGATTTAATACTCTTCGGATTAACCTGCTTCCCATCCCTCAATACTTCAAAATGAAGATGCGGACCAGTTGAACGTCCAGTTGTACCAACATAGCCAATAACATCCCCCTGCTTAACGCGTTTACCAGGTTTCATGCCTTTTGCAAAGCGATGCATATGCGCATAAGCCGTTTTCAACGAGCCGTTATGTTTAATGCGTATATAATTCCCATACCCACCATTTCGACCAGATTTTTCAATAACACCATCACCAGCCGCATAAATCGGTGTCCCACGTGATGCCGCAAAATCAATACCCTTATGCATCTTATTATATCCCAAAACAGGGTGATGACGCATACCAAAACCCGAAGACATACGCGCACCATCAACCGGTGTACTCATCAATGTACGTTTTAAACTCTTACCATTTTCCTTATAATAACCGTGCTCACCATTTTTCCCATCAAAACGATATACGGGAATTTTTCGACCACCAACCGTCAAACTCGCATATAGAACATCCCCATAACGCGCAAAATCACCATCTTCAGTTTCATAAGTTTCATACAAAACTTCAACCTTATCACCCTCACGAATATCACGCTGGAAATCAATTTCATAAGAGAAAATACGGATCATTTTCGCAACCATGGAGGCAGGAATTCCAGCTTTCGCCGCAGAACCATAAAGTGAAGTTTCAATAGAAGCCTTCGCCGCCACCATTTGAAGCTGTACTTCTTTCTTATCTTTTTCCGCAGAATAACGCCCCATTTCATCACGAGAAATATGCACCTCTTCAATCGCGCTAAGCTTCATATTCAAACCACTAAGCTGAATACCCTCATCACCCGGCTCTAATGTCACGGAAATCGCCTGCCCTGGCTTTACATCACGCGGATCATAATGCTTACTCAATGCCTTCACAGCTTTATATGCATCGGCGCCGCTCACACCAATGCCCTGCAAAACACCAGCCAAGGTATCACCAGTACCAATATCCAAAAGCTCTTCTCTTGGAAGCGTTAAAGCAGGCGTTTTTTCAACATTTGTAAAATCAAGGGGATGAACATCGTCTTCGCCCTCCTCAACACCAATCACTTCGATATCATGAAAATCAGCATCACCCTTTAAAACAATAACACGATCACTTTGTTCAGAAGCATTATGAAGATCTAACGCAGAATCAAGCAATGCACGATTATCCTCATGCTCAGAAAATGAATGAACACTTGAAACATCAAAAGATGAAGGCGAGTAGGCAACAGAAGAATTTATAGAACCCAAAAACCCAGACAACACCAAAGAGGAAACAGCAACACAACCCGCCAGATATCGCAGACGCAATTTATTGTTTTTTGTAAAAAGATAACGATGTCTCAAACGGACAATTTTATATAAGGCCACATTCTCACCAAATGTAATTACAAAGCATAAAATCTAACTCAAAAGCTATTATACATACGTAGGAAAACGTATCTAAAGGCAATACCAATCTTTATTCTAACCCAATAAGACTTAAAAAAATCTTACCTAATAACTATACGCGCATTCACACCAGAAGCAAATCAAAATGCTACGCATCAAATATTACATTCCTTAGAAATCGCTTTATATGCTGATCCCGAACCTTTTAAACTATATTTATCCGTTGTCAACGTTCCCCGTGCCGATGTCCCATTAACCACCATATTCGATCCACCACGGATAGCTTTTGCCAAAGCACTATCCGCGCTCGCATCAGGTGCCCAGGCCGTATCATCTTGTGTAAATAAGATATACTTCTTTCCATCAATCGTGACCGTCGCGTCACTGCCCTGCTTGTATGTATATCCAGTGATATAACTAAAAACATCTTTTGTATTTTCAGATGGGCGATGCGTTATCAGCGCAAAAATCTCACCACGATTGGTATAATTACCCTTCGCGCTCACTGGCTTACTAACCATATAGCAAACCTTACTTCCGCCCTCCATCAAATAATATGCCGTCCAATCGCCATACTGCCCAATGGGCTTAGGGTTTGCAGCCATAGACGGCGCTGCAAGAAACATAACAACACCAAAAGCCAATAAAGAGGAACGAAAGACTTTTCCAAACATAATAAACATCCAAACAGTTTTATGATCTAAACACATTTACGAGTCTAACGAATGGATAAACTCATTCAAATGCGAAAAATGAATTCTTTGCAATTCATCCACAAACTCTATTCAAAATTTATATTTTCTTAACAAAGACAAACCGCGCCGCATAAACACCGATCAACACAAAGGCCATGGCAAACCAAAAAAACGCATATTGCTTATGATTATTATGAATATTAGAGCGCAGTGCCCCCATAACAGGCACAGGGTAAAAATATTCTACCACCGCATCACCGATATAAAGAATTTTAGGCTCTAAATATTTTATCTTCATAAAATCTCGAAGCTGCTCTATATCAATTCGATACCACATATCACGCGCCATATCATTTTCAGGCTGATATTTTGCATCTGGCGGCGCAACCAACATCCCTGAAATTTCAACCTCACCTTCAGGATATTGCATTTCGAACGCATCACCCCTCTCGGCCTCCAACGGAATCCACCCCCGATTCACAAGAATAACAGGCGGGATTTCAGGGCTAGACACAACAAATGGCGTCACAACATGATACCCTGGCACACGATCATAAACGCGCGATTGGATCAAAATGGCCTTATCATGCAAATACGTCCCTCGAACAGATCCCCCAACAATGAAATCATTACGCACCATATCAGCTACCAATGAAAATGGCTGTATCTGTCCGCCTTCAATCTCGGTAAAAGCCTCATCAACATGCTCTAAAATTTCAGTTTTCCATTGCAAACGCTGCACCTGCCAAGATCCAAGCGCACATAAAACCATAACGCCAATAATCGTAAAAATTGTTGCCCAAAATGGTAACTTCATTTCCACCCCCCTGGGCGGTGCTTAAATTGCAACGCAATTACCAAGGCCTTTAATGGACGAAGCGCCCCAAGCGTCAAGCCAAGAGCCACCGCGCTCCATAAAACCGCATGCACCCATAATGGTGGAGTAAAAACCGTTTCAAACAATAATGCCAACGGCACAAGTAAAAACCCAAGTACAAAAATCATAAAAACGGCCGGCCCGTCCGCGCTGTCATTCTTTGTATAATCAAGCCCACACACATCACATGCACCGCGAAGCTCAACCGTTATACCAGCCTTATACAAATCCCCTTTTTGACATTTCGGGCATTTGCATGAAAGCGCAACACGCAGAAGATTAGAATCTAAACTCATAATATCCTAAACATACAAAAGAAAAGAGCCGCATTTAGCGGCTCAAATAATATATTTCTTTAATGCGCCGAAGCATCAATAACCGCGGCTCCATCACTCAAGTCCATACCGAACTCCGTGCCCCACCAATAAATCGCAAGGTAAAGGAATAACCAAACCACATCAACAAAATGCCAATACCACGCGGCGGCCTCAAACCCAAAATGCCCTTTAGGTGTAAAGTGCCCTTTTTTCGCACGAATCCAACAAACCAATAAGAACACCGTCCCAACAAAAACATGGAAACCATGAAATCCTGTCGCCATATAAAACGCCGAAGCGTAAACAGTATCAGTAAATCCAAAATGTGCATTCACATATTCATAAACCTGAAAACCAAGGAAGACCGTTCCCAACGCAACAGTCAGACCAAGCGCCTTAACAAAATCAGCACTCTTCCCTTCAACAATCGCATGATGCGCCCAAGTAACCGTGCACCCCGAAAGCAACAATATCATCGTCATCATCAGCGGAAGATCAAACGGGTCAATCGTATGAATGCTCGCAGGTGGCCAAACAAAACCAATCCCCGCATTCGGATAAAAGGCCGCTGCAAAATAAGCCCAGAAAAACGCGACGAAGAACATAACCTCAGACGCAATGAACAAAGACATGCCGTAACGCATCCCAGTAATCGCAATCGGTGTGTGCGCTTTTTCAACAACAGATTCTCTAATGATGTCTCTCCACCATGCAAACATCACGAATAATATCGCGGCAACGCCTGCATAAACACCATTCAAACCAACAGGAATCCCCTCCACGCCATTCGCCTTATCTGCAAATAAGTGCACATCATGCATAAACATAATGCCACCAACGGCCAATAAACCACCTGCAAAGGCGGCAATCAACGGCCATATACTGGGGTTCACAAGGTGATACGGATGCGGTTTACCCGTTGTCGTGTATTCAATATTTTCTGCCATTTCACTAAACTTTTTGTTTTGAAAAAAATTTACACTTGTATAAACTAATGAAAAACAAGAGTACATAGAAAATATGCGCCAATATGCGTCTTTTTTCAAGGGATAGAATATAAAAGGGTGCGAAAAAATGGATAACAATTTCCAATCCGAAATGTCAGATATCGATTTAATGAAATCATTCATTGAAAATTCATCAACCCATATCGAAAATGCGAAAAATGCATTTGTTGAATATGGTGTGTATTTACCCTTTGGGGATAATGAAAAAGCCGACCTTGAGCGCATCAATAAACTCAATCAGTTGATTAAGGAACAAGGCATAGACATTGCTGAATTTCGTATGGAACAAGCATATTCCAACCTATCAGCCGCCCAAATTCATCAAATGGAAAAGGGGGAAGCCTACGGCAACATGTCCATAAACAGAGCCCATTACGAAAAAAATATGACACCATATTTAAAAAAGCATGACATTGATAAACTAACCCTCAAAGAATATGCTGAGCATAGTGGCCGAGAAGTTGTCATGTCCATGCAATATAATATGCACGCGCAAGACCTGAAGAAAGTCATAAACAATTTTCGAAATGAGATAGCCAACCAACGCTTAACAAAAGAACATAACACGCTTGAGGTTTAACCCCCTATTCCTGAGCATTAAAAAACGCATCCATCGCCTTCTCTAACGCCTCGGATTCCGTCTTAAAAAAACTGTAAGACAATGTAATCACCTTAACATCATCTAAATTACGGTCATCCTTAATCGCTGGATCAACATAAAACAAGACGGGCATATTCACCCGCTCATTCGGTCGTAAAATTTGCTCATTAAAACAAAAACACTGCACCTTTTGAAAATATTTTCCCGCCTTTAACGGCGTCACATTAAAAACCGCCGTCCCCGCGACTGGAACATTATCCTGGTTTTCTGCGATAAAATTGATAAATCCACGCGCACCAACTTTCAATGTAACAGAATTGGATTCAGGCTTAAAATACCAATCCAGATCAGAGGCAACATTCGCGTCAAACCGCACTGTCATATCTCTATCAAGTATCTCATCCTCAGATGGCAAAGCTGTTGAAACCTGCGTTGTCCCGCCCCACCCTGTCACACGACAAAAAATATTATAAAGCGGCACAGAGGCAAACGACAAACCAATCATAAAACACACAACACCAAGAACGATGATGCCCATACGCGCATTCTTTTTACTTAAATCATCTTGTTGCTGATCATTCATATGACGCTTATACGCCTTTTCACAAAAAAATAAAGCCCGCGACTGTTATGCTACGGGCTTTTAAACTATATAAAATTCAAGGCTTACTCAACAAATGGGTTTTCATCGACCACATCGTCCTCGCTTAATTCTTCTAAAGACCCATCATCGGCTTCATCAAGATCATCAAGCTCAATATCTGACGAATCCTCATCCATACCACCTTCCGATACATCCGCAGGATTAAAATCAGGCGCATCATCCGAAGTCACCACTTTTTTCTTAACCTTACCTTCTTCACCTTCTTTTGGCGGGACATCGGCTTCTTTTAACCCCCCATCCCCTTCGGTTGAAGACTCACCACCATCAACGTTATCTGTTTCACTCACCTGCGGCGCATCTAACACCTCACCATCAACATCGGCGACCTCTGCAACAACTTCACCAATATTTTTATTCTCGGCCATTGTCTCTTTACCTAAATTCTTTTTATACGCCGCAATTTCCGCTTTATAGATTTTATCAATAAGATTCTGATAATTTTTCTTCTTATCAATATAAGAGCTCTGATAATTCTCACGTCGATCATCAAGTGACTTTCTAAACGCCTTCACACTTTCACGATACGCGATCTGACGCGCATAAATATCATAAATCCCATCTCCCACATCAACCGGAACAGTTCCAGAAGTAGCATCTTTTGCCGTAGGAAGCTCAGAAATCAAACGCTGCACCTCATCCATAGAAACAGGCTTCTCACTTACCTGTTCATCTGCAGCATTCGCATAACCAGCTGATATAATAGAGGAAAAAGCCAAAACCATGGCAAGACAAGACATACGCGATAGAAATTTCATCGAAAAACTCCGAGACTTAAGTAATACACTATTGGAAAGACTACACTATTTTGAAAATTTAATCAAAGCGTTCTTGCTACACGCTCATTTTAATAATACTGACTGCCCAAATAAGAACAATCAACGCGACAATAATCGCAAGAACAGTATAGTTCTTTTTCTTTTTCTTTTCATGTAATTCACTATGAGGCATCGAACATCACCGCTAAAAAAAGTGCAAAAAGGTAGAACACAGAATAACTAAACATCAACCGCGCAGGCTTCATATCATCTGATAAAAACACCTTAACCGCGCTCACAACAAAAAACCCACTTAAAACAACCGCCGCCGCCAAATATATCACACCCGCATAGCCCATAAAATACGGCATTAACGTAATCGGAAACAACACCAACGTATAAACAATCATCTGGATTTTTGTTGATCGCTCCCCCGCAATCACGGGCATCATCGGAATTTTCGCAGCCTTATAATCACTATTCGCAAACAGCGAAAGCGCCCAAAAATGCGGCGGTGTCCAAAAAAAGATAATCGCAAATAAAACAATAGATTCCCATGAAACAGTGCCCGTAGCCGCCGCCCAGCCAACCATCGGCGGAAACGCACCTGCCGCACCACCAATCACGATATTCTGCGGCGTAGAGCGTTTAAGCCACATCGTATAAATCACAACATAAAAGAAATTCGCAAAGGCCAAAACCCCCGCCGCAACCCAATTCAGCGCCATCCCCATAATCATCACGGAAAATATGGATAAAATAACCCCAAAGCTCAGCGCTTCATCCGCATCAACCCGCCCCATCGGTATAGGCCGCCCGCGCGTACGCTTCATCACCGCGTCAATATCGCGGTCATACCACATATTAATCGCGCCCGCCGCGCCCGCATTCACCGCCAGACACAACATTGCAATCACAAAAAGAAATGGGTGAATTTCAAGAGCATTCGGCGCAACCCAAAATCCCGCAAAGCCCGTAAACACAACAAGGCTCATCACTCGCGGCTTAAGCAACGCGAAATAATCGGACACGCGTGACTCGCGCTCCCCGACATCACTTTTATATATATCTGCAGTTATTGTTTCGCTCATGACCCTTATTTAACAGATTGAGCCAAAAGGTCACGCTTTTTCTTCTTTAAAATCATCATGATAATTAATTTATGACAATTAAGTTTCTTGACACGGGTAATATAAATAATTTACAGTTACATAAATAAGTATAAAATATAAGGGGTAGGCAAATGCCAACAATTATTGATGCAATCAGAGATCAACTACAATTTGATAGAATGTTGGAAACCATTCGAAATGCGGCTGGATTAACAAATCCAGACGAAGCAAGCAATGACGCAGACATTACTGAGTATATAAACGTGGGTGGCACAGAAGTCAGTGAAGAAGATGTCCAACAACTAGAAAACAGCGTGGGTCATATAGGTGAATTGACTGAAATAGGTCCCAACGGAGACAAACTATTCTACAAGGAACTTGAATTAGAAGATCCAAACATAACGCCAGATACTCCGACTGTTGTAAAAAACCCACCTGAAAGCTTGGTGGAAGGGGCACATGCGAGAATCGTAACGGACATTAAATGCAACCATATGACAGACGGTGTTTCTAATTTTGCCCTTGAAGAAGTAGAATTCATGACAACTGGTTTGGTAACGACAGAGGAAAACAACCCAATCATGACAGCAGAGCAACTGTCTCATGCCATTGGTAATATAATCGGTCAAAGAGATTCCGAAGCAGAATCTCAACCAATCAACGTTGAGAGCGTTATCGAACACCTACAAGAAGCATATAGCTTCGAACCAACGCCTGAGCCAGCATCACTTGGAAATACAGCACAAGAGCTTGCAGATGCTTACGACACACAATTACAAGGTGGTGAAACACCCGGCATCCCAACATTAAGGGGACTAGGTAGTTAGAAACCATCCGAAAGATTAATAAAAACCCTCTTATTCACGTAGGAGGGTTTTTTTATGATAGAAAATCAATTCGGGATATTTACCCAACTCGCCCCATCACAAAAGACCAGTTTATCATTGCCTGTATCATATTGAACTGTGCCTTCCACGCCCGCCGCCAATGCACCGCCTGCCGCGCATCCACCACCGCCTGCTCCGGCTACGCCTGCATTATAGGCATCTAAATTGGCATCACACCAAAGCAATACATGAGTCGTAAAATCATACCCCACCTCTCCAGGTTTGGTACAAACCACCAAAGCAGCAACCTCAGCCGCCGTCAACTCACCATCATAAAAACGTACATCATCCATAATCCCATCAAATGTTCTGGTCTGCCCACCTATATTACCAATAAATAAATTCTGAGCGGCATCACTATCCGCAACCCCAGTTCCAGAATTATTCACGGTCAAAGGCGTAATGGCTTCCCCATTCACATACAAACTAGGAGAGTTACTATCACTTGAATTATCATAAGTTACGGCAACATGGTTCCACTGATTCAGCGTAATTGTATTACTAGGCCCAGACCATCCTTCTTCGCCAGACGCAAAGCCATGATCAAATCCTAAAGTCTCGTCCTGCGTTGTCCCGGCATTATCATCTACGTAAAATATATAACCATTATTCCCGTTACTGGCACTTGCCTTATGCACAATGCGCCCAAAACTATTCTCTCCCCAACCAACAGGATATATCCATGCAGCAATAGTCCCACCTCCGGCAAAAATATCATCAATACTGGCATCTGACCCCGCGTTAATTATATCATTAGAACCGTCAAAATTTAGACCTGTCCCAATTTGAGAAGAAACCGTCTCACCGGAAACATCATCATCCGCGCCATCACTCCACGTTCCCGTATTCCCATTGCCCGATGAATCGGCGATGGAACTACCGCTGGTTTCATCAAGTTTCCAGTGGCCAACGAGATCCGCGCTATCGGCACTAGCAACTGAATTATTCATAGACACCCAATTTGTATCATCGCAATATTCCATTTCCCCGCCGCCAGTCAGGTCAAAGCCCATTTCTCCGGCTATACCAACAGGAGCCGCACAATCGGCATGCACTGCACCAGACGTAAAAAACCCAGCCACGCAAAATAAAAAACCGAAAAATTTGGAAAACCTACCCATCATTCTTATAGGATAGCATAATATAGATGAATTTTTTGTATAAAAAACCCCGACTATCCACCGAGGTTTTAAATTTTATAATATCAGATTTTGCTTTACTTAACCTTTGGCTGAATATCGAATTGGTGGAACGGTGGAGGAGATGAAACCGACCATTCAAGAGTATAGCTCTGCGGCTGCACATCCCAATAATTATCCGATGCTTTCTTACCAAAGAAAATCGTATAGAACACAACAACAATAAACCAAACCGTCGCAATCCCCGTTAGATACGCACCATAAGATGAAATCTCATTCCAATAGGCATAACCATCGGGGTAATCAACATAACGACGTGGCATCCCTTGTAAGCCAAGGAAGTGTTGCGGGAAGAAAATCAAATTCACGCCGATAAATGTCATCCAAAAATGAATTTGCCCCATCCATGTAGGAATCAGCTTACCGAACATCTTACCTGCCCAATAATAATATCCCGCGAATAACGCAAACACCGCGCCAAGCGAAAGAACGTAATGGAAATGTGCCACAACATAATATGTATCATGCAACGCCACATCCATACCCGCATTCGCCAAAACAACCCCTGTCACACCACCAACGGTAAACAGGAAAATAAAGCCAATCGCCCATAACATCGGAACGGTAAAGCGAATCGAACCGCCCCACATTGTCGCAATCCATGAGAAAATTTTAATCCCCGTTGGTACGGCAATAATCAAGGTCGCCGCCGTGAAATACGCCCGTGTATCAACGCTCATCCCCACCGTATACATATGGTGCGCCCAAACGACAAACCCAACCGCGCCAATAGACACCATCGCATAAGCCATTCCCAAATATCCAAAAATCGGACGTTGTGAGAATGTCGAAACGATGTGAGAGATAATACCAAAGGCAGGCAAAATCATAATGTAAACCTCAGGGTGACCAAAGAACCAGAACAAGTGCTGGAACAAAATCGGATCACCACCACCGGCCGGATCAAAGAATGACGTACCGAAATTACGATCAGTCAATAGCATCGTAATCGCGCCCCCAAGAACAGGAACCGCCAAAACAAGTAAAAATGATGTCACAAGCATAGACCAAACAAACAAAGGCATTTTGTGCAATGTCATACCTGGTGCGCGCATATTAAAGATGGTTGTAATAAAATTCGCCGCGCCTAAAATAGAGCTAGCCCCAGCAAGGTGAAGCGCAAAAATCGCCATATCAACCGCCATATCTGGATGCCCCATAGATGACAGCGGCGGATAAATCGTCCATCCCGTTCCCGCACCACCACCGACAACCGCCGACAATAGAAGAAGGATAAACGCAGGTATAATTAACCAGAATGAAATATTATTCAAACGCGGAAACGCCATATCAGGCGCACCAATCATAAGCGGTACAAACCAGTTTCCAAAACCGCCAATAAGCCCTGGCATAACCACAAAGAAAACCATAATCAGACCATGCGCCGTGATAAACACATTCCACATATGCCCGTCAATCGCGCCCTCATTCAAGAAAAACTGGACACCTGGTTCCTGAAGCTCAAGACGCATAAACATCGACAGCATACCACCAACAAGCCCTGCAAAAATAGAGAATATTATATACAGAGTCCCGATATCCTTATGATTCGTGGACATAAACCAACGTGTAAAAAATCCGGGTTTGTGATCGTGTTCACCCATTTCAAGTCTCTCTTTCCAAACGGTCAAATATCAAATAATTAAACTATTTCGCCAACGCAGCGTATTTCATAGAAGAAGGTACAGCGATAGACGCAAATTCGTCCTTTGCCTTAATAACCCAAGCCTCAAATTCTTCCTTGCTCACGGCGTGCACCTCAATCGGCATAAACGCGTGGTCTTTGCCGCAAATTTCTGAACACTGTCCGTAATAAATCCCCGGTTTTGTAATTCTAAACCATGTTTCATTCATTCGCATTGGAACCGCATCAATCTTCACACCAAATGCAGGCACAGCCCACGCATGAATAACATCATTTTCCGCGGCACTAACCAAAATGGAAATATTCGTATCAACAGGCAATACAACGACGTTATCCGTCGAAAGCAAACGCTTCTGCCCTTCTTGCAATTCGGCCTCAGGCACCAGATATGAATTAAACGCAATCCCATCATGATCGAGATATTCATAAGACCAATACCACTGATGCCCTGTGATTTTCAAAACCATATCAGGTTCGGCAATACGGTCATTTTGATAGAGAATTTTAAATGACGGAACGGCAATGATAATCAAAATAACAACGGGAACAACCGTCCAGACAATCTCAAGCAACACATTATGCGTCGTTTTAGAGGGCGTTTTATTCACATGTCGATTGAAACGCACAACCACATACACCAAGAGCAAAAATACAAACACCGTAATGCCAGTAATAATCCACAAAAGCATATTATGGAATTCATTAATACGC
Source organism: Alphaproteobacteria bacterium (assembly GCA_050633645.1). Lineage (GTDB taxonomy): Bacteria > Pseudomonadota > Alphaproteobacteria > Micavibrionales > Micavibrionaceae > UBA1672. Next base: position 270,774 of record JBOEGX010000002.1, read on the forward strand.
TCTGCATTTTCCGTCGCAGCGGGCTGCAACATCATACCGTAATTAACTGGCTCATTTGCAAATGCGGGCATAGCAGAAATAAGAAAAACACCCAAAACGGCTGCAAATACGGTCCAAAGCTTATAATATGTCATGACTTTTAATCTTTATGTTTCGCGTTTTTATTAATCAAGAGTAACCTCGAAAAATCGTTTAGATTCAATTCCGAGCATACAAATAAGAATATATCACCCAAAATGCAAGAGTGAACAGAGCGAATTATGATTTTTTTTATTTGTTCGCCTCTAAGGTGGATAATTTTGCATAGGACAAACAAGAAATTACGGCAGTTTCCGCCCGTAAAATAGTATTCCCCAAAGATACTGGATGAATAGCGGAAGACAGCAGAAATGCCCGCTCTGCATCATCAAACCCACCTTCTGGACCAATGATAAACCCGTGATCGCTCGTATAAGAATACGACGATATGGGCTGCGCGCCGTCTTCACGCTCCATCGCGGCATATAAATCAAGCCCCTCATGTGCCGATACCGCCAATGGCAACTTCACAACATCTTGAAGGATAGGAACATCCAAACGCTCGCACTGCTCCGCCGCCTCAATAAGTTGCGCTTCTATACGCTCAACATTCACTTTACGGCTTTCTGTACGGTTCATAAGAACAGGATGCAAATCCGTAACACCAAGCTCAACCGCTTTTTCAATCAAAAAATCCATGCGCTGCTTTTTGATCGGTGAAAAAAACAAATGCACGCGTTTGGATAATGATGGCTGCGCCTTAATTTCTTCAATTAATTCTACCTCACCACTCTTCTTCCCCAAATCCGTAATCCGCGCTAGCCACTCTCCGTTCTGCCCATTAAAAACACGCAAATGATCACCCACAGATTTTCGAAGAACATTCTTCAAATAATGTGCATGCTCATTTTCCAACTTTATTTTACCGTTTTTTTCAAAACGAGCATTGAGATATAGGCGCGGATACTTGTATATATGATTCATCATGACAGATGTACTAAACACCAAAGAGCATACAGATATCAAGAGGCTTTCAAAGCTAGAGAGCGTCCTCCCCCCTTCCGCGCGCCCTTATCTATACCTCCTGCGCCTTGATCGCCCCGTGGGCATCTGGCTCTTACTATGGCCGTGCCTCTGGAGCATCACCCTTGCCACGGGCGGAATAATAAACTTCACAATCGGTACAATCTATACCATCACCCTCTTCATAATAGGTGCTATTATCATGCGCGGCGCAGGATGTGTTATTAATGATGTATGGGATCGTGATTTAGATAAACTGGTCGAAAGAACAAAAAATCGCCCCCTAGCCAACGGCATCATTAGCCCCAAACAAGGCCTGCTATTTTTGGCGACTTTGTTGCTCACCGGGTTAACCATCCTTTTGCAATTTAACTTCATCACCATTATATTAGGAATTATAACATTGCCGCTCATTGCGACATACCCACTTATGAAACGCCTCACATGGTGGCCGCAACTTTTCCTCGGCCTTACATTTAATTTCGGTGCTCTAATGGGGTGGAGCGCCATTACAGGCACAATATCCACCCCCGCCTTACTGCTTTATATCGGCGGAATATTCTGGACATTATCTTATGACACCATATATGCCCACCAGGATAAAGAAGACGATGCCATGGCGGGAATAAAATCCACCGCCCGCCTATTTAATGAAAACAGTAAAAAATGGGTACGTGCTTTCTTCGGAATCGCCATACTCTCATTCATCGCCGCCATCATCACCGCAAACGGCATGACACCATCAACCGCGCTCATCGGACTTCCCGCCGCACATGCATCATGGCAAATAAAAACGTGGAATCCAGATGACAACCAAAGCTCATTGAGAATCTTTAAATCCAATATGATCTTCGGAGCATGCCTACTCATCGCATGCTTATTCTAAAAGCCCACAATATTGCAAAGAAATTTTCTCTTTCTACAAGGAAAATAAGGCGATGTGTAAAACATTACACGAGCCGAAATTTGACGCCGTAAAAAGAAAAGTTTCGCCGCAATTAGCCGCCATAGAATTGACGGAGGCGCTGCTCTGCCACAGTCAACATGGTCAAATCAACCGTTCCCGCACGGCGCAAATCAACAAACAATGAATCAAGTTGTTTCAAATGATGTTGATGGTTTTCAAGCCATACATCAACCAAAGACGTACCCTTCGGCATCTTCGTTGCTTTACCATTCATGTCACGTAAAATACGTACAGTCATTCCCGCCTGACTTCCATATAGCTGATCTATCAAACCATTCGCAGCCTCATCCTGCCAGTGATCTTCATGCGATAAAAAGCGTGCTTGCTGACGCAACCAGTCAAGATAGAAACGCTCACCCAATTCAAAATACGTACGCGCCGTATTTTTCAAATCAGTATTTTGTTCAGATGAAATACGGATAATATCGCACGCCGAAGACATCACAGGCATTAACGCAATTTGATGAGCTAAATCCTTCGGAATACCATCATGAACCGCCGCATTTTGACGATTTTTAATAGAATCCTTCAAGCCATCTGTAACCAAACCATCTAAATGTTGCGATAGCTCCTTAATCCCTGCACTAAACTCTTTCGCATCTTTATTTACATCCATATCACGACCAAGCCGCGTTAAGAACCACGTGATACCATGCTCTGCCAAGCGAGCAATTTCACGCATAGCCTTAAGCTGTACTTGCGCTGGAACTTTTCCGTCTAACGCCTCAACCGCATCCCAAAAATGACGAAGACCAAACGCATCACGTACAATGATGTACGCCTGTGTAATGTCCTTCACATTCGCACCCGTTTTATTCATGCGCGACTTCAAGAATGTCGGCCCCAATCGATTGATCAAGGAATTCGCCATCATCGTTGCAATAATTTCACGTTTCAGACGATGACGGAGGATTTCCGTCTTGAATTTCTGCCCTAAAACTTCAGGGAAATAATCCATAATCCAATAATCCATTTCGGAATTATCAGGGATATCAGATTTCAACAAATCTTTCGTTAAACTGATTTTCGCATATGAAAGTAGAACGCATAACTCAGGACGTGTAAGCCCTTTACCTGTACGCAAACGTTGCTCAATTATATCCTGATCTGGCAAAGCCTCAATCTTACGGCTTAAACCCTGCTCGCGCTCCATATCTTGAATAAAAGCATCCTGAATTTGTAAATTTTCCTTTGCCTGCATCTCTGCCAATGAAATTGCCTGTGCCTGCTGATAATTATGACGAAGAACATGATCTGCTATCTCATCCGTCATGGTCTCAAGCAATTTATTACGCGCCTTAATATCCATATTATGCGATTTTTGCATCATCACATCGCTTAACAAAATCTTGATATTAACCTCATGGTCAGATGAATCCACACCACCCGAATTATCAAGAAAGTCCGTATTAATCGCCACACCACGCTCACCAAGCTCAACACGGCCTAACTGCGTCACACCAAGATTTGCACCCTCACCAATCACCTTGGCACGAATTTGCGGCGCATCAATACGCAGAGAATCTGTCGCCTTATCTCCCGCATCCGCATTTGTTTCCTTAGATGATTTAATGTACGTACCAATTCCGCCAAACCAAAGAAGGTCTGTACGTGCTTTCAAAATCGCCCGCATAAGCTCAACTGGTGTAACTTTATCTTTTTTAAGATCAAAACGCTCCTTAATTTCTGGCGTCAATGTCAAAAGCTTGTCGCTACGACTATATATCCTTCCGCCCTTAGAAAGAGTTTTCTCGTCATACTGATCCCATCCGCCAACGCAATCAAATAAACGTTTACGCTCCTTGAATGATTTATCTTCATCAGGATTCGGGTCACAGAAAATATGCAAATGGTTAAACGCACCGACCAAACGAATATGCTTCGACAACAACATCCCATTCCCAAATACATCACCACCCATGTCGCCAACCCCGGCGACATCAAAGGATTGTGTTTGTGTATCATGATTAAAAAGACGGAAATGATACTTCACAGATTCCCACGCACCGCGCGCGGTAATCCCCATTTTCTTATGGTCATATCCTGCAGATCCACCGGACGCAAACGCATCATCCAACCAAAAACCATATTCCTGTGATAAACCATTCGCAATATCGGAAAACGTCGCCGTCCCTTTATCTGCGGCCACCACCAAATACGGATCATCACCATCAAGACGGATAACATCTTTCGGCGGCAATATTTTATTGCCATCTTGATTGTCTGTAATATCCAAAAGACCACGAATAAACGTTTTATAACACTCAATACCTTCCGCGATAAACTCTTCACGACTATTGGTTGGTGTTTTAACAACAAACCCACCTTTTGATCCCATCGGAACAATCACGGCATTTTTAACCATCTGCGCCTTCATAAGGCCAAGAACCTCTGTTCTATAATCCTCATGACGATCAGACCAACGAAGCCCACCCCGCGCAATCTTATCTCCACGCAAATGAATGGCCTCAACCCGCGGTGAGTACACAAATATTTCACGAAAAGGGCGTGGTTTTGGCATAAAGTCAATTTTACAGCTATCAAACTTCAGCGACAAATAAGGCTTTGCGCTACCATTTTCTTGGCGTTGATAATAATTCGTCCGCAACGTGGCACTAACCAACGTCATAAGTGAACGTAAAATACGGTCATAATCACTCGATACAACCTTATCTAACGCGCTATCCATCTCATCCGCGCAAGCCGAAACTAGATTTTTGGATTGCTTCTGGTTTTCAGGATCAAGCATCGCCTTAAACATATTAATCAAAATACGAGCAATTTCCGGGTTTTCAGTTAAAGCCTTCTCAATATATTCACGACTAAACGGAATCCGCAACTGCCTCATATACCGAACATAAGAACGAATAATCGTAATTTCATGCCAATTTGCACCCGCACTTAAAACCAAACGATTTAACCCGTCATTTTCAACTTCATTGTACCAAATTTTGGCGAAAGCTTTTTCAAAATTAGTCTTCACATCAGCAATCGTAACATGCCCATCAATTTCCGGTGTTTCCAAAAGAAAATCATGAATCCAAACGGAGCGATCCGCACCCTCAGGCTTCACCTCAAACGGTAATTCCGCAATCGCACGCAACCCCATATCTTCCAAAATTGGCATAACATCAGACAAAGTCACGGGCGATCCGACATGGAACACTTTAAGACGAATACGACTTAAATCAGAATCATTGGGTCTGTATAGATCAAGAATAACGCGATCGCGTTCCAATGCCAGTTCAATGTTTTCAATATCAAAAACACACTGCTTTGCTAAATAATTCTGTGTGTACCCAATCGGGAACGCATCCGCATATCGCAAGGAAACATCCGTAATTTTTGTATCATCATCATAAGCATCGCCAAGCGCATTATTCAAACGCTCCGACCATGTTTGCCCACAATCACGAATACGCCCCTCAATCTTTTTTGCACTAAGCTTGGGTGGGTTTTTCTGTGATATATTAACAACAAACATCACCCGCGCAAACACGGAATCATCCAAAGTCGTATAGAAATTGGCGAGCTTCCCATTGGTCTCTTCCTCCAATATCTTCGCAATATCCTTACGAAGGCGCGTCCCAAAACGATCACGCGGAATATAAACAAGACAAGAAATATAACGTCCAAACGGGTCTTTACGCATAAACAATGCAATACGCTGACGCTCTTGCAAACGAATAATACTCTTACATGTCCGTAACAATTCAGGCACTTCAATCTGGAACAATTCATCGCGCGGATATTTTTCCAAAATATGACGCAACGCTTTACGATCATGCGTCCCCGTATCAAAATCAGATGCCGCGACCGTTTCCTCAACCTTCGTCCGCAAATACGGAACATCGCTCACACTACGAGAATACGTCACAGAGGTAAGCAACCCAATAAACAACTTCTCTCCCGTCACATCACCTTTGTCATTATACGTTTTAATCGCCACACAATCCATCGGAACACGTCTGTGAACGGTTGCCAAACGGTTGGTTTTAGAAACTGAAACAGGCGGCAATCCACGGCGCAATTCCTGCAAATTCCGCGGCAACCCTTCATCATCTTCACTCACATAAGCGGGGGAAACATCGCCGTGCAGAAGACCAAGCCCTGACCCCTTAACCGTTTTACTTTGTAAAACGCCCTTATCTTCTACAAATGTATACTCACGATATCCCAAAAAGGTAAAATTATTATCGTGCAAATAATCAAGAAACGCACAATGCTCCTGAATTTCCTGCGCAGGACGACGCGTCGTAGCCGCATTCAGCTCCTCAGAAGCCTCTTTCATCTTCATCAAGAGGTTTTGCCAATCCGTATTGGCGTAAAACACATCATCCAAAACCTTGTAAAGACCATCAGATAACGCCTCAACCGCCGCATCGGATAATGTTTCGTTAATTTGAACATGAATATGCGCCTGACGATGATCACCATCACCGCAAGATGTCGATATATTCACCAAATCACCTTTATCGTCATAAGACGCATAAATATTCGGATGAATCAAAATTCCAATCAAAATGTCATGATTATTAATCTCCGCAACAACAGAATCCACCAAAAATGCCAAATCGTCGCTCACGATATCAATAACCGTTTTACGACACTCGAAATCATCTGAATTTGGACAATACACCTTAAGCTTCGGCTCGCCTTTTTCACGCCCTTTCGACATGTCCCAATGAGAAATTGCCATTTGCGCCAAAATATTCGAATCAAAAAACTCTAAATCTTCGCTGCTAATCTTAGAGCACAGAAGATCCAACATCTTCTTTAAACCATCGGGAGACTTAGGAGGAAGCGCCTTACGCGCCTGTTGAATCAGAAGATCAAACTCTTTTTTTTCTTTAGCCATTTCAATACTCACCGCTGCTATATTTCACGCTCGGCATTCTAGTGATAAAACCAAAGGCGGTCTAGTGGCATAACCCGTTATAAACAAAATATTTACTGTGCATCGCACAAGAAATGCTCTCATTATTAATTATGGCTCGGGATACGATTCAGATATATTCAACAATGCTCCCTTATTAACATTCTTTTCAACCGAACCATCATTAAACAGGCTCTTCAACACCTGCCTCTTATCACTATCTAAATGAATCCCCAAAAGATTAACCATATCATTTTTCATTTCACTCAATCGTGCACGCCCATCATCTGTGATCTGGTACAATCTGCGTGGCAAATTATGCTCAATATCCGCTTCTATCTCTTTTTCAGAAGCAACAAGCCCCTTGCGCTCCATTCTTTGCAGTGTCGTATAAGCCGTCCCCCGCTTAAGAGCACCTTGCGATTTCTCAACCATTTCATGAGCATAAGAAGGTGATTCTGCCTGATTTAAATAATCTAAAATCCGAAATTCCACATTAGACATATTCATATCATTAACCTTACTCACCTTTAGTTATATTTTCAAAAGAATATACCAAACTTCATAGACCCTAACAAATAATTAAGCAAGAAAATCAGGCGCTTTTGTTTATTGGCGGGGGTTAGATGGTCGAAAATATCAAGATTGGGCAGGTTAACGATGACCTCCCGCGCGAGTTGAGAGTCTTTGCGTTGCTCTGCGCGTTCCACCGCATTCCAGAGCATCCCACGGTCGCGCGTCCATGCGGGTGCATCTTTGGGAGCGACGATAAAGCTGCCCATGACGCCTGCGCGTCTGCGGTAATCATGGGCATGGAGTTTGGTGGGGGCGATGATTTCTGATGGCTCGTCTTGGTTGAATATCGGGCGAAGGGGTTTAGGCTCTGCGCCCTCCTCCAGACGTTGCCCCGCGCGATACGCCGCCGCGGCCACCGCGCTGTTCTCCCCTCCATCAGCCCGCCGGCGCGATATAATCCGCGCTTCTAAACGGTATAAATAATCAATCATTTTAATCTACGCAGTAATTCATATCTTTAGGTTACATAATCCAAAGGCCATATAGCATGAGCCAATAGATATATGGAAACAAAAAATACAACTTACAGCATAAAAATTCCATCAACGTATAACTACACTCTTTCCGCATTATTCGTGCCAATACCGAAACTAATTTTATGCACGGGAAATAAGGCGGATTTGACGGAGGTAAAAATCACCCTCGATAATCTTTACTTGCAATTTTCAATTATTCTTGCGACATATAAATAATTTTTATAAAATTAGGTCATTTTATGCATATTTTAATTTTAGTTATATTAGTTTTTATATTTTCCAATAACGTACACGCTGAAACATGTGGAGGTATTAAAACATGCTTGATGCTTGCAGAAAAAGGCGATTTAGACGCACAGCTTAATGTGGCAGATGCTTATTACTGGGGTGAAACGCTAGGCGTAAAGAAAAATCAGGAACTTGGTTATCAATGGTATTTGAAGGCAGCCAAACAAGGAAGTCCATATGCACAATTTAATGTAGCGGTCTCTCTTGATAATGGGGATGGCATAGAAAAAGACCATCTTAAGGCTTTTACATGGTACTACCTAGCGGCAGAAAAAGGTCATTTTCATGCTCAGGAATCCGTAGGCGATTATTATCATTTCGGAGAAGAAATCGGAACAAAAAATTTGATAAAAGCCTATGCTTGGTATGTACTATCACTGGAAAATGGTAATGAAAGTATAAAAAATATAATTCAAGAAGTTGAACAAGAGTTAGAAGACACAGACCAAAAACAGGATGCAGAAAACATTCTTCAGCATTATCGGGAAATATATAAAAAATCGGGGCTAATATACCCCGATTAAATTTTGTTTAAAAACTAGTTTAGGTAAATCCCTACCTTACATGTACATCTAAGAGAATCGAGAACATCCCAAGGATCGCTATTAAGTTCCGTTAATGCTTGACCTGTATCCTCATTCATTGGACAACTTTTAATACCAAATTCATCGCATTCTTTTTCTAAACAAACATACAAATCTCCTCTTGCGCTTGCCTCAGCTATTATTTTTAATAAATTTTCATATATTTGATTAACTAGTTGCTGGTACTCTGCTTGGGTTAATTTCCTCCCTTTTTGCACTTCTAATAGCTCTTTGATTGCTTGCGCTCGCTTTTTCGCTTCTCTTCTTGCTTGTCCTCCATGATGTGATCGGATGCGGTTTCTTTCCCCTCTACTAGCTCTTCCATTGCGAGATACAGACTTCAACCCCTCAGGATCAATGAACATCACAGGATTGGCGGAGACATAGGCGAAGGTGTTCAGGCCGCCATTGAGGCCGATGGGGTCGGAGGAGATATAGCGGCCTGTGGTGGGGTCGTAATATCGGTTCCAATTATAGTGAAGGCCACTCTCATCGTCCCAGTATTGCCCCGCGAAGCGTAGGTTTACGGTTTGTGTGCCTGTGGGTGCTCCGTTTCCAAACGCGTCACTATCCCAGCTCCAAACGCTTGCGCCTGTGCTGTCACTTGCCGCCCTTGGTGTTCCTAAATGATCGGTATGGAGATAGGTTAGAACGTCACTGCTCGACACGTTATCAATTTGCGCGATTGGCTCACCGTTGAGGTAAATATACTCACGGATAAGCGCTCCGCTGCCGTCATACTCACCATAAAGCAAGCCACCCATTCCATAGACGTAATGCACTGTGCCTGCGCCTGTGACCTTTTTGGTGCGTTGGTTGTTGGCGTTATAGCTGTACGTGCCGATTACTCAATATGAGTGCGATAATCCATATCCTCACCTAACACACGCACAATATAGACAACTTCGTCACTCACTATCTTGTACCAAATGAAATGGTGATTAACGTGAAAACGTCGATAGCCATGTTTAATATCATCACTGGCAATTCCAATTTCCGCATTAGACGACAATGTTATTAAACCAAGCTCTATCTCATCCAAATAACGATCAGCATGCTCTAAAGACCATCGTTCAAAACTATATAACCAGATATTGAGTAAATCCTGCTCGGCAAGGTGAGATTTTTCAATCCTGAGCATTTACACCAGCCATCTCACGTGCCTTACGTTTTACATCCAACATATCTAACAAACCCGCATTGTCACTACGCTCTCCATCAGAAAGAGCCGAACGAAGCGCCGCCGTTTTAAGATGCTCATATTCTTCTTTAGACATTAAAACTGCGACTGATTTCCCATTACGAGTTACACCAATCGGAGATTTTTGCGATTTTAGCAATAGCTCTCCAAATTCTCTTTTCGCATCGGTAGATGTATAAATATCCATCGTATTTTCTCCTCATTTCTATACATTACATTTTAATTAAAATAATCATTTTGATCAAGTTATATTATAGACAGGCATATCCATTTTTCACCGACGTATAACTACACTCTTTCCGCATTATTCGTGCCAATGATAGATTTAGCCGAAAGCAGGAGGAAATCTGCGCGGGGTTGTGGTTTTGGGGGTAAAGGAAAGGCGGGAAAACAAACAACAGATAAGATATTGAAATAAAAAGGGATTCAGTGTTCTATCACTTTATTTTTTTATGCGGGTGGGGTGGAGGAAACGGAAGGATTTAATCATAAATCCAACATCATAAAACAATAGCATATTTCAAGGAATTATAGGCATAAAAAAACCCACCGCGAAGGTGGGTTTGGTTGAAAGTTTTTTATTCAGATGTTTTTACAACATTAACTAAAAATAATTCATCATCTATAGTTGATGATTGACACCATACATTATTCATATTTTCTAATGTGACCCAATTTTCATTAGAAAAATCTTTTATGATTATATCCTTTAAGTTTTGATCTATATCTAGTGATGATAAATCTAATTGATCTAACCATAGTTTAATGGCTTTATTTAAATTATCTTCACGAACTTGGCTAATATAAGTTCCATCTAAATAGTTTAGTATAAATGTAAATAAGAATTTCATAATTAACGTTTACCTTTCTGAGAATGATTTTCACCTTTTCTCTCTGCTTCTTGCCTTAACTTTTTGACTAGTCTTTCTTGTTTTTTAATAGCTTCTTTATCTGCTCTAGATTTATTAGGTTTTCTTTTCATGTCATCAAGAACAGCTTTCTCTTTATCATATTTTTCTTTATTTTTATTTTTTTTATTTTGGTTTACATGTTTTTCATTTTTACCACTATCTGATGCTTTCTTACCTTTTTTCTCACCCTCTTCACCTTTCTCAGATTCATCCGCTGGAGCATTCGCAGTACCAATGCCAAATATTTCATCTGTAATATAATCAAGGCACTGAAAAATTGAGCCTAAAACAGGGATATTTTTTGTAGCCCCTTTAGCGCCACCCAAGATACCACCAGCAATACCACCCTTACTAACTCCTTTAGCTGCGTCATCTAAAATATCCCCTGCTGTATCAACAGACGTCAACCCCTCGGGATCAATGAACATCACCGGATTTGCGCCGACATAGGCGAAGGTGTTGAGGCCGCCATTGAGGCCGATGGGGTCGGAGGAGATATAACGGCCTGTGGTTGGGTCGTAATATCGGTTCCAGTTGTAGTGCAGGTCGCTTTCATCGTCGTAATATTGACCAGCAAAGCGTAGGTTTACGGTTTGTGAGCCTGTGGGCGCTCCGTTTCCAAACGCGTCACTATCCCAGCTCCAAACGCTTGCCCCGCTTGTATTACTTGCAACCCTTGGCGTTCCAAGATGATCGGTATGGAGATAGGTTAGAACGTCACTGCTCGACACGTTATCAATTTGCGCGATTGGCTCACCATTGAGGTAAATATACTCACGGATGAGCGCTCCGCTGCCGTCATATTCACCGTATAGCAAGCCACCCATTCCATAGACGTAATGCACTGTGCCTGCGCCTGTTACCTTTTTGGTGCGTTGGTTATTGGCGTTATAGCTGTACGTGCCTATGGTGGTTGAGGATATATCAATGCTCTCCACCTGCCCCGCCGCGTTTATCAACTCCCCCCTTCCCATTCATACAAAATTCGATATGATAAAAACCACATGAATAAAAGGGAGCACCGCGTCATGAACATCACGCCATCACTCACGGGAAAAACCGCCCTTATCACTGGCTCGACGAGCGGTATCGGCCTTGCCATCGCAAAGGGGCTGGCGGGTGCGGGCGCGAATATCGTCATGAACGGCTTCGGCGATTCTGATCAAATAGAGGCCACGCGCAAAGCAATCGAATCCCTCGGCGTCACCGCCATCCATAGCGGCGCAGACATGACCAAACCCGACGAAATCGAATCCATGATCCGCGACGCAGAAGACAAATTTGGCGCGATTGACATCCTGATCAATAATGCGGGCATTCAACATGTTTCCCCCGTGGAGGATTTCCCCCCCGAAAAATGGCAGGCCATCCTCGATATCAACCTATCCTCGGGCTTTCACACCACGCGCCACGCACTACCGAAAATGCGTGAAAAGGGATGGGGACGCATCATCAATATGTGCTCCGCCCATGGCCTTGTCGCCTCCCCCTTCAAAAGTGCCTATGTCGCGGCAAAGCATGGCATTTTGGGATTCACAAAAACTATCGCCCTAGAAACCGCGCAAGATAACATCACCTGCAACGCCATCTGCCCGGGCTATGTCTTCACCCCACTGGTAGAGGGGCAAATCGCCGACACCGCAAAGGCGCGCGGCATAACAGAGGACGAGGTCATCAACAACGTCCTGCTCACCGCACAATGGACAAAGAAATTCGTCACAGTTGAACAAATCGCGGGCATCGCACTCTTCCTATGCTCCGACACCGCCGAAAACATCACAGGTACGGATTTAACAGTTGACGGTGGTTGGAGCGCGGCGTAAAGATCGAATGATAAATCCATAACATCTCATAATGTAAAAAGAGAGCAATTATGACGGAAACTGCACACAAAAAACGTCCCAAAGTCCTCATCATCGGCGCAGGATTCGGCGGATTACAAGCTGCGAAATCTTTGGCTGGCAAAGACGTTGACGTGATGCTCGTCGATAAACGCAACCACCATTTATTCCAACCGCTGCTTTATCAAGTCGCCACCGCCGCCCTCACCGCCGCAGAAATCGCCATGCCCATCCGCCAAATAATGCGAAAAGCCGACAATGTCGCCGTTTACATGAATGAAATATCATCAATAGACAAAATCAAGAAAGTCGCGACAACGGTTTATGGCCGTAAATTTCACTACGACTACCTCATCATCGCCACAGGCGCACAGCACAGCTATTTCGGCAATGACCAATGGCAACAATTCGCCCCTGGCTTAAAATGTATCGAAGACGCGCGCGAAATTCGCCAACGTATCCTCACCGCATTTGAAAAGGCCGAAATGGCCGAAACCGAAGAAGACCGCCTAGCCTACCTAAACTTCGTCATCGTCGGCGCAGGGCCAACAGGTGTAGAGTTAGCCGGCGCGATTGCCGAGCTTTCCCGCCAAACACTAAGCGGTGATTTCCACCATATCACCCCCGAATCCGCACGTATCGTCCTTATTGACGCCGCGCCGCGCGTCCTGATGGCCTTTGATGAAGAGCTCTCCAACAAAGCCGTCACACAACTAGAATCCCTCGGCGTCGAAATCAAACTCAATGCCATGGTAAAGGATATGGAAGTCGGCTTCGTCAAATTCGGTGAAGAAACGCTCTCTGCACGTACAATCATCTGGGCAGCAGGCGTACAGGCCTCACCCGCCGCAAAATGGTTGGATGCCGAATGCGATCGCACAGGCCGCGTCATGGTGGACGACCACCTCAACCTCCCCAGCCACCCCGAAATCTATATTATCGGCGACACCGCATGCTATACACCCAAAGGCCAAGAACGCCCTCTCCCAGGCATTGCCCCCGTTGCCAAACAAATGGGCAAATACATCGCCACCGACCTCCTCACTCAAATCGAAGGCAAGCCCCGCAAAAAATTCAAATATACAGATTACGGATCAATGGCAACAATCGGACGCAACCGCGCCATTGGTGATTTAAATGGTATCAAGGTCAGCGGTTTTTTCGGGTGGCTTATGTGGTGCGTCATGCATGTATACTTCCTCATCGGCTTTCGAAATCGCTTCATCGTCAGTATGCGCTGGCTTCTATCCTATATTACCCGCCAACGCGGCGTACGACTAATTATTGGCGGTGGAAAAATATCCGATCTACCGCATAAATCCCCAGATCAAGATTTCAAGGTATAAAAATGAACACATATGACATAGATTTATTTATAATTGGTGCAGGTTCTGGCGGTGTACGTGCCGCTCGCATCGCGGCGGGATACGGCAAAAAAGTCGCCATGGCGGAAAAACAATTCTATGGCGGCACATGCGTTAATGTTGGCTGTGTTCCCAAAAAACTTATGACCTATGTCGCAGGATACGCAAGCGCTATGAACGATGCAAAAGGTTACGGATGGAATATCGACGAACGCACTCTTGATTGGAAAACCTTCATCTCCCGCAAAAATGATGAAATCACCCGCCTCAACGGCATCTACGAAAACATGCTTAAAAATGCAGGCGTACAAATCCATTGGGGCGCCGCCAAAATAGAAGACGCGAACACTGTACGTGTCGGCGAACATACAATCACTGCCGAACGCATCCTCATCGCCACGGGCGGCTCGGTATTCGTCCCCGATATTGAAGGTGCGAAAGAACACGGCATAACCTCGGATGATATATTCTATCTCGATGAAATGCCAAAACGCCTTGTCGTGGCGGGTGTCGGGTATATCGGCCTTGAATTCGCTGGAATTTTCAACCAACTCGGCTCAAAAATCGATGTCATTTACCGCCGCGATAATATCCTGAATGAAGGCTTTGACGAAGACATTCGCCCCTTCCTCGAAGGTGAAATGGTTAAAAAAGGCATTAACTTCCACCCCAAAACAAACATCAAAAAAGTTGAAAAAACCAGCGAAGGTGTGCGCGTACACCTTGATGACAATACACATATCGATGCCGACCAAGTCCTGTTCGCCACAGGCCGCAAACCTAATATAGATGGGTTAGGCTTAGAAAATCTCCGCATTGAAACCGCCAAAAACGGCGCAATTAAAGTCAATAAAGACGAACAAACCAATATACCGTCCATCTACGCCGTTGGGGATGTCACTGACCGCATCGCCCTAACACCCGTGGCTCTGGCAGAAGGACACGCCCTCGTTGATCGCTTATATGGTGATAAAATCCGCCATATCTCATACGAAAACATCCCAAGCGCCGTGTTTTCAAACCCTAATGTAGCCCAAGTCGGCCTTACCGAGGCCCAAGCCCGCGAAAAATTCACTGGTGATATCGATATCTATAAAAGCGAATTCCGCGCCATGAAGATGATTCTAGCGGGCAGCGAAGAACGTACACTGATGAAATTAATCGTACATCGCTCCACCGATAAAATCCTCGGCCTTCATATGGTTGGCGCGGATGCTGGTGAAATCGTTCAGGGATTCGCCGCCGCCATCATCGCAGGCGCAACCAAATCCGATTTCGACCACACCATCGGCATCCACCCAACCAGCGCCGAAGAATTCGTAACAATGCGTACGCCCGTAAAAACTTGACATAACAGCGTAAAGCTACTATTAATAAACCAAACAAATAAGAAGGAATAACTATGGCACGGTTATTAAGAGCAGGTCACGGAAAACCACCCCGTGGTGGAGATATAAAAAATTTAACGAAACACGAAGCGCTACAACTTGCAAAAGCGAGACTCGAATCACATGAAAATAAAGATGGAATCGCTACATTAGAATTTAGGGGAGAAACAAGATACGTTTTGCACAGCGAGTCAAATCCAGAAAAAGCAGATCATAAAACAGAAATAAATTCAGAACACCCCGAACCTTAATTTAAAAAAACATCAACGACCAAAGGTCTAATCCTCAATATTACCCTTGGTAAATTTGGGACGTTTACGAACTTTACGCCGCTGCACACGCTTTTCTTTAATGTCTTCAATCATTGGGCCGCCCGCACTCACGGGGCGCTCCGCAAACTTGCCCATGGATATCATACGATCATACATAACAATCGCCGCCGCAACCCCGACATTCACACAAAATTTCATGGGAATCTTAACGACATGGTCGCATTGTGCGACAATATCTGGCGATAGCATTCCCATTTCCGAACCAAAGATATAGCACGCACGGCGCGGATGGCGAAAGCTCGGCAACTCCACCGACTCATCCGTAAGCTCTACCCCAACCAAAACGCAATCATCCGGCAACCGCATTTCATCCGTTCTATCATATTGATAATAAGGCAAATTCTTAAACGCATCCGATGTATCACTCACCCGTAATGCATTGATATTTACATCAGGTTGGATAGCAAAGAAAAAACTCGCGCCGAATGTATGCGCCGTCCGAACAATCGTGCCGACATTCTGTTCCTTACTAATCCCTTCAACCCCGATGCCGAAATATCCGCGCAATACACTTCTCCTTATTCCTTACAAATCACTTTTTCAATACGGTCTAACGCCTCGGTAAGACGCGCCTCTGAAACCGCAAAACAAAGACGGATATACCCTTTCGATGATTGACCAAACGCCGAACCGGGCGAGAGTAAAACGCCAACCTCATCAATCAAACGCTTGGTCAGGGCGATACAATCATCCTCACCATCCACCTTGAAAAAAGCATAAAACGTACTGGCGGGGTATGCAAGGTGTACGCATCCCATTTTTGCAAATCGCTCAACCACCAAATCACGGTTTCCGCGCCATAAATCAATCTGACTTTTCAAAAAATCTTCACCCTGCTTCAAGGCGGCAATCGCACCATATTGCGTAAAAGTCGGCGGGCAAAGCTTATTATAAAGCGCCACATCACGGATTTTATCCTCGGCAATTTTCGGGCCAACAATCCACCCTAAACGCCAGCCCGTCATGGCCCAGCTTTTGGAAAAGCTATTCACCACCAACAATAAATCATCATCCCGCGCAACATCCAAAAAGCTCGGAGCGCGTACAGAATCATAAACAAGACGGCCATAAACCTCATCAGACAAAACCCAAATTCCGCGCTCCCGTGCAAAATCCAGAACGGCACGAAGCTCATCCTCCGTGGCTGTCCACCCCGTCGGATTTGACGGCGTGACCATCAAAATAACCTTTGTATTTTCATTCACTGCCGCGAATAATTTATCCAAATCCAACTGCCATTGATCATCAATATAATTGAGTGATACTTGCTTTGTGCTGGCCTGCGTCAATTCAATCGCGCCCAATAAGTTCTTCCAAATTGGCGTAACCGCCACAACTTCATCGCCCTTATCAACCAATGCCGCCAAGGATAAATGCATCGCCGTAGACCCCGAAGACGTTACAAAAACGCGCTCCATCGGAATATCAAGCTTATATATACGGCTATAATAATCAGAAAGCGTTTGACGCAAAGTGTTACTGCCGAGAACCGGCCCATAAAATGTCTTTCCATTACGAAGCGCATCCATCACCGCCTCACAAATAAAATCAGGCGTCGGCGAATCGCCTTCCCCCTGCCCAAGCGTAATCATATCCTGCTTGCCCTCGGCATAGCGCATCATCTCCGCCCCTGGATTGGCGGTAAGCGCATGAAGCACAGGGCGGAATTTGCGCTCTGTATGTTCAAGGGAATCTATATGCTTTTGTTTCATCTCTACGACTATATTATTTGTTTCAGGTTTCATTGTTTTAATGCTCTAAACGTTATAAGGACAAGGGAAAATTGATAACAACACAAATGTTCACGATATGTTTCACGTGAAACATTATGGAACATCACATTACTTCACTCGTCTTGGGATTTAAGGAATTTTATATCAAGGTGCGCGGCTTTTGCGCTATGGGCAACTATCTGCGGGACGTACCCGCCGCGTTTACTGCAACGGCTGCTTTTTCTTCAATCATTTTTTGACGCAATGTTACAGCCACACTCACCATAGTGGCAAGAGCTGCTGAAATCGTTGCAATGTCAAAAACAAAATTATTCATACATTAATCAGAACACAAACAATGCCCCAAGAGCAAGGAAATTATGATTTTAATTCTTCCAGATCCTTGTAAAGATCCAAAGCCTCAGGATTTGCGAGCGCCTCAACATTTTTAATCACACGCCCCATAATCACATCACGCACCGCAATTTCTGTAATCTTCCCACTTTTTGTACGCGGAATATCCGCCACAGCAATTACCTTCGCAGGCACATGACGCGGCGAAGCCCCTTTACGGATCTGAGTTTTAATCTCTTTAACCAAGTTATCATCAAGCGCCCATCCAGATTTAAGGATAACAAACAAAATAACGCGCACATCATCATCAAAATCCTGTCCCACCGCGACGCAATCCTTAACCGCATCAATTTTCTCAACCTGACGGTAAATCTCTGCCGTACCAATACGTACACCACCCGGATTGAGCGTTGCATCACTGCGCCCATGAATAATCAAGCCGCGATGCGGTGTTTCCTCTACCCAATCACCATGATGCCAAACATTATCATAAGTCTCAAAATACGCCTTGTGATAGCGCGTATCCCCATCATCCTTCCAAAAGGACACAGGCATAGAGGGAAACGCCTGAACACAGACAAGCTCACCCGCCGAACCAATTACGCGCGCACCCTTCTCATCAAAAATCTGAACATCTGTGCCAAGAGCAGGCCCCTGAATTTCACCGCGATAAACGGGGGATACAGGATTTCCAATACCAAAAGATGCGGATATAATATCCGTCCCACCATAAATAGAGGCCAAATGCACATCAGATTTAATCGAAGAATACACATAATCAAAGGACGCATGCACAAGCGGCGACCCCGTAGAGGTAATGGTTTTCAAGGCCGAAAGATCATGCGTATCTCTCACCGACATCCCCTCCTTTTTCATAGCCTCGATATATTTTGCCGATGTCCCAAATAACGTGCAATCATGCGCAGTTGTATAATCCCACAACACATTTCCGTCGGGATAGAACGGCGATCCATCGAAAAGCAACAATGTAGCATTACACGACAACGCACTAATCAGCCAATTCCACATCATCCACCCACATGTGGTAAAATAAAACACTTTATCGTCAGGCTTCACATCACAATGAAGTTTATGCTCCTTCAGATGTTGCAACAACGTGCCACCATGCCCGTGCACAATGCATTTCGGAACGCCTGTTGTACCACTGGAAAACATAATGAATAACGGGTGGTTAAATGCCACGCGAACAAATTCCAGCGGTGCATCGGCATATCCATCAATAAAATCATCCGCGGGCACAGTATCGCACAATGACGACACATCAACAGATGATCCCGCAAACGGCACAACGACAGTCTTTAACAAAGCTTTTAACTGCGGCTGTACGTCTTTGACGTTGTCCAAAACGTCAATCACCTTACCATTGTAATAATACCCATCCACCGTGACCAAAACCTTAGGCTCAATCTGCCCAAATCGATCAATCACCCCCTGCGCCCCAAAATCAGGCGAAGCCGAAGACCATATCGCCCCCAAAGAAATCGCCGCCAAGGCCGCAATAATAGTTTCAGGCATATTAGGCATATATCCCGCGACACGATCCCCCTCAACCACACCAAGGTCACGCAACGCCTTTTGCCATTTTGCCACCTGCACGCGCAGCTCATCACGAGAAAGACTACGCTCTGCTCCGCGCTCATCACGAAAGATCATTGCCGCCCCCGCGCCATCAAATTGCAAAAGGTTTTCGGCATAATTTATTTTACCATCAGGGAAAAACTTTGAGCCAAACATTGGCCCACCATTACCATCAAAGATGCGCTCGCCTTTTTCACCAATAACGCCGCAATAATCCCAAACCGCGTCCCAAAATCCTTCCTTATCCTCGACCGACCAATCCCACAAAGATGGATAATCAGGAAAATCCCGACCCACGCGCCGCGCCGCATACCCTTTAAAATTATAAAGCTGACTAGCTTCTATTCTGTCCTGTGATGGTGTCCAAATCGGTGAGGCCATAATATTTTCTCTAAGATATTTAAGTTAGTTAATTATTCTTGTTCTGTAACGAATTGCAAGAACAAGCGAATAACTTTCATAACTGCATACAATTTTTATTTGTTTGTGGCGTTTTGTAAGCGTATGATTCGCTAGCTACGATAAAGTTTAAGGATTTATTATGCGTAAAGCTCTATTCTCAACACTTTTAACCCTATTTATTGGCCTACACGGCCTATGCGCACATGCCGATGATACGCAGATGGAGCGCTATACAACTGTCACTCCTATAGTTGAGCGCATAGCCGTAAGCCCCGCCGATGAAATAAGCATAGCCACCCAAATTGATTTGGCCCCACATTGGCACGTCTATTGGAAAAACCCTGGCGATTCGGGCCTGCCCGTAAATATTACATGGGATTTACCCGAAGGATTCGAAATTAGTGAATTTGAATGGCCCGCACCAGATAAAATTTCTTACGACATCCTTGTCAATTATGGCTATTACGATCAGGTAACTTTATTACAAAACATCAAAACGCCCGATGTCCTGCCCGAAGGAAAAATCACGTTAAAAGCCAAAGTAAATATGTTGGTATGTAATGAAATTTGTATCCCCGAATCTGCTGACATATCAATCGAACTAAACGCCCCTGAAAAGCTCGGCGAAGATCACAGCGAAGCCATAGAACAAGCCCGCAGTAAAATATCACGCGAAATTAAAGGCCAGTTCATATATTCTGAAAACGAAGGCATGCTACATTTATCTATAAACCCCGAAGACAGAGTAATTTTAACAAATGCCACCGCCGATAATCTCGAATTCTTCCCCTATGATTGGGGCATAATAAACCATCTTGCGATGCCAATCGCCACCCTTGAAGACGGGCATGTAGCAATCAAGCATGAGCGAGGCGATCAACCACTAGACGAAATTGAAAACCTGCGCGGATTACTCATCATCAAAGGTAAGAAAGGCGAAAATAAAGGATACATCATCAACGCGGTCACAGAAAAAAAAACGATTAGCCCCGCCGTAACCGTTAATCAAAACAATTCAAGCGGCTCACAAAGCGTACAAGAAGGTATAAAAAACGTACAGCCAGAAAAAACAACATGGCTCAGCGCACTTTATCTTGCATTATTTGGCGGAATAATCCTGAATTTAATGCCATGTGTCTTTCCCGTCTTATCCATGAAAGCCCTAAGCCTTGTGAAAATGGGTGAAAAGGAAAATAATATCGCACGCCTGCACGGAATATCATACACACTTGGCGTTGTTTTAAGTTTCATTGCCATTGGCGCATTATTAATCATCCTCAAAGAAGCCGGTTCAGTCATTGGATGGGGCTTTCAACTTCAAAACCCCATCGTTGTGGCAAGCCTTGCCTATCTACTTTTTGCAATCGGACTAAACCTAATTGGGTTTTTCGAATTTGATTTCGGCCTTGGGAATGTCGGCAATAAATTAACTCACGGCAACTCTCTCAGCAATTCATTCTTCACAGGAACACTGGCCACAGTTGTTGCCACGCCATGCACTGCGCCATTTATGGGCGCGGCTATGGGCTTTGCCCTCACCCAAAGCGCATTTGTATCATTAAGCATTTTTGCGGCTCTAGGGTTCGGCCTCGCTCTGCCCTATCTTCTGCTGTCATTCATCCCACTCTTGCGTAGGGTTTTACCAAAACCAGGCGCATGGATGAACACATTCAAACAGCTTCTCGCCTTCCCAATGTTCGCCTCATCCATCTGGCTCATATGGGTATTAGATCAACAATCTGGCGCGCTTGGTATCTTACTAGTACTTCTGGGTATGCTCGCCATCGCCTTTGCCGTATGGCTTTCTCATATACGTACACAGGGCGCGACATGGGTTATCAAACGTATAGCCATCGCATTATCATTATTATTGGCGGTTTTCTCTTTATCATACGTAAAAACCAGCATGGAAAACTCTGCGTCAGTTGAAAAAGCGTACACCTTCGGGCAATCCTTCTCACAAGAGAAATTATCCGAATTGCTACATGGAGATAAACCCGTCTTTGTCGAGATGACCGCCGCATGGTGCATCACGTGCAAAATCAATCACAATGTTGCCTTAAACATCCCCTCAACAAAAACATTATTCCAAGAGAATGACATCGAATATCTGATCGGTGATTGGACAAACAGCGATAACGAAATCACCACCTATCTTGATACATTCGGCCGAAACGGCGTTCCACTCTATGTCTTCTATAGCGCGCGGGATGAAAAAACAAAAATTCGCCCAGAACCCATAATTTTACCGCAGGTTTTAACGCCAAAAATCGTACAACAAACCATAGAACAAAATTAAAAAGCTGCTTATAAATTTTCACACAAAAAGGATTAGGAGAAAATAATGATTAAACAAATATCATATCTGGCGATGGCTGTGGCGCTCATGTCACTGGCATTGGTCCATGTCAGCCCAGCCGTACGTGCCGCGGCAGAAATCGGTGAAATGGCACCTGCCTTCACCGCCACAGATATCAATGGCGACGAGTTCAGCCTGGAAGATCAAAAGGGAAAAATCGTTGTTTTAGAATGGACAAACCACCTTTGTCCGTTTGTAAAAAAACATTACAGCTCTGGCAATATGCAGACATTGCAAAAATCAGCCACCGATAACGGCGTTGTTTGGGTGTCTATCGTTTCATCCGCCCCCGAAAAACAAGGCAGCATGAGCGCAGAAGAAGCGCAAGCCCTCGTCATCGAAAAAGGCGCAAATGCAACGACCCGCATTATGGATCCATCCGGTGCAATCGGTAAAATGTATGACGCGAAAACAACGCCGCATATGTTCGTGATCTCTCCCGAAGGCAAGCTCGTCTATAACGGCGCGATTGACGACAACCCAAACCCCGATCCAAAATCAATTGAGGGTTCTAAAAACCTTGTTATGGCGGCGCTTGATGATCTTTCCGCCGGCCGCGTCGTCGAAATTCCACGCACCGCGCCCTATGGCTGCTCTGTTAAATACTAAAAACACAACGTTATATCCGAAAAGATAAAAGGCCGAAAAATTCGGCCTTTTTTATTGTGTGAAATAGATAAAAGGTCAAAAACTAACAGCGAAATAATCGACTGGTTTCCACATAAACACACATTCACAATAAAAAAAATTAATACGTGACACATGAAAACATACTTATCGTGAAGGAAAACCAAAATTTGGCAGTGTGGCAAAGAAAAAATGGTGATCCCGACAGGATTCGAACCTGTAACCTACTGCTTAGAAGGCAGTTGCTCTATCCGTTGAGCTACGGGACCATAAGATGCGGTAAACTGCATAATAACGCGCAAAAAATCAAGCTTTTTTCGCGTCTTCTGGCGGAATATATTTAAAGTTATCCGTATAGTTCTTAGGCTTCACACGGCGCACACTCTCTGGTGTGACATCATAATCCCACCCCTTACCTTCGGCAAAGGCCACCGCATCATCACATGTATCAAACTTCAATCGCACCTGATTAAGAGTATCCTTCGACGACGTCCATCCCATAAGGGGCTCTGCCTGACGCGAAGAGGTCGTATTATATTCAAGCACCCAATCGTTCAATCCCGCGCGGCCTGACTGCATTGCATTCTTGGTGGGTTTATAAATTTTGACATTCATGACTAAATAAACTTCGTAAATTGCATTCGCAATAAAAATAAACGATTTAAGATAAGGTTACCAGCGATAAATTCGACGACCACACACCGCCGCAATAAAGCCAAGCAAAAGATACGGTAAAATATGATAAATGCATAAATGCCTAACATCATCAGCATGGCACGTAATACGCAAACCAATATACCCAAGCCCCCCAACAGCCAGCGCATTCATCAAAGATAAAAGCACAGGATGCGTCGTTTTCCCGCGCATAGACAAAACCCAAATCGAAATCGCCGGAATAACCCCAAATATCAGCGCATGTTTATAACATCTATGGGCAACATGAATATCAGGCAAAGAAGGCGCCTCCATAAACGTACGCAATGAAATAAGAACGGTAAAAACCGCAAATAAAGTAAGGGGAATAGACAAAATCCAACTTTGCCCCCGAATATCAGGATATCGCAGCCAAATAGCGGAAAACGCCGCACTTATAGATAAGGATAGCGTCAATGAAATCTCAAATACAAAATTCGGATCGGCAATTTTTTCAAATATATTATGACGCACACCCAGAACAGAAAACGCAAATACAATATAAACAATTCCAACAACAGCCCAAGGAACGCATGAATATAACGGATGGCGCATAACTTTAGGCTCACCAAGCTCACTCGCAAGATCGTCAATCAGGCTTTGTACGTTTTTTTCTGCCTTAATATCCATAAAGTTTATCCTAATTTCTTCTTTAACTTTGCCGTTGTTCTGTGCGCGGAAACCTTCACGGCCGACTCGCTCATATCCATTTGTTCAGCCACTTCTTTCGCGGTGTATCCTTCAATTTTCATCAATTTAAATATCTGCTGCTGCTTCTCAGGAAAACTGGAAATCGCCGCCGATATATCTTTTAATTCGTCATAATTGGGCTGATACGTTACATCTTCATCAAAAACATTATTTTCCACTTTGACATCTGCTGCAATATTTTGCTTACGATAATGTGTACGTAAAAAATCTGTTTTCCTAAACTGTATAATAGCCTTAATCCACGGCTTAAAAGGTCTATCGGGGCTGTACGTATGCAGGGATTTATGCACGGAAATCAAAACATCTTGTGTGATATCTTCTAACCAATCATTATTAGCCAATCCACCGGCCAATATTTTTCTGATATAAGGGTACAAAAGGGCAAGCAACTTCGCATAAGCCCTCTTATCACCGCTTTGCGACAACGCGGCGAGTTCAGACCACTCACCATCCTCCGCAAATCTATTTTTACCACCTGAAAAAGCCATATAAACCACGTTAAATTACAAGGTTACGTCACACGAATGCGCAGAAACTGTCAAGGTGTTTCTGCACGAGCAGCGTATATGAAAAATACACTTGTCAGAAACAATGTTTTTCGAGTACTATGAATTTGTCGCAATTCTGCGAATTCTTGGATTTCTATATCTTATGTCTACACTGAATAAAATAAATTTGTCGTCCGAAGCGAAGCCGTTTGTATTACCGCAATCGGAAACGGCTCGATGTGCAATCGATGAAGATGGCTTCGTAGTTTTTGCGAACGCCTCTTTTGAGCACCTAATTGAGGTAAACGATTGCCAAGGAACACATATATTCGATATTTTCAGCTTCTCTGACGAAGTCATGGGTGAAGATCAGGATATTATAGACCTGAAAAGCGGTGAGCATGAAGTCCACATAAAAGACAATCCAATCATTACAGAATTCCATTTTGATTGGTTAGAAACGATTGACGGCCGTAAATATTTAATCGCATCCGCAACGAGTGACGAATTAGAAACAGCTTTAGAAGATAACATAGAATCCATGCTGACGCGGATTCACGATTCTACATCACGTATAAACAATCAATCATCATCCACAAAGCAGCAAAACAACATACAACCAACCATTCAAGATTTTGCATCCTTCGCCTCTATGAGCGAAGACATCATGGTCATTTGCGATGATCAAGGGGAAATAATCACTGCCAATGATGGCTTTTCAAAAATTCTGGGATTTGATTTAAATAAAGACATCTCATTCTTTAATTTATTTTCAGATGACGAAATACACACCATACGCTCTAACATGAACAATTTAACACGTACAGAAGAACTGAATAAGAGCCAAATCATTGACTTTGAATCAAAAACATACACCGCGGCAGAAAACGTAAGACAAATAGAATGGCGACAAAAATATGAAAACGGCAAGATTTATTGTACGGGTCGCGATATCACCAATATCAAAAGACAAGAAGACGATTTAATACGCCGTCAAAGAGAGCTTTCCGAAGCCGAAGCCATCGGACGCATGGGGCACTGGCACTGGCTCATCGGTGAAGATGAAATTTCATGGTCAGAAGAAATATATCGCATTTTTGGCGTGGACGAAAACCAATTCACCCCCTATATCAACACCCTCACGGATTTAATTCATAAACGTGATTTAGGTCGCGTGGTACAGGTATTCCAGCGCGCCATCATCGAAGAAAAAAACTATGATGTTGAGTTCCGCCTGACACGCCCTGGCGGTGATATACGCTATATCATGTGCGAAGGTCGCTGCGAGAAGAATGACATGGGTGAGGTTATCGCCCTATACGGTATTATGCAGGACATGACAGAGCGTATGCTTTATGAACAGGAACTCCGCCAAGCCAAGGATGCATCCGAACAAGCCTATGCCGCAAAATCCCAATTCCTCGCAAATATGAGCCACGAACTTCGTACGCCCTTAAACGCGATCATCGGTTTCTCTGAAATGATTGAATCGCAAATGCTCGGCCCCATATTTAATGAAAAATATATTGAGTATTCATCCAGCATAAAACAAAGCGGTGAGCACCTCCTCGACCTCATTAGTGACATTTTGGATATGTCAAAAATTGAGGCTGGAAAACATACGCTTGACCCAGAAAACGTAAACATTAACGACATCATTTCCCGCGCAACACAAATGGTTCAGGGACGCGCACAAGAAGGGAATATAAATTTACGTACAGATAACGTCGAAAATTCAGATATAAATATCACAGGCGACAGACGTGCATTAACACAAATTTTCTTAAATCTACTATCCAATGCCATAAAATTCACCCCTGCTCATGGATCTGTTTGGATTGAATGCTATCCGCGTGATGAATATCTATCTGTACGCTTTTGTGACACAGGCATAGGTATCCCTGCAAATAAATTGGCATCCGTATTAAACCCGTTCGAACAAGCATCATCTCATTACACCAGAGATCATGAGGGAACAGGACTAGGGCTTGCAATCACAAAAGAATTAGTTGAGCTTCATGGTGGGGTCATCAATATCGAATCAACCATCGACATCGGCACAACAGTAACCGTACGTCTTCCTTATAAAGCAAAAGATATCACGAATTAAAATATTGAAGCGGATCAGAAACACTATAATCACTATCAAGACAGGCTTGCAAACCTTGTTTATAATCAGGGTATATCAAACATACACCTAAATCACTCTTAATTTTATCGTTCCGTATGCGTTTATTATCCTTATAAAAACTCTGCGTAATCGGCGCAAGATCAACCGTATCATAGGCAAGCAATGGCGGAGATTCCACGCCCAATAACTGACACGCATAATCAATAACCTCATGACTAGGTGCAGGTAAATCATCACAAATATTATAAATTTCGCCCGCTTTAGGGTTAAAAATTGAGGCATGCAAAACCTGAATAATATCCTCAACGTGAATACGGCTAAACGCGTGCCCAGATTTATCAATACGGCGGGCAATACCCAAACGTACTGAATCAATCGCGCTACGCCCTGGCCCATATATTCCCGCCAATCGATAAATATGTGTCGGTACACCCGCAGATTTAAGCAAAGACAACCACTGTTCCTCGGCCTTAAATCGACGACTTCCACGTTTTGTAGTAGGACGCGCAGGCATGGTCTCATCCACCCAACCACCGTCACGGTCACCATACGCGCCCGTTGTCGATAAATACCCAACCCATTCTAGATTAGGGAGTTGCGCAATATCATGCGCATGAAGGTTAAATGCAGGATCACCCGCCTCTGTCGGTGGTGTCGATATTAAAATATGAGTAACATCTCGCAACGTATAAAGCGGATCATGTAATGGTAACTCACAATCCATTAAATGTGCCTGAATACCGCGCGCCCGCAAATTTTTACGCTTTTCCGCATCCCGCGTCGTGCCCGAAACACGCCATCCGCCACGCTGCATTAATACAGGCGCCAGATATTCACAACAATACCCAAAACCGAAACAAAATAAATGCTTGTCTTTATTTTCCAACCCAACGACTCCTTATTATTTTTATGCCGTTTTTAAATACGCAACCGCAGGATCAAACCCTGGAACACGCTCATCCAAAAGATTCTGAAAGCCTTGTTTTTCCTTAATTTTATCATACCATTTGCGCGCGGACACATGCTGTTCCCAGGGAACATCACCCACATAATCAACCGTCGAAAGATGCGCCGCCGCCGAAATATCCGCCAAAGAGAAAAAATCCCCCGCGAGCCATTCACGCCTCTCAGTTAAAAACCCAATATAATCAAGATGATAATGAATATTTGCACGCCCAGCACGCACAGAAGGGCCATGCGGTTCGCCCAAATTCAAAATAGACTTCATCAGTTTTTCACCAACAAGATTTTCTGTGACTTCTTTATTAAATTTACGATCAAACCAATTTACCAAACGTCTTGTCTCCGCCCGTTGCACAGGGTCGTAACCAATAAGATTAACCTCTGGATATACCTCGTCCAAATACTCACAAATCACTTGTGAGTTTGATAAAGTCGTCCCATCAGGCTCAATAAGAACAGGCAAATCCCCAGCAGGGTTCATTGCCAAGAACTCAGTGCGGCGCTCCCAAGTTTTTTCAATTTCAAGCTCAAAATCAAGCCTTTTCTCCGTCAAAGTCATACGAACTTTACGTGAAAAAGGGTGCAGCCAAAAGTGAAACAATGTCCTCATAGAGTCAGTCTATCGAAGATCAAAAAATATTCAATCACCAAGAATAAAATTTATGAAAAAAGAACGCATTTAATGCCCAGCAGCACGCGCTAAAACATCAACAGATAAATCAACATTGTTGCCAATGGCATCAGTTTTCTGCCACTGCCCCTGACCTACGCCAAAATCGAGCCGCTGAAGAGTGAATGTAGCACTCATATGCGCCGTTTGCCGACCATCATCACCATTGTTTTCCAATTCAAGGATAAACGGAAATGACAAAGGCAAACGCACATCACGTAATGTTAAATAGCCCGAAACCTTATATTCACCCCCCTGAATATATTCAAAAGATTCGCTTTCGAAAACGCCTTTAGGGTAAACCGAAACATCAAACCATTCCGAAGATTTAGCCTGTGCATCTCTATCATCACTGCCAGTAATAATAGAGGAAATATCAATCACAATACGGGCATATGAATTATCCAAATCCGCAGGGTCAAAAAAGATATCACCAGAAAACAACTGGAACGCCCCTTCAAACGGCTGACCATATTGAGTAACACTAAATTTAATCGCACTATGATCAGGCACAATTTGCCATTTTTGCGTATCACGTAAAATAACTGGTGTTTCAAACGTGCCTTCATCCTCAACAACCAAATCATCAACCACAACCGCCTCATGATCGCCCTCATATAGCTCATGCAAAACTTCATCAGAAACCATATATAATGCTGGCGCATAAATCACTCCCGCAAATAAAGTCACAAGAACTCCACCGATAAGACCTAGCCGCGCAAGTGTCATCCGTTGCAGTGTTGCGTCCCGATCAATGAAATGATGCTTCAACGCGCCCAATATGTGCACCCCAATCACGCCAATAACAATAAGGGCAATAATCTCATGCGCTTCTCTGGCATTGCCGAAAACCTCTTCATCCTTCTCAACAATATCAGGCACATCAATTCCAAAAAACGCAATCGTAAAATCCCCTGCCGAAGACATAACCCACCCCGAAACCGGCAACGCGAACATCGCAAAATACAAGAACATATGCGCGATTTTAGAAAGAACTTTTTCCCACGGTTTATGAGTTTCAAGAGGCTTTGGTTTCTTAATAAATACATGTATTAAAACACGTACACTCACCAAAAGCAGGATTAGCAAACCAAAAGATTTATGAAGCGCATAAATTGCGAATTTATCCTCGCTAAATGGTAATCCGGTCATATAAAAACCAACAAATAACAGCCCGCAAAAAATCAGGGCTGTTATCCAATGTATAATTTTGGATATCAAATGATAAGGTTGAACTGCCTCTGTATCATTCATAATCAATCCTTAAGATTATTCCACAACAGGCATTTCCTCGGCTTCGGGCTCACTACGAATAGCCTCAACCTCGATCATAACATTCACATCATCACCAACCATTGGCAAGCCATACTCCATCCCAAATTCAGAGCGCTTAATCACCGCACTCGCAGAGAATCCAGCAACATATTTGCCACTAAATGCATGTTTATCAGATTTATTATGGATCACTTTCAAAGTCACAGGTTTCGTCACGCCAAGCAAGGTAAAATCACCTGTAATATCGGCCGTATTTTCACCGGTAACTTCGATACTCGTGCTTTTAAACGTCATTGATGGGAACTGTTCAACATTGAAAAAATCCGCGTTCTTCATATGATCATCCCACGGCTTATCATCCATATCGATAGACGCCGTTTGAATGGTAATATCAATCATGGAATTCTCTGGGTTTTCCCGATCAAAAGTAAATCCGCCATCATAATCATGAAATTCTCCTTGAGATTTCGAAAACCCCAAATGGTCGACAAAAAACAAAATCTGAGTATGCGCTTTATCAAAACTATAATTCTCAACCATACTTTTTTCAGCGGCAACGACAGATGGAACGCTTTCCGCGTAAGAGAGGGCTGGAAATGACAACGCGCAAACTGATGCCGCCAAAAACAATAACTTTTTCATAAATTATCTCCTTCTAATATGTAATTCATTATATAGATTAAAATCGTAAAGATAGAATCTTAGATCAACAACACAATTCGAAAATTATAAAATAACGTTACATAAAATATAAATTATACAGCTCGACAGTACCATAACAGCCAAAACCCGCGACGACCCAATTCAGCGTCCCATATTTCCATTTCAAATACGGATCATTAAGCAAATCATCCTGACTTTTATGACGCAACAAAAAATAAAGCAGCATCTGCCCCAAAACAAACCCACCGACTAACCCTATAACTCCTGCAACATAAACCATTGTATTTCCCTATAATTTAGAGTAGCTGTAATGCGTGTTTTTTTGAACTATATCATCGTTTCGCTTTAAAATGTGACAATGCATTAGCGATGAAGTGTAGAAAACTACATAAAGTGCAAATAACGATGTCACAATCTAAATGGGAATGACTATATAATGATTTTATACCATATCATATTACTCGCTGTCATTCAGGGATTAACAGAATTCTTGCCCGTAAGCTCAAGTGGTCATTTGGGACTTTTCCATTGCTTCATGGATCAATGCGATCATTGGGACACCGAAAACGTAACAATGGATATTGCCGTTCATGTGGGGACACTCTTATCTGTTCTTCTGTATTTCTGGCGTGATGTGGTAAAAATGCTCCTCGGCGCAAAAGACATCGGCACGGGCAAAGCCAAAACTGATAATGCAAACCTATTATTCTTCATCCTGATAAGCTCCATCCCCGTTATTATCGCAGGATTAGTGCTTAAAACATTCGAACCCGATTGGTTAAAAACGCTGCATGTTATTGCGTGGGCAACAATAATTTTCGGTGTCGTTCTGTGGTGGGCAGATGCAAAAACAACCGCCAAACGTGAAATAAAAGACCTCACTTTTAAAGACGCAATTTTAATCGGTTTATCACAAATTCTTGCCCTCATCCCTGGAACAAGCCGCTCTGGTATAACCATGACCGCAGCACGTTTCCTTGGGTTTTCTCGCAAAGAGGCCGCGCATTACTCCCTACTCCTCGCCATGGTCGCAATCAGTGGTGCAGGGGCATTAATCGGATTAGATTTGATAAAAAGTACAGACGTACAGCTCGGCATGAATGCCTTAATCGCCGTAATTTTATCGTTTGTATCAGGGCTACTCGCCATTGCGCTCATGATGAAATTTCTGGAAAAATGCACCTTCACCATCTTCGCCATTTATCGCATAATTTTAGGCGGTGGGTTACTCGCCCTGCTTTATACGGGTGTAATAGGCTGATAACGCAGCAGCGTAATTTTAATCTCACCATATATTTTTTCATTATCCAAGGTAAAATCCTGCGGTAATTTGAAATTAAAATTCCTCTCGCTCTCACACACAATCCATGCATCACGGCCAAGCCACCCTCCATCACGAAAAGATAACAAAGCCTTATCAATCAGCCCATTATGATATGGCGGATCAAGAAAAACAAGGCTGTACGTGTCATCGCCTCGGTTACAGGGCAAGTTCGACGAATCTTTTATTTCAAATTTAGAGTGAACATCCGCGCCCAACATTTCTGCATTCTCACGCGTCAAAGACAATGAATCACGGGATTTATCAAAAAACGTAACATGCGCCGCGCCGCGTGAAATCGCCTCAAGCCCCAAAGCACCACTTCCGCAAAACGCATCCAGAGCGCGGGCATCCTCAATCGCCCCCCGAGAAGACAACATATTAAAAACAGCTCCACGAATTTTATCACTGGTCGGACGAATATCACGCCCCTTTGGCACGTTCAATTTTCGCCCACCATAGACACCAGACACGATTCTCATTTTTCGTCTTTTTTCTTAAATTTTGTATTTTTATCTCTGATTTGAACGTATTTTTTAGAATTTACCGCATTTTTAGGGCTTTTTTTCTTTTTTTCTGAATTTTGATCACTGTACGTTTTTTCTATTTTTTCCAATTTTTGACCAGAAAAATACTTCGCAACCTGATTTTTCAAAACACCCCTTTTAACCTCAACCACAGCTTCTCTTGCCAAATTTCCTAAAGAAAATGGCCCATAATCAGTACGGATCAAACGCGTCACATCTAACCCTAATTCCTCCATCACGCGGCGAATCTCTCTATTTTTTCCCTCTTTCAGGGTAATTGTAATCCATGAATTTGCGCCAATCTTATCCTCACCTTCTGGTGGGGGCTCTAAAACCGCATCAATCGACTTATACCGCACCCCATCAATCGTAATCCCCTTTTGCAAAGATTCAAGGCGCTTTTCATCAACCTTTCCGTGAACACGTACACGATAACGCCTGCTCCACCCTGTCTCCGGAAGCTCTAAAAACCTTGATAAACCGCCATCATTAGTCAGCAGTAACAAGCCTTCCGTATTCAAATCCAACCGCCCCACACTCACCACACGCGGTAAAAATCCAGGCAAATGATCAAAAACAGTTGATCGCCCCTGCTCATCTTTATGCGACGTCACAAGCCCCGCTGGCTTATGATACAAAAACAGGCGCGTATCTTGTATCTGCGGTAATGGTTTCTTATCAACGATAATCTGATCTTCACTCGTAACATTCAAAGCAGGCGAAGAAATCACCTTACCATTAACACTCACACGCCCCTGATCTATCCACCTTTCCGCATCACGCCGCGAACAAACCCCCGCACGCGCCATAACCTTTGCAATTCTATCGCCTTTATGATTATCTTCACTCATGATTAAACCTTTCACAGATCAAGACCATAGCTTTATGCGCGCCGCATTGGAAGAGGCAAAAGCAGCCGAATTGCGCGATGAAGTTCCAATCGGTACGATATTGCTCAACGAAAAAGGTGAAATAATCGCCCGCGCGGGCAATCGCACGCGTGAACTCAACGACCCCTGCGCCCATGCAGAAATCCTAGCAATCCGTAAGGCGTGCGAAACATCAGGCGCACAACGCATCCCAAACACCACACTATATGTAACATTAGAGCCTTGCGCCATGTGCGCGGCAGCCATTTCATTCGCCAGAATTAAAAATGTGATCATTGGTGCGATTGATCCCAAAGGCGGTGGAGTTTTACATGGCGGAAAATTTTATGAACAACCAACATGTCATCACAAACCACACGTACAGCACGGATTATTAGAAACTGAATGCGGTGATATTTTACGAAATTTTTTCAAAAAAAAGCGTAAATAACATAAAAATTATGCCATTTTTTTCTTTTTTTGCGCCTTTTTTGCGCTTTTTTTCGCATTTTTAACTTTCACATGTTTTTCAATCGCCTCAATCATCATACCAGCAATATCCTTGCCCGTGATAGCCTCAATCCCTTCCAAACCTGGTGAAGAATTAATCTCAAGCACTTTGGGGCCATCTTTGGAACGTATGATATCAACACCAGCAACCTCTAAACCCATTGCTTTTGCCGCAGCCAAAGCAATCTTGCGCTCTTCTGCTGTAATTTTTACCGCCTCGGCCGTCCCACCAAGATGTAAATTCGCACGAAACTCACCCGCCGCCGCGCACCGCTCAATCGACCCAACAACCTTACCATCAATAACAAAACACCGAATATCGCGCCCTTGCGCTTCTTTAATAAACTCCTGAACCAAAATATTCGCATTCAAGCTTTTAAACGCATTAATAACGGATTCTGCGGCTTTGGCCGTCTCTGCCAAAACCACGCCACGCCCTTGCGTCCCCTCAAGAAGCTTAATAACCAAAGGCGCACCGCCAACCATTTTAATAATTTCATTCGTATCAACGGGAGAATTCGCAAACCCCGTCACAGGCATCGGCACAGAATTATTCGACAACTCCTGCAAAGAGCGCAACTTATCGCGTGAGCGTGCAATCGCCAAAGACCCGTTCAAACAATATGCACCAATAGATTTAAACTGACGCGTGACCGCACATCCGTAAAATGTCATCGCGGGTTTAATCCGTGGAATAACCGCATCAACTTCTTCCATTAACTCGCCGCCACGATAATGAACCTCGGGCTTTGCCGCACTAATATTCATGTAACACTGACTAACATTAACAAAGCGTATATTATGGCCACGTGATTCCGCCGCCTCCACCAAACGCTTATTCGAATAAAGGTCAGGATTGCTTGCAAGCAACACAATATTCAGCCCGTCTTTTTTCACAACAACGGGCTTGTACTTCTTCAAAACGTCTTCATCAGCGCGCTCTCCCAAACAAAAAGACGCCTCAGGGTCGATTAAAGTACGCCCAGACATGGCCTCACGCCCAAGCAACATGCGATAGCCCATGGAATCGCGATTGGTAAGAGTAACCTCAACATCCCAAGTCTGATCCCCCATCGTAATCGGGGTTTTAATAACGTAACGGCGTTCTTTTTCACCGCTAGAACTTTTCACAGAACGACGATCAACCACCAATGCGCGACAGCTTTGAACGATTTTTCGATTATCTTGAATAGGATGAATATCGAAATGTACGTATTTTTTCGCGCCTTCCGTAAACACATGAATATTCACCGCATGCAGCGCAGATGTTTTCGCGCCCGAATCGATGCGCGCCTTAACCGCAGGAAGACCAAGCTCTGAAAACGCACACCATTCTTCTTTACCGATAACTATTTTATTGGTCATTTTTTCACCCTTTTTAATGTATGTATAATCACTCTACGCCGCCTTGCTTGCGGCTTTAAGGGCATGATGCCCAATATCACGACGGCAAAACCCTTCTGGCCAATTTATGCAATCAACAGCGCTGTACGCATTTTCTTGCGCATTTTCAATCGTCGCTCCCATAGCAGTAACACCAAGAACACGGCCGCCAACACTCAATATATTTCCTTGCTCATCTTTGGCCGTACCCGCATGAAACACATACGCGCCATCAACAGCATTTGCATCTTCGATTCCGCTAATAACTGTGTTTTTCTTATAACTTCCAGGATACCCTTCCGCCGCCATCACCACGCACATTGCGGGTTCGTGTGACCATGTCACTTGGTCTGCAACCTCGGCCAATCGCCCTTGCGCGGCGGCCTTAAGAATAATGCCCAAATCACCTTGCAAGCGCATCATCAATGTCTGACATTCGGGATCACCAAAACGTACATTATGCTCCAACAACCTTGCCACGCCATCCTTCACCATAATTCCCGCAAAGAGTACCCCCGTGAACGGGCATCCATCTGCCGCCATCCCTGCAATCGTTGGTTTAATCAGATTATCAATAATTTGTGCTTCTAAATCGTCATTCATAAAATGTGCTGGGCTATACGCACCCATACCACCAGTATTAAGGCCAGTATCACCATCCCCAACGCGCTTATGATCTTGCGCAGAAGTCAGGGGTAAAATCGTTTTCCCATCCGCCAAAGCGAAAAAACTTACCTCTTCGCCCTCCATAAATTCTTCAATCACAACTTCATGTCCCGCCGCGCCAAATGAATTGCCAGAAAGCATATCAGTCGCCGCCTCAATCGCCTGATCAATTGTCTCGCAAATAATAACCCCCTTACCCGCCGCCAAACCATCGGCCTTAACAACAATCGGCGCACCTGTATCGTTAATAAATTTCGTCGCCACATCAATATCGGTAAAACGCCCATAGCCCGCTGTCGGAATATTATACTTCGCGCATAAATCCTTCATAAACCCCTTTGAGCCCTCAAGCTGCGCCGCCTTTGCAGATGGGCCAAAAACATCAATACCCACATTTTTAAGCGCATCTGCCAAGCCATCAACCAATGGCCCTTCCGGCCCAACAACGACCAAGTCAATCGCATGATCTTTGGCAAATCCCACAAGCTTATTAAGCTCATTCACCTGAATAGGAACACATTCGGCCTGCGCCTCAATTCCTGCATTCCCAGGCGCACAATACAACTTGCTACAGCTCGGTGCTTGCGAAAGCTTCCAAGCCAAAGCGTGCTCACGACCTCCTGAACCAACCAATAAAATTTTCATCATGCGCTCCTTATTAAATTCGTGGCATAGTCATACCATGCACGCGCGAAATTTCAAGAAATATGGTTTAGTATAGTAGTTTGGCTTTATTTTCGGACAAGGCGCAAACGACGAAGTGTATACAAACATACTCAAGGAGTGAAGCAACGATGTCCGAGAGTAAATGCAAATTACTATATTAAGGCTATTCGTCATCAAGAGAAATAAGGCTCGTATTCCCGCCCGATGCAGTCGTATCAATACTGATATGTTTTTCAACGGCGAAGGCATGAAGATAATGCGGCCCACCCGCCTTTGGCCCTGTCCCAGATAAGCCCATTCCACCAAAGGGTTGCACACCAACAATCGCGCCCGTCATTGAGCGATTCACATAAATATTCCCCGCATTAATCTTATCCGCAATTCTTTTGTGCCTCTGGGAAATACGACTATGCAATCCAAATGTCAGACCATAACCACTAGAATTAATCTGCTCCACTATATTCTCAAGATCGACAGACTTAAACCGAATGACATGAAGGACAGGACCAAACACCTCCTCCTTTAAAACGGATATATCATCAATCTCATACGCAGCAGGAGAAAATAAACGCTCCTGATCTGCCGAATTTTGCACATCGTCACATCGCGCTATTAAAGTTCCGTGATTTTTCATATAATCCAGGTGCTTATCCAATTCAGCTCTGGCTTGCACATCAATAATATAGCCAATATCAACCGATATATCAATCGGATCCCCCACGCGCAACTCCCGCATAGCCCCCTTAAGCAAGTCAATCACATTATCCGCAATATCATCCTGCACGTACAGCACGCGCAACGCCGAGCATCTTTGCCCAGCAGAGCCAAACGCACTGTGAACAACATCATCAACCACCTGCTCGGGTAAGGCAGAGCTATCGACAATCATCGCATTTTGACCACCCGTCTCGGCAATAAACGGTACAATCGCCCCATTATGCTCAACCAACGTTCGCTGTATGTGTTTCGCCGTTGCCGTTGATCCCGTAAAGACAACACCCGCAACATCCTTATGTGCAACCATCTTCCCGCCCAATGCACCATCACCAAGCAACAAATGCAACGCATCATGCGGAACACCCGCCTTATACATCAAATCTACCATATAACTGGCAATATAACGCGTTTGTGATGCAGGTTTCGCAACAACAGAATTCCCCGCCACCAAAGCCGCAACAATTTGCCCTGTAAAAATTGCTAACGGAAAATTCCACGGGCTAATACACACAAACACCCCGCGCCCCTGCATGATCAGGCGGTTGCTTTCCCCTGTATAACCCTCCATTAAAACACCCTCAGACTTAAAATCATCCCGTGCACGCATGGCATAATAGCGACAAAAATCAACCGCCTCACGCACCTCATCCCGCGCATCAGCATAGGTTTTTCCAGCCTCCAGCACCAAAACAGCCATAAATTCATCCATTTTCTTCTCAAGCATATCGGCGCAACGCTCAATAATAAGGGCACGCCCTTCTACGTCTTTTGAATTCCATGATAAATATCCACCACGCGCAGAGGTAAAAACGCGTTCAACATGGCCCTCATCCACATCCTTAAACGCCTTTCCCGACACATAAGACACGGCAGGCGCACTAAAACTATAATCACGCACATAGTCACTAAAACGCAAAGCCTGAAAAGGATCATCAAGATCAATGCCCAACGAATTTATCCATTTATGCCCAAATATATCGACGGGCAAAGCTATCAATGGATGGCGGTGCGAATCATGCCTGCGAATAACCGCAACAGGATCACGTATAATCAAGGCAGCCGCACATCTCTTATCCAATAATTTATTAACAAACGAAGAATTTGCACCATTTTCCAACAATCGACGAACCAAATAGGGCAGCAAATCCTTATGCGGCCCAACAGGAGCATATACACTTACCTTCACATCAGAATCCCCGATAATTTGCGTGTACAAACTCTCCCCCATCCCATATAGGCGCTGGAACTCATAATCACACACCTTCTCACGCGCCATAGCACGTATAGCCGCTATACTATGGGCGTTATGCGTCGCAAACATCGGATAGATAACATCAGCATGCCGAAACATCTCCTGCGCGCATGCCAAATACGATAGATCCGTATTAGGTTTACGCGTAAAAACTGGGTATTCAGAAAAACCACCCATTTGCGCATGCTTAATCTCACTATCCCAATATGCACCTTTAACGAGCCTTATTTGAACCCGTCGCCCCGCCTCGCGCGCAACCTGCGCCACATAAGAAATTAAAGGCAAAGCGCGCTTTTGATATGCCTGAACCGCCAACCCAAGCCCATCCCAATCACTTAAATCAGGGTCATGAAGCAACTCTTCAAAAATCGTAATAGAAAGGTCGAGCCGGTGAACCTCTTCTGCGTCAATCGTCAGCGGCATATTCGAAGACGCTGCCATAACGCAAAGCGCCTTGACCCGACCCACAATTTCAGGAACACATCGGTCTTTTTGTGCGTATGTGTATCGCGGGTGCAACGCAGATAATTTCACCGAAACACCTGCATTACAAGAAAGGTTTTGTCCATTATTGCCCGATAAATACCGTATGGTATGACTATAGGATTCAAAATAACGTTGCGCCGTTTCTGCATCACGTGCACCCTCACCCAACATGTCATATGACATGCGATATCCTTGCGCCTCCCATGATGATGCATTTTTAACCGCATCTTCAATCGATGTACCAAGAACAAATTGCTTCCCCATCATTTGCATCGCTCGGATCATGGCCTCACGAATAACGGGTTCCCCCAATTTCGAAAAGGCACTATCCAATGTCTTGCGGGTTAATGCCATCCCAATACCAGCAGCTTTAGCAGCCCAATCTTTTGACCCCGCCCCCTGCTTTTGCAACCAATCTGCCGCCACAACCTTATCTTTAATCAACGCATTTGCCGTTGCCGCATCAGGAATACGCAAAAGCGCCTCCGCCAAACACATCATGGCGAGCCCCTCTTCGGTATTCAGGGAAAATTCCTGCAAAAACGCTTCAAGCTGTCCACCGCCACCTTTTTTACTGCGCGCCGCTTCCACCAAAGCCAACGCATCCGCATCAATCCCACGCGCAAAATCAGGACTCCAATCAATGATCTGTAAAAGCTCATCAACTGCCCTGTTCTCATCTTTATATAAATATTTTGAAAACGGATATATCATCAGAGAATCATATCATGAGAAGCGTTTGATTTCTTCTTTTTTATGCGTATGATATCCCACATGAAAGAACAGCTAATAATACAAAGTAATATCCCTGAATTTTCAGTCTCTGATTTGGCGTTCTCACTAAAACGAACACTGGAAGACACTTATGGACGCGTACGCGTACGCGGCGAGCTATCACGCGTCTCAATCCCAAAATCTGGGCATCTCTACACGGGATTAAAAGACGATAAATCCGTCCTTGATGCGGTTTGCTGGAAAGGTGTTTTATCAAAATTATCGATCAAGCCTGAAGAAGGGCTAGAGGTCATCTGCATCGGTAAAATTACCACCTACCCAATGAGCTCCAAATACCAGCTTGTGATTGAATCAATGGAACTGGCCGGTGAAGGCGCTCTTCTTAAAATGCTGGAAGAACGAAAAAAGAAACTTGCAGCCGAAGGGCTGTTTGCAGCCGAACGAAAAAAACCATTACCGTTCCTGCCACAAAAAATTGGTGTGGTTACTTCACCAACTGGCGCGGTTATCCGCGACATCCTCCACCGCCTAAACGATCGATTCCCGCGCCATGTAATGGTATGGCCAGTAAAGGTACAGGGCGAAGGCGCGGACAATGAAATCACAGACGCCATAAACGGCTTTAACGCCCTCCCGCCAGAGCAACGCCCCGATATCATTATTGTTGCGCGCGGCGGCGGATCGCTTGAAGATCTCATGGCTTTTAACGCCGAAAACGTTGTGCGCGCCACCGCAAACAGTATAATCCCCATCATTTCTGCCGTGGGCCATGAAACCGACACCACCCTGATTGATTATGCCTCGGATTTACGTGCGCCCACCCCCACAGGCGCCGCCGAAATTGCAGTACCTGTACGCCTCAATCTAATCGCACAAGTCACCGACGATGAACAAAGGCTGATTGGATCCATCAGCCGTATACTTGCCGATAAACGCCACCGCGTCGAAAGCATATCCGCAAGATTAGGCGATCCCGCCAGATTACTAGAACTCAAAACCCAACGCCTTGATCACATCAATGATAAACTGGAAAACACGTTTAACGCGGCACTACAAAAGAAAAAAGAAAAGCTCTCTGATATATCTATACGTCTATTACACCCCGCCCAGCTCATCGATAAAAAACAGGCCAAACTTGAAAACATAGCAAATTCCATAAATGCGGCGTTCAAACAATATGTAATGAAAAAAGAAAATACCATCACGCAAAAATCTTCTGGTTTAAGAGAGCCAAAAGCACAAATCGAAAAGGCAAAAACATCTTTATCTTATTGCAGTGAAAAACTAAAAAACTCTATAGAACAGAATTTAGAACGACAGGAAATAAAACTAAAACGTACAGATGAAAAACTGGAATTGCTTTCATTCAAAAACGTACTGAACCGTGGGTTTGTGGTTATACGTGATGTACAAGGGAAACCAATAACCAACCCACAAAACCTATCGGATAAACAAAATATTGAGCTTGAATTCAAAAACAATGAAAAATTACACGCATCTATAGACAAAAAAGAAACGCAACAAACAAGCCTTTTTTAAACATCTTCAATCATACTGCTATTACAAAATGATTCCAGGAGATTGGTCGATATAACTTCTAATTTCCGCGCATGATCAACCGAGTTTTGAATAATATCATGCACTTTTTCAACAGGCGTATCAGGTTTAATCTCAACATAATCAGGTGTAGTTTTTATTCGAGCATAATAATGAATTATTTCACTCGCCATGCGTGATCCCAACCGATCAAGTTTACCCGTATTGCCATCAAATACCGAACGACCAACAGCAGGTTGTTTTTGAACAACCTCTCCCGTTTTCATAAATTGCGGCGTATCACCCCCCGAAACCTCTCGAAGCATTTCCTCATAAACGGTTAAATAAGCATCAATTTTTGGCTTATTTTCGCGGATTTCCGCGTGGATCATACTGGCAATTACATTCTTCTCACGCTCACGCAAATCACGCTCTTTCGCGGCCAAGTCCATCGATTGATTTTGCATGCTCACGACATGACCAAAACCGCGCATAATATAAATACTCACCAACACTATCGCGACCAAAAACATACAGACAAGCAAAAATGCCCCACGCATAAAGTCCCTGCCCTGAACTTCAGTCTCACCAGATCCTTCTGAAAACTTACTTAATGTCCATACACCCTTTTGAAGAGATTGAGCCAGTTTTTCTGCCTCGGCATATGGCTTCTCATATATTGTTCCATAAACCTCAGAACGATTTAAAGTCACAAAGCCATTTTGAAGCAAGTACAGACCTAAATCTTCTTCTTTAACATTAACGCATTGCGCCTTAACAAAACTATCTTCCATCGCTTTTGATGTACAAAAAACATTTTGTTCCATAATCAGATTTTCTAAAGAGGTGCGCGCCCTCAACTCAAAGACAGGCGTCGTTGCATTTATTTTCTTAACCCCCCATAATTTTATTTTAGCATCAGAGCTTAAAAGCGTCATCTCATCGATAACATCAACAGATGCCGAAAAATCACGCGCAACATACTCCTCACCTATATTAATGGCCAGCTCTGGCTGAGCAAATACATCAGTACAAAATAAAAAAGCCAAAATAAATAAAAAATGTCGAACTTTATAAAATCTCAAATCTAGCCCCTCACACAACTATTTTAAACAAAGATAGATCGAATAAAAATAATACACCAGTTAAACGCAACAAGATTAATTAAATTATAATATTACACATTTTTTTGTGTTCATTTTATGTGAATAAAACTATTATTAG
Source organism: Alphaproteobacteria bacterium (assembly GCA_050633645.1). Lineage (GTDB taxonomy): Bacteria > Pseudomonadota > Alphaproteobacteria > Micavibrionales > Micavibrionaceae > UBA1672. The sequence goes on from JBOEGX010000002.1 coordinate 313,158, forward strand.
AAAATGCGCGTTGAATACAAAGAATTAATGGAAAAACTTGGCACGGGGCATATTCTATCGCCTTACGAAACACGCCCTTGGTTTGTATATGACGAAGAACAAGGAATAACCTGTAGCGCCGAAGTACGTATAGGCCCTGGCACAGAAGACGTCGAAGCCGAAATCCAGTATTTACATGATGAAGAAGACACGCGCTACGATGATGATTCTCAATTCGGCGCGCCTGAGCAAATATTCATAATGCGCCTCACCCCATCAAAAGAACAAATATGGTCTGGAATGCATTTGCATGTAAAAGGGCAGAATTATACAAATGAAATACATAATTGGGACGAACGCGGGTGTAACTTTTTTTGCGCCTTTATCGGGGCACTCCAAATGGGAGAACTGCCAGACATAGATGAATTAATTGAATCCGAACTCACAGACCAAAGCCGCGGAGGGCGTGGCGGAAGACGTGGTCGCGTCGGTAAAAAAGGGTTTAAGGTTGAACAAAAACCCGTAAGTATGGGCATGAAAACGTAAGATAAATTACCCTTGGTGAACAATTATATCGTAATCAGTCGCCACTTTCCCTAGTCCACCTTCTACAAACTCACCAACAGCCTCAAAATGCCATTTCGGCCCCTCACGATTAATAGAGGCAATAAGCATTGCCGTTTCACTATGCCCCTCAACCTCTTCTTGTACATCATAACGAAGAATTTCCTGAGAGTTCGATGCATTTACGACACGTAAATAACCATTGCGAACACTCCCCATTCCCTGTCCTTTTTCTTCACCCTTATAAATTGAAAAAACAAACATAATTTTTACAATATCAAACGGCACACCACTCAGATCAATAGAAATCGTTTCATCATCTCCATCACCCGCCCCTGTTAAATTATCACCATTGTGACAAACTGCACCGTCACAGGCTTCCACATTATTATAAAAAACGAAATCTTCATCCACGCGGGTTTTGCCATCTTTATTTAAAAGAAAACAACAAATATCCAAATCCAATGTATCTGCATCAAACGCATTCAACGTCCAACCCACACCAACAACAATATTATTCATTGTCGGGTCTTTGGCTGTCAGATTAATATCATCCCCCTTATTAACCTTATTATCCGAAACCTTAATTTCAACTTTTTTATCATAGGCTGGATCAAAAATATCTACCATTTACCACTCCGCAAAATCATTAACCTTAAATATTGGACATATATATATATGCATTATACGCAATATAGGACAAGAAAAACAAAACTCCCGCAACACGACTAATCTTACCACGAATTAAAAGAATCGCCGTCAAAGCAACCGCAACAATAAGGGTAACCCACGAATCAAAGCTCGCAAGCTCAGGTGAGAACGAGCCACTTAATATAGGTTTAATAGCCGCAGACACGCCAATAATCATCAAAATATTAAATACATTAGACCCGATAATATTACCGATCACCATACCAGCCTGCCCTTTTCGTGCGGCAATAACACTGGTGGACAATTCAGGCAAAGACGTTCCGAACGCAATAATACTAAGTGCGATCACAGATTCCGGAACGCCAATCAATCCCGCACTAACTTTCGCGCCCTTAACCAAAAACTCCGCGCCAATCGCAATACAGATCAGCCCAACCATCAACGTTGCATAAGCAAATAAATCATTTCTAAAGGCCTCAAGATCAACATCTTCACCTTCAAATTCAGCGTCATCAGTCGTCAAATATTGATAAAATACATACGCGCCTAAAACTGCGAGCATTAAAAACCCAACGGATCGTGTTAAGCCGCCAAACTGCAACAGCAATGCAAACGAAACAGTTGATAAAACCATGAATGAAAGATCCCGCACCAACGCTTTGGATACTTTTGCTTGCAATGCCCCAAAGAAGGCCGCAACCCCCAAAACCAACAAAATATTAGCAATATTCGATCCCAAAACATTACCAATAGCAATCCCAGGCGACCCTTGTAAATTCGCAAAAACAGAAACAATAAGCTCAGGCAAAGATGTTCCAAACGCAATAATTGTAAAACCCACAACCATTGGCGAAATACCAAAACGATTGGCCACGTAAACTGCCGCATCAACCGACCAATTACCACCTTTAATAAGCATAACAATCCCAAGGAACAACGAACCCATAGAGAGGATAACCGTGTCATAATAAGAAAGCTCAGTCATACCTAATTTCTTCCTTATTGGGGGTCATAATTTGCAAAAACATCATGCTGGCGCTTTCTTGCCATCCGCCCAAGATAATCCATACCCAAACGCGCGATCCATTTCCTCATGCCCTGGGAAATACTCAGTTCTGTTCGTTAATTTGATACCACCACGAATATTCTCAAGCTCACCAACCGCACAAAGGCATAAAGCATCATCATGCGCATTCAATGTAACATACAAATCATTCTCACCTGGAACATCAATAACGACTTGCGGCTTAATTTGCGACCATGTCGGTGCGCCTTTATATATATAGATATAAACAAGCATACGCTTAACTTCATTCCATTTTGCGCCATTCACCAAAAGATATTCATCATGTCCCTCGGCATCACCCGTACGCTCATCACCAGACAAAGAAATGTAGGGCGGCTTGTTATACTCACCAAATTTCTCACCAAAAGCCTGAATAGAACCGCGCGTCCCGTCCTGCATCTCATACAAACAACCAATATCAAGATCAACGCCAACCTTGGCAATTTTCTTAAAGAATTTTCCAAATAAGCCCGATGTCTCAGTGCGGATATTATCCCACGCCACACCAATCATCATAGATTCAAAGCCATCCTTACCAGGGGAGATAGCCACACTATCACCAGGCTCCGCCAAAAACTCACAATTATCTGGGTGATCGCTTGCACTGCGATAACCTGCCGCCCCCAGAGAGACCCCATGCCCCGAAAAATCAACAACACTTTCTGTTGCTTTTGCCAAAGATTCCAGTGATGTAACTTGTTTTTTCGCCATAATTTATCTCCTGATAAATACGTTCAACCCATATAAATCAAACAATATCATTATGGGTGAAAGAAATAAAGACCGTTCAGTGCAGTTTAAAACAATCAAAACATATTGTAACAAATAGTATTTCCCACACGAATTTGTTATTATGCTTAACATGAAACATTTTTGTATATTCTTATTTATATTTGTGTTTGCTGTAAATTCAGTGGCATTAAGTGCCTATGCGAATACCTGCCATACGAACACGGTACAAGCAGAACAGACAAATACGGACATGCCTGATTGCCATAAAAAAGCAGACAAAAAACAAACCTCATCAAAACACTGCGAAGGTATATGTTTTTGCCAGCATCTATTGCTAAACTCTCATTTCATGACCACGCCTGATAATGAAATTTCTATATTTTCCACCAAGGAAAATCACATATCGTCTTTTGATGTGTCAATCACAACACGATCAACACCTCCACCTCACCGTCCACCAATTTTTATGTCCTAAATTCTATTTTTCCATGACAAGCAGTAGAGCACGTCAAACAATAAAAATATATTCAAAGGAACATAAAATGAAAAAACTCTATTTTTCGGTCGGGATGGCACTCAGCCTGCTCCTTCCACAACAAACCCATGCGCGCCCCGTGTCATATCCAGGCGGAATCACGGGAATGACGATGAATAACGGAGATTTAAATTCTGTGCATATTCATTACTCACCCACCGCCTTCACCTCTATTGGCTATAAGGGCGAATATTGGCGCAATGGCGAATACGGCATCAATGCCATTCAGATGAATAACCTTCTGAAACGGTGGAATAAGCCAGACTCACAAGCCAATCTCTATCTCAAATCTGGATTGGGAGTAGCATATAGTGACAAAGATGCATTCGATCACAAAACCGAAGCCGCCACTTTTACAGGCATAGCGACGGACTGGGAAAACCGCCGATTTTTCGCATCCTACGAAAACCGCTATACGCATGCAGGCGACATTGACAATTTCTTCACGCAATCCGCACGGATCGGCGTTGCCCCCTATATCGGGGAATATGGCGATACCCATACATGGCTCATGCTACAGGTTGAGCATACCCCCGAAGCCAAAAACCACGTCACATTAACACCATTGGTGCGCTTGTTTAAAGATGTTCATATGGCCGAGTTTGGCATGAACAATTACGGCGAATTACTATTCAACTATGTCATCAGATATTAAGAAGGAAAAAAACAATGAAAAAATTACTTTTAACACTCACATTCACTATTCTATTAACACCATCCGCCTTTGCAGGAGAGATTGTGACAATCAACGTCAACGGTATGGTGTGTGACTTTTGCGCTCAGGCCATTGAAAAGGTTTTCATGAAACAAGATGCGGTGGAATCAATTAAGGTTGATCTAACAACAAAACAAATCACCGCAACACTGAAAGATAACCAAAACATCGATGATGAAACCATCACAAAATTGGTTACAGATTCGGGCTACGCCATCGAATCCATTGAACGGAAAAACGGAGAAAAAGATGAGTAACCTTTACAAACAAACCCTCCTGCCAATGCTCAGCTTATTTACCAGCCTTGGTACATTACTGTGCTGTGCCCTACCTGCACTACTTGTGACACTTGGTATGGGTGCCGTCATGGCAGGTTTAATAAGCACCGCACCGTGGATCACCGCCTTATCAGCCTACAAACCAGTCGTTTTTGCGGTCTCAGGCATAATGATCGCTTTGGCGGGATTCATGCAATGGCGCTCTCGCAATGCCCCATGCCCTATCGACCCGATAAAGGCAAGGGCTTGCGGTACGCTCAGAAAACTAAGCATCGGAATTCTGATCTTCTCAACCATCATTTACATGATTGGGTTTTTCTTTGCATTCTTGGCAAAATACTTCATTTAAGCTCTCAATTCTACCCGTTAAGCTGATTTTAAGGCATATCGGGTAGAACTATTATAACTATTCATGCACTGCAAAAATCTTTTAGGCTTTTGCCAAAGCGTATAATATGTTTAATTTATAATATTCGGGTAAAAAACAATCAGATCAAACGCCATAATATCTTAAGGTGAAGCTTTTAAAATGTCAGATGAAACCGTACAAAACAAAGATGAGAAAAAGCCACAAAACAATTCTATGGCGGCATTTGGCAAAGATATTAAAGAGCTCGAAGACGCTCTGAACCTGATATACATTAAAAACAACGCAAGCGGACGAAACAAATTCCGCGACAAATGGCCTCTCGTCGCTAAATATATTTTTGGTGATGAACTCATTGAATTTGACAATAATGGCACAACAGACCGAAAATACCGCGCAGAACTCGAAGAGCGCGCAGATGAACGCCGCGTCCTTCTCAAGGCCACAATCATAGAGCTCGTGGAAAAAAGCGTTGACGCTGGAATGTTAGAATTTGACTATGTTGGCAAAGTCATCGACAAATTCGGGCCAGACCTATCCCAAATACTCTATGCCAAAGACGTCATTAAACGCGTCCGCCCCGGCCTTCTCTCATCACATCAAAAAGACATGGATGATACAGCCAAAAAAGAGCAAGACGAGCAAGACGTAAAAGATACCGCAATGCGCGCAAAGGCTGCCTCATTCGCAAAAGAAGGGGAAACAGCGGCAAACACACCATCCGATAATACGGATCTCAGGCAAAAAGAAAAAGAGATCCTAAAAAACACGCCCGATGATGACATGGATAATATCAAACCCATCGACACAGACACTCTGGCCCCAAAAGACACAAACCCAGATGCAGAGTTCAGCATCCCCGAAACAATCGCTTCACCCGAATCAAATCAGGAAATAGAAGAAAAAATAGAGCCAGCCCCCAAAGAGGAAAGCAATGAAGCACCGGAAATAAGTCCAAAAGATGAAAGAGCGCCCAAGCCCGACCCTGAAATGGATATCCCAGAGACACTTCATAAGCCCCAAGAAACAGAGGCAAAGCCAGACATCTTCGTATCCACCGAAATGCCGAAAGAACAAGAAACCATAACCTCCGCTAAAAAAGCGGAAAAAGGCACCTATGTTTCACTATTTAATGCCTTGGCAAAAAAGGCGGCTTAAGCCTGCGCTCTGCCCTTATACGCACAAACATGCAAGCACATAATCAATAGGCTCAACAAAATCACCGCGCCCGCCTGATGCGCCACCGCTATTGGTAAAGACACCCGCGAAAGCAAAGTAAAAATCCCAAGTCCTAATTGCATCAACACAAAAGCCCCCAGCGCCGCAAAACAAAACTCCTTGCGTCCACGCCGCATCGCATAAACACAATAGGAAACCACAATACAAAACGTCCCCATCGCAAGCCATCGATGCATAAATTGAACCCCCGCATGATTTTCAAAGAAATTTAGCCATACAGGCTGGTGAAACCAAACCTCTTCAGGAATCCACCGACCACCCATTTTGGGGAAACTATCATTATAAACAAGCCCCGCATCAAGCCCCGCCGTAAACGCACCCCAGAAAATCGTCAAGACAACCGCAAATAAAACCGCCAATCCAGCCCACAAAAGAACCTTATCAGGCACAGGAGAAACACCGCGTCTCATTTTCCGAAACGTTAACCCAACCCATAACATCAAAACATAAATTAGAAATGCCAGTGACAGATGCGCCGCCAATCGATAATGCGAAACAGACGGATTATCGACAAGCCCACTTTTCACCATATACCACCCCATAAATCCTTGCGCCCCACCAAGAAGGAATATACCAAACAGCTTTAATTTATATCCCTTTGGTATCCATCCACGCACAATAAAAAACAAAAACGGTAGGGCATAAAAAACACCAATCATCCGCCCCAACAAACGATGAAACCATTCCCAAAAGAATATATTTTTAAAATCCGAAAGCTCCATCCAAAAGTTTTTCTTCTGAAATTCTGGGGATTGCTTATACAGATCAAATGTCTCATGCCACTGCACCTCATTCATCGGCGGCAAAGCCCCTATCAATGGCTTCCACTCAACAATAGACAATCCAGATTCTGTAAGGCGCGTAATCGCCCCAACAACAATCATCACAAAAACAGTAAAGCAACAAAAAAACAACCACCTGTAAATATAGTGTAATTTAGAGCTATCAAAATGATCCATGGGAAATATTCCGTAATCTCTTGCATATAAAGGACTTAATATCGCACACTTAATGTGTTAGCGTTCAAGCAAATAAGGCATAAACCGAGTAGGCACGGATGGCAAGTTTTGATTTCATAGAGGCATCCACAAAAGGATACGAATTCGTATGGGATAAGGCGACGTATCTAATGCGTGTTGCCATACCAGTAATATTTGTAAAAGTCTTCTGCCTGCTAACAGCTTTTTCTCTTCAATTAGAGGTAGGGTCATTAATATACGGCCTTGCCGTCTTGCCCTCATACGCAATAGAGGGCATTTTCGTCATCGGCCTTATTCGATATTTCATATATAGAGAACCAATCTATGTCTGGGGAAGCATGGTTCCCTGCCCCGAAACCAAACAAACGGATCTACCATTTTTCATCCACCCATCCTCAGAACGCAAAAGACCCATGCAGGCAGGCATCGCGCTCTATATACTAATATGGGTGATCTTATTATGCCTTGTTGGCTTACTGCCAAAGGAAACAGCCGAAGCCACCGCAGAACCGCGCCCCGAAATTATGGCTCATCAGGCATTCTTCGCCTTTACTGTTATGGCTGGCATGCTCTACGGCATGATTTGGTCAATGCGTATATTCTTCTCCTATATTCCGTTGACACTTGACTACACCCTCAGTGAATATTTAAAAAAAATGGAGGGCTTCAAAAGCTCGGCAATGATTGCACTCACCCTCGTCATCTGCACAATGCCAATCCTCATCATAGATATCGGAATATTAAATCTATTAGATATAATGTTCGGCCAAGGAAGCGCCGCCTTCATCGTTGGAAAAGCCATCTTGGAAAGTATCCTCGGCATATTCACAATTTCCATTCAGGTGGTTGCAATCACTTATGGAATTTGCCATATCATGTCCGAATAAAAAACGGCTTTAAAAAAAATGAAAATTTTCGTAACCGACCTAGATGGAAAAGAACACGCACTCGAAGCCGTTGAAGGCTGGCGCGCCATGGAAATCATTCGTGAATACGGACTTCCGATAAAGGCCGAATGCGGGGGGGCATGCTCCTGCGCCACATGCCATGTCTATATTGACTCCGCATGGATTCATAAAATCCCAACCAAACGCGATGATGAGGAAGAAATGCTTGATGAGGCATTCAACGTGCATGAAAATTCCCGCCTCTCATGCCAAATAATTCTTGATGAAACCCTGAACGGACTAAAACTCACCTTGGCAAAAAACCCAGATTAGCTATTGCACCGTTCCTTGCCATTCAGCAAACCGATAATCACCGGGGGTAATAAGCTCTTGCTTTGCGACATAAACCGAATGCAACTTCCCTTCGATTTTTTCCACCCAAAAATCTAAAAAGACCCGCAAAGTAGGATACTCTGGGGCGATATCATATTCTTGCCAGATAAACTCCTGCAAAACACTTTGGTGATCAGGCAAATGATAAACGATTTGCGCCGTCGTTAATCGATAGTCTTTTAATTGCTTCTCCAATTCCGCCATATATTAAGCCTCCCAAATATTAAACAGACATACCATTCTACCAGAAAATGGCCTTTTTCCAAAATATCCGAACATTTTGCTTGTTATATCCAAGTCCACCAAGTTATAAGGCGCGTGTTAATCTAAACATAGGCAATAAATTAAAGTGGATTTATTTTCATTTCTTATAGAAAACAAGGCCGTATTAAGCGGAATTTGCATTGGGTTTGCAACGATCACAGGCGTCAGCCTCAATATAATATACAACAAAGCCATTGAGGGGCGCGCAAAAAAAGACAAAAATGCTAGCACAGCATCCGCCCTAGCCGCGGAACTACTATACAATTCTTACCATTTACGCGATTTATACCTCGAAATACACAAAAACAAATCAAAATCCTACCGCGCAAAAGAATACACACATATTGATATGCAAGTGTATCAAGAGCTACTTATACAAATAGGAGACCTAGGCTCCGCCATCACCTTTATGGTTGTCGACACATACGGCGATATCAAAAAAATGAAGGCGCATATGGATGCATTCTCAGAAGCCCCCCACAAAAAACCAGAGCATCTAAAAATCATCCTTGATGATATTCAAATGGCACTGGTAAAATCGCTATCATGCTCTATGACCCTTTATATGTATTCTGATTACATGACTGGACGAAAATGGTTTAAAAGCATCCGTGAATCCAGAATAATCAGAATAGAAAGAACCCTCAGCGGATTTTGTAAGTTCATCGAAGAAATTAACGGCAACATTGATTTCATTTCAATAGATGAACAAGACGATTTGGAATTCAGAAAACGATTCAAAAAACAAGAAAACCGTGAAAACATTAAAAAACTATTTATCACCGTACATGGTGTATTCAAGGTATTATCAAAACAACCAGAATGGCGCGCACAATTAACGCTAAGGGCTTTTTCGTATATAACCCAAAACACACTTACGCGGTTTTTAAATCTCGAAATTGATGAGTATGATTTAATGTCTGAACATGAATACAGCCGCTTCCTTCCTAAATAATAAAAACAACATATTAAATTCCTTCATACTACGAAAACACTTGAATCTTCCCGCAAGTGGCGTTATGAGTCATCTTGCATAGAAATACTCTATGCATTGGAAGGGGTTTTCAGGCTCCGGCTCTTAAAAAGGGCGGAACAGAAAACCTGCTTATTAACCATAAACTATAGGAGATACGAAAATGAACTTTCGTCCTTTACATGATCGCGTACTTGTCCGTCGCGCGGAAGCTGAAACCAAAACAGCAGGCGGTATCATTATTCCCGGAACAGCAGAAGAAAAGCCATCAGAAGGCGAAATCGTTGCAACAGGCAATGGCTACGTTAATGACAATGGTGACATTCGCGCCCTTGACGTGAAAACAGGTGACAAAGTCATCTTCTCAAAATGGGCCGGCACAGAAGTTACTATCGATGGCGAAGAACTTATGGTGATGAAAGAATCTGACATCATCGGCGTTATCGCTGCTTAATTCAATTTAAACACAAAATTTAGGAGGCCTCATTATGGGTGCTAAAGACGTAATATTCCAAGAAGAAGCTCGCGAAGAGCTATTGAAGGGTGTTGACCTTATTGCTAACGCTGTAAAAGTAACACTAGGTCCAAAAGGGCGTAATGTTGTAATCCAGAAATCTTTCGGCGCACCACGCACAACAAAAGACGGCGTGTCTGTTGCAAAGGAAATCGAACTTAAAAATCCACAGCAAAACATCGGCGCTCAGTTGATCCGTGAAGTTGCTTCAAAGGCAAATGACCACTCAGGTGATGGTACAACAACCGCAACTGTTTTGGCACAAGCCATCGTTCGCGAAGGTGTAAAGGCCGTTTCTGCGGGTCGCAACCCAATGGATCTTAAACGCGGTATCGATTCGGCTGTTATCGCCGTTGTTGAAGACCTTGCAAAACGTTCCAAAAACGTAAAGTCAAACGAAGAGATCAAACAAATTGGTACAATTTCTGCGAATGGCGAAGCGGAAATCGGTGAAATGCTGGCCGAAGCAATGGAAAAAGTGGGTAACGAAGGTGTTATCACAGTTGAAGAAGCAAAATCCCTACACAACGAACTCGAAGTTGTTGAAGGTATGCAATTTGACCGTGGTTACCTCTCACCATACTTCATCACAGACGCAGACAAAATGATCTGCGATCTTGAAAACCCATATATCTTGCTTCACGAAAGCAAGCTTTCCAACCTTCAGTCAATGCTTCCTATCCTCGAAGCAGTGGTTCAATCCGGTCGCCCGCTTCTTATCGTTGCAGAAGACGTAGAAGGCGAGGCGCTCGCAACTTTGGTTGTGAACAAGCTACGCGGAGGTTTGAAAATCGCTGCTGTTAAGGCTCCTGGCTTTGGTGATCGTCGTAAAGCGATGCTCGAAGACATGGCAATCTTAACAGGTGGCCAGGTTATCTCCGAAGACCTTGGCATCAAACTTGAAAACGTAACACTTGATATGCTTGGTTCTGCGAAAAAAGTAGCCATCACAAAAGACGACACAACAGTTGTTGACGGTGCAGGCCAAAAACCGGAAATCGAAGCACGTTGCTCTCAAATCCGTAAGCAAATCGAATCAACAAGCAGCGATTATGATGCAGAGAAATTGCAAGAGCGTCTTGCGAAACTTTCTGGCGGCGTTGCTGTTCTTCGCGTTGGCGGGATCACAGAAGTCGAAGTGAAAGAGCGCAAAGATCGCGTTGATGACGCATTGCACGCAACGCGCGCGGCTGTTGAAGAGGGCATTGTTGCCGGTGGTGGTACTGCTCTTCTTTACTCAATCGCAGCTTTGGACAAGCTTAAAGGTGACAACGAAGACCAAAATGTTGGTATCCAAATCATCAAACGCGCTTTATCTGCTCCAATCCGTCAAATCTGCACAAACGCAGGCGAAGAAGGTGCGGTTATCGTTGGTAAATTACTAGAGCAAAAAGACGTGAATTACGGCTTTGATGCACAAAAAGGCGAATATACTGACCTTGTTAAGGCCGGTATCATCGACCCTGCAAAAGTTGTTCGTACAGCTCTTCAAGATGCGGCAAGCGTTGCGAGCCTCTTGATCACAACCGAAGCCATCATCACTGATACTCCATCCGATGACGCTGGCGCTGGCGCTGGCGCTGCTGCTGGAATGGGCGGCATGGGCGGAATGGGCGGCATGCCTGGCATGATGTAGTCATCCACCAACTATTCCTAAAAATTCATAAACCCCCGTCATATGATGGGGGTTTTATTTTAGCGGCATTTGGCATGTTTGATGAAGGATATAAAATTGGTCGCCTTCGCCCCGAATACAAGGATTTAAAAGAACAGATTTAAAAAGCGCTTTCCCACATTTACGCGCTTTTTAACCAACGCCCTCTTCGTCTCCCACGGACGAAGGGGGTTACTAAGTACATGGAACATATATTATATTACATAATTTTATTGAATTCCATAATGCATTAATATATACCCTACACATGCTTACATTAAAGAAACGCTTTAAAAGTTAAGCACGCATAATAAATTTTGGGTAAATACGGCACATATCATGAGCGATGAAACGAAAATCATCAACACAAAGGTATCCAAGGCGTCTTACGCCCCGAGAGCATGGCTGATAGCTAATTTTTCAAACGAAGAAACTAAAGAAATTTTTGAACTATCTCAAAATCCAGATAATTTAAAAAAACAAATAAGAACAAATAAAAACATACAACACGAGAGCATAACGTCCGCAGATATTTTCTTACAAAATATAATACCACGGCTAAATAAAGACCCCATTGGCGGGGAAGATTATGCCACCATTTATGAATCAACAATGACCAATATAGCAGCCTCAACAAGTCTTCATGAAATGTTGTTAGGCGCCAAAACAGAACAAAAATTTCATTATCACCCACCTTCTGGAAAACCAGTAGATCCAACCACAAGTATCAGACAGGTTCTTCTTTACCCACTTCATGATAGAGAAACAGGAAATGGCGGAATAAAATTTGAATGGTTCGAATTAGAAAATTCTGGGATAAGGCGAGATGATGATGAAATATATTCACGAGCAACAGGAACACCCATAGGCGATAAACACGTTGTTGAAGCAAAGCCAGGGCAAATAATTATGGTTGAGTTTGGAAAAGGAGTCCACCATTTTAGCGGACTTGGTTTTGCATTATCAGCGCATTTTCATGACAAGGAAACTGGCACGCGTTTAGGATCATTTCTCGGCAATACCGCCACATGGCACGAAACAAAAAATGACCCAAAAAACATTGCACAGGTTGAAATAAACGCTCTTCCCTTAAAAAACAATGCCTCAATCAAACAAAACTTCAATGATTTAAGTTTAATAATCGGGCTACACGAAACAATTCTACGCGAGCGCCTAGAAAAGCATATCACCAATTCCGCAGGAAAACCACTGCACCCCAACACAAGAACCGCTCTATTAAATGATCTTAGATTAGATTAGATTACTTGACTGGCTTTGCTATAGTTTCCCAAGCGACATCGAATAAAACTCTAAACCCCTCGCAAAATTGTTTATTCTCCAAGACTCTAATCACTAGATTCTGATCAAAAGTAACAAACGCAAGTTTATTAGAATAGGCATATATTGACTGATCATTAAATTTATCTGATGGAAACTGCCTGTGTTCCGAAAAAGAACTACTGATTAAATAATTATCACCTTCCGAAATCAGAAGGCGCTGAATTTTCTTATTCATCTTAGACATTCGTTCTGAATGCATATCCCACCAATCTTTACCTAACCATTTATGCCAATTTTCTGGACGAGCATTATAAAGATAAACGAGTGATTCAATGTTGTTTTTCTTCTCAAATTCATTCTTCGTATAATGATAAATATCATCAACCAAAAACTTAAGGCCATCCGCCCCTCTCAAGGTTCGAACCTCACCCGTGCGCTTCTTAACACCGCTCTCACCAATAAACTCAACATCAACCTTATCAAAGGCCGCCGTGATCTTTGCCGTCGTCGTCGCGTTTGGATGATTTGTGCCATTTTCAATGCGCGCAATGCCCGTCTGCGACAATCCCGCATGCTCGGCCAACTCACCTTGACTCCATCCTATTAATGCACGCGCGGCGCGAATTTGTTCTATCGTCGGCATATTTTCCACAATATATTTAACTGTTATCCGCCCGTTATATGTCTAAAGATACAATTTGTCTAGGAAAATAGAAACGTATGACAGAAAAATAGCATAAAAATACATAATTTTGTCATAAATATGTTGACATTATGGCACCAGACACCTAAGCATGCATCATTGGTTGCAATAACCGATACAAAATAACACGTGTCCCCACACACGTTATTTTACTGCGTAGGAAAGTCGGGTGACCGTGAAAATGGTATCATCCGGCTTTTTCGATTCTAAGCCAAAAACGCTAAGCCGAAATTTGTGATTTTCTAAACACGCGAATCACCGCAGACCAATCAAGATTCTTCGCATGCGCGGCGGCAAACAAGAAATTAAAAATCATCGCCGGAACGGATAGCGCCAAAGACCCGGTGCATGTTAAAATCCCACCCGCAACAAATGCAAAACCACGAAACTCCAATATATTTTCTGACATTTTCGACCTCAACGACAAAACAAATGCAACAAGCGCCAGCCCATCAATAACCGTCCCACTGGACGTCAAAAGAATCAACGCCGCCCCAAAAGGATACAGGAAATACATTGCGCGCCTCACGCGCGCATCCCCCACCGCATAAAGCGCCATCACTGACGTAACAATGCTAAGCATGTTAAGGGTCAACAAACTATACTGCCCAAGCATATACCACTGCGCGCATAAAAAAACATAACCGATCAATCCGACCTGCATAATTCTTATTTGCGTTTTAAAATGCGGGGCACTAATATAAAAAATATACCCTAAAAATCCGGTTGCTTGCGCTATAATATACAGGCTCATGATATCGCTTCTTTTAATGTGTAATCCTAAACTATCAGGGAATCGTTAAAATTTAATGAAATCAAGAAGTTAGGTAGCATATTATAGGTATATTTATACTGATTTTATAGCTTTAGATACATATTAAGGTACAAAAATTTTATGGTCAAAAAACAATTACCAAAAAAAGAAAAATCAAAATCCGAAATATCCGACAAAACCAAGGGCGCGCTTTTCCTGGCCATAAGCTTCGCGGCGCTTATATCCGTTTGCTTTATAATGTATATGCGTTTTGACAAATCTGGTCATTTCAACGAAAAAGTCATCATTATCAAAAAAGAAAGTACGGAAAAGCAAAAATAAATGCCCGAACTCCCCGAAGTTGAAACAATCCGCCGTGGCATGGAAAACGCTATGCTCGGAAAAACATTCAAAGCCATTCAAATAAGACGCCACGACCTGCGCGTCCCCATCCCTAAAAATTTGGGGCAAGTCATGACAGGCCATAAATTAAACACGATATTGCGGCGCGGAAAATATATAATAGCGCACCTATCCAATGACACATATATCATCCTCCACCTCGGTATGTCAGGGCGCATCCATATCTCAAACGAAGATAAGCCGCCACTAAAACACGACCACGTTATAATGTATATGAACGATGATACGCGCATCTCCTTCGAAGACCCGCGCCGATTCGGAATGTTCTACCTCTCCTCCACTAAAAACTGGGAGGATGAAAAACCATTTTCAAATATGGGACCAGAACCCTTAAACAAAGACTGCACAGGCAATATATTATTTAATCGCCTCAAAAGCAAAACCGCCCCGATTAAATCCGCCCTTCTTGACCAACGTGTTATTGCAGGGCTCGGCAATATATATGTCTGCGAAGCCCTATACCGCGCAAATATACACCCACAAAAACCATGTTCACAAATATCACATGAAAAAATTAATGCCCTCATGCCACATATAAAAGACATCTTAAACGAAGCCATAAAATCAGGCGGCAGCTCCCTAAAGGATTATAAACACACAGATGGCTCGCTCGGATATTTCCAACACGGCTTCAAAGTCTATGATCAGGAAAACCAAAAATGCCAAAACAAGGCCTGCAATGAAAATATTGTGCGTATCACCCAATCAGGTCGATCAACCTTCTTTTGCCCAAATTGCCAAACATGATAGAGTAAGAATCATGAAAAATCTTTTGCGCCTGATAATATTAACCATCTGCCTCATCTCTCCATCCATGACGCATGCCCAAAATCATGACCAACAATTCTTCTCCACCCTGCAAGACATTCCATTAATGAAAGGCCTCACTGAAATAGAAGAGCACGCAACATCTTTTGATAAACCAGGCGGCCGAATTATTCAGGCCTATGCCATAATAAAAAATTATAACGAAGAAGATGTCATGACATATTATAATGCAACCCTGCCGCAATTCGGATGGGGAAAATCCAAACAGGGGCATTACTATAGAAACGGTGAGATCCTCAAATTATCATTCGAAAAAAACAATAATACTCATATTCTGAAAATAATGATCAGCCCATCTCTATAAATCCAAGTGATTCGTTTTGTAATTTCAAAAAATGATTCGTAAAAAATGAATGAATCTCTTGACAAGTACGGTACTAGAAGCGTATTACTCTCCGAAATCTTGAAAAAGATTATTAGTATTTTGCAGTTTTGAAATTCACGACTGCTTCAGAATGAGACACATAAGAATATAATCCTGTGGAAAATTCTGGGTATAATATTTGGATAAACAAAAGAACTTAAAGAATTGAAAAGGTTTACAAATGGCTAATCATGCTTCCGCAAAAAAACGTACTCGTCGCAACGAAAGACGCGCTGTAATCAACACTACACGCCGTAGTCGTATTCGTACGTTCATTAAAAAAATTGAAACCGCCATTTCAACAGGTGATGCTACAGCCGCAAAAGAAGCGCTAAGAGTGGCCCAGCCTGAGATACACAAAGGTGTATCAAAGGGCATTTTGCACAAAAACACTGCCGCGCGTAAGTTGTCACGCCTCAGTGCACGCATCAAAGCTCTCTCTTAAAAAGAGCCCCGTATTCCCGATAACGGAATCCCATAACCACCTGATAAAATTAATAAATCTCCGCTCTCTCATGAGGTCGGAGATAAAACTACTTGAAATTGTTTTTTTTTGAACGAATATTTCTTTTTTCAAAATTCATGATTTGTTCTTATTGCTTGTTGGTAATTTTTTAGTGTAGTCTCTCTTCATCGCCAAGACATAAATGAAAACGAATTTTTTACGTCTGCGGTTCATTCATACTATTTGAAGCGAGCACAATTACGCACGTTTTCTTGGGTAAGGTTATAACGAGTATATAACCATTAGGGGATGACCACTTAATAATAATAGCTGCCCGAATCGGCATCCTATATTTAAGCGGTCTCAAAACTATAAAATACCAGACTGAATAAATGTAAGCATTGAAACATATGCTTGCAAGTGGCTTTTTATGGCCAAAACTCAGAATAAAAAATTACTAAGGCGTTGATTTAGAAGTATTTTAATTTTAACTACAACTGTAAAAGAAAAGTGGAGAAAAAAATGTCCGAAATTGCCGGTAAAACTGCATCACAAATGAAAATGAACAAAGAAAGCTTGGAAGACACTCCACTAGAACCAACACCGGAAATCCAAACCCTTTGGAACAGCGTTCATAATGAGATGCGAAAGGAATTTGGCGAAGCCGTATTCCGCAGCTGGCTAAAACCACTTGTTCTTCGTGCCTATTATCACGGCACAATGGAAGTTTCTGTTCCGACACGTTTTATGCGTGACTGGATTCAAACACATTATTCTGGTCGCATTTCTGAAATGTGCATCGAGCAAAACGCCGATATTCGCCGCGTTCAAATTGTCGTAGTACAAAACGCAATTATTGATGACAATGTTGAATTCTCACAAACATCAATAAATAGTGACCGCCCTGCTGAATTAAAATCTGCAATTTCCGAAATTTCATCTCCATTGGATCAACGCTTTACATTCGACAGCTTTATCGTGGGCAAGCCAAATGCATTGGCACATGCCGCCGCCCGCCGCGTCGTAGAAAGCGCAAGCGTTCCCTTCAACCCACTTTTCATTTACGGCGGTGTTGGTCTTGGTAAAACCCACCTTATGCATGCAATTGCGCATGCAACAGCAGAAAGCTTCCCGGAAAAAACAGTCATGTATCTCTCGGCCGAAAAATTCATGTACCAATTCGTGAAGGCTCTGCGCGCCAATGACACCATGAATTTCAAGGAAATGTTCCGAAGTGTCGATGTTTTAATGATTGATGACATTCAATTCATCGCAGGTAAAGAATCCACCCAAGAAGAATTCTTTCATACCTTCAATGCATTGGTTGACCAAAACAAACAAATCATCATTTCTGCAGACAAAGCACCAAGCGATTTACAAGGATTAGACGAACGCCTCCGCTCACGCCTCGCATGGGGTCTGGTCGCCGATATTCACCCATCAACTTACGAACTTCGCCTTGGAATACTCCAATCCAAACGCGAAAAACTCGGCGCAGATGTCCCAAGCAGTGTTCTTGAATTCCTCGCTCTTAAGGTCACCTCAAATATTCGTGAACTCGAAGGTGCCTTAAACCGCATCGTCGCCCATGCCGATGTTTCAAAGCAAGTCATCACACTTGAATCAACACAGGAAGTTTTACAAGATCTTCTTCGTGCCCATGATCGCCGCATCACAATCGATGAGATCCAACGCAAAGTGGCTGAACATTATAACCTACGCCTAACAGACATGCATTCCGCTCGCCGCGCTCGTAATGTTGCCCGTCCGCGCCAAGTTGCAATGTACCTATCCAAACTTCTAACGGCGCGTTCATTGCCTGAAATTGGTCGTAAATTCGGCGGACGTGACCACACAACTGTGATGCATGCCATCCGCAAAGTAGAAGAGCTTATGGGTGATGATGCACAAATAGCACAAGACGTAGAAGTTGTTCGCCGCGCCCTGACTGGCTGATACAACCAAAACACAGCAAATAAATTCAAAGGCGATCCAAAAAACGGTTCGCCTTTTTTATTTTTCAGAATATCGTCTTTGACTTTGTTTTGTGACAAAGCGCAAGCGACGCAGCGTAGAAACCGACATAAGGAGCGCAGCAACACTGTCACAAAATAAATGCAATGGCTTTATCTGCATAAAAAAAAATCCCCCCGATTCGTGTGTGGGGAGATCTGGGGGGATAAAGTATGCGGGGGGAATCGGCGTCTTATTGCACCGTTAAAAGGTAGAGTATTTGCGCTAATGAATCTTTTTGGGAATCATGACCATGGTGCTTATTATTGTGCCGCCCTCGATCATCGCTTTTCTTATGACTAAACTCCTTAACACCGTTACGATAACCCTTCACATATGCTTGGCTTTTATTGCGGGTACTAAAATACGCTAAACGCTTTCTATGATACGGTGAATGCGCCTGCTTATAATCATATATAGCCTGATGATATCCTTGCTTGTAAACATTTCGATGCCCATAATTCGCCTTTTTATGATGACCAGGTCCTTTAAATTTATCCTGATTATAGTGCTTTTGATAATGCCCCTTATCACGATAATTATAATTATGAGCACTGGCGGGGCTAAGCATAGGAAATACGCAAATCGCGGATAGAGCCGCCGTTAAAAATAGTTTTTTCATGTACTTGTCTTTCTCTTTTTCTAAAAGATGTTATTACCCTTCATACGGGACACGAAAAAAAAGCCTTCGGAAATTTCTTATTATGTTGACCAACAAGCTGGTTCATCCTAATTTACGCTCATGAGTAAGATACAAGAAAATAAGAGCCATACGCTCAACGAAGTTGCCTCGCTATATAACCGTCCATTACTGGATTTGGTTTATGAAGCCGCAGGAGTTCACCGCGCCAACCACAGCGCCAATGAAATGCAAATGTGCACATTGCTTTCAATTAAAACGGGCGGCTGTAGCGAAGATTGCGGATACTGTTCACAATCCATCCATAACGATGCGGAGCTTGAAAAAGAAATCCTAATGAAAACCGATGACGTTTTGGATCAAGCGCGCAAAGCCAAAGAAAGCGGATCAACCCGTTTTTGTATGGGCGCCGCATGGCCGAAAGTTTTAGACGGTCGTGCATTTGATCGCGTCTGCGACATGGTAAAGGGCGTCTCCGATATGGGGATGGAGGCATGCTGCACCCTTGGTATGCTCACCGAAGATCAAGCCGTAAAATTAAAAGATGCTGGCCTCACCGCCTATAACCACAATCTCGACACATCCCGCGAATTCTATGACAAGGTCATAACAACGCGCAATTACGATGACCGCCTCGATACATTAAAGAACGTCGCAAAGGCCGGAATTAGTGCATGTTGCGGTGGTATATTGGGATTAGGTGAAACGGAAAAAGACCGTATTTCTTTGCTTCACACCCTATCAAACCTTAATCCGCAACCCGAATCCGTTCCTATCAATATGCTCGTACCCGTTGAAGGAACACCGATGGAAAACAACAAGATGCTCGACATTTTCGAATGGATTCGGTGCATCGCCGTTGCCCGTATTTTAATGCCAAAGGCAATGGTGCGTTTATCAGCGGGACGCTTAACAATCTCCAAAGAAGCGCAAGCCATGGCCTTTATGGCAGGTGCGAACGCTATCTTCACAGGTGAAAAACTTCTGACAACACCAAATCCTGAAAAAGATGCCGATTACGGCCTGTTAAATGAGCTCGGCATAAAACCCCGCGCACCATTTAAGGAAGACCAAGCCGCGTAAACCAAGATAAAGCAGGAAAGAAACAATGCGCACTTCCCTATTATGCTTTTCCGTTCTAACTTTATCCGCCTGCACAGGCGTAAAAGAAATCGATGAAACATGGGCTTGTACCACTGGAAACATCCCCAGCGGCAAGCACTGCGCCCCCATCCCAACCGCCAGCGCCGAAGATGATAATGAATGGCACACACCAAAAAAATCAAGCAGCGGCATAAAAAAGAATCCTGCAACAATACAAAAATTGCCTGAAAAATCCGAACCCACTGAAATGTACCCAAAGGCAAAAACCCCACCAAAAACTTGGGGGAAATAGAAGTGCCTTCATTTAAAAACACTCTAGATCAACTCGAATCCAAAAACCGCCTCCGATCATTAAATCTTCCCAATGGAATTGATTTAACCTCCAATGACTATCTCGGAATGGCAAACCACCCCGCATTACGTGAAGCCGCCATTAACGCCTTAAAGGGCGGCATAGATATCGGCGCGGCAGGTTCTAGATTATTAAGAGGCCACACACAATCCCATGCCGACCTCGAAAATTTCGCCGCCCATCATTTCAATTCAGGCGGCGCACTGTATTTTGCAAACGGTTTCCAAGCCAATTACGCCCTGCTCACCACCCTGCCCAAACGCGGTGATATCGTGCTTTACGATTCCCTCGCCCATGCCAGTATGCGCGATGGCCTAAAAGCCAGCGACGCCAAAAGTTTTAAATTCCCGCATAACGACATAAACGCGCTTGAAACCTTACTTAAAAAAAATCACACAACCGCAAAACAAATATGGATTGCAATCGAAACCATCTATTCCATGGATGGCGATATCGCCCCGCTTAATGAAATATATACCCTCGCCGAACAATACGGCGCATATCTCATCGCCGACGAAGCTCACGCCACAGGCATTTACGGTCAGCAAGGCAAGGGCTTATGTTGGAACATCATCCAAAAACACGGTTATGACCACCTCATCACCCTGCACACTTGTGGAAAAGCCATCGGCGTTGCTGGCGGGTTGGTATGCGCCTCAAAAGACATCATTGATTATCTGATCAACACCGCGCGCCCATTTATATACACTACCGCGCCCATACCCCTCCAAGCTTATCTCGTACAAAAATCACTCGAAATTCTGGCGGGTGAGGACGGCGATAAACGCCGCGATAAACTCCTCACCCTCTGCGCCAAGGGACGAAACTTGTTCGGCGGCTCAGGCACACAAATCATCCCCATCATAATCGGCAGTGACGAAAACGCCCTAAACACCGCGCAAGCCCTACAAGGCAAAGGCTACGACATCCGCGCCATCCGTCCCCCAACCGTCCCCGAAGGAACCGCGCGTTTACGCATATCACTCAGCTCCGAAATTGAGCACACCTATCTGACCGATATCGCCAACATGCTTGAAAGCATATCGAAATAACTGCTACAACAGAGCCATGAGTAATCAATTAATCATCACAGGCACAGATACAGGCATAGGAAAAACACTCTTTTCCGCCGCCCTCATGCTCGGCCTTGAGAGCGCAAATAAAAATCCGCATTATTGGAAACCTGTTCAATCAGGCATAATAGATGGCGTGGATACTAAAACAGTCCAAAAAACCACACATCTTCCCAAAGAACGGTTTTTAGCCGAAAAATATATCTTCAGCGAACCCCTCTCCCCGCATCGCGCCGCCGAGATTGACAATACCCCAATCGACATGGACGCGCTTCGCAACCCAAACAACATCCCCGAATGCGACGGAACATTAGTTATTGAAGGCGCAGGCGGCCTGATGGTTCCCTTAAGCCGTGAAAACCTGCTTATTAATCTGTTCAAAGAATGGAACATCCCCCTCGTGCTATGCGCTCGTACAGGCCTAGGCACAATCAACCACACCCTTCTTTCACTAGAAGCCATCTGGTCACGGGGTATCCCTCTCAAAGGCATCGTCTTTATCGGCGAAGAAAACCTCGACAATATCCGCACCATCTCCGAATTTTCAAACGTTAAAATTCTGGGACACATGCCAATAATGGACAACCCCGATGATACGGAATTAAAGCTCATGTTCGGCAATAATTTCAAAGCCGAGGATTTTGTTTAAATGACAAAACCATCCCCCATCTGGCATCCTTTCACACAACACGCCATCACCCCCGAATCCATCCATATCGACAGAGCCAGCGGAGCGTATCTATTCGCACGCAATGAAGGGCACAAGGGCGAACGCCGCATCATCGATGCCATATCAAGCTGGTGGGTCATTACCCACGGTCACTGCCACCCCGATATAACCCACGCCGTGCAAGAACAGGCAGGAAAACTCGACCAAGTCATCTTCGCAGGCTTCACCCACGACCCCGCCGAAGAATTAGCAGGGCGCCTCATCAATATAACGGGTGAAGAGCTAGAACACGTCTTCTATTCCGATAGTGGTTCTACCGCCGTCGAGGTTGCTCTTAAAATGGCAATCGGCTATTGGGAACACACAAACCGCCCCCGCAAAAAAATCATCGCCCTTGAAAACGGCTATCACGGCGATACTTTCGGCACAATGTCTGCAGGCGGGCGCAGCATCTATAACAAAATTTACGAACCCTACTTATTTGAGGTAAAGCATATCCCCGTTCCGACCCATGGAAACGAGGCCACATCACTCGAAGCCTTAGAGAGCATCTTAAAAAATAATCAGGATGATGTTGCCGCATTCATATTTGAACCCCTCATCCAGGGCGCAGGCGGCATGGTGATGTATTCACCCGATGCGCTCAAGGCAATGACGGACCTATGCAAATCACATAACGTACTTTTAATCGCCGATGAAGTTATGACAGGCTTTGGCCGCACTGGCACGCTATTCGCCTGCGACCAAGCCACTCTCACTCCTGATATTATGTGCATATCAAAGGGGCTGACGGGTGGCTTCCTGCCTATGGGCGCAACATTGTGTACACGGGATATCTACAACGCCTTTTACGATCAGGACAAGGCAAAGATGTTCTTCCACTCCTCATCCTTCACAGGAAATCCAATGGCTTGCGCCGCCGCCAACGCATCCTTAAAAATATGGGAAGAAGAAAACGTGCAAACCCGCATCGATAACATCGCAAAATCCCACGCTCATGCATCCCTAACATTTGCAAAAAACAAAAACATCACCAATATCCGCCAAAAAGGCACAATCCTCGCGATGGATCTAGTATCAAGCGATAGCGGATACCTATCCGCAATCCAACCAAAACTCTACGAATCTTTTCTTTCTCAAAATATTCTTCTCAGACCATTGGGAAACACCATCTATATCCTGCCGCCTTATTGCATCGAAAACAATGATATGACCGAAATTTATCACGCCATAGAAAACACATTAAGCGCATTATAGTCACTGCCATGCACCTCAATCATACGTGTTATGCCCTCAAACCCATGCAAAAAAGATTGGTTTTTCAATCCAATACATGCTATTCCTCCCACGAACACAAACAATATGGTAAAAAACATGTCCAATCTCGATAACCGCAGCTTTATTCCCAACAGTGAACTCGAAGAGATAAACAAAGGCCTAACACGGAGCTTTATCCCAAGAGCAGAAGCCGAAAACGCATATAATTGCGGAAAACCTCAGCAACAAAAACAGCAACAACACGTTGGTAACTGCCTCACAAGCAAAGCAGATAACCTCAAAAACTGCGACCTATAAACTCAAAACTTCGTGTTGATTTAGGATTGCGATAACGTTAACGTGAGCCAAATCACAACTGGATTTATTGATGACACAAGAAATTTCACCGTGGGATGCCTCTGGCATGAAGGACAATAACAAACGCTTTAAGGCGCGCGTTTACGCATTCCTTGAAAATATTGTTGAAGACAAACCGCGCCACGCCCTGTTCCTAAACATGCTTTCAATGTTAGAGCATTTAGGCAGCCGTAAAATCATGGTCTCTCAAATGAATAAGATCATGACTCAAGACACCCTCCAACATCTCGCCGAAGAGGCACGCCACGCCTATTTCTTCAAACGCAATGCCGAGCGCGTCGCAGGCAAAGCTCTGGATGGGTGGACAGACAAAAATACAATGTGCCGTATTCCCTCCGCCATGTATTTCGGACGCATGGATGCGGGCATCACAAAAACTGTCGGCGAAGAAAAAGCCTATGGCTGGGTCTCTCTCATCATCGAACTCCGCGCTTGCTGGCTCTATGACATCTACCAAAGCGTGCTTGAAAAATCATCCGATCACATGTCCCTCAAAAGCCTCCTCGCCGAAGAAGATAAACACCTCGCCGAAATGTTTGGCATGTGCGGCGATGACTATGATACATTAAAAAAACTAAGTGCATATGAGACAGAGCTATTTGAAAAACTCTGGAGTACTCTTGAAAAAAACCATAGCGAATTAAAACAAACAGCGTAAATCATGGCCAAGTTAAAAACAATTATTGATAAAAGCGCAGAACATTTTGGGATTTCCAACGAAGACATTCGTGACCCATCACGTATAAAATCCCCTGAAAATATACAAGCCGCAAAACTTTGTGCAATTTTCATCGCGGCCAAAGACGGTTATGATGATGGAGATATCCAAAAAGAACTCAACTTTAAAAGTCGCTCCTCCATCGCAAGCAAATTCAATAAAGCACAAAATATATATTCAAACTACTCAAGCGTGGAAGATGATTTCGTGGCAGATGTAACGGCAATCGCCAGACAAATGGGTATCGCCTTAGAATAATAACCACTTCCCTGTTCACAATTCAAAAAAGCCGTATTTTAGGGCTTTTTCCATACAAAACGCTGTGCTACTGTTCATCTATTCAAATAAAATAAGACGGATGGATAGCCATGAAGCTGAGTATTGATCGTGCGGCCCTTTTAAGATCATTAGGACATATTCAAAGCGTTGTAGAACGCCGAAACACTATACCCATTCTTTCAAACGTACTAATGAAGGCCGAAGATGGTGTGCTTTCTATGTCTTCCACTGATATGGATTTGGAAATCAACGAATCTGTCGCCGCAAATGTAACAATGGCGGGCGCAACAACTGCCCCCGCACATACATTGCACGACATCGTACGCAAATTCCCCGATGGTTCAGAGGTCGAAGTCACCTTGAACGCCGAAGGCACACAAATGACTGTGAGCGCAGGCCGCTCTCAATTCAAGCTCAGCTGCCTGCCTGTGGCCGACTTTCCTGAAATCGCCGTAAGCGACCTCCCACATAATTTCTCTCTGCCTGCATCCGATTTACGCGCCCTGATTGACCGCACAAAATTCGCGATGAGCACAGAAGAAACACGCTATTACCTCAACGGTATTTACGTTCACGAAGCCGATAACGAAGGCGTAAAAGTACTGCGCGCCGTATCAACAGACGGCCACCGCCTCGCCCGTTTTGAAATGCCATTGCCCGAGGGCGCAAGCAATATGCCGGGCGTTATTATTCCGCGCAAAACCGTTGGCGAAATCCGTAAACTTATCGAAGATGCCGCAGACCTCATCCAAATTTCTTTATCAGAAAACAAAATCCGCTTCACCTTCGATCACGTGGTTTTAACCTCGAAACTCATCGATGGAACATTCCCTGATTACCAACGCGTCATCCCCCAGGGCAATGACAAAATCGTCGAAGTTGACCCCAAAATATTCACACGTGCGATTGACCGCGTCTCAACAATTTCAGACGGAAAATCACGTGCCTTGAAAATTGCCCTTAACGGCAAACAAATGACTCTCTCCGCAAGCTCCGCCGAATCAGGCAGCGCAACCGAAGAAATGGAAGTCAATGGCGACGCTGTTATGGATATTGGGTTTAACGCTAAATATTTACTCGACATCACATCCCAGATTGAAGGCGAGGGATGCCGTTTAACTTTGGCCGATTCAGGAAGCCCGACAATCATCCAAGACAACAGTGACCCGTCTGCGCTTTATGTCCTAATGCCGTTACGCGTGTAAAAAGGCACAAGGATAAAGCCGCCTTTAGTCATTCCATCTTCAAGATGTGAAGAGTGCCGATCACTGTTTAAACGGAAAGACTATGAGTTACATCCAAACCCTAAAACTCCATAACTTCAGATGCTATGAAACCGCTGAAATCCATACCCTTCACAAAGGCCTCATCGTCCTCTCAGGCGCAAATGGCGCCGGCAAAACAAATATACTCGAGGCGATATCACTCCTCTCTCCCGGGCGCGGCATTCGCGGCGCACGCGTAACGGAAATCCAAAAAAATAACTGCCCCGATCCTTGGGCGGTGGCAAGCATCATAAAAGACCGCTACGGTGATGAAATCCGCCTTGGCACTGGCAAAGACCCAAGCATCGATAAGCGCACAATCCGCATTAACGGGCAAAATGCACGCGGACAAAATGCTCTGGGCGAATATCTGTCCTGCGTTTGGCTCACCCCGCAAATGGATCGATTATTCATGGAATCCGCGCGCGAACGTCGCAAATTCCTCGACCGCCTCGTCTTCGCTTTCGATCCTGGCCATTCTGGACGCGTCACACGATACGAAAACGCCCTTTCACAACGCTCAAAACTCTTAAAAGATGGCGTAACCGATGATGCATGGATCACAGGGTTAGAAAACCAAATGGCAGAAACAGGTATCGCCATCGCCGCCGCCCGCCTTGAATTTGTCGCCCGCCTCCAAGCCGCCTGCGAATCTTGCGATCAAACACATTTCCCCCTAGCAACCTTCAAAGTCACAGGCAGCCTCGAAGAAATTCTCTCCCACGCCCCCGCAATCGAGGTCGAAGACACATTCAAATTCAACCTTCGTGAATCCCGCCCGCGCGATTCTTATACAGGCGGGGCGACCTCAGGCCCCCATAAATCCGACCTTGCCGTAACCTACGCGGCCAAAAAAATGCCCGCCGATCAATGCTCAACAGGTGAACAAAAGGCACTCCTCATTGGCCTTATCCTCGCTCATGCAAAACTAATCAAGGCCGAACGGGCGGCACCGCCAATATTATTACTAGACGAAGTCGCCGCTCATCTCGACGAATCTCGCCGCGCCGCGCTGTATGAAATCCTAATCGAACTCGGCGCGCAAGTCTGGCTCACAGGAACAGACCAAAACCTCTTCACCGCGATAGAAGGTAAGGCACAATTCTTTACGGTAAAGAACTCAACAATTTCAAAAAGAAAAATGCATGGGAAGTAAAACAGAGAACTAGAACTTCTCTAGTAACCTTAAAACCAAATCATTTTGTTCTGGCATGCCGATAGAAAGACGCAAACAATTTTCCGTCCCTACCTTTGATGAAAAATCACGGATAATCACATTGTTCTGCGCGGCAAAATCACAAAAACCTTTCGCATCCTTCATCTCAATCAACAAAAAATTCGTATCCGATGGATAAATATGGATCACCTGATCATGTTCAGACAACGCCGCCTCCATACGAACGCGCTCATCCAAAATTTTCTTAATATTGCTTTGTGCAACATCCTTAACCTCAGGCGATAAAACATGAAACGCCGCCTCAATACTAAGGCGCGGCAACGGATACGCATCCATCACCTTGGTACGCAACAAATCAATAAACGCATGGTCACCGCATAAAATGCACCCCATCCGCATGCCCGCAAAAGAATAACTTTTCGAAAGGGTACGCAAAACAATCAAATTCGGCGTAGATTCCAAATCATCAACCATCGATCCCGCATCGCTAAACTCGGCATAGGTCTCATCCAACACAACAACCGCATGTCCCGCAACATCATCACAAATATCGGAAATTTCATCATGTGAAAAACTCGTCCCCGTTGGATTATTCGGCGAGCATATAAAAACAATCTTGATATTATGATCAGGGCTCTTCACCGCCTCAACGATACCCGCTTTATCAAGCGCAAACATGCCACCCTTCTTTAATAACGGCACATCAACAACGCCGCACGGCATTCCCCGCGCATCAACCGCATACATACCAAATGTCGGCGTAGAGATTAAAATATTATCCCGATGCGGCTCACAAAAAGCCTTGGTCAGTAGAACCAACCCTTCATCCGCACCTCGCGTCATCACAACTTGCGAATTCTCAACGCCATAAGTCTGCGCAAAGGCCTCACGAAGCAACATCGGCTGCGGCTCGGGATAGCGATTAAGCCCCTCAAGCCCAGGCAACTCATACGGATTTTCATTGGCATTCAAATAAATTTTATCTGCCGTTTTAACAGACTCCATGCCCGCGGAAACATACCCTTCCATGGTTTTGAAATGCTCACGAATTAATTTGTAAATTTCATCATTCATGTCGGAGATAAAGACAGAAAATCACGACAAAAGCAACGGGATTCTCATTCACCAAACAAACGGAATTAAACGCCAACGCACCCGTTTTTTATACGCAACATACTCTAAATCCTCACTCAAAACACGCTCTTCTGCAAGAATGCGCATCACATCACAGGCAATAATCGCAAATAAAAGCATAAGATTTAACAAACCAAAATTCTGAAAAACGATACAAACAAAAGAAACCGCATAGCCCAAGTAAATAGGATGCCTAACAAAACAATACATACCACGTGTTTTTACATCTCGCAGAGCAGGAACAATTCCAAAACTCTTGTTCAGGCTCAAAATCCCAATCGTAGAAACAACAACACCCAAAAGCTGCAAAGCAGTCAAAATTGGAATTTCCACACTTAATTCCGTTGGCAAAATCAACATAGGCAACCACGTCCCACACAACGCCACCGTCCAATCACGCTTGCTATACGACACCTTTTTAGGAAACACTCGTATAAGAAAAAAAATCACCAAGAACGTAACCTGAATAAACATAAGATATGCGCTAGGCTTCGCTTCAACCGCGATTTGGTAATAATATTGAAACAAAAAATTTGAAAACAACGCGGCCAGAATAATATTGGTAATGATTGCATCGCGCTTCAAATAAATTGACGCATCATCTCGTTTCTCAGGGCTTGTTTCATCCATAATTCAATCGCTTTCAAAACTCTACTCCACGCACAAACACAATGTTGGCACATCGCAAAAAAATAGTCAAAAATAACATGTATTTTCAACACCTTAGACTGTTGAAAAAACCAGAAATAAAACCTCGTTTTCCCTGTTTTTATAGTTTCCCCTGTGCTATAAAAATACATAAGATAAAATACCCTGAAAATCGCAGAAATACGTGATTTTATATCAGATATAAGGATAAATTTTAATGACCGAAGCAAACCCAAAACCCGTTGGCGATAATGATGATTACGGCGCAGATTCCATTAAGGTCTTGCGCGGCCTAGAAGCCGTTCGTAAACGCCCAGGAATGTATATCGGAGACACCGATGACGGCACAGGTTTGCATCACATGGTTTACGAAGTCGTGGATAACGCGATTGATGAATCTCTCGCTGGTTATTGCGACCGTATTGATATCGTGCTAAACGCTGATGGCTCTGTCACAGTCAAAGATAACGGCCGCGGAATTCCCGTTGGTGAACACTCCGAGGAAAAAGTCTCGGCCGCACAGGTCATTATGACACAACTCCACGCCGGTGGTAAATTCGACGATAACAGCTACAAAGTATCTGGTGGACTACATGGCGTTGGTGTATCTGTTGTAAACGCACTATCCGATTACCTTGATTTACACATCCGCCGCGAGGGAAAAGAGTGGCATATGCGCTTTCGTGGCGGTGACGCAGAAAACGGTCAGGATCTTGTTGCAATCCGCGATATGGAACCAGGTGAACGCACAGGAACGCAAGTCACATTCTTGCCATCCCCCGAAACATTCGCAATGACGGAATATGACTTCAAAACACTTGAAAACCGCTTACGTGAATTGGCATTCTTGAATTCTGGCGTGAACATTTACCTTTCTGATAAACGCGCCGAAGAGGAAGAAGAATGGATCGTATCCCACCTTCACTTCGAAGGCGGAATCGAAAGCTTTGTCAAATATCTTGACCGCACAAAAAAATCCCTTATCTCCAAACCCGTCTCACTCTCTGGCACAGACGAAGAAAGCGGCGTGGTGGTTGAGGCCGCCCTTGAATGGACAGACGCCTATCACGAAACAATGCTCTGCTTCACCAACAACATCCCACAACGTGACGGCGGAACGCATTTGGCAGGATTCCGTGGCGCACTCACTCGTATCCTCGGAAAATACGCCGAGGAAAAAGGCCTCCTCAAGAAAGAGAAAAACAAACTCACTGGCGAAGACATGCGCGAAGGACTAACCTGCGTTCTTTCCGTAAAAGTCCCCGACCCAAAATTCTCATCACAAACAAAAGACAAACTTGTCTCCTCCGAAGTCCGCCCCGTTGTTGAAGGCGCAATTTCCGAATATCTCGGCACTTGGCTCGAAGAAAACCCCGCCGAGGCAAAAATCATTGTCGGCAAAATCATCGAAGCCGCAAGCGCCCGTGAAGCCGCGCGCCGCGCCCGTGACTTAACTCGCCGCAAGGGCATCATGGATGTCTCATCCCTGCCGGGTAAACTGGCCGATTGCCAATCCAAAGACCCCGCCGTTTCTGAAATCTTCATTGTTGAGGGAGATTCTGCGGGCGGCTCAGCAAAGCAAGCTCGTGACCGCCATAATCAGGCCATCCTACCCCTGCGTGGTAAAATCCTAAACGTTGAACGCGCCCGCTTTGACCGCATGCTCGGCTCTGATCAGGTCGGCACGCTCATCACCGCGCTCGGCACATCTATTGGTCCTGATGAATTTAACATCGAAAAAGCCCGCTATCACAAAATCGTCATCATGACGGATGCGGATGTTGACGGCGCGCATATTCGCACGCTATTGCTCACCTTCTTCTTCCGCTATATGCCTGAAATTATAGAACGCGGATACCTCTACATCGCGCAGCCACCCTTGTTTAAGGTCAAACGTGGAAAATCGAGTGAGATTTACCTCAAAGATGAACGCTCCCTCGAAGATCACCTCATCACCGTCGCCATTGACGAAGTCGTGATAACCGACCACAAAAACGAAACACGCTCTGGTAAGGACTTGCAAGAATTACTCCTGAAATCCCGTGCCCTTCGCAACTCCATTAACGCCCTCTCCGCCCGCGCGGGAAACCGCCGCGTCGTGGAACAGGCCGCCATCGCAGGTGCATTTGACGAAAACGTCCTGCGCGATGAAGAGCTCGGCACGTCTTACGCAAAAAAGGCCGCCGCCCGCCTCGACACTCTCGAAGCCAAAAACGACAAGGGCTGGGACGGGTCATTCGCCATTGATCGCGGATACACTTTCTGGAAAACATCACGCGGCATCACCGAACGCGTACGCCTTTCGATTGACCGCGTACGCTCCCCCGATGCGCGCCGTTTAGACACCGCAAAAGCATGGCTAAAGGACATCTTCGATGGCTCCGTTGAAATCACAGAAAACGGAAAACTCTTGGCAAAGGTCAACGGCCCCGCCGCATTCTATGACCGCATCCAAGAGGCCGGCCGCAAGGGCTTGCAAATCTCCCGCTATAAGGGTCTCGGTGAAATGAACCCGGAACAGCTTTGGGAAACAACGCTCGACCCGAATGTACGCACACTGCTACAGGTAAAAGTGGCCGACGCGATCAAGGCTGATGAGCTTTTCTCAACCCTAATGGGCGACGTCGTCGAACCCCGCCGCGAATTCATCCAGGACAACGCCCTCAAATCAAATATTGATGTTTAATTAGGCACACACACTTCTATCTTATTATAAAATACACGGAGATAATCTTTCCGTGCATTTTTTATGCGCCAACCAAAACAATGAAATAAACAACAACCAAACATGGATACAATATGCACCAACCGCATACATCCAATAGCGTCATCAAGCGCGAATATGCGGCGGGATAAATCACACATATTTATGTGAGAAATCCCACAAAAAATCATCCTTTCGAAAACCTGATCCGCAAGCAAAAAACATCGCACCACCCAGTCACGAATAGCAATATAAAGGCAGCCAAAATATCAGGGCAAAAACCCCGCACACAATAACAAATTCTCAAAAAAACCATCTGCGGATGCATCTGGCAAAGAACAAGAAAACTAAAAGAGATAAGCTTTCTAAATTAAATAATATTTATAAAATCACGTCCAATCAACAAAAAAATAAACAATAACAACGCCTTAATAAAGCAATCATACGGGCATAGCATCGTGAAAAAACCGCAACATAAAAACAAGGTTGATACCCCAATAAAAGAAATATAAAACCTTGTTTAAGAAACAAAAAATAAAGAGCACACATGTCATCACTATCGGCGAAACTAACGGGAATTTTTGAAACAGCATTCAAGGCTTTAGAGCTACCAATCGAACATGCGCGCGTTGCGACATCGACCCAATCACAAGACACTCAATTCCAATGCAACGGCGCAATGCCATGCGCGAAAATTGCGGGAAAAAATCCACGCGCCATCGCCCAAGACATTATTGACCAAATTCAAAAAAATGCCGACCACCAAAAAATATTTGCCGACCTATCCATCGGTGGCCCAGGCTTTATCAACATCACATTAAATGACGCCTATATCGCCGCGCACCTCAAAACATTATGCGATGACGAAACGCTTGGCGTTGATGCAACCGACAAAAATGAAACCATCGTCCTTGATTACGGCGGACCAAACATTGCCAAGGCCATGCATGTCGGCCATTTGCGAAGCTCCATCATCGGCGATACACTCCGCCGCCTATATAAATTTGCAGGATTCATTACAATCGGTGACGTGCATATGGGCGATTGGGGAACACCAATGGGCATGATCCTGTCCGAGCTTGAGCTAATGAAGTTCGACGGCGAAATTACAATGGAGATGCTCGCCGAAATTTACCCAAAAGCATCCACCGCATGTAAAGAAGATGAGAGCCGCATGGCACTCGCCCGCGAAGCCACCAAAAAACTCCAAGAAGGTGATCCTGAATACACAAAAACTTGGCGTAAATTTATTGACGTATCAATCGCAGGTATGAAAAAGAATTTCGATTCCCTCGGCGTACATTTCGACGAATGGAAAGGCGAAAGCGATGCCCATAAACATATCGAAAACATGGTCACAGATTTAAAATCCAAAAACCTAGCCATCGAAAGCGAGGGAGCGCTTATCATCAATGTCTCAAAAGACGATGACAAAAAAGAAGTCCCGCCGCTCATCCTGCTCAAATCTGATGGCGCGGTTCTATACGGCACAACCGATTTGGCCACCATTATCGACCGCATCAAAACACACAACCCAACGAAAATCGTCTATATCGTCGATCAACGCCAAGCCCTTCATTTCGAACAAGTCTTCCGCGCCGCGCAAAAAACAAACATCGCGCCGGAAGACAAGGTAGAGCTTATCCACGCGGGATTCGGCACAATGAACGGCACCGACGGAAAACCTTTTAAAACCCGCGCTGGCGGCGTCATGCGCTTAGAAGACCTAATTTCAATGGCAGAGGAAAAAGCTCTCACCCGTCTGAACGAAGCCGATCTTGCCAAAGACATGAACAAGGCCGAGCGCATGAACATCGCCCGTAAAGTTGGCATCGCCGCCCTGAAATTCGCCGATCTGCAAAACAACCGAATCGCCGATTACGTTTTCGACATCGACCGCATGACATCTTTTGAGGGAAAAACGGGCCCCTATCTTCTCTATCAAGCCGTACGTATTCAATCACTCTTGAAAAAAGCAGGTGTTGAAAATGCGATAAAATGCGATGAATACAAACTCGACGACGCGGATCGCGGCCTCGCTTTGCTTCTCGCCGAATTCCCAACCCATTTCGAAAACACCCTTAAAAACAACACGCCGCATATTTTATGTGATTACGTTTATAAACTCTCACAAGAATTCAGCTCATTCTACGGCAACTGCCATATTCTATCAGAAAGCGATGAAGCCAAAAAAACAAGCCGTTTGGCCCTGTGCGGGCAAACTCATAAAACACTAGTTCTTATTCTGGGCTTGCTTGGAATAAACATCCCCGAAAGAATGTAATTTCTTAAAATCCCAATTGATTTGATTCGATGACATGGCTATAGTCGGCTACATGCTCGGACTTCAAAATGTAAAAGTAACGCAAAAAATGATGAAAACCGTCGGTGATATCGACGCGTTTAAAGGCGCTTGGGGTGCATTAGAAAACCACACAACATCATTACAATTATTGGGTGATGTATCCAGTTTTGGCCGAAATTTCAAAGAAATTGCAAATAGTTGGCACGATCAACCTTTAGACGTTGATTTACTATGCCGCCTGCACGCCGTGTTCACGGGCTCTAAAAAAGTCAGTATTTTTAAGGAACAAAACACCCCTCTAGAAGTTTTTAAAGGCGATGAACTTATCGGTACATTAAACGCCGCCACCCCCGAAGAGATTCGTAACTTTATGCCACGCCTTATGAAATGGGCCGATGACGAATTTAAGAAAGAGGAAATGCACCCTCTTTTCATCATCGCCATATTCATTGCTATTTTCTTACAATTTTGCCCTTTTGATAAGGGAAACCAAAAATTAATGCGTATGCTTATTATCCTGCTGATGTTTAAAGAAGGTTATGGATACGCGCCATATTCAACGCTCGATTCTCTTCTCGATGAACGCGCAGAGGAATATCTAAACGCCTTAAAACACACCCAAACCACATTGGCAAAGGGCAATATTGACTGGAATATCTGGCTCGAATTTTTCTTCGATCTGCTCAAGGCACAAAAAGATAAATTACAAGACCGCGTTGAAAAAGGCAGCAGCGAAATCGTAAACATGCCCGAACTTTCAACCAAAATCCTCAAACAGTTCGAAAAACATGACCGTTTAAGCATGAAAGAAATAGAGCGCCTAACCCGTGGCAAACGCTCCACCCTAAAACTTCGCCTATCTGAATTGGTTGACGGTGGATACCTCATGCGTCACGGTCAGGCACGCGCCACATGGTACAGCCGCGTTTAAGTTACCGTTCTATCAACGCATAATAAAAATGGTATGTCCCACTCGCAGGTGTGCCCCCGCCTTCAAAACAGCCAAATTGAAATCCCTGTAATTCCGCTCCCGAATCTGAAATCGCATCACTCCCGCTTATCACTCCCACATATTTCGTAGAAGCATACGCATTTGCTTGATCTTGCGGCGGATTGCCCGATGGGTTATCGATTCCAATTTTATCATTAAGCGATATGCAAACCTCTTTTTTCAAAAAAGGTAAAATCACCATAAGGTCATTCGCTGTAGAGCTTGGGCTATCTGTCTTTGTCGTCGCCGTAAAAAACCATTCACCATAAAGCCCAGACGCCGAATTCGCGCTATCAAGCCAATCCGTTAAGGGCACGCTATACTTTACCCCCGCACCATTGACATTAAAAACATCGCATGATTGATCAACGGGACTACCTGCATTGACATATCCTGCAAGTTTCGAATTATCAAAATTTATATCATTTTCCGAACAACCGCGGCGACGTATACGACTAACCCCCTGCTCAAGAGTTTGTGCATAATTAAAAATTTCACTAACCGCAAGCTGCCGCTGCCTATCTGTCATGGCATCAGTGGATTTCCCCCTCATGCTACGCGACACAACAAAGGCCAGTGTCCCAAACAAAAGCACACCAAGAAGAATATAAAAAAAGGCGCTTCCCTTTTGAGAACTGCACCCTGATTTACAACTATTCTTGTGCATCATCATTAGGCTTCTTTTGGAAAATGGCTGGCTTCGCTGGCGTATCCGTTTTCGGCGCTTTTGTTTGCAATGGCGCTGCGGACGGTGCCTCAACCGCAACAGGCGGAACACTCTCCTGCGGTTTAGCACCGAATATCGCGGGCTTCGCAGGTGAAGTATCCGCCTCAGGCACTTCTGGTGTTTTCACCACTGGCTCGGCTTCTGGCGTTTCCATCACGACAGGGGGGGTACTCTCTTGTGGTTTTGCACCAAATATAGCGGGTTTAGCCGAAGCATCCGCCTTTGACACTTCTGGTTTTTCCGCATCAGAACCAAACAAACTCGCCTTCGCAGAATCCGCCGCCTTCTTCATCGCATCAGAACCATGATCACTCTTCTCTTCTTGTGC
The DNA here is from genome assembly GCA_050633645.1 of Alphaproteobacteria bacterium. Taxonomy (GTDB): domain Bacteria; phylum Pseudomonadota; class Alphaproteobacteria; order Micavibrionales; family Micavibrionaceae; genus UBA1672. The sequence continues at coordinate 349,510 of JBOEGX010000002.1, forward strand.
AACATCCACTGGCGCATCAGGTTTCGCTCCAAATATCGCGGGCTTCGCAGGTGAAGAAGGTATTTTTGCCTTTTCTGGCGTCTGAACAGGTGCTGTCGTTTGCGGCGGCGTTACAGGTGTTTCCTTCTTCGCCCCAAAAACAGAAGGCTTCGCAGGAGAATCAGCTTTAATGGGCTGCCCTGCAGCAGGCGGTTTTGTTTGCGGCGCAGCTGGTTGCGTAGGTGATGCATCAGGCTTCGAACCAAATACTGACGGTTTCGCAGATGATTGTGGCTGCGGCGTTTCAATAGGCTTAACCTCTACATCACCTGGGCGCGTCGCCGTTAAAACGGGTGGCTTTTGCGCCATAGGATTAACTTTTTCTACTGGCGCAGCAGGCTCTGTCTTAACTGATTGAGCAGGAGCAACACCACCACCCGAAGATGATCCACCACCACTCGCACTACCTGCCGCAACCGCTCCACTCGCCGCGGGAATTTCACCACTCAACGCGTGAATTCCCACCAAAGCAGCAATCGCCGCTTCAACAGGATTAACCGAAGGCTTATTATATTTTACAAATCCATCATGCAGCGCCGCAATCTCAACCGACGTCTCAACCGCAACATCCGCGCGAATGGCCGTCCAGGTCTTATTCACCATAAGATCACGCAATTTCGTAATAGATCCCGCATGCTTAATAATTGTCTCATCCGCAGGCGGCAAAGTCATAAAGCGCGTAACACGCATTGCCTTTGCAAACCCTGGGTTAGAATAGAAAATGGCACAATCAACAACAGTTTCACCAAAGGTAACAACGGCTTGCCCCTCTTTAAATCCGCGCAAACCATCATAACTCGCACGCGGACGAAGCTGAACACCCGCTTGCTTTGTATCATGGTAAGACATGCTCCCGCCTGATGTCTGAAACCCTGAAACTTCTGTCACCATTGCGCTACCAACGGTTTTTTCGAAGAAATCTTTGGTCTCAGTCGGGTCTTCCAATTTACCAAACAACTTAATATTACAGTTCGCTGTGATAGATTGCGCTTCCTCACGAACACGTTTTTTCATCGCTGGTAAATCCTGTCCCGCAAAAACAAGTGAGAAACCAAGAGAACGTGCCTGCGCTGCCATAACCGCCATACCTTCGGCAACATAATAACCAACCTCGTCAAACACCGTCATAAACGGCGTTGACGAATGCGTCGGTTTATTCTCAATGACAGATTCAGACGCACCTTCAACAGTTGAGCCCAATGTAGAACCCATCATCCCCTTAATAGAAGACGCAACAATTTTACCAAGATTGGCAACCTCATCGCCCGATTTTTCAAGAGCAGGAACCAACACAATCAAAATACGACGGTTCAAAACAACATCAACCATATCAACATCTGCGGCCTGCGTATCAAAGATATAACCATAATCATCGCCCAAAGATTGCAAGCTCCGCGTGAACTGCATCGCTAGATAGCCGTGCTGCTGTGATGCAGTTTCTGTGTTATATTGCGGCGTATCGGGTCCAGGCGGCTTCACCTTACCTTCATCATCATACGCCTCACCTATAAATCCAGGCAACGTATCAAGGTAACCCGTCATACCCGCCCGTATCTCCGCCGGCACAACATCATCCCGCGCAAGTTTAATTACGTTATTAAGAGAAAGATAATCCCGAATCGTCCGCACAGACATCGGAATTTCTTGATTATCCCGCTTCCATGTCAAAACAGGCATCATAGAACCAACCAAAGATACCGCACGCTCTTTCCACATCGCATTATCACCGCCCGATTCAGGCATCAAACTCACAAGCATATTTGTAAGGTAAGACGCAGAGCCCGAAGAAAACGGGTTCATCGTATTCGATGGCGCCTGAACATCAGAGTTACCCGTCATATAGTTCAAAACAAGCAAGTCATCATCACGCCCAAAACGACGCACCAAAGATGAAAGAGATGACCACAAATCCGTATCCGCTTTACCATCAACATACACAAACCCAGATCCCCAAGCCATCGCATTGGTAACCAAGGATTTCAAACCCTCTGTCTTACCAGCACCTGTCGTACCAAGATAAAGAATATGTGTTCTAATATCGGAATTCGTAAACCAAACTTCTTCATTGGTTTTTTCAACATTTCCAAGATATAAAATCCCTTCAGATTTCCCTTTTTTCCCTCCACGCCCATTATTCGGATCAAGCCACTTAGAACCAAGAGGCATCTTAAAGGCCAAACTACGATCTCGCGTAGTCAGCCATAAAAAATACAAAAGCATAATGAATAAAATAAGATCAGCAAACACAAGCATCCAGTCACTCATATAAACGCCACAAGCAACACCCGCAAAAATAATTCCCGAGTTATCTTTCTTTGTCAGGCCGTCAGCAATCCGCGTGGTAAGCGGGCGCACATCCCGCAGAATGGCTTCATGCTTATGTTCATATTTTCTTTGATCTAATGCCATAGCTAACTAAAAATCCTAACGATTACTCAAAAAATCATCTGCAGAAACAGGAACACCACTAGAATCTCTTGGCGACATTGATGACGACAAACCAGAAGAACTCGCTTCAGAACCAGAACCACCGACACCATCAAGGCTTGAGCTTGCAGATATCATCCATATAAAGAACAAAACAACAATCAAGGCAAAAGCAATCAACGCACCATATTTATCGCTTTTATCGCAGCCTTTCGAATTTTGATTAGCGACTGAAGAGCCACCACTAGATGAATCTTGCAGAACTCCTGACGCTTTCATCAGAACATCAACCGCCGACTCCCGATCTCCAAAAACGGCAATTTCATCAATATTACCGTCCTGAGCCTTTGAAACCAGAGCAAATACCTTGTTTTTCTTATCTTCTGAAATCGTAAAAGAAGAAGACTGCGCATGATCCAAGCTCATTTGCCAAACCACTGGGGTCTGCGCGTCGGGTAAAGATAAAATAAGCTTACCGCCTGCAATACTCGCATTATTTTGAGAAGACATATCTTGTGTTTCCTGTATGTTTTTCTTTGTCATTTTTTGTTCTTACCTAAAAAATTAAACCTAAACCGCTTTTTTAACGCCTCGTTTTTTTGATTGACTATAATCCAGCTGCGGAATCGGACGCGCCCGTGGAGACTTCATATACTCAGAGATCGTATCCACTGCTGACTCAACCTTATGAACAGGAATAGGACGTTGCGTCATTTTCTCAGATTTAAAATGCGACATCGCACCAAGAGCCTCCATATGGAAAGACTGACGCCCTACATTGTTAAGCGGATACCATAAATTCCTATCATGTGCACGAAGCCAAACGAAAGTCGCTGGCGCCAAAACGCCGCCCTCCTCACGTGCAAATTGCAACGCGCGAATCATCGCTGTCGCCTCATAGGCATGGCGGTTACATTGTGCCAAAGTCTTCCCCGCCAGCTTCTTATCTTTCAATACCGCATTTGCTTTCTTAAGAAGCTTCGAATCTTTACTAAGATTAAACCCACCTGCGAAAGACCAGCATCCTGCTGCCCGCGCAAGTATTTCATCTGAATCAGCCCGCTTACGCGATGCCTTTAAACAAAATGCCGCCAATAAAATTTTCTTATGCGGATCAAGGTTTTTAACACCGCGCCAAGGCTTGCCCAACTGTTTCTTAAATGCCTCAGCCGCGCTATCTTCATCAATTTTCCCATCGGGCACAGATATATTATTATATGCAAGCCACTCCTCTGGTCCCAACGCCTCACCAAATAACGGCAATTCCGCAGGAACAGGCGCGCCAGGTGGACGCGGCGGCTGTGTCGCGGGGTTAAATTTCACAAACGGCGCAATAACAGGAAAAACACTCGACTGCCGCGCAATCAGCCCCTCAAGATTAAATTTTCTTCTAAATTGCGTACGCGGCCCCAAAGTAAAAGCCCAAAATGATAAGAAACCCAAAATCCCAACAATAACATTTTTCAACGGCTCCATAGCCATATATGAAAATCTTGATAGATCAAAATAAGTAAGTCCACCCCCCTTAAATTCATCTACACCTTTGAAATGATAAGATCCCTTTGATGTATCGACATCAAACCCATGAAAATAATCACGCCAATTTATTTCACGCCAATTTTCAACTTCACCATATATACTATTATAATTCCAATTCACCTTACGTAAAGCATGGGTATCACCAGCCGATTTCGAAGAATCATGATCAGGAATAAGAACGGTATAATCATCACCAACAAACCAAGATACGACCCACATCTCACTGTACCGTATCCAACGCACAACATCACGCACTTCATGATGAAAGAAATACCAAAAAACAATAACTGCGACTGCCAAGATAAAAAGCAAAATCCCCGCACCAATCGCATTGTCATGAAGCGTATCTGCTGGTTGTTGTCCGTTAGCCAAAGTGAAACCCTACTTACTTAAATTCTTACTTAATTAAACCCAGTCGATAATCTAACAGAAAACACTATAAAAAACCAAGAGTTAAGATACTATAAATTATATCATTTTTCGTAAAAACCATAATTTTTACCAAAACAGCCATTTTTTATAATTTTCCGCTGGACAAAAACACCACCTTTCTATAGAAATTCTCGACATATCGATGGGATAAATATCTCATAAGGGTTCTGCTCTACCCTGATATGATAAAAAAGTGCAGGAAAAGAAATTGGTAAGCCCTTATAGCTCAGTTGGTAGAGCAGTTGATTTGTAATCATCAGGTCCGCGGTTCGAGTCCGTGTGAGGGCACCATTTCTAAAATTATATAAGGCCACTCAACGATTACAGGCCTTATTTTGAAAATGTTGGGGTGTGGCCAAGCGGTAAGGCACCGCTTTTTGGTAGCGGTATGCGCAGGTTCGAATCCTGCCACCCCAGCCATTTTCATATTCAAACAAACTTCACACGCAAATAAACCCATCAAAAAAACAAAGGCATAAAAAGAAATTTTAATACTGCCGCTATTACAATAAAAAAGACAACACGCAGCCAATCAAACCCTAAAAATTCCGCGCCGCAATTTGGGCAAACTTCTTTTTCGCGCGCACATTTTTCTTTGCATAGCTTGCATTTCTTCCAATCCATCTACCCAACCAACGCGCTCACACCCGTATAATCCGTCTTACCACTCCCCAATACGGGCAGGGCATCAACAATTTTAATCGTCTTCGGAACGGACAGCTCGGAAATACCATTCTCACTCGCGTAAGCCGAAACATCCTTACGGTCTGCCTTTTCATATGTCGTCACCAAAATAAGTTGCTCTCCCTTCTTCGCATCGGGAACCGCCACCACGGCATGGGCGAAATCAGGATACACCTTCTCCACCATGGCCTCCACCGCCGAAAGGGAAACCATCTCCCCCGCGATTTTGGCAAAGCGTTTCGCCCGTCCCAAAATCTTGACATAGCCATCAACATCAATATCAACAATATCACCCGTATCATACCACCCATCTTCATTGGGTTGCAGCACACCGGGCTTATCATCCTTGTAATAGCCAAGCATAACATTCGGACCCTTCACGAATAACCGTCCGCCCTCCGCAACACCTGGCACATCTTCAAGGCGATACTCAATACCAGAGAGCAATCGACCAACCGTTCCATCGCGCATATGCATCGGTGAATTAAGCGTCAGCGCGGGCGACGTTTCCGTCGCGCCGTACCCCTCCAAAATACGCACACCAAAACGATCAGAATATAATTTCCGCGTTTCATCCTTTACCTTTTCTGCCCCCGCAAAAATATAACGCATACGGTAAAAATCATAGGGATCGGCCTTGCGTGCATAACCATTAAGGAACGTATCCGTCCCAAACATAATCGTCGCGTTCGACGAGTACACAAGCTCTGGCACAATCCGATAATGCAGCGGGCTAGGGTATAAAAACGTACGTACACCCGATAAAACGGGGAGCAGAGTTCCTCCCGTCAAGCCAAAGGAATGAAACATCGGCAAGCAATTAAACACGATATCCTGACGATTGAAATCAACACGACATGAAAGCTGCACAATATTGCTCATAATGTTTTGATGGCTCAAAACCACGCCCTTTGGATTACCCTCTGATCCACTAGTAAACAATATAATTGCGGGGTTTTCGGGCTGCACCTTATGACGATAATGAATCCATCCCGCCACATTAAGAGCGTACAAAGCCCGGAATTTATCAAACCCGCCAATACTCGCCTTAACATCTTCCAAATACACAAAACGAACTTGATCTTTCATCTCGGCAACCAAATCATCCAAACGCCCCATCTCGATAAAACGCCGCGATGTTATAACCGTTTTAATATCAGCAGAACGACAGGCCGATAAAATTGACCTAGCCCCCGCCGAAAAATTAAGCATCGCAGGAACGCGCCCATAACACTGCAACCCAAAAAACGTCACCAACGCCGCGCAAGAATTCGGCAACATTAAACCGACATTATCACCACACTCCGTCTGTGACGCAATTTTGCGTCCCAAAACAACTGAACCACGAACAAGCGTTTTAAACTTCATCGGCTTGCGCTCTATATCCTCCGCAATAATCGCCTTATCACCATTAACATGCCGCGCTTTTAATAACGCCTCAAACAATGTCTGCTCACGATCCTCCGTCATAAACATCATGCTTTCCATGACATCATATAATTCCCGCCCAGCCGCCTTACGACGCGCGCGCCCTTTAATCTCTTCGGGCACTTCAAACTTACGTGGCTCTAAAATCGTCATCGTAATTTTCGGGAACGTACGCAAAGGCACCTTTCCTTTAAGACGTGAAAACGGCGTATGCTGAACTCCATCAAGGCGTATCGGCACAATCATCGCCCCCGCCTTATCCGCAATCATCCCCGGCCCATCATATATCTTCATAAGCGCGCCAGTCTCGGTCAAACGCCCTTCGGGGAAAATCACACAATGCTTGTCTTTTTCCACTTCCTTAATCAAGGATTTAAGCGAAAACGGATTGGCTGGATTAAGCGGAAACGCATCAATCATCTTCAAAAACGGCTGAACCCAAAACCATTCGGCCACAAAACTATTCACCGCAAACATCGGCTTTCCTGGTAAAAACGCCGCCAAAACGGGCGCATCCAAAAACGACACATGATTACAGACAATCACCGCCCGCGGCCCCGCCTTTTCCAAATTCTCTAAACCACGAATTTCCACCTTATAAAACAGCTTCAAAAACCCCTGCATTAAGGTCTTCATCAAATACGCAGGCAGAAGGCGACAAATATAAATCGCCACCACCATATTCGCGAGGGCAAAGGCAAGGAATAAGAACGTAATTCCAAAACCAACCGAAAGTAAAGTAGCCGAAATCACAGATGACCCAACCACAAAAGCAGAGTTCAAAATTGCGCTTCCCGCCAATATCCGCGAACGAATTTCCTCGGGCGTGTCATGTTGAATAATCGCATTTAACGGCACAACATAAAGCCCCGCAAACATCGAAATCATCGCCAGATCAAACATAATTCGCCACCCACCAATCATGGACACAAACCCGCCAAGACCAATCATATTTTCCGCATCACCACTTGGAAACCAATTCCCCGCAAAAAACAAATCAATCGAAAATACAGTTATCCCAAGCGCAGCCAAAGGCACGTACACCGCCTCCACTCGCCCACGCAAAAGACGGTTGTTAAACAACCCACCAATCGCAATCCCAACAGAGAAAATCACCATGAATAAAGTGAACACTTCATTGCTCGCACCCAAAACATCTTTGGTAAAATTAGGGAGCTGCGAAAGGAACATTCCACCCAAAAACCAAAACCACGCAACACCTAGAGATGCCTCAATCACACTGCGTTTGAACGTGAAAAGTTGGTTCAAGATACGATATGTTTCGGATATAATATTATAATTGATTTTTAACTCTGGCGCCCCCGCTTTTGCCTCGGGGATCATACGCGCAGAAAAATACCCGCCAACCGCCACAACGCACATCAATGCACACACCAAAATCACCCCGCCACTCATCGTGACAAACGCCGCGCCAATAATCGTTCCCATCAAAATCGCCAAAAACGTCCCCGTCCCAAGCAACGCATTCCCGCCGATCAGCTCATCTTCATCCAAATGCTGTGGCAATATCGAATACTTGCTCGGCCCAAAAAACGCCGATTGCGCGCCCAGTGCAAACAATGTCACAAAAGATAACGGCACAGACCCCGATAACAAAGAGGCAGTGCCCAGCGCCGCAACACCAATCTCCACCAATTTCACAACGCGAATGACCTTGTCTTTCGGATACTTATCCGCAAATTGACCACCCAGCGCCGAAAACAAAACAAACGGTAAAATAAAAATTCCCGTCGCCAATGTCACAAGGATCTTCGTATCCGCGCCAACCGCACCGGCTTGTTGCGTCACACCATAAAGCAACAAAACAACCAACGCATTTTTGAATAAATTATCGTGAAATGCTCCTAAAAATTGTGTCACAAATAACGGAAAAAACTTTTTTGTTTTTAACAAATCAAACTGGCTGTGGCTCACGGCATTCTCTCCTCAATCATAACTTTAAACACACTATATAGGCTTCTAACATAAAAAAAGCAGGAAACCAAAATGGCATCCTGCTTGATAAATACATTATTTGAAATAACTTACGCAGCATTCGCGGCTTTCGCTTGTTGAAGACCTTGCGTGATACCTTGCAACGCTTCACCTGTTTGCGGCGCTTGCTGTTGAGACAAGTCACCCAAAGATACGACACCGACAAGACGCTTATCACGATTTACCACAGGCAAACGACGTACTTTAATCTCTGACATATTCTGACAAATATCATCTACTGCTTGATCATCAAAACAATATTTAATTTGCGGCGTCATCACATCTTTCACGCTTGCAGACTGTGCATTATCCGCCACTGCACGCATAACGATATCACGGTCAGTAATCGCGCCAATAAGCTTGTCATTTTCACCAACAGGCAAAAACCCTGTGTCAAATTTTTTCATAACTTGCGCGGCCTCTGCCAAAGTCGCATTCGGGGAAATCCACTCACATTGCTGTGTCATTACATCTTTAATTTGCATATTTCATGCCTCCTGATTTCTAGTTAATAGCGCCATATAAGCACAGAAAACGCCGCAATACAATAATTCCCGCACCTATTCTGCGGCAACCGCCATAGCCTGCATCGCGGGCTTAGGCGTGCGCCCAAAAAATTTATATGCCGCGCCAACAGTGATTAGAGAAACCGCATAGAACAAAAGCTCCATCGCACTTGGACGCGCCGTATAACCAACCAGAACTCCCAATGTTTCACCAATAAAACTCCCGCCATCCAACAACCATGATGTATCCCATACTTGTGAATATAGCTCCGGCAATATCCCCGCCTGTATAAGGAAGTTCGCGCCTTGTGCCGCCATACCCGCCGCCAAAATAATAAGCATCCAGCTCGTCACGGTAAACAAATGCCTCTTCACAGTTTTAAGCAATCCAAAATACAGCATAAACCCAACAATCACACCACCAATCGTGCCAAGAACACCACCCATCACTATCGCGCTAACCGATGTTCCCATTGCAACCTGACCATAGGTAAACAACACAATTTCCGCGCCCTCGCGAAATGTTGCCACCGCAATAACACCAACCAACACATACATGGATTTATCACCCTGCATCACATCGGAACCAACCTCATGAATATGTTGCGCCAATTGCCGCCCGTGGATTTTCATCCAAATCACGGTCCAGCTTAAAAAGCCAACCGCGATAAACATAATACCTGCATTAAACACTTCTTGACCAACACCATCAATTGCCTCGGATATCGCATCGGTGAAATATGCAATCACCAACGCCCCGACAACACCAATAGAAAGCCCCAGTGCAACCATGTTCAATCGCTTTGGCATTCCCTTCGTCGCCGCCATAACAATGCCAAGAACAAGCGCAACTTCCAAAATCTCACGAAAAACAATAGTAGCAGTTCCAAACATAGAACAAGTCCCTTTTTAAAAATTACTTCGCAATAACATACCCATTGGCCGTATCCATATTAAACTCACCAAAGAAATGATACTTACCTGGCTTTAATGGCCCGATAAAAATTGTTGCCTTCTTACCGCCACCAATCACCTTTTCACGGTTCATATCATGGCTTTCAAACTCCTCAGGCGTTGGGTCTTGATTATCAATAATCAACTTAACTTTCTGCCCCGCAGGAACAATAATTTCCTCAGGAGAAAATTTATGATCCTTAATCACGATTTCATAAAACTCTTTTTTCTCGGGCGCCACATCCGCCGCCGCGACATCATTCAATTTCAACACCGAAACCGCCTCTTGTAATTTCACAAACCACTCACGGGTTTTGGCTTCCTCGCCATTTTCAGATGCATAGTGAATAGCTTGCACTGCTTCATCAACCGCGTCTGTTTGTGCGCTCACTGCTGTCTTTTCTGCGATAATAAAATCAATCCCCGTCTCTAGGGAATAGCTCAACTCGTGAATATGCTCTAATTCGGTAAATTCAAGCTCACCCTCATTTTTCAAAACTGCGCCAATTTCATCGATTTTTTCATTAAGTAAGCCAAGAGCCTGCTCAGATGTTTCAACAACTGCACCCTTATAATGATCCGTTCTCGGCTCTTCGCTCGCCGCTGCCTGCTCTTCTGCAAAGCCACAAACTGGCGCGGCCACTGATAAAACGCAAACACCCAAAACCGTCATTAATTTTTTCATCGAATTTATCTCTCTTGCTACTGATAATGATTATCATCATTGATACCCAAGCCACACCATAAAAGCAAGTGAGAATTATTCTTAACATGACAATAATCAATTTTACTTGATCTATTCACAAATGCGATTTATAAAACACTCGGAAAGTCGGCGCGGGCGGACGCTCGATGTAGCCTGGTCAGATCCGAAAGGAAGCAGCCACCAACGAATTCTCTGGGTCGTGTTCGGCTTTCCACTTTTAAAAATGAAATTATGGTATTACGGCTCGGCAAGCTGTTGGATAATTTACGCTATATCAATCGCATCCCCGGCCGCATTTATGTACGACGTTGTCGGCATCGTAGTACTAACCTACTCAATCTATAAAATCATTAAATCTACAAAAAACATAATATAGACGCCTGCTCCCATATTTAATTTGATAAAAATCATCACTTACACTATAATTAGGGAAAATAAAAAATCGGGTGATAAAAATGGCGTCTTTTAATAACAATGCCGCAAATGACGAACAAATAGGTACACAAAGACCGACAGCACGGATTATAAGCATAATCCCCGCATTCGTGAGCGTGGCTGCAAATGATGAAACCCCCGTTGATGTACAAAAAATAAAACCTCAGGCAACACAATCAGACACCCCCGATACAGACGCGGAAACTCCCACCGAACAAAAAAAGGGACTGTTCCGTGGAATGCTCTCATCTTATTCTGAAAAACGCGAGACCAAGGCAGATCAAAAAAACAGAATTGCTTTTGCGGCATATCTCAACGCCGACTCTACGAGCGAAGAAGATTTAAGAAAATGGGTTAAGAAAAACTTCAGCAGAGGCTCTATCGCTGAATATAAAGGCGATCAATCCCTTAACATTACTGAAAAAGATGTATTAAAACACCTTGATGGTGGATTACTCAGCGGTCTTAGCAAAAAACAGCACAAAGCTCTGGCCGAAAAAAGAGAAGAACACATCAAGGACGAAGCCAATAAATTTTTCGAAAAACACGGATCAGAAACAGCCCTAGCCACCCCAAAAAAACTCGGTCGCGTGTCATATCTATCATCAAATTGGAAAGAGCAGCCAATCAAAAGCCTGTTCGGCGCGGCCGCAAATATTGGTGTCGCGGCAATCAACACCATGCCCGCGACCGTCGATTTAATACGCACAAGAAATCATTCAAAAAATGAAATCAAAAATGAGCAAGCCGACAGGCTTCTGACCATTGCCTTCCGCGATGCTGATAATATCTCAAAATCTGGAATACGCTCATGGCTTGAAAAGAATGAGAAAAATGGAAATCTCGCTCTATTTCAAGGCGATCATAAAGAATTAAAGGCATCCGTTGATGATGTTATGAAACATTTTCGTGGCATTTCCCGCGATCATAAAGATGCATTAATCGACGCCAGCATTAACTATGACAAACGAAATGTTGCAAAAATAACCAACGACGCCTATGAATCTTTTGACATGGGCTAAGCTCAAGCCATAAAGACTCTCAAAACCTGTTGCGCCCCCTTAAGAATCCATCTAAAAAGAATATATGGCAGAGGAAAAGAATAAACCCTATCGCGTTCTCGCGCGGAAATATCGTCCCCAAAATTTTGACGAGCTTATCGGGCAAGACGCGCTTGTTCGCACTCTACAAAATGCAATAACATCTGGCCGCATTGCCCATGCCTTTATGCTCACGGGTGTGCGCGGAGTTGGAAAAACCACCACCGCACGCATCATCGCAAAAGCCCTCAATTACAAAGGCCCTGACGGAAAATCCGAGGCCACAACGGGCGACACATCCGACTGCCAACTTTGCCAAGCCATATCAGAAGACCGCCACCCCGACGTTATTGAAATGGATGCGGCCAGCCGTACGGGCGTTGATGACATCCGTGAAATATTGGACGGCGTGCGTTACGCCCCAACCGAGGCACGCTATAAAATCTATGTGATTGACGAGGTGCATATGCTCTCGAAAAACGCATTTAACGCGCTTCTAAAAACACTAGAAGAGCCGCCAGAGCATGTGAAATTCATCTTCGCGACAACCGAAATTCGCAAAGTTCCAATTACCGTGCTCTCACGCTGTCAACGCTTTGACCTTAACCGCGTCGGCGCGGATATCCTGATCCCGCACTTCAAATCCATTTGCGATAAAGAAGGCGTAAAAGCCGAAGACGACGCCATATCCCTCATCGCCCGCGCGGCTGACGGCTCGGTGCGTGACGGCCTAAGCCTTCTTGACCAAGCAATCGCCTTAGCGGGGGAGAGCATTACATCGACACTGGTGCAAGACATGCTCGGCTTGGCCGACCGTGGTAAAAACCTCGACCTCCTCGAACACGCCCTAACAGGAAGAACCAAAGAAGCCTTAGACATCATGGATTACGTCCATAAAAACGGCGGCGCACCGTCCGTGGTTATTCAAGACTTGCTTGATCTTACACATTTGCTAACGCGCCTGCGCGCTGTCCCTGATTTCGAAGATACCAATCAGGCGCTCTCTGGCGATCAACTGACAAAGGCCAAAGACCTCGCGCAGAAACTATCCATGCCAACCCTAAGCAAGACATGGCAAATCCTGCTCAAGGGTTTAGCCGAAGTCAACGAAGCGCCCAACCCGCAAAACGCGGGCGAAATGGTCATTATCCGCTTGGCATACGCCGCGAACCTGCCCGATCCATCCGATCTAATCAAAAAACTCAAAGACAACCCCGCGCCACAAAACACAGGCGCGCCGAATACGCCCTCACATAATGGCGGATCAAATGGCGGCAATGTCCACGCACAAGACTTCACACCCCCGCAATATATGAACGCACCCGCCGGACCAAACGGGCAGGAAACCGCGCACGCCGCGCCCATGCTTTCTGTCGTGCAAAACCCTGCCCCCATCAAATCCATTCAAACAATGGAAGATGTGGTGAGCCTATTGCGCGCCCACCAAGAAATCGCAATAGCCGAACATCTTGTTTTTTACGCGCACCCTGTCAAAATCAAACAAGGGCACGTACAGATCAGACTAAAAGAAGACGCGCCACCCGATTTATCACAGAATTTAAAAAAATCTCTGCAATCTATTACAAATGAAAACTGGATGGTTGTGATATCAAATGATCGCGGCTCTGCCACTCTTGGCGAAATACAAGAATCAAAACGTTTACAAGAGCTCGCAGACGTGGCAAAAATGCCCGTAGTGGAAACAGTTTTAAATGTTTTCCCCGAGGCAGAACTTGTAAAAATCTTGCCAAAGGAAGAACCAAAAGAACAAGAACAACCCACAGAACATTGATTTAAGACGTAATCATTCATATCTTTTTTGAGACAAGGCATGAATGACGAAGCGTATAATAATACGCGAGGATATGAATAACGATGTCTCAGAAAATAGAGGAATGATTAAAAATGTTTGATATGCAAAAAATGATGAAACAAGCACAAGAAATGCAATTTAAGTTGCAAGAAGTGCAAGAAAAACTAAAAGACATCGAAGTCCAAGCCGAATCTGGTGGCGGCCTTGTTAAGGTAACATCAACATGTGCGGGCACAATTACAAAAGTTGAAATCGACGAAAGCCTAATGACTTCTGATAAAGAAACTCTCGAAGACCTTATCATCGCGGCAATGAACACCGTAAATGATGTCAAGGATGAGCGCATTAAAAAAGAAACAGCCGCAATGATGGAAGGCCTTGGCCTCCCCGCTGATGCTGCTGGCGGACTTCCCCCAATGTAAGAAAAAAGGAAACGACATGCCCCATATTCCAAAAACTGTATTAATTACAGGCGCAACAGGTGATTTCGGAATCGCCTTTGCAAAAAAATTTGCGGCAGCCGGGTCCAACCTTATCCTACACGGACGTAATCAGGAAAAGCTTGATCTCTTAAAAGAAAGCTTTCCTGATGCGAAAACGCTTTGCTTTGATATTGGCGATCACAACGCCATTACTGATGCATTAAAAAATATTGATGCGCCCGATTTACTCATCAACAATGCGGGCGGCGCAATTGGCCAAGAACCGGCTTATGATGCAAAATTAGAAGACTGGTTAAATATGGTGAATATCAACGTCACCGGCCTTATTACAACAACAAATATGATTTTACCCAAAATGGTTGCGCGTCAATCTGGCCACATTATCAATATCGGATCAGTCGCAGGAAACTACGCCTATGCTGGTGGACATGTTTATAACGGATGCAAAGCCTTCGTCCGATTTTTCTCCGGCGCATTACGAAGCGACCTCATCGACAAAAACATCCGCATCACAAATATCGAACCAGGCATGGTGGAAACACAATTCTCTCTGGTTCGTTTCAAAGGCGATAAAGACAAAGCCGATGCCGTATATGCGGGCGCAGACGCCCTACAAGCCGACGATATCGCCGAAAGCGTATTCTGGGTGGCGTCTCAACCCCCACATGTAAACATCTCAAGATTAGAAGTAATGAGCACAACCCAAGCAACGGGCAGCCTCGCGGTACATCGGAAAACAGCATGAAAATAACAACATGGAACATCAACTCGGTTCGCCTGCGCGCACCCATGGTGCTTGACTTCATCACCGAAACAAACCCCGATGTCATCTGCTTACAAGAAACCAAAACCCCTGATGAACATTTCCCCGCCCAAACCTTTATTGATGCGGGATATAAACACATCCATTTCAACGGCATGAAGGGCTATAACGGCGTTGCAATACTATCAAAACACCCATTTGAAAACCCGAAAATTCATAACCGCGTTGGCAAAAGCGATAGCCGCCATATCTCCGTCACCTTCCCAAAATTAGAGCTTCACAATATCTACATCCCCGCTGGCGGCGATGAGCCCGACCGCGAGATCAACGAAAAATTCGGCCATAAGCTCGACTTTATCGATGAAATGACGGACTTCTTCACAAGCAATTATACAAGCAACGACAATCTCATGGTCGTCGGTGATTTCAACATCGCCCCGATGGAACACGACGTCTGGTCACACAAACAACTGCTCAAAGTCGTCTCCCACACCCCAATAGAGGTTGAACGCCTTGGTCTTATGCAAAAATCACTGGATTGGGTAGACACATCCCGCCACTTCATCCCCGAAGATGAGAAATGCTACACTTGGTGGTCATACCGCAATCGAGACTGGAAAAAATCAAACAGAGGACGCAGGCTGGATCATATTTGGGTGACGCCGCCCCTCAAAGACGCGCTCAAAACCCACGACATTCATTCCCATTTCCGTGATAAAGAAAAACCCAGCGACCACGCCCCAATTATTATTGGGCTGTCTCTTTAAAAATTACTGCGCCAAAACCTCAGGATTCGGATTAGAGCGCAACTCAATATCGAGCGGCTTACTATGCAATAAAACATTATTCTGCTCGGCAACGGATAAAACCTCACCCACCGCAACAACCGCGCCATAATCATCACCCTTATGCAGGGCAACAACATAGCTCAAATCCTGATAACCACTCCCCACCAGCTCCGTCAAAGAATCAAGCGAAAAACTCGCATCCATCGCGCGTCCATCCCATATCGCAATCTTTTCACGACTAACAATCGGGCGCACAAAATACGGAACAAGGCGCTCTTTCGTCACAAACGGAACGCTCTGCCCTGCCGCCAACCGCTCTTGAATATCGTCCGTCAAATTCACATCGGGGTCAACGACCATTGTCTCATCCCCTTGTGTCGGCGCAAACGCATATAAAAACAAATTTCCAGATTTCACATTTTCTATTTCAGGAACAGAAACATAAATTACATTACTCTCAACCCTAACAGAAATAGGCTTAACCTCATCCGTGCGCCCCATTTTAATCGCAGGATCAAGATCATCATAAAACGCTTCCCACTGCCCATTTATAATAACCATAGGCACTCTTTCACCCCAAAAAGATTGCCGCCGCGCATATTCTGCCGAACGATCATTACAGAATTGATGCGTATATTTTTTACTCATATTTTCGTCATCAAATTTTTTTCTGCAATTAATAAAAATCACATTATCATGCTCACGCAGCATAGAAAAAACCGCATCTTGCACCTTCATATCCGCGCCGCAACCATTCATCCCGAACATCTCAACAAAAACAGGCGGCTTCGCATAGGAAGCTTGCGTCATCGACACAAAAACCCCAATGCCCATAAGCATCTTTTTTAGCATAACCATTCTCCCTAGAAATCTGAACATCGTCCATTCACTTCCCAATCACCAAACCGCGTTGGCTCCGGGCGCTTTTCAAAACCACCAATTTCTTTTTCACGCGCCCCACCATCTTCACCCTTCTCAGAGAAAGATTTTTTTGTATCAGGCGTTTCTATGCTTGGTTTTTCTTCGCTCATACCCGATACTAAGCCAAAAGAGAGTAAACGATCAAATGAATTCAACAATAAACACCGAAACATCCGAAAATCAAGACGACCTCGCATCACGCAAATGTGCGTTAAAAATGCTTGGGCAAATCATAGACCGCAAAAACGCACTGGACGTCACGCTTGATCTGTCTCCCGAATACGCCGCCCTCGAAGGCCGTGATCGTGCCTTTACCCGCATGCTTCTTTCAACAACTTTACGCCGCCTAGGGCAAATTGACGACTTGATCGCCTTCGCCCAAGACCGCCCCGATGCGCTCAAAACACCCGCCCTTAAAAACATTCTACGCCTCGGCATCACACAAATGTTCTTCATGGAAGTCCCCGACCACGCCAGCGTCGATACATCCGTGCGCCTTGCCGAATTTATGCGCCTTGAAAAACAAAAAAGCTTCGTCAACGGCTTACTTCGTACCCTAGGGCGCGATGGAAAATGCCGCCTTGAAAAACAAGACGCCCCACGTCTCAACACACCTGAATGGCTGCTTAAAATCTGGATCGAAGATTACGGCCTAAACACCGCGGCGCAAATCGCCACCGCCAATATGAACGAGGCCGCTCTCGACATCACCGTCAAGGACAAATCAGACCGCGCCTATTTCGGCAACGCCCTTCAGGCCACCGAACTTTCAACAGGATCTCTGCGCCGCATAACACGCGGCAACGTCAAACAACTTGATGGCTTTGACGATGGAAAATGGTGGGTACAAGACGCCGCCGCCGCAATCCCCGCAACATTATTCGGTGATATCTCAGACCAGCACGTCATTGATATGTGCGCCGCCCCAGGCGGAAAGACCCTACAACTGGCCAGCATGGGCGCAAACGTCACCGCCATTGACCGCTCCGCCAAACGCCTCAAACGCGTGCGCGAAAACTTAACCCGTATGGGCTTACAAGATAATGTCACCATCGAGACCGCCGATGCCGCCGCATGGAATCCCAAAGAACCCCCAACGTATATTCTATTAGACGCGCCATGCTCCGCCACGGGCACAATCCGCCGCCATCCTGATAATGTGTATCTAAAATCCCCCGAAGACATCGCCCGCCTTTGCACCATCCAAGAACGCCTGCTTAACCACGCCGCCAATATCATCGCATCAGGTGGCACAATTATATATTGCACCTGCTCTCTTCAAAAAGACGAAGGCGAACACCAAATCGATAGATTCTTAGAAGAAAATCCAAACTTCAAACGCACCCCCATCATCGCCAATGAGGTTGGAAAATACGCCGAACTCATCAACGAAAACGGCGACATCCGCATCCTACCCTCTATGCTCTCCGCCCAAGGCGGCATAGATGGGTTTTTTATATCGCGCCTAACAAAAGCAAAATAATTCCTCCGAATAATTCCCTTGTGGATATGACTGCAAATTTCTGGTAATATTCATGCCGTAGTGTCTATACTGCGCCTTCTTTGATTCGCACCTCCCCTGAATCACCTTTTCAAGTCTATCGAGTAAGAGTAAAAAATGCCTGCAAACCCAATAAAAATCTCGCCATCAATCCTGTCTGCCGACTTCTCAAAACTTGGCGAAGAAGTCGCCGCCATTGATAAGGCCGGTGCGGATTATATCCATATCGATGTAATGGACGGACATTTTGTACCAAACCTCACCTTCGGCGCACCCGTAGTCAAGGCCATTCGCAAATGCACGGACAAGCTTTTCGATGTCCACCTCATGATCACCCCCGTCGATCCCCTAATCGACAGCTTCGTTGACGCAGGCTCCGAAATCATCACCGCCCATGTAGAGGCCGGCCCCCATCTTCACCGCACCTTGCAACGTATCAAGGCCAAGGGCGTAAAGGCAGGCGTAGCGCTTAACCCACACACACCCATCGAATCCATCAAACACGTCATGGATATGGTTGACCTCATCCTCATCATGACCGTAAACCCAGGCTTCGGCGGCCAAAGCTTCATCCCCGTTCTTGATAAAATCACCGCCGCCCGCCAAATGATCGACGCCACAGGCCGCAATATCGACCTTGAAATCGATGGCGGCGTAAATCCACAAACCGCAAAACAAGTCATCACCGCAGGCGCAAACGTCCTCGTCGCAGGCACAGCCGTCTTCAAAGATGGCCCAGAGCATTACGCGCGCAACATCAAAGCCTTAAGACCGTAAGTAAAAAGGAGAAGACACATGATGCCCTTTCACCTCATCGACACCTTAAAAAACAAGGCAAGTCACCTTGCTTACAACAATTTCCTCTATGATTGGAGCTTAGGCGATACAACGCCTGACCGCCTGATCGTGCGCCCCGTTGACCCATGGCCAGGCAAAGCCGAAAAGGCAAGCGCCCTCCTGATTGCCGCAGGCATTGGGGAACGCACAGGTCCTCTTTGGTACAATGAATGGTGGATGCCCGAAGACACTGACGACATCTGGGTCGCACACATGCACGGCTTTGGTTGGCTGCGTGACTTACGCACACTTGGCGGCGCACTCGCCCGTGAACAAGGCCGCATGATGATCGAAAACTGGATTGATCATTACGGATATTGGAACGCCCAGACTTGGCGCGCAGAACTTATAGGCCGCAGACTTGCCATGTGGATTTGCCATCACGAATATTTCTGCGCGGGCGCAAGCGAAGAATTCGAAGACAAGTTCCTCAATTCCGTTTTAAAACAAGCCAAACACCTCAGCAACGTCATCGGCCGCTCAAAAGAAATCGCTCTATTCGAATCGGTCAAAGGCTTGCTCTATGCGGGTATCGCTCTCGAAGGCCACACAAAATGGATCACACAGGGGCTAGCCGCCCTTAAAACCGCAACCAGCACGCAAATTCTCCCCGATGGCGGACATATCTCCCGCTCCCCGCAAATGCTGCTCGAAACATTAGAAATCATGGTTGATATCCGCTCCGCCCTAAATGCGGGCGATTACCCCGTCCCCGATCACCTCATCAACACCATCGAAAGCATGAGCAGCGCCCTGCGTTGCCTGCGCTATCGTGACCGAAAATTCGGCCTGTTCCATGGCACGCAAGAGGGCGACACAGAGACCATCGACTCAATTCTCGCCCAAGCTGGAACCCATAAACGCGCGAAAACCAGTCTCAAAAGCACAGGTTACGAACGCATCGAACTCGGCCGCTCCCTCCTCCTCATGGATACGGGCAAAGCCCCACCATACCCTTATGATAAAACCGCGCATGCCTCCGCACTCGCCTTTGAATTTTGCTACGGCAAGGAACGCCTGCTCGTTTCCTGCGGCTCACATCCGACATGCCCACAATGGCAAGATGCGCTACGCTTCACCGCCGCGCATAACACCGCTTGCCTTGATTACCGCAATGCCTGCGAGATTAAAAAAGACGGGCATTTCGGCCGCAAGGTCACAAAAACATCCGTAAAACGCGAAGAAACCCAAGACGCAGCCCTTCTTGTGGCATCTCATAATGGCTATGTCCCACTCAACGGAATCACACACACACGCAAAATCTACCTATCCGATAACGGCCACGACCTACGCGGTGAGGATGATTTCACATCCGAAGCCAAACTCACCCAATCCGTAGAAACTGCACTCAGATTTCATATCCATCCAAGTGTAAAAACATCCATCATCAATGATGGTAAAGAAATACTCATGCGTATGCCGGGCGGCATTGGCTGGCGCTTTAAAACCGCATCAGGTAAATTATCACTCGAAGACAGCATCTATCTTGGCGAAGGCATCACCCCACGCAAAACAAAACAAATCGTTATTCACGGGAAAATGACCTCCGATAATGCCTGTATAAAATGGACAATGAAACGCGAAGGTTAAGCTTATCTTCTAATTTTCTGGCAAAAATTGAAAACCTTCCATATAGTGCGCGCAAAGAATACCGAACACTATATTAAGGTTACTTATGCGTAATAAACCAGATGCTCATAAATACAGCATGTCAAACTTCTTTAATGCACTGCTCCACGCCGTCATCCCACATCAAGGCATATCAAAAGAAAAATTTGATCTGGAACATGTGCAAGCAATGCTCCGAAATGCCTTCGCGCATGGAAAATCTATACAAGAACCAATCTATAGCCAAGAAGCTGTCATTACATACGAATCCCTCGCCCGCCTAAAAGATGAAACAGGCCATGACTTCCCAATCTACACCATCGCCAATCAATTCTATGACGACGGGCTATCAGAAGAATTCGATCTGCTCACCTGCTCCATGGGTATGGAACACGCAGATAAACTGCCCATCTCTTTAAACGTCTCCGTCAAATCAATATTAAATACTCTCTTCTGTACAAAATTGCAGGAAATGACGAAAAACTATAGCCTAGAAAACAGCGATATTATCATCGAAATTCTTGAGCACGATGTTGCACTAGATGCAGAAATAGACCATTTACTACAAATGAAAAAAGACGGCTTCCGCTTCGCTTTAGATGACATCTCCTACACCCCAAGAGACAAAGGAACATCAAGAGAAAACAGAAATCGTATCAAAATTTTTTCAAACATATCCACTTTCGCAAAAATTGATGGGGCATTGGTTCGCGCCTATCTTGAAAACGGCTATGAAAGTAAAAACAAAAATGGAAAACTTGTGCAATACACCCCTAATGATCTCACAACACTTATCGATACACTGCAACGACGTATTCCTCACGCACAAATCATTGCAGAACACGTCAAAAATAAGGACGAAGCCGACATCATGTTTGACCTTGGCATTAATGGCGTTCAGGGTTGGGATTTAAAACTCACCGATTTCCCTGAAATCGAAAAACCTAAAAACCGTACAAAAACAGAATTACGCCCATCCTAATCAGGTTTACACTGGACAAAACTCACACAATCCTTAACCATACACCCAAGTATTTATTCCTCAAATTTTCTGACGTGCAAAACGCAAGTGACGACACGTAGAAGCCTGCGTGAGGGGTGAAGCAACGAAGCATGTCGGCAAATTTGAGGAATAAATGGCGAAAGCACAAAAAAACTATGTATGTAATGCATGCGGCGCGGTGTCCACGCGCTGGGCGGGGAAATGTGATGCCTGCAACGAATGGAACACCATCACCGAGGAAGCGAGCGACACAGGCGCCGTTCCAAAAGGCCTAAGCGGAAAGCAAAAAGGCCGCGTCATTGAATTCACCGATTTACGGAACGAAGAAAAGAAAATATACCCCCGCATGCTCACCCAAATCGCGGAATTCGACCGAGTCACGGGCGGCGGCATCGTACCAGGCGCGGCGATCCTTATCGGCGGTGACCCAGGAATCGGGAAATCCACAATACTCTTGCAAGCCGTCTGCGCCCTCACCAATAACAATGTAAACTGCGTCTATGTATCAGGCGAGGAATCAACCGACCAAATCCGCATGCGCGCCGACCGCCTCGGCCTTGGCAATTCTCCAGTCAAACTCGCCGCCGCAACCAATGTGCGCGATATCCTCGAATCCATCAAAATGGAAAAAGGCGTACAACTCCTGATTATCGACTCCATCCAAACCATGTATGTTGATAACGTAGACAGCGCCCCCGGCACAGTCACCCAAGTCCGCACCTCCGCGCAGGAAATCATCCGCATGGCAAAGGCAAAGGGCATCGCCGTCATCTTCGTCGGCCACGTCACAAAAGACGGACAAATCGCGGGACCACGCGTTCTTGAGCACCTCGTCGATTCCGTCCTATATTTCGAAGGCGACCGCAGCCACCAATTCCGCATCCTTCGCGCCGTCAAAAACCGTTTCGGCCCCACAGATGAAATCGGCGTCTTTGAAATGGCACAACAGGGATTGATCGAGGTCAAAAACCCCTCTGAGCTTTTCCTCTCCCAGCGCAGCGAAGACGCAACAGGAAGCGCCGTCCTCGCCGCCCTCGAAGGTTCTCGCCCCTTATTAGTCGAGGTACAAGCCCTCGTCGCACCCTCATCTCTCGGCTCCCCGCGCCGCGCCGTGTTGGGGTGGGATCATAACCGCCTCGCCATGATTGTCGCGGTTCTTGAAACACGCTGCGGCGTTTCACTTTCTTCTCATGATATATTCCTCAACATCGCGGGCGGTATCCGCATTAACGAACCCGCCGCAGACCTCGCCGTCGCCGCCGCCCTCATCAGCGCGCTGAAGGGCGAAGCTCTGCCCGCCGATACAGTTTTCTTCGGTGAAATCGGTTTGGCTGGCGAAGTCCGCCAAGTCACCCAACCTGATTTGCGATTAAAAGAATGTGCAAAGCTCGGCTTCGAAAAGGCAATAATCCCCATCCTATCGAAAAAAACCACGAACAAAAGCGCAACCTTAAAAACCAACCAAATCAAACATATCCGCGAGCTCGGCGAGCTTATCTAAAACACAAAATTGCTTTTTCCAATAATCTACGCTATAAAATTCTTACAAAAATAGGGGTATCAAAATGGAACACACCGAAAAATTTAACGACACAATAAACGATGTCCTAAATGAAATTCGTAAAGCCAGCCACGACAATCATTATCAAAATAATTCTGAAATGACCGAAATCACAATCTCTATGGGTTGCTCTCATAAATCAGATGACATCAAAGCCTTCAACGCCGCCTTCAAGAATGCAACCCAAAATACAGAATTTGAAACGGCATCATTGAAATTAACACAAGATCTAAATGATAATTCCGACTCCATCACCCTTGAACAAGCAAAACTCATTATTCCCAAACACCCCGTATTTGGCTTCCCATCAAATCCAAAAGAAAAAATACTTTCTTTCTAAAAATGAACACATCACCCAAATGGATAACCGTAAACGACCGAATGCAAACAAATTACCATTATGAATGCATCGCGCCAATGGGCGAAAATTTTGCCGAAAATTTCAAACCATTCTTCACCCCGAAACAAATGCTTGATCTCGGCGTATTCGAAGGAAAATACCTTAATGATTGCCAAGACGAATTCCCCAAAGACTGGTTCGAAGACGCAAAAACAAGCAATACAGCAAACCCAAACCTCAACTATTTCGGCATAAAAAGCCGTCAACCTCTCTCCGTCTGGCGTGAAAAAGGATGGATCATGCAACCCGATCCACGCGGCTGGTTCCAATGGTATTGCAGATATTATATGGGGCGCAGAATCCCCGAAATTGATGCATGGCAAATCAAACGTTGGCGGGCATTCTCCCGCCATGCGGGGCAAATCAAAGCCAACTGTATAAGCGGAGATCTCGATTGCCGCCCCCGCCAAAGACAAGCCCTCCTTCAATGGTCATACGACCCGTTTATATGAGTTCAATCAAACGAAAGACCAACCACAATACGACTAAGCTCATCTCCCTCAGAGCGCGCAAGAACCTCATGTACCTGAGATTCATAAGAATCATATTCTGATGCTTTTAAAACCCGTGGATTTACAAATCCCTTATTAATTTCTAATGCATGAAACATCCGCGCATCCTCATATAAAATATGATCCGGCCTGATTTGCTTATAATGATATGCGCTCGCCAAATAAAATTGCAACGCATGTGTCGTTTCGTGATGCACAACAGATAAAGCCAAATCTGCCGGATCATCCTCACGAATATAATGAGACAGCTTGCCAGAACGACCCAATAAATCTCCTAAAAATGATCCATATAATTTCGTCTTCTTTAGATGATTAGTCGCAGCCGCACCATCTTTAAACTCATAAGAAATGGGTAAGTTATCTGCAATTCCTGTCATATATATACTTCGGTGTAATGAAGAAAATTCAATTAACGCTCCCTGCTTCTCATCATCCTCGCTAGATTCCCAAGAGCGAACAACATCAAGAAGGCGAGAGTACTCAGGTTGTGCAATCGTATGGGAAAACTGGCCTCGTTTACACTTCTGATAGCTCAGAAGATTCTCAGAAGCATTAAACGTATTGGCTATCATCAACAAAGACTGACGAGTATGTCGCCCAGTTCCATACTTTTTTTGAGGCAGCTTTTCACCTAGCGCCCCTACCATCTCACGAATAAGGCGACATTTTGAATAAAGTGACAAACACTCAATATCATCAAAAACCAGCTTCTCATCAATAGATTTTTCTAAAACTTCTGAAATCAAATCATACACAAATTATAGCTTACTTTTTTTATGAAACATGGATACAGAGTACACCTTGTAGCACAGATCTAAAAATTATGAAAACTTTTTCATCTAACCCGTGCGCCCAAAACCAACCTCGCGGCAGAGGGAATAAGCTCGCTATATAAATCAGCCTTTGGCCGATGCCCCGTTGAATCCGCCCGCAATATAAAATTCTGATCAATCAACTGAAATCCAGGGATCATATTAAAACTCACATCCCCGCGTAAATCATCCACGGCCACCGCAACATAATAATTTGGAACTTGATAAATATTAAAATGCTGCGCCCATTTCAATGCATCATGCACTGTGGGCTTCCCCAATTTCATATCATACAACAACAATTGCACAAAAATTATATCTCGATTAGGCAACTTCAACCCATTCGCATAACGCGGAAAAACCGCACGAACAGATTCCACATATTCTTGAACAGGGTTATTCTCATACGCACCATATTCATGCGCCCCAGAAAACGCCTGACACGCAGGGCAATTCATTCCCGTTGGCTCAATTATAATAACTTTCCCTCTAAGCTGCGATAATCGAAACCGCCCGCCATCAGGATCAATCAACTCTAAATCAGGATATCTCTGCCCCACCACAGGCGGCCAAGGGTTTGGCATATTTTGTTCAACCACAGGCACAGGGCGCTCAAACAACCCACTATGCGAAAGCATAAAATAGACAGGAAGAATAATCCCACCCATCAACGCAAAAAATACACTCCCCATCATGCCTTTCTTTGCTTTGCGCCGTCGTCTCTTTTTGGCCATCTATCTTACCTCAGCTCACCCTGCTCTTACTCACCGCCAATATCGCCTGCGAACATAAAACCTCCACGGGCATCCCTGTTTGCTTGCACTGCGCTTCCAAATCCGTCAACTTTCCCATCACCGCATCCAAAACAGGCAAAGACCAGCTATTCACCTGCCCCTTAAACGCTGGCGCTTGCTTAAAAAATACAGGCGGCGAAAGCTTTTTCATCGCCATATCCAAATCCGCCCCTTGGCTCATCGCCGATTTCACCTGATGCAAACGACGAAAATGATTCTGCAGCGCCCGCAAAATCGCGATAAATGCTGTGCCTTCCTCCATCAAAACACCATAAGCCTTAAGCGCAGCCTTCGAATTTCGCCCCGCCACATTATACACCAAGTCATCAAATCCCTGCGCCCCCGCCGCACCACACGCCGCGCGCACATCATTCAACGAAATAGGCGACGCCTCATCCCCCTTATAGGTAATAAGCTTCTCTAACTCCGAACGTACCTTCCCGCGATCCCCCGAAATATTTGCCGAAAGCCACACAACCGCGTCATTATCCACGCGCAAATTCGCGCCCTGTAAGGTCTCCCGAATAAGACGTCCAAGATCACGTTCATCCTCTACATAACACGGCACAGCCGCCGCATTTTTGGCGCTCTCACATAATTTTCGCAATGATGATCGCGGCGATAATTCCCCCGCAGAAATAACCACCAATGCAGAAGGGCTCGGGTCTTCAAGATAGGATTTGATCAAGGTCGTAACCTTATCACTCCCACCATCAATCCGAATAAGGCGGTCTCCGCCCATCATCGAAATCGCCCCCGCCTCATCACTAAGGCGCGCGGGGTCATCGGATAAAATCTCAACCGATAACGCGGCGACATTAAACGGGTCGTTCAAATCCGCGACCACGCTTTTGCCAATGCTCTGCGCCCGCTCACTCACCAACCCGCCATCAGGGCCATATACCAAAACCACCCGCGCCAACGGGTTCGGCTTTTTCACAAACGGCTCAATATCTCTATATGCTAATTTCATAGGAAAAGATTAGGGGACAACGCCCCAACGGTCAATTTGTTTATACAAACACCCCAAGAGCATATCGCTTCGTCGCTTATTCAAAGTTAAAAGATAAGAAAACGAACGAGATTACATCGCGCGGACTTTTTCAATAAACTCGGCAACACGTGTCTGCAATTCTTCAGAACGCGTGGACAAATCCTGGGAAACCTCAAGCATCGTCGATGATGATTGCCCCGTTTCATTCGACGCCGCCTGAACACCTGCGATATTTGTGGAAACCTCACTCGTCGCCGCCGATTGCTCCTCAACCGCACCAGATATAACAGTACTAATTTCACTAACTTGTGAAATCACATCAGAAATCATTTTAATTGCATCCGCCGTCGAAGTACTCGCCGTTTGAATACTTGAAATCTGCACGCCAATTTCCTCTGTGGCTTTTGCTGTTTCTGCCGCCAAAGACTTAACCTCTGATGCAACAACCGCAAATCCTTTACCGGCTTCGCCTGCACGCGCTGCCTCAATCGTAGCATTCAATGCAAGTAAGTTCGTTTGATCTGCGATATCTGAAATCAATGAAATAACATCACCAATTTTTGATGCGGTTTCCAACAAACCATTCACCAACTGCTCTGATTGCTGCGCTTTTTCTACGGCCTCATCAACAATCCTAACCGAATTTGTAACCTGCCCTGAAATTTCATTCACAGAGGATGACAACTGCTCCGTCGCCGTTGCAACCGTGCCAGATTGACAACTTGTCTCCTCCGCCGCCGCCGCCAAGCTCTGCGCCGTTGCCTGCAATTCAGTTGCGGACGAAGCCACGATTTGAACCAAAGACTGAACATTCGTCTCGAAATCATTCGCTAATTTCTGATTTTCATCTTTGCGTGGCGTTAAATCCGTCGCAAACTTAACAACTTTAAAAACCTTATCATTCATATCCATAATAGGGTTATAAGACGCCTCAATCCAAATTTCCTTACCGCCTTTTCCAACGCGCTTATACTGCCCCGCCTGAAACTCTCCACTACGCAACTCTTTCCAAAATTGCTTATACTCCTGGCTATCCGCAACACCACTATCCGCAAACATACTATGATGCTGGCCTTTAATCTCATCCAAAGAATATCCCATAACACTTAAAAAATTCTCATTCGCAGTTAAAATAGTTCCATCCAGTTCAAACTCAATAACCGCCTGCGATCGACCAATCGCATTCACTTTACCCAATAAGTCTGCATATTCAATTTTCTGCGCTGTGATGTCCGTAGCATATTTAACAACCTTGTACGCCTTTCCACTTGAATTAAACAATGGGTTGTAAGACGCCTCAATCCATATTTCCTTACCGTCTTTTCCAAAACGCTTATACTGCGCGGCCTGAAACTCTCCATCACGAAGCTTCTCCCAAAACATTCGATAATCGTCGCTTGCCGCATATTCTGGTTCTGCGAACATACTGTGATGCTTACCTTTAACTTCGGATAACTCATAACCCATCGTATCCAAAAAATTCTTATTCGCCGTAATAATCGTTCCATCCAACTGAAACTCAATACTCGCCTGTGATTTATCCAGTGCCGACAATTTTGCCGCCATTTCAGAAGAGCTTCCCATAGCTTTAGATGGCACGATACTGAATATTTTTTTTGTGGAGCTTGTCATTTTGACCTCAAGTTTTTCAAAGTTAAATAAAAACGCAGAAAACGCAGAAAAAACAAAATTAAAGAGCACAATTAAGGAAAACTCTAATATACTCGAACATGTTACAGAATCTCTAATAAATTACAAACTATATATTGAAAACCATACCGACGCACACAACCACTAGGATAATAAACTCATCCGCAACATGCACTCATCCCCAAACGACGGCGCGCACGATCAATATCACGCTCAAAAACCATAGCCGCGCATTGATTAGGGGTCTCAAATATCGCGCGATCATATTTACGTTGAAACGCCTTCACATCATTCAATGTCGGAAACAACAAACGGTTCACCTTGCCATCTGTGCACCCCGTGCGACAAATATGGATCATCGCCTGCGCCTCATCCAACATCCCCGCTTCATCGGCTGAAATCTCAATCAAATCCGCAAATTCACGCGCAAACTCACGCATCAAACCATTGCCATAGGCAACATCAAAAAACGCACCATTATGCTCACGCGCACTAGAATACGCCTCGATAACCGCGTCGTAATTATCCAAACCATACCGCACCAATAATTCATCGACGCTTGCCGCAAACCCATCATCAAACGCCAACGCATTGGTAATAATAAACGCGCTTTGGTGCTGATGCATCCCAACGCCAAACATACGCGCCTCATATCGATGCCCTGTAACCGCTCCGCCCTCATCTTTCAAGGTCGCAATTTTCACATCCGGCCACATAATACTTTGCGCCAAATAATAGTTACTCGCGATATTCAAACCACGCTCTTTAAGCATATTAAACGTCACACCCCAATCACCCGTAGGCACTTTGGTTAGGGCTCCCTCACGATCATAATACATAAATAACGGGTTGTTCATCACGTGATCAATATGCGCCCTCACAAATTCCGCACCATTTTTTGCACTAAACACATAAGGCGGAACACCGCCGCGCCCCTCCGTCAAGCCCTCATAGCGAAGGCTCATCCCGATATGCCCCGCATGGGGTTTACCTTCACTAAAGGCGCTGCTGTTATCGGTAAGCAAAAACAAAAACGGCGCGAGCGCATAAAGCCGCCGCACATTCGCCAACATATGATCCATATCGTACGGACTAACCGAAACCTGATTTGATTTACACACCGCGAAATACTGCACACATTTACGCATATCCGCGCGATACGGCGCATACATAACCTTATACCGCTCCACATCAACAATACGGCTCAATAAATCATCCGCCGTTTTATCGGGCAATTCCTGAAAATAAGATCGTTTCAGACCAATCCCCTCGGCCTTATCACTCAAGATTTTAATCTTTTGGTTAATGTCATCCAACACACCCTTAGCGCCCGCATACGGCGCGGCAATACTGGCAACTTCCAACAATTCACTGGTGGGTTCATTATGAACAAAATCTTGGCTCGGAAGAACCGCCGCCGTTGCATTCTTCAAAACCTTATTCTGGCACAACGACATCGCCGACAGATCAGGATCATTAGGGTCAAAAAACGCAAGCTCAACCTCTATGCCCGATTTTGCATGATCTCGGCCAACACCTTGATATAAATCAAAAACATCATCAGCCCCGTTGATCTCCGTAAGATCATCCGCTCTAACCTCGGACATACGCATCTCCACAATTTCTAATAATCAAAATACTATAGACCATTACAACTTCGTTTGACAAACAAAGTCGGTTACACGCACATCCTTAAAAGGTGACTTATTTCGAACGCTTCAAATACAACCCAATTTGAAGCTCAATCTGACGCGCAATATCATTCAACGTATTCTCGCGCGCCGCCTGCTCAGACACCCGCGTTGCAAACTCACTGGTCAAAACGTTAAAGCTCGTGATGGATTTCAACGCACGCTCCAACACAACCTCATTTGTATTGGCATCCGTCAAAGTCATAGACGTCGTCACACGAAGCTGCGCCCGCGTCGCATCAGAGCTTTTCGTTATATCCAAATCAGAGCGCGATTCTTCAATATCTGCTATCGACAAAATATAATTAACTTGGCTAGGCCGCCCCTGAATATAAAAACGATCAATCAACGCATTGCGAAGATACTGCCCCTCACGGTCTTTTACATTATCAATTTGAACATGCGAAAGATCAGTGCGAATATCGACGCCTTCACCACCATTAAACCCCGTCCCATACATCGGTGTAAAACCACAAGACACAAGAGATAAACAAGCAAAAGACGTCAATAATATTTTCTTCATCGAATTATCCTACCACAACATTAACAATGCGCCCTGGCACATAAATAAATTTACGCAAAGTTTTCCCATCCATTGCGCGAACAACACCATCTTGCTCCAACGCGACTTTTTGCGCAAGCTCCGAATCCGCATCGGCGGGCAAAGTAATCGTTGCACGCACCTTGCCATTCACCTGCACACCAATCGTAATCGTATCCGACACCAACAGGCTTTCATCATATTGCGGCCAAGCCGTATCAACAAGCATCGCATCATGCCCCAATCGCGCCCAAAGCTCTTCAGATAAATGCGGCATAATAGGGTTCAGCATAATTACAAAATTCGTAATCGCCTCATTCAAGGCATAATGATCACCCGACAAACCGTCATTCTGAGGCACAGCCGAAGAATCTTTAGATCCTTCACTACCGCTCAGGATGACATTGGAATGAAACGCCGTAAATCCATTATAAAACTCACGCATCAACGCAACCGCCTTGTTCATCGCAAAGGCCTCAATTGCCTCTCCAACACCCTTGATGGTTTTATGCGTTAATTGGCGCAAATCCTTGGCCTTGCCATCCACCGCGCTCGCATCACCATCCTGCAAATCCATCAACGTAATCGCAGAATACGCCTTATTCACAAAACGCCATGCGCCTTCAATACCGCTTTCCGTCCATTCCAAATCACGTTCCGGCGGGGAGTCAGAGAGGATAAACAACCGCGCCGCATCCGCGCCATAGCTCTCAAATATCTCTTCGGGGTCAATCACGTTTTTCTTCGATTTCGACATCTTAATCGACGCACCAATGGTAACAGGCTTGCCCGTTTCCACATGCACCCAATCACCCGCATCATTTTGCATCGCATCGGTCGGGAACACCCATTTCCCGTTCTCATCCTTATACGTCTCATGCGTGACCATCCCTTGGGTAAACAAGCCCGTAAACGGCTCATCCGTATTCACAAAACCGCAATCGCGCATAATCTTGGTAAAGAACCGCGCATAGAGAAGGTGTAAAACCGCATGTTCCACCCCGCCAATATACTGGTCAACACCGCCGCCCTTGGGCATCCAATAATCGGCCTTATCCTTATCAACAGGCAGGTTTTCATTGCCCGAATCACAATATCTGAACTGATACCAGCTGCTCTCAAAAAATGTATCAAACGTATCCGTTTCACGCGTTGCCGCCTTCCCGCATTTCGGGCAAGAACAATCCTTCCACGTGGCATGATGGACAAGCGGATTCCCTGGCTTGTCAAAGCTCACATCCTTCGGCAAGGTCACAGGCAACTGATCTTCTGGCACTGGAACCGCGCCGCAATCCCCACAATATATAATGGGAATCGGACATCCCCAATAGCGTTGGCGCGACACACCCCAATCACGCAAACGATATTGCGTTG
The DNA here is from genome assembly GCA_050633645.1 of Alphaproteobacteria bacterium. GTDB lineage: Bacteria > Pseudomonadota > Alphaproteobacteria > Micavibrionales > Micavibrionaceae > UBA1672. Next base: position 381,701 of record JBOEGX010000002.1, read on the forward strand.
TGCCAAAACCAATCTCCTCAGCCTCACATCGCGCAATCACTTCGGCCTTCGCCTCTTCAATCGTTTTGCCATTCATCCAATCGGCAGAATCAATAACCTTCCCTGCCTCACTATAGGCTTCCTTACCAAAATCATGCCCATCAGATGAAATCACAGGCAAGATCGGCAAATCATATTTCGTCGCAAAATCCCAATCACGTTGATCATGTGCAGGCACGCCAAACACCGCGCCCGTCCCATAATCCATAAGGATAAAATTCGCGATATAAATCGGCACCTCACGCCCAAGCAAAGGATGCGTTGCCTTAAGCCCTGTATCAAAGCCAATCTTCTCGGCTTTTTCAATCGCGGCCTCGGATGTGCCTTGTGCTTGGCATTTCTTGATAAAATCATCAAACCCATCTTTGCCCGCCGCCAGCTCAACCGCCATCGGATGATCCGGCGCAAGCGCAATAAAGCTCGCCCCGAAAAGCGTATCAGGACGCGTCGTATAAACTTCAATCGATTGATCTGATCCAACCACATCCCACTTAAACTGCAAGCCCACAGATTTCCCAATCCAATTGGCCTGCATCGTACGCACCTTTTCAGGCCACCGCTCAAGAGCGTCCAAATCGGCAATCAATTCCTCGGCATAATCGGTAATTTTCAAAAACCACTGGTTCAGCTTTCGGCGCTCCACGGGCGCACCTGTACGCCAACCGCATCCGTCAATCACCTGCTCATTCGCCAAAACCGTATTATCAATCGGATCCCAATTCACAACAGATTCCTTGCGATACGCAATTCCTTTTTCAAGGAATTTCAGGAACATACGCTGCTCATGCGCGTAATATTCGGGGTCGCATGTGGCAAATTCACGGCTCCAATCAATGGACAATCCCATAGATTTAAGCTGCTCTCGCATCCCTGCGATATTCTCATGCGTCCACGTCCCTGGATGCGCCCCGCGCTCTATCGCCGCATTTTCCGCGGGTAAACCAAACGCATCCCACCCCATTGGGTGCAAAACATTAAATCCTTGCGCACTCTTATAACGCGCAACAACATCACCAAGCGTATAATTACGCACATGCCCAACATGAATGCGCCCAGATGGATACGGAAACATTTCCAACACATAATATTTCGGCTTGGACGAATCCTCCTCAACCGAAAAAGAGTCGGCACGCGCCCACTCTTCTCTCCACTTAATTTCAGCGTCTTTAATATTATATCGCTCTGACATTTATGTGCCTTTTAATTTTATATAATTGTACGACCACACAGCTTCACCTATATGAGGCATGAATAACGCTGTCACGGTATAAAGGAAATGACTATAATTACTTCTCAGCCGCCAAATGCGAAATCCGAAGCTCCCGCGCACGTGTCAATATCGCATCTTCCAACTTGCGGGCCGTCTCATCCGCAACTGGTGCATCCTGCCACTGGCCACTCTTCTGAACCTGACGGAACGTCCGCACGCGAACACCATCGGCCTTAAGCTCACGCCCCAAAATAAACGCATTCACCTTCACGCGCTCATTCGGATTGGCGGGGTCACTATACCAATCCGTCAAAATCACACCACCAAACGGATCTGCGCTCGCCAACGGCATAAACGAAACCGTATCCAACGTCGCACGCCAAAGAAAGCTATTAACATCAATGCCATTTTCGCCCGCACCAACATTTTTGTCTTTACGCCCACCAAGAATTTTAAGACCGCCATCACCAAAGATACTTTTCTTCTCGCCATAGATCTCATTACCCGAAAGACCATCCCGCGCCGCGCCCGTCGGGTACTTCGCTTCGCTTTCTACACCGCTGCACGCCGATAACGACAAACAAGCCGCACCCACCAAAAACATAGAGAAATAATCTTTACGTGTCATAACAATCCATCCTGACTTATATATAAGAACACATTATCTAGCACGCCAAGGAACACCACTCAAGCCCTTCTGTTATCAAGGCACGCCTTATAAACAACGATAAACCTTCGCATAATCCATTGTTGCAAAAATGCAACGCTTGAAAAAAATGTTGCAAAACTCCCACAAAATTATTTGACGGTGAGTCGAAATAATGAGGTAATGCCGTTGTTGTTTAGCAATAGACAACATTTCTACTAAACTTTTACCTCTTATATGTATTTGGGGTTTTATCGAAATCAGATGAGAAATCATCATTTCAACTTAATTTTTGGAGAGACTAAAATGAAAAAACTTTTACTTGCAAGCGTTGCTGTTAGTGGTTTGGCTTTTGCTGTTCCTGCTGCACACGCGGACATCGACCTAGAAGTAGGCGGTTACTTTAAAGGCTACGGCGCATTCGTAGACCAAGACGAAACAGCTGGTACAGATGTTGTTGGTTTCGACATCATCCGTGACACTGAAATCCACATTGACGGTGCAACTACTCTTGACAACGGCTTGACTGTTGGTGCTCACTTCGAATTCGATGTTGACCAAGCTGATGCAACTGCTGTTGATGAATCATATGTTTACTTCTCAGGCGACTGGGGTCGTGTAAACTTTGGTGGCGAAGACGGTGCTGCTTACCTTCTACAGGTTGCTGCTCCTTCTGCTGACTCAAACATTGATGGTATCCGTCAGTATGTTTCACCATTCGTAACAACTGGTGGTTTGACTGCTGGTGCTGCTCTTGACTATGATCACAACACAGCTGGTAAGAACGACAAGTTCACTTACCTTTCACCAATTTTCTCTGGTTTCCAAGCTGGTTTGTCTTTCACTCCTGACACTGGTAATGCTGCTGCTTCATTCGGTGTTGACACAGACACAAATGCTGCTGGTACTCCACAAGAAACATACGAACTTGCTGTTCGTTATGAAGGTCAGTTCAACAATGTTGGCGTGATCGCTGGTGGTGGTTACTCACTTAGCTCAGAAGAAGGTTCATCTGCAACAACTGATGACCGTAACTTCTGGAACTTGGGTCTTGACCTTGATATCGGTCCATTCGGTATTGGTGCGTCTTACTCTGAAGATGACCAAGGTCTTGACGGTACAGCTGAAAACGACATCGAAACTCTTGTAATTGGTGTTGACTACACAACTGGCCCATTCAAATTGGGTGCATCATACTTGAACCAAGACTTCGACAGCGCAACTGGTCGTGAATATGACCGTTACACTGGTGGTGTTACATATGAATATGGCCCAGGAATGTCATTCCGCGGTTCTATCCAGTACCTAGACCAAGACAATGCTGCTCCAACTGCTGATGCAGACGGTACAGCTGTTCTTTTGGGAACACAAATCAACTTCTAATTTGAATTTGATGATCTAAAGAATTTCGAAAGGGTGCTTTTTAAGCGCCCTTTCTTTTTGCCTGAATATTACCACTTGATTACCTCGCCACACTTTCATATCCTCCCTCCATGATCTCGGAAAACATAACCGCCATCCGCGCCAATATCACAAAAACCGCGAAACAATGGAATCGCGACACATCCGATATCAACCTCATCGCCGTCAGCAAACGCCAACCTCCCGCAAAAATCCAAGAGGCTCTAGATGCAGGCCACCGCCTATTCGGCGAAAATAAGGTGCAAGAAGCGCAAGAGCATTGGACACACCTCAAACCCGAATACCCTGATTTAAACCTCCACCTCATCGGCCCCCTTCAAACCAATAAGGTCAAAGACGCGCTCGCCCTGTTCGACATGATCCACAGTGTTGACCGCGAAAAACTCGCAAAAAAACTCGGCGAAGAAATAAAGGCGCAAAACAAATCCATCCCCTGCCTTATCCAAGTCAATATCGGCGAAGAAGACCAAAAATCAGGCATCACCCCAAACGACCTGCCCGACTTCCTAAATTTCTGCCGCAATGAATGTAGCCTGGATATCCAAGGCCTCATGTGCATCCCGCCCGTAGACGAACCACCCGCAATGTTCTTCGCACTCCTGCAAAACATGGCACGCACGCACGCCCTAAAACATCTCAGCATGGGGATGAGCGCCGATTACGAAAAAGCCATCCCCCTTGGCGCAACATATATACGCGTGGGAACGGCTCTATTCGGTGATCGCAATCTCTAAAATGTCGTACCCACCAAGCATAGCGCGTGCGAGTATCTGAAAACCTACATATCGTGCCCATGATGATGGCTGTGATCCATCCCCTGAACAGGCTTCAAAACCACCTCCTCAATCGCCTGACGCACCGCGTCAACACCATCTTTCGTATTCACAATCCCTTGATAATCACCATTTTCATTTAAAATAAATACATACGGCACATGATGCCCAAAACGATTGGCGCGATAATTCTCCGCCTTTTCCTCCAAAATTTCCGCCGCTCCAGTCAGCCCGACAATACGATCATCAAAATACCCCAACCACTCCTTCATCCGTGCGGGCGTATCACGCACAGGATCTGTCGACACCAAAACAATCACGGTATTCTCACCTAAAAGATGCTCCGCCATCTCGCCATATTTTTCATCAATCTGCCGCAACGCCGCGCTCAACGTCGCCATACCCATCGGGCACACCTCTGGACAATACGTAAAGCCAAAAAACACCAATCGTTTCTTACCTTCAAAATCCGCATCATCAACAATCTCACCATCATGATTGGTAAGCCCCGCCAAGGACGAATCTGAAACAGGACTCTTCTTCAAAACCTCCTGCGTCAAATCTGCGTTACTCTGCATTTTATGATGCTGATGCGCATGATGTTCATGCACATTCGTATCCTCTTCTGACGCCGCAAAAGACAACCCGCTCGCAACGCTTAAACCAACCACTGCCAAAGTATTTGAAAGCTTATTCATAATATATTCCTTTATTTTATTAGATATAGTTTTTAAAGATGCGGATGTTCCGTGGCACATAAGTCCGCTACATACTCATCAAAAGGCACGCCAAACAACGCGGCGTCCTCTCTCATCTGCATTTGATCGGATAAGGGCAATGTGTCAAACCAATCCATTGGCGAAAACGCGACTTGCTCAATACTTGAAAACATCATCTCCTCCCCATGATGCCCAGTGACATGGTTAGCCACATCATGCGCGCCCCCCATATCATGCCCCATAATCATGGAATCCCACGTTGTCGGTGCCCAATTCCCATCCATGGTATTTTCCCATAGCAAGCCACCAATATCGATCAACCCCGTCAGAGTATCCCCAATCATACCAAGCATTTCCCACGTTCCATGCCCTGATTGAACCAATAAATTCCCAAGCGTAACGGGCTCAACCGCCGCCACACTCACAACACTCGCCGCCGCAACGGGCGCTGCCAACGCGATAATCCCCATCATCGCGCCCATAACAAGAATATGCTTGGCGACATGCCCCGCAACATCCCCGACAGAATGCTCGTGAAAATCCTTTGATATTTTATCCGTATGATCCGCCATCACACGCTCCTTCCTTGCAAATATTGCAACGGCATAAATGCCAAATTTCATTGAAATTAATTAAGCAATATAAGAAGGCGGCGCGCGCGCAATATAGATATGCGCCCGTATATCGCGATCATTAACGGTGAAAGAGCTTTCCGCCCCTTCACGAATAACCGCCTGATAAAGAATAGAAGGGTAATCAGAAGAAATAACCTTCCCATGTGCCTGTGCAAAACAAAACGCGCAATCACTGCTCTGGGCTTGCTTCTGATGCTCATTTTGCACAGGCTGGCCATTCTCATCAACCACAATAGATTTGCTGCCGAACTCGCTGCAAACCTCAATAATCGATGTATCTTTCCCTGAAATAAACGCACAGGCTGGCGACACGCTTGCCATAACAAGCGCAAAAACCAACATAATATGCATCATATTTCTCATAAGAAATCCATAACCTTACAAAACAAAGTTATGGTCTGATGCCATTGATATGTCAATAAGAAAAAGGCGGCTATACTTGATTTACATCCGATTCAAGAATTGGCATTTCCGCAAAACCAAGCAATGCAACGGGCAAATCATCATACGCCATACGCTCGGTCTCTATACTCACCTGATAGGCAAGATCAACGCCCTTCTCCGGCCGCACAAACGCCATCGCATTCCCAATCGCATCCTTGCCTGTCTCCTCCTCAATCACCGCATTCACAATACCGCCCGCAACCCCTAATGGGCCACCAAACACACCACCACCAATAATCTGACTAATCGGCTTAATTTCATCCCCCGTAATCGCACGATAGGCAAGATTGACCAACGGAATATGCTGAAACGGGTTAATCATGTCCAATAAATCAAAAAAACCAAACCCCTCATCCTGCCGCTTTTCATGCTCAATGATCGGCGGCTCTTCCACCTCCTGAAATGACTGCACAACCTCACCAAATCCTATGCTCTCCGTAAGTTTCGGCGTATTATAAACAGGAACAACCCCCGCCATACGCTCATTCTTAACATAGCCAAATCCGCTACTTTTCTCCATTTGCGATGCGGAAGAAATATCCATCTATCATACCTCGTTCAAATATCTACATTTTATCATTGCAAAAGATATGCCATAATATGGCCAACAAATATGATATGATCACTCAACGGAAAATAACCCAAATATGCAAACCATCGACATCAAATCATCCCAAGCTTTCTTTGATATTTTTCAAAATCACATCAACACCTATTTATCCATGGCAAGATTCGCGCATACACCATCAGATGACCATGAATCCATCACGCTCCATACAAAAACCTACGACCTGCCCGTACGCATCGGCACACTAATTGATAACATCGCAAACATCGTCAAAGAAAATGACGCATCACACCTAATAAATTTCGAAGACGCTTCGCTTGATACCCATACATTTACATTCACACACGCAAACGGTGAGGCCATAACCCTCACAGAAAAAGAATGCCAGATCCTAACTTATCTCAATAACAATAAGGGGAAAATGGTATCGCGCGAAGACTTGCTTCATTCCATTTGGAACTACGCTCAGGACGTTGAAACACATACACTTGAAACGCATATATACCGCCTTCGCCAAAAAATTGAAGACAACCCGTCAAAACCAAAAATAATAAAGACTTTGGATAAAGGCTATACGTTATAAAGCGTGCTTTTCCTGTTCCACAGCTAGAAACAACCCATCCAAAAAAGAAACATCATTTGCAAGCACCAAATCTTGAACGCCATGCTCTTTCAACACGCGCAAATCCTGAATTAAAAAATACACATCCTTTAAATCACTATGCACCTCCACCTGACTTGACCGCTCAGATGAACGCGTTGCCGAAAATGTTTTCGCATTTTTATCATAAATACCCGCAACCTTACGCGGCGAAGGAGAGTCAGCATTACTATTGCTTGCTTCACTACGAAACCAAGGCTTAAAATCCTGATCAATATTTTTATCAGAGGCCTTAGAGCTCTTTTTCATCCGCTCCTCAAGAAAATCCTCTAAAAACCAAATTAAAGATTCAATCGAAAGCACCGCACCATCAGAACCCAAAGGAGAGCCCTCCTGCGCGCGATCAAAATCCCGCTCTTTATCTGACGTTGAAAAACCCTGCTCACCACCGCGCTTCTTCGGAAGATGACTATCGACCGCACGCGCTTCTTGAGACCTTAATACCGATGTAAGACTTTGTACCAATGAAAACATGTCACACACATTCCTTTCATTTACTTAATCAAAAGTATCAGAAAAAATATCGAGCGACAAATACTTAAAAATTCAATAGTAAATATCTTAATTATTTAGAAAAAATTACTTATACAAATCAAACGGATGTGGATATTTCTCTTCTTCTGGCATGTTCTCTTCATTATATGCATTCTCATACCATGGTGCGACATAATCCCACAAAACAAATTCGCTATCATGTCGCTCTTTAAAAATGCATTTTATATAAGCAATCTCACCCACCATAACCCACTGCAAGATCCCACGATCATCCCTGGGTTTCTCATAATCTGCACTTGCAACCTGAACTTTCATAACCAGATCAACACCAAACCAATCATTCTCCATAGGCACTTTTGAGCGCATCGTATCCAGCTTTTCTCCCGAAACTGGCAAATCTGAAAATACCGCCAATCGATTAACAATCAACGAAATAACTTCATTTTTCACATAACGAAAATCAAAACTCGGCGTATAATTCTCCTTGCTTTGAAAAAACGAAAATTGAATACGCGCTTCTGCATCGTCATCATTTGTAACCAGCTTTGCAATAACAGGCGCGGTAATTTCAAGAAAATCTTTATCCTTATCAAAAGCAGCATATCCACGCCCAAGCCTTAACTGTTCTTCAAGAAAAAAATCATCCCGTAATCGCTTCGGCGTGCCAAGATAGGCATCCCCAAGCTTTATCCATCGATCATAATCTGGCGCAATATTAGCCGCGCGAAAAAACGCGATAATTACTTTTTCCTCTTCGCTTATCTTCGTTTCAAAATAATCGATTGCGAAAACAGCAGGAGCTTGAAATACTACCAAGGCCAAAGACAAACAAAACAACAACTTAATTTTTTTTAAAAGAATAACCATCAATATATATTTATAATAGTTGAAGACAGGCCAGCATTGTGATGGATAATAAAGATAAAAGCCAGAGTAAATTAGATAAAGATAAGAAAGACCAAGACCTTTGGGAATATGCAACAAAAGATGTCACTCCCATCAAAAAAAATAAAACAGCAAAAAAGCACGCACAAGAAAATTTCAAAAAACCAAGAACCACCATACCCAAAAATCATTCAGAAGAAAAAACGACGCCATCTAAAAATCTTACAAAACCACAAGACCATCAAACAGATCGAAGAACCGCACAGAAACTTAAACGCGGCCAAATTCGGATTGACGCAACCCTCGACCTCCACGGCATGTCAAAATCCCTCGCATATATTTCCTTGCGATCATTTATAATTGCATCCGTCAATCAAGGCTACAAATGCGTACTCATCATAACTGGCAAAGGAAAATCACGTACAAACACCCCACTCACTGAACAAAAGCCAGGCATTCTAAAAACGCTCACCCCTGAATGGCTCACCGAACCAGACCTACAATCGTATATCTTAAAAACACAAATCGCCAAACCAAAACACGGCGGTGATGGCGCAATATACGTTCTCCTAAGAAAAAAACTGCATTAATCCCGACAAATACAGACAAATTATTGCAATAAATAGCTTTTATTGTTTTTTTTCTAAAAATATATTATATATTAAATATCTGTTTACACATTTTCTCGTGTTTCCCCTGCGTATTTTTTAAATTTATCTCACTTTCAGAAAGAAAGGTCGTCGCCGTGAATCTCGCAAACGTCAAGCTATCAAAGAAACTTCCCATACTCATTACTGGGGTCGCCATTCTGGCCATCTTCATCACCAGCTTCCTAAGCATAAGGACTGCGGCAATCGGACAACACGACGCCATTAAGCATGAATTAATAACTGTCCAAGAATCCCGCGCTTTTGCACTGGATCTATATCTTGGATCAATCAAAGAAGACCTCGACGTTCTTGCCCGCAACGAATATGTTCGCGGCGCTTTATATGACTTCATGGTTGGTTGGAATGAAATGTCAAAGGAAGGCAATGCAGAAAAAACACTGCAAAACCTATACATTGATGAAAATCCAAATGAGTTAGGCAGCAAACACCTCCTTGATTACGCAGAAGACGGGTCATTATATTCTCAAGTCCATGCACGTTATCACCCATGGTTCCGTCACTTCCTCGTAACACGCGATTATTATGATATTTTCCTTTTCGCGCCAAATGGTGACCTTGTTTACACCGTTTTCAAAGAGCTCGACTACGCGACGAACCTAAGAAACGGTAAATACAAAGACACCGATCTCGGTAATGCATTCAGAGCAGGAATGAACGCAAAAGAAGGTGAGCAAATATTCTTCGATTTCAAACCATACTCACCAAGTCACGGCGCACCTGCCGCCTTTATCTCCCAACCTATTATGGGCGATAACGGCAAAGTTGCGGGTGTTCTTGTTTATCAGGCTCCAATCGACCGCATCAACGCAATCATGACCAATGAATCTGGCCTAGGCAAAACTGGCGAGGCTTATATCGTTGGTTCTGACTACCTCGTTCGAAATGCTTCGCGCCCTGGATTCGCCGCTGAAGATGAGGACATCATCCTAACGAAAAAAATGGATGGCGAAACGGTTGACGCTGCTCTTAACGCTGCTCACGGCGAAAATGGCAAAAGTGTACACGGCGCAAAAACCATAACACGCGGTGACAAAGAAGTCGTATCCGCTTTTGGCGCTTACGATTTCTCTGGAACACGCTGGGCAATCATGGTTGAAATGGATGAGGCTGAAATTTGGGCACCTATCTATGACATGATACAAACAAGCGTTCTTACGGTTCTTGTGATCCTCATCGGTATTGTTGCTGTATCAATTTTCATTGCGCGCTCTATTTCTCGCCCAGTTTCTCAGATGACAGATGTCATTAAGCAACTCGCAGAAGATAATCTTGATATCGATATCCCCTTCACGGATCAAAAAGATGAGCTTGGTGAAATGGCAACAGCAACCCAAGTACTAAAAGAGAATAGTATACAAGCCAAATCACTCCGTGATGAGCAAGAAGAACAAAAACTTCGCACAGAAGAAGAGCGTAAAAAAATGCTCAATGAACTGGCGGAAAAATTCGACTCACAAGTCGGAGGTGCGATTGCAGAATTGGCAAGTGCGGCCGAACAACTTCAGGGCGCAGCCAACCAAATGGAACAGACGTCAAACCAAACACAAAGCTCAAGTGCGTCCGTTGCTGCCGCTGCCGAAGAAACCAGCGTCAACGTATCAACCGTTTCCTCGGCCACCGAAGAAATGGCTGCAAGTGCGAAAGAAATCGCAACGCAGGTTACAGACGTTGCGGCAAAAGCCAACCAAGCAAGCGATAGTGCAAACAGCACAAGCCAAAAAGTTGACGACCTCAACAAACTTGTTGGCAATATCGGCGAAGTTGTTACGTCTATCAAAGACATTGCCGAGCAAACCAATCTTCTCGCTCTAAACGCCACGATTGAGGCAGCCAGAGCAGGAGAAGCAGGGAAAGGCTTTGCCGTTGTTGCGGACGAAGTTAAAAAGCTTGCAAGTGAGACATCATCCAAAACCGAAGAAATCGAGGCACGCATCATCGAGATTCAAAGTGCAACGCAATCTTCCGTAGAGGCTATGCAGCTCATCATCCAAAACATTAGTGAGATTGACCAATCTTCAAGTGGCGCGGCAGGTGCGGCGGAAGAGCAAAACTCCGTTATTGCTGAGATCACACGCAGTATATCCGAAGTATCCGAAGCCTCAAAACAGGTGGCTAGCGTAATCGGAACGGTCCAAAGTGCCGCCAATGAGACAAGTGAATCATCACAAAACCTCAAGGCCTCCGCTGGCAACATCTCAAACCTATCTGGAACATTACAAGGTGCCGTTTCTGACTTCCTACAACAAATCAGAGGCTAAACCACAATATATAAATCAACAAAAAGCGGCTCTCAATGGGCCGCTTTTTTTATTTCACTTCAACTGAGAACTCTTTCTCACGCCGAATATCTCCCTTACGCCGAATAACAACAAGCCCTTTATATACCCCCGCCTTAAGCTGTACGTGCCCAATCTTCCGACCCGCAAAATAATATTGCCGTGCCCGCGTTTCTGGTACCACCTCTTTACGCTCGGTAAAAACGTTACCATCCGGGTCAGTAATCCGCATTACAACCTCATCCCCCTGCTCAACATTATAAAACCCACTCCAAAATACCAATGCGGCGCTGCGCAACGGCAATGCAATCGGATTCTCATCATCTCCGCGCTGAACTGCCTTAAAATCTGGAACTTGAGCGCGAAAACCACCATCAAAAATCACCACTTCTTCATAAGACACTGGCAAACCATCCAACCACATATTCCCCTTCATTTGCCCGCACCCCTTGGTGTTAAGCGCGCCTGTAAACGGGTCAACAACCCCGCCCTCCCACAACACACCAAAATGCACATGCGGAAATTCAGCCTTACCCGACATTCCGACCTGCGCAATTTTCTGCCCCGCCCGAACCTTTTGCTTGGGCTTCACAACGATGGAATCCTTCTTCAAATGGCAATAAATCGTTTGCAACCCATTCCCATGATCAATCAAAACCCCATTCCCACAATCACGATTTTTTGCGGTAATCTCGGTGAACTCCTCCTCGGTTTTTAACTTATCACTCTCACCATCACGCGCCCGTAAAATCGTTCCCGCCGCACCCGCCAAAACATCAACGCCTGCGCGCATCTGCGTAACCGATCCAAGCGCAAAATCAGTCCCCTTATGGGCATCATATGTCTTACGCTTACATTGAAAATCACTGGCAACTCCATCTACGGGATCAACATCAACATAATTCACTGGCCAACAATCCACCCCATAGGTACAGCTAAGCGGATAAAGAAATTTCACCTCCTGCGCGCATACGTCAACCGCCCCTAAAGAGCCGCTTAACAAAATCATCGCCGCAATCACATGTTTATTTGACATAGAACCTCTTTTTATCATATTATTTCACAAATAATATTAGGGGTGAACATGGCATTAAGACAAGCCAGACAAGTAAAAAATTTAACCGAGGCAATCAATAAAGATTTACCCATCGTTTTGTTATCACCAAATAATGGTCAATCATCCCTATCATTTACCTTTGATAAAAGCTCGGAAAATGCAAAGATGACGACATTATCGCAATGGGTAAAGCCCCCACGCCAAAATGGAAAAGTCTACGGCCATATAGAAACAAAAGATTGGGATGACTTCGAAAGCAAACTAAATACCATCATAAAAAATAACAAAACATCAAAACTGAAAATTGAATTTGATGGATATATAACAAATTTTAACAACACAGTTTTAAACCAAGAAAACAAGCCATCTCTTATAAAATCCCTCAAAGACGATGAGGGCGGTACTGCACTTTACTCGGATTCTCAAACAAAAATCTCATTCCTCAAATTGGAATTTGATAAACACAGAAACTTAAGCGTTTCATTACCCTACATCACAGCGCAAGAAGGCAACCTGAAGCAAATATATCTACACTCACCTGATAACCACACAACATCAGATTATCATGATCAATTCGACCATATAAACCTCGCATGATCGACGAAAACGAAATCATAGAAGAGACCATATCCAAAGGCACAAACCACGCCCTCATTTTACATGGAACGTATGATACTGGCTGGACAGAAATGAACCTCAAAAATCATTTCGAAGAAATGTCACGCGGCAACCGCCCCGAAGAACTACATGACATGGATTTCAACGTTCTCAAACTTGAATCCACCGATCACCTTAAACAAATAATCCGCAAAATTCGTGCGGCCTCGCCAAACAATATAAGCGGGCTTAATCAAACATACATCAATTTCAATGGAAACACACAAAGCTTTCACGAACACTTTGTCGGACTAAACCACCGAAAACTTGGGAATATACTTGACCGTTTTGCAATAGAACAACCTTTTATCACCCATATCCCAGACCGAGATTTCGTCGAAAACCTAAAGGGACGAAAAGGCGCAAAACAACGATCTATCCGCGCCGCAACCGACGCCTTCACCATGGCTTGGAAACCATCACAAGAAACAAAAAAAGGTGAAAAAAAAGGAGATCAACTTTTATTCAGCTCTGGCATACCATATGGACGCGGCCTAAAAACCGAAGGCGATCTTGCATATTGCATTACCCTCGATGTAAAAGACCCCTCATTAAGAAAAGAGCTTGAAAACCCTGGCCTCGTGACCATCACCCCCTATATCAGATGGGAAACCGCCTATAACAACATGACGAACGCCCTCAAATATGGTGAAACAGATCAATATCTAATGATTCAGGGGAAAATCACAAGCCAAGACCAAATTTCACGAAAAATTATTGATTTCGTGGACGAAAATCCATATGAGCTATAAACAGCCCCAAAACCCACAAAAATAAAATTGCATTACCCATAATGAATTGCTAAACCAACATAGAAAACACACAAAAGGCATTCCCATGAGCTACTCAAGCACCTCATTCATCACAAGACTAAAAGAGGGGTATGAAAAGGCAAAAAAGCCAATCGCCTTTATTTTAATGTTCATGGTTGCCCTAATAGAAACAATCCCAGACGAGATACTACCGCAATCATCTCAAACAAAAATCACCGCCACCGCGGCATTCTTACTCGGAATTATACTGCTTCACATCACATTTGAAATTTATGAAAAACTACAAAAAAGCACACTCAATGTTGTAACCGCAAAAGAAGCCTTCCGAAAAATAGAAAAACTTATAGAGTCTCAAAACGAGGTAAAAATCCAAGCCATCGCAGTATCAGGCCGCCACGGGTGGTTCTCCCTATTAAATGACCTGTTAAACGAACACAGTCAATCATCCGTACTTGGGAAAAAGAAATTTAAGATAGAGGTTGCATTCTTAAACCCTGAAGGTGAAACGGTAAAAAGCAAAACCTTACAAAAATTTCACATCGGTGAAAGCATCATTGAACAGGTAAAACAAAAAATTAAAAATGTCATGCCAGATAGAAACAATGGAAATATAGACATCTACTACTATGATCATTTGCCCAATATCGTTGGCTTTTTAATTAATGACAATTATCTCTATATGTCTATGTGCTATTGGGAAGGTAACGGAAAACGTGATACAGAAATGCGCGCAGGTGGCGCCGAATACTTTATCTATGACAAAAACGATGTTTTCGGTGGATCAGAATACGTGAAGAAATTCTCAAGCTGGATGAACTACGTAAAGCTTCACGGCGAAAAACAAGACTTTGTCAAAGAAGCCGAAACTAAAAAAATCACAAAACCAGGCGCATAACAGCCTATAAAATAAATTTGCTCAAATCCGTGGACTTCACAAGCTCCTCAACATTCTCGCGCACATAATCTGCGGTGATAATAATCTCTTCACCGCTGCGATCACTTGCCGTAAAACTAATTTCCTCTAATAACTTTTCCATCACCGTATGAAGTCGGCGTGCGCCAATATTCTCAATACTCTCATTCACCTCAAACGAAAGCCGCGCAATCTCGTCAATCGCCTCATCGTCAAACGAAAGACGTACACCCTCTGTACCTATCAAGGCTTCATATTGCAGGATCAAGCTCGCCTCGGTTTCCTTCAAAATCCGTTTAAAATCGTCAACCGTAAGGGCTCTTAACTCCACACGAATAGGCAAGCGCCCCTGCAATTCCGCCAATAAATCTGATGGCTTGGCATAATGGAATGCACCACTGGCAATAAACAACATATGATCCGTCTTCACCACTCCATGCTTCGTAGTCACAGTCGTACCCTCAATCAAAGGCAATAAATCACGCTGTACGCCTTCACGTGAAACATCACCGCCCCGCGCATCCTGACGCGCACAGATCTTATCCACCTCATCTATGAAAACAATCCCGCTCTGCTGCACCATTTCAAGTGCATCCGCGATAATTTTATCGTCATCCAATAATTTATCCGATTCCTCGGCGATCAAGATCTCATAGCTATTCTCAACCGTGAAACGCTTTTTCTTCTTTCGCTCACCAAAAGACTTGCCAAGCATATCACCAATATTCACCATACCCATCGATGATCCGGGCATGCCGGGAATATCCATCATCCCGCCCATCGGGTTAGAATTATCCAACACGTCAATTTCAATCTCACGGTCATTCAATTCACCATCGCGCAATTTCTTGCGGAAATTCTCACGCGTGCCTTCACCCGCCGTTTCCCCAACCAATGCATCCAAAACGCGCTCCTCCGCGTACACCTCGGCCTGCGCCTTTACAGTTTTACGCATATTTTCCTGCGTCATACGTACGGCAACTTCCGTCAAATCTCGAATAATGGACTCCACATCCTTCCCGACATATCCAACCTCTGTAAACTTCGTCGCCTCCACTTTCACAAACGGCGCATTGGCAAGCTTCGCCAATCTGCGTGCGATTTCTGTCTTACCAACCCCTGTCGGCCCAATCATAAGAATATTTTTCGGATAAACCTCTTCCTGTAATTCAGGGTCAAGCTTGCTGCGGCGCCAACGATTCCGCAATGCAATCGCCACCGCCCGCTTGGCATCCGCCTGTCCTATAATGTGACGATCAAGCTCGCTTACCGTTTCACGCGGAGAAAAAGAAACAACAACATCACTCATAATAAATATCACCTTATAATTCTGAAATTAGACTTCTACCGCCCATTTATGCTAAAACATGACCCTAAATGCAATAGGCCACCTATGCAAGAATGAGAAAAGTGAAAACAAATGACCAACAACCCAAAATCACGTTATATCACTGCTGATCAATTCAACAATGCTGTGCGCCCGCATATCATGATAAACCCTGCCACAATTAATAATTTTACCACCGCACCCGAAGGCCATGATATCCCTGAGATAACAAAAATAAAAACAGGTGAAATTTCTTTTAACGATAAATCATCTGATACATCCATCCCCTTTACTTTCAAATCACCAGGGATCTATGTTACCCGTGAAACAGAAGACGGGAAAAAATTTATCGGCACAGATCGTTTTCAACTTCTTCCACCAAACAAAAAGAACGAAGCAAACAATCTTGAAATTCTTTATTATCACAAAGGCAAAGACACTTACGAAAACCTATTAGAAGGCGATTTTTTCACCTTCGCCAAACCTGCCAATAACCAACCCTTAAACGCTGACTTTATGATCCTGCTTGAAACCCACCTCCTCAAACAAAATAAAAACGGGCAACATGCCCTCATCAACCCCGAAACAAGCGATGACAACCGACAAGGTTTCATAAATGGCACGAGCTACGAAGGGCATAACCAAAACATCATCCCCATTGATGTTGAATATGTCACATATAATGAACTATTCTCGCAACCGCCAAAAACAAACAATGAATCGGATCCTAATACTAATACTTATACTTTATAGTTCGGTTTTACTGGCCTTAAAACACCAACCATGATACAAATCCAACTGATTACACCACAAAACATCGGAAAATATAATGGAATTTACAGATTGGGCAATTTTCTTTGCTCTTGTTCCTTTTCTACTCTTCATTGATTTAAAACTATTCAATAAGGGCGACGACAATGTCATCGGTTTCCGGATGAGCCTCATCCTAAGCGCGTGGTACATCGCCGCTGGCCTTGCATTCGGCCTGATTATATGGTCACATTTCGGCGCCGACCGCGCAATGCTCTACTACACCACATATGTGATTGAAAAAAGCCTGTCTCTCGATAACCTTTTCGTCATGTCTGTTATATTTTCATCTTTTTCCATCCCCCGCCAATACCAACACCGCGTCCTCGTATGGGGAATCATCGGTGTCATCGTTTTGCGCGGTATTATGATTTTCGCGGGCGCGGCCATTGTCCACCAATTCGCATGGGTCTTGTTTATCTTCGCCGCTATTCTTATCTATACGGGTATTAAAATGATGCTCATTGATGAAAATGACGAGGCAGACAACTTCGAAGAAAAGCGCCTTGTTGTTTTCCTGAAAAAGCACTTCCCCTTCACAACCAAAATCCACAAAAATCGCTTTTTGGTACGCCGTGATACACTATCACCCGAAGAAGCAAGCGCCATAAAAGGCAAATCAAAATTCGTATTCACGCCGCTCTTACTTGCCCTTGTCATCATAGAAATAAGCGACGTCATCTTCGCCGTAGATTCAATCCCCGCCGCTCTCGCCATCACAACCGACCCCTTTATCGTTTTCACCAGTAACGTCTTCGCGGTTCTGGGCTTGCGCGCATTATTCTTCGCCGTTGAAAACATCATCAACCGATTCGACCTGATGAAATACGCCATATCCTTCGTGCTGGCCTTTATCGGGTTTAAGGTGTTCTACAACGCCTATTGCGATGTCCTAAGCCTGCCACATATCTCTCCTGCTATATCACTAACCATTACCATCACCGCCCTCGCCGCAGGATTCATCTTCTCTGCCATACGTACAGGCGGCTTTAAACATGACGCAGAGGAAGATGAGGAATAAAAACAATCTCAAAAAGGTGTAAAAACATGAGTAAAGATGATCCATCCGCTAGAAAAAATTTTAACGAAGCCTACGACATCGTCGGATATGGTGTAGGGCGCTTAAATCTACAAAAAGCATGCACTTCCGAGGCATTTAAAAAAACCACCGCAGAAGTCGTTAAAAAATTACAGACAATAAAAACTACAGATCAAAATGATACGCCATCACAAGAACTAGAATAAAATATAGAATTTATTTCTTTGACAAGGCACAAGGAACGCCGTGTACGAAACGTACACAAGAAATGAGTGAGGCGAGTAAAGCTGAACGATCGAAGCTCTACAGCATTTCAAGCGTGATATTCTCATTCGTATAAACACAAATATCAGCCGCAATTTTCAATGACTTACGCGCAATCTCTTCCGCCGTTAAATCCTGATCATACAGGGCACGCGCCGCCGCCAGAGCATAATTACCGCCACTACCAATACCAATAATGCCGTCCATCGGGTCAACAACATCCCCGTTCCCCGTTAATATCAGGGATGTTTCCTTATCTGCAACGGCCATCAATGCCTCTAATTTACGCAAATACTTATCCGTACGCCAATCTTTTGCCAATTCAACGCAGGCACGTGTTAATTGCCCGGGATGCGCCTCTAGCTTAGCCTCTAATCGCTCGAACAATGTAAACGCATCAGCCGTAGACCCCGCAAACCCTGCAATAATATCATTATCACGGCCCAAACGGCGCACCTTACGCGCATTCGCCTTAAGAACGGTATGCCCCATAGACACCTGCCCGTCACCCGCAATAACGACGGAATCACCTTTCCGAATGGAAATAATCGTTGTACCGCGCCATTTATCGGCTCTCGCATAGTCATAATGTGGATCATAAGTCATACGTAAAGATATGCGTGAAACATACCGTCATGTCAAGATAGGCAATTAATTCTCTATATGCATTTCATACGCATCTTCAAGAATATCATAAACATCATAGGAAACATCGGCTGCAACAACCCCAACTCCCGACGCAATACCCACCGACATCGCCCCCGCGAGAAGCGTTTTTTGCCACTCGCTTTTAAACTTCGTGTCTCTCTCTGCCGTATTCACAACAGCTAAACCCGCCGACATCGCCAAATTCGTCACGGCAACCGCCATACCAAAGCTCGGCAAACTAACGGTATCAAGCCCATTATCAAGCATAGCAGGAACATTCATAGCAGCGGCCCACAACCATACAAAGCCATTCTCCGCATGTCGCCCAACATCCTCAGCAAACAACGCGCCCTTGCTTTCAAACTCACCTGATATTGTATCATTATCTTTCATGTAAAACTTATACCATACTTCACCCACGATAATCAATTACCATAAAATTTATATAAAATGCCGTACGTATTTCTTCTTTATTTAATTGATAATAAACACAAAATCAGAAAAAAATCGAAACGATAGTGTTTGTCATAATACAAAATATATGTTGTGATAAAGATATGATGCTTTGCAAAAAAGTACGAATTAAAAAGTCGATTAACAAGACTAAGGTGGCTAAATGTTAAACTTAAAATTCTCAGATTCTGGGTTAAAGGATAGATTCCTATCTGCGCTAAAACCTAAAAACGGCGTCCTGCCGTCACTCACCTTTGTGCTTTTCCTATCAATCGGCACTGCGTGGTCTTATGATGGGAACTACACACCATACGACACGCAAAATGTTTCACGTGAAACATTACACAATCAAGTTCCTTCCTCTGTCATGGCGGATCAGTGTTTACCCCTACTCGACACACATAAAACACAGACAAGCTCTTCCATAGATGGAAACCAACGCGCGGTTGGTCAAGTGGCTGCACTTGGAATAATTCTTGGCGCTCGTTTCGCTCTCGAGCCAAAGAATAACTTCACAGATCTCCGACGGAAAAACGCCAAAACCTTAACTATAAAAGGCGCTTTAGAAGATAAAAACGCACGCTCTGCTCATGCGATTGCCAATTATCGTAAATGTCTAAAGCAAATGGCATTAAACCGTACTGTGAACCAAAACGAAGTGTAGAGGAGGGTGCTTTCTCATAGGCATTCTCTGGCAATAGTCAGCTATATACGTGTACGTCACGAAAATATAACGGCTAATCCCTAGCTTACTGGTCGTTCCGAGGTCTTAAAAGACTGAAGAACGGCCACTTTCTTTATACGGGGATTTGCGCCATCAAATCATTAAACCACGAAACATCACTAATCCCTGCACGCCGCATATATTCCAATGCCCCAACGGCAACAACAACAGCTAATCCGGCATTTAATAAACCAACTTCCGCCAGTTTCGGAGCAACCAGCTTCCCCTGTTCATCAGGCATAATACGCCTCATAACGCTCCCAAGCGCACGCTGCGCAAAGCCTTGAATAACAAACATACCCACAAAAACAGAAAGTAAAACAACCAACGCATCAAACCCAACATGCATCTGCACATTCGGCACAAACCCAACCAACTTATCGCGAGCAGGGGACATAAAATACCCCCCAATCAATACGCAATGCAGCACCGCGGCAATGCCAAGCCCAATATAACGTGGTTTTTTTGTGATATTTCGAAGCGCCAAATCCGCAGTTCTAATTATATCCTTAATTCCATCATCAGAAAGCCCAAGCTTATTAGACTGCTTAAGCTTATTCCGCGCCTTCCCAAGAATATAACGCGACGCATAATAAATACCTTCTTTAACTGTGCGATACTCCGCAGCTTGCAAAATATTCTCTGCTACATCACCGCGCCCCTCCGCCGCATCACGTAACTTCCGCACGCCGTTCTTAATTAAATCATCAAGAAAGGGAGAGGTATGCGTTAACCGCCCCTTTGTGCCAAACAAAAACGTATAGTAACTTTTCCCATTTATCCCATATTCAACATGACCATAAGGCAAAACAACCTCGTAAATAATAGGAATCAGAACATCTTTACGCTTCTTCGCTTCGTCTAAGTCCTTTTGCTTGGCCTCATCATCGGCATTAACAATACTCTTGGCATCCTCAACAACCTTGATTTCTGCGTGCTCCCTTATCTTCGCGCCATGCTTATCAATCAAGGCAACAACCTTATCGGGTAACTTGGCCTTCGGATAATCAAACGCCGTCCTAATCATAAGCTCCTGAATAAACAAACGCGATGTCCATGCATGCCCATCACAATTCGGGCATGTCGTCACACCCTTACTCGCACATGTCTTACATTGAATTCGCCCTTGCTGCTGACACTGACTACACATTGTTTTCCCACGACCATGACATACTGGACACTGAATCTTTTGCCCATTTTGTCCTTGCACCATATGCGCGCCATTACAATGACTACAATGCCCCATACCCGACCCACTACATCGCGGACATACAGAAAAACCCTGCCCCTGACATCTCATACAATTGATCTTTCCAGTCGTCTTGCATGTTAAACAGGGGTCAAATATCACAAATTCTTTTTTACCAACACTAAGGGGGACAACCTCATTATCCAGCGCAAACCCAATATCATCGCGCTTCATAATCACATCACGAATTTGCCGGATAATATCCTGACTATTGCCCACCAATGCATAGGCCTTTGCCATTTCTTCTTTTGCCGCTATATCATCTTTAACCCGAATGGCCCCCTTCACCTGCCCAGGAACAACCTTCTCCGCGACCTTCGTATAAACATGAAGCATATTCTCAGCCTGAAAGTGCAATATCTCCCCATCAAAGCTTTCAATAACCACTGCATCAGGATCAAATTGATTCCCCCGAACCATGGCCTTCACCTGATTCAATGAATCTTCCTTATACTGCTCACTCACCTTGATCTTGTGAATTTTCGTATCTGAACTTTGATTTTCTATATCGCTCATGACTGGCGCATTCCCCAAAAACCTGTATAACAATAAGTAACTAAATGTCGATTTAGATCCCAAATAAAACGACAGGACAAAGATACGAAATTTATGGAAGCAAAACAATGAAATTCAATTTTGACATCGAATGTACCCCTGAAGAAGCCCGCGCCTTTGTTGGTCTCCCAAATGTCGCACCAATGCAAGAACGCATGCTCAAAGAGCTTGAAGCCAAAATGCAAGACAACATGCGCAACCTAACGCCCGAAGAAATGGTAAAAACATGGATGCCCGCAACCATACAGGGCTTTGGCGAAATGCAAAAAATATTCTGGCAACAAATGGGCATAAAAACACCTCAAGACCCCAAAAACGATGACTGACACAATATACGCACTGGCCAGCGCACGCGGAACGTCTGGCGTCGCGGTAATCCGCGTATCAGGAACACACGCCTTCGACAGCCTGCGCGCCCTGACAAACCTGACCGATATCCCATACCGCACAGCAATTTTAAAGACTCTGCGCGATAATGTTTCACGTGAAACATTAGATTCCGCCCTCATACTCGCCTTCAACACCCCACACAGCTATACAGGTGAAAATGTTGTCGAATACCACCTCCATGGCGGCATCGCGGTGATCAACGGCGTCATGAATGCTTTATCAAAATTAGAGCATCATCGCATGGCCGACGCGGGGGAATTCACACGCCGCGCCTTTGAAAACGGAAAAATGGATCTTACAGAGGCCGAGGCCATCGCCGACCTCATCCATGCCGAAACCGAGCTTCAAAAGGCACAAGCCCTCAATCAAATGGGTGGCGCTCTGGCAGATATTTATGACGATTGGCGTATAAAGCTCACCAAGATACTGGCCTATGTAGAGGCCGAGCTTGAATTCCCCGACGAAGACCTACCCGATGATCTAATAAAGCGCATAACCCCGCAAATCACCGATCTGTCAAACGCGATCAATGAACACCTGAACGATAATCGCCGTGGTGAACGCCTCCGAAATGGCATCCACGTCGCCATCATCGGCGCGCCCAATGCTGGGAAATCCTCTCTCGTCAACGCTCTGACACGACGCGACATCGCCATAGTCTCCGACATTGCCGGCACAACCCGCGACGTGATAGAGGCGCATCTCGATATTGGTGGCTACCCCATTATATTATCCGACACCGCTGGCCTAAGGCCCGACCAAATAGGAGAGGAGGGCAGCGATTCCATAGAATCCGAAGGCATCCGCCGCGCCCTTAAAATCGCCAAAAATGCAGATATCCGCGTCATATTATATGATGGTGGCGAAAAAACACCTGATAAACACTCCCTCGCCCTTGAAAAACACGCAAACACCATTCCAGTAATTAACAAGGTGGATCAGGGCGTAAACATCAATCACCCCGCAAACCCATTACAAATATCTGTATCTAAAAATCAGGGAATCACCGAATTCCTATCCGCCCTCACCACCATGATTGATAGCCTAGTCGGACGATCAGCCGCCCCCGCAATCAGCCGCGCCCGCCACCGCGAAGCCCTAACCTCCTGCGATAAATCCCTGCAACGATGCTTAACCGCGCCCCTGCCAGAGCTCACCGCCGAAGATTTACGTCTGTCCATACGCGATTTAGGGCGCATAACTGGCCGCGTCGATGTCGAAGATTTACTGGATGTAGTTTTCCGCGATTTTTGTATCGGGAAATAAAACTAAAGAAGAAAACCTTCATCATCAAGCGAATCAGAATCACCAGAAGACGAACCACCAATTTCAATCTCGGCCTTCTCTTCAATTTCTGCCTTCAGATTCGCCAACGCACGCAACGTCGGAGCGCATATCTCATTAATAGTATATTGAGTAGGATAAGCGCTAATCTCGATTAAATCCTTACAATTTTCTGGCGCGCAATCTAAATTAGATTTCTCAATGCTTTGATTTTGCTCTTTCACCAACGCATCAACATTCTTAATATACTGCTTATACGATTTTTCTTCATCACACTCATTCAACGCCATACGCATCACATGCGCCATTAAAGGCAAGGCAAAATGATGCCCAGGAAAGTATTTATCTGGGTCCACCGGATCTTTTCCACCATTGAAATACACAGCCTTAGCCGGGCGAGCAGAAAGGCTTTCGCCTTCTGCCCCAAAAACATCAATAAATGCATCAAATAACTTCGTGAGCTTCTTCTTATTACGTATCTCAACATACCGCCGAAGAGCAGTTTTAAAACCCTCTCCCTCTTTCATCGTATCATCTGCCGCATTCAACAAATCCACAACAGGCTCAAACAAACCATTAAATTTTTCGGTAATCATTATTCTTTAAAACCCGTTTTTATTTTGCTGCCCCGCAATTATAATTCTTTTGTGGAAAACTTTGCAATAAAAATGTATATAAATCCACATGAACAGTACTGAGCAAGAAAATTTTGATGTCATAATTGTCGGAGGCGGTCACGCAGGGTGCGAAGCCGCCGCCGCATCCGCGCGCACAGGCGCGAAAACCGCGCTCCTCACACATAAGCTTGAAACCATTGGCGTCATGTCCTGTAACCCCGCAATCGGGGGCTTGGGCAAGGGGCATTTAGTGCGCGAAATCGACGCCCTTGACGGCGTCATGGCAAAAGCCATTGATCGATCCGGCATCCAATTCCGCATGCTCAACGCCTCTAAAGGCCCAGCCGTTCGTGGCCCACGCGCACAGGCCGACCGCAAACTCTACCGCGAAGCCATGCAAGAAATATTAGGCAATTACCCCAACCTGACACTCATCGCTGGTGCTGCCGATGATCTCATCTTGGACGGGCAGGGCACTGTCGCAGGCATCCGCACCCTTGATGGCCGCGAATTACCTTGCCGCGCCGCTGTCCTTACAACGGGCACATTTCTTCGCGGCCTCATCCATCGCGGCGAAGAAACCAAACCCGCAGGCCGCGTCGGCGAAGAACCCACAATAGGATTAGCAGAAACACTAGAGCGCCTTAAATTCCCATTAGGACGGTTAAAAACAGGAACTCCCGCACGTCTTGATGGACGCACAATCAACTGGGATATACTGGAGGAGCAACAGGGCGACGCGCAACCACTACCATTCTCCTATATGAATGAACGCATCACCGTCCCGCAAATACCATGCTATATCACACACACAAATGACGAAACTCACCGCATCATCACGGAAAACATGCACCGCTCCCCCATGTATTCGGGAAAAATTAAATCAACAGGGCCGCGCTATTGCCCCTCGATAGAGGATAAAATAAACCGCTTTGCCGATAAACCACGTCACCAGATATTCCTAGAGCCCGAAGGCTTAGACGACCACACCGTCTACCCAAACGGCATCTCAACATCTCTTCCGATTGATGTACAAGACGCACTAATCCACTCCATCAAAGGCCTTGAAAACGTTAAAGTTATCGAATGGGGCTACGCCATTGAATATGATTACGTTGACCCTCGCGACCTAAAGAAAACCTTAGAATCCAAACGCCTCCCCGGCCTTTTCCTCGCAGGACAAATCAACGGAACAACAGGATATGAAGAAGCCGCCGCGCAAGGCCTTATGGCGGGCATCAACGCCGCCAAACAAGGACTCCACAGCAATGTTTCACGTGAAACATGCCCAAAACTCATCCTCGACCGTGCAGATGCCTATATCGGCGTTATGATCGATGACCTCACAACACGTGGCGCGCCCGAGCCCTATCGCATGTTCACATCCCGCGCCGAATACCGCTTGCGCCTACGCGCAGATAACGCGGATCAACGCCTCACAGATATAGGAATCGAATCGGGGTGTATCGATGTTTCACGTGAAACATTGTGGAATCAAAAGAAGAACAAATTGGAACATGCCCGCGCAATGGTTACGACATTACAGGCAACCCCCAATGAATTAGAGGCCGCAGGCATCACCGTAAACAAAGACGGGGTAAGACGAACCGCCGCCGCGCTTCTGTCGTACCCCAATATTACATGGAACAAGCTCGCCACTCTCTGGCCAGAGCTTGCCGATATCCCCCCCGATATCCGCGAGCAAATCGAAATCGATTCCATGTATGCGGGCTATATGCACAGGCACGACGCCGATATACATGCCTATCGTAAAGACGAAAATCTTATCCTACCAACGGATTTAGACTTCACCGCCATAGGCAGTCTATCCAATGAAATTCGTCAGAAACTGGAACACGTAAAACCAACCACATTGGGCGAGGCCGCACGTATACCAGGCGTAACCCCCGCCGCCGTGATTGCACTGCTACGCTACGTCAAAAAACCATCGAAAAAAGATGCTGCCTGATATATACTGCGCACACCCACAAACAGAAGAATCATCATGAGCACAGAAAAAGATTTCGAAACGCAGTTCAATGTTTCACGTGAAACTACGATTCGAATCGCATCGTATCACTCATTATTGGTTAAATGGAACAAGGCGATCAACATTGTATCGCCGAAATCTATCCCCGAAAGCTGGGAACGGCACTTTATTGATTCCGCACAAATTTCAAAATTCATCCCCGAAAACACCAAAACTTATGTTGATTTAGGGTGCGGTGGCGGCTTCCCCGGTCTGGTGATTGCGATGATGCGCCCTGAACTTGATACACATTTAGTGGAATCAGATGAGCGCAAATGCCAATTCATGCGAAATGTTTCACGTGAAACATCCACCACCAATGTCACAATTCACACAAAACGAATCGAGGATGCAATAAACGACATTTCACCCAATTTCATCACCGCACGCGCTCTGGCAAGTCTGGAGACGTTATTTGATTACATCTATCCATGGGTAGAGGCCGATCCAAAAGCCCAAATGGCCTTCATGAAGGGACAAAAGGCAGAAGAAGAAATCACAGAAGCGCAAAAACGTTACACCTTTGACATTCAATCCCACACCAGCATTACTGATGATAACGCCAGCATTTTGGCGATACAAAATCTCATGCGCAAACCATAACAAAACATCATTGCGAGCAACGGCGAAGCAATCTACACTCTATGTATAAACCACCAAAACCATCACATAGGCTGGCGCAATGACACAAATCATCGAAAAATCAATCACTGTCGACGGCCTGAACATCGCCTATACGGTAATAGGGGAGGGCAACGCAAAACCCATCTTCTTCGCCCATGGCCTACTTTCCAACGGGCGCGATTATGATGCGCTCGGCACGGCACTTGCGATCAAAGGATATCGCTGCATCGCCATAGATTTACCCGGTCGCGGAAAAAGCGATTGCTTTAATAATCCAAAACTTTACAAGCCTTTAAACTACATTCCGCATTGCCTTGCGGTAATCAACGCAGAAATCGGTAACGCGCCCTTTGACTGGTTCGGCGTGTCTTTGGGCGGAATTATCGGCATGGGGCTATGCTCTGCCCCGAATGTGAATATCAAACGCCTGATCCTCGGTGATATCGGCGCGCAAATCCCGCGCAAGGGGTTAAACGCGGTATCCCATCTTGCGAAAACATCCCCCATTTTTGATACAAAGGATACCGCCATTCGGTTTTTAAAATTACGTTGCAGCCATTGGGGAATTACGAAAGACGAAACTTGGGATCACCTCATCGCACATAACATCGTTCAAAATGACGATAAATATATTATGCATTACGACCCCGCCATCGGTGGCAGCCTTGCAAGATACAACATCACGGTCAAGCTGTGGCATATCTGGAAAAAGATTAAACAGCCCGTGCTTCTCCTCCGTGGCGAGAGTTCCATCCTCCTACCCGCCAAAATCGCGAAAAAGATGGAGAAGAAATATACGGGAGAAAACTTCAAGGAAATAACCTTCGAAAATTGCGGTCATGTCCCAAACTTAATGGAAAAGGCGCAGATTCAAAGGGTTCTAGAGCATTTCTAATACTAATGTCTTTTGCTTTATTTTGTGGTTAAGCACGAGGAACGCATCGTAGAAAACGACGTAAGCGACAAGTACACAACATCACAAAGTAAATGAAAATGATTATTCCACCGCCAAAAATTCATGGCTACCGTGATCAAGGGCATATAGCTGGGCATTACGGACATCAAAATACGCACCATGCAGGATCATCCCGCGCTCCTTCTTTGCCTCCATCACAAAGGGGAAGGTCTTCAAATTCGCAATAGAGGTCTCCACCGCGGCCTTCTCCACCGCCGTAGAAAATTCATCCTCAGGCAAATTCTGTTGCTGAATACCCTTCGCGCAATCATGCAAAAGCGACGTCCATCGGGGTATAAATTCGCCCTCAACCACGCCACCACTCACTGCCTCACAACACGCCTTCACCCCACCGCATAAGCTATGCCCAAGCACAACAATATGATCAACCTTCAAGGCCTTCACCGCAAATTCAAGCGCCGCGCTCGTACTATGCATCTTATCATCAGGTTGATAGGGGGGGACGAGATTGGCGACATTACGCACCACAAACAGATCACCCGGCTTAGAATTAAAAATCAAATCAGGATTCACGCGAGAATCACTGCACCCAATCACCATGATTTTCGGTGACTGCCCATCCGCCGCCAATGTTTGATAGCGCCCCTCATGATCGGGAAAATCATGTGTTAAAAATCGCTTATACCCACTCACTAATTTTTCAAAATTCTTCATAGCGCCCCTTAAGAAATCATTTAATTTGATATCTATTTATAGCAAGATAAGTCAGGCGCGCACAAGCCACCGCAACCACTTATAACAGGGCAAATCACATTTCCAAGGCACGTTCATCAGCCACTAAATCAAGGTCATCCTGAAGACCATCATCAATGTAAGCGTCAAAAAAGTCATCGGCAATGCTTTTTGCCTTTACATACGTAACGATACGGCCGCCTTTGAATGCTTTATGAGGGATTTCGATTGCCCCTTCAAACACGCCAACCAAAGACGCGGCAAGTTCACCCGTGCGCCCTTGCCACTGCTTGAGAGATTCCCCATCTTCCTGCGAAATTACCAAATTATACCCCTCTGGCTTATCTCCTGTTGGATACTTTTTTGTGACAATAACGCCCTCAGGCAGGTGCTCTTGCACAAGCTCTTGAAAGACCTTCTTTTGTGCACTTTTTAATGCCTCCTGATAAGCATCAATATAGGGTTTTAGCTCATCATCAAGATCATCGCAGTGCGAAACCCATTCTTCATCAGACATGTTGTAAACGTCTATAATTCTTTGGCGCACTTTGTCAGGATTACCAAGGTAATCAAAATCAAAATACTTCATAGCATCTTCGCTCTGATTAAGCTCTAATATGCCCTGACTTCTATTACAAACAGCTTCCTCAAAACTACCCCCTTCATCTGGTTCAAAAACCAAATCCACACAATCATGTTGATGTAAGTCAGAATGAAATCTTTTGTATTTTTGAATATAATGATGATGGATCGGTGTCTCACGTTTTGCTGCGTCTAAATTTTCTAAAGAAGGGCTATTAAGCAATGTTTCTGTGCCTTGAATCAAACGAAATTTTATGCCTGGAATATTACTGATAACATTTATGACGTGATTAACAGATTTAAAGCTGCCAAAGCCTATATCATCGACAACCTGAGAAGAACGAATAAACCCAGATAAACTCGACGTATCACCTGCCATTCCAACAGACGCCGATGTCGCACCCTTCAAAAACCCACGTCGTGATATGGAAAAATCTGATAAGGAAGCGCTATTATCCTGATCAGCTTTACCCGTATATTCTGCTTTTATATCTTTTTTCTTCATAGTGTAAGATATACTCGAAATCTGAATACAAACGCAAACTTTTCAGATAACCCTTGACATAATAGGAATAAAAACCCTATGGTCTTTTCTATCAACACCACAATTCCGTTTTGACACATCTTTCGATTCATGAAAGATTGCAATCATAAACTTTTTTATAAGGAGAAAACATCATGAGCAACGACGACTTTGACGTATTAGAAAACTCCACAAATCCACAAGAGGCGGCCACTGAAAAACCAACAGGGTCATTCGGGTTAGGCAGCGGGTTAGACGCGCTTTTCGGCGAAGACGATGCATCAAATACAGATAGCACCCCCTCAGAGCCCGAAACACTTGAAGAAGAGCAGAGCGCATCCGAACCCAATTCAGACGATGTCGAATCAGATATCGATGCCCTTATCGCGCAAGCAGAATCTCAATCAACACCAGATAATGTTACAATAGAAGCTTCGGCATCCGAAGAACCCTCACCCCCTGAAAAAGGGCGCAACCGCTATACCCTACCGATTGAAAACCTATACCCAAGCCCGTTCCAACCGCGCAAGATTTTCAATCAGGACAGCATCACTGAGCTTGCCTCATCCATCGCGCAATATGGTGTGCTACAGCCCCTTTTGGTGCGTAAAGACCCAAAGAATGATGACAAATATGAGATCATCGCAGGTGAGCGCAGATGGCGCGCCTCACAACAGGCGCGGCTTCACGAGCTACCTGTTGTTGTCCTTGAGATCAGCGAGCTTGAAGCCTATAAAATTGCTCTGATCGAAAATCTTCAACGCGAAGACATCGACCCGATTGATGAAGCCTTTGGCTATCAGAAATTGCTTGAAGACTTCGGCCAAACCCAAGAGCAACTCGCCGAAGCCGTAGGCAAATCACGCCCCCATATCACCAACACATTACGCCTGTTACAACTTCCCGCATTGGCACAATCCATGTTATCGAAAAAAGCGCTCACTATGGGGCATGCCCGCGCTCTGATCGGTGTTGACAATGCCGAAGAGATTGCACAAAAAGTAATCAAGCAAGGCCTGAGCGTTCGCCAAACCGAAAAACTCGCCGCTGGCGCAAAGGGCAAAACACAGCAAAAGCGCCCACGCACCGGAAGCCCTCCCGCAAACACATCCACACCAAATAAAGATGCGGATACCCGCGCGCTTGAAAATGACATCAGCAATGCCCTTGGTATGAACGTTACCATAGACAGTACGGATGGAAAAAGCGGCGCGCTCTCAGTTGAGTTCAAATCTCTTGATCAACTGGATGAAATTTTGCACCGTTTGGCACATTTCCCAGGGGCGCGCCTGAACGGTTAAAGATAAAACCACACGGCAATATAGTCATATATGTTTCACGTGAAACATCGACATCAACATGCTTTTGTTTTCCATATCTTTATGTTATAAGCTGTAAAATAATAAAATGATAATGCGGACATGATAATGAATAACGATATCAAAAATTTAGATGATAATATCCTTGCGGACATAACATCAATGCCCATTGGCATCATCAAATCAAAAACAAACATCATTATTGATTTTGCAGATGCCTCCGAGACCGAGCTGTCCGTAGGGAACAGAAAGAACATTCTTCCCCCCGAATTATTCACAAACGACGCCTCATTAATAAGCGTGACAGAGCAGGGTGTTCATGTAAATTTTATCGATAACAACGCCCTCAAAATCGAGCAAAAACAGGCTCTCCTCGATCAAAACGCATTAGATTTATCAAATCATAATGAGTCGGCAAAACTCTGCATTCTTCCTCAAGGCATGATATCAAGAATGTTTAACAAGCGTAGAGAAAACGCAATCGGTGCCGATATCGTACATATATTGGGCGATGTATCGGGCCTTAATGTTAAAATCGAAAATCCCAGTAGATTAACCCATCCCGAAATAGATCTCTCTGAACAAAAAAAATATCCCTTCACCAATCGGCAGGGCAACACCGATTTTATTTTCTGGGGCGAAAATAATGACGCCGGCCACCAAAGCGCCCTTAAAAAAGAAAAACATCAGGGCGTAATTTCAAAAACATTTGATCTTGAAAATGGTGATATTCAAAGCAACGTTATCATATCACCCACAAGCAACGCGCCCATATTCTATGAGTATGATTAAGGCTGCGTAACAGGAATGCCTCAACTTCTAAATTTTGATGAGCAGTCTCCGCCACGATTTCATCGCACATAAAAGGTGATGAGAGCAAAAACTTATAGCTATAGCTCTGGCTCATGATAGAGCGGGGAATAGAGTATTTCATCAGCCGCCACACGATGCTCAATCTGATTACCCTTAGAATCAAACAATATCGCACCATCAAGCCGCGCCTCAAAGACAAGCTCGCTTTTATCCATTCCAAACGGATTGCTCTCATCAACACCGTTCATATATGGCCCGTCACGATTATAATCTGCGGCCTCAAAAACCATATTCACCATATTAGCAAAAATTCGATAACTATATGGCGTGTGCTGATTTGGCGTACGTTGCATAATTTGTTTTTCATACGGCTCAGGCATCCTAAACCCTGCTTTTAAGGCGCCCGTTTCCGCATCACTAGCCAGGCCTTTAATATCATCATCAAACCTGCCTGATTGCAAATCAGCTATCACCGCATCAAGAACAGCCGCTCCTTGCGATGTAAGGTGATATTTAGAGTGCTCAGGATATAACGCATCCGAATTTGGGTTTTGATCTCTAATTTGTGCATGACGCGCAATAACAGCGTCCCTCCACAATTCCCTTAATAAGGTTGCATTACCGTATTCAATATGACCCTGACACACAACATCACGCCCATCAGCACTTGCTGTTAATAGAACACCAGACTCTTCACTATACGCCAAAATTCTATGACCATTATCCTGAAAGTCTTCCCACGAAATATCATTATAACGGGAATGGGGACTTTTTATAATTTCCAAACTCCTCGTAATATCATGCTTTATATTTGTAACATGGTGTTCAAAAACTCCATGCAACTTTCCCTCTGGACGTTTCTTTCGATCAACATCATAAATTTCCTTCATATAGGCATGCCCGCCCATACAAGAAAAAAATCTTAAGGCCGCGTCACACTCTTTTATTTTCCGCGCAGCATCTCGCATTTGAGGGAAAATTTCCTGTGCACCACCTGTTAAAAACGCAATATCGGGATTAAAATTCTGAAGCTCACTCATCGGCAAATAATGTTTTTTCACATATTCTTCATCTTCACCATAATCAACATCATCAACATAAAAATTTTGAATGACAACTTGGCGTGAACCTGCCGCCTCGGAAAAGGGAATAGACACTTGTGCTGGCGCTTTTTTCGCCGCACCAGAGGGCATACCATTGACAACCGCCAAATAAATAGGGCGCTCTTGAGTATCTTTTGCTTGCGCCAAGGTTTTAGGGTGATGACCCTTTTTCTTGGCAGAATCAAATGTATAAGGATCATTAGTAACCAAAGACATAAACGCGTATCCCACTATTTTTATTATTATGTAAGTTTACCAAACCACATAAAATTATGCAAAATATATCAAACAGGGGAGGTTAAAAATCGCGTCAACCGCACCTGCTTGATCCCAAAACCGGATACCACAGGCGGATTATTGCCGTGGCGCTTTAGCTTTTTTAACGTGGTGCAAGCTGATCCTTCAAATCCCACGAATATAAGTAACCTATAATACAACCACGCGCGTTAAGTCAATAAAATTATTTCCCTCGCGATGCTTTTTCCGCGTGACCAGACACGCCAAAGCGGCGCGCCAACACATCAAGCACATCCGATATCGGCACATCATGATGCGACAACATCACCATCATATGAAAGAGCAAATCGGCGGCCTCGGCGCGGATATTCTTTTGCACATCCGCATCCGTGGGCTCATCATCCAACAGCCGTGCCTCATCAATAAGCTCTTGCGCTTCTTCCATGATTTTCGCGGCGATTTTATCCGTCCCACCCTCATACAAAGAGGCCACATAGGATTTCTCACCACCCAAATTTTTGCGACTTTGTAAAATTTCATAAAGCTGGTCAAGGATATGCGTGCTCATTTTTTTGACTTTTCTTCCATAAAGAGGTAACAATAGCCGCTAATTTATGCGGGTTGCAAGACGTGAGTTTACTACAGATCAATAAAAAGGCCGTCACGGAAAGTGACATGCAAAGAATATTGGATGATATCTATGCCATAGACGCGCCAATGGGCGTGCCCGTGCATTATATTAAGCCAGAAGAATTTAAACGAGCAAGCCTCTTTAACCCTGTCTCTAATCAATTAAAAAAATCAATTCATCAAGCGCCAGCGTTCCAGCAGCTCACCACAATGCCAAGCTTTGAGTTTATAAGCAGGCTAAGCTCAAAAATAACGCAAATATCAGCTGGAACATCCACCAATATTGCCTGTGTGTATCGTGATTTCGTAAAAGATTTCGACGAAAATGCGGATTTTTACAATCCGAAAGAATACAAACAACCAAACGCTGGAATTATTCTTGCGCCGCCCCAGAATATAACATGGGATAATTTACTCAAATCAACCCTAGGGCTTGCCACGCCCAATATGCCAGATCATAACAAACAAATACAATTCATGCATTTAACCCATGAAATTGGGCACGCAATAGGCGGGGGAGAGCCGCAAGCCGATACATTTGTGGCCACACTATCTCGTAAAGCATATGAAAATAATTCTCATTTAATCTGCTGCAGCGATTTCCGCGCAGCCGCCGCCATATTCAAAGGCGCATTATTGCCTAACGCCATAGATTCAACATATGGGTGGGGCGTGGTCGAGGGCAATGATTACATTCGCGGCCTCGATGAATCCGTCATTCAGAGCCTGAGCGAGGATGAAATAAAGGCCATCAGATTCCAAAAATTTGATCATCACAACACCGATATTGTAAAAGCCGCCACCGAAATATATGAAATAGAAGAAAAGGCCTTTAAGGCCATCAGAGGACGACACTTTACCGCCGCCGCAAATATCTTAATCCCCCTTCAAAACGCCGCAGAAATCGTAAAAAGGGACAACGGCACAAGCGACGATCAACACCAAATCCTGACACGATTTCAACTGGCCTGCCAACGCCTTTCGATTGGCACGCCCGCCTATGAGCGCCCGAAAAACTTTATCAATCCTGACATCTTGGAAAGCGAAAACGCCGCGCCCATAACCTTCACCCCTGGCGAATACATCCCCGAGCAATAATGACTGAATATATAATGCACGGGTCTTCAATATCGCCGAAAAACGAATTCAAACGCACCGCAAAAACCATCGCCGCAAAGGCACGTGACGGTGATACAGTATATCTGAAATACGCCAGTGATAACGACCATGCCGTTCTTGCAAATGAATTAATCAACGCGGGGAAAATCGTAAAAATTGACACCGATAATACTCACCAAATCCCCACCGCCGATGTAACCTGAAGATATTAAAGCCGCACCGCAATCCTCGCCGCGCATGGTATATGCATTACTTTTGACAACTGCAGGAAATTCATGTATTTAACATATATAAAATAAGATGAGAGAATAAACATGACGCATAAAAAAAATCGTTTACAGCAATTTCTAGCTTTTATGACGATGAATAGCATCGAAACTCCCTTGCATCCAACTTTCGCCAAATGCATAAGACACATTTTAGGTGATGATACAGTATATGCAAAAATAAAAGACCGCAGGTTGGAAGATCTAAACAATTACCTTATCAATAATAAGGAAAAGCCACTTAATATAGATGATTTTTTATTTGAGGAAGAACAAGACAAGCTTGATTTTGCTCTTCTCACGCACCCACCGTCATCAGTGGTATTTAACCCTCAAAATAACATGTCCGTTATAAGGTTTTTAAAAGCAGAAAAGATAATAACGACAACAGAAGATTTAGAGCGCCACAGCATTAAACCAGAAAAATTTATTGATCTATTACAACAACAAGAAGGCTTAATATCATTTTTTGACTCAGATCACTGGGCATTAAAACCAGAGGAACTAGAAAAATATATACAACATGCGAATACAGACCAAAAAATTATTATAGAACACCAGCTAAAAGACGCTCTAAAAATACGAGAAGAGAATAATAAAAAGCACACAATAGAAAACTTAAACGACGAAGTAGAAACCGCCATAAACAGTGATTCCTACATCAATATTATGAAATTAGGCCAAGAACAAATAAAAGAAGTTAACGACGCCTTCTCAAGTATTACAAACAAAAGATTCCAAAGAATAAAAGAAGGCGATAGCATGTACGCCTTCATCAACAAGCTTGCCGAAGCAACTAATTTTGAAACAAGCAGGCCAGCATCGATATTTTCTAAATTAGTAACACTTGGACGCAATGTAAAACTAACCAATCAAGAATTTGTAAAGTTAGTACAAAAAAAATTAGAAGACAATGTTGACTCTATCGATTCTATTTCTCAATTATTAAACACTTTTAATTGCGCCGCTGAAAAGGAAACAACAAGAAACAATGAGGAATTAGAATTTTTACAACAACAAAGATGTAACTTATCCAATTCAGAAAAAAAATTGAAAGGATATGCTGGCCACCTTGAATTAGCAGAACTTGACAACAAAACAAGTCGATCAGAAGAAGCACAAACAGCCATTAGATCAAGAAGAAGAATACTTGAAAATCAGGCTAATTTAGCATATCGACTACAAACAACTATTTCAGAATCATTAGAATCCGCAATGCAAGCCAATATCGACCGCCATGAAGCAACCACCGTAACGCAAAGTAAATTGGCCAACGTGATCTCTACTATTACTTATATTCATGAGATTGAAACTGCTCAAAAATCCCTTCAAAAAGCGAATGACATTGGCAACGGCCATTTATCTTTGACCGATGAGTTAAATCGCGTTCTAAGCGAAGCGCAAGCCAGCGTTTCTAATGTTTATGATCTAAACATCAAAAGCCGTAATCTACCAATATATGAGTACGAAAAAATTTCAAACGATCAAGAACCAGATATTGCAGGCGGGTAATATTAAAGCCGCACCGCAATCCCCGCCGCGCGCATCGCCTCTTTGGCTTCCTTGATTGTATATTCACCGAAATGAAAGATAGAGGCCGCCAGAACCGCGCTCGCATGCCCCTTTGTAACACCCTCAACCAAATGATCAAGATTGCCAACACCGCCCGATGCAATCACAGGGATTTTTACCGCATCCGCAATCGCACGCGTTAAGGGCAGATTAAACCCTGCCTTCGTGCCATCCCGATCCATAGAAGTCACCAGAAGCTCTCCCGCGCCGTATTGTGCCATCTTGACCGCCCATTCAACCGCGTCGATCCCTGTACCCTTACGCCCGCCATGAGTGAAGATTTCCCAACCCTCACTGCCATCTTCCTTGGCCTTCGCATCAATGGCAACGACAATACATTGCGATCCGCATTTATCACTGGCCTCTTTCACGAAATCAGGGTTCTTCACGGCGGCTGAATTAATCGACACCTTATCCGTCCCCGCATTAAGCAATTTGCGAATATGTGAGACCTCTGAAATTCCACCACCAACGGTAAGGGGGATAAACACCTCATTCGCGACCTCTTCAACCATATGAATAATCGTATCACGCCCCTGATGCGTGGCGGTGATGTCAAGAAAGCACAGCTCATCCGCACCTGCCTCATTGTAAATTTTGGCTTGGGTCACGGGATCACCCGCATCAACAATATCAACGAAATTCACGCCCTTCACAACGCGGCTCCGACCATCAATAGAGTCAACATCTAAACAAGGTATTATTCGAGTTTTAAGCATCGTCTTCTATGCCCCTATGTTTTCTTCTGCGCTCTCACGGTCTTTACACAAAAACCGCAAGATCAAATACCCCCAAACACCTGAGATCAAAGAACCAGCAATAATGCCTAAACGCTCATCAAAGGAGTTATTTACCCCTGTTTCTTCAAACGCCAAGCCACCAATGAACAAACTCATGGTAAAACCGATACCACACAAAACCGATAAGCCATAAAGATGCATCCACGTTGTCCCACGCGGCAACTCCGCAAGCTTAAGCTTAATGCCAAGCCAACATAAGGCAAACACGCCAATTTGCTTACCAAAGACAAGCCCCGCCGCAATACCTATCGGCACAGGATGGAAAAATTGCGCCACGCCGACACCCGCCATATTCACCCCCGCATTACAAAACGCAAACACAGGCAAAACGAAAAACGCCACCACATAGTGCAAATCATGCTCCACCATTTTAAGGGGAGATCGGTTAGGATATTTATAATCCTTCATCGGGATAAAAAACGCCATAATAACCCCGCATAATGTTGCATGAACGCCCGATTTAAGCAGCGCCACCCACATAATAATCCCAAGAAGGAAATACAAACTGCGCGTGGTAATATTCAAACGGTTAAGAATAAACGCCCCCGCACAACAAACAGCCGCAATACCAAGCGCATATAATGAAAGCTTACTGGTATAAAACAAGGCAATGATGACAATCGCACCAATATCATCGAAAATCGCAATCGATGTCAGCAAAATTTTAAGCGAGAAGGGAACACGAGAGCCAAGAATAGCAAGCACACCCAGTGCAAACGCAATATCGGTTGCCGCGGGTATGGCCCACCCCTGCATACCGACCTCGTTATTATAATTAAACGCCATATAAATCAGAGCAGGAACAGCAATACCACCAATCGCCCCAAGCGCAGGAAGAATAACCTTCTTAACGCTTGAAAGCTCGCCCTCAACAAATTCCCGTTTTAACTCCAACCCAACCAAAAAGAAAAAAATCGCCATCAAGCCATCATTCACCCACAGCAATAATGGCTTATCAATCTTAAGGAAGTCACCAATCTTGACCCCAACAGGCAATTCAATCCAATAATCATAAAGATAGAAAAACGGAGAGTTTGCAATAATCATCGCAATTAACGCCGTAATACAAAGAAAGATTCCCGCAAAGCTCTCTTTTTGAAAGAATTGCGCCATGTCATTTTTAATATTAATCAGGTCACCACGAATTTGGCTCGTCCCATCATCATATTTCGTATTATTATCAATATCTGGCATTAATCCCCCACAACAACCTTAAGCGCATCCGCAGGAGTAATCCGCCCGTCGTAAAGCGCCTTACCCACAATAACGCCTTCAACGCCATACTCCGCCGCATCGCGCACCAATTTCAAATCTTCTAAGCTACCGACACCGCCCGACGCAATAACGGGAATAGACGTGCTCTGCGCCAAAGCAATAGTCGACACCATGTTCAAGCCCTCACCCGTTCCGTCCCGATCAATATCAGTATAGATAATCGCCGACACGCCAACATCTTCAAACATCTGCGCAAGGGCGCTGGCCTGTATATCAGATTCCTCAACCCATCCCTCAACCGCGACATTTCCATTGCGCGCATCAATGCCCACAACAATTTGCCCCGGAAATTCATAGCACGCCTTTTTCACCAGATCGGGATCACGAACCGCCGCCGTTCCCAAAATCACGCGGCTTACGCCCTCTTGCAACCATTTTTCAATTTGCGTTAAATTGCGGATACCGCCGCCAAGCTGCACGGGGATATCCACCGCCTCAATGATAGAGCGCACCGCCTTGTAATTCGTCGGCGAACCCTGCACCGCGCCATCAAGATCAACCACATGCACCCATGAAAAACCGCTCCGCGCCCATTCCGCGCCCTGCGCCGCTGGATCATCATTATAAACTGTGTCCTTGTTCATATCGCCCTTATACAGACGCACACATTGGCCACCTTTTAAATCAATCGCGGGGTAAATAATCATGAGCATACTTTCTTTAAGGCAATAAAAAACGCCTAAAATATAGGCGTTTAAGAAGAAACTATCAATGTATAAAACTTATATTTCCGGAGACGCGTCCAATAAAGGATTGTCAGTCTTTGTCACGTCATTTGTTTCAGGGTCAACCGTATAAACGCTCTCGCATCCTTCCAGCTTCGCCACAGCCTCATCTTTTGTGCACGCCACATAATGTTCTGCCAGCTTGATAGCACTATGCCCATCAATGGCATCCTTGGCAACATTACGTTGCTCCTTCTTCGTAACCAAACCAGTATCTCTCGCCGCGTCGGCAACATCACTCTCATAAATATTAGGCAGCGCATTCCCCAAGAGACCAAGAACGCTCATAGCTCCAACTCCAGCAATAAACCCTTGCCTATGCTTCGTGGTCATAGCGCGATCCAATGCATCTCTCTCATGGGGAGAGTTGCTAAGGTCAAGTGCTATATCTAAAATCTTATAGTCTTCTGTATTTTCATCTTTTCTAAATACATTTTTAATACTTGGCATTGCCCAATTCCTTTTAAGACTTCATTTTATATAAAGCCATAAATAACAGCATTTTCATAAGAAGTCAAAATTGATTTGCCATCATCGCCCGCGCAATATAATCTCAAAAGAGATAATCATATCTGGGGGTAATGATGACAAGAAATAGCTTTAAATTCGATCCATTCGCCGAAGACGCATTAAACACGTTAAAAAATCTGGCGGCGCATTTCCAAGAGCAAAGCAAAAACCCGAAAGAAATATATCCGCCGATTGATGATATTACAATTCGATCAATGCAAACACATATGGAATCAAAACCCAATATATACAACGCCGTTGCTTTTCATGAACGTCCAAACGGTACGCATACTCTGATTTCCCTAACTCATAGGGCGGATATTTTAATGGATAACATCATGGATAAAATTACGGATACGACCAACGATACAGAAACTCAGCCCACGGAATCCATACCAGCGGTATCTTAAACTGAGGATCCGATAAACTTGGTATAGTAATAGCCCTTGATGATCTTACCATCGACCTTGGCATAATGCGGATGTTCGCCAATGCGTTTATAGCCCAATGTCTCGTACAATTTCATCGCCTGTACCAATGTCTCGCGCACATCAAGATTAATCACTTCAAACCCTTCTGACTTTGCATGCTTCTCTGCCTCAACAATAAGCATCTTCGCAAGGCAATGCCCACGTGCCCATGGTGCAACAAAATTCGTGGTGAGTTGCACCGCAAAGCTTTGTGCCTCGTTATTCGCGGGCGGACGCAATAATTGACATGTCCCGCAGATCACGCCATCAAGCCGCGCAACAAATAATTCCCGCGCCGGCATCGTCACAACGCCCTGCCAGTATCGCTCCAAAATCTCCCGTGCGGGCAATTTCACCCATCCGAAACCACCACCGCCTTCAATCGCCGCGTCCGTCGCATCGCATAAATCATTCAAATCACCTGCATGAAATTCACGCAAACGCTCAACAATCGCTACTGGCTCTAATATCTGGAGATTTGTTTTATCGCTCATTATTAAACTCCTTGCCTATATGTCCCACAACATTTGTGCATTTTGTCTGGCGCTCTAAGTCTTACGGCTTCCATTCCAAAAAGTTCGATAGTAACTTTAACCCCGCATTATGGCTTTTTTCGGGATGGAACTGCATCCCCACCATATTGTCTTTTCCGACAACGGCAGGAATCATCATGTCCCCGTAATCCGTCATCGCAAGCAAGTTGTGGTTATAGGTACATTGAAACATAAAAGAATGAACAAAGTAGAAATTTTCTTGGGAATCTGTGCTGCGCAGCACAAAGTGACGGTTATCCTGCGTGTCATTCGCGGACAGATAATGCAGATTATTCCACCCCATATGCGGAATTTTAAGGGCGGGATCATTCGTCTTAATCGGTACGACCTCACCATCAATCCAGTTCAAGCCCGCCTTCGCGCCATGCTCAAGCCCACGCGTCGCCATCAACTGCATCCCAACGCAAATCCCAAGGAACGGTGTACCTTTTTTAAAGACAGCCTCTTTCATCGCATCAATCATACCCGTCGTGTTTTGCAAATTTTCCATGCAATCACGAAACGCCCCTTGCCCTGGCAAACAAATTCGATCCGCCTTTAGTACATCTTCAGGCTTGGATGAGATCTTGACCACCACATCACGCGCCTCATTTGCCACGACATGCTCAAACGATTTCGCCGCAGAGTGAAGATTGCCTGATCCGTAATCAATAATGATGAGAGTTTCTTTTGCCATGACGTCTTTTTCTTAGTATAAGCGCTATTGAATTTATACGTATATACGGGACACAAAGATATGGCAATCGCCCTTTACAAATGGAACGAAACCGATGACGCGACGCGGGCGCGCATAATGCGCCGCGCACAGGCCGACATTGACCATGTATGTGAAATCGTAAAACCGATCATTGATGATGTGCGTAAAAACGGTGATGAAGCATTACGTCTCTATGCAAAAAAATTCGAGAACGCCACTGTTACAAACATCAAGGCAAGCACAGAGGAATTCGATGCCGCCGCCAATAAATTGGACGAACCCCTTAAGGCCGCCATCGAAAAATGCGTGACCAATGTCAAAATGTTTCACGTGAAACAAATGGAACATGTCCCCGCCAGATGGATGGTTGAAATTGAACCGGGTGTTCACGCGGGCGAACAGGTCAGTGCGATTGAATCCGTTGGTCTCTATGTTCCGCGCGGTAAAGGCGCTTTTCCATCTGCCCTTTATATGCTTGCCATCCCCGCCGTGATTGCAGGTGTGAAGGAAATCGCGATTGTCACCCCGCCCACGCCTGACGGATCAATCGACGCGGCAACATTATTCACCGCGCGTTTATGCGGCGTGGAAAATGTCTATAAATGTGGCGGCGCGCAAGGCATCGCGGCCTTAGCATACGGAACAGATACAGTCCCGAAAGTCAAAAAAGTCCTCGGCCCCGGCAGCCCTTATGTCGCGGCGGCAAAGCGCATCTTATCTGACATCATGGACCCCGGCATGCCCGCTGGCCCATCTGAATCCATCGTCCTTGCGGATGAAAGCGCCAACCCCGACAACACCATCCTCGACATCCTCAATGAAGGTGAGCATGGAAAAGACAGCGGTGCACTCCTCGTCACCCATGATAAAAACCTCGCAAAATATGTGCAGGATAATATGCAAGCCGTGATCGACACCCTGCCACAGCCGCATCGCGATATCTGCACCCATGTGATGGGCGGCGGCGAGGATAGCTATGGCGGTATTATCCTCACCCAAAGCCTTGAGGATTCCATCGCCTTTTCAAACGAATACGCGCCCGAACATCTGCACCTGAAAATCAAAGATGGCGAAAATCGTTTGGATTCACTAAAGCATGCAGGTGAGATTTTAATCGGAGAATACACACCATCCTCATTGGGAAATTACGGTATCGGCGTGAACCACGTCCTGCCGACGGGCGGTTGGGCGCATAGTTATTCCTGTACAAGCGTCTGGGATTTCCTCAAACGCACATCTATTTCACAATGCGATAAACAAGGCTTCGAAATCCTTAAGGACGCGGTGTGCACCATGACAGATTACGAAGGCTTCCCTGCCCATGGCGAAGTCCTAAGACGCCGTAAACTGTAAAACTCACACAACCGCACCGCAGCACCTTTTAAATTTGACATATACGCATAATAAGATTACGTTCTCGCTCTAATTATTAAAATAATATTTACAAGGGCTATAGAGATGAAAGCATTTAACGGCGCAACAGAACAAAATGCATATGATAAACTATTACATGACATGCATTCAGATCCCAATTTAACACCTGAAAAATTAGAAGAAGGCTTGCAAGAAATTGCTCAAAACGGGCATGCCGATGCATTTTTACAAATCGCAAGGCTTCATCTTTCAAGGGCATTGGTAAATCACAACAAAGAAAAAGGCATTGAAGCTCTTGTAGGTGCCGCAGTCAATGCGACCATTTTTGAAACAAGGGCAGATGCCTTAAACCAATTAATAACTATAAAAAACCGCATCATAGAAAGAAACGATATCCGCAGTCAGGGCGACGCCGCCGATTTAGTTGATATCGCCTATGCCAATAAAAAAGCAGAGCAAGATGCAAAAGTTCTCCCAGTGATTGATGGCATTCTCGAGAAATATGACCATGAAATGACGCCTGATGCTCAAGACATACCGTTCGACAGCATAGAAAACTAAGCACAAAAGAATTTTCCGCACTGCAATACATAAAATAGTTGTTTTAAGCGCTATTTTATGTTCTTTTGCGCGCTCAAAATAATTTCAAGGTGATAAAAAATTGAAACAATTAAACTCATTATTCGCGGCGGCCGAAAACGGCGATCCAGACGCACTATATACATTAGGCACGGCATACGAGACCATCCTGTCTAGCGAAGAAAATGCAGCCGATCTTGCGATTGATCTTAAAAACAAAGCGGCAATCGGCGGGCATAAG
The DNA here is from genome assembly GCA_050633645.1 of Alphaproteobacteria bacterium. GTDB lineage: Bacteria > Pseudomonadota > Alphaproteobacteria > Micavibrionales > Micavibrionaceae > UBA1672. The sequence goes on from JBOEGX010000002.1 coordinate 425,595, forward strand.
GTTGCCATTGAAGAACTAAGCATGACTCCCGATAACCTTGATGGTCAAGAATTATAAATATAGGCAATAAAAAATGACTAAAATTTATACGGCTCACGAATTATTCGAACAGGCCATACAAGCACACACACCCGATAAACCAAATAATCATGAGTTTTCCGCGCTGATGCGGAAATCCGCAATAAAGGGACACGGCGAGGCGCAATACACTATGGGCATTATATCATATGCCAAGCTTCAATTCACCGAGGCCGCAGAATGGTTTGGAATGGTCGTAAATAATTCAAGTTGTGAGTACGCGGCAAATAACAAATCAGAAGCACAAAAATTCCTTGATGTTTGTTCAAAGCCAGAGGTTTAAAATGCGCCCTTAATGACTCAATATTGGCACGTCTTCATTATCTTCAATAAAATTCATCACCTTATTACCTGCCATATAAGGATCTGCAATATCAGATCGAACCGTTTTACCATTATGATAAATTGCTTCAGATTCATAAGGATCTTTACCAGTAGACTCACCTTTAAATATGGCAGCTACCCGCGATAAAGTGCCAACAGGCTTTAATCTCATTTGAATATTTGGATCATCTATTTTCGTAATTGTAACTTTTTTACCCTGTAACGTATCCTCTACAGAGCTTTCAAATTGATCCGTAAGACCCACTTGCTTTTCAATAGCTTCAAAAATTCTATTTTTTTCGTAACTCATAATCATCCCTCTTTACTTTCATGATTATACATAATAATGCAAAATTAAGCAAATCAACTCATATTAACTAAACGATCAAACGACATCTACAGCGCACCCTTCGTGCTTGGCAAGGCATCACCCATGCGCGGGTCAACTTCCACCGCCATACGAATGGATTTTGCAAAAGCCTTATAGATGCTTTCAATAATGTGGTGGTTATTTGTGCCTGCAAGCTGCGTCACATGCAGGGTTAAGCCCGCCGCGCCTGCCAAGGCCTGAAAGAACTCTTGAAATAATTCGGTATCCATTGCGCCCAAACGATCAACGGTAAAGCTTGCATTCCATACCAAAAACGGACGGTTTGAAAAATCAAGCGCCACAGACGCGCGCGCCTCATCCATCACAAGGTCAAAATGCCCATAACGACGAATGCCGCGCTTATCACCAATCGCCTCTTTAAGCGCCTTCCCAAGAGTGATGCCGACATCCTCTGCCGTGTGATGCCCATCAATATGCAAATCTCCATCGCACCTGATTGTTATATCAATCAAAGAATGCTTCGCCAGTTGTTCCAGCATATGGTCAAAAAACCCAATGCCCGTATTGATATCGGCCTGACCCACTCCATCCAAATTAACGGAAACGTCTATGGCTGTTTCGTTGGTCTTACGGGCTATTTTCGCTGTGCGCGCACTCATCTTATTTGTTCCTAGTCTCAAATTACATTTTGAAGTATTCTTATGCCGTAAAAACTCTACGCCGTAAAGATTACTGAAATATTACCACATCATGATAAATTCCGCCGCTCTTAAATTTTTGTTCTGTATTTTCTTAATTTGCGGGGTTTCTGCCTGCGCGGATGTCCGCAAAGCGCACTATAACGCACCATTAGAAGAGCCTGAGGATTCCCACTCCGCACCAATAAAATTCACAAAAATGAAAGTCGAATTACCCCTGGGTGAGGATATAGGGCTCATCCGCAAAAACTGTTTCTTATTCTATTTAAACCTCAATGGAAAAATCCTGCACGGCATGCCAAAAACCCTGATGGATGATAGCTTCACATTATCATTAGAGCCTTTGGGCTATGACGTTGTTAATCAATTAAACAAAGACTTTGACGAAGAAGTCATCGATGAATTATTACGCAGTGAATATAAAATCAGCGCCAAGATAATCGATGCAGACATCAATGCCTGTAACGATACATCCCACGGGATATTTGAACTGGGCAATCCGCGCTATAAGGGGGAGCTATTCTTAAAAATTGAATGGGCAGTTTATGATAATTTACGCAAAAAAACCGTCTATAAAACCGTGACGCAGGGCTATACCAATCAAAAAAGATCCAACGCCGATGGCATAGAATTAATGATCACTGATGCATTTTCCATGGCGGCGCATAATTTTGGGGCGGATAAAAATTTCCATGATTTAATCTTTTTCGGTAAAACACCGCCCGATAATTGGCGCAAGAGCAAAAAGAAAAAACCCACGCAAAGCCGCCCCAGAGCATTCGATACGATGGAAAGTGTCGTCATTCATAACCCACAAATTTCACAAACTGCACTATCCAATCATATCGACACAACCCGTAAAATCGCCGTTCTGGTGCAGGCCGGCGAAGGGCATGGATCCGGCTTTTTCATCACCAATCAAGGGCATATCATAACAAACAGCCACGTGGTCGGTGACGCCATGCGCGTACGGATCGTCACGGCGGATAAGGAAGAAAAGCTCATCGCAGAAGTGCTTCGAACGGATAAAGTGCACGATATTGCTTTGCTCAAACTTGAAAAAACCCCAGAAGGTTTAAACATCATCACCGCGCCGCTTCAAACCATCTGGCCAAAGGTGAGCGCCGATATCTATGCATTAGGCGCGCCCACAAGAACATCTTTGCAAGACACCCTGACCAAGGGCATCGTCAGCGCCCATCGTAAAAATTATAAAATATGGGGCACAACGGTTGATCTGATCCAAGGTGACGTGGCAATCCATGGCGGCAATAGCGGTGGCGCGTTATTAGACGCATACGGAAACATCATTGGAATGGCCGTAGCAGGCTTCGGCGAGCTTGAAACCCTCAACCTCTTTATCCCGATTGAAGATGCCCTAAAGGCCTTGGATATTACGCTCAGCCCTTAATTTATTTGCAAAATTTTCTTGCAAAAATATGAGACATACACGTAAAAAGTAAGCTCAGAATAAGGATAAAATTATGTACGGCAACACACTACCAACCGATGACTATAAAGAAATCTGGGAGGAAACCTTCGCCGCCTTCGCAAAAAGAGCAGAATTTCCCGTAGATATAAAAAATAACGGTGACATCGCGCGGGATATATTGGAGCGCTCTGCAAACCTGATCATGACCAATGGTTATGATGTAGAAGAAATGCTAAATCTGGTTGAACAACTAGAGTCTGACGATAACGAAGCAAGCATTCTGGCGACATATATTAATTCACCAAAAGGTGAAGATTTATTAGCGAAAACAAATGCTGGTGTTTACATCTGCGGCCATGTTTTACAAGATGCGATCAATGCGAAGAAAATCAACGATACATTCAATATCAAAATGCACGTAAATCAAGCATATGACGACCATCCAATCGCACAAGATGCAAACAAATTAACCCATAATGGCCTAGATTTCTGATTTACTTAAACAGAGAAAGAACCGCACCCAGCTTGTGTCGCCATGGTGCGGTTGCCTAATTAGGTCTTAAAGCCCGATTGCCAAGCAAGAGCGGGGACTACTGATTCATAGAATTGAAGAAATCATCATTGTTCTTGGTTTGCTTCATCTTACCGAGAAGGAATTCAACCGCGTCAACCGTTCCCATCGGGTTAAGAATACGGCGAAGAACCCACATTTTCTGCAAGGTATCTTTATCAACCAAAAGCTCTTCCTTACGTGTTCCTGATTTTTGAATATCAATCGCAGGGAAGACACGTTTATCAGCGAGTTTACGATCAAGAACGATCTCGGAGTTACCCGTACCTTTGAATTCCTCAAAGATAACCTCATCCATACGTGATCCTGTATCAATCAACGCGGTCGCAATAATCGTGAGCGATCCACCCTGTTCAACATTACGCGCCGCACCAAAGAAACGTTTCGGGCGTTGCAACGCATTGGCATCAACACCACCCGTAAGAACTTTACCAGAGGACGGCACAACCGTGTTATAGGCACGTGCAAGACGTGTAATAGAGTCAAGAAGGATAACCACATCGCGTTTATGCTCAACCAAACGCTTGGCCTTTTCCATCACCATTTCGGCCACCTGTACGTGTCTGGACGCTGGCTCATCAAAGGTTGATGACACCACCTCTCCGCGTACACTACGCGCCATATCGGTCACCTCTTCGGGGCGTTCATCAATAAGAAGAACAATCAGATATGCGTCTGGGTGATTGGTCGCAATAGAGGTCGCAATATTTTGCATCATAACGGTTTTACCCGTACGTGGCGGCGCAACGATCAACGCACGCTGCCCAAAACCAATCGGCGAAGTCAGCTCAATAACGCGCTGTACCTGACATTTAACTGTCGGATCATCATATTCAAGTGTGATCTTGCGATCAGGATAAAGCGGGGTGAGGTTATCAAAATTAATACGGTGACGAAGCTTTTCCGGCAATTCATTATTAATCGAACCAACACGGAGCAGGGCAAAATAACGCTCCGAATCTTTAGGAGCGCGAATTTCGCCCTCAACAATATCCCCCGTACGTAGGCCAAATCGACGTACTTGTGACGGTGAAACATAAATATCATCAGGCCCTGGGAGGTAGTTTTCCTCGGGGCTGCGAAGAAAGCCAAAACCATCTTGCAAAACTTCGAGCACACCAACGCCAGAAATCGGCACATTTTTTTGCGCCAGTTGTTTTAAAATCGCAAACATCATATCTTGTTTACGCATAGTGTTACAGTTCTCTATCGCCAACTCTTCTGCAAACGCAAGCAGTTCAGCGGGAGAACGTGTTTTCAATTCCTGTAGATTCATGAAAGACTCATTATTTGATTAATAGAAATTTTTTATAAGAAGGAAACTCACAACCTTATTGTTGGTGGACAAAGCACATAACCATAAACCTTGAATGTAATTGCTTTATCCCGTGCCGAAAATCGACGAATTTTTACCCAAATTTTTACGGATTTTTTTCAAGACAAGGTTTTTATAGCCGCGTAAGAGAAAAGAGTCAAGAAATTATGCACAACTAATTTTCTCAAACGCGTATTTTATATTTTGATCATGAAAGAATCAAAGATTTTGCAATTTTTTCAAAGGGTTAAAATGGTTCAACCACCGCCAACACAACGATGATAATCATGAGTATAGTCGGAACTTCGTTAAGAATTCGGAAAAATTTCGCAGTTTTTTGATTGCGGTCTTCGCGAAACGCCTTCAGATATTTGATATAGATGTGATGCACAACGGTCATAAGAACAACAAACAGCAATTTCGCATGCATCCAATGGCTTATACTCATCAACAAATCCCACCGCGCATACAGCATCGCTCCGCCAAAAACCCACGCGGCCACCATCGCAGGGGTCATGATATAACGGAACAAACGCTTTTCCATGATCTTCAGGGTTTCGGATAGCTCGCCACCCTTCACGGCGTCCACGTGATATACAAATAATCGCGGCAGATATAACATCCCCGCCATCCAACTTATCACCGCAATAATATGTACCGCGCGAAAGATATCGTAATAGGAGTTTAGGGTGTCTTGCATGGTTTATTCCTTCACGTTTACGCATTCCCAGAACGCATACAACATCGCCCGAATTCTTCGGGGCATATGCATTCAAAACCCTCGGCAGTAACGTCTGAGCGTTCTTCATGCGCCTGCACAAGCTTTGCCAGCCCATCAATAAACACTGGATGCGTGCCAACAGTCTGTGCGCGGTAATATCCGCGTTTGATGTGCTTTTCTGCAAGCTCACGATATTCAACATCCAATTCAACCAAAGTCTCTACATGTTCCTGCGTGAAGGCATGCGGATAGATAATAAGCGCATAGCCATCATCAACCGACTGCTCAATCATGTCCTCTGTCGATGGCGTAATCCATTTAAGCCGCCCGACGCGGCTTTGATAACAAATTTTCCATTCGGGCATCTCATCGCCTAATTCTTCCTGTACGCGCGCCGCAATTTTTGCGGCTGTTTGCTCGCACTGCCATTGATACGGATCACCGCCCTCAACAATTTTTTCAGGCAATCCATGCGCGGAAAAAAGAATGCGAACCTTGTCATGCTTTTTCGCCTTTTGCCACTCGATCAAAATATTTTGTGCGGAGGCCTCAATAAACCCGTCATTTTCAGGATAACAACACACCATAGAAGTTTCCGTTTTCACACCTTCCGCCGCACAAGCATCGTTCCACACACCCAAAGATGACCATGTAGTAGTGGTTGAAAATTGCGGATACATCGGAAGCAATAAAATTTTCTCCGCGCCCCAATCTTTTACATCTTTGACCACTTCCTCCGCCATCGGATTCCAATAGCGCATACAGGTAAAAACCTTATACGTGTTTTCATTTTCGCCATCATTCAAAACTTTTTCCAAAGCATCACGTTGCGCATTTGTGTTTTTCAAAAGCGGTGAGCGATCACCGATAATCGCATAAGAATCCCCTGCCTCGCGGCGGCTACGTTTATAACTGATATATTTTGCGAGCAAATACCGAACGGGCTTCGGCGCGGCGATAATGTTTTTATCCATAAAGAAATTCATCAAGAATGGCTCAATGGATTCCTTCCCATCTGGCCCACCAAGATTAAACAATACAACCGCGATTTTCTGGCTCATAATTTATAATCCCGTATAAAATTAACGAGCTGCTCTACATGCTCTGGCGGGGTATCTTTGTTAATTCCATGGCCAAGGTTAAACACAAAATTACCGCCCTTCAGATCACCAATAATTTTCTCCGCCGCCAAGATAAGTGCATCTCCACCCGCCAACAAGCATATCGGATCAAGATTACCCTGCACAGGCACCATAGGCTGTAGCGTACGCGCCGCCCACCGCGTATCCACCGAAGTATCAAGACCCACCGCCGTAACGCCCGTATCTTGGATATAATTCAAATAATTCGCCCCCGCGCATCGCGGAAACCCAATTATCGGAACATCGGGATGGCTATCACGCACCAATTCAACAATTTTACGCGTCGGTTCAATCACCCATTTGCGGAAAGATTGCGAATCCAAAGCCCCCGCCCAACTATCAAAAATCTGCACCGCCTCCGCGCCTGCATTAATCTGATTAATCAAATACGCTGCGCTTGCCTCAACCAGTAAATCAATCAATTCCGCAAAGCCCACAGGATCAGTATACGCGAATTTTTTAACATCGATGAAATCACGACTGCCGCCTCCCTCAACCATGTAACACGCCACCGTCCAAGGCGCACCGCAAAACCCAATCAGCGCCGTGCCGTGATGCCCCTCAACCTGCAAACCTGCCTTGGTTTTTTGCAAAGCTTCATACACAGGGCTTAACGTAGATTCAAACTTAGAAAAATTTAACCGCCCCAAAGCGCTCGCATCTTTGATAGCATCAAGCTTCGGCCCTTCCCCTTGAATGAAGTCCAAATGTTGCCCCAAAGCATGAGGGATAACCAAAATATCTGAAAATATAATCGCCGCATCCATGCCATATCTGCGAATAGGCTGTAACGTCACCTCACTCGCATAACTCGGGTTATACGCCATATCCAAAAAGCTTCCCGCCTTTGCACGCAATTCTCGATACTCTGGCAAATAGCGCCCAGCCTGCCTCATAAACCAAAACGGGATATGATCAGGCCTATGCCCGTTTAAACTTTCCAGAAAATTCTTCTTTGCGTAAGCCACTACAAACCTTTCAACATCTCAAAATCATGCAAGCAATATTTCCGCTTTTAACCTTCCTGACAAGCATGAATTATAAAAAAATATATTTAAGAATTAAGGATGTAATAGATAGTAGTACCTGTGCATAACGGGGATTATTTTTTTCCCCCAATCTACCAACAGGTCATCCCAACCAAGCTTTCAAGGATTTCCGTGGAGTCGCATCCCGTCCAGAATTTTTTTTCATTTCTGCATTTTTAACTTTCACACAGGGGGATGACTCACCCCTAACGCATCGGGACAGAATCTGGGTAACTTCATCCACCATTTAATACAAAAATTGCTCTTGGATTCGCACACAAGGTTTTCCCGTCCCTTTCTCTTGATTTTTAGACATAAAAAACGCATCATTGCCACACACGCCACTAACAAACGAATCACCCCCATGTTTGATGAAGCTTTTGATAAATTAGAACTCAATGAAGTCGCCGTAATTTTAGACGATGTTAATAAATCGGTAGAGGGCAGTGTCTTTGACCCGCTTGAAACCACTATACTCTCCATCGAAGTCCCGTTCTATAAGGGATATCGTTTTTTACACATCGCAGATTACGCAACAACCCCTCCATTAGAGCGCTATGTTTTTCAAAAGAATGACACCCGCGATTTCACGATTATTGATTGGAATTATAAAACCATTCAAAAATTAAACCAAGACGTTCCGATTAACCTGACCGATGAAAATATTTTCGAATATATCAGGTTTTATTTTAAATTTGTGAAAATGCGTTTCGGACGTTTTACCATTTGCGAAAGCGCCGATAATATCCAATGGAAGGACGAACCATCATCCGAGATTAAACAGGCGCTCAATAAAACTCTTAAGTTTTTAGAAATTAATGAAAAGCGCAAAGACGGTGTTTATAAAGTGAATGCCTTTATGATGATGAAGGATATCCTGTTTAACGTTGATATCTATGTTGAGCCAAATGGCCGCGTCACAATGGCCGATCAAGAGGTTGTCATTGAAAACGTGCCTGTTTTAGATTCTGCATTGGGGCATTAATAAATCCTACTCAATCGGGAAGATTTTTCGTGCAAGGCTCGCATCACGAAACGCGACATTTTCAACCACGATGGCTTCAAGATCGTACATAATATGAAACAAATGCGTTTGATTGATCGGATCATCTACAGATGAATAGATCGGGTCGGCTAAAATTTCACCGCCCATTCCTTGTAAATACGCCGTTTTATCAGGCAAGCAAGACAAGACCTCTATATTCATGCGGCCAGGGCGTTTCTTACCAAATGTAGATGCCGTATCATTGGTCAATGCTAACACATCATCCAGATATTCTAACGTGTCATGATCACAAGAATGCAGGCGTTTTTCATCACGAAACCATTGTTTAAAAGCCGCGCGTAACGCTAAACCGCTATAGGCAGAGGAGGGGTCACGTTCAAGATATCCTGAAAACGCCATGGCCATATCGCCAACCTCAGAGCCAATCATATGACGCCAAATTTCAGAAAATTCTTCGGAGCGCAATTCCCACGCCATCATAACACTCATCACATCAAGATCGGCGGCGCGTACACGCTCCATCAATAGGATATATTCAGGGGAGTAATGCTCATCAAAGCCGCCATGGCGTTTTTCCTGCCAAATATCGCGCAATGCTTTGGTCAATGTCACAATCGTCATATTTCTGAAATAACCAGAGCGCCCCAAGGCCGATGGTACAAGTGAGTTATTATCCAGTATCAAGAGTTTTTGCTCTACATCAATGCAATATTCCCCGCCGCGCAAATCTTCAATCGTTATTTTCCAGTCTTTATCGCAGGCCTCACGAAGCATTAAGCGCGCAGATGGGCTGTGTTCAAGAACACTCATGCACCAGCTTAGGACATCGCCATAGCAATGTATTTCCGCGTCGTCACCCATTTCGAAAAAGTCTATATCGATATCGTCGCTGCAAAGCTCAGAAAAATACCACCGTGCTTGTACCGCGCACGGCGCATCATCACAGGAAAGTAAACTGATTAATTTTTTTTGTGGTTGGCCCGATTTTAATTCCATGATGCCGCCTTCACCCAGATACTCAATATATGTATTATCCTTTTTTCGACCAGCGCTGCATGTCGATGATTTGTGCAGATTCACCTGCGGGAACGTGTTCTGGCTTCTTGCGAGAGAAGAATGAGGCTTTGCGCTTTGGTTTTTTGTCTTCTGATTGGTATTCAAAAAGTTGAATAACGTCTGCGCTTTGTTTGTGCTCATTCTTGTGGTCCTGACTTTGGTTCAACAGATCATGACGGATATCGCCATGTGTGGATAAGTCAGAGTCCAACTGCAAGTGTTGTTCCGTTTCTTTGAATGAACGTTCGAACTTAATAAACCATAGGAAATTCGCGTTGGAGCGGTCACGCACCTCGGTGAAAATCGGATCATCCATGATAATAGGCGCATGCGCGGCAAGGTAATTTTTGCCGAATGGCATAATGCCCAGCGCCGCAATTAATTCCGCCGTCACGTTTTCGGAAGACGTACCATGTTCAAACACATATCCCTTATAATCCGCGAGCATGGATTGAATAATTTTCTTGTCTTGTTGGCGACAGCGCTCGGATAAGAACCATGCTTCGAAAACACTCGCGCTTGCCGTTCCGTTATTAATTGTACGGAAATCCAAGAAAGCTTCACGAGCGTAAGCACGCGCTAAGTCTGCCATAGGAGAGTTTTCAACCCGCTCCCACACATCTCTGATTCCGGCCAGTTGCAATTCCCACGCGGTGCGAATAACACTCACGGCAAGATCTGCCTCTTGAGCGCGGTTAATAAGAACCGCATGCTCTGGCTGGAACATTAAAGGGTTAATAAGTGCGCCTTGGCGATGTTGCCAATGACGACGTAATTCACAGGCAAGCTGTAATACCTGCTCTGTCTTATCCATATGAGGATAGAGTGAAATGCTCCCGCTGCGACGATCATAAAAGGCTTTTTCAACCTGTTCGCTCATCATTATTTTTATATCGTATTTTTCTGCTTCCATTAGATAGGCCGCGCAAAGACGGCTTTCTTTAAGAATGCTTATAATGTCCTGTAATCGAATATCTGTTTCTGCATCACTCATATAGAAGTCCTGATTCATGCTCTCCGCATTTTGAGAAAAAAGCTCAATAGATTTTTTTGTTTCTTCTTTAATAGAAAGAACAGGGGATTCCATATCCGCGATTTCATTTTTCAATGTTTGAATTTCATGTGCCAAAAATCCAAGCTCATCCGTATTGAATAAAAGCTCCTCTTCCTCTTCTTCTATGATTTCCTCATCAAAGTAGAAAAGCGGCTGATCACCGATATGCGTACATATAACGGGTTGAAAGTCATTAATTGTATAAGCAGCCCCGCAAACGCGATCTTTCATGCTATGGGTTTTGCAGAATTCTTCAAAATTATCGCTCATCGATTTATTACCTTGATCTAACCATTTGGACGTTCAGTATTACGCATAATTTATGTGACGCAGATTCTCCCCCCGCGTTCATGTTCATTATTGCGCGCAATTTATTAACGCTTTCCTACCAAAAGCCGAAAAAACCATCTTTTTTGAAAAAAAACAGCAGATAGTTGCGCCAATCCCTAAGATTGACTTAACAGGCGGTAAACAAAGGGTTAAGAGAGTGGTTATATGTAAATATTACGGTGAAAAACCAAGATTTTCACTAACTCATAGCATTATCGGCATATGTGTTGCCTTGATCGGTTTTGAAAATAATTGGAGCGATTGTTTCTTGAGGTGAAGTTGCATTCACCAAAGTGACCTGTTCAGGGCTTGGATTAGAGTTTTGATTAAAGAAATTCACAACAGGAATGTTGGCAAGTAAGACTCCATTATCAAAATCCACTTTAGGCTCTCCACCAATGGGGGCATCTACCTTGGCTGTATAGGCTGTGCCATCAACCCCATTTTCATAGCCTGCCACTTCGGGAGCTGTTTCAGGGATGACTTCAGGTGCAACCTCAGGAGATTGTTCTAATTCAATTTTTCTCTCTCTGTAGTAATCATATATAACTTCATCAGGCACTTCATCGGGATAGGCATCAAGTTCAGCTATGGTATCAGAAAGGCCTTCGGCTTCCCGCTCTTCATTAATAGCGTCAAATCGGTTTGAGCGTAAGATATACGCCTCAACGTAATTTTCAGTATTTTCAGGAGATGGGTCTTCTTTATATAGAGCAAGTGCATCAGCCGTTAAGTTTTCAAGATAGGCGATTTCCTGAACCCGATAGGTTTCTGGATTCTCGGCCTTCAACTCTTCTGGTGTCGTGGCTTCGCCTTCATATGAATCCCAATCAAAATTTTCAAAGGCTTTCTCAGGGGAATATTCGCTCATGATTTGCGCGTCATGTTCTTCAATAACCTCAAGATGTTCTTCGATGAATTTGGTTAATTCTGCCAGCTCTTGTTGTTCAAGCTCCAGCTCTTTAATGGAATCAATAATAACCGCTTCTGCCTCTGTTTCAGTAATTAAAACAATCGGGTCGATATCTTCTCTTTCTGGACTCTGCTCTCCCGCTTCATAAGCAGTATAACGCTGAATTTGATAATTTGCTTCGTTCATTGCATTTTGTAAGGCAAGTACGCGTTCTAATGTCTCGGTTGATGGGTTATCATGAAACTCTTGCATGATCGCGTCTTTTTCGCCTTCAAGCAGCTCCATCCATAATTCATTTCTATTCAGAGAACTGATATCATATTTATCTTCCGCGCCTTCAAAACGCGCTCCCCAGTCCAATCCGTCAAAAACCTCATCTTGTGAAAATTCACTGGAATAAGGGCTTGTTTTAAGTGTCGCCCCTATCTGCACAACCTGTTTATGCAGCTCCATATTTTCAACATAGGAATTTTCCGCCTCTTGTGAGAAGAGCTGCGCCGGTTTGCGTTCGGGAATATCTTGCCCCATGACGCGGCGTCTATAGGCATCCTCATAGTTTTTTTGATAGTCAGTTACAATCTGTGCCTCTAAAAGCTTTTTCTGATTATCAAGGGATGGGTCTGCTTCATAATTTTTGATAGCTTCGGCCTGCATATCATCAAGGCGTTTTTGCGCGGCTTCAAAATAGGCCTCTGGGTTTTCTTTCAACAGCTCCACGCCTGTCGTTGCATCACCCGCATATGAATCCCAATCAAAATTATCATCAACGTAATCATTTGTGTTTTCGCGCGTATTCCATGATGTTAAGAAATGTATTTCTGTAAGCGTATCATTAGGATCAAAATGAGAACCAGAATGTGTTGGGTCATTTTGAAAGGATAGGGCTCTTATATCACGAAATGCTAAGGCAATGTCACCTTGTCCTCGTTCTTCTGCTAATTGACAAGCAACATGATCAGCCGCCGCCTCTTCATAATATGTCTCTAACCTTGTTGAATCTGGAGTATCTGTTGAAAGATGAGCACCCTCATGATTGCCAATAAAGCGCATCCAGTCCTGATCAGTGCCAGGAATATTACTTAAAATTGCTCTTCTGGTTTCATTATCATAAACGGCGGCATCATCAACTTCCCCTTCGGTGAAAACATTTACAATATCTTCTTTGCTGTCATATTTCCGACTTGGAAGAAAAGCAATGCCATGCTCCTCTCCATTCACATCGAAATCATCAAGAGCTGCAGGGCCATAGCTTCTTATATTTCTTGCCATTTGACCAAGTGATTCAGGGTCTCTGCCAGTTTCTTCTGCATGCTCTCTCTCGCTTTGGGCAAGGGCATCTGCCGACCCCTCAACTTGGTTTTCCATTTGGCTTCGAAGCGATCTGGCTGGTTCAGTATATGGATTTCGGACACTATTTCTGTGGTTAAAGGGTCTTGTCCTTATTTTATCGGGATCAACAAAAATTGTCGGCTCGTTTGGATTGGCCTCATGAACGCCAAGCCGATACGCATCTTCGGGAGACAAAGAATTATGTTCGTGTGTTTGATTTTCGGGAGCATCGGCCATGTCTAAACCTTACTCCATATCCATAGTTTTTATGCCGTGATTATCATTATTCGCGCCAAGATTTTTACTATTATCGATGATTTTTCTCTCAGGGGTAAAGGGGGGGGTGCCCAATCTCTCGACTTTTTCATCTGGATCAGGCGGTGCTTTTGCCTTTTCTTCCACAGTGCCTTGATTAGCGCATGACGCGACAACGAAGCTAAAACCCAAGGTAGCTGCCGATTTAATCATTGTTTTTGCTAGAGATTTTTTCACTTTTCTCACCCTGTTTTTTTATTTTATACTTTAACAGCTTTAGGAGGGGTTATGCAAATTATTTGTGATTTACATTCGCCCATAACGGGTCGGTCAGCTCTTCAAGAAACTCTTTATGCGCGGCAAGCTCTTCGGCGCTGGCGGCGTGGGGGCGGGGTTCACGATAGGGGCGCTCTTTACGCGCCGCCCCACTTGCGCTTGCACCTTTCTTATCATCATTAAGGCCAAGCCCCCGTTGACGTCCACCCAAAAGCTCAAGATACACCTCTGCCAAAAGCTCAGAGTCCAGCAACGCCCCGTGATAGGTACGCGCGGTGTTATCAATGCTAAACCGTTTACACAAGGCGTCCAATGAGGCGGGTGAGCCGGGAAATTTCTTTCGCGCCATCCCAAGGGAGTCAATCACGCGGTTCCACGGAATAGCCTTATGCCCGACATTCTTAAGCTCCCAGTTCAGAAACTTCATATCAAATTCGGCGTTATGAATGACAAGGATTGAATCATCACCCATAAACTCCATAAATTCGGAATAGCATTGAGAGAATACGGGCTTGTCTTTGACGAAATCATCTGTAATGCCGTGAACGGCCGTGGCCTCGGCGGGGATAGGGCGCTCTGGATTAATATAAATCTGGCATGTGCGCCCCGTCGGCAAATGATTGGAAAGCTCGACCGCGCCAATCTCAATAATGCGATCCCCCTTAAACGGATCCATCCCTGTTGTTTCTGTATCGAGTACGATTTCCCGCATTTAAGCACCTCATTATATAATCCTTATTATATGCTTGTCATGCGGGAGTTCAATAGGGGTGATTCTAATTTTCTTGACTCCTGCCGCAAACCCTGTCATGTTCCGCGTGCATTTCGCACGGAAAGACAATTTTCCGTTAGATGACGAAATAGAGCTTTACGCAGACCGCCCGCTTCAATCATAAGGGCAAAAGGCACGTTTCCTTTCCTGAAAAAGTTCGATTTTACCGGATCAAAATAACAAGATCCGGATGCAAGGCTTAAATATTCGCAAGGTGCGGATAAAGCCTAACTTTTGACGTGAAAGAAAAATGATGACGACGTTTAAAGACTTCGGCCTAGATGCCGTGCTAACCCGCTCTCTTGAGCACATGAAATACGATCAACCAACACCAATTCAAACCCAAGCCATTCCATTGGCGATGACAGGGCGCGATATTATGGGTTCTGCCCAGACGGGAACGGGTAAAACCGCCGCGTTCTCTATCCCGCTTGTTCAACATTTGCTACAAAATGAAAGCAGCGCAGCGATTGTGATTACCCCAACGCGTGAGCTTGGTAAGCAGGTCATGGAAGTTATCCAACAGCTTTTAGGGCAAAAAACAAACATTAAAACCGCCTTTCTTATAGGTGGCGATTCAATGGCAAAACAAAACGCGCAGCTTAAACGCCGCCCGCGTATTATTGTGGGAACGCCTGGTCGTATCAATGACCACCTAAAGCGCCGCAGCCTGGATTTGGATCATACAGACTTTTTGGTTTTGGACGAAACCGACCGTATGCTTGATATGGGCTTTAGCGTTCAGATCGACCAAATCGTGAAGTACCTCCCGCGTGAGCGCCAGACATTGATGTTCTCAGCCACTATGCCAAGCAATATCATGCAAATGGCGGATAAATATTTGCACAACCCAGAGCGTATTGCCGTGGGTTCAACATCCAATCCGTCAAAGGATATCAAACAAGAAATTATCCGTGTTAATCAGGACAAGAAATATGAAACATTGGTCAATGAGCTTTACGCCCGTGACGGATCAATCATCGTTTTTGTAAAAACCAAGCACGGCGCAGATAAAATGGCGCGTAAATTACAAAACGCCGATATTGATGCCGATGCCATTCATGGTGATTTGAAACAGAATAAGCGTGAGCGAGTGATCAAGGCATATCGTAATAAACAATTCCGCGTTCTTGTGGCAACGGATGTTGTTGCGCGTGGCCTTGATGTTCCGCATGTTGAACACGTGATTAACTATGACCTTCCGCAAATGCCCGAAGATTACATCCACCGCATCGGTCGTACCGCGCGCGCTGGGGCAACGGGGAATGCGCTTTGCCTTATCTCTCCGCAAGATGGTCGTCTATGGAGCGCGATTGAGCGTTTAATGGATCCAAACGCAAAGCCATCAAATGATGATTTCAAAGGTGGCCGTGGTGGCAATAATAAAGGTCGTGGCGGTTATAAAGGCAATGGCGGCGGCGGTAAGTTCGCGAAAAAGCCACGCCGTGATGGTGACAAAGAGCGTTCCTATGGTGAGAAGCCTGCATTTAATAAAGGCAAGCCATATAAGGGCAAAGGCAAACCATTTGGTGAGCGCAGCGAAGATGGCAATCGCCGTCCACAGCGTCCAAGCGACAATAACGGCAACCGTCCCGCACGCAAAGATCACAGTGAAGGCGGTAATAGCTGGAGCAAGGATCGTAAACCTCATGGTGATCGTCCACATCGCGCAAAACGTGATGATAACCGCGATCATAACCGCAATGAAAACGCGGCAGATCGTCCAAAGGCACGCACAAACCGTAGCGAGAGTTGGAAAAACGGTGATCAGCCATTAAAGGCAAAACGCCATGATGGGAACCGTTCTGATCGTCCTTTCGATGGCAAGCGTGATGGCGAAAACAAAGGAAATTTCAAAGGTAAAAAATTCTCAGGTGAGAAAAAATCCTTCGATAAATCCAAAGCCCCAAAATCAGGCGGCAAGCCATTCAAGAAAAAGCCACGCAAAGCAGCGTAAGCTTCAAATTCTATAAGATAAACAAAAAGCGGGATGTTATGTCCCGCTTTTTTATGAGATAATTTTTAGGCTGCTTTTTGTTCAAGTAACCCTTCGGCTTGCATTGCACGTTGAACTGCAGGGCGCGCGGCAACGCGTTTTTTGTATTCAATCAATGTAGGAGATAGGGCGAAATCTGCTTGCAAAAAACTCTCCCAACCCAACAGGGTGAACAAATATGCATCGGCAACGGTGAATTGATCACCCATCAAATACGGCTTGTCTCCTAATTTTTTTGCAATGTAGGCATATGCACTTTTCAATTTTTCAGTATAAAAATTTGCCGCCTGCTCTCCAACTTTTTCTTTATAGAAAAGAGGTGTGTGGGATTTATGAAGCTCAGTGGAAATAAAATTAAGAATTTCATGTAAACGCGTACGCTCCAGTGTTCCGCTCGCAGGCGCTAACCCTGTTTCAGGTTTTTGATCAGCCAGATATTGAATAATAGCAACGCCTTCAGTCAAAGTTTCACTGTTATCAAGGACGAGAAAGGGAACGGAAGATCGCTCATTAATTTCATTAAAATCCGCGCCGCTTTCGGTTTTCTTTGTTTTAAGGTCGACTTTTATAAGCTCGTAGTCGAAATCCGCTTCGGATAATACGATATGAGGTGAGAGCGAACAAACACCGGGTGTGTAGTAAAGCTTCATTTTTATTCTCCAACTTTTTTAAGTTTCCAAAATTAATAAAGCCATGTTAAAACTTAATAGTAACTTAAAACAAGTAGGTACATAAAAGTAACTAATTACCAAAAAGTAACCAGCATGCCAAATATAAAACGAAGACCAACTCTCGATTTAACAACTTATAGCGATATGCGCTGTCCAATGCATGGGTTATTGAACCTTCTTAGTGGTCCTTGGACAACATATATTCTCTGGCTTCTACGCCTGAATGGTGAACTTCGTTTCGGAGAACTTAAAAAACAAATGCCAGGAATTTCAGCAAAGGTTTTGACAGAGCGCTTGCGGATGCTTGAAGAGGCGGGAATTTTAAACCGTGAGCAGGAAATGACAATTCCGCCAAAGGTAACCTACAGTTTCACTGATCAAGGGCACGCATTAGAAAAACTTTTAGATGAAGTCAATGCGTTAGCGTTGCAATGGAATGGGGGTTTAGGTCTGCCTAATAATTGTCGTTTGGATGAAAAAATAAAATAGCGAATTTCTTAAAATAGTATTACAACATCAAGCACAAATATCTGCAATGATGCGGGTGATTTTTTACATTGGGAATAGGTGGATGGGTAAGAATGATTTGCCTGTCATTTCAGTTCATGTGCGTGCAGGGTGTTTTTCTGTACGCCCTTTTTTTCGCCATGAAGACGTGATCATCCAGTCGGGCTTTCCTGATATGGCACATAGCTTAGCCACGTTGGAAAAGCGCATATTCCCTATTGAAAAATATGGAAGTGACGTTTTAAGCGCGGCAAAATTCCGCTATTTTATGACAAAGGCAAATGCGATTACTCTAGTTGTGAAATATGATGAAATCCTAATCGGCTACGCCATCCTCATTTTTAAGAAAAACAGCGATATCGTGCGGGTTTATGCCTTGGCGATGGATGAAAATATGCGCGGCAAAGGTTTTGGCATGGCACAAAAAATGCGTATATCCATAAAGACACTAATCTGCGCGTGATTAATCTGTGCCAAAGCTATGATTATTTAAGCAAAGGATATTACTGCTCCCTAATGGCAGAGGCACGCATGCAACGATGCATTCCATCGGTCGATAATTTGATCACCATGAACTGGACGCGCCTTTCAAAAGATATGAAGGAGGAGCTAAACGCGTTATTGGCAAAGTATTATAAAGCGCCGCTTGATAATTTCCTGCGCGTGGCGAAAAAGAAAAACGTATTTGCGGAGCTGATTACCAAGGATGATATAGCGAGCCTGTTGGAATATGATGCGTTGCTCATCCGTGAAACCACCGCGATTGACCACCACACGTACAGATTCGCGCATAAGGCCGAGAGCGAGGGCATCCCCGTCATCGATGATACGGCCTCTATCGTGCGGTGTTCCAACAAAGTGTTCCTGTATGAAACCATGACGGCGAAGCATATCCCCGTTCCCAAAACATGGCTGGTCGATAGCAAAAGCTGGAAAACCATAGACCGTGATGATAGCCAGCCCTTTGTTCTGAAAGTCCCTGATGGATCATTTTCCAAGGGCGTGGTGAAGGTCATGGGCGATGGAGAGTATAAACACGCCGCGCAGGATTTGTTCAAACGCAGTGATTTACTGTTGATGCAGGAATTTATGATTTCCGATTATGATTGGCGCATCGGCGTTCTGGGCGGGCAGCCGCTTTTTGCTTGCTGTTATTTCATGGCCGAGGGGCATTGGCAGATTTACAATCATTCCGCCAAAACAAAAAATAAGCAAGTCGGAAATCATGAAACCATTGCTCTCACCGATGTTCCAAAAGCGGTGATGGATGTGGCGCTAAAGGCCGCAAAATTAATGGGCAATGGCCTATACGGCGTTGATCTAAAGGAAAATGAAAACGGCGTTTTCGTTATTGAGGTTAACGATAACCCGAATATCGATAAAGGCGTAGAGGACACAGTCGAAGGCGATGAAATCTACGCCCGCATCATCGATCACCTCGGTAAATTGGTGGAGGGGTGAGATATAAGAAAATGACTACCCCTGCGAAGGGCAGTCGTTCTCTTTCCTCCAAAAATGATTGGAACTTCCAACAGGAAGGAAGTCGGTGCTCGTTTTTTCGCGTTCCGCATGGCTAATCGGCAAACCGCCGAGTTCAAACAAATCATGACCGTTTGAAATTTCTAAATCATCAAGAATGGCGCGCTGCGGGTTGTCTTTCCATTCTGCAATATGATCAGAAATATAATCATAAGTATTTTGACCCAGGCTTTGTTGTAAAATGCCGTGCCATGGGCTGTCTTCTTCAAGACAAGCCATAAAAAGAGAAGCGGTATTCATTCTTAGGTTTTCTTGTATTTGCGGCGTTAAAATTTTCATCGCTTTTTGCGGAGCGCCTTCCAAAAAATGTAATTTTGCGTCCAAATAATCCCGCATAGTTTCGGGTGTAATATTATTTTTATGAGCATCAAATTTTTTTCTATTTTGGGTCGCGACCAAGGCTTTGCCCAAGATGTTTGCCGTGACATTATCGCCGCGATCACTATTGATCCAACTTTTGAGGAATGCTATCCCTTCCTCAGGGCGCCGCGCATGGATATAGGCATTGCCCAAGGTGCTTGCCGTGAAATCATCGCCGCGATCACTATTGATCCAACTTTCGAGGAATGTGATCCCCTCCTCAGGGCGCCGCGCATGGATATAGGCATTGCCGAAGATGCTGGCCGTGACATCATTGCCGCGATTCTCATCCTGATGCAGGTCATTTAACAGTATTATCGCATCATCAGGGCGTTTTTGTTGCAGTAAAAACTGTGCATATTGTGCAAAAAACTTATTATCTTCAGGAAATGCTTCGCATGCTTTTTGAAAGACGGATTCTTGGGCTTGGAAAAGGCTATGTTTTCCTAAAATTCTTTGGGAACTGTTAAAAATAATGCTTGGTTTTTTGTCATGTTCGGCATGATCAATGGCGGCATCGATAAAATGAGCGCCGAATTTTTTATCTCCGGATTCTAACAGGCGTTCTCCCCAATTCATTAATGCTTCTGGAATATGCGTGTATTTTTCGGCAAGCTCCAAGGACAAGGGATGACGCGATGAAACCTCCGATTTGGGGACAGCCTTTACTCTATCGCAAATCTCTATATTCTCATTCATCGTTGCCCGACGCATGTCATCGCGAATGTTACCCATTTTATTACCCTGCTTTTTTATGGTAAAATGTATAAATTATTAACGTGTTTTTGTCAAGAATTCCTAAGTGATATAATATTAAATAGGCGATTGAAAATCGTCGCTTTCTTCTTCAGGAATAAGGCATTCTTTCTTACGGATATCAAGCAGAGCGAGCTTAAGCTCTTTCATCGTATGGGCGCGGCTTAGACCCGTTTTAATCACGTAATCCGCGAGAACGCATTTTTCGCCGTCAGGCATTTGGCGATCCAATATCGCATGGAATTTTTCTTCACTCATATTTGGGCGAGATAGAGCGCGGGATTTTTGCACATCATAGGGCGCAGAGGCCACAAATGTGTAATCAACGCGGTTTTGCGCCCCCGTTTCAAACAGCAATGGAATATCAAGGCACACCATCTTCCGCCCCTTTAACATCTGTGCCCGAATAAAGTCGGTTTGGCGGATTTGTACCAAGGGGTGAAGAATGCCTTCAAGCGTTTCGCGGTGCTCCTGATTATTAAACACGAGCGCGCCAAGCTCCGTGCGGTTAATTTCCTTTGTTTTGCGATCAAAAATTTGCGGGTATTCATAGAGCGGGAACGCCGCCGCAATGGCAGGGCGGGCGGGGCTGCGCGGGTCAGACAGAAGATCATGCACCGCGTGATCAGATTCATGAACGGGAACACCCATGTTATGAAGCATCGCCCCCACGGTTGATTTCCCCATTGCGATTGATCCTGTTAAACCGATTATGATCATCATTTTCCTCTCTTAGGATTAAAGAAATATCATAATTTAAGTAAATAAGATTGACTAAATAGAATTTTTTAGTCAATTTAGTCATTATGGTAAGCGTAGTTTCAACAAATAATTTATCTCAAGTCACTAAACTCGGGTTTACTCAATTTGGTTTGAATAAAGAAGAAAATGAATTGATTTTGGATGCATATCCAAAAGACCAGTTTATTCGCGCTACATCTAATTATCAACTCTGCTTGGATTATGTTGAAGACATCGAAGAATTTCTAAGGCCGTCTTTGAAGAAGTACATGGAAGGGCCGTTTGTTCTTGCGATATATAATCATGGTGACGATATAACCAAATCGATGCTTATTTTTGAAATTCAATCTCAAAAAGAACAAAAGGAAACTTCGGGCATTATTTTGGATGACCCGCAAAATTGGACAAATATGTCTCTGGGAGTTTTCCCTTTTGTTGACTTGTTTCGAAAAGAAATTGATAGGGAAGCTGAGCGCTCTGCCAAACTTCTTAAAGCAGCAAAAATCACAAATTTAAAGGATGTTAGGGCAAGGCAAAATACGGATATCGCTCGCTCTATGGCGGACACATTTCTGAAAAATTTTCATCAAGAAAGTACGGGGCAGGATAAATTGATTTTGGGAAGAGAGGCTGTGTCTGATACTCTGGCATCCAGTTTATCGGCACAAACAGACTTTTATTCTCATTTATGGGATAGCATGCGCGATTTTTTTGAGCCCTCATTTAGGCATATCGGAGAACAATATGCATTGGGAAACACCAATTTAGAATCTATGGCGAGCATCATTGCGCCCCAATCTCAAGAACCAGAATAATTACTTATAAAACCAACTCTTCTATCTCCGCCGTGACATCTGGTAAAACGCCATTCCACAGCTCAAACCCTGGGCGGGCTTGATGGAGGAGCATGCCGATCCCCGTTACGACTTGCATCTCGCGCTTATCCGCTGCCACTAACAGATCAGTCATCAATGGCGCATAGACAATATCAGTGACAAGCGCGTTTTGCGGCGCGCGTGATATATCAACCGCCAAAGGCGGTTTTCCCGTCATACCAAGCGCAGTTGTGTTCACAATCAAATTGGCGTCATCAAATGCATCATTGCGTGCATCCCAATCAACCACGGTTATTTTTTCAGGGGATAGAGTGCGTAACGCTTCGGCCTTCTCACGGCTGCGGTTGGTGAGAATAATTTCTGGAACACCCTCGGCCAACAATGCGTACATAATCGCATTTGCCGCGCCGCCCGCACCAAGAACAACGGCTTGACCATGATCAAAGGCCCAGCCTGTCGCGCTTTCTTTAATATTTTGCGCAAAGCCATATGCGTCTGTATTGGTGCCATAAAGCTTGCCATCTTTTATAGTGACTGTATTCACCGCGCCAATTTCGCGTGCAATAGGGGTCAGTTCATCACATAAATCCATAATCGCGATTTTATGTGGAACGGTGACGTTAAAGCCCGTATAGCCATCATCAATAAGCGCTGCGATACCCTCATTCAGGTGATCAGGAGCAATATCAATGGCTTTATATTCGCCTGATAATCCGTATTTCTGAATCCAGTAATTATGGATCAGCGGTGATTTGCTATGTGAAATCGGGTGGCCTATAACGCCTGTTTTGATAAAAGGGACGTTCATAGTTTAAAACCGAACTCTTGGTTCAAAAACCCGAGTAACGCAAGGAGCGGCATCCCCATAATTGTGAAATTATCTCCCGTTATAGAAGAAAACAGCCACGCCCCCGCGCCTTCAATTTTATATCCACCAACGCAAGAGACAAGGGCATCGCTCTCACGCGTGATATAGCTTTCTAAAAACGCCTCATCGAAATCATGCATTGTGAGCTGCGCAGTCTCTGTATGTGTAAAAAGGATATCCGCGCCGCGAACCACACTCACGGCGGAATGTAGGAAATGTGTTTTTCCGCGAAGGGCACGAAGCTTCTCCGTCGCCTCATCCGCATTTTCAGCTTTTGATAAAACTTGCCCCTCAAATTCCAATGTTTGATCTGATCCGATCACAAGCGCTTTTGTATTATCTTTTGCAACATGCAATGCTTTTTGCTGGGCGAGCAGCGCGGTAATATCCTGAATGCTGTCTTCATTATCCAAGCCATCATTAATAATTGCGCGTTCATTGATATAGGCAGGTTTCGCCGTATAAGGCAGCCCAACATTATCAAGCATCATTTTGCGTGCAGCGCTGCTTGATGCCAAGATGATTTTTGGATGGTTATCCGCCATTTTCCGCCGCCTCTTTATCGCGTTTAGTTTGTAGCAGCGCCATAATTTCGGCCGAAGTTTCCTCAATCGATCTTTTCGTCACATCAATAACCGGCCATCCATGAGAGGAGAATAACCGACGTGCTTTACGTACTTCCTCTTCGATTTGCTCTTCGTTTAAATACGTGTTTTCACAAAACGCATTTTTGGCCTCTTCATCGGCGCGAAGACGCGAATGACGCAAATGTTTAAGTCGATCTGGTGCGGCCGTTAAGCCAACATAAAGCGGCGTTTTAAGGTTCAGATATTCTTCGGGTACGGGAACACCAGGGACAAGCGGGATATTCGCGGCCTTAATCCCGCGCCGCGCAAGGAAAATACTGGTTGGTGTTTTTGATGTGCGCGACACGCCAACCAAAACCACATCAGCTTGCTTTGCCCCTTCCAATGATTTTCCATCATCAAATCGCATAGCGAAATCTACGGCAGAAACGCGTTTGAAATAAGCATCATCCATTGCGTGTTGCAGGCCCGGAACGCCCTTGGCATGTACTCCTAAATAAGATGATAAGCTGCGGATAATCGGGTCAAGAACCGCCACGCACGGCACGCCAAGCTCTTCGCATTTATCTGTAAGGCGGCTACGCATTTTTTCATTCACAAAGGTGAAAATGACAGGGCCCGGATTATCAGATATGCGTTTAATAACGCGCTCTAATTGGCGCTCGGTTCGCACCAATGGCCAAAATTTTTGGTTCGGGTCTATCCCTTCAAACTGCGCCAATACCGCGCGGGACAGACCAAGAAGAGTTGTCCCCGTCGCATCGGAAACGAGATGAACGAAGAATTTTTTCGGGGGCATCTCTTCTTTTGACATGTTTATAGATCCATATGAAATGAACGGATTTTAGCTCGCGTCACCTGCTGCTTTGCGCGCTTGTTCGATTTCATTTTTGAAACGCTCCATATAAAGTGCTTGGAAATCAACAGGGCTAAGCAATAGGGGAGGATATCCGCCTTGTGATGTTAATGTTGCCAAGATTTGACGTGCAAAGGGGAATGCAATGCGTGGAATTTCAATAAGCAACAGTGGGTGGTGTTGATCTTCGGGAACAACGTCACCAATGGATACGGTCACGCCATACATCAATTCCGCGATGAACACCGCCTCGCCATCACGTTCCGCCGTTGCGGATACGGTCAATGCAACCTCATAAAGGTTTTTGATGTCTTTATCTTCCAAAGCGCGCGCATCCATACCGATATTCACATTCATCTCAGGCATAGTAAGCCCAGCGCGCATTGAATCCGGCGCTTTTGGGTTTTCAAATGACAAGTCGCGAACATATTGCGCGTGAATTGTAATCGGCAAATCTTGTGCCTGAAGGGTTGCGTCCTGTGGTGCTGCTGGTGTTTCGTCGCTCATAATTTTCTACCTTATAATTTGTGCGGTTAAATCTGTATCTGATGATTAGCATGAAGAAGAGCGTTTCTCAAGTATTCCTTGCTTAATCGTATCGGCGCAATCATGATGTTTGGAATTTGAATAGAGAAGAACGAATATGATCCAGTTGAAAGAAAAAAATAATAACAATCAAAGCCAGAAGCCGAAGAGGAAATTCAGAAAATGGGTGTCTCGGATTATATTACTGTTCGTTCTTCTGTTCGTGTTCCCGTTTGTTGTGTTGTGTGCATTCCATTTGCATGATGAGGATTTAACAGAAGACGCTAAGGCGTTTTTTACATCGAGCGATATTGACCCTAATAAAAATTTCTTTGTTACATGGACGGGAATTCATGCTCCGCCTGAAGGAGATATGCGCTCATTCGGACAAGGTGTTTTTGACGGCAGTATCAATCGAAGGGATGTACAATTATTGCGTTTTAACGATGATGACATCCCTTATAAACGTTATTGTGAGAGGCAGGATGAATATGAGTTATATAATCCTCATTATGAAGAAACAGCTTGCTACTCTGATGATGATATAAAGTTATTATTAGATAAAAATCAGAAAATAATTTCTCGGTTAGAGAGATTGTACGCTGAAACGGATCAGCTTAATGTGAATATGGGCGGACGTACAAATGTTGGTTACATATCATGGCAAGATGTAATTGCAATGCAGGGATTGTTATGCAGAAAATGGATAGGCCAATCCGAAAATGGTGAAGGGAAACAAGCGATTGAGTCGTGGGTAACAAGTACCCGCGCAATAAAATATATCATGAATGGGCAGTTAAACTTCGTTGATCAAACGATATTGCAAATAATTTATTCAAGAAATATATACTGCATCCCGACAATTCTTGAAAAGGATACGTCTTTAATCAATACCTATGGCGACCAACTTATTGATATTTTAAATTTTAATTATCTAGAGCAGCGGAACGTATTGAAGATGCTTCAGGCTCATGGCTCTTTTATGAAAGAGTTTGAAGTAAGTGATTCCTTTATATTGCGGTTTTTTTATCAGTCTAATCGCGCAAAAAATAAATATTATAACGGATCATTGGATATTCTTAATTTGTCCCGTGTCGCTCCATCTGACATTAATAGTGAAGCCTTAAAGCTCAAAAAGAAATATGAATGCTCTATATATCAAGCTTCTAATTGCTTGCTGTATAGTCTAATCCTTAATAGATATTTCTTAAAATTTGAGCAAGATGGAGAAATGTTTTTGAGTGCTGCAATGACTACTGCACAACAAAAAGCTACGGTGTTATGGATTAAGGCACATATGCAAAATATATCTCAGGACGAGATCGCAGGCTTTTTACAAAACACATCCTCCGAGCTGTTTGATCCGATCAGTAATCAGCCATTCTATTGGGATGAAGAAAGAAAAAGCATCTATCATAATATTTATTATATCGAGGATGGAACACATCAACAAAGAGATCTTGTTTATTATAAAAATGATTAATTAGCCGTCCTTATCAATCGTTTCATATTCGACATCGATAATATCGGGGTCGTTGGGTTGGTGGTGATGCCGTGTGTCATGAAATTCTGTATATTCGGCGTTAAAGCCCCCTGCGCTGAACTTCGCGCTTTTCGAAAGTTTCTCACGAAGCGCATTACGCACCGCAGGGATAAGCAGAGCAAAGCCAAGGGCATCAGTGATAAAGCCAGGAGTGATAAGCATCGCCCCCGCCGCGACAAGGCATAACCCATCAAATAACTCCTTGGTGGGCATGCCGCCGCTTCGCATGGTGTTTTGCGCCGCCATCATGGTTTGCATTCCTTGATATTTCACAATCGCACCGCCCAAAATCGCCGTGATAAGCGCCATAAGAAGCGCCGTGCCAAGGCCTATATGCTCGCTCACCTGCATAAAGACAAGAACCTCGCCCAGGGGAATAAGAATGAAGATAATCAAAAAAGGCATGGTTTTCGGCCTGTTTGTTACAAGAACACCATCTTTACCACATTAAAAACGGTGGTAAAATGGCTTTATTGCCTGTATGAATGGAAACATTAAAAAAATAAGGAAGGTCTGTAAACCAGTGACAGCAGAATTAATGATATACGCGATTATCGCCGCAGGTTTGATTTTTTGGCTCCGCAGTATCTTGGGTACGCGCGGCGAAGACGACGCGCAGCGCCCCGCCATCCGTCTTGAATTGGACGATAGTGGTAAGGTCGTGAATTTGGACGCGGTGGAAAAAGAACTTGATAAATCCGCCTTGGTGGCCGAGCTTGCCGAAACGCCAAAAGATAATATGTCGATTGCAGATAAATCGGTTGAAACCACATTGGTTGATATCGCAAAAATTGACCGCGAATTTGATGTTTATAAATTCCTGCGCGCGACGCAAGATGCGTTTGTATTTATCGTTGAATCCTTCGCCGATGGCGACCGCGAAACATTGAAAGACTTACTGGGTGAGGGCGTGTTCAAGGCGTTTGACGGCGCAATCGCCGCGCGTGAAAAGGCGGGCGAAACCATGATGGCGGAAATTCAATCTATCCAAAAATCTGAAATTTGTGAGGCGCGTTTAGAGGGCAAAACCGCCCTTATCACGGTTCGTTTCTGGGCAGAGGAAGTATCCGTAACCAAGGATGACAACGGTGAAATCGTAGCCGGACACCCTGACAAGCCGACTAAAATGCGCGATGTTTGGACATTCTCTCGTGATCTAAAATCCCGTGATCCGCGCTGGTTCGTTGTTGAAACCCGTGAAGACGGCGAAGGCGATCATGAGAATATCCCGAACACGCATTAAACGGCGGAATCTTTGATTCGGCGTTCTTGACGCCTTTCGTTTGCAAGTCGAAACTTTTCGGGTTCAGTATATATCTTTTCGAGTAGAAGGTAGGTGAAATCCAATAAGTCTTCGGCTTCATCTTGCGTTAGCGTTCCATCATGAGCCCCATCATTACCATCTTGTCTTATGCATTCTGACATTTGTTCAAGATGCCCTTTGGGCAGGATACCTTGTTGAAAAATCCACTCTAATCTTGGTGCAAGGTAATTTCGTACACGCTTGTTCAGACCTTCTATTGGAGCTTCTGCTGTGGGCAATAATGTTTTTGTTGCAAGATCAACGCACAGCCTAAACATCGCTGCGGCGGCATTCGGGCAATTACCAGAAAAAGACTCGCTGCCTTCAATAAATGCCTTTTTTATGTTTTCAGGTAGGTGTTCAGGTGGTTTTTTGCATGATGTATTTCGAATGTTTACATGTCCTTGAATACAAACATAATTATTAAGGCTGTTGGAGATATCCATAATTTGGTGTTTATAATCATAACTATCTAACGAAAAGCCATGAACGAACATTTCAAAGATAGTCCCTTTAGAACAATTTTTGCATACGCTGTACGCTTCACAAATTAAACCATCAATTTTTTGCAAGGCAAAGACATCAAAGGTATGTTTTTTAGCATCACAACGTGGGCAGTCAGCAACTAACTCTGGCATTTATTAAATCCTTATTTAAAGTATGAGAATATTTTAGGGGATTCGTTTATGGTAATCAATAAGAACAAAACAACTATAACTTTAGCGACTTTTGTTTGTTTGTTTTTAGTCGCCTGCGAGGAGGAGCAAGCCACGCCTGTTCCACCGCCAGAACCCGTACCCGTGCAAATCGAAGAACCCGCGCCGCCGCAAATGATATTGGAGGAGGTCGGCTTTGACGCTCTACCCGATTGGGGGAGTGATGATTTCAAAACCTTCATCCCCGCCTTTGAAAAATCATGTAACCGTATAAAAAACATCCCCGCCGAGCGCCCTTTCGGCGCGTTAGAGATGGCGGGCACGTACAAAGATTGGCAAGCAATTTGTGAAAAATTTAAAACAGAAAATCAGGACGTAAAAACTTTCATCGAAGCAAATTTCACGCCCTATGAGGTGCGCGAAGATGACGAAGCGGTTGGCCTGTTCACGGGATATTACGAGGCCGCGCTGAAAGGCTCGACCGCGCGCTCGGACACGTACAACGTCCCCTTGCATAAACGCCCCGATGATCTGGTGATGGTGGATTTGGGGCAGTTCAGGGAAGAGCTGAAAGGTCAACGCATCGCAGGGCGCGTGAAGGGTGGCAACCTTAAACCGTATGAGAGCCGCGAAGACATCGTATCAGGCAACTGGCCGCATGATGATGAAGTTCTGGTCTGGGTTGATAACGCCGTGGATGCGTTTTTCGTACAAATTCAGGGTTCAGGCATTGTAACGTTGGATGATGGTGGCACGATGCGTATTGGCTATGCGGGGCAAAATGGGCATCCCTATTACGCCATCGGGCGGGAGCTTATAAAGCGCGAACATCTGACCAAGGAAAACGTATCAATGCAAAGCATCCGTGCGTGGCTATCGGATAATCCGGGCGGCGCGGATGAGGTGATGAACACCAATAAATCCTATGTCTTTTTTCATGAGATCAATGGAGAGGGTCCAATCGGCGCGCAAGGCGTTGCTCTGACAGCCGGGCGCTCTCTCGCGGTGGATCGCACGAAAATCTCCTACGGCGTACCGCTCTGGGTGGATATTGAAAAACCGGTGGAGGAAGCCAACGACATCCGCCGCATGATGATCGCCCAAGACACCGGCGGCGCAATCATCGGCGCAGTGCGCGGCGATGTGTTCTGGGGCTATGGCGACATCGCCGAAGACATGGCAGGAAAGATGAAATCAAAGGGACAGTACTGGGTTTTGTTGCCGAGGAAGAATTAACATGAGAATTTTAAAAGAAAATGATAGTTCTACAAAATGGATTATTTTGACTACGCTCACAGGAGTATTTGTTTTAACAGCACGTTTTTTATTGTCTTCAGGGACATTTCATACAGGATTACTATATATCGCAGTGCCTTACTGTCTTTCATTGTGTTTGTATTATTTAACACCATACAAAAAAGCAGAAACATGGACACGTCGCTTTTGGAATAATTTAAGAAGTTGCCTTATTGTCATACTGGCTGCTTCAATGTTTTTACTGGAAGGCTATGTATGCTTAATTATGGCAATGCCTTTGTTTTTGATTGTCGTTGTATTTGCATTTTTCACAAATTTAATTTGGAATACTCACGGAAAAAATTCACCCAAATCTTATCTATTACCTGCTGCAATAATTATTGCTTCATTAGAGGGGACGACGCCTGAGTTTACATTCAATAGATATAATGAAGTCTCATATACTCAAGTTGTTGATCTGGATATTGATACGATTAAGGAAAAAATTGAAAGTCCTGTACAGTTTCAAGGTAAAAGGCATTGGATACTCACGGTATTTCCAATGCCTACTTACGTAGGAACAGTGGATTTGGCGAAAGGCCAAGTTCGAAAATACGATTTTGTTTATCATCGTTGGTTTGTAACAAATACTAAGGTTGGAAGCGTTGATGTTATTTTTGAAAAAGTTAGTGATAGGCATATCAAAACAAAAATTAAGGATACTAGTTATATCAAGGGTTATATGGCATTGCATGGCACTGAATTCAAGCTTGACCCGATCAACGATAACCAAACAAAAGTAACCTTAACTGTTTCGTTTGATCGTACGCTTGATCCTATATGGTATTATCAACCTCTTGAACGTTTTGCGGTTGAAAAAGGTATAAAATATTTTTTGAGCGAAGTATTAAGCAAAAAGAACGGGGAGCAAGCTCATGACACATGATATAGCGATTTTGAGCGGAGATTTTGAGTATGGTGAACACGAAGATAAGCCGACATTTTCACCACAGGATTTTCGTTCTGAGGTTATAGGTGGTTGGAGTAATGTTTATTTACCTGTTCGAGAGCGAATGGATAGACTTTTGACATCTTCAAAACCTGTTATATTTCAAGGTGATGGGTGCGTGAAGCGTTCAAAGATAGGTTGGCTATTTGCACATGGCTCCAAAGTTTTAGGTACGCCATTGGTCTGTAAATCTGGTGAAAATGTGAAAACAGTTGTGACCGTAGCGCCAACAAAGAACGGCCTCCGTTGTTGGCATAGACTGTTTGTTTTCTCTGATGGATATAAGCAACTTGTTCAAACGTCGAAAGTTATAGACGGTAAACTTGGGTTTATTGATGCGGTCGGTGCTGAGGGTGAAA
Source organism: Alphaproteobacteria bacterium (assembly GCA_050633645.1). GTDB lineage: Bacteria > Pseudomonadota > Alphaproteobacteria > Micavibrionales > Micavibrionaceae > UBA1672. The sequence goes on from JBOEGX010000002.1 coordinate 456,574, forward strand.
AACGTTTGGCTACTAAAATGCGGGTCTGGGCAAATGGAAAAAGCTTATTTTTTGAAAGCACAATGTATCTTTTGCGATTTAAATATTTGAACATACGGATACCATCAATATTAACGCCCGGAACTTTGTTTGCAGAACACAGAGACCTAGGGGATGGTCACTTTAGATATATTTTGAAATTTACGCACCCAATTTGGGGAGAGACTTTTTATCAAGATGGTGTGTTTAAGATGATGGATTAGTTATCCAGTCATCCTTATTATAATATGATGTTAGTCATATATAAAGTCCTTCAAAAACTCTAATGACAAGCAATATTTATCCATAATGTCTTTTGCACATGGCATATTTTGCACAGGTAAGTCGCCGACACTAAAATATTTGATTTTACTATTTTTTACTGGAAAGCTTTTTGTTTTATGCCACCCTACAAAGACTCCTAATTTTATAATTTTTCCTGTCTCATCATCCTTAATTATTGCATACGCAGTAAACGCACCTGATCCAGGATAGGTCGAAACAGACAAAACAGAACCATTACGCACCTCACCATTACAATAAACAAGAATTCTCGCTATGTGATTTTTTATATCGTAAAAACACGTTACGGCGAATATAAGAGCCGTTATTAGAATGATAACAAATGCCACAGTAAGATCTGAAATTAATAAAAAAATCAAAAGAGCACTACTCATCCATAGGCATATATACAGAAGCACATTAGCATTTATTGTAGAAAACAAAATTTTCTCATTTAAATCATCCTTCGCACGCAAATCTGCGACGGCTTCTTTCAATTCTCTCGGATAAAATATTTCTGTAACCATTCCAGCACTGCTCCCCTAACTGAAATCATCTCAAACCCGCCCGTACCGATCCTCATAACGAATAATATCATCTTCGCCTAAATAATCGCCCGTTTGCACCTCTATAATTTCGAGCGGTTGATCCCCCGCATTTTCAAGCGCGTGCACGCACCCGATTGGGATAAAAACGGATTCATAATTATTAGATTCAATATATCAGCAAGAAAATGATTGTTGCCAATAATTAAACAGAACACATAATGTTGATATGCCTGCGGTTCGTGATATTGTAAAATACAAATATCACGGATGAATAAGGATAAGAGTTCAGATGATACCAATAATACTATCGGGCGGTTCAGGCACAAGGCTATGGCCATTATCTCGAGCGTTATATCCAAAACAATTTTTGCCACTGCATTCTGAAAAAACGCTATTTCAGGAAACTGTCTCTAGGTTAAAAACACTTGGTTTAGATATCCCCGTTGTTGTTTGTAATCAAGACCACAGATTTATTGTTGCCGAAAATATGCAGGATTTGGGTTTTAAAGCGCAAAATATAATTTTAGAACCTGTTGGCAGGAATACTGCGCCCGCCATTGCGGCGGCGGCACTAATTGCTATAAAAAACAATGATGATCCAATATTGATGGTTCTGCCCGCAGACCATATTATAGGAGATGTAAAGGCGTTTCAGGCATCTATTGAAATTGCAAAATCTTATGCTGAAAAAGGGCATATGGTTACATTTGGTATTAAGCCAACCGAAGCGCATACGGGATACGGTTATATTGAACTGGGTGATTCGCTTGAAAAGAATGCAAATGAAATTTTAGAATTTAAAGAAAAGCCAGATACAAATACCGCAGAATCTTTTTTAAAAAGCGGTAATTATCTATGGAATAGTGGAATGTTCTGTTTTAGGGCATCCACCTATTTGGAAGAATTGGAAAAATATCAAGCAGGACTTTTAGATCATGTGCAAGCCGCCGTTGATGCTGCTGCCAATGATCTTGATTTCAATCGCTTAGAGAAAAGCGCATTTGAGAAATGCCCTGACATTGCGATTGATTATGCAGTCATGGAGCATACGAAAAAAGGCGTTGTCGTTGGATTGGACGCAAATTGGAGCGATATCGGCGCATGGGATTCTGTGTGGAATATTTCCGAGAAAGACGAAAACGGAAATGTGTGCAAAGGCGACGTCATTGCGGAAGATAGTACGGATAATTATATTTATAGCAAGGAAAAGCTGATCTCTGTATTGGGCGTCGATAATCTGGTGGTTATCGATACGCGAGATGCGTTATTGGTGGCTGATAAAAATAAGGTTCAGGATATAAAGGTGATTGTTAATAAGCTCAAAAAAGAGGGGCGAAGAGAAGCGGTGCATCATAAAACAGTGTACCGTCCATGGGGGCATTACACGTCAATATCTGAGGGGCAACGCCACCAAACCAAGCGAATTTCGGTTCGTGCTGGCGCAAAATTATCATTACAAAAGCATCATCATCGCTCAGAGCATTGGATTGTTGTTAAGGGGACAGCAAGGGTCACAAAAGGGGATGAGACCTTTATTCTGACTGAAAATGAATCCGTTTATCTGCCTATTGGTATCGTTCATGCATTAGAAAACCCAGGGAAAATCACCCTTGAGATTATCGAGGTGCAAACTGGAAGCTATCTTGGTGAAGATGATATAATCCGCCTTGAAGATCGCTATGGCAGGGTTTAAGCGGCGGCTCTGATTTTATCATCGAGATCGGCTTCAATCATTTCAATGACCAAATCTTCAAAAGAGGTCTTGAGCTCCCAACCAAGATTGGTTTGAGCTTTGCTAGGATCGCCGAGTAATAAATCAACCTCTGCGGGGCGGAAAAATTCAGAGTTTATGTCAACTAAAAGATCACCTGTTTGGGCGTCATAGCCCTTTTCATTGATGCCTTCACCGTCCCAACGAATGGATTTATTGAAATAGCCAAAGGCAAGCTCAACCAGTTTGCGTACGGTATGCGTCTCACCTGTTGCCAGAACGTAATCATCGGGAACATCTTGTTGAAGCATAAGCCACATGCCTTCAACGTAATCGCGCGCATGCCCCCAATCACGTTTAGCATCCAAATTCCCCAATGTTAATTTATTAAGGCGACCCGCTTGGATATCAACCACGGCCTTTGTAATTTTACGGCTAACGAAATTTTCGCCGCGTAACGGGCTTTCATGATTAAATAAAATCCCGTTCGATGCGTGCATATCATAAGATTCACGGTAATTTTTCACCGCCCAATACGCGTATAGTTTTGCTACACCATACGGGCTGCGGGGGTAGAACGGCGTTGTTTCACTTTGTGGCGTTTCAACAACTTTCCCGTAAAGCTCCGATGTAGAAGCTTGATAAAATTTAGTTTTTTGCTCTAATCCTGCAATGCGTACGGCCTCTAAAAGGCGTAAAACACCAAGGCCATCTGCATTACCTGTATATTCGGGCTGCTCGAAGCTAACTTTGACATGGCTTTGCGCGGCAAGATTGTATATTTCATCGGGCTGAGTGTCTTGCACAATACGAAGTAAGCTAAGCGCATCTGTTAAATCCCCATGGTGTAATTTTAGTTCATTAAATCGTTCGCCCAGCAAGTGATGCAACCGTGCAGTATTCGGTAAAGAAGCGCGGCGTACAATACCGTGAACAGTATAGCCCTTATTAAGCAAAAGTTCGGCTAAATACGCGCCGTCTTGTCCTGTTATTCCTGTAACTAAAGCAACCTTGCCCATGGCGTGCATCCTTTATTAAAACCAGTTTTCCAATCGTTCCAGCCCAAGCCAGAACCCTTCACCATTATTTTTATGCCCTTGCCAAATTTCAGGAATAAAGCCGATACTCTTCGCCTTTTTATCAAGGATTTGGGCAAGGTTGAGGAAGTCAATTTCCCCTTCCCCAACTTGCAAGCCTTCGCCATCCACCCCTTCCGCATCCACGATATGCAGATGCGCGGTATATGGTGCAACAAGGTCAATATATTCACTGAATTGGCGTTTCCGATAGTTCATCGCAAGCTTTGAATGCGCAACATCAAAGCATAAGCGCGTGTTGCTTTGCTTACAAAATTCGATTGTATCTTCGGGATCAACAAATAAATTACAATAAAGCTGGCCACCCAAATACCACGGGAAGGGCGGCAAGGTTTGCGCGATCACTTCAACGCCTTTTGTATCTAGCTGTTCTAGGCTGTCTTGAACACGTTTATACAAATCACCCAGCTCACTTTTCGCAAGAGGGGATTGTTCGGTAAATCCGCCAAGACTACAAACGATTAACGTATCACCCTTAGTATTAAACAGCGGTTTCATCTCTCTCGTGATTTCAATAACGCGCTGCAATTCTGCGATAGAGCGCTTGCGATAGTCATTGTCCTTTTCAGCAAGATTAAGAATATGGTCGCCCTTGAATAAGTCGGGGCTGTGAACGACAAGATCGCAATCGACCTTTTTGGAGTCGAAACATGCGCGCCAATCCATATCCATATCGTTATAGCTTAGGTGAAATTCAAGAAAATTAGGGTTTGTACCTTCTTTCAAATTGTTGAAGTCATGAAAACGTACGGGAACGCCCCATGGACGTTTGAATGAATATGGTCGCCGCTCGATTGTTTTGTCGGATAAGTCCTCTGGGAAGAAGAAGTCTCCGGCCTTCATATCTCGTTTTGCACGGCGGCCAATAAGATCGTTCATTTTATTGGGTTGCAGGCCTTTGCCCGGACTTCGTACATCAATAACTTGTGACGTAATTTCCTCGCCCGCCGCAATATCATTTGCCGCGACAAGGCTTTTTGCAAGGTTTTCACGATTCATACGTTCACCTTGCGTCATTTGACGAATTGATCCTTCATTCCCCATGGATTCCTCAATCTCACGGATCATCGTAACCATGTTTTTAAACTCATTCGGCAGAAGGCTGACTTTATGGTCATTGCCCTCCATATTGCGATCAATCGTGAAATGTTTTTCAACAATTTTCGCGCCCATGGCAATGGCCGCCAATGGAATGTGGCAACCGCGCTCATGCCCCGAATACCCGACCAAACATTCGCCGATCTCGGATAAATGGCGCATATAATTCAGATGCACATCTTTATATGGCGCGGGGTATGTAGAGTTACAATGTAACAAAGCAAAGGCTGTCCCTTTTCTGCGCAATAGGTGAATAGTTTCTTTGATTTCATCGCTATCTGACATTCCTGTTGAAAGGATGAGAGGTTTGCCCGTGTCTGACATATAAGACAATAAATCATGATTGGTCATATCCGCAGACGCAACCTTATAAAATTTCATTCCGTATTCTTCAAGGAGGTCTACGCTACGCTTATCCCAAGGCGTACATAAAGGCTCTAGCCCCAGTTCTTTACAGTAATCAAAAAGCTTGAACATGTCTTCATGGGGCAAGTTAAAGCGCGCAAGAAGATCCATTGTGTATTGTGTGCCGAGATCATCAGTTGCATCACCTGCCGCCCCTTTGTTATTATAAAGGGATTCCATATCGCGCATTTGAAATTTTGCACAATCTGCGCCAGAGTCTTTGGCTAGCTTAACCAGTTTTTTAGCAAGGCTAAAATCGCCGTTATGATTAATACCAATCTCAGCAATCGTATAGCACGGGGAATTCTTGCTTAATTCTACATCACCAATTTGCAGCGATTTTTGGCGCTTAAAAGCGATGGAGTGTAGTTTGGAGTACTCGTCAATTATTGGAATTGTTGTAATCTCATTTGAGAACTGTGCCTCAATTTTCATCGGGTCATCAAAGATACGTGAAAATTTATAATGCGTATTCATGGCCACCGTAATCGGCGAATTCAGGTCAATAATATTTTGTGTTAAAATCCAGCGTTGCAAATCACCGCCTGTTAAAACACCTTCTAATTTACCATCCTGAGTTACAACAAAAACAATCTGAAGCTTTTCACGCGTTGTTTTTTCAATGGCATCACGTAAAGATTGAGAAGTGTAAACGGTATGTTTATGTATTGCGCGCTCTATAATCATGTCAGATTTTTAAACAGTTTCCACAATATTGTCTAGTGCGCACTTTGTTTTTTGTCGCTTAAACATCATGTTTACCACGACCATAACATCCGTTATATATCATTTATGACCAGTCGTAATAATTGTGAAAGAGTAGAATGCGTTGTAATTGGTGCAGGCGTTGTGGGATTGGCCATAGCGGCGGCAATCGCGCGCTCAGGACAAGACGTAATTGTGTTAGAGGCGCAAGATAGGATCGGGGCGGGAGTTTCTTCACGAAATAGCGAGGTTATTCATGCAGGAATTTATTATCCAAAAGATACATTAAAGGCATCTTTATGTGTTCAGGGGAAGAACATGCTTTACCAATATATTAAGGACAGGAATATTGGGCATAAGAAATGCGGAAAACTAATCGTCGCAACGCAGGAAAAACAAATAGAGCAGCTCCTGCAAATTAATGAAAAGGCAAAAGCCAATGGTGTAGATGATTTAACGTTTATATCAAAAGAAGAAGCTCAAGATATAGAGTCAGATTTACAATGCCACGCTGCCCTGCATAGTCCATCAACGGGCATAATTGATACGCATGATTTTATGATTTCCTTACAGGGTGATATAGAGAACAATGCAGGATCTATTGTGTTTTTAACATTGGTGATTGGCGGTGCTATTAATGATGATGGTATAGAGCTAAAAATTCGTTCACAAAATGATGTTATGACCCTAAAGGCGCAAACGGTAATTAACGCGGCGGGTTTGGGTGCAACTGTAATAGCGCAGGCAATCACAGGGTTTCCTAAAGATAAAATACCAGAGCTAAAATACGCCAAAGGAAACTATTTTTCACTTATCGGAAAACATAATTTTAAACATCTGATTTATCCCGTGCCAGAAGAGGCCGGGCTAGGTGTTCACCTGACCTTGGATTTAGATGGGAAAGCGCGTTTTGGCCCCGATGTTGAATGGGTTGATAAATTGGATTATAAAGTTAATCAAACCCGTGCTAAGAATTTTTCTGATGCTATTCGCGCTTATTGGCCAGATATTAAAGACAGTGCTTTGGTGCCTGATTATTCAGGCATTCGTCCGAAAATTTATTGGGGGGATAAGCCGCATACAGATTTTATAATCCAAGGAAAAGATGAGCATGGCATTGGCGGATTAATCAATTTGTTTGGTATCGAATCCCCTGGCTTAACGTCTTCACTTGCGATTGCGAAATATGTTATGAAACAAATTAGTGCGCATTAAAAAACTCTTGAATATCTGTGTTGTTTTTGAGTTGTTCAGATAAATATAAAATCCCCGCCGATGATAAATGTTGATCATCTAAAAACAGAGGCTTTAAGTCTTCATCTCCGATAAATATGGGGCAGTTATTTTCGAGGCAAAGAAGGCCTATTTTACTGATATAGAGCGTGGATCGCGCTTGTTTTAAATAGTCTTCGGCACGCAATACATCTTTTTGAAACCCCACGCCATCAATGGGCAGCGTCTTCACCATATCAAAGTTATCAATTCCAAGCATGAATAATGTTTCGAACGTATCATGACGTAACGTGGGTGTGGGGCCAATAATCATGACGGGCGCGTTATAATAATTGGTCTCACCTATTTTTTGGTAGGGTTGCATTACCCAGCGTGAACTGAGGATAATGCCATGTACCAATTTTTCCGCATGCAACGTTTCGACAATTTCGCGTAAATCCCGAAAGCACCAAGCACCAGATCTTTTATCTTCAAGATACGAGGCGGCGGCACAACCCGCCTGTTGTAACATCGCAAAATTAAGATCAGGATAGGCTAGTGTCATTGATCTATAAGTGTTTGCGCCATTACTATCACCAATAATCAAATAACCCGCACCATTTTTACGCGTTAAATTATGCTTTAAACACGGCAATAAAACATTGGGGTCTTTGGTATTATTATAGGAACATTCCAATCCACCATGCTTCTCTGGGATAAAAACAGTTTCACCAGATTCAGGGAATGTTTGATCAAAATTACGCTTAAATGCATCTTCTTCTGCCTTGATATACTCGAGTAAATCCGTTTGCGCGGGGCTTAGTCGCCACGCCCACCCGTTATGATGATAGGCGCTATATGATCCGATTAAAACAAGCAAGGAGCAGGCAAATAAAAGGGCTTTCCGTTTTAAGGAAATCACGGAGTGTCGATAAGAATTTTCAATAAAGTGATGCATGAAAACAGCGAGTAAACAAGATGCCACAAAAAGACCAAGCTTTGCCGTAATGCTTATGTTACTATAATACCAATACGCAAAAAGCACATAGACGGGCCAATGAATAAGATAAAGACTGTATGATATTTTCCCAATATATGTTGTGAGGTGGTTATCATAAATTTTGTAAGTAACGTTGAGGTGATCCGATAAGATAATTAAGGCCGTACCAATACAAGGCAGCAACGCCCAAATACCAGGAAAAGGCGTTTGCTCATCAAAACAAACCACACTGACTACAATCAAGAGCGTGCCGATCAATGGAAATAATGCGGTGTTTAGGGGCTTATGTCCTTTTTTTTGCAGTATGTGAAAACATAACGTCCCGATTGAAAATTCAAAAAACCTAAACGGTAAATTGTAATATACAAAATTACTGGTGAAGCGTGAAAACACCTCGGTCAGCGCCAGTGAAGCTAATGCGGCAAACAACATGACCCATTCTACGCGGCGCTTAAACAACTTGAGCAAAATAATATAAAAGGGCGGAAATAAAATATAATATTGCATCTCAATGCTTAATGACCATGTCGGAATAAACGGGTCATATCCGTCCAGAACTTGGAAATAACCAACGCTCCGCCAATAAATAAAATTAGACGTAAAACTCAGCGCGCCCAATAGGTTCTTGCCCAGATGCTCCATATGTGTGGGCGAAAATAAAAAAGCAGCAATGATAAATGTGAGAGCGCATGAAAAAAGTAAAGCGGGGTAAATACGATAAAACCGCTTTTTGTAGAAATCATAAAACCGAAAATTATTTTTTTCAAAATTACGTTGAATAATGCCCGAAATTAAAAATCCCGATATCACAAAAAAGATATCAACGCCGATATATCCGCCTGAAAAGTAAGGAATGCGGTAATGAAAAAAAACGACAGCAATAACCGCTAGTGCTCTTAATCCGTCAATATGGGGGAAATATCTTTTTGACATATTTATTTCAACAATAATGATCCGTGACTAAGATGGTAAACCTCATCGCATTTTTCAACATTATTCGGTTTATGAGAAATGATAACAATCGTTTTCGTACCTTTTAATCGCGCAAGGGTATCCTGAATTTTCTGGTCGCTCTTTGTGTCTAAGGCGCTTGTCGCTTCGTCAAGAATGAGCAAGTCCTTATCACGCAGCAACTCCCGCGCAATGGCAATGCGTTGCCTTTGACCGCCAGATATTTGCACGCCGCGCTCTCCCGCTGGGCGTTGAAGATCATCAATCAGGTCGTCTAATCCCGCCTGTATCATGACAGATTTAATTTTTTCAATCAGGCTAGGGTCATCAAGGTCATAAGCGCCAAAATTGATGTTCTCTAAAATTGTGCCATCAATCATGGCTGGCGTTTGCGGAACATAGCCAATGCGCGTGCGTAAACTGGACTTATCAAGCGCCGCATAATCGACGCCGCCAACACTTAATGTCCCAGATCTAGGCGATAAAAGCCCTGTTAGAATATAAAATAGAGTGGTTTTCCCCGATCCAGACGAGCCAACAAGCCCAATCATTTTATTGGACGGAATAGACAAAGTAATATTATTCAAAACCGATTTGCCGTCATAAGAAAAACAGACATCGTTAAATGCAATATTACCGATTTTATCAATGTTTAATGTCCCATTAGGCTCTTGATTTTTCTCAAACATAGCAAGCGTGTCTTTGACAACTTCAATACTACCAAATGTAGAATTGAACCGTTGCCATTGCCCTTGAAGCAACATAACTTGCCCAACAATTCGGTGAATAAGAAGCCCCAAGATCAGAACCTCGGAAAGCTGGCTATCGCCTAAAACAACTTGCGTGTAAACCAGTGCGGCTAGTGCGAAAACGGCTACAGGCTCTGTTAAAGATTGAATAAACGCCGCAAAAAACAAAAGCTTCTTTTCCGCATAATTCATACGGTGTATTTTACCCGTTATAGCCACCTTAAAATCATGAATGGTGTTCGTAGCCTTTGCATAAATAAAATTATCAATCAGCTCTATAAATCCATTGCTTAAAACGCCCGACCTCTGTGTGAGTTGCTGTGACGTATTTCGAACCATCCGCATTAAAATACGCAAAGGCAAAAGCATTGGAAGGCCGACAAAAATAATTATAAGCGTCAAATCCAATCGTAAAAGACTGGCCGTTACAAAATAAACAACGATATAGATCATCGTGATTTGAATACGTACAAATTCAGAGAATCCTTGTGTGAAAAGCGCGGCCTCTTTCATTAAAATATTGTTCAACCATCCAGATTTAAGCTCTGTAAAATGAGAGTAGGATGTCAAAGAAAGCTTATCCGTGAGTATTTTTTGCACTTTTGACTTCAGATCAACCGCAATAACACTGGAGAGAAATTTGATAACAAATGTCGCCACCGCCTTAAACATAAAGATAACAACTAATAATATGAGCAAGCTGGTAAGGGTGGGGGAAAAACCGATAAATTCAAAAAATGCGTTAAACATCTTTGAAATTTGATCTGTACCCGCGCTGTCAAACCCAAGATTAAGAACAGGAAGCAGCAACCCTATCCCGATCAACTCAACAAACCCCGCAACAAGGCCAAGAACAAATAACAAGATCATCCTGTGACCAGCATAATGATGGAAAGATTTTATGTTCTCTATGGTCTTACTAAAGGTCGTGTTCATATTTTATTACAATTATTCTCGTACAACAAAGTCTAAGGTTTTTGTGAGGTTTCATATATCTCTACATATTTTTTTGCAATGTTATTCCAATCAAAATCTTTCGCACGTTGATGTGATTTGGCAATAAGATTATCTTTTAAAGCATTATCCGTCATCACAGTCATTATCTTTTGTGCTAAATCTTCTGCATTATTGGGATCACACATCAAGCCCCATTTGCCACGCTCTACAATATCGCGGCATCCTTGGGAATCACCAACAATCACAGGAAGCCCCGCTGCCATAGCCTCCACAATGGCAATGCCGAATGTCTCCGTAAGCGATGGAAACGCAAAAATATCCGCCGCCCTGTATGTCTGCACCAGTGCCTCCACGGGTAAGGCAATGTTGCTCTCATCGGGGTTGCTCATCCCGTTAATGAGAACGGCATGATCGCTCAAGCCAAGCGCGTCAACGTGTTCGGCTAAGTTATCGCATCCATTTCCAACACAGACGATTTTAAAATCTTGAACACTGTGTTTTTTAAGGTGCGCCCCTGCCTCTATCAAGGTTTTGTAATTCTTCTTTGGATGGTTACGCCCGATCGAAAGAATAAGTGTGTCGTCCTGCCCGACACCAAGTTTTGCACGAATAGCCTCACGGTCAAAATCTTGCGTAAACCGGTCAATCGCTACGCCATTAGGTATATTATAAATACGCTCATCAGGAATATTCAGCTCTTTATATTCATTGTAAACACTAGGGGTAATCGCAACCAATCGCTGCGCCTGAGACAAATGATGCGAGATAACTTTATCAAACTTTGGATCAAGCCGCAGGCCATAACCGATATCAGGCTGTCTTTGAATGTCTTCACCCGCACACCGAATAAGGTACTGTACGTTTTGTTTTGATTGATTGGCATAATGCACCATGGCGCACCCTGTCGGATATCCCATTGTGACATGCCAAAAATTAATGCCGTGCTTTTTCTGCATATGCGCCAAATACAGATCCATAATTTTAAATCCGATTAGTGGTATGCGCGTTATAAGCCCCCAACTTTTCGGAGGAAGCGGTACAACCTTATAAGGGAGAGTCCAGTTTTTTTCTTTTAGTTTTTTTACATGCTCATAGGGTGCAAACACAATAGGCTCCCAACCAAGGGCTTGAACCCGCAAAGCAATATTATGCAGACCAACCTCCATACCGCCTAAATTGGGCAGGAATGATGGAATAAGAAGGCCAACTGTTTTTGATGTATCGCTCATAATCTGTTTGATCCTGACTCTAGTTCAGATAAAATTGAAATACGAAGCGCCAAGCGCTCGTAATCTTTTGATCCTTCTTTAATTTTTTTTTCAATTTTTTCGGCTTCATTGTACCATGGAGCACCTTTAAAATCATATGATAACTGACGCGGAATAGGATAAACAAACCCCTGTTTCCGTGGAGTGAGAAGTTCCAACGGCATATAGCGCGACAATAAGGTCGAAAGCATATTCTTCTTACCAAAATGAATAAGCGCCCGCTGATCTAAACCCCAAACATAATTCAATAATGTACGATTTAAAAAAGGCGTACGCACTTCAATGGCTTGTTTCATACTTGCGCGGTCAACCGCCGGAATATAGCTTTGCGGCATCGAAGACATCAAATCACTCTGGCGCGCTTTCATATAAAGGGGCGCATCGCAATCTGTCAAAAATTCTTCAATATTGCCGTATCCCAATGCGCGAACACTGTCCGCCGCATCACCATTTTTTAATCGAAAGAATTGTTCTTCGGTGCTGCCTCGTAAGAGCTTGGCTGCTGTCTTGGTTTTTGAAAACGGCATGAGATCAAGCAACGGTAATAAGCTTTGTATATATGGAGAGAGGTCATATAGAGATCGGTTTTTGTATGAATTGGCATATTTATTATACCCCATAAACAGCTCATCACCGCCAAGGCCACTTAAGGCAACGGTTAAATACTCCTTTGCACTAACGCACATTTGATGAACGGCAAGACCCGTCATGTTATCATTTGGCACGCCATAAAGATCAAGCAAGTTTTGAGGGACGTTTTGACAAGCATTGTCGCTTTTGGTTGAAATGATCTTATTTTCTATTCCAAGATAATGTGCAATATTAGCCGCAGATTCTGATTCATCGGTCTCACCCCCAAAGGATACGGTATAGCTTTGAAGCGTTGCGCCCAATTCTTTCGTAGCCAAGGCTGCAATAAGCGCACTGTCTATACCACCAGATAAAAACAGACCAATAGGCACGTCACTGCGTAATCGCATTTCTAAGGATTCGCATAGCAAATCTCGAAGTGTATCAATTTGTGATGTTTCAAAAGGACGAATAGTACCGCCGCTTGAAGGTGGCGGCAGGCTAGGTGCCCAATAAGCTTGTTTTGTGCGTGTCCCATCTGGCTTAATCGTAATATGCGTTGCGGGTGGAATATTTTGCAAGCCTTTATAACCTGTATGTGGCGGGCGAATATAACCCAGATTAAGAAAATCACAAATTATGTCATGGGTAGGTTTCCATTCAAGATTAAAAGCCGTGATGAGTGGCTTGGCCTCTGACGCAAAATATAGCCCATCATCGTTTTCGTAAACGTAAAGCGGCTTTTCTCCAAAGGGGTCTGTAACAAGATGAATTGCGTTTTTATCTTGAATGGCAAAGGCGTACATGCCATCGAGCTTGTCAAGGCATTTGGCACCCCATAATTGCCAAGCCTTGAGCAAGACTTCGGTATCACCCGAAGTTTCAAAACCTACATGCGCGCTGAGTTCACTGCGTAATTCAAGGTAATTATAGATCTCGCCATTATAGGTAAGAACAGTTCCACCATTTACGAAAGGTTGTGCGCTTCGTGCTTCGGGATCAAGAATCGAAAGGCGGCGATGCCCAAAATACAGCCCATCTTCTTCGGTGATATATTCACCCGCACCATCAGGGCCGCGATGGCTAAGCTGATCTCTCATGCCACGCATTTGCATGACATCATCAGGATTTAGCGGACGTTTAAGTTTGCAACCAACAATGCCGCACATTTGGATTGTCCCTTTATTTTTTCTGGCTCATAATGGCTTTATAGAATTCATAATAACTGAGTAAAGCAACAAGAAAAACCCCGCCAAACTTTTCATTCAAAATGTCTTCTTTATGGCTTGTAAGTTTATCCCAATCCATAAAATTTAAAAAAGCGCGAAATTCAACATTATCTAATGAGCTGATTGCTCTTTGATAATACTCTGGGTGATCACGAAAATAAGTATCACGATCTGGCCATGTTCTATCTTTGGCATTTGGCGGGTGAAAAAACGTATTAAATGTTGCATGCTTTAAGAGCTTGCGAATGATTGTTGCAGCTGTTTTAGCATAAGGTCCCCACGCCGCAGGCAGCCCATGATTAGCCGTTGGCATCCGGGCAATTTTTGGATTCTTTTTAAATAACGCGCCCCGAAGCATGTCTCCGTGTAAACGATATTTAAATGGAAGGCTCAAATAAAAATCATAAAGTGCATTATCAAAACTTGGCGTACGAAGCTCCCCGCAAATACGTTTGCTCAAAACATTGGAAAACGTGTAGTGCCGTGAAGGGTGATGAAACACCATATATTCCCATTGATCCATGGGGGCATCACTTAATTCTCGCGCGGTTGTTTCGATGGCCTCCACACGTTGATATAAAACATCATGATAGCTCTGCGCGATATCATCAACCATCATACCGCGCATGTTATAACGCGAACGAAATGGAATTGTTTTGATAAAATAATCCGTCAGTTTTTTGGGCAACGGTACAAACCGCTTTATATAGGTATCGCGCTTTGAAAGCTGCAACGGGCGGGCGTGTAAATACATCCCTTGATACATAAAATCTAACCCGTGACCATGAAGATAAATATGACTATGAGGCGGCGGAGTCATGCCTGATGGTATAAACAAAGCATGATCCGTAGCAAAAAGCGCCCCACTGATATAAGTCGAATCTTCCAAGGTCTTTTCAAAAAAATCAGAATCAAGGCCACAATAAATATGGTCATGTCCAGACACCTTTGCGATTTTTTCCGCGCAGCTCACCTCAAGATTATTTTTAAAAGACAGGGTATAGCAAGTGGTAGCCGTATCCGCATAAGTCGCGACAAGCCGGCTATCATGCCCCCCACTTAGGAAAATGCCGATATTGTCTTTGTGTTTATCATCATCACTTCGAACCTTAACGGCCTTTGCAAATAGAGATGTAAACTCCTTAAGCAATGCTGCCTTACTGGCTGTGTTATTTTTTTTGTAATTCGGGCGCCAATAATATTGGCTGATTGGCTCTTTATCCGCCGAAATTGTTAATATGCTTGCGGGTGCAATCGCGCGTGTCACGCTATCATGTGTCTCTTGCCCCATAAGGCGCTGAAGGATAAAAAATTCATACGCCCGCTCCGGAAGAAGATGAAATTCAGGCCAGTTGACGCAATGCCGCGCAAGATCAACATAGTTATAGCTCAGACAAAATTCTGTTTTACTTTGCGCCCAAAACGAAGGGTAAGAGCTATATCTGTCGGTCACAACGGATAAGTTTTGATTTTGAGAATCCCATAAAACAACCAAAAACTCACCGTTAAAAGATTTTATCGTTTCCTGCAAATCATCAGAAGCGAGCAATGTCTTTACTGCCTCTTGGCGATCTACACGGTCATGAATAATCGGGCTGCCCAGTATAATCGCCGTTCGTCCATGATCTGAGCCATATTCTAAAATATGCGCCATATTGTTATGTGATATTGTAAATGGGTGCTGGTTCTGAGAGAAAACACCGTCTGAAAATTCTGGTTTTTCAGGCGCATCTATTAAAGTTAATGATAATGTAAAGCTGGGTAAGTGTTCTTGCATAATGCCCAATGCGGTTACGGTTTTAGCGTCTCAGATATAAACAGTTGATACCATATATCAAAGTTAATTAAAATCATAAGCTCTTTGTGCCAGCTTTTGCATCCAGACTTCCGATCATTTAACATTGCTTGTATAACGCCATGATTGAAATAAGGAAGATCACAAAAGGGCGCAGCTTCTAAATTCCCTAAAAAGCGCCCCATATTTTTATCATCATCAAGCCATTCATCAATCGGAAGTGTAAAGCCAGATTTCCTGCGATGAATAAAGTCATGATCAAAGAAATTTTCAGCCAGCGTTTTAAGGGTCGCTTTGGTAATCCCCCCCGATAGCTTTGCCTTATAGGGAAGTGAGTTTATATAATCAAAAAGCGGAGGAGTACAAAAAGGTACGCGTGCCTCTACGGACGCCGCCATAGAAATTTTATCTTGCCGCTCCAAAATACTTTGAAGATAGCATTTTTGGTGACTGATAAAGAGTTGATCCTCTAAACGATTATAGCCATTTAAACATTCTGACCGATAATTAAGATCACGCGGAATGCCCGCAGTCAAAAGGTTTTCAGCGGTTTCATGCGGAATTAAACGTTGACGCATATAAACAGTGTTTTCATGCAAATAGGGCTTTAATGCGCGGATTTTTGGGATATTGGGGATAAGAGAGGCAGGGATTTTCAGCTTATAAAGGAAATGCCCTAAACGCTGGAGGAAGCCTATTTTAAAGCGGTCATACCCACCAAAAAGCTCATCTGCGCCTTCGCCCGTTAAAATCACTTTTGATGTTTTGGCGGATTCATCACATAACATCATTAACAAAGGTGAGGCGAGATGCATGTTGGGTGCATCCATATGCCACGTCGCTTTGACGTAGCATTCTGCAAGATCCTGCCCCGTATAATGATAACTGTGATGGTCTGTCGGATAATCTTTAATAACGTCTTTTTGATAAGATTCCTCACTGAGCGTACCATCAATAGTAACCGAATAGCTTCCGATTCTTTGCTGTTCCTTGCTCACCAATGTTGCAACAATATAACTAGAATCAATTCCCCCGCTAAGCTGTAGATTATAGCCAACATCACTAAGGGTATGGCGTGAAATACTGTCTTCAATTAAGGTTCTTATTTTTTCGTAATCAACTTTTTCTTTGCTCGTATGTAAGTTTCTAGCGGAATCATAATATTGCTCAAGCGAAGAATTTCCATCTTTATCAAGCGTAAGAATGGTTCCAGATTCGAGCTTTTCAATCCCTTGAAAAAGCGTTTTAGAACCTGCAACATAGCCAAAGGAAAAATGCTCATAAAGCGCGTTTTCGTTCAGTGAGAATTCTTTAATGGCACGAAACGCTTTGATCTCACTCGCAAGATGCAAGGCGTTATCATGACGCATAAGGTAGAGCGGCTTAATGCCAAGCTGATCACGCACGATATAGGTTTTTTGTAACTGCGTATCCAAAACGACAAAGGCAAACATACCGATAAACCGTTTTGGCGCATCAACGCCCCATGCCTCAAAGCTCCGAAGCACAACTTCCGTATCCGAGTGAGATGAGAATTCTACGCCAATGTTTTCAAGCTCCGCCCGCAATTCTTTGAAATTGTATAGCTCACCGTTAAAAACAATAACATACCGATTATCAGGCGTTGCCATTGGTTGGTGCCCCGCTTTGGACAGGTCAATGATAGCCAAACGTTTAAACGCAAGCCCCGCCCAATCACAGATGAAAACGCCATCATCATCGGGTCCTCTGTGATGTATAAGCGCAGCGCATTTCTCAAGGCGATCCCTTTCTATAGATTTCTTATCAAATCTGATTTCTGCAATAAATCCGCACATTGTTCTACACCGTATAAGCCTTAATAAAATCGTTGTTTATGTTCTTTGGCGCGTTTTCTATAGCTGCGCTAAGGGTGGTTTCGTTAAGCTCAATACGTCCACGGTCATCAAACCCAAAATCAACAACGCTGCATCTCTTTTGTAGAGACACACGCTCTGCCGCGTCAATCGGACGATGTCCTAAATTCAACAAAACACTGCGCTGCGTTGTTGCCAGTGTATCGAAAAATGCCGTCCCCGCAAAATCAAATATAAAAGCTTCCGCCTCGAATTGATTGGCATCAAATGGAGTTTTTACAATGTCATCCACATAATCGGAAAGATAATCTTTATCTGTGTACAGACCTTTTGGGTGCGGTTTTAAAACAATACGCCAGCCTTTCTTCTTCAAAAAACCAAGTAACCGAGTTTGAAATTCAAAATATAAAATATCGGGTGTTTTAAAATTGGGCAACCCCGGCGCGTCATCATGTTCATAAACACTGGTAACATAAACAAGCGTTTTGTTTTGCGCAGGTTGTACGTTGGGCTGGAAAAGCTCTTGATGCTTTAGGCTGCCTTGGCTTAGAAACGCAGTGTCTTGGGTGTGCGGCATAGGCGCATATTGCCCATGTTGAAGGCGCGTCGACATGCTCTGTGCTTCGGCCTGTGAATGCGCGTAGTAATGCGAACAATAGGGTAGCTCGGCAATAGGCCATGCGTAATCCTCATAAAAAACCCGCTCGCCGCCATGGGCAAAACGAATAACATCTTTATTATGTTCACAGAAATACCAACTAAGCATCCGCCCTTCATATTTCGGCGTACCCGAAACCAAACCTTTTCGTAAGTGCTTGTGAAGGCTTGATGGTTTCAGAGCTTTTAAGTCACCAACAGATTGCGAAATATGCCTTTCAATAACCATTTCAATCCCAAGCGCAACGGCTTTGCAAAGCTTTGGCGCGAAATCATATTGACCGAAGATAATTTCCTTAAAGGAATCCGCGATGTCTTTGCTCTGCTGAAGGCCGTTTTGTGGGCGACCATTTATATAATATTCCGTAAGAAGGTTATGTGTTTGCGCATCTGTTGAACTCAGCCATTCCGTCATTAAGAGATTAAAATTAATCGTATTATAATGATCATCACCATCGTTGTGAAAAAGAATGCGTTTAAGCATCCGCGCTTTAAGGGTGAGTGTCGTCTTTATACTGTCATCGCGCACATTGGGCTTTAAACGGTTTACTATGCGATCATCCGCAGGGTTTGCACTGTTCAAAAGCCAATCACAAGTGGGGGAGTGTTGCGCGGCATACACAAGGCTATGCCCTAAATCCTCTGCGCGTTGAATATCCAATGCTTGGCGTGCGATATTGGTGATATCTACAATAATATCAGAGAGCTTGCACGTTAGGGCAATATGAAGATCTCCGTCTTGAGTCGATAAGATATCAATCGCTTTATCAACGAATTCATAAGAAAGAAATTTGTACTCGTCATATGAAATAGGCCAATAAAAATCATGCTGTAGCAGGTTGAACGACGGTATATCATAAGGAATCTTGGCCATTATCGTTTTAAATCCTTTTCATACATACCGATAGCATGAAAGATAAGGGGGGATAATGACTTTATAATCTTTGCCGTTGCCTCTATCGCAAGGCTTTCAGGAGTCTTTCCCTCAACTTCAACTTTATGAACATGTGGCTCATCGCCCCATTGGGTAAGGTGGTCAAGCTCATCGTAATAACGTTTAATCTCCGCTGGTTGCAATTCCTGTTTGCGCTTATAAATCGCCTCTGAGGTATCGGTCGGAATAATCATAACGGTTGGCTTACGCATCAAGTGGGCATTAATGCGCGTTGTGATCTTTGAGATTTGCATCTTATCAGGGGTCATCCGCATTTTAATAGCTCGATCATAAATATAACGATCTGAAAAAACCAGAGTACCAGAATAAAACCCCGACAAAATTTCTTTGTTAATGCGTAGGGCGTATTTGATTTCCCCTGATATTGCGCCATAGAGTTTCTTGACGAATATAGGAGTGTAGCGCCTCCTTAAGCGCCTCAGAAGAGTCATATTTTCTTCCTTCATTTCAACGGTAAAAACTTTTTCTTTCGTTAGTCCTGTATGATGAAAATCAAAGGTTTTAAAGGGCAGACTCGCAAATAAGCGCATTATATTATGAAGCAAGGTCGTTTTCCCAACTCCATCAGGGCCACTGATAACAATAAATGGCATAACATGAAGATGCACAAAAAAGGCACGCATCAAAAACCCACGTTTCACTTTTTGCAAAAAGGCCGGGGCGGTCTCTTGTTTTTTCGCATAGGGTGTAACGCCAAGCTCTTTCTGGATGTCTTTGCTTGCCGTTCCTTTACGCGCAGCTTGCACATTTTGAATAAGGACATTACGCGCGCTTTCTTCAATCGCGAGTATATCATGTAAATTTAAAGATTGTTCTCCATAGTCATAAGAACTTTGTAAATCTAAAATCGCCCAGTTTCTGGTGGTTTGTGTGTAATCCAAATAAAAGAAAACCATGCGCTTTTCATTGTGCATCATAACAATGTTAAATTCTGCGGCGCAAGATGCACAAGCTTTGAAAATAGCAGGAAACGAATGTTTATCGGTAAGTACATCAATATCAAAACCACTACGGTGCGGTAATAAATTTTGATCCCTAAGGATAAGATGCGGGACATCAAGTGTATTAAAAAGCCTCCGCAGCATGTTTTGCAAAGCCTCTGCGTAATCAAGTTCAACGGGATTAATAGGAGGTTTAGAAATTGTTCATATCCTTAATAAATTGTTTGAAACGATTGAGTTGAGTTTTGACATGCTCAGAAGGAGAAAACAATAAATTTATAAGCCCTAGCGCCAATGATGGAGAACGCGCAGATAACCTGAAAACGAGAGATTTAATAAACCTCAATTTCATAAGGTTGGCTTGTGGAAGGTCTTCAAAGGCATAGCCATATTGACGCATCGTTTCGGCGCACAAGCCTTGTATTATGGCGCGTTCTTTAGGGGTTAAAAGCTCTAAAAATTCATTCTCGTTCGGTGTTGTAAATGTTCCATTTTTCACAAAGCTATAATAGGCTTGCTTGGGAAGATCGTTTTTCCATTGCGAAGAAAGCCCCAAAAGAGGTGTAATATTTGTATCCGTTTGGAACTGATTTGAATTAACAATCGTAATATGGTCTGGATAGTTTGTTTGAATATGCTGTGCAACATGTACAGATAGCATCCAGCTAAACAGATTTTTATAAAACCACGCGGTTCTATTCTGGCATGTCTTGGGGAAGTCTTGCCAATATAAACCTGCGCAAACGCAATCACGTGGATCACGAATGACCACGCAAAAATGAATATCAGGCCAAGCGCGTAAAAGGGCTTTGTAATAAAGCTCGGCATGTAAATCTGCGATAATCCACTTTTCACCAAAGGTGCGATAAACCGAACCGAGGAAGTCTTTTCCTTCTCCATATTTTTCGTTTTTTAACTGCCCATTAGGCTTAAAGGATTCCAGTTTTTTCTCATCAATAAAACGAGGTCTGCCCATATATTCTCGAAACAGCATAGGGTGCATTTTTTTAAAAACATAAGACAGGCGAGAAATATAAGCGGGGAACAGCCCCTCAAATATCATGCCTTGATGGCTCCGACTATGGGCGTGAGAAAGTTTCGCCAATGTCGTTTTCCCCGCGCGGGATGAACCGCATATAATAATAGCTTTGTGTTGCATATGGATATTATAATATCTAGGTTATTTCTTGGGCTCAACATACAGGGTTTTAGAAAAACATTCTAGTTAGTAAGTGGTTCATAAAAGAAATTATAATGAGTAAAAATGTATTAGTATTAGCAACCAGAGACGGTCCGTATTCATATCTGGCTGTACGTGCGTTAATAGAAAATAATATCCCTTTATTTGGCGTGGCATTGGATCAAAAGGGTGTCGGGGCACGGTCTGTTGAGATTTGGAAAGAGCGCACTGCGGAGAAAATAAAAACAGGGAATATATACGATTATGAATCTAAAGATTACCCATTTTATACGTTTTCCAGCCATGCAGATAAAGAATTTGAGGAATTTATCAGGAAAAATAAAATTGATTTATTGGTGAATGCGGGAACACCTAATATTTTAAAGGATAATATTTTACAAGCGCCAAGCATGGGGGTCTTAAATGTCCACCCTAGTATTTTGCCAGAATATCGCGGATGCACAACAATGGAGTGGAGCGTATATAATGATGATCCAGTTGGAAATACGGCGCATTTTATGAGCGTTGGTATTGATGAAGGGCCAATTATTGAGCAAGAAAGCTATGTCTTCAAAAAAAGTGATACATATGCCGATATTCGAAGTAAATTATGTCTAGCTAATATAGAGTTTATGACTAAAATTGTTCGTAAAATAATAGAACAGGATATCACGGAGAAATCTTTACCGAAACAAGGCAAAGGGAAATATTGGAATGTTATGGATGAAAAGACGATTGAAGAAGTAAAGAAAAAGCTGGAAAACGGTTTGTATAAATATCAAATACACAAAGAGGACGTATAACTAATGAGAAAATATCGCGTAGTAATCAGAGCCTTCACATGTCGTCGTGATGTTGCCCCAATGGAAGTCTTAAAACGTCTTCTAGAGCGTCAAGGATGCGAAGTTATTCTGGCCAATACAAGAAATTTTGATGTCACTGTACGGTTTTGGAAACCTGATGCCATAGTGGTAAACACGCTCGCCAATGTCATGATCAAAGAGAAATATCCAGACTCAAAAGTAATATTTTTATCAGGTGAGGGGTTTCACGGCCCTAATGATTCTCATGCAAAAATCTGGTTAGAAAAGCCGGAATATTTTAAAAACACGGATCTAGCACTTGTTTGGGGGCCAGAGGTTCTTAGGGAGTCCAAGGAAAGATTACCAAAAGACACGGATTTCTCTAAAATCAAAGTCGTTGGAAACCCTAAGCTAGATCTTATTAAATTCCTTCCAGAAAAATTAAAGAATAACAAAAAAAATTCCGTTGGTTTTATTTGCCGCTTCCCGAAGCTAAACGACCATCAAGCACGCAGTAACATGAAATTCTTAGCAAGCGATTTTCAATTACAAGAATCGATTGTTCAGTGCAAATCGGCACATGCAATGATTTGTATCTCGCAAAAAATATTGAAAGAAACGGATTTAAATATTAGTTTCCGCCCACACCCGCATGAACAACTTGAAACATATCCTGAATCCATACGCACATGGTTTGATAAAAAAGACCTGCACCGGGTTGAAATTGACGACAGCTTGTTCCTTCCAACATGGATAGCCGAGCAAAAAGCAATTCTCTCGCCGACATCAACATCATTTTTAGAAGCATATTTATTGGACGTGCCTGTCGTGAATATAGATCACCTAAGCGGCATTGTTGAATTTAATCAAGATTACGTCTCCTTCACCAAAGAATGGCAAGAGGCCGCGTTAATGCCGAAAACGATGAATGCGCTTATTGATCTTCTAAACGATGATGATGCCCTAAAGGTAAAAGAAGATAAGGCCATCGAAAAACAGCTTGAAGAATTTGACAACAAAGATAGCGCAAGCTCTGCATGTTTGAATTCGGCAAATCACATTATGGCTCTGCTCAAGGATTCTGCTCCCATTGATGGTCGTCATGTTCCAACCAAAATTGTTGATTTATGGGACGAAATTAGCTTCCGCCGTAATATGTGGAAAAACAACCGTCACCAGAACTTCTGCTACAGACGTGGCTATCATAAAATTCCCGATTACGCAGAAGATATCATAGACAATATTGAAAAAAATGCCGTCCCCATAAAAGCTGTAAAAAAGGCTGCCTAAATTAAAGGCTGTGGTTTTGAATAATATCCCACATTTTTCTGCCAGAATTTTGGCACAAGGTATTCTTGTTTGTCGGCATCGAGTAGGGTGGGGGTCCTTCTAAAATAGTGTCGATTGCATTTTTCATATGCACTTTATCATGGGATATAATTAGATTATCAGGCAGGATATGCGGTAACCACCAACGCTCTCTCTCCGTAAGCAATGCTGCAATAGTCGGCACGCCAATAATCGATGATTCCGCCAATAAAGATGTGGTCGTGCCAATAACGATATCCGCCTGAAACGCAAGATCAATCCCCAGTGCCCGCCCATCATAAACGCTACATTTTTCAGTGTATTTTTGAAAATCTACGGATATGTTTCTGGGGTGAAGCTTTATGGTGATATCAATATCATCAACATGCGAAAGAATACAATCAAGCAAAACATAAGAGCGAACATCGTGCGCGCTTGTGCAATCAAAACCACTATTCATATAATCATCACCCACGCATGGCTCAACAGGATCAGCAAGGAACAAAAGACTTTTTTTGTCTCGTTTTTCTTTGGTCAGTGTTTTTGCGCGGATCTCAACAAAGTCATAGCGCGGGTTACCGACTTTAAATATTTTTGACGAGTCAAACCCCAAATCGGCAAATGCCTTTACCGTTGCATCTTCTGTAACAAAAAGAAAATCTGGGGCGTAATGGAGCGGGTTGTCTGTATGCCCTCTGAAACGGTTATCAGTATTGACGCAGGCATCAACATACCCAAAACTTGGGATATTTTTCTCTCTTGCCCATGTGATGTATTCAAAGGCAATGCTATCGGGGCCATGCGCTGTTCCGATAACGAGGGACGTCACGTTATCAGGTATGTGTTCTGAAATGAGGCAGCCATGGTCTTGGATGTATTTCACTGCTGAGCCATCCGCGCATATCACGACATTGGAATTTTCCATCGCCAATGTAATGATGCCATTCGCCCCGCCTGGATTTTCTGCATAACATAAAAGGCTCATTTTAAAATCCTATCCAAAATACGCTCGTTTTCTAAGGCAGATTGCCCATCGCTAAATAGAGAACGTTCGCCATGTAGGGTTTCTGTTAGATTATGATATAGTCTGTATAACGCAGTTCCTGCAGCAGTATACGATAATATCGGTGCATCACTCGTAATTTCATGGTCACCCTCTAAGGCGCGATGAGCATTCAAATCAGATTGGCGCATAACAAGCCCCCCTTGGATAAATTCAATCCTGCGTGTTTTACACCAAATATCCAAACCAACTTCGCGATAATGTTTAAAATCCAGCGCGTGAGCATAAACACGACCACCATTGTCCAACGTTAAAGAAAAATCGATATTAACATCACCGCAAACAGGGAGAGAGGAGGTTGCCTGAGGAGGTGACAAAGCTTTTACCTCTGAGATTTCACCGAACAAATACCTGATTTGATCAATCAAATGTACGGCATTATTCCGCAAACCATTCCCATAGGTCATAAAAATAACTTGCGGGGAGTCTTTTTTGTTCTCAATGTCAGATTTTAAATCAATAATGCTTTCATCGAAGCGCCGCCAATAATTAATTTGCAAAAGAATATTATGGTGCGCGCAATACGCAACAATCGCCTTTGCATCATCATAATTCGCCGCAACGGGCTTTTCCATCACAACGGCCTTAAGCCCTGTAAAAGCCATGATGGTTTCTAACCGACCGTGTGGCGGCGTTGCCAAGACAAGAACCTCGGGACAATAGTTTTTCGCAATATCATCTAAGCTGCCAAAATTCTGGCCTGCAATAGATTGGTCGCGATCATAAAGCGCGCCACAATCAAAATCAGGGCAATCACGCAAGGCTTCTATATGGCTGCTATATTGGTAATGACTTGAAACTTGGGAATTTGATGCGTTTTTCACCCCCATTTTACCAAGGCCAATAAGCGCGACTTTATAAGGGGATTCCATCACTAACTCGCCTTTTGATCCTCAATGCGAACAGGTTTATTCGTGCAATGCGCATTAATATCCCTGATTTCTGGTTTTTCACGTAAAAGGCCTAAAATCTCCCGTGCACCAAAATTCGTTGCCCCATATCTTGGCTCTAATTCTTCGTAGACGCGATTTATAAAGTCCAAATCTTCGTAATAATCAAGCTGAGTACGCTGGTCAGGTGCAGCCCATCGCAATGGCGACATTAAGTGAATAATGCGGTATTTGTCGGGGTTTTCGTAAAAATACAAGGAGACATGCTCACGAACGGCCTCATCTTGAATATTCTCGGCCACCCATTTTAAATCAGTGGTGCGAAACACTTGCACATCCGCACCTTGCGGGAAACTGGTTTTAGAGGCATTGCTAACGATATCACAATCGTTCTCTAAAAACATGGAAACGCCCTGATCAATCACATCAATATCCAATAAAATGCTATCCCCTGTAACCTCGACGATGATATCGCTATGCGCTTGTTCATGCGCCCCGACAACACGCGCAAGAACATCATCTTCACTGCCCCTATGACAGAGTATCCCTTGTTCTAAAGCGCATTTTTCTAAGGTGTCATCCTTCGAATCAATGCTCGTGGCTAAAATAATTCCACCAAGGCTTTGGCACGCCTTTAAGCGATCAATAACGCGTACAAGAGCTGGCTTTCCGAGGACATCAGCCATCATTTTCCCAGGAAACCGAGACGATCCCATACGTGCTTCGATACTTGCTACGATTTTTAACTCACCCATTTATGACGCCTCTTTGTATTCATATTGTTTTAAGTCATCGATATTTTCGAATACCTTATAAAACACGTTCTGTAATTGTTTTATGTCTGCCGCGCTTGCATCATAAGCGCATGGTTCAAATCCCAAAAGACGATTATATTTCATATCTTCAACAACGCGGCACATGCCTTTTTCGTATTTCACATCGGATTGATTAAATGGAAATCCGTCCCGTCCCATGGCAATGCGTTTTTGAAACATGGGAAGCATATAAAGAGGCGTTAAATACCCCTCAAAATTAGGCAGTCCCTCGGCGTTAAGGGCTTTACTCAATGTTGTTCGTGAAATCCCTAACCTGTCCTTATCAACTTGCCCCGCCCAAACGTAATAGACATGATTACACCCATCACGTCTATGCGGCGCGTCTATGCCATCAATCTGTGAAACCGCATCGGATAAGCTTTGTGCAAGCTGCACACGCCGTTCAACATGATGTTCAATATCATCAAGCTGAACCAGTCCAATCGCGGCGCAAAGCTCTGTCATGCGTAAATTAAAACCAAACATATTCACTAAATTATCAGTGCCAGAAGGCTCTATAACCGCTTCTGCATGATTGCGTACCATGGCAAGACGTTGGGCAAGCGCATCATTATTTGTTGTGCAAATACCGCCTTCACCTGTGTGAATATGCTTATGATAATTAAGGCTGAAAACACCGATATGCCCGATTGTACCGCAATATTCACCGTCTTCCACCCCTAACGGCGCTTGCGCGTTATCCTCGATAAGATATAAATCATGTGCATCGGCAATCGCTTTTAATTCTTTTAAACGGGCCGCATGGCCAAAGATATTTGTAACAATAATCGCTTTTGTTCTTGGCGTAATGGCCTCTTTGACAGCTTGTGGGTCAAGGCCATATGTCTCGGCCTCTATATCCGCAAAAACAGGAATAGCGCCATACCCAATAGGCGCCATTGCTGTGGCTGACATTGTATACGGCGATACAATCACTTCATCTCCTGGGCTAATACCAATGGCCGCCATGGATGCGTAAAGGCCAGATGTGTTGGAATTTACAGAAATTGCGTGTTTGACCGCAAAGCGCTTTGCCCATGCTTTTTCAAATTCTTGTACTTTCGTCCCGCCCCAGAACTTGTCATTCCAACTGCCATAAAAACCAGAAATAACGCCAGAATCCATAACCTCATTAACGGCGGCCTTTTCCTTCTCTCCAATAGATTGATACGGCTTCAACGCTTTTGATATTAATGGTTCACCACCTAATAGGGCTAATGTACTCATACGGCATCTCCTATTTTCAGGAAGGCACGAAGGGTATTTTTCTTGCTTGGCTCTTTAAGCCGCTCCACCAATAACGGCGTGAATCCTGCTCGCTCTGCTAAAATAGTGATAGAGGGCATGCTAAACGCGCATAAATGCTCTACAAAAAACTCTTGACGGTTGGCTCCCTGTTTTGCCGCTTGTGTGGCATCGGGCAATTCAACGTAAACAAACCCGCCATCTCTTAAATAATCTTTACTTTTCGAAAGCATGGCCACAGGGTCAGGGACATGTTCCAAAACCTTGTTAAAAGTGATGATGTCACATGTTCCGTTCATATCTTCAAGATTCATAAAGTCCGATTGTATGGCCTCAACCTTCACAAAATCACGCGCATGTGCGGATTGCACAGGATCAGGATCAACGGCAAGATATTGCCAATTGGGGCGATGTTTACGCACTTGATGTAAAAACACACAAAGCCCAGAACCAACATCCATAATCGATTTTGGGTCTGAATCGTTAAAATAGTTATCGGCAAATTTAAGAATATTTTCAACCCGCGCCACATTATCCGACTGCTCGGGTAGAAGGTTAATTATTTTTTCGAATGTAGCCTGTAACTTATCGCCATAAGTCGTTTGCACATATTGCCCATCATAAAGAACGGTCTCGTCAAAACTGTTCCATGCGACATGATGCCCGCAATGCTGGCATTCATGAATTTCATGTCTATATGTATCATCAACAGGGAAAAAAACCTTATCATTTGGCGCAGGTTCAGTATATGAAAACTTAAGCGCAAAGCTCTTATTATCACAAATGCATGTTAATTCTCGGTTCATTATTTAATACCTTTATAAACATTCTTCTAAAAAAAGTTTTGCACTAATGAAATAGAAAAGGAATTTACTTTTGCTATTTGGAAGATGTCTTTCATCAATCAAGCTTTTAATTTTATCGCGTTGAATATAGTCAAAAATAGGGCTATCAGCTAATAAATCTTTCTGAACGTGCTCATCATCCAAATGAACCAAATCATGAATAGGGACATTAAATCCTATTTTTCTACGCTCATCAAGAATGATATCGGGTGCGATTCCCCGTACAGCCTCGCGTAAAACGGCCTTTGCCGCGCCATTATTCACCAAATGTTGCGTTGGAATAAGATTGGCGTATTCGAATAAATCTCTATCCAGAAATGGCGATCTGTTTTCGATGGAGAAATACATGGCATTGCTGTCGTCTTCGTGCAGGATAATTGGTGTTGCCTCATGAAACAACTCATTCAACATTCTGTTCTTTAGCAGACCGTCTGTGCGGAATGTTTTCTCCTTAAAGCTTTCTGACCACGGCTCGGTCAAGAATGTTTCAAAGTTTTTGGCATCAAGGTATATATGTCCGCGCTCATTCGGGTCATTAATGAAGGTGTCATGGTTTTTAAGATACGGATTACGAACGATGGGCTGTATATATTCCTGCCAGTTCGCAAGGCTTTTTGAAAAATGCTCCTGATTATGCTGAATGTCATGCATGTAAAATAAATGATGATCATAATATCCTGAAAACAGCTCATCCGCGGCGCTACCGCTGACGGAAATTTTGTAACCCTTTTCTGCCATGGCTTGCTGTAATTGCCAATAAACGTAAAAGGTGGCGGTGTAAACTGGGGCATCATGATGGTGCACTAATTTACGCATATTGTCAAAAAAGCCATCCGTATCAAGAGGAATAGCGGTATGATGTATGCTCAACTCTTTTACGGAGGCATAAACCAAGTCTTTTTCATCATACCTCTCATCGTCATTCATGATGGTAAAACCGTGAACATCGTAATCAAGCTCGCGCTTTGCAATGCTGATAAGGGCATTGGAATCAATCCCGCCACTCATACAAAAAGCCAAGGGAACATCCGAACGTAATCGCAGTTCAACAGACTTAATAAGTTTTTCACGCGTGTCTTTGACGGCCTGATCAAATGTGATGCTGTCATCAATGCGGTATTCAACAGGCCAGTAATTCAGTTCATTGATATCAAGCCTTGAATTGATCTGTAGGCAATGCCCTGGCTTGACTTCATGAACATCTTGAAAGAAGTTTTCGGGTTGTTTATAGAGGCTTTTATAGCCATTTACCAAAAACCGTTTCAGGTGGTTTTCATTCAATTTAGAACCAGACCCCTTAAGCGATGCGATGAACTTAACCTCAGAGCCAAAAAATAGCTCACCTCTATCATTGCGATAATAATATAACGGCTTTTCTCCAAACCGATCACGGCTAAGCAACAGATCACCAGTTTCGGTGTTATACCATGCAAAAGCCCACATACCCTCTAGCTTATCAAGCGCATCATTGCCCCAAAATGCCAAAGCGGCGGCGAGAACTTCGGTATCAGATGTGGTTTTAAACGTGATGCCCTCTTTTTTAAGGACATTACGAATTTCTATATAGTTATAAATCTCACCATTAAACGACAGGGTAAAATGATCATACACAAAGGGTTGCGTTGATCGCTCGTTAAGATCAATGATACTAAGGCGTGAATGCAGCAAAGACGCAAAATGATCTTGATGAAAAAGCTTAAAAGACAGAAATCCTTGAGAATCTGGGCCGCGTCGTTTCATCCTAGAAATGGTTTCGGCAATAGCGGCCTTATCCAAGGGGGCTTTGCCTATATAACCTGCAATTCCACACATTATTAAATCTTTTCTTTATTGGACGTTTTCCCGTTTAAATGTGTGCCCTTCTGCGACACTGGCTTTTAATTTGCGCCCGACCAAGCTGGAGCGCTCCGCAGATGTGAAAGATGTCGCTGGGCGCGCATAGACTAAATCGGTATCTGTTATAACATGCCCTTCTGGTAAGTCGCGCACGGCAACCACCCCTTTACGCACAAGTGGAATAAGATCGACTTCACAAGGCTGCACGGTTTTGGTGTACTGCCCCAACGCCGATTTAATACGACCCGCACTTTCAATAAAGGCCTTTAACTCTTGTGGCTCAAACGATAAGGCATGATCATGGAAATCACGATCAGTCTTCTTATCTGTAAAATGTATTTCAATAATATTCGCGCCAAGTGCAACGGCGGCAAGGCAAGCCTCGGATTCAATGACATGGTTTGAATATCCAACAGGCAAGCCATAGCGTTCGGCTAAAAACGGAACGCTTAGTACATTGGCTTGTTCGATTGGCGCAGGATAAAAGCAGATGCAGTGCATAAGCGCCAAGTTTTCCTTCGTCTTCTCTACACCAATCTCATCTTTGACCCAATCCACAGCCTGATCAATTTCATCAATGGTGGCTGTTCCGGTAGATATAATTAATGGCTTACCTGTTGTTGCCGCTGCGCGAATAACAGGTTCAAATGTGATGTCACCACTCGCAATTTTAAAGGCGGGCGTATGTTGGTTCAAAAACGGAATCCAATCTTCGGTAACTGGGGTCGAAAAAAAGATTATATCCGCCTCATTTGCGACCTTAATAAGTTCAATATGATCTGCTTCGGAGAGTTGAAAACGTTTTACACGCTCAAAGCGTTCCATGTTTTCTTTACTTGCATATCGCTCGGTGGTGTAGCTCTGAAATTTAACAGCATCGGCGCCTGTCGTCGCGGCAAGACGAATAAGCTCTTTCGCGTAATTGACATCACCTTGATGATTAACACCTATTTCGGCAATAACAATTAAATCTTTATCCGCGTCTTTATTAAATATTTTCATGAAATGCCCTCAAAGATATATTAAAACATTGATAGCATCATAAACCCCAATGCGGCAAGGGCAAAGGGTAAATGCAGAATGAAGAGATTTCATAAATTAAGCGCGCAGTTTTTTCAGCTCTTCTTTTGAAAGAGGAAGTGGCAATTTTGCATTTTGATAATGTTTGATCAGACCACGCGCCGTATTTGGGTGTCCATCATGATACGCAATATAAAGAGCGCAATGGCCTTTGCCATTTTCCAAATCAACACTTGCCCCATCATTGACAAGATAATCAATAATATGAAGCTTGCCCTTGCTTGCCGCCACCGCGATTAATGTGTTGCTATCATGGTCAAGAATGCTATCCCAATTCACTTTTGGATGTAGTGTTTTATGATCTTCGAAAATACTTTGTTCACCTGCGAGAGCTGCGTCAAATAGTTTTTGTGTCATAGTAAATTCCTTCAGTTAAGTCGTGTGATAATGCATGACATATTGAGAATCATGAAAATGGAAGCCCATTTTTTCATAGAGGGCAATCGAGTGTTTATTTGATATCTGCGTCCCAACACAAATCTGATCAAAACGATTTTGCAAATCATAAATCAAGGCTTTACCAACGCCTTGTCCTTGCGCGCTGCGTTCAACGGCAATCAAATCTATAATCGCCACATCATCGCGCACCAAAACCTGATTAAACCCAACAACCTCGCCATCAATTTCCGCGACTAACATAAGGTCGCCGCGCTCCCCAGAGAAATAATTCTCCGCCCATTCGGATTTAATACGATTTGCAATGGCGTTATCAATATAAGGGTCGGCATGAAATCGGGTTAAAGAAAAAGAGGTCTCAGCAATAGCGC
Organism: Alphaproteobacteria bacterium; assembly: GCA_050633645.1. Taxonomy (GTDB): domain Bacteria; phylum Pseudomonadota; class Alphaproteobacteria; order Micavibrionales; family Micavibrionaceae; genus UBA1672. Next base: position 488,389 of record JBOEGX010000002.1, read on the forward strand.
AGACCTTGTCCTTGTCATCTATCCTCGCGCTCCGCACCAATATGTCAGAGGTGAAAGATGTGAAATTCAATGGCTTCTTAAAGACAAAGCTGACATTGGTATCAACAATGAAAAACCCAAAATCAGATAATAACTTTGCCGACTTTGTGTCATCGGTTTTGACCTTGGCATAGGCAAAGCATGGTGTTGGTAGAGGGGGGTGAGTGTCACCATCATCATCGCCCCCTATTCGAAAGACTGTAGTTTTAAGTATTTCACTAAGCCATGGGTCATTATATGGTTTCATAATTAACCTACATAAGAGACTTTCGGAACCAAGGTCTGTGCCTTTATTTCTTCTTCGGCAAAAGTCTTATACCAGTTAATATATTTCAGATATCCTGTATCCAATGGATATTGAGGATCAAATCCAATGAGGTCACGCGCTTTATCAATGTTAAGTGTACCTCGATCAGGCGTTAAATTATCTTTTGGTTTATATTCAACCTCAATATTTGGGAAATGCTCACGAACCATTTCCGCCATATCGGCAATACTGCGCCCTTGACCATAGGTAATATTGAATATTTCATTGCGTGCATTTTCATTTTGAATAGATTTAATCACACCTTGCGTTAAATCCTCAATATAGGTGAAGTCCAGTGAATCTGACCCATCGCCGTGAATAGTAACGTTTTTACCTTGAACAGCATTTTCAAGGAAGATCTGACCAACGCGTCGACTAACGCAACGCTCACCATACAGGGCAGATGGACGAATAATTGTATAGGGTAAGTCAAAAACCTGATTATAAGCGATAACCATTTTCTCACCAGCAAATTTTAGCGCGCCATAAATGCCAAGAGGGTTACATATCGTTTCTTCGTTGACTTCATCTGATTCAAAATGTCCATAAACCATAGAGGATGAAAAGAAAATAAAATGCTCAACATTTCCGCCGCGCGCATAATCCAAGGCGTTTTCAAGTGTACGAAGGCTATGATCAAAGGTGCTGTAGGGGTCCTTATTTGATTTATTAGCATGAGAGACGGCGGCAAGCTGTATAATAATTTGTGGCTTGATATCCGCTAGAATACTGTTCATTGCATGATATTCACGCGCATCCTGAAGGTGCAGCGGAATGCTCTTTTTTTTCAATAAATCTAAACGCTCGTTAATCATGCGAATATAAAAATCACGGTTTACGATCTCTTCACGTGCATTACTAAAGGCATAAAGATTATTGACCTGAAGGCTATCTATAATGTCAACTTGCGCGCCCAATGCTTTTAAGGATATTGCCATATTATGGCCAATAAAGCCTGCGCCGCCAATAATGCAAATCCGTTTACCTTTAATATCAATCATGCTGCTATTTCCTTTTTTGTAATGTCACTCATGCATTCGATAATGTAATCCATGTCGCTAACATTCAAATGCTGTGCAACGGGAAAGGCAATCGAGTTATCACTAATCGCCGTTGAATTTTTATATGCATTTTCATCATACCCGTATTTGGCGCGGTAATACGACATGCGCGGAACAGGCTGAGGATAATAAACACTTGTCCCAACGCCCTGCGCCTTAAGGCTTTCGATTATCGCTGTGCGTTGCCCCGCAAGCGCTCCTGTCAAAACCATAACCAAACAATAATGGCTGTTTATCGCATCGGGCGATGTGCTATCCAAAACATGTAAATTCGGTAAATTAAGTAATCCGGCTTTCAGGTGTTTGAAATTGGTTTTACGGCGCTTAAGAATCTCAGGCACTTTGTCAACTTGCGTACACCCTAGAGCAGCCTGCATTTCGCTCATACGGTAATTCATGCCAACGCCAGTTACATCGTAAACACCTGGTATTTTGCGCTCTCCATGTGCGCGATCAACACTAAAGGCGCGGAAATTTGCAATTTCTGTTGCTGTTTTTTCATTTTTTGAAATCAGCATCCCACCTTCACCAGTCGTAATGTGTTTCACTGGGTAAAACGAATAACACCCAACATCACCCCAAAGGCCAACATGCTTGCCCTTATATGTCGAGCCGACAGCCAACGCGCAATCCTCAACCACCTTTAAATTATGCTTATTCGCGATGTCCATAATACGATCCATATGCACAGGAATTCCTGCAAAATGGACAAGAACGATGCCCTTTGTTTTTTCGGTAATCGCATTTTCGATTTTATCAATATCGATATTGCCTGTTTCAAGCTCACAATCAACAAATACAGGCGTCGCGCCCACAAGCTCAATTCCGTGAACGGTAGCAACATGCGTTTGCGCAGGTGCGATAATTTCGTCGCCTTCACAAAACTCAAAATATATGGATGCCAGATGTAAGGACGCCATGCATGATGACGTTGTCACCGCGTGACCGCCACCCATTACACCTTCAAACTTGCGTTCGAATTCTGTACATTTTGGGCCATGAGTCAAAATATGCCCTTTAAGAACGTCCATAACCGCATCTCTGTCAACATCTTCGACCCATGGACGACCAAACGGTATTTCTCTTACATTATTCATCTATAATTCCAATTTTCTCAGGTTGCCCAGATTTTAACGATTCAACAGCACTTAAACAAGTATTCATTAAACGAAATTCGTGCAAAGTCAATCCTGCGTTGTGATTGGCGTTGATTGCATCCATCAAATCATCAATCAGCTCGCCTTTGCTTTGCGGCTTCGCGGCTAAGTTAATCATTTCTGCGGCGGGCTTTTTCTTATCTTTGTCTGGTATTTTTTGATAATCATCAAAATTCAAAGGATCACGACTTTTTTGTAATCGCGCACCCAGATCATCCAAAATGAAAGTTCCCTTTGTACCGAAAATTTTTAAAATATGTTGATGTGGATGGACACACCCGAAATTTGAGGAAAGCCGCGCAATCATTCCGCTTTCAAATTCAAAGGTTGACGCGGCATAATCATCATATTGAAACTCAGTGTTTTTTGTAACGATTTTGTTACCGATACTGCTAACACGCTTCGGATATTGGCCGGTTAAAAATAAAATTAAATCAAGCATATGAATGCCGCCGCCCTCAATAACCGAATAATCGGTGATATCCTTGCGCCATCCTTTGGTAATTTTCTCAACGCGGCCATAGAGGTACTCTGCATCAACTGCGTAGATTTCGCCCAAAACGCCCTTGGCTATTTCGGTTTTTAACCATCTGAAAAGGGGCGCAGTTCGAAGTGGCAAATTAGATACAATATGCAAATTTGAATTTTCCCATGCGGCACGAATGGCATTTAATTCTTTGCGTGTAATACAAAGGGGCTTTTCAACAAAAATATGTTTTCTATATTTTAAGGCTGCCAATACCTGTTCCGCATGGTGATGGTCAAATGATGCAATCGATAAAATATCAATATCAGGATCGGCGCAAACATCTTGCCACATCTCCGTGCATTTCGGTGAGCCATAGTTTTCCGCTATATTTTTCGCTTTATCAATGTCCAAATCACAAAGGGTGGTGAGGTCGCATCTCTTATGGCTATGATAATAACGTGCGTGTTGTTCCCCAACACCCAGTCCAATAACAGCAGCTTTAAGCATGTGTGGATATTCTCCACATTGCAGGATCATATACAATATCAGTTTTGTTCATACGACTTAGCCTATCATAATCGTCCCGAGTGTCCACGGCCAAATTGTGCTTCTGCATATCTTTTTCTTGAGTGACGCTAGTGATATTAAACATTTTAGCATTGCGATAAAAGAACGTAGTGACATGTTCTTTATCGTCCGCTGTAAGGTTCTCTTTCGGGGTGTCCATCATTGTTTTTGCACGAATAATCTCCACACTATGTCCCTTGGGGAAGGTACGGCTGAAAACGTTGCTTATTAAGTCAGCGTTGCCTCTTTTTATATCTTCCATCCCTTTTAATAGTTCCGTCGGTATGAGGGGACTATCGGCGCAAATCCGCATAACCCATTCTGGTTCGAAATGATCGATGGCATCACAAAATCGTCCATAGACATCATTTAAAGATCCACGGAAAAAAGAAATGCTCTTACTTTCTAAATATTCGACCAGCGGGTCATCTGATGGTTCGGTACTCGTTAAAACAACAGTCTTATCCGCGCCCGCTGCATTCACAACATTTTGAATGATGGCTTGCCCCTGAAACGGCATAAGAACCTTACCCGGAAGGCGGTTGGATGACATTCTTGCCTGAATAAAAATTTTAAAGGACATTTTTTAAATCAACTTTCATATTTGCAGGAATATTCATAAGCGCGCTTATGATTTTTATATAATTATCGTCACATTTTTGTATCGATGCAATTTCAAGAATATCTTTCGAAGCGGTGGCGGTTTTCTTAAAGCCTAATTCATGGGCATTAATAATGTGTTGTGCCCAGTTTTCTGAGTTCATTGCACTAAGATATCCATTTTCTCCGTCTTTTATCCATTCTTGAAAGGCGGGTTCTGTTGCATTGGCAACGACGGGTACACCGCATGCAATCGCTTCGAGCATCGGCGTCCCAAGCCCCTCTGTATACTGTGGCATCACGTAAACGTCACTGGCTTTCATATAATCGGCAGCATCAACAAAGCCATCATGGATATGCACGCGGTTTTCTAAAGTATAATCTTTTATCGTCTTCTCTATATTTTTGAAATAATCCGCATCGCGTTTTTGAAAAATCCCCGAATTTACACGTGGCCCAGCAAGGAGGAGTTTATAATTTTCAGGAAGTCTCCTTAAAACATCAAGCAAGAATATTTGGTTTTTCTGGGGCATAAATTTTGCCACCATGCTGATGATAATATCATTATCTTTAAACGGGCAAAGAGCTTGCCGAAGAGATGCCTTGTTTTTTTCTGAGGGAGGAGTAAAGCGACTCGCGTCAATAGGGTTTGGCCGACACCATATATTTTTATTAAGCCCCTTTTGTTTACACTCGTTTGCAATTTTTTTAGATATTGCAATAATAACCGTGCGCTTTTCCAACTTCAAAAAGTTTGAATATCGAAGACCAGGAAGATATTGAAACGGCGTTGCCTCACTTGTGACCAACTCAACCAAGCGCGGCACATTATAAATACGCCCATACAGTAACGCCGCCATTGTTGCCCCAGAATATCCCGCAATATGAAGGAACTCTGGTTTTTGCCTGCGAATATAAAAGAAGCTAAAAAACGCCTCGTAATAAACCTTTATCGCGTTGATAAGGCGATTAGGCGTAGCAGAGAGCGCGAGCGGGAAAACAACGCGTTTAACGCGAATACCATCATGCGTATACGCCATATTTTTTGTTTCACTGGTGGAGGTGCATAAGACCTCAATATCAGCGCTGCCAATGCGTTGGTATAAAGAGTGCAGGCGATATGCGGCGCCCGTATATTCGGGTAAATATTTACTGATAACGAGAAGTGTTTTCGGCATATAAATTATAGCTCTGCTTTTAAAAGGCTTTCTACTTTTTCGAAATCTTTCAAGGTATCGATATCGATGCTGCGCTCTTCTGGTATTTCGCAAACGCCAATATTTCCGAAAAAACGTCGTTTGTTCTTACGAAAGTCAGTAGTCTTAAAAAGATAAAATGATCCAGTTTCCTGATATTGTGGTGGAGTTTCCTGCCTCATTAATCTGCGTCCTGTATGGTCGTGATTAAGGCCGCGCATGGTGTTGTTTTCACCTTCTCCCCAAATAAATCCGTGAAAGGTTTTGGCGGCAAATATACTTGATAAATTATTATCTTGCAGGCTTTCCATTGCACGATCAAAATCTTCTGCCTGCGTTAGGGGGGAGGTGCATTGCGCGAAGAACGTATATTCAGGCAGCTTACCTTGTTCATCTAATGCATCCAGAACATGAAGAACGGCGTCTTCGCTCGCCGAAAAATCACCTGCAATTTCGGGCGGGCGCTTAACTACTTTTGCGCCATATTGTTCGGAAACTTTCGCAATGTCGTTCCCATCCGTAGAAACATAGACATCATCAATATATTTGGATTTTTTTGCGGTATTAATGATATGTGCAATAAGCGGAACGCCAGCAAGAGGCTTAATATTCTTGCCTGGAACACCCTTTGAACCCGACCGCGCGGGGATAATCATAATTGCGGATGACATAGTGTTTTCACCTGTTTTAAATACAAACACCTAACATACATGATAGATCAGGGCGCATCAATGCCTCGCTTGTTCATGCGGCCTCCTCGCTTGATTGACAATAGAAACCGCGGTTCGTATAACTGAACTGTGAATTTTCAATTTGAACAAGACATTGCACCATGAAACCTAATCAAAACAAAACGCGCATAAAAGCGGCAGTATGAACAATGAAACGAGTATGTGTCCTTAGCCCTGGATTTACCAGCCCAAACGGAGCCGCGTTCCTTTTCCCTCTGATAAAGTTCAAAAATGCCCTGCGCGATCACGGGCTTTTAGTGAGCATTACAGATACCTTGGACAGCCAAATAACAAACTGCGATATCCTGTTAGTGGATAGCAAATATTTCAAGCCCTATTGGAGCAAGAATTTCGCCGCAACGCTAGAGCGCGTAGAAGAACTCGGGCATAAAACAAAATTGATATGGTGTGATCAAGCCGATAGCACAGGCACATTTTTAGGCCAAGTCCTGCCCCATGTTCATAAATATCTAAAAGCGCAGCATCTCAAAGACAAAACCGACTATAAAAAAACGCATTACGCATCGCGTATTTATACGGATTACTATCACAGAAAATACGGCATAACAGACAAAGACCCATACATAGACCAACCCGTAAAAAATGATGATGACATCCATAAAATCGGCATGTCATGGAATTCAGGGTTAATGAATTATGGGATGATTGGCCCATACTTGCCAAGGGTGCACGCTCGTGTCCCATTAAATGCACTGTTGCGTTTTGCACCAAAGCGAGAGCGTGCAGACGCGCAAAGAGCGAATGACATAACATGCCGCATGGGAGTCTCATATGCGCGCGATACGGTAAGTTTCCAACGAAAGAAAATGAGAGAGGCTCTATCGGCCCATCTTCCCACGGATAAATTATCTCGGCGTGCCTATTTTAAGGAAATGCAGCAGAGCAAAATATGCGTCTCTCCATTCGGTTTGGGGGAGATAACACTTAAGGACTTCGAATGTTTTTTAACTGGGGCGCTGTTGCTGAAACCAGATATGAGCCACATGACAACATGGCCAAATTTCTATCAAGAAGACAAGACATGTATTTTCCATGATTGGGATATGCAAAATTTGGAAGAAAAAATAGATTGGGTGCTAAATCATGAACAAGAGCGCATAGAAATCGCACGAAACGCCCAAGAGCTATATACCAGCCACACCACCGGAAAGGACGCGGGCAAATTATTCGCCGATCACTTTCAGAGCGTCATAAGCGCGTAACATCGCAGATGACGATTATTTGACTGAAAAAGGCTCTGCAGTTTTTTCATTCTATAATGTTGTCGATCAAGAGAATAAAGGCGTCCGTGATTCCATCGGGATTACCGTTGATCCTAAAGATCTGATTGAAAATATTAAGGATCTTGTGAACTCTGGATATCATCCTGCATCTGTCAGCGATGTTGTAAATGGCAATGCGACTGATGGCTCCTTTGCGTTGCTCGCATCGGATGGCTATGACCTTGATAACGGTGAGGGTTCGGGCGACAATATCCGACAATACACAAAAATGAACAACATTCCTTTAGCCTTCGCGATTCCCGCAGGCCTCGTCGGTGAAAACAAACCCTCTTGGACAAACCAGATTGAAATCGCCTTGCAGGATGCGTTAGAGGCTGCAAAAGGGCAAGTCATTAAATTCGAAATTCCAGGCGGTTCACAGTCACAAGCGCATTTCGCGACAGTTGATGAAGCCATAGATTTAAGAAATAAATTAAAGGATTTGAAACCTGGGCAAATGAATGGGAATGCGTATGTTGGGGTGCTTTGTGAAAATCTTTCCAAAGCCGTCGGCGGCACGATCTCCCCCACTATTATTTCGGATAGCCCGTTTGATCGCAAAATGACATGGGATCAAATACAAGACCTTGCATCGGACGGTCACGAAATTATATCCTTAGGCCGCGCACATAACAACCCATACACCAATTTGGATGATGCAGAAATAGCAGCCGATGTGAACGCGGCGCAATCGGCGTTTGAGCAAAACGCATCTGTAACGCCCAAAGTCATGGCATATCCAGAAGGGGCATATAATGATGATGTAAAAACCGTATTGCAATCAAATGGAATAGAAGTGGCATTTACGTTGCAATATGGCGGCATTGATGAAAATACGGATCGTATGGAGTTGCCCCGTGTAATGGTAACGCAAGAAATGCTTGAGCATTCTTAAGCGCGGAGGATTTTTTCAAAGCGCTTCATAATCTCTGGCAACAAAAATTCATCAGGTAAAAAAGAATCGGCTTTGCTGACTTTGGGGCTAATTTTCACAGCTTTCATGGCCGCGACGAATTCATCCATCGTATCAACGATTTTCAAATGCGCATCGGGGACGTATTTTTTGATATCCATTATGCCGCCAGATTCACGCGTTGCGATGGCGGGTATGCCGCAGGAAAATCCTTCTAACACTACATTGGGCATTCCTTCCCATCGGGAGGGGAGCAATAAGCAATCAGCTGCCGCCGCAATTTTCCATGGATTTGACTCGTAACCTTTTAAAAACACATGATCTTGTAAATCGTACTCCGCAATAAGAGTGTCCAACGTTTCGCGATACGCGCCATCTCCGATAATATCCAATCGCCAATTCGTCGCGGGCTTAAAATCCATCAAAGCCTTGAATAAGCGATCATATCCCTTTTCATATGAAAGCCGCCCGACCGAAACAAAGCAGAATGTGTTCTCACGATTTTCAATATTTTCAAATACACTGGGAATGCTGGCAAAAACGCGTTCTGTATCAACGGGATTAAATAAGACTTGATGGTTCTCAATATTAATTTTTATTTTATCTCTGAAATCATCCACCATTTGCGAGCAATTACTCACCACCAAATCCGCTCGCCCGTATAGCAGCTTATAAACCAAAATGCATAAACGTCCTTTAACCCCATAGCGAGAGATCAAAACTGACGGTAACGCGGCCTCACGTACAATTACGCGAATATGCGGAAAGAACATCTTCATCAACAACGCCAAAGCATTCGAATGCACCATCGTCGTAAAAATCACATCGGGCTTATGCTGTCTTATGAAGGAAATGAGCTTAAAAACACTGCTTTTTATGCTGCGGTTGCCAAATGTATGAAAAGGGATGTCATCCGCAATCCATTCTTTAATCGGCCCATCATCATTGAGCGCTAGAAATTCGGGGTGAAACGCATCTCGATCAAGGTTATTCATTAATGTAACTAAAATACGTTCCGCCCCACCCGCGCCAAGTGTAGGCAAAATGAACAATACTTTGGTCTTGTTACAAGGTTTCATAGGAAACATCATCGGTAAAATCGAGCGTTTTCCATATGCCTTTAATATCGTAAATCACAGGTTTAAATCCATGGCCAGAATTCAAAAGTCCAGTAATGTTTTTTGCGCTCATCTCGGTATAGATTCTGTGATTCACCGCTAAAGTGACGCAATCATATTTTTTGTCTTGCGGTAGAGCGGTCATAACCGTGATGCCATATTCTTTTTCGGCCTCTTCGGGCATGGCATGTGGATCATGTATGTCAATATCATAGCCAAAGCTCTCAAGCTCCTTCACAATATCAATCACCTTGGTATTGCGGATGTCGTTGATGTTTTCTTTAAACGTAAAGCCAAGAAGAAGGATATTTGCCTTTTTGCGCTCGGTTTTGTAATCACAATCTTTGGCTTGGTTCAAAAAGCGATCAATGCGCCCCGCGACATATGCTCCCATGGAATCATTTGTTTTACGTCCCGCCAGAATAACCTCTGGCTCATGCCCAACCATTAACGCGCTTTTCGCCAAATAATACGGATCAACACCAATACAATGTCCGCCAACCAAACCAGGGGTAAAGGGGAGGAAGTTCCATTTCGTGCGCGCCGCCTCAATCACATCATGCGAAGACATTCCCATTTTGTTGAGCAACATCGTCACCTCATTCATAAAGGCGATATTAATATCACGCTGGGCGTTTTCAATCGCTTTTGATGCTTCGGCAGTTTTGATATCCTTGGCTTTGAAAATGTTGTTGCCATTCATTTGTCCGTAAAGCTCAACCAGCAAATTGGCGACATCATCCGTCTGTGCGGCGACAACCTTTGTAATGTTCTCAACCGTATGAACTTCATCGCCCGGATTAATGCGTTCTGGTGAATACCCAAGGATAAAACCCTCCCCACTCTTCAAACCGCTCGCGGTTTCTAATATCGGGCCACAAATATCTTCGGTAACCCCCGGATACACGGTGCTTTCATAAATGATGATATCACCTTTATTGATCAAGCTACCAATTGTCGCCGTAGCTTTTTCGACTATGCTAAGGTCTGGCTCATTCTCTTCATCAATCGGGGTTGGAACGGTAACGATATAAATATCAGCTTCTTTAATATCGCTCAGCTCATCCGTGAATTTACAACTGGTCGTACGAAGCACATTCTGGCGGATTTCACGGTTGCTATCCCACCCGTCTTTAAGCTCACTCACGCGGGTTTTATTAACATCATAACCATATACAGTGCCATATTTTGCCAAAGCCACAGCCAAAGGCATTCCGACATATCCAAGGCCGATCACGGCAATGTTCATCTTTTTTAAATCATATTTCATAGTCATAGCTTCTAATAGAGGTGCTTACGTTATTCAAGTCTTAACTATCTAAATACCAACTTTGCGCCATGAGTACACCCCATAAAGCACTGTGGTTATCAATTCGTCCCGATTGAAATGCGCGCCACATCTCTTGAATGTCTTTTTGCTCAAATAACGGCGTATCCGTATGAATTAGATCATGCCCCCAATCTTTAAGATCGGAGCGCAGCCAATCCGCAACAGGCGGTGTAAATCCTTGCTTCGGCCGGTCGATAATTTCGCGCGGTACATAATCGCATAATAAATCATAAAGTGGCCTTTTCCCGCGCCCTCGTTCATCAAAAACCTTGTCTTTGATATTCATCGTCCATGCAAGCTCAATCACATCCTTATCAAGAAGCGGAGAGCGCACTTCCAACGATGAAAACATCGATGCGCGATCAACCTTCACCAAAATATCATCAGGCAAATATAAATGCGTATCAATCATCATCATACGCTCAAGATCGCTCAACCCCTCTGATTGCCCAAGGTTAAGCCCATCGGGCAAATCAAGACCAGGCTGAATAGAGAGCGTTCGCAAAACTGATTTATCAAACCCCGCCTCTTGCAAAAACCCCGCAATAGAGTGCATACGCTTACCATTGCCCCCCACCAAATTATAAATATTCTGTGGCGCAGCATTAAGGCAAAGCGCCAAAGCTTTCCGTATTGGGGCCGGGATGCTGCTCGTCTTATCAAGCAGTCTCTTAAGCATAAAATACCGTTTATACCCGCAAAAAACCTCATCCCCGCCATCCCCACTTAACGCGACCACCGTGTCTTTGCGGGCTTGGGCACATAAAACAGTGGTAGGAATCTGGGAATAATCGGCAAAGGGTTCGTCATAGATGCGCGGCAAATTCGGAATAACATCGAGTGTCTCTCGCGCTGTAACCATATAGGTTGTATGATCGGTTTTTAAATGCGCCGCCACCTTCTCCGCATGCTTGGATTCATCAAATGCCCCGTCATCAAACCCAATGCTATACGTCTTAACGGGTGTATCCGATTGTTCTTGCATCAACGCGGTTACCAATGATGAATCAATCCCCCCTGATAAAAACGCGCCCAATGGCACATCAGACATCATGCGTCCCGATACCGCGCTTGACAAAACCTCTTTTAAACGACTCCCTGCACTGTCGTCCTCTTTACCTTTTTTCAACACCCAATAAGGTTTCATCTTGGATGCTAAGTCACTTGAAGATAAATCATCTTTTTGCAAAACGATATAATGCGCAGGGCGAAGTTTGAATATGTTCTTATAAATACTGCGCGGGGCAGGGATAAAACCGAAATAACGATACGCCGCCATAGCATCCATATCAATTTCAGGGCGACAACCATTCAACGCAATAAAGGCTTTTAATTCGGATGCGAAGGCAATTTTATCGCCCACCCATCCAACATAAAACGGTTTTTTCCCAACGTGATCACGGACAAGGGTCAGGGTTTTCTCTTGCTTGTCCCATAACGCAATCGCAAACATCCCCTTAATAATACTAAGCGTCTTTTCCAAGCCAAGCAACGCAAACCCTTCAAGCATGATTTCTGTATCACTATGCCCTTTAAATGAAATATCAGATTTTACGTATCGTAAAGCGTTTAATAACTGATTTGTATTGTATATTTCACCATTATAAGACGCGACGTAGCGACCATTTTGTGATGTCATGGGCTGCGCACCCGCTTTTGATAAATCCAGTATAGATAAACGTCGATGCCCTAGAAAAATTCCGTTATCTCCATCGCCCCAGACGCCATCCGCATCAGGCCCGCGATGCGTTAGGGTATCGGTCATGGCTTTTGTAAGGCTGTGACCTTCATGATTTCCAATATTTTCGGGCGTAAAAAACCCAGCTATTCCGCACATATCTGAGAGATAACCTTTTCTGATTTAAAGCCTTTGTACAAAAGAACGCTTAAAAATAAACTGCCCTGAATCACGACAATAAATGGCGCGGTGGCTGCGTCCAAATGAAAGCTTAAAATCGTACCAATAGCGCAAGAAAACACAGACACACAAATCGCAATCATCATCATCATACCAAATGATCGAGCCATTAAAAATCCAATCGCCCCTGGCGCAATCAACATCGCAATTACCAAAATAATCCCCGCCGCCTTAAGTGCCGATACAATGGTAAGAGACAGCAGGGCAAGCAATAAGAAATGCAACAATTTCACAGGTAACCCAATCACCCGCGCATAATCAGGATCAAAACAATACAGCATAAAGTCGCGCCGCTTAACGATTAAAACAAGGCTTGAAAAACCAGAGATAATAAAGGTCTCGATCAAATCATATTGCGTAATGCCCAAAACATTCCCGAACAAAACATGCAACAGATGAACATCCGTTTCAATGCGAGAGAGCAAAACAAGCCCAAATGCAAACATCCCCGAAAACATAATTCCCATCACCGCATCTTCTTTAACGCGGCTATTATTGCGAATAAACCCCGTAGTAATCGCGCAAAATAACCCCGCGATAAACGCCCCAATCGATAATGGGATATTCAATATATACGCAATACCTAACCCCGGAAGCACCGCATGCGACACCGCATCCCCCATAAGTGACCATCCCTTTAAAATCAAAAAGCATGAAAAAATTGAACACGAAAAACCAATCATCATGGACACAGCCAAGGCGCGTTGCATAAAATCATAGGATAAAGGATCAAAAATATAAAAATTTAACAGCTCCATTTACGTGCACCTTTTTACATTGAAATGCGCGCGAATAAGCCCGTGTTTCGGAGCGAAAATAAAAACCACAAGAAACAAAACGGTTTGCATCGTAACAATTAATCCACCTGAATTTGTGTTCAGGAAATAGCTTAAATACGCGCCAAGCCCACTCGTCACGCTTCCCAATATGACGGAAAGGATGAGAAGTTTCCCAAAGCGATCCGTCAGCAAATAAGCCGTCGCTCCTGGCGTTACCACCATCGCAATCACAAGGCACGCGCCAACAGTCTGCAACGCCGCCACAGTCGCCGCGCTCAGTAATGTAAAAAATAAAATATGAAGCCCATGCGCGTTAATGCCGATGCTTCGTGCATGGCGTTCATCAAAAAAGACGAGCATTAAATCTTTCCATTTCAGGATCAGAGCAATCAGGCAGATCACCGAGATAATCACAACCTGTAAAATATCATAATCCGAAATCGCTAGAATATTACCAAGGATGATGGCTTGAATATTCACTGCTGTTGGATTGATGGAGACGAGCAATAGCCCGATGGCAAAGAATGTTGTAAACACCACGCCAATTACCGCGTCTTCACGCAGTTTGGTTTTATTGCGAACAAAGCTCATGGAAAACGCCGCCAAAATTCCCGTAAAAAACGCTCCGAATGCATAGGGCAAGCCAATCAAATAAGCCAATGCCACGCCAGGGACAATGGAATGCGCCAACGCATCCCCCATCAACGACCATCCCTTAAGCATAAGGAAAGAAGACAAAAATGCACATGTCCCGCCAACAAGCGCGCAAACCCAAATGGCCTTGACCATGTAAGCATATGAAAATGGCTCCAACAAAAGATCCATCATTTCATTTTCTTCCTGCCCTTGCCTGATTTGACGATGCGTTGCTCTTTTTCCGCTCCATAAAGCACAAGCGGGCGCTCATCATCGGTCAGAACGGAAATACCGCGCTCATCCTCATCATCATGTAAATCTGTTCCGCCAAGCTTAAGATGTCTCAACATCCCGCCAAAGGCCTTGGCAAGATTTTCTTGCGTAAATGTCGTCTCTACCGCGCCATAGGCCAACACCTCACGGTTAATCAAAATCACATCATCACAAAAACTCGGCACACTCCCCAAATTATGGGTGGACACAAGGATAAGTCGGCCTTCCTCGGCTAGGCTGTGGAAGAGTGCGCTTAACGTTTCCTCGGTCTTGATATCAACGCCCGTAAACGGCTCATCCAACAGTATAACCTCACCGCCCTGTGCCAAGGCGCGCGCCACAAAAACCCGCTTTTTCTGCCCACCGCTCAGCTCACCGATTTGCCGTTTGCGATATTGGGTCATATCAACACGGCTCAATGCTTCATCAACCGCATGTTTGTCCGCCGCGCTGCTCTTACGAAAAAATCCCATATGTCCGTAACGCCCCATCATCACGACATCTTCAACCAGAACAGGGAAATTCCAATCCACATCCTCTGTTTGCGGAACGTACGAAACCATATTGCTTTTTAGGGCTTTGCGAACGCTTTTTCCTGCAATGTTAATCGTGCCGCACGTGGGCTTCACAAACCCCATAATGCTTTTAAACAGGGTCGATTTTCCCGCACCATTCACCCCGACAAGTCCGCAAATCGTTCCCGTCGAAAGACTGAGATTCACCCCCTCAATCGCGGTATGCCCATTGGGATACGTCACGGCTAAGTCTTTGATCTCTATAACGGGGTGATTATTCATGCGCGTCTTTCGCGTTTTTAAAACCATCGGCAATGGTCTGGGTGGTCACTTTTAACAAATCAAGATAGCTCGGCACAACACCGCCTTTTTCGCTCAATGAATCAACATATAAAACCCCGCCATAGGCCGCGCCCGTCTCTGCCGCCACCTGTTTCGCGGGGCGATCAGATATTGTGCTTTCACTAAAAACAACAGGTATCTTGTTCTCTCGCACTGTATCAATCACCTTGCGTACTTGTTGCGGCGTGCCTTGTTGGTCCGCGTTAATCGGCCACAGATAAACCTCCTGAAACCCCATATCATTTGCTAGATAGCTAAACGCCCCTTCACTGGTCACAAGATATCGCTGTTCTTTCGGAATATCAGCCAGTGCGTTTTGAAGTCCTGCTTTAATGCCCTCAATGTCTTGAAGATACGCTGCGGCGTTTTCTTCATAAACGGCGGCATTAGCGGAGTCATGCAAGACAAACGCATCTCTGATATTATCAACATAGATACGCGCATTTTCCGTCGACATCCACGCATGTGGATTGGGCTTTCCTGAATATGGCCCTTCATAAATGGAAATAGGCTCAACCCCATCGGACACAACCACGCTCGGCACGTCTTTCACATCTTGCAAGAACCGCTCAAACCATCTCTCCAAATTAAGACCGTTCCATAAAATTAAATCCGCGTCCAACGCCCGCACAATATCCTTCGGCGTGGGTTGATAGTCATGAATTTCCGCGCCAGGCTTAGTAATGGATTCAACCGTTGCCGCGTCCCCTGCAACATTACGCGCAATATCCGCAATCACGGTAAAGCTTGTCACCGCTTTAAATTTCTTCTCCGCATGAACAGAGGTCGAAAACCCCAAAACGCATAAAAATGAAAGAATTAAAAACCGCATAAAAACCTCAGAGTAAATATGAAATAAAAGCTTATTCCGTGCCATCATGAAGTGCAAGGGGAAGCATAAACCCACTAAGATTATACCTTATAATACTCTTTATACCATTCGATGAATTTAGGAACGCCTTCACGGATGCTTGTTGTTGGTTTATATCCCGTGATCTCAGTGGTTTCAGAGACATCCGCGTAAGTCTCACGCACATCCCCCGCCTGCATAGGCTGAAAATCAATATCGGCTTTTTTACCAAGCTCTTTTTCAATAAGTCCTACAAAATCCATCAAATCTTCTGACTTTGTATTGCCGATATTCAAAACACGCTGCGGCGGCTTGCCCGCTTTTTCCGCGGGAGGGTGACGAAGCGTGGCAACAACCCCACTAACGATATCATCAATATAGGTAAAGTCACGTTTCATCTTCCCGTTATTAAATACGGGAAGTTTTTTGCCTTCACAAATGGCCTTGGTAAAAATAAATAGCGCCATATCAGGTCGCCCCCATGGGCCATATACGGTAAAGAATCGTAAGCCTGTTTGTGGTATGCGGAACAAATGGCTATAGGCATGGCTCATCAATTCATCGCTTTTCTTCGTTGCGGCATACATAGAAATCGGGTTATCAACGCGGTCTTGAACAGAAAACGGGAGCTTCTCATTCCCGCCATAAACAGAAGATGAACTCGCATAAACCAAATGCTCAAAATTATCCGTATGACGGCACATTTCAATAATGTTTAAATGCCCCACAATATTGCTTTGGATATAGGCATAAGGGTTTTCCAAAGAATACCGAACACCAGCTTGCGCCGCTAAATGCACAACTCGCGTAAACGGCCCTTGCTCTGCCCATAACGCATCCATATCCGCGCGCTCAGAAATGTCCAATTTCACAAACGTAAAATTCTTATGCTTTTCAAGAATTTCAAGGCGCGCCTCTTTAAGAGTGACATCGTAGTAATCGTTAAGGTTATCAATGCCAACAACGCTCTCGCCCTCATTGAGAAGGCGTAAACTCGTATGAAAGCCGATAAATCCGGCGGCTCCTGTAACAAGAATGGGTTTAGACATTAATACTCCGATTTTAGACATAAACATGTTCGAAATTTATATCCTATGTCAGGAACATAATCTAGTGGGGCGGCGCAAACCTGAGAAGTCTTGCACATATTACAGGCTAATATACCATCGGAAATTTACGGTATACGTCTTCAATATCCTTCAGGCATTCATCACTCAGAATAATATCAACAGATGCAATATTGCTTTTTAGTTGTTCTATGGATGTCGCCCCAATAATATTTGCGGTTACATGCGGGCGAGAATTCACAAACGCTAAAGCCATCTGACAGACATCAAGGCCGTGCTTTTCTGCAACGTCTATATAGGTTTGAACCGCCTCATTTGCGGTTTGTGTATCACGGTGTAACCATCGCTCATCAATATCCCAACGTGTGCCTTTGGGGCGCGTGCCGTTCAAATATTTTCCGCTTATTAGGCCACCTGCAAGCGGAGACCATGCAAGCAACCCACAATTTTCCGCTACCGCGATTTCGTGCAAATCCGTATCAAATTGACGACAAAGCACACTATACTCATTTTGAATAGAGGCCATGCGCGGTAAGTTATGTTGTTCTGAAAGACGAAGCCATTGTGACATTCCCCAAGCCGTTTCATTCGAAAGGCCAATATGGCGGATTTTCCCCGCCTTAATTTGCTCATCCATTGTTTCTAAAACTTCGATGAAATTGGCTTCAATTTCGGCTTTATCAAATTTTGGTTTATAGTCCCATTGCTGCCCGAAATGATATGATCCACGGTTTGGCCAATGCAGTTGGTAAAGATCAATATAATCAGTTTGTAACCGTTTTAATGAACCGTCTAAGGCCTCAATAATATTCTTACGGTCAATTTTATAATTCCCGCCCCGTACCCAAGGCAGAGCAGAGCCAGCAATCTTAGAGGCAAGAACAATCTTATCGCGATTGCCTGTTTTCGCAAACCAACTTCCAATAATTTCCTCGGTTTTACCATATGTATCTGGGGTTGGGGGTACGGCATACATTTCGGCAGTATCAAAAAAATTGATACCTTGGTCTAACGCATAGTCCATCTGTTCATGGCCATCCGCCTCGGTATTTTGTCGCCCCCATGTCATTGTCCCAAGACAAATCAGACTAACATCTAAGTTGGTGCGCCCTAATTTTCGAAATTTCATGAAATCAAACCTTTATTTTTTTTCATCAAACTTAATTTTTTGTAATCCCTGAAAATCAAAAAGAACATTGGATAGGCTGTCAGTAACGTAAGGCCATGGAAGAATAATTGGATTAGCGTGAAAATAGGGAAGAGCATTATTGAGAGTAGAAATTCTCTCTGTGCTCATATTGACTTTACCCATTTTAATATTTGTAATTTTGGTGACTTGTTTTGCCTGATCATATTCAAACGTACAAACAAAGGGTTCCATTCGAAATTCGCCAAATGCATCGGTATGTGTATACCATAAACGCATAGACCCGTCTCTGAGATATGAAAGTTCATTGACTTCGATTGTTTCCGGATAAGAAACCGTCAATTCGATAAATGTTCTACAGATACCATAATCTGCATAGGCCATAAACGGTTTTAACAACCAATAAAAGCCATAGGAGATAAGCGCAATAAACGAAAACGCGACGCTTTTAACGATAAGACTTTTCTTTTTCTTTTTTTTCTGAGTATTTAATTTCTCAGCAAGCGTTTCCTTGGGGGCTTCATCCTCAATTACAGTTTGCTTTAAAATTTCATTTTTTTCCTGATTCATTTTTACGATCAATCAAGTTGTAGTTTAATGCGTTTACTATCTTCGGCAGCTTGCGTTTCCTTGCTTTCTTCGACTAACTCATTAACAAGACCCTCAATAACAGCGCCAATCATGGCCTGGCGAGAATCCCCGCCTTTCTCACTATTGGTTAATACGCGACGTCTTATTTCGTTTCTTGCACTTCCCCCGGGGAATTTGAGGGCGAGCATTTGACGCGCTCTTGCCGCACCTAAAACAGCATAAAGCCTGTTACGAATAGACACATCTTCTGCTGAAGTTGAAAACGCCCAGAGTTCAATCGGCCCAAGTGTATTATAGATATGTTGTTCATAGCGTCCAGATGTTGAGCCAATAACAATTAGTGCGGGCGCTCCAATAGATTTTGGCCCTGTTAATTTGTATCTCATTACATGCTTGGCTGTATTGGATAGGCCAAAACGATCAACAACATTCTGAACCGCCTTATCTGAAATAGCCGTTCCCAACACCCAAATACCAGTTGCCAAATCAACCATATCTTTATCAAAATCATCAATAAGCTGAGATGTTAAAACGATTTGTACGCCGCGCTTACGCCCCTCACGAACATCACGAATAATCTGCGCACGTACTGATTTCGACTTACTGGTTCTATGAAACTCGTCAAAATTAAGACGCTTCGGTGTTTCCGCAACATCTTGTAACTTCATAATGTGGTATTGTCTAAATTTCTCAGGAACATATTGAAGGCTCTCATTGCTCATCCACCATGAACGCACCAATGCATGTCGTCCTAGCATATACATAATCGAGGTTTGGCGGTCTGCAGCTTCATCCCCTTGTGGGGCAACATCCATAAGGTCGAGAGAGCAAAGTCGTGTGTCTGCAATTTCAAATTGCGTAACAGATGATAATATTGGGTATTCGCGAATGGCTGATGTAATCATCCGTTCATAGGCGCCAACAACATTTTCTGCACTAACTCCAACGGATGTTTCTTCAAGCAGAGAGCGGATCTGAGGTTTACGAGATGCTGTGATAGCATCATTGAGCGTTGGAACGGCATGGCGTTGCGCAATATTCGCCAAATGCGGTAAATCAAGCTCAAACATTTTATCAACAATATCCCACCAAAATGGATCAGACGGTAAATGAATATTGTGTTTTTGAATGGCCGCATCAACTTCCATTTCCAATCGTGGAAGGTATGGCCGCGATTCCGCATTCGCTGCGCTATCATCTCTCCAACGGAACATCTCATCAACAACAAGACCACAAAGCTGTTGCATACCGTCATACGGCTTGTCATAGCCAGGAGGGGTTGTCAAAAGCGTCATCAACTCGACAAGGAAGCTTCGCTCATCGGGCAGGGGGTATCGACACCCAAGCTGTGTATCAAATGGGTTAATCGCGTATTGATGCGCCATTTGAAGCCGGAAATATGCCGCTTCATGCTGCCTGCTTAATGGCAAAGCCTCTTTGATCAAAGAAACAAGCCCTGAGGAAGATGGCCCAATATCGATAACCGCAACATAAGGAAGCTTACTCAGGCCTGGTGTTAAACATGTACCAAAATTAAGCGTGTTCAAAAGAACCGATTTACCGCCTCCAGGCTGTGCGAAGATAAGATCAAACCATGTGGTTGTAAGGCTTGTACCAGTCTGGTAAGGCCATATTTTCCCATCAGGCGTTCTAAACAGCATAGCACCCTGCTCAAATGGGCTGGATGGACGTTGCCATGGTAAAAGTTTCAAAATATCCTTCATAGGGGCGATCCCAGAAGGCGCAGTTCCCGCGCAATGCACACCCATAGCCGACGACATCACACAGTCAAGTGGATCACCAGAATATTCGCTAACCTGACAATATCCCCAACTCTCAAAGGATTGTAGAAGAACGGAAAGCCTATCAAGTATTTTCTCTTTTTCTTCTACCTTACACCATGTCGCAAAAGAAATCCTGATTTTAACAACAGGCTCACTTCTTGCTAATCTAATAAGGCTTTCAAGGGAGTATTTTATTGGTTTATTTGTCGCATTTGTGGGCCCCATAATGGTGGCAATAAATGTTCTGAACGCAACGGCGCTGGCACCCCCACCTTCAATTAGGAATGATATTCTAAACGGGATATCGGCCTCAACAAGGCGGTTCATAAGGATTGGGAACGGGGTTGAATCCATCGGCCCTAAAGTCATATCAGCGCCAGCCCATAATAAATTCCCAATTCGAACAACGGACTTTCCTAAAACCTTGGCTTCAGCGGCTGTGATCTGCCCAGGCAAATTAGGCCATAAAATATCAGACATATCAACGGTGCTTTGTGGCGCACGCGGCGGAATAGGATCACCAGGTAGGCACGGGCGCCAATCTTCATTGGCGTGGTCAGGAAACATGTTGCTTCGAATAGCACATATAGCGTCATGCACTTCCATTAAATTACACTCAATGCCCAACTCATCAAAGGATGTCATCATGGCGCTAATAAAACTTTTATGACGCGTTCTTAATGGCTCTAAAACACCAAAAGGGTATTGTGAGTTCGCGGCTGGAAACCAGCTTTTCCCATTTTCCTTAACCTTTTCAGTTTCCCGTTTAATTTCATTCTGCGTTAAGCATGAGGGTCTTGTCCAAAGGACAAAATACTGTTCCTCATGTGTTAAAAACCGCTCCAAATGGTTGACTTTTTCCTCGAAAAGATCATCCAGATCCAGGCTAATATTGTGGGCGGTAGATCGACTAGGGCGTATTTGTTCTTCTAAGGTTGCACGAATGCGGCCAGGGTCTCTTACAAAAAATACCTGTAGCGCATGGCCAATACGATCAAAACGCGTACCAATTTTAATATTAGCTGAATTGACGATGTTCTCATATTCTTCATCACCAATAATCTGCTTACTACCCTCAACCTTAACATAGGATATAAGTGACCCATCAGCGGAGACAAGGGTTGTTTCGTTATCAGATGTTTCGAGCCTGATAAAAGAAGAGACTGACTGTCTCATCGCTTTTTGGAACGGGGCAAAAATTTTCTCTGCGAACTTCATTGGCTATTTCACTGATTTTATTGATAAGAACTTATAACGCAGCATAGATATTAATACACATGGAAGAGATAATCCACTAAAGAAGTCGAGGATAATCGTATTATTTGTAAATAGAGAATGTTTTTACGCCGCGTTTTTCACGCTATGGTAAATATCGAACCATTTCTGCGGTGGCTTCCCTCCGAACGGACCGTCTTTTGAGCGCCAAAAAGCAAGAATTTGCGGGAACTGATTAAATTCAAGATCTGCTTCTTTAATAATACGGCGGTCTAAAGGAAACAATCGTACACCTTCAAGCTTTTTATCGCGATTGCTATAATGATTGTCGGTAAGGTAGTCTTTTAAGACCGTAGCTAAAATATACGGGTCATCTGTCCCGATGCGCGATCGAACCATTTCTCGCCGCTGCATAAGGGCATCAAGGGATCGCCTCGCTGCGTCAGCTATGGGGCCTTGCGATATACGCGCAACATAAATTGCTCTCACCATGTGATGTAAATCAGCCTGACTTATTTCAGGAAGCCACAACAAAACACCTGATCGCATCACACTAACTTTATCGAGATTATGGCACTGGTGACAAAATATACAAACTGTTTTCAAGTTATCTTCTGATAGGTTTTGGGAATTACCATCGGAAAATAAAATTTCTTGATATTTCTTTGATTCAAAGCCGCAACATTGACAAGCATGATTATCGCGCACCAATATTTTTTGTTTAATTTCTTTATATAATGTATCTGCACCACCAGAAGAAGCGAAGCCAGGTTTCCCAGCTTCGCTCTTTATCTTTATGGCTTTCGAAGAACTTCTTGAAAGCCCCAGTGATATGGGTGTTATCCCGGTCACTGTTATTACTTTGTAGTATCGAAAACAACAGACTGAAGTGCAGCAGAAGAAGCACCAGTACCGTTTGTACCAACAGTTTCAGTCATCGCTTCCAAGATGATTGGAAGTGCGAACAAAACACCACCAATAAGAAGACGGATAGCACCATCTTTCAAAGGTGTTTGTGATGGGTTTTCAACGTGATCTTTAATCTTCATAACACCAAGAACAGCCAATAGAACACCGAAAAGGTACGCCAAAGACGAGATGATTGATGGTAGCAAAGAAATAGAGCTGTTTACGTTAGATGCGATTGAACCGAAGTTGTTAGCAGCACTTGCTGATTCAGTAGTTGTCGCTAATGCACCTGCAGTTAGAACTGCACCTAGTTTGTAGTATGAAAGTTTGGTTTTATTGAACATGATTGTTCCTCCTCTTACCAATTTGATTACTTACTTTATATATAGACAATAACATGATCGCCACAAAAATGCCACATTTTTATTTATTTATTTTTCAATACGTTAGCTGATTTTTGAATAATTATGCACCACCAAATGCAACGCCAAATGTGGTGATCCCTAAGGTAGCTTGTACAGCATTGAGCAAAGGCCCTAAATTAACAGCCAAGGCTCCGCCAACTATATGCGTAACGGCTGCCATTGTTGATGCCTGTTGGTTTCCTTCGGCAACATCCCTAATGATGAACAGCCCGCGGACAAAACTAATCATACCAATTATAATCATAAACTTGAGAATGGCCGATATGATATTATAGGCAGCATCAGTCTCTGCAGCGCTCATTGCGCCAGTATAAGATAAATTTGCGAAGGTTGTTGTTATAGTCGATCCAAATAACGTGCTAGATGCTGCGCGTAAGATTGTTGTAGCAGAAATCAATAACCCGCCAATAGCAAAGGTTGTGACCGTTCCTAAACCTCCGGGACCCTTTGGCCCCTCTTGCGCTGATTTAGTAAGTCTGGAAATTCCAATCATAATAAAAATAGTGCCAGCAACGAAGCAGAAAAAGTTCAAGGCAACATGAGTTGGACCCAATAAATCTTCCATTAAACAGCCCATAGCCTGGTCAAGAGAATAGGTGGGGGTTGCGCCACCACAAGATAAATTTTCCTGAAAATTCGTATTTGTAATTGTCGTTCCAGCTACAGTCAATCCAAGCGAAAGAAATGATTGTTTGACGACAATTACCATTGCTGGTAACGCAAAGAATGCACCACCGGCCAAAAATCTGGAAACACCCTCCCAAAG
This sequence comes from Alphaproteobacteria bacterium, assembly GCA_050633645.1. Classification (GTDB taxonomy): domain Bacteria; phylum Pseudomonadota; class Alphaproteobacteria; order Micavibrionales; family Micavibrionaceae; genus UBA1672. Next base: position 512,377 of record JBOEGX010000002.1, read on the forward strand.
TGAAGTTTGCGAGGGGTTTAGTGCGTGGTCTCTGAGTTTTATAACAGCCCAAACACCTAATATTAGGCCAAATAAATAAGAGAAAGATGTTAAGAAGGTTGGTAAGGCGGCAGAGTTAAACATAGTAGAACATATTACTCCCCCAAGTGTATTTGATCCGCCAAATCCAATAATAGATCCTATGGAACAAGTATTGGTGGTTTCTGTTGAGTAAATAAAACTAATACCTGAGATGATGGATGAAATTGTTCCACCGAAACCTAGGCCGCCAATCATGGTATTGTACATTGCTTCAAATAGTGTGGGTATAGAAAACAATGCTCCCCCTACAAGTAAACGTACAACAGGTTCTTTTAGGGTAACTCTCATCGGATCATCAATATGATCTCGCACTTTATATAACGCAGAAACAACGGTTAAAACCCCAAGTAAATAAGCCACCGCAGCGACCAATGAAGGCAACAGATCTGTTGCACCTACAATATTTCTCATTAATCCATTAAAGTTTGTCCCTAGAGACACAAAGCTACTTAAGGTTCCTAGAATACCACCAGCAGCATTTGCAATTTCTGTTTGCGGTGAGAAAGTTGTAAAATTACCCCCATTGATCGTAATATTGGCAGCTTCAATCACTATAGGAAGAGAGAATAGAGCGCCTCCAATGATAAATCGAACAATAGGCATTCTAATGGGGGTTTGCATCGGGTTGTTCACATGGTCAATGGTCTTCATTAAGGCCCAGATAGCCATAAGAATCCCAGATAAATAACACAAACCAGCAATCAAAGAAGGAAGAACACGCGCGGAATCTGTAATAGATTGAGCAACATCATTAACGTTCTGCGCAAAAGCTGTGCCCGATAACAAAACTACAAGCGCCAACCCAAGAAAAACGGATAAAATATTTTTGCTCACCACAGTATTCTCCTATCTACATATGCTTATCATTACACCATGATTATATGCCATAATGCAAACTTAAAAGTAAAACCGCTATTGTGAATTATAAGTTAGAAAGGTTTAAAAAACATAAAAATGAGACTTTTACTGCCTAATTGTTCCATTTTCGCCGCGAATAATCCACTTTCCATTAATCTTCTCAATAGCTTTAATGCGCCCAATGCCTCTTAATCTGTATCCCGTTTCAATAGATCGAACTTCACCAGATGCCTGATCACGTACAACGGCTTTATTAGGTTGAGCGGCCTTTATTTTCCAAACAGGACTTAATTGGGGTGGTATATTGGTTTCTGTAACAGGTTTAATTTTATCAACTTTGTGCGGCGCAGCAGTGTCTGCGGTTTCATCGGCGCTTTTTTCTGATTCTAATAACTCATTATTGTTTTTCGAAGAATGAGGCGTTTCATCCGAAGGTTGGGGCGCTAAATTTGACTCAGGAGAGGGCTTTTCATCAATTACTTCAATAGGATTATCAATTATTAAGGACGGAGACTCATCAGTTTTTGATAATAAAGTGTTTTCATCAAAAATTGTATCAGGAGAAATATTATCCTGATTGGCTTCACTATTTATATCTGAATTATCAATTTGTATGGGCTCATCAATGCTTGGGCTAGCATTTGGTAATGGTGGCGTTGCCTTAACGTCAGAAGAAACATGGAGGCTTACTTCATTATCGAGTGGAGCAAGTGTAATTTCTTTTTCACTAATATCTTCTGGCAATGGCGTTAAGATACCATCGGTGAGGTAGTTATCTTCGTTATGATTTAGGGCGATAGAATCTTTACTTTTCCCACTGTTTGAAATAGTTGGCAATGAGGGGGGGAGGGGATTGACCGCATTTTCAGAGAGCGGAGCGTTAGCCTCCTCTTGCTCGTTATCGATAGAAATAATTTCCGAAGAAACATCTGATTTTTCAATTTGTATAATAGGTATTTTTTTTTCGTCTTGAAAAAAATCAGGGTAAACAAATACAGCGGCAGCCCCTAATGAAACCACACTAAGCATAATGAAGATGATGGGTTTTAAACCACGAGGCTTAGAAGCTTTTCTGCCAGCATTATTATCACCATCACCATCAAAACCTATATTGAGATCATCATCGCTTTGCAGGTCTTCGGCGGCTAAAAAACCGTCATCTTCATCCCATGACTCATCAGAATCAAAGTCATCTTCAATACCAAAATCTTCTGGGTTATCTTCAGAAATATTCATCTTGCAAAACCAAGCCTACACCAAAGTCAATTAGATATCACCCTCAGTATCAATAACATTCTCTGTAAAGAAAATACCAATGGGCGTACCTGCACCAATAATAATTCTGATAGGCACATCACCAGCATCATCAAGGAATTCTGATATTTTATCGCCAGCTTCCTGAACACCAGTTGCAACTTCTTGATCGTTGCTTGGCTCTTCATCTTCCTGAACAACGGTTTCACCAGAAACTGTAACAGTAGTGTTCCCCGAATCTGCAATAGCGCTTGCAAAACCCTCGACAAAAGCAGCAGCAGCAGGCAAAACAACACGCCTAAGATATCTATGATCAACATCAGTGCTCATGGCGGCAAGTGTATTATCAGGGTCAAGCATTACAGCTTCAATTTCATACTGATCACCGTCTTTGTTTACGGCCGTATCAAATTCAACAGATAGCATTTCAATCGGTTCATGGACCTTAAAGCTTCCTAATAATTTCCACCCCTTAAGTGGCCCACTGACCATTTCCGCCAGAACAACTGAAGGAACATCAGAATTCGCTTCTAATAGCATTTGCCCATAAACGATTTTACCAGCAGGAACAACAATAGTTTCTTCTGCAGACTCATCAAACCCACTTTTAGAGTTATCATCTGCACCACCATTACCGCCGCCATTTACATTACCACTCGCATTTTGATTAGATGCCGATTTGTAATCAATCAATGTTCGCGTTGTGAAGGTTTTCTCTTCTGTAGTTTTAGACAAAACAGATTCCATTTGTTGAAGCATAGATTCTGACAATGCCTTAATAGCTTCATTCTGCTGCTCATTATCGAGAACGGTAACGGGCTCCACTTCGGTATCGCGGGTTTTCATTTCACGAACAGCTTGCTCAGCCTGAAGCATTCTCCATTTATGTAACGGATCTTCTTCTTCCTCTTGACGCTCTGGAACCTCTAAACGGGTGTCTGGAGTCTCTATGGGAACAGGAATAGCACTATCACCAGATGACAAGGCACGTTCTAAATCAGCTTCATTCTGCTGCTCAACAGCTTCTATATATGCGGGAGCAACTTTGTCATCTGTCCCTGGTACAGACGTAACCTCAGAACCAGATGGAATCATTGACGGCTGCTCCTTAACAGCGTCTTGACCAAAATACATCATAACTCCAGCAAGAACAGCCACAACAGCCACAACAACGCCAATTTTAGCAACGGGGCTCTTGCGCAAGGTATCGCTCATCCCACCAGACTTGCTGGCAAATTCATCAAACCCGTCTTCTGAATCCATTATTTCTTCATCAAGATCATCATTCATCTAGTAGTACCTCACGCTCAGAAAGATAAGCGCGCACCATACGTCCCTTATCCGATAACAATACAACTGGGGTCTCTTCCAAAGCATAAACTCGCATTCCATCCGCAGATGTTACAGAGCTATCCCATGCAGGAGAAAGGAGCGTTAAAGGCGTCCTTAAATAGGTCAGGCTATTATAGATATATGCCGTCGTCCTCCCATCCACACCAGAAACATTAAGCAACTCAGCATCTTCGGGAACAACGCCACCAAGAGCCACTGACATAAGTGGGTCACCAGCGGATAATTTAACCCCAGAATCTATAAGTGGATCTCTGCCACTAGGGCCTTTTTTGGGCACAACAGCATCAAATCTATAATGAACGACGTCTTGACCAGTTTCAAAGGTCATGATGACAGGAACATCAAGTCCCTTCAGCCTCATTGAAATATTACCATGAGCAAATTTTGACTCTGGCGATACCCGCAAAATATGCGTTTGCGACGTCACCGTTGATTCCTGAATTAGAAAATCACCAACCCAACTTATGTCCTCAATGGGCCATGGCTGCCCTGATGTATCCACAATGCTAAGGGTCGTAACATAACCAAAAGATAGCTTTACAGTTAGTGGCAAGACTCCAGGATCTAGCGATATATTTTGAACAACAAGCTCTGGTCTAGGATACGGACGAACTGGAAGCTCTGTCGATTCCACTGTTCTATCAAATCGCTCCAACAGGGAGCGTATCTCTTCAGGCTTGAGGGGGAGAAGGGAATTTACCGCATTTTCAAACGCACTGTCTCGAAAAGAGTTTTCCAACTCCTCAGTGGATTTTTCAAACTCAAGCCCCTCATCCCCAAATGAAAAGGGATCAGCGTCACCGTCAATAGACATACCAGCCCCATCACTAGGGGGAAGAGCGCTATCCACAAAAACCTCATCATCGAGGCTTTGCGCAAGCACAGAGCTCGACACACCAGCAGAAAGAGCGATGATAACGCCAGTGAAACCTATACCGAACGTTCTAATTATTTTTTTGGAAAAATATACTTGCTTCATGAATTTTTTAACCCAGATACTCTAAAATCTTGTAAACAATACACTTTATTTTTTTAATTGTCACGTCTTAATAAGTATTAATTAATAAAAAACTATTGTGAGGTCGCTATCCATTGTTCAATACCAATGCCAGATGAGCTTTCAAGGCGTGGTACCCTAACAATAATGACGGTGACTAGAAGGCCGGCGTTGTTTGTTTTTGAGCCAGAGCGGTATGTGAGGATCAAAGGGATTTGTACTGCCCATTGATAGCGTCCTGCCACAAGACCCTCTGATTGAAGAACGGGCGCCCCTCTTGGTGCTGCTGTTATTATCTGTTGATTGACCTCAACCATCTCGACAATGCGGGATCTTTGAAGGGCCTGCGTAAAGCTTTCCCAGCCGCGCTTTGTGAAGTTCCGAGATGATTCTTGAAGCCTTCTTCTGTAATCGTTGAAACCAAAGGTCATTACCTCAGTTGTTGCTTGTGCTACCCATGACATAAGCGCGGGCGTACTCAAATTTGGCTGAGACAGCGGGATCATCGGAACGAGTCTACCATCTTCTGTCGTGGCAAAGTAAAGATTTTTTGGCTGGTTAACCTTGATCACGTAATACATAGCCCCAATAAGGCCAAGTATAACAACGCATTGTATAAGTGTGACTTTTAAGAGGCTTCTATATCCGTCACGATAGAACTCGTTTCTAATAACCACAGTTCCCAGTCCAGTCGAAGTCTTTTTCTCTTCACCCGCATTTGCGGTTGTATTCTCAATTTCAGTATTTTCTGTTTTCTTTTTAATCATTTTGAATTTCTTGTTACTGGGGGTTAGTTTATCTGCGCACTTAAAACATGCACAGTTATAGTGTCTCAAAATTTAAATATATACAATATCCAATATTTTTTTTGTATATATTTCCATTAGGGTTTAATGTGAGCGAAGCCATCATGGTTGGGTTGGTACGAATTTTTTAAAATAATTGAAATATTTTGAAAAATGATGCAGCATGTATGGGGTAACTTAGCATATTAATGGTGTATTTAATGTCTTTTAAACGGAGAATTTTCTCATATTTTGATCGTAACACACTAAAAATGTTATGTTTTATTTTGTTTTTAGCTCCAGCTTCTTTGGCGTCAAATTTAGCTTACGCATGTTGCTGGGCATGCCCAGCAAGTGATTGCGATGCTGCGACTGATGTGATTGACGACTGGCACGAGCAAATTGAGGATGAGACAAAGGAGAACTTTGATGGAGATTTGCAGGCTTTTGAAGAGTGGATGATCGAAGTTCTCTTATATAAGGAGGTTGTCCCTGCAATGGGTGCTATGGCAAGTCAGATGGGTGCGCTTTCTATGCACTATACCCAAATGATTGGCGCCTTTTTAGATGCGCAAATTCAGTTAGATACACAGAGGGTTTTAAGAAAATTAACGCATGAGGCGCATAAAGATTATCGTCCCAGTGAGGGGATGTGTTACTTTGGAACAAATGTTAAGAGCCTTGCTGCAACAGATCAAAAAGGGGATTACAACTCTTTAGCGATGTCACGGATATCAATAAATAGATTCATGGGGAGCGTGAATACGGCATCTTCTGAATCTGCGGTGGATGATTACGCATCTAGATGGGATCATTTTATCCATACTTATTGTGACGTGCGTGACAACAATATGCAAACAGGCGGTTTGCCCCCTATTATGAACGGTGCTGTAACTGGAGATCCTGCAACAGGGCTCTCTTTGGCCTGTGACTATGATGGCCCAGGTGGCAATAATGATCGTGGAGCTGAGTACCATAAGCGCATCAACAGGGATATTGATTACACGCGTTTGATTGAGGATAATCGGACGCTGGAAGTTGATTTTACGAATGACACTCTGGCATATGATAAGACTGGTTTTGGAACATTGGTTTCTTCGGGGTACTTTGGTGGTCTTATACAAGAAGGCGATGAGGAAGATGTTCTTTCAATGGCACAGAATTTGTATGGAAACAGGGCTATATCCAGGGAGATGTCTGCGGCAGTATTGAAGTCAAGTTCAGCGCAGAATGTGTATTTTGCGCTAAGAAGTGTTGCTGCTAAAAGAACGGTTGCTCAGGCAACCTTTAATGCAATTATAGGCCTTAGGTCGGCGGGTACGACCGAATTGTCTAAGACCTTTGGTTCTGGCGGAAATCTGAGTGTGCATCCAACGGGGCAGGTCGTGGTGCAGGAGCTTCATCAAACCAGAAGATATATGCTTGCTATCATGAATGAATTGCTACCTGGGCAGCCAACAACGACGGCTGGAAATATATTTGATCTAATAGGATATAGCCCTAGTTATTTTTCTCAGTTGGAAATTTTAGCAAAGAGAATATATCAAAACCCGGATTTTTATTCTAATTTATACGACACGCCATCAAACGTGAAGAGGAAGCGTGTTGCGATGAAAGCAATAGAGCTGATGGTTGACCGTTCAATGTATGAAAGCCAGTTGAGACGGGAAATGACCATTTCGGTCTTTCTTTCAAGTAAATTACGTGCGACTTACAGGGATGTAAATAATGGCTTGGAAGTGGGCGGGGAAAAGTAGATGAAGGGGTTGTTTCTTTTGTGTAGAGAGTTTTTAAAGAAAAAGCTTTTTTTAGGTAAGTTGAGCAGGCTTTCCTTGGTTATTATATTGGTCGGAGTTTTGTCTGGCTCTGTAATGACTTCTGGCGGGAAAAAAGTTGAGGCTTATTGTAGTCCCTGTGTTCTGTGTTTGCCGATAGATGCGCCAGCCACGGTTTTTGTATTGAATTATATGGAGGACGAGGTTTGGCAGCCTTTGATAGAGGAAAATATCGAGGATCATATATATAGTGAGTTGAACTGGATCGTAGATGATTTTTTCGAGGATTTCTGGTTGCCAGGTTTAGCAGAGCTAACGGAGTATTTAACCGTTTACAGTATGTATCAAATGCAAATGGTTGGTACTTTTTTTGATGCGAATAATCAAATAGAAACGACACGTTTGTACTTTAAACTTCATGCCGAAGCGCATAAGGATTATCATCCAAGCGATGATTTTTGTTATTTCGGAACAAACTCTCGGAGTCTTTCTGCATCAAGCAGTCGTTCACAGTTGAATTTACTGGCTCTTTCAGATCGAGCGTTACAAAGGCAGGTGGGGTATTCGGATAGTTCGGCTGCTATGGGTGCTGGCAGCGATAAGCTCGCACGATGGGATAAATTCGTGAACACATATTGTGACCCGAAGGATAATAATTGGACGGTCGCCGGAAGTGGTTTGGACTTTGCGTGTGATAGAGATGGAACGGGTAGCAGTACGGCTGCAGGCGCATTAAACCGCAGAAGAGTCAATCGTGACATTGATTATACGGCCACGATAGATGAGCCCAGAACATTGAATTTCAATTTTTCTGATAATAACGCACCAAATGCCCTTCCTGATGATGAGCAAGATGTTCTCGCAATGCAGGCGAATCTTTATGGAAACACGGCTATGCAAAAGAGACTGGGGGCAGCTGAGTTAAAGGGTTCGCCTAGTGCACGTAAGTTATATTTAGATTTAAGAAGCGTGATTGCAAAAAGAAATGTCGCTGTGCACAGTTTCAATAAAATAGTTTCGCTCAAATCATCGGGAACCAATGGTGATCCGGCATTGTCTGCTAGCAACCCACACCCCGATGTTGGCCAATATATGGCGGCAGTGATTCGTGAGTTAATGCCACCGACGACCTCGGCATCAGATGAGCAAAGGTTAGCTGAAGAGATATATAAGCTTATTGGTGAAAACCCGAGTTATTACGCTCAAATGGAGGTTCTGACGAAAAAGATTTATCAAAGTCCCAAATTTTTTGCGAATTTGTATGATAAGCCAGTAAATGTTGAACGTAAAAAAGTTGCAATGAAGGCTATAGAATTAATGCTGGATCGTGAGTTGTTCGAAAGTGAATTAAGACAAGAAATGTTATTGTCAGTTATGTTATCAGGAAAGCTAAGTGCTAGATTTAAAAACATAGATAGAAATTTAGTAGTGAAAGATTAGATGTATGATTAATAAGAATCAAACAGTGCAAAAGTCATATCGGGGCAAGAAATCGCCCTATATACAATATATGGTTCTTTGTTTTTTAATTTTGGCATCAAACTTCACGTTTATCTCAAAAGCACATGCCTGCATACCATGTCAAGCTGCTGTAGAAATAGCTGCACCTATCGTTTGGGAAGAGGTTATCGAGGAGTTTAATCAAAAAATTGAGGAAATGTTCAAATTTGCACAAATTTATATCATTGAAAATATGTGGGAACGAACAATCCTACCCTCTATGATGTTATCTGCAGAGCAGTTTAGTGTCGTAGCAATGCAACAGGCAATGGCTGTGGGTATGTTTATTGATGCAGAAATACAAATGGATTCACAGCTTCTACTTCAAGAATTAAGAGCGCAAGCACACAAGGATTACCACCCTAGTACTGGTATGTGTGAATTTGGAACAATGATGAAGAGCTTGGCTGCGACGGAATTAAAAGGTGAGGCGCAAGCCGTCATTCTAAGTCAGAGATCCCAAGATCGCCAATTAGGTCAATCAGACACGGTGGGTGCACATGGTGGATCATTGGCACGTTTTGGACGTTTAGTACAATTCAAAAAAACATTTTGTAACGTTATGGATCGAAGCAGTGCATTAACTTCTTTTTGTGATGCGACAGTGCGTTGGGATGATGCTAATTTTGGTGGGGCTCAAAGAGCGCGTATTGACAAAGATGTTGATTATTTCAATTTGGTGAATATTCCAAGAACGATGACTGTTGATCTTACAAATGAAGATATCATTAATGATACTGATGATATTAACAATGCAGACGAAGAACATCTTTTGGCGATGGCAGCCAATTTATTCGGACATGATAATTTTGCGCGCATACCCCCTAGATTGCTAGAGGAAAAGGGCGGGATACGGTTAAGGAACGCTCAAAGAATTTACTTGGATATGCGATCTATTGTTGCAAAAAGAAGCGTTGCAGAAAATAGTTTTTATGCCGTATCTGCGTTAAAAACAGAAGGCAATAGACGCGAGCCGCCACCATCATCTTCAAGCACAGGTGGCCCAACAGGAACAGGTTCTGGTCCCGCGACAGACCCTATGGCGGTTAGACCTTACATGGTGTATGTGTTAAGGCAACTTGGTGTTCCGACATCTACGGAGGCATTAACAATTTTGGGAGAAAACCCAAGTTATTATGCTCAAATGGAAATGTTGACAAAAAAATTGTATCAAAACCCTGATTTTTATACAAATTTATACGATAAACCTGCAAACGTTCAGAGGAAAACCACTGCAATGCAGGCAATAAAGTTAATGCAAAAATTTGATATGTTGGAAAGTTCACTAAGAAATGAGGCATCATTCTCTGTTCTCTTGGAATTGGCTGTAATGGATTTGCAAAACGAAGTTGAAGATCAAATTGCTTCATTTGGAATTAATAAAGAGTAGTAATAATGAATTTTTTTAGAAAAACTAAAAATATAAAAATCTTAGTATTGGCTCTGTTTGCTGGCCTGTTCTTTATGACCGCTTCAATTACCGTGACAATGCAACCGAAACCAGCCGAAGCTATTTGTTGTGAAGATTGTTGCATGTGCGTTATTTCAACTTTTATATCTGATACTTCGGGTTGGATACAGAATTGGTTTATGATTAACCTGCATATATTCATAAGTTTGCTTATGCATCAGTTATTGTGGTTTGATTGGACATTCTGGCAACAATATTTATTGCCAGCATTCCAAATGATGGGCAATCAATTAAGCGCCGTTGGAACACAGCAAGTCATGGCCGTTGGCATGTTTATGGATGCAAAGAATCAAATGGAGACACAACGTTTGATGCAGGAATTGCAAGCGCAAGCTCATAAGGACTATCATCCGAGTCGTGGTATGTGTGAGTTTGGAACACGTATTCAAAGTCTTGCCGCATCCGAGCGCAAAGGTGAGATAAATTCTTTACTATTAAGCGAACGCTCTTTGGATCGGTATTTAGGAGCCAAATCAACTTATTCAGCCATGGGTTCAAAAGAAGATGTCGTCGTCCGCCTTGGATCTTTTCGGGATGTGTATTGTGACGCGCATGACAATGGTGGAACATTGGACGTGGTTTGCCCAAATCTTGTTACAACGACCCAACCAGAAAGGGATAGGTTGAATAATGATATTGATTATCAAGGTGTTCTTGAGAATCCCTGGACTTTAGACGTTGATTTAACAAACTCTGGAACAGCAACCGACACAGAAGAAGATATAATAGCCTTGTCAGATAACTTATACGGATATAAGTCATTTTCTCGCATTGGAAAGGATAAAATAAAAAATGGGGCTTCTGTATCATCATCTGAGGTACAAGAAGCTTATATGGATATGAGAGCTTTAATTGCAAAAATAAAAGTAGCAGAAAATAGTTTTAACGCACTTGTCTCTATGAAAAGTGAAGGAACTGATGGCTCAAGAGAATTCATAGAATCCTATCTAGAAGAGCTTGGTATTCCAGATAATGAGGTTGATGACCTTCTTGGTGATAATCCGAGTTATTATGCACAAATGGAAGTCCTAACCAAAAAGGCTTACCAGACCCCGCTTTTCTATACAAATTTATACGATAAGCCTGCAAATATTGATCGTAAGGAAGTGGCCATACAGGCCGTAGGGTTAATACAAAAATTTGATTTGTGGAAGAGTTATTTAAGGACAGAGGCGTCTTTATCAATTCTTTTAGAGCTTACCGTTGAGGATCTTCAGCGTGAAGTTGAGGATAATATCCTCGCATTGAATCCAAGTGGAAAGGTGAGGTAAGCATAATGCATAGTATCAACAATATGTATAAAAACAAAAAAGCATTATGGTTCGGAGCTGCTCTTATCTCAATTATAATAGGGGTTTCATCGGCGTATGTTTATAACAAAACGACATTAGGTGATGCTGTTCGCTTATCTTTAAAAGATTTTCCCCGAGGAGCCAAGGTTGAGTATCAAATTCTATCTGATGGCACCTTAATGGATCAAGGAAGTACAGATATCTCAAAAAATGGGGTCTTAGACCTGGTTCTTCCTAAAACTGCAAAAACACAAAAAGATGTCGATTATCACCTAATGATTACACCTGATAATAATGAGGCACAAATGCTGGATTTATTATTGAATGTAGATACGGTAGATGGCGAAATATCTATCAAAGGTTCTGGCTTAGAAAAATTCACACAAATGAATGTAAAAAATGGTACGGATGAGAATAAATTCTCTGCAGATTGGAGCGGGGGATTTAGCGCGGCATTTGATAAACAAAATAATCATAAAGGTAAAAAATCACAAGCATTCGAAATGGCATTTCAAAACTCTGGGATTGAATCAGATGTAAACGCATTTGGGAATGGAAAAATTGAGGTATTTCTTGGCGAAGACCTTGATTATGGAGTTAATGAGATTAGGCAGAGATATGGCGGTGCTATAAATTCAATGACGACGCAAATTTCCGCTGCCATGGTTCAGCAAACCATGATGATTGGTAGTTTTATGGATGCAAGCATGCAAATGACGGTTCAACGAAAGATCCAGGAACTTCAGGCACGTGCCCACAAGGATTATCACCCAAGCGAACAAATGTGCCGTTTTGGTACATTTATGCGGAGCGTTGCTACTTCTGAACGTAAGTCTGAAGTTGATAAGCGTACATTAAACCGTATTTTAATGGATAAATATTTAGGGGGCGAACATTCATCAACTGGTGGTGGGCCAGCAACAGATTCTAAAGCAATAATAGCAAGATATGCTGATTTACATTGTGATTCGCGTGACAATAATGATGCTACGGCTGCTATATGTGAAGATACAGCTGATACGCAAGCGGCAAGAGAGCAGCGCAATAAAGATATTGATTATACAAGAACGCTCGCTGGAAAGCTAACCCTAGACATCAATTTTGCAGATGGTTTTTCTACAAGCGCTGCAAATACGATGAGTTCTGATGAGCATGATTTATTAGCTATGGCGCGTAATTTATATTTCCCCGATTCATTTGAAGTGCCTAAGAAAGATGAAATAGAAGTGACAACGGTATCACCACATTTTGATTCGCGAAGCTACGCTGCTAAAATGAATGTTGCTCATACATCCTTTGTGAATATTGTAGGTATGAAATCAAGTGCACCTGTGGGACGGCCGACAGCCACGACGACGACGACCCCAGCCCCCCCGTTATTCGGTACAGGTGTGAATACTGAGCCGTCAACCCAGTTCCCAGGAACACCAGCGCCGCAGCAGCAAACGCCGCCTTATACGACCCGTCCTGCGGCAAGTACAGCCACACAACCCTCTATGACAACGGATCCTTTATTGGATACAACAGGAAACCCAAGACAGCTTCCTGAAGGGTGGAGAGTTTTGAACGAAGATTCTGGATGGGCTTACATGAAGGCCCTCATGATGGAATTTGGAATAACGGACGAAAATGGGGATGGCAATGTGCACGATGAAATTGATCGTATGCTTGGTGAGCGCCCAAGTTATTACGCACAAATGGAAGTTTTAACCAAAAAAATATACCAAAATCCGAATTTTTATACGAATCTATATGATAAACCTGCAAATGTAGAGCGTATAGGCGCTTCTATTGACGCTATTACCCTTATGAATCAAAGGGATCGCTTTGAATCGATGCTAAGACAGGAAATGCTATCTGCGGTATTGGTTGAGGAAGCGTTAAAGTTACATGTTGAAAATGTAAATACGCAAATTTATGAAGTGATGCAGCAAAACCAAATGAGATAGGTTTTTCGTGTAATCGCCATTTGGCATCATCCTTGCATTAATAAAAATATATTCACACGCATTATATATTCCGCGTGTGTGGTTTTTGTTATGAGAGGTTATAAATGGGTATTTCGAGCTTAGATTCCGCCCTTTCAGGGCTACGGATTAATCAGGCGCAAATTGACGTCATAGCAAATAATGTTGCGAATGCAGGAACAGAAGGCTATACGCGGAAAATTTTGCCCCAAAGCTCTCAGGTTGTGGACGGAAGATCTGTGGGTGTTCTAGGCGAAACTGTTATTCGAAATGTTGATATCCGCCTTCAACGTGATTTATGGACCCAAGTAAGTCGCACAGATTTTTATAATGTTCAAACGACATATTTAAATCGTGTAGAGCAATTTCATGGCTCACCTGATGCCAATATTTCTATTGCGGCGGAAGTCTCAAAACTTCAAGACAGCTTCGCTGCGCTTGCCAATGCTCCTGGTGATCCATTCCTATTATCTGATGTGGTTGACCAGGCACAAGATACTGTATCAAAAATAAGTGACCTTACAGACCATTACAGCACCTTAATGAACGATGCTCAAAACGAAGCTGACGTGGTTGTGCAAAGCATCAACGACCTTCTTGTACAAATTGCAGAATTAAACAGTCAAATACGTTTTTCAAGAGCAATCGGCTCAACTGTGGCAGCCACCGAGGACGCTCGTGACAAAGCTATCCAAGACCTATCTCAACTGATGGAACTAAGCACATTTTCACGTGGAGATGGTGTTGTCGTTGTGCAAACTCTGCAAGGAATACAATTAGCCGCCGATCAAGCAGAAGAGATATTTTTCAGGCCAACGCCGCTATCTTCTCAGTCGTCCTATCCCGATAATGTGGCTGGTATTTATGTTGGTGATCCTACGGTAAACGCCAATGCGATAGAAATAACAGAGCGTAATATTGGCGGAAAACTTGGCGGATTAATAGAGCTTCGGGATAAAAGTTTTCCTAAAATGATTGCACAAATTGATGAGCTCGCTCATAAGATGGCGCTTCGCTTTGCTGCTCAGGGTCTCAGGCTTTTCACTGATAGGTCTGGAGGCATTCCTTCTGATGATCCGCCAGATACATCAACAGATCCAGTAATACCAGTGGCATATGTTGGCTTTGCTTCTGAGATTCAGGTAAACAGGTTGATTGTTGATGACCATAATCTAATTCAAACAGGAACATATGGCGGAAGCATTCAAACTGGCGCAAATGATATTATTCGCCGAATTGTTGAATTTACTTTTGGTGACGTGGGCTATCAAACGCTCGCTAACTCAGACGCTGCAACATCGGTAGATGTTCAAGCTGCAGCCACGGGCGCAACGACTTTGCAAAATTGGCTAGGGTTAACATCTGAAAGTGAAATGGTCAGCGGCCTAAGCCTTAGCAACTATGCAAGCATTGCAGATATGCTTACCGCGGGTGGTGTTGATGCTTTCGGACTTGCTCCCAATGAAACAGACACATTCATTATACGTTTTGATGACCCCGATATTGGCGGCGGGCCATATGACATGGAAATTGATTTAAGCGCTGTCCCTTCAACTGGAACAAATGCGGCGCAAGATTTGGTTGATTATATAACCGCTGACGGTGATTGGGCATCTGCCGTTGCAGACTTTGGCGCTTCTGTTGTGGTAAACAGCAGCGGCCAGTTGGTAATGAGAAGTCGAAGCAATATTGAAGTTGTAAATAGTCCTATTGACCCTATTTCAGATCTTGGATTTTCATTTGTTGGGTTTAGTGAATCCTTGGTCGAAGCGCAAGACCCGTATTTTGACGTTCAGGTCGGCAATAACGCCCCCGTGCGTATTGTGATAGACCCGCTTGATACGGAAACGGAACTATTGGCAAAGTTAAATGCAGTGGATGGTTTAGCCGCGCAAATAGATGCCGATGGTTTTTTAACGATGCGCCCAGGCAATAGCTTTACTAATCCGGATTTCGGCGGAGACCTCAATATTATTGGTGGACCTTTTACAACAAGTGGCGCAACTTTAGCCGGAACGGCAGCTGGCCGAGCAAGCATTGATGATGGCGTGAATATTGCCCAAGCGTTGTTCGGGACATATCAGGTAACTGGCGCGGTAGTAGAGCAGTCATCTCCGATTGTTGATTTTGTATATCAATCAGAAACAGAAGTTGGAAGCGGCGTTTTCGTGTCATTTAGGGATAGTAATCTTGGCGCCGGCGCGAATACTTTGAGTGAGATTAATCAATCAAGAACACTTAAGGATTATGCAAATAAAGTCGTCAATGAAGTGGCGCTCGAACTATCTTTGGTTCAGGCGAGAAACGAAGACGAAAGCTCTCTGCGTGGTTTGTTGGAGCAGCAATTACTCAATGAATCTGCGGTAAATATCGATGAAGAGCTGGGCCATTTGATTGTCGTTCAAACGGGATACTCGGCATCGGCACGAGTGATCAGCGCAGTTCAAGAGATTTTCGATGAATTAATGACGGTTATATAAGGGAGAATAAAAAATGACAGGCGTATCAACATTAGCGCAAGCCCTGCGACAAATTGAAAATATTGGCAACCAACAAAAGCTGTTCGGGCAATTATCTGAGCAACTCGCTAGCGGTAAAAAAACCCAAAAATTCTCAGGGTTGGGGACGGATGCTTTAACATCTGTACGCTCAAGGACTGAGTTAACATCTTTAAGTATTTATACAACGAATATAAAAAGAGCAAACACAACCATAGGGCTATCTTTAACGTCGATTGAAGAGTATCAACAGCAAGCCAGAGAGTTTTCTTCCTCATTAATTAATTTTGTGCAGGAAGGCTCACATCAGATTGGAGATAAAATATTTTATGATGATCCTGCGACACCTGATGAAGTTGAAACAATTCATGTTGGGAACACATCTTCAAAAGTTGATGCAGATTTACAGGCCGTTGTTGATCATGCAAAAAATTTGAGCCGCTACATGAAGGAGCTTCTAAATACAAAGGAAGGGGATAAATATGTTTTCGCTGGCGCGGATAGTTTGGAACAACCGATAAAAGATAACGGGACGTTGGATGCGGCAATTAACACTCTTATATCCGATTGGAAAAATGGTACTATTACAACGGATGAGCTGATCGCAGATATTGAAGATAGAACGGCATTTTCTGGCAATCCAAATGCCATTACCGACACGATTATTGGGTATTCCGCAAGTTTAAGTTCGGATTCTGCGGGTAAGGTTTTTGTTCGTGCGGATGAGAATACTGAAGTTGATTATACGATTCTAGCAAATGAGGATAGTCTTCGAAATATGATCGTGGCCCTATCTGTCCTGAAAAATGATAATCTTTATCCCATTGTCGACGTCTATGAAGATGGTAATTATCCCGGTGTTCCAGACGCGCAGGGTGCACCCGGAGCGACAGCAACAGAGCAACAAGATAATTTTTATCAGTTGTTTAATCGCCTGACGCAAATTGTAAATGAATCAATCGATGAAATTGATCAAGTCAGGTTTCGTGTTGAAAATGTTCGTGTTCAAATTGCGGAAACGAGTAAATCTCACGCAGATCAGAAAAACTTATTGCAAAACACCGTGAGCGATATTGAGGATGTTGATGTGAATGAGGTTGGTCTGAAGATTTCTATTCTCCGTACGCAGCTAGAAGCATCATACAGTGCAACAGCAATATCACAGCAACTATCGCTCGTGAATTTCCTATAGAACGGGGGTCAATGTTTCACGTGGAACATATTCCTATTTTATATGGAGCTGATAGGGCTCTGTTGAGATTTCATAGCTCGGTGATTTACTGACACCCTTTGTCAATAGAACATCTATTGCATTTTTGAATGTGCCATTTACAAAAATATTTGATGAAAGATCAATGTCATTGACTGAGTCGCCCCAGATAAGCTCAATATTTTCAGTCGCACACCATTTTTTAAGAATACTCTGTAAGCTGTGCCCCTTCTTTCCTTCCCAGACAATGATAGAATTTGATGGTTCTGCTTTGGGTGCTTCTGCGACGATTTCTTCAGGGGTTGATGCGACACCAAGTGGTGTGGACGCAATGTTATCTTCAATGATAATTTCAGAGCTTACAACATCTTTAAGTTTAGTATTTGAGGGTATTTCAGCCTCAATGTCTTCAATAACCTGCTCCTCAATCAATGAGTCTTCATCGGTGAAGCTTACAACATTCTCCGTGAGCTCTTTGATTTCGGCTTCTTCATCAAGTGTTGGAATTTCAATAACAGTCAGCTCTTCCTGCTCGTGATGAGGAGTGGGAACAACGCCTTCAATATTATTTTTTATATCGGTAGCTTCAGTTTCAAAAGCTAACAACTCAGATGTATGTAATGCCTGTTCATCAGCTACATGTTTTTGATCAAATTTGGTTTCAATCGTCTCTATATTTTTTTTTTCATCCGAAAGCATGTCTGCTTCGGGCTGCGTTGCTTCTGTTTGGCCAGGATCAACTATAGAACCTCGTTTTACCGACGTTTCCTCAGGGAGGACGTCTATAATATCACCACCTTCATCAGTCGCTTCAATTATAGGATCATCTTCTACATTTTCTTCTGCAACTTCAATAATTTCAGCAGGCTCAGAAACAGCTTCATTTTGTTCATGGACTTCTGCATCCATGGATGCTGCTGGTACTTCTTCAAGAATTGCAGGCTCTTCAAAGGCAGCAGAGTTTTCTTCAATATCTATGACATCTTCCAAAACTTGGTCAACAGAAGTCTCTTCTTTGAGTTCTGTGGGCTCTTGAGTTTCAAGAAGCGTTGTCGGCTCAAGCAGATCTGTTTTTTTAACGGTGGTGATGGAGAGTTTTTTGCCGTTAATACTATATTGGTAGCCAGCGGGTTCTAAAGCGTTCTTTAGAACCTCGTTCCATGGTAATCCACCGTCCCATGATATAATAGCACCAGGGTTCACACCCTCACCGAATGAGTAAGCATAATGCGGTGGAACAATCTGGCTGAGTGCCAAAGCCAACGGCATGTCTGAGCCAAATCCTTCAATAATATCAAAACTTGGAGGCTTATTCCAAAAAATTTCTTCTGTTTTGTTTTCTTCCGCTGTAACGGCGCTTTTTTCAATGACATCATCAGAGGATATATCATCCAACCCCATATCTTCATCTGTAGGAAGAACAATGGCTTTTTCTTGCTCAACGGGGCTCATATCCTCAACAGGAAATGGATTAATTTCAAGGCTATTGGCGTTTACAGGGTTGGGTGTTGCAGTCTGGGCATCAACGTCTTCTAAAACAACGGGGGGCTCTTCAACGACAACGATCTCTTCGGCAGAATCCATAACGGGTTCTTCAGAAACAAAAGGGCTTTCTTCAATAATGGCTTCAACCTCTTGAGAAGCTTCATCTGATTTTATTTCTAATATTTCGACAGGCTTTTCTTCTGCTTTATCTTCGATGACCTTAATATCAATCGGTGCTAATCCTTGGTCTTTGATCTCTGGCGTTACTTCCTCAACAACTGGGACAGTGACAGGATCGAATATCTCTTCTTGAGTGACTGGCTCGGGCGTTACCTCAATAGGTTCTACTTTCACAGGAGGAGTCCATTCAAATCCAGCATAAGAAGCAGGCGAAGAAAATATTGCAATCGCCATAACGGGTAAACATGTGGTTACAAGGAAGCGGTTATATTTGATAGACATTTTTGTTTTTCCAAACTCTATTAAGTAAACAATACAAGTGGTGCAGACACATAATTATAATGTGTAAATGTAAAATAGCACCCTTACACAAGGCAGGATATATTTGCTGTTCAAAAAATTCAAGCATTAAGTCGTTTTTTGACTTAAAAACAAAGTGTTAAATCTAGTTTTTTATACTTTCAACCATAATCTTCAAATTTATGAGCGAGAACACCTGGTTGGCCAGGTCTCTCTCGTCCAACCATCCAGCTTCGCCATGCTCGAATAGCCGCTGGAAAAGTAAGCCCTTTATTTTCTAGAAATTTAAAAACATAAAATACGATGAAGGAAATAATAATGGTCGACCACCGAAGGTAAACCAGCCAAACAGGAATAAGGATAGCAACACGTGCATCAAACCCTAAAAAACGAACTGTACGCATAGTGTCGCGCCAGTGCCAGTTTATTTGATCTTGAAGATTTTCTAAGTCCTTACTCACACCCACTCCTGTAAACTATAGAATACAAACATTTATACTATGAATAAAGATTTAAATAAAGATGAATAGAAATTATGAGCCCGTACTCGAAGAAAGCAAGAGATAAGCACGTCGATCAATTTGACCGCTTTCAAAAGCAATCTCAGCAGACTTTTCCATACTTTGGCCATATTGATTGATCATTCTTTGAATCTCGTTAGACCATTTTGTAAAATGCATATCCATTAATTTTTCACGTACGTCATCTGGGAAGCTCATCCACTCACGAACACCGCAACGTCCGCCACCAACGCGCTGAACGAGAGCTTGAGTGACAATAAGGCGTAAAGTTTCTATTAAGGAGACAGCCCTCTCTTCGCGTTCTTCCATTTCATAGGTAGAGAGCATTCTTTGAACTGTATTCGCAACACCCAAGGTGTGCGTAGTTGTGTAAACGAGATGCCCAGTTTGTGCTGCTTCAATCGCAGCGTTAATCGTCTCGCGGTCACGCGCCTCACCCACAAGAATTACCTCGGGTTTACGGCGCAGTGCGTTACGAATACCTGCCGCAAAGTTAGGAAGGTGTCGGGGGATCTCAGTTTGAGATACGAGGGAGCGCGGGCTGTGAATACTGTCATAAACATATTCAATAGGCGCTTCGTAAGTAAGCATTTTTCCGCATCCGCGCGGACGTTCTAATATCATACGATTCCCCGCCGCCAATAAGGTACTTTTACCTGATCCCGTTGGTCCTGTAATCACAACCATTCCTTGACGTGGTGACCACGCATCGCGAATTTCCTGCTCAATATGAAGGTCGTTCATAGTTGGTGGTTCGCTAGGCAGTGCACGCATAGTAATTTGTGCGCCATCCCGTCCCTTGGTCAGAATAGCAGTAATATTGACACGAAAGCGAATGCGTGTATATCGATCAGGCCTGATTTCATAGGATACATCCAGATCACGTCCAGAGGCTAAGCGCGCACGCGCCTCCGGCCCATAAAGTCTTTCAAGAAAAACGGCCATATCCGCTGCGTCTAAACTGCGAACTGTTCCAGGGTATAGCTCACCACTAATCTCATTATAAACGGGGCGTTCACTTTGTATGGTTATATCAGAAGAGTTTTGTTTTACGCACCATAGAAGAAAGTCGTCAACATCCTCATGCGCAAATCGTTGCGGTTCATCAGGCCACGTTTTAGCGTGATCATCTGATGCCTTAACAAGGCTTACTGGTTTGCGGGCTTCCATGACTCCGCTCCAGTTATAAGTTCAGGTACACCAGTAATCTGAACAGCACGGTCACCAACACGCATTTGATCACCGCCGCCAGTAATTCCGCGGTCGATTTGTAATGCGTATGGTGGAGAAACCATTCCTTGAGCAAGTAACATACGATATCTAATCATACCTTGAAAATCAGACTCAAGGCGTGCTAAATCACTTCTAAAAATTTCATCGGCTTGTTCCCAACCAAATTTCCAGCCTTTTGCAACATGTTCGACCCAAACTTCACGTTCTTTGTCATTCTGGGGAACAAGAATATCAGGCGGAGGTAGGACTTCTCCCCATTCGCGTTCAAGATATATTCTCCATGTTCTGGGCGCCGAAACGATGCGGGCATTTTTTATAATATTGTAAATTTTGTCAGATACTGCGGCTGTTTGTCCGTCAAGATCAACAAGCATAGAGTTCATTGATTCTGTAATCACTGGGGGTTCTATCAACAAACCCGATGGAGCAGAAACAAGAAGTTGGTTAAAGCTAAAAACTTTATCAAGATAACGCGCCCGAACATCAAGTTCTTGCCTTATTTGATATGTTCGTTTTGCTAAGCCACCTCTGGCACCAAAAGATGTTGCTGCCTCTCTTATCGCTTCCATACGGATATCGATAGGCATATTGTTATCTTCTTCGGTTTCGGCATATTCTGCCTCATAATCCATAAGATTTTCTATTTCAACAGGTTCTTCACTAGAATCTGTAATAGGAACTTCTCTATCAACAGGAAGGCTGTAACCATCGCGAGGGTCAGGAAGAATTCCCGCATTCGCTGTGGCATACGGATATGCCACGACACTAAAAACAAGTCCAGTTGTCAGTAAAAAGCGACGCATAAAAAAAACCTCTTAAAATTACTCAAATATTTGATATTAGCCGCCCAAACCAGCGTTTGGAGCATAATAAATTTCGACCATACGTGATTGTGCATCAACTTTAACATCGCCACGCGTACCAAGCTGGAGACCTATATCTCTAAGTGAATCAACAACGCGTGTGTTTTCCGCATCTACAGATACAACAACAGGAATAGAAGGGGGGTTACCCAAAACAAGGAAGCCATATCCCGCGCGGTCTGCTAAGGTTTTGGCAATCGGCTCAATCGGGCCAACCCAGTTGACGCTGATTGCGCGTCGAAGCTCTACAGGAACATCCGCAACTGGCGACATATCAACCGCTGGGGTTCGTGCCTTTTCAACAGAAGCCAAGGTTTGCAAAGCCGACGAAGCACGATCTGCTGATTCGGCGAGCATTGCCGAAACAGTATCGGGCGAGGCCACGATTTGCGGGCTTCCACCGCTAAATTTTGAACTGGATGTATTGGAGGAAGAACAGCCCGTTGTCAGTGCAAGTCCGCATAACAAAGGAAAAATCAGTAGATTACGATACATAACTTTAAATTACCCTAAAATCAAAAGACGAATTAGTCTATTGGAAATACTAGACAAATTTGTTTCGCAAATCAAGAATAACTAAACATTTTTATAATATAAAATGATGTTTTTTTATTTTACTTATTTTATATACGGAATGTTTTGTTATTAAAAACTATGCCAACCCTACAGTCACATTGCACTTGAAAGATTATCGGTCCGTTTTGATTAGGCCATTTTTTTTCATGAGCTCAAGCACACGTTTTTTGTATTTTTCTCCATATTTTGGTGTTCGGGAGTGATAATGTTGAAGAGCTTGGGTTAAGTTTTGTGTTTCATTGATGTGCCCACGCAGAATCCACGCTGCAACTTTTGTGTTTGTGCAGGCATCATCTCGCACCCATTTATGCGCCGTATTAACACTAACGCCCCATTCATCTGCGAGCTCGGGAAGCCATAACGTATTAATCTGCATGGGACCAAGATCATATGACCCGTTTGTGTTTTTCACTTGTTGTCCGACTTTTCCGCCTTCTGCCTTATAAATACCAACCAAAAGCGCAGGGGGAACATCATATGTCTGAGAGGCCATCATGATACAGGCTGCAAGTATTTTTGAAGCGGCCATTAAAAAAACTCCGTAAACTCAAAATCTTAAGGCGATTATAAACAAATCCGCACAGAAACGTTACTTTTTTTTGTAAAAAGACATCGGCTTGAGTTTTTTCTCAGCTTCTGGTGCAAAGGCATCCGCATCAATCGTGATATCATCAAGGAAATTATCAATAGATTGAAAGTCCCCATCGCCTTGTTGAGGGGGGGCGTCATTAGGAAGTATGCTCTCGGTAAGCTCCAAGATCATATCATATCGCATCTGAAACGCCGCCCATATATTAGCGATTTGCCTATCTGGGCTTTCACTATCTAATGAAGATTGGGAAATCCCTTCAATGCGTTTTAATTCCTGAAGATGCGCGGAGGCATAAAGTTCTGCCAGATTATGAAGAATATATCGATTGGCTTCTTTGTTCTCTATATGAGAGAGGTTTTCATGAATAAGGCTGTCTTTCATATCAGTGACGTGTTGGTAAAGCTTTTCAGAAACGTTTTGTATCATTTTTTGCGGCGTCTGCCCGAACGAGAATTGACATACGGCATTTACAATTGGGGCGGTACTTTCCAAATACTTTAAATCAGCCAGGTTTTTTAAAAATGAAGCAGGTCTATGTGCATTTTCAGGATAAATATCACTGAGCTTTTGTAAGGGGATATAATCTTCGCAAAAAATAAGAGACGCATCAATTGCGGCAATATGCCTTTTTATATCAGAATCACTAGGAATTTTATGCGTCTTATTATATTCAGACGCGATATACTTTGCGCAAAGGGACGCCATATGAAGCCGAAGCGCCAAATTATCTTTATCGCTTTTAGATATATCTAGAATATTTTTTAGTTCTTCACTCTCTAAAACCACCTTTTCTAAAAGAGCGGCTATGGTATTTGCTGTTTCTTCGGCGCTGTTTGGTGCATCGGGGTTATGAGCCAGGCTACTCGCCAACGGCAAGCTAATATGGTGCATTATATAAGAGAGAAGCTCAACGGTTTTCATAGTATTCTGGTGTGCCTATAATTCCTAAAGTCACAGATATACTGTAAAAAACAAAATGACGAAAGAGGAAAGCTCAATCGCCATTTTATAAATCGATGAAATCTCACACTATGTTATGTGCGTGATCCTATATCTTTAATAAGTGCCTCAATATCTTTTGGCTTACCACGAATGATTTTAACTTTATCATCCGTCCCACGATATACAACCAATGGCGTAGCACTTAATTTCCAAGACTGCATAATCGCTAGATTGCGCTCCACCCCTTGGCTGTTAATTTCCATCTTCGCAGGCAAAGCATTAGGGTTACCATCCAGATGTTCCCACCAAACGGCTTCGGGGCCAGGCGTAGCAAGAAGGAACGCGGCTTGCGCCTTTGTGACATCTTTTAATCCCACTGGAATCATACGTACCTGCACTTTTCCTGATTCAATATAGGGGCGCATCGCCACCATCATGTCATGACAATGTG
This sequence comes from Alphaproteobacteria bacterium, assembly GCA_050633645.1. Taxonomy (GTDB): domain Bacteria; phylum Pseudomonadota; class Alphaproteobacteria; order Micavibrionales; family Micavibrionaceae; genus UBA1672. Next base: position 536,561 of record JBOEGX010000002.1, read on the forward strand.
GGCATTGTGGGTCAATAAAGCTGTAGATCATCGGGGTTCCAGCTTGACCGATTGGCACCCAGTTGCTGTTTTCGATGTCGTAATAAAGCTGCTCAGAAGGGGTTTTAAACTCGTAACGCTTATCAACCTCTGCTTTTGTAACGGTCGCGGGCTTATCAGATGTAAGAACATCTAAAAACTTGCCATCACCTTGCTCACGCAGGCGGCGAACCTGATCAATCGTAACGGCATTGCCCTTATCATCAAATAAAAGCCCTGTTAAAAACGCCCCCGTTCCAGGCATCACATAAAAATACTGCTCCTGGCCGTTTTTAATCGCAATCCATGCCTCAAGCCCAAAATCTTTTCCCAGAAATCTAACTTGTGCACCCTCATTAACAAGATTTTGTATCGGATCAGGAAGGCTAGGCAATAATGTATTATCTTGCGCGGACACGGGCATCGCACTGGCAAACAGGGCAACAGTTGACGCAATAACGGCGAGTTTTGAAAAAGGTTTATATATCATCTAAAGTTCGGCCTTTCATGGATACTATACTTCTTAAATCTTGAATTCGCTTAAGATAGCGGGAACGTCACATGATTACAAATCTTTTTCGATGTGGCAGCCGCATTAGCCACGCCCGCGATAATGCGGAACATCTTGCGGCGGTATCCAAACGCCGCTCGGCGCTTCGCCCGTTTGATAAAATACGTCAATCGGAATCCCGCCACGTGGATACCAATACCCACCAATGCGAAGCCATTTAGGATCAGTAATGTTAATAATACGCTTGGCAATTTCCAACGTGCAATCCTCATGAAATGCCCCGTGATTACGAAACGACCCAAGGAAGAGCTTAAGTGATTTGCTCTCCACCAGATAATCATTCGGTACATAATCAATCATTAAATGCGCGAAATCCGGCGCACCTGTAAGGGGGCACATAGATGTAAATTCCGGCGCAGTAAAGCGCACGCAATACGCCATATCCTTCTTCGGATTGGGTACACGCTCCAACACTGCTTCCTCTGGGTTTGCGGGTAACGCGGTCTGCGCCCCAAGCTGCGTTAGATTTTCATAGATATTGTCAGTCATGGTTTATTCCTTTCGATAAGGCCTTGGTAAATCAAGCTTATAAAAGCAATTTCAACACAGACACATGTAAAATATATCGTTGTTTCAAGTGCGTAAAAGAACTCAAAAAATAATGCATTCATCTGGTTACTCGGCGCTATCCAATGGATAATAATGAGTAGAATGCCAATGCTATATACGGGAAGGTAAATAATAAGTCCGACAAGATAAACCCTGAAAATATTACCTTTTATCATCTTAATAAGGTCTGGGGTTTTCTGTATTCTCGGTTTGTTTGAAACTGCAAGATATACCCAAACCAAAATCATAGAGGCGAAAACGAGGTCATCTATAAAAGTGATAAAATAATGTGCTAAGGTATAAATATAAGAATTGGTTTTTGTTAATCCACTATCAAAATTTAGCATTTCTATCAAAATATCTGTGACTGATTCATGAAGGAATAAAAATAAAATCGCTATAAATACATAGGGAATAAAAAAGAAAATCTCCCTTTTGTGAAATTTAAAATACCAAAATATTCGGAATATTATTCTTTGTTCGGTAATGCCTCGTTGATATTTAAATTCCTGCAAGTTGTTTTCATTTAGTATATAGAAGCGATATAATCCAACAATAAAGGGAACAATTATCAGAGTTTCAATGATGATAGTGATGTATCTATCAGTATCTGAAAGTTTAATAAATTCTGAAATCGTATAAACGATAGAAAAGTAACGGTTTAAAACATCAAAACAAAGTAAAAATAGTAGCGTAATCCAACCTAATAAAAAAACCGTTTTTTTATTTTCGAACGCAAGATTGAGGCTTGCCTTTATAGTTGGGATGATTGCAATCTTATAAGATTTTTTCATTCCTATACACCCTTCTCATTTCCCCAAATAAGCGTATGGAGCTGTGGCAGGATGGTGGCATTATACCATTGATCCGCTGCTGCTTTGTCAATCAACCATCGCATGCGATCCATAATACCGTCTATATCTATATGCTCGCTCTCCTCCGTCGGTGGGGTATGGTTTACGGGTTGTAAATAGAGCGGTAGAGCAGGATAGCGCGCCGCCGCATCCCGTGCATATTCATAATCCGCATCATCCATAATCACAATTTTCATCGCAAGCGTTGGAGCATTTCCCGCCGCGTTCAAGCACGCATCAAATTTATCCCAATCAGTAACCTCGCTGCTGCTCGGTGGTTTGGGGGAGAGCGTGAGAACATCCAAATCCTTAAACCAGTCTTGCGCGATTGACCCTTGCGTTTCCAGTGCGAATTTATATCCCTTCGCATGTCCCATATCAATTAAATCACCAAGCGGCTGTATCGCGGGATTACCGCCCGAGAGCGTCACCATCAATGGCACGCCGCCCGAAAGCGCCTCAATCCGCGCCATAATTTCACCCGCGCGCATGGTTTTCCATTTATGGCGATATTGGCTGTCAACGGCGTGGAGCGTGTCACACCACGAACATCTGTAATCACACCCGCCCGTGCGAACAAACACAGTCGGCTGTCCAATTAGTGCCCCTTCACCCTGTATAGTCGGGCCGAAAATCTCGGAAATACGGATCGTAGCTGCCATTATGAAGGCCTGTATTCCGCGCAGGATTTAGGGGTTTCGCGGACGCGCACCGCCGTTACTTCGCTCCAACGGCTCTTGCACCAATCATAAAGATACTTTGCTAAATTCTCCGCCGTTACATTATCGTCGCCTAAAACATCGTTTAAATGACGGTGATCAATCGTGGAATCGATATAGGTTTTAAGCTCATCAAGCTCACGATAGTCGCGCACAAAGCCATATTGATCAAGGTTTTCGGATTGCAGTTCAACCTCTACCACATAATTATGCCCATGCATGCGCGAACACGGGTGATCTTCGGGCAGTTGCGGTAAAATATGCGAAGCAGAAAAATGATATTCTTTATATATGGTGTACATGGCTACGCCGCCCCCTTTTCGGCATTTTCAACTGCGTTCTTCCAAAAATCAGGATCCGCATATGCGGTGGGGTCATTCACGCCCGCCACGTCAAAAGCCTCAATCCGCTCCACGCACGTCCCGCAGCGCCCGCAATGCACATCGCCGCCCTTGTAACATGACCATGTATCGGCAAAGGGAGCGTTGAGCCGCGCCCCTTCCGCCGCGATATCGGCCTTGGTCTTGTTCAAAAATGGCGTATAGAGTTGCATTTCCGCCACGCCCTCAAGCGCATGGTTTTGCATGGTTTCAAACGCCGCGATAAACTCAGGGCGGCAATCAGGATAGATGAAATGATCACCCCCGTGAACGGCCGTTGCGATCGCTTGCGCCTCGCGCGCCGCGCCAATTCCATAAGCAATGGTCAACATAATCGCATTGCGGTTGGGTACAACGGTAATCTTCATGCTTTCTTCGGCATAATGCCCGTCAGGTACATCAATATCATCGGTGAGAGCAGAACCGCTTAAAGCCTTGCCGATATTTTCGATATCAATAATGTCATGGGGAACGCCCAAGGCCTCGGCAGTCTTCGCGGCGAAGTCTAGCTCCTTCTTATGGCGCTGTCCGTAATCATAGGAAATCAGGCCGATAAGTTCTTCCTCGGCCGCGACTTTATACGCCAATGTTACAGAATCTAATCCGCCAGAGCAGATAACAATCGTCTTCATTTTCTTTGTCCTTGTTTTACTTTAAATGGGGTAGGCTGCGACCCATTGCGCGAACATATAACAAAGTTTTTCGGAAAATGGAAGGATTTTCAATCTATTATGGCGGCAGTGATGTTAAATCGGATCTGCGTCTAATTCATACGCGCCATCTTTATTATGAACTTCGGTGCCGTTCAGCGGAGGATTAAATACACACGCCATTTTCATTTCCTTGGAGGCGCGCAAAAAATGCTCATCATGCTTATCCAAAATATAAATCGTGCCAGGTTTGATTGGGTGTTTTTTACCGTCAGATACTGTCTCGACCTCTCCCTCACCAGAAATACAATAAACTGATTCTAAGTGATTTTTATAGTGCATGTGGAAATCGGCACCCTCGTATATCGTTGTGATATGGAATGAAAACCCCATTCCATCCTCGGCCAGTAAAAGGCGCGTGCTATCCCAATTCCCCTTTGGGCATTTAATGCGTCTTTCGTTTCTCTCTGCCTCTTGCAGCGTTCTTACTATCATAATTTCCTTTTTCATGTTGGTGGTTAAATATATGGATAAGAGCGCCAAGCCTAACAAGATCAAGCCGAAAAGCCAATATTTTCCCCGTTTTTATTTTGAAACACTTATTTTCTTAGCGGTTGATCTTTATTCGCATTGATTTTAGATTAACCGAGTCCACATCAGGTAAGAGGGTTTTTGTTAATGAAAATTTTGCACATTGTCGCAGGTGCACCAACAGGCGGAGCGGAGCAGTTTTCCTTTGATGCGATGAAGGCTCTGCATGATAGCGGCGTAGAGCAATTTGTGATCTGCCGCCCCTATAAGCATTTAACCGATGCCTTTGATGAACGTGGCATTAAATACAAAACCATAAGCTTCTCTCGGTTCAAAAAACCGTGGGAGCAAACCAGCATTAAAAAAGCCATTGCCGCATATAAACCGGATGTTATCCATTCATGGATGAGCAGGGCATCATCCTTTGTCCCCGCACAAAAAGACATTCCTGTTCTTGGGTGGTTCGGCGGGTATTATGACCTTAAAAACTATAAGAATTGCGATTTCTATATGGGCGTTACGCGTGATATTGTGCGTCATATTGGTGAAAAATCAGGAGCGCCTGATCGCGCCTATGTTGGTCATACGTTTGGAACATTAGAAGATGATACGCCGATTACCCGTGAAAGTCTCGGCGTGCCCGAAGGTGCAAAAACCGTTCTTCTTCTCTCTCGTATGCATTGGAAAAAGGGCGTTGATACGCTCCTCGAAGCCACAAAAGATATGGATGATGTGTATCTATTGCTCGCCGGGAACGGCCCTGATTTAGAAAAGTATAAAGCATTAGCAAAAGAACTGGGTGTGGAAAATCGTGCAAAATTCCTCGGTTGGCGTACAGATCGTAAGGCGCTGCTCGGCATTGCCGATGTGTGTACTTTACCGTCACGTTATGAACCATTCGGCACAGTCATCGCCGAAAGCTGGTTCGCGGGCGTTCCACTTGTGGCGACCAAAGCCGATGGCGCAAAGCAATATGTAGAGCATGACGTGAATGGATTGCTCAGTGAAATTGATGATGTTGAGGGCTTAAGGGAAAATCTCGTAATTGCCCTCAACGATGAGGGGGCGCGTAAGCGCCTGATCAATGGCGGTACAAAAACCTATAACGAGCTGTTCAGCCGCGAAGTCGTGACCCAAGGCTTGATTGATTCTTATGAAGATATAATGTTTAAATTCAATAAAGAAAAAGTGGCGTAAATATTTAAGATTGGTTTTTTGTATTTTGTTTCTTATGTCTTCTGAGTTGTAGGTACAAGGACAATAAAAAAGCGAAAAGAAAAAGAAAAGATAGGCATAAATAAAACAAAGATTTTATTTCTAAATAACTTATTTCATTCGCAGCGTATTGGTAGTCAAAGGACGACAGCCATCCGTAAGTTATATGCTGCCCCAACGAAAACAAAAAAATAATGAATAGCGTAACTGGTACAATTATATGCATAATTAACTACTTAAACTTCACCGATACGCCGCGTTTCTTGAAATAGCTTTGCATACGCTTGCGCCCTTCGCGGTTGCCCTGAACAAGACGCGCGGGATCAAAGATAGCTTCTTTTTCGCCTGCGTCTTTGAGTGCGCCTTTCAAATTTTTGATGCACGTATCTATATCCTCATTGTCATTGGTCAATGATTCATAAATTGCTTCTGTTGCGGCTTCTACGCTCATTTGATGTTCCTTGCTCATTTTTTATGGATAGTATCTATAATTTTCATGTGGTCAAGCAGGGGAGTAAAAAAATACGTGCAAATATAAAATAAATAAGGTAGAAGACGCGCATGAGCAATTTTTCAAATATTAAAAAACGCCTATCCATGTCGACCACACTGCCTGCAGGTATTGGTGGCGGCGCACCTTATATGATGGGTTCTGCCGCGCATAGCCACGAGCATAGCGCGGATGGATCATGTTGCGGGCACGATCATTCACATGATCATGGGCACAGCCATAGCCACGATCATCACGATCATTCAGGTGGTTGTTGCGATCATAACCATGATGACGAAGATGACACAACAAACCCAAGTGGCGGTTGCTGCTAACCCTTTTTAAAGTCTTGTGCTAATCCAACGCCTGAGCGCAAGCATGCGCAGACGCCCATGCCCATTGGAAATTATGCCCGCCCAGATGCCCTGTAATATCTAAAACTTCCCCGATAAAATAAAGTCCCTTAACGTCACGTGCCTCGAAAGTTTTTGAGGATACGCAATTTGTATCAACTCCGCCAAGCGTGACCTCCGCCGTACGAAAGCCCTCACTGCCATTGGGTGTGATTTTCCACATATTGGCCACATCTGAAACATCGCGCATTGTTTTGTTATTGGTATCACCGATGCGTTTTTCTATGTCTGCAATATCCTTGAAAAGCACAGAAATTCGCGATGGAATAATGTATTCCAAAACGGTTTGTATCATTTTCTTGGGCGATGCATCTCGCGCATTTTCCAAGTGCTCTTGCATGTCTTGATCGGGGGACATGTTGACCTCTATGCTATCGCCTTCATTCCAATAGGATGAGATTTGCAATATCGATGGGCCTGATAATCCGCGATGCGTAAACAGGAGGCCTTCACGAAAAGACTTACCGTTGCATGATACTTTCGCATCCAAGGAAACACCTGATAAGGGCCTGGTCTTACTCAGGAGTTCATCATCGAATGTGAGCGGGACAAGGGCGGCGCGCGGTGGAATAACGCTCAGGCCATATTGCTTGGCTAGCTCATACCCAAAATTGCTCGCCCCAATTTTTGGGATGGACAGCCCGCCCGATGCAATAACAAGGTTTTTACATTCAAAATCACCCTGATCAGTTTTAATCAAAAACCCCTTATTGGTTTTAGATGTGCCCGTAACCTTTGTTTTAAGCGCGATTTCAACACCATGTTCGGCGCACCTGTTTTTAAGCATATCAATAAGATCGCCCGCGCTGTTATCGCAAAACATTTGCCCGCGCGCGTTTTCATTGCCTGTTTTCTCTTCATAAGGTTTTTCGTGATAGGGAATGTGATGGTCATCCATTATCGCCAAAAAATCATAAGGCGTAAACCGCGCCAATGCAGATTTGCAAAAATGCGGATTTTGCGAAAGGAAGTTATCAGGCGAGCAATAAAGGTTGGTAAAATTGCTTCGTCCCCCGCCGGAAATACGGATTTTCTCACCGATTTTCCCTGTATGCTCAATAATGCAAACGGACTGACCACGCTTGCCCGCTTGCCAAGCACACATAAGACCTGCAGCCCCCGCGCCGATTATGATTGTGTTGAATTTCATAGGAGAAGCAATATCAAATAAGCCCTATTAGGCAAAGGAATCTTTTATAACCGGATAATAAAATCATCAAAGTCATTCTTATTGTCATTGAAAACATGGTTAATATCCCAGTGCCCAGATAGTGGTTCGGGTGCTGGTCTTTCGTAAAGGAGTGCCAAATTATATTTTACGTTCGCAACATTTTTTAGATTGTACCATTCGTAAGAAAAGCTTCCCCTATTTGGGATGTCTTGTTTTGTATCATCAAGGCTTAAATATTCAGGCTGTGTTGACTTAAACATCAACCCTAAGGTTTCATTTAAGGGCTTAAAATCTTTTCTCCATTGCCATAATGTGGGTGGGGTCTCGTAGTAATAGGTGTCGAATGCCAAATTAAGACCCTCATCAGTTGTGACGACGGGCGCGACATGAAAATTATATGGGAGGCGCTTATTCGGGTCAAAAGATAGCTCCCCATTGGCGTCGTAATCATCGTCGCCTATTGGGAGTGCAACATGAACGGGTGGCATCACGTTGTTGATTGTGCTGCCGTCTTCGCTGGGTGAATATATCCAAGCCTTCTGGACATCGGGAACACCATTTTTTTTAAGTATATTTGCAATTTCATAGGCGCGCATTTGGCACGCCCGAGAAGTTTGATGCGTTTTGTGTGAAACAGGCATCTCTCGAATATCTTTAAATAACTCAAATGCGGTTTTATTACTAACCATTATACCTGCTATCTTTTCATAATAAGATAACGATTTTTTGCAAAACTTGCAAGTCTTCACTTTCCGTTGCATTGCGTGCATTTCTGTGTATAAATGCCGTTCTTAATAGATAATTTTGATCGTAAGGAACAGCGAAATGAGCGGAAATTCATCTTCTGAAAATGTCATGAACATCAAAACAGGCCTTGCAGAAATGCTTAAAGGTGGCGTGATTATGGATGTTGTTACGGCTGAGCAAGCCAAAATTGCAGAAGATGCGGGTGCGATCGCAGTGATGGCCTTGGAGCGCGTACCTTCCGATATTCGTAAGGCTGGTGGCGTCGCGCGGATGAGCCCGCCTGATATTATTGAATCGGTTATGAAGGCCGTTTCTATTCCTGTAATGGCGAAATGCCGTATCGGTCACTTTGCCGAGGCACAGCTTCTTCAGGAAATGGGTGTTGATTACATCGATGAGTCAGAAGTTCTGACCCCTGCGGATGAAGAATATCATATCAATAAGCATGACTTTAAAGTGCCATTTGTTTGTGGAGCAAAAAACCTTGGTGAAGCGTTACGCCGTATTGGCGAAGGCGCGGCGCTTATGCGTACAAAAGGTGAGCCAGGGACGGGAAATATCGTTGAGGCTGTGCGGCACATGCGCCGAATCAACGCCGAAATCAAAAAGGCTGTGAATATGGATGAGGCCGAGCTTATGAGCTTTTCCCGCGATATTGGCGCACCGTTTGAGCTTTTGAAAATCGTACGTAAAGAGGGAAAGCTGCCTGTTCCGAATTTCGCGGCTGGTGGTATTGCAACCCCTGCGGACGCGGCAATTTGTATGCAGCTTGGCGCGGAAACAGTGTTTGTTGGATCGGGGATCTTTAAATCTGATAATCCTGATAAATTCGCAAAAGCCATCGTAAAGGCGACGGCGCATTATAATGACCCCGCAATCGTTCTTCAGGCATCTAAAGAGCTTGGCGGCGTTGCAATGCGCGGTACAGAAATCTCTGAAATTGATGAGCCAATGTTAATGGCAAATCGAGGGTGGTAGGTCCTGCCTAATCATCCTTTTTATCTTCTTTGGATTTGGCGATGCTGTTCTCCAATGCCTTTTTTTGTTTTGAATCGCGCTCTTCTTGTTTTAGCTCGTCCAAGGCCTTAACCATGATGTTGAAATGCGGCAGCAAAATCTCCTGATATCGTGTTCGTCTATCCGTGGACATATCACGAAGAAGGTAATCTACAATTTCCATTGCTTTCATATCATTTTGTTTGGCCTGTATAGTTTTTTCTGTCCATCGCATTTCATAAACTTTAAGTTTCTGAACCAAATGTGTTATGACATTGAATAAAGATGAATCTAGTTTTTTCATCTTTATTTCAAAATCCTGACGCGTGATTTTAACGACAGTGCTATTTTTTATCGCTTCATAATTGAGAACCTCGGATTCGTTTATAAGAAGATTTGTTTCGGCTATAATCGAACCAGAAGAAAAGGTGTCTATAATAAGTTTTTTTCCGTTTTCGATGATAAATGAGCAAACTTCTCCTTCTTGAACGATAAAAGAATCGGTGTTTTTCTCCCCAGCGTGAATAAAGGTTTTTCCTGCATGGATGGCCACGCGCTCTAATATGATGTTATCTGCCAAAATATTTCCTAGTTTCAGTGTTTTATTACAGGATTATTTTAAATCTATAAGTTCTAATATAACGTAAATAAGGTGCAAATTTATCTTATGCGTCACTTATCCACAAGCGCAGGCCATAAAGCGCTTTATCTTTGTGAATTGCTATGGTAATAGCGTTGCACAAGAATGTTTGGGCTAGTAATATGTCCGCTCATTCGATATAGAGTAAGAACAAGTTTAAAAATTATTAAAAAGGATTAAGACATGAGTGATGTTGAAAGCCGCGTGAGAGACATAGTTGTTGAACATTTGGGCGTCGAAGAAAACAAGGTTGTGACAGGTGCGAGTTTCATCGATGATCTTGGTGCAGATTCATTGGACACGGTTGAATTGGTTATGGCGTTTGAAGAAGAATTCAATGTTGAAATTCCAGATGATGCCGCTAAAGACATTCAGACTTTCGGTGATGCTGTTGAATTCATCAAAAAGGCCGCTTAAGTCTTTTGATCGAGATGCAGCGAATTAAGGCATCTACTAACTCTTGATTCCAGCCCGCTTGACGGGCTGTCGTTATATCTAAGGTATAAAAAACTAAAGGAATAAAATATGAGACGTGTTGTTATTACCGGTATGGGTATGGTTTCTCCCCTGGGTTATGGTGTCGATCATAACTGGGATGCGATTACAAACGGCAAAAGCGGTATTAAAAAAATCGAGCATTTCGACGTGTCTGATATTACCTCGCAAATTGCAGGGATCATTCCGAAGACAACGGATGAAAACCCACAAAATGGTGAGTTTAATGCGGATTTATTTCTTGCACCGAAAGAGCAGCGCAAAGTCGATGTATTCATCACTTACGGGATAGCCGCCGCGCATGAAGCGATTGAAGATTCAGGTTGGAAACCTACCGATGAAGAGGGGCAAAACCGTACAGGCGTTTTGATTGGTTCCGGCATTGGTGGTTTAGATGAAATATATAAAACCTCAACATTGTTAAATGAGCGTGGCCCAAGACGTATTTCTCCGTTCTTCGTGCCTGCTGCTTTGATTAACCTTACATCTGGTCATGTATCGATTAAATACGGTTTCCGTGGGCCAAACCATTCGGTTGTAACGGCCTGTGCAACGGGCACGCATGCTATTGGTGATGCAGCGCGTTTAATTGCGCTTGATGATGCCGATGTTATGATCGCGGGTGGGGCAGAGGGCGCAGTATGTCGCCTTGGCGTGGCCGGTTTTGCCGCCGCGCGCGCTCTAACCTCTGGGTATAATGACCGCCCGAGTGAGGCTTCTCGCCCATGGGATAAAGACCGAGATGGTTTCGTGATCGGAGAAGGCGCGGGTATCGTGGTTTTGGAAGAATACGAACACGCAAAGGCACGTGGCGCAAAAATCTACGGTGAGATTATCGGCTATGGCCTCTCAGGTGACGCGCATCATATCACAAGCCCCGCTTCCGACGGTAATGGCGGTTTCCGTGCAATGCAGGCGGCATTAAAACGTGCGCAAATTAACCCCGAAGACGTTGATTATATTAACGCGCATGGAACATCAACACCTATGGGTGACGGCATTGAATTTGGCGCGGTAAAGCGTTTGTTTAGTAATGCCTTGGATACCGTTTCCATGTCTTCAACCAAGTCATCAATCGGGCATTTGCTTGGTGCGGCGGGCGCGGTTGAGGCTATATACTCTGCTAAAGCCATCCAAACGGGCGTCCTTCCGCCTACGCTTAATCTTGAAAATCCATCCGATGACTGTCAGGGAATGGATCTTGTGCCGAAAGTGGCAAAAGAGAAGAGGGTTGATACTGTTCTTTCCAATTCGTTTGGCTTTGGTGGTACGAATGCGTCTTTGGTTATGCGTGCGGTGAAATAAATCGATGAAGTCTGTTCTAAAGGCCCTGATAGGAGTTTTTGCAGTTTTATCAACATTGGCCATCATTGGCGCTGTTGGCGGTTTTTTGTGGGCGTCACAGCAATTCACCAAGGCGGGTGGTTTTGATACGTCTATCGAGGTTACAATTCCTTCTGGCTCTCACATAGGCGGTATCGCCGAAATATTGATGTATGAGAGTGTAATAGATCAGCCTATGATATTCACCATCGCGGGGCGTATGACGGGGCAGGCGACCAGACTTAAGGCGGGGGAATATGAAATCCCAGCTCAGGCATCTATGCAAGAAATCTTAGACCTTTTTGAATCGGGCAAAGTAATCTTGCGCCAAATCACTATTCGAGAAGGCTTAACGAATTGGGAAATTAAACAAATTCTTCTTGGAAACGATGAATTGGCAAAAACAGACGATCTCCCCCTCAAGGCCGAAGGCATGTATTTGCCCGAAACTTATAGCTATCAAAAAGGGGATAGCGCCGTTGATATCATGAACCGCATGAGTATTGCACTGGAAGAAACCTTGAATGCCGAGTGGGAAAACCGTGTTCCTGATCTGCCGTTAAAGACAAAGGAAGAGGCGCTTGTTCTCGCCTCGATCATTGAAAAAGAAACCGCCGTCCCGTCTGAGCGCCGAAAAGTAGCAGGCGTGTTTATAAATCGTTTAAAACGCGGTATTCCCTTACAGACTGATCCGACCGTCATTTATGCTCTGACACTGGGTGAGCATAAAAATGAAGGGCAAGGGCCATTAGGGCGCAGATTGCTCAAAAAAGATTTGGAAATAGACAGTCCGTATAATACGTATAAATATGCAGGGCTTCCGCCAACACCGATTGCCAATGCGGGCAAAGCTTCGATTGAGGCTGCCCTTAACCCCGAAGAGCATAACTACATTTATTTCGTCGCAGATGGAAGCGGTGGCCATGCATTCGGGAAAACCCTCGCCGAGCATAATGCCAATGTCGCGAAATGGCGTAAAATCCGAAAATCGCAGTAAAGAGAATTAAGAGGGGCTTGCTTGGGAAGTCTTTATCGCAGCAAGTGTTTTAATCATATTCTTATAGACACTTAGTCCCTTATCAATCTGGTTAAGAGCAGTAGCTTGCTTATTATAATTATCGCGCAAATTGCTATCTTTTAAATTGGTATAGGCCGCATTTTGAAATATATCATGGGATTTTTGTACGGTGTCTTTAATGGCATCAAAGTCTTTATCAGTTTTTGCATTCAACAAATCCCGTGCCGTTTCTTTTGGCTTATCTACTAGTTTTCCTGGGAATTCAAGAGCCTCAAGTTCTCTCAATAACGCATTTTTCAGCCCCTTTGATATACACACTGCAACATTGCGTGCATCTGTGTCTCCTGCCTTTGCAAGCTCGGCCATACCGCGGAATATTTTGCCGTCATAACGTTTCAAAGGCACTTTATTTTGTTTAGTCAATTCTTGGACATAGTCCATGGCATCTGGTGATCCAGCATGAGCGGCCTCACGAATAACTTTATAAAACTCATTGGCAAGAAGCAGTCTGTTCCCTTGAAGTGAATGGTTTTGCTCTTCGTCAGAAATTTCATTTGGTAATGCCTCCAATGCAAGCCTATAGCTCATGGCCAAATCAAAAAGAGCCGAAGCATCACCTTCTGCTGCTTTATTATGGGTATTGATATCTATTTCTGTTTTCATGAGAGCTTCTAATGCTTATACACCCATTTTCGGCGCACTCGCTTCGGCAGTCGCAACAAGCTGCGCTTCAAGGTCTTGTGTCGCGCCACTTGTATCAGAGCTATCTTCAACCACATTCATGGCTTTCATTTCCTGCTCTACGCCTGCCAAAGTACGGTTTTCAATTTCTTCTAATCCGAATGAAATACGAACGCTTTCTTCCTGAACGGCGCGCTGAACTTTTGAAACCTGTTCCAAAGCGGCGGATTTTGCGGCAGACTCATCACTATATGTTGCCGCGCTATGTGCTAAAACGTTATGGCTTTCGGCCTGAATACTATGGGTTTCGGCGGCGCTTGTATTTGAATAATAGGTGTCATCATTTGATGCATTTTCTGCGCTCGCAACATGAGTAATTGCTTGGTTTTCATTTATGATTTGCGCGCTTGTATGAACTTGTGCCTCAAAACCAGTTTTGGTGCTTTCTGACTCCAGATTTTTTGCGCCTTGCTCCGCGCTTGCGATTGTTTCATCTTGAATATTTTGTGATATCACGCGCTCACTTGTTAGGACGCTAACAATTTGCGTATTCGGATTTTCAGGAAGTTTGGATTCTACTGGTTCTAAATTTTCTGCCGCTGACATTTTCATATACCCTTTATCATTGTTATGCCCGATAATTAAATCGAACATACTCACTCGCCGTGAGTTTATAATTATCTAAATAACCTATAGCACAGAATAATTGGTTTTGAACTTTTTTGCAAACTTCTAAATCAACTGTGCAATTTGGCTCCCACTCATCAAGATCCGGTGAGAATACGAATGTCAAAACACCCGTTTGACCATGCAAAATGATTTGATCAATCGGGTTATCAAACGTGCCATGACACGTTAAAACCAACTGCCCATTTTCGGAAACAAAAAGCTCTATATTCATAGAATTTTGGTTAAGCTAGTCCACCGAAAAAGTCAATCTTTTTGAAACAGGGCTTTTATAACGTGGGCGCATGCTTTATTTATAACAAAGCAACAAAATCGAAGCGTTACCATGTGTGGCATAACCGGCCTTTATACATTTGACCCTCGCCCTGATCGTGTGCAAATTCATAAGATTGTGCAGGGGATGAGCGACGCCATAACTGCGCGCGGCCCCGATGCGGGTGATGTGTGGCAAGACCCTGATGAACCTATTGCGCTGGGGCATCGGCGGCTCTCTATCATTGATTTGTCTCCTATGGGCGCACAGCCAATGGAATCCCATTCTGGCCGTTATATGATCGCCTTTAACGGCGAGATTTATAACTTCAAAGACATCCGTAAGGATCTGGAATTTGCATTCAGCGTGAAATTTCGCGGCAACAGTGATACCGAAGTCCTACTAAGTGCTATTGAACATTGGGGCATTACCAAAACACTTGAGAATATTAAAGGTATGTTTGCCTTCGCCCTATGGGATCGAAAGGCAAAGGCGCTGTATTTTGCGCGGGATCGCTTTGGTAAAAAACCGCTTTATATTGGTTGGGCTGGCTCAACGCTGGTTTTTGGATCAGAACTGAAATCCATAACCGCGCACCCCGATTTCCGCCGAGATGTAAATCGTGGCAGCCTCACCTCTTATATGCGCTTTGGCTATGTGCCTGCGCCACTTTGTATATATAAACAAGTCTGGCACTTGCCCGCTGGGAAAATGATGGCGGTGGATATGCAAATGCTTATGGCGGGGCAGGATTTAACGCCCCTGATGGAGCATTACTGGAATCCCAAAAATGCGCTCATAACCGCTCGCGAAAATCCTGTAACTGGCGATGATGATACCGTCATTAAGGACTTCGAAAAAATCCTATATCACAGCGTAGGAGAGCGCATGATCTCCGATGTACCCCTAGGCGCATTTCTATCAGGCGGTATAGACAGCTCCACCATTGTCGCCCTCATGCAAAAACACGCCAATGAAAGCGGCGGAGGAAAAGTTAAAACCTATTCCATCGGTTTCGATGAGGCTGGGTATAATGAGGCCGAGCATGCCAAAGCCATAGCCGCGCATCTGGGAACAGATCATCATGAAAGATATGTAACTGCGAAAGACGCGCTTGATATCGTAACAAAACTACCCCAAATCTATGATGAGCCCTTCGCCGATACTTCTGCTATTCCAACCTTTATGGTGTCGGAGTTTGCCCGCGAAAGCGTAACCGTGGCCTTATCAGGCGATGGCGGTGATGAAATGCTTGGCGGCTATAATCGCCATATTACAGGGCCAAAGGCATGGAAAACGGTAAACGGTATTCCAACCAATTTGCGTAAGCCTTTCGCAGAAATAATTAAAACATTGCCCCCGTCTTTTTGGAATAAAATGCGTCCCAATCGCCCACAATTCGGTGCACATATGCATAAATTTGCCGATATTTTGACAAAATATTGTGAAGGCGATGTGTATTTATCTCTGGTAAGTAATTGGCCAAAACCCAAGGGAATCGTAAAGGCAGGATATGAAGATGTTATTCCTCTCGTCGCCCCTGAGATGCAGGTTGAGGGATTGGGGTTCGCCGAAAGCATGATGTATTGGGATGTGATTTCATATCTGAACGGCGATATCCTCACCAAGATCGACCGCGCGAGCATGGCGGTGGGATTGGAAGCCCGCGCCCCGCTTCTTGATCAACGGATATATGAATATGTCTGGCGTCTGCCTATGGAAATGAAAATCCGCAACGGACAGGGTAAATGGCTGCTGCGTCAAGTCTTACAAAACCATGTCCCCAGTGAACTATTCAATCGCCCGAAACAGGGATTTAGCGTCCCCATAGCCGATTGGCTACGCACAGATCTACGTGATTGGGCAGAAGACTTGCTCGATGAAAAAACTTTGAAAGATCAAGGTTATCTTGATTATAAAAAAATCCGTAAAACATGGGATCAACACCAAAAAGGACGCGGTTCACACGCGAATAAGCTTTGGACGGTTTTGATGTTCCAATCATGGCATAAGAATTGGAACGTATCATGAGTAAAATCCTCTACATGTTTGATGCAGGTGATTGGCAAAGTCGTATGGAGGTCGCGCATAAGGCGCAGGAAGCAGGGCATGAAATCGTCATCGGCTTGATAAATGGCGGGGATAAAGCCTCTGATTTCAAACTCATTTCTATCCGCAAATCAGGGCAATCAATCGGAATTATATCATCGCTCGGCATGGTAAAAATGATGCGGGATATTATCGCGCAAGAGAAGCCCGATATCATCCATGTCGTCACATTAAAATACAGCTTTATGGCAGGTATTGCGGCGTTTGGCTTTAAGGGTATGCGTAAAATTTTTACCATGGCTGGGCTAGGGTATTTATTCCGCAGTGATGATACAAAATCTAAAATGCTGCGATTAATTCTAACCCCTTTTCTAAAATTCATATTCCGCCGCCAAAACACAAAACTGATTTTTCAAAACGCAGATGACCTTGAATTATTCGTTAAAGGGCGTTTCGTTAGGCAAGAAAATACTGCCTTAATCAAAGGCTCTGGTGTGTATTTGGATCACTTTGAAAAACCAAATGAGAGTGAAAACCCGCTCATCGTGTTAATGCCAACTCGTCTTGTACATGAAAAGGGCATTAGTATTTTTGTGCAAGCCGCCCGTCTTTTAAAAGAAAAAGGCATCGCCGCAAAATTCCAAATTGCAGGCGGTGAAACCAAGCACAACCCAAAGGCAATCACTCGCGCGCAGATGGAGGAAATGACCAAAAACGGTGCGGTTGAATGGCTTGGCCGCGTCGACGACCTGCCAAAACGCCTCTCAAGCGCCGCTCTAATTGTGTACCCATCCTATTACGGCGAAGGAATTCCAAGAGTTTTATTAGAAGCCTGCGCCGCCGCCAAATCGATCATTACCACCGACCACCCAGGATGCAAAGAGGCCGTAGATCATGACGTCAATGGATACCTTGTCCCCGTGAAAGATGCAGAGAAAACCGCCGAAGCGATAGAAGAATTATTAAACGCTCCTGATATGCGGGCCCAAATGGGCGCTAAAAGCCGCGAAAAAGCCGAAAAAGAATTTGATATCCATATCATTGCGCAAAAAACCGTAGATATGTATAATTAGCAAGCAAATTCTATTTCCGCATGCTCGCTATGTAAGTATGATAACAATATATATTGGATATATGGAGAATCACGATGGCCAGCAAAGCTCAAAACAATTATTTTGCAGGAAAGCTGTTACTGGCTATGCCGAATATGGGTGATCCGCGCTTTAATCGCGCCGTTATTTTCCTGTGCGCGCATGATGAAAACGGTGCAATGGGGTTGGTCATTAATCATGAGATGCCCAATGTCGCATTCACAGATTTGGTGCCTCAGCTTAAAATTGGATCTGACATCACGGTGAATTTTGATGATATTAAATTGCCCGTAATGTGTGGGGGACCAGTGGAATCGGCGCGCGGGTTCTTGTTGCATTCGACTGATTTTAAACGTGAAGAAACGATGAGTATTGATAAGTCTTATGGTGTAACGGGCACGTTGGATGCCTTAAAAGATGTGGCAATGGGGGCAGGACCAGAAGAGTTAATGTTTATCCTTGGATATGCTGGCTGGGATGCGGGGCAGTTGGATGAAGAAATTCAACAAAATGCGTGGCTTGTCGTGGATTCTGATCATGAGCTTGTATTCGGCGGCGATGCAGACGATAAATGGACACGAAGCATTGCAAAGCTAGGCTTTGATCCTGTTATGCTTTCTAGCGCGGCGGGCAGCGCTTAGAGCATCAATAAGTCTTCGGTTTTTTCTAAAACGTAATTGGGTGCGTGCGCGCTCAATTCCTCGTGTGAGCCGTAGCCCCAAAGCACACCTGCACTGGGCAATCCGTTTTCATTGGCAGCAATTAAATCATGCTTGCGATCACCAATCATAATCCAGTTTGTACAAATATGCTTTTCGTCGAGAAGGGCTTTGATTTGTGTTCCCTTTTGAATCCCGACATCCCCGCCACTGAGGAACTCAAAATAATCAATAAGGCCAAACATTTCAAGGATAGGGCCTGCAAAACGTTCGGGCTTTGATGTGCAAACGCCCATTCTTACGTCCTTGGATTTGAATTGCTCCAAGATTTCGACAATACCATCATAAAGCATATTCTCGCGAAACCCCAAATCGGCGTAACGTTCCCGATAGGACGTCACCAAAGAGCCGATATGTGCGGAATCGGTAACATTTGTTAAAACCTTAAAGCTCTCATCCAATGGTGGGCCAATCACAATCGGCGCGAGTTTTTCAACGCATTGTTCCTCATACCCATGCTTAATCAGAGAGTAATTAACACATTTTGTAATGCCCTCTTTCGGATCACTAAGCGTGCCGTCCAGATCAAATATCAGGCCATTATATCTCATGCGACAAGTCGTCCCTTGATGGTGTCAAAGTCTTCAAGTTGACCAAGTGGACCAAGAGCAGCAAGGGTTGGAGAAGAGCTGAAAATGCGCTCACAAACGCCTATTAATGCCGTTTTATCAACCGCATTAATACCTGCAATAATTTCTTCTGCCGTTTTGATGCGTCCATGTAATATGACTGATTTCGCATTTTGATCGGCGCGGCTCATCATTGATTCACGTGACATAAGGGAAGACGCACGAAGCTGCGCTTTTGCGCGTTTAATCTCCTCATCGCTCAGCGTCTCAGAGAGTTTTCTGATTTCTTCGCAGACGACAGGAACAAGCTCAGGCAAGCTATCTGGTCCTGTCCCCGCATAGATACCGAATTGTCCGCAATCGCTGTAGCCCATATAAAAACTGTAGATTGAATAAACTAGCCCGCGCTTTTCACGAATTTCTTGAAATAATCGAGATGACATCCCGCCACCAAAAAGAGCAGATAATGTACGAACAGCATAATAAGAAGAATCAAGGCGTGCCGGCGCGTCAAAACCAAGGATAATATGACTTTGCTCTAAATCCCGAACCTCACGATGCTCTCCACCTTTATAAATTGCAGAGGATATGTTTTTGTCGCACTCATCAGGTAACGCGTCGAATTGCTCGCTCACCTGCTTGACAAATGCATCATGATCCAAATTGCCGCTCGCGCAGACAACCATATTGTTTGGCGTATAAAGGCGACGCGTGAAATCCATCAATGTTTCGCGGCTCATGAATTTAATGATATCACTTGAACCCAAAATTGGTGCGCCAACAGTCTGCTCCGGATAGGCAGTCTCAAAATATTGATCAAAAATAATGTCATCGGGTGTGTCATTACACATACCAATCTCTTGCAAGATAACGCCGCGCTCACGCTCTACCTCGTCCTCGGGCATGTCTGAGTTTTGTACAATATCTGCCAAAACATCCAACGCCAATGGCAGGTCGTCTTTAAGCAAATGCACGTGATAGCTTGTGATTTCACGGCTAGTATAGGCATTAACATGCCCGCCGACATTTTCAATAACCTCAACAATTTCAAGGGCATTGCGTTTTTTAGTGCCCTTAAATAACATGTGTTCAACCATATGCGCCGCGCCGTTATAGCTCATATGTTCATTGCGTGCACCCACGCTAATCCATACGCCAACGGCGACGCTTTCAACGGATGGAACGTGATCTGTAACAACCCGCAGGCCATTAGAAAGTGTTGTGATTTGAGGTGTTTTCATACCAATATGGATATATGAGGCCGCAATAAAATACAACATCCTTTCTATGAAATCTTTATTCATATGCCTGAATATGCTACCCAAAGAAACGTAAATGAATAGATAAGGATTCCTGCCATGAAAACCAAAGCTGCCATTGCCGTAAAAGCTGGATCTCCATTAGAAATTGAGATGGTCGATCTCGAAGGTCCGAAAGCGGGCGAGGTCTTGGTTGAAATCATGACGACTGGCGTGTGTCATACCGATGCGTTTACATTATCGGGTGACGACCCAGAGGGCGAGTTTCCCGCGATTTTAGGGCATGAAGGCGCAGGTATTGTGCGAGAGGTTGGCGCGGGTGTGACTTCGGTTAAAGTCGATGATCACGTCATCCCGCTCTACACCCCTGAATGCCGCGAATGTGAGTATTGTCTTAATCCAAAAACCAACCTATGCCAGAAAATCCGTGGAACACAGGGTAAGGGCTTAATGCCTGATGGTACGTCACGTTTTTCTTTGAACGGAAAACCCATCCTGCATTATATGGGCTGCTCGACTTTTTCAAATTTTACCGTTATGCCTGAAATATCATTGGCAAAGGTTCGTAAAGACGCGCCCTTTGACAAAATTTGCTATATCGGTTGTGGCGTAACCACGGGCGTTGGTGCGGTTGTCTTTGATGCGAAGGTAGAGCCGGGCTCAACTGTTGCCGTATTTGGTCTTGGCGGTATCGGCCTGAACGTGATTCAAGGCGCGAAAATGGTCGGAGCATCACGCATTATCGGCATAGATTTAAATCCGTCAAAAGTCGAACTGGCCAAGCAATTCGGCATGACAGATTTCATCAACCCGAAAGAGGTTCCTGATGTCGTCTCCGCTATTGTGGATCTGACGGGTGGCGGCGTTGATTACTCATTCGAATGCATCGGGAATGTCAATGTCATGCGCCAAGCCTTGGAATGCTGCCATAAAGGTTGGGGCGAGAGCGTCATCATAGGCGTAGCGGGCGCAGGCCAAGAAATTTCAACCCGCCCGTTCCAACTGGTGACAGGGCGCGTTTGGCGCGGCTCGGCCTTTGGTGGTGCGCGTGGGCGAACTGACGTTCCCAAAATCGTCGATTGGTATATGGATGGAAAAGTAAATATCGATGATTTGATCACGCATAAAATGTCGCTAGAGAAAGTCAACGATGCCTTTGACCTGATGCATGAAGGCAAATCTATCCGCAGTATTGTTGAGTATTAGTCTATGAAGCTTGAAAAATCGCATGTCTGCCATGGCGGCACTCTTGGGTATTATTCTCACGACAGCGGCGAGACAAAAACGCAGATGAAATTTACTGTGTTTTTACCTCCCAATGCTTCGGGTAAAACGCCTTATATGGTGTTCCTCTCTGGCCTGACTTGCACCGAAGATAACTTCACGACCAAGGCAGGGGCGTATCAAAAGGCGGCGGAGCTTGGTATTGCTATCCTCGCGCCCGACACATCTCCGCGCGGTGATGACGTGGCAAATGATGAGGCCTATGATCTAGGGCAAGGCGCTGGGTTTTATCTGAACGCAACCCAAGAACCATGGACAAAGAATTTCCGCATGGAAAGCTATATCATGGATGAGCTTTTACCATTGGTCGAAACGGAGCTTTCACTGGACGGCAAAGCTTGCGCGATTACGGGGCATTCCATGGGCGGTCACGGCGCGCTTACGCTCTATTTCAAATACCCCGAAAAATTTAAAAGCTGTTCTGCATTCTCTCCGATTGTTGCGCCCGTCCAAGTGCCATGGGGGCATAAGGCGTTCACTGCATATCTGGGGGAAGATCAGGCAGAATGGAAAAATCACGATGCGTGTCATTTGGTATCCTCTGCGAAAAACCCATCCTCAAACGCGTTTATTCTCATCGATCAAGGCACAGCAGATTCTTTTCTGGAAGATCAACTCAAACCGCATTTATTTGAACAAGCGTGTAAAACGGCGGGGCAACCTCTAACCCTCCGCATGCAAAAAGGCTACGACCATAGCTACTTCTTCATCCAGTCCTTTATAGATGATCACATCAAATTTCATGAGAAGTATTTGAAATAACCTAAACCCGCGTACGTTCTTTCACGAATGTCTGAACAGTTGCAAGGTCATTGGGCTGCTCGCTCATAAATTCCTCGCGCTCCATTAAATCGGATAGATGTGCGGGCAGGAAAGGGCGAGATCCTATGGCATTTTCCACCGCATCTGGGAATTTTGCAGGATGCGCCGTGGCGAGCAAGACAACCGCGTCACTTGACCCATCAACCATATCCTTCGCCCCTGCCAAACCAACGGCTGTATGCGGATCAAGAACATAACTCGTAGCCTCATAACATTCCTTAATTAGCGCGAGTGTTTTCTCATCATCGGCGCGAGCGGCAGAGAATTGCGCGCGTGCTTTGGCCATTAATGCATCATCCAATTTGAAATGGCCTGTCTCTTTAAATGTGGTCATCAACTCCGCTAACCTCGTCGCATCGCGATCAACAAGATCAAACAGAAAACGTTCAAAATTACTGGAGATTTGAATATCCATAGACGGTGAAATCGTCGCATGCCCATCTTCTAACTTCATTTCACCTGTCTCAAAGAAACGGGTTAAAATATCATTCTTATTGGTGGAAATGCAAAGCCCCTTAATGGGTAACCCCATGCTCTGAGCGCAATATGCCGCAAACACATTTCCAAAATTCCCCGTTGGCACAACAAAAGATACACCGCGTTCAGGTGCACCAAGTTCAAGCGCAGTGGAAAAATAGTAAACAATCTGCGCCATAATTCGCGCCCAGTTAATCGAATTCACCGCTGAGAGGTTAACCCCTGCGCGAAATTCGGGGTCATTAAACATCGCCTTAACCATGTTCTGGCAATCATCAAAAGAGCCTTTAATCGCGATATTATGCACATTAGGTTGGTTGATACTGGTCATTTGCTTGCGCTGAACATCCGATACGCGCCCCTTCGGATGTAAAATGAAAATATCAATCTGATCACTGTTTTTACATCCCTCAATCGCCGCGCTGCCTGTATCACCGCTGGTCGCGCCAACAATGGTGATATGCTTATCTTGCTTTTTTAAAACATAATCGAACAACCGCCCAAGCAACTGCAACGCCACATCTTTAAACGCAATCGTGGGGCCGTGGAACTGTTCCATCACATGTATTTGATCGCCTTCATAGCCTGTCAAATGGTGTAGTGGTGTAACCGCTGCGTCGCGGAAAAATTCGGAAGAATAGGTTTCCTCAATAATTTTCTCGAAATCATCACGTGGAATGCATCCTTCAACAAATGGATACATAACCGCTAAAGCAATTTCGCAATAGCTTTTGCCTTTAAGAGAAGCGAAATCAATTTGTGGCCAACTTTCAGGCACATACAACCCGCCATCAGGTGCTAACCCACTTAACAGGACTTGTTCGAATGTTTGTGGCTCACCGCCACCGCGCGTAGAAATATATCTCATCATAAGGGCTTTTTAGGTGTTTTTTGTGACCAAGTCAATAAAGTGTTGGTGCATCGGTGACGGGTACTCCATCGTTAATTCAGGATGAAAAGTAGAGGCCATGATAGTGCCATTTTTCACCCAAACGGGCGCGCCTTCATGCTCGGCCAGAACCTCTACGCCGTCTTTCATATCTGTAATCACGGGCGCACGAATAAAAGATACGGTATATCCGTCAATCGGCGCGTGATGGCTGTCAATTTGTCGCCCATAGCCGTTGCGTTGTATGCTAATTGGTAAAAGGCCAAAGGACTTTTGTGATGGGTTTGTAACAGTCTCCGCGAGTAATATAGACCCCGCACAAATCCCCCAAACTGGCTTTTTCGAAAACTGATCCGCCAAAACATCCCAAAGCCCGAAATTATCAATAAGTTTTAGCATTGTTGTGCTTTCGCCGCCGGGAATGATAAACGCATCCACGTCTTCAAATTGCGCAGGCGTTTTCACAGCACGAAACTCTCCGCCTGCCGCTTCGATATGTGCTTTATGTGGTTCAACCGCCCCTTGAAGGGCAAGAACACCAATTGATTTTTTGTCTGTCATCTATGCTATTATGTCTTTGTTAATTGAAGCCTTCATAACAGCGACGATATTAAAACGCAAGAAACTGTTTTTTGTGCTTACAAGGCTTTATGGTTTTATGTACCATATCCGCAGTAATGCAACAAATGTTGGATTTTAAGATGCTTCTTCGCAAACCACTTGCCATCGTCACCATTGTTATTTTATCCGCCTGTAGCACGTCAAATTCGGGATCATTTTCAAAGAATAATGCAGCAGGCTATCATATAGCTAAGCCCATTAGCTGTGTTCCCTATGCCCGTGATGTATCTGGTATTCAAATTCGGGGTAACGCACATACATGGTGGGGGCAGGCAGAAGGGAATTATCGCCGTGGTTTAATCCCGCAAAAAGGCGCAGTTTTTGTCTTGTCCAAATCATCCCGCCTTCGATACGGTCATGTATCTGTTGTGAAAAGGGTTATCAATAGCCGAAATATCGAAGTCACTCATAGCAACTGGGGCGGGAGTAAGTCGGAACGCTCTATGATTTATGAACGAATGCTGGTTGAGGACGTGTCCTCCGCAGGTGATTGGTCGCGCGCACGGTTTTGGAATTATCACACCAATGCCTTTGGCTCCCCCTATATCGCATCAGGCTTTATCTACCCACGATAAATTCAAAAAAACAGGGTTAATATTCCTGTATAGCCATAGATCTGAGCATTGCTGATTTCTCCGCCTGCGTAAAATCCAGTCATGGGAATGTTGCCCAGAACATCATGGATTATTTTAATTTCATTACTTCCAGTCTCTGACGATTTGGTAAAACCACGCGCAATGCAAGATATATATAATGCTGCTTTGGGCCTAAAATGCCCACGCTCATGCAGGATACGCTTTTGAAGCGCGATAAGAGATTTGGTTAAATCAGTTTCTATATTTTTTGCATTGCGTTCGACAAAAAATATAGTTTCTCCTGGCTCAACATTATCAGAAACTGTAATTGATCCCTCATCAGGGTTAATTCCCAAAATATTATGTACCAAATAATCGTTTAAATCAGATTGTGCGCGCGGAAATGCAATATGGACATCTCCTTTAAACAAGCTTTTAAATTCAGGTGGGATACGATCACTGTTTTCAATCATTTGAATCTCGCTCAAGAAATCCTCATGGTTTTTCCCAAGATTCTGCGCAGCGACTGCTCTCAAATCATTTTGAAATACTTTCAGCGCCTTTTCTTCATCAATCTCAAGAATAACATTTTCATCTGTTTTGGTTATTGTGTGATATGCGCCAATCGGCTCGCACCCTTGTGATAACGCTGTTGCGATTTGTATATCGGGTGAAAGAAATGCGCCGCTAATGGCATTGTCAAAAACAGACCCTGCAATCTGGTAATGCTGTGATCGTGAGGAACTCATTCCACCAATAACGAAAGAATTTGTTGATCGCTCCATATCAATCAGAACGGCGCGTGGGTCTTCATCGGCAACAGGATCGCCATGAACAATGGCGGTAAGTGGCTCATTATCAACAACCCATTTCTGAACGTTGTGTTGCATCTTTAGGGCTTCATTTTCATCGCTTATCTCAGGAAATAAGCAAAATCCATTTTCAGGGAATCGGCACAGCATCGCAGATATTGCAGGTTGATCAACAAAGGATTCACTACACCCAATCACACCCATACCAACAGAGCCAACCCATGCATCGATTTTTAAAACCGATTTAAACAGATTGAGAATACTTGTCACGTCATCTGCCAAATAATCTGAAATGTATAAAATCCCAAAATTAAAATCGTCGTTATCTGTTCGAATACCATCCAACTTCTCAAGCACATTTTTTGACGTATCCCGCCAATCTGTACCCGCCGCGCAGGCACTTGCAAAATGAGAAGAGGTAAACAAAGACATTAAATTCAGGCCGTATGCGTTATTATAAAAAGATAAAGACAAATCAATCTTTAAGCTTTAAACTAACCTACGAAATTAAAGAGTGAAAGGGATTTTTCATTATGTGGATCACACTTGGCATTATTGCATTTATCGCCGTTATGTTGGTTTTTTTGTACAACAGGCTTGTGGCCTTGCGCCAAACGCGTAATAACGCATTTTCTGACATCGATGTACAGCTCAAGCAACGCTATAATCTCATTCCTCAACTTGTGGAAACGGTAAAGGGATACGCTGCGCATGAAAAGGAAACTTTTGAAAACGTCACCAACGCCCGCGCGCAAGTCGGCGCGGCAAAGGGTGCAACAGGTGAACGCGTTGCCGCCGAAAATGTTTTGGGTGGTGCGTTGATGGGGCTTTTGGCCGTAGCTGAAAACTACCCTGATCTTAAGGCCGATACAAATTTCCGCCAACTGATGAGCGAGCTTTCAGACATTGAAAATAAAATTGCCGCCGCGCGTCGCTTTTTCAATAATGCAACATCTGAATACAACACCGCGACCGAGCAATTCCCTGCTGTTCTTATTGCCAATGCTTTTGGCTTCCAAAAAGAAGTCTTTTTCGAACTGGATGAGGCCGAAGCAGAGTTGGTAAAAAAAGCACCAGAGGTTAAGTTCTAGCAGAAGAAGCAAGGCATTACTATGTCTGGTAAAGCAATAGGATTAAGCACTCATATATGGAATAATAACCTGCGTTGCATTATTTTGCTCGCACTCTATCCATTGCTAATTATGGGGATTTTCTGGGTTACTACGCTGATCTTAAGTGGTGGCATTACAACCCGTTCGCATCACAGTTCTGAAATGAATTTCGATCAGGCAGTGATGTTCGCCAATAATATTGCGTATGATTTTTGGCCGCTCATAATCACCGCCGTAGCAATTTGGTTTACGGTATCATGGTTTTTCCATACACGTATGATCCGTAAGCTCGCGCATTCACACCCCGTGACAAGACAGGATGAGCCAGAGCTATATAACATGCTTGAAAATCTATGCATTTCACGTGGAATGCCGCTGCCCCATATGGAAATTATCGAAAGCCACGCTCGTAATGCCTTCGCAAGTGGAATCAGTAAGGATAGCTATTCCGTAACTGTAACACGCGGGCTTATGCACTCCCTCGCCCCTGATGAGCTTGAGGCAGTTCTCGCCCATGAACTCACCCATATCCAAAATCAAGACGTGCGCTTGCTGGTCGTGACGATAATCTTCACGGGGCTTTTCGGATTTCTCGCGCAGCTTGTCTGGAGCAGTGTCCGTTATAACCTGTTCTTCACAAGCGGTCGCCGCGATAAAAACAGTGGAGGTATAGTCATTGCAATGATTGTCATTGGAATTATGCTTTGGCTCGGCTATATGGCGAGCCTTCTGATGCGCTTTGCTTTGTCGCGTAAACGTGAATATATGGCCGATGCAGGTGCAGTAGAAATGACGAAAAACCCCGATGCGATGATGCGCGCCCTGATGCGTATTGCGGGGCGTGATAAAATCCCTGGCACCACAAGTGATATTGCAATGATGTGCATCGAAAACCACGTTCCATTTATGGGGATGTTTGCAACTCACCCACCGATTGACGCGCGGATTAAGGCGATTTCACAGGTTACGAATACACCCATCCCCGATTCCGCAAGCCTTCCCCCTATTTCAAAAGAGAAGAGCTTCACGCCAGAGAGAAAAGATAGGGAAAAACGCGCAAATCCATGGCTAATCCGTGAAAGACGATAATTTCACGATTTCTCGTAACTTTCTTTGAAATTTGTTAGAATACGTATATAACTAATTTTATAAATACTATTTGTTTAACAATTTGGAGATTAAATAAAATGCAAACAGATCGTTTTTCACAAGCTCGGACTGAGTCAAAAGAGATTGATGTCGGTCTTCAAAAGCATTTTCAAGGCGTATATAATATTATGTCCTTGGGGCTCGCCGTAACAGGCGTAAGTGCTTATGCCGTTTCTCAGATTCCTGGTATTGAGCAAATATACATGATGATGCAGAAAAATATGTTTATTGGATTGGCAGTAATGTTCGCACCAATGATGTTGATGATGACGTTATTTGGCCCAGGTCGTATGCAGCGCGCTTCATTCCAATCTCTTGTGTTAGGGTTTGTTTTATTCTCTGCATTTTTTGGTGCCATACTCGGATCAGTATTTCTTGTATATTCAACAGCCAGTATTGTGAAAACATTTTTCATTACATCTGCAACATTTGCGGCGACCTCTATTTGGGGTTATACGACAAAAAGTGACCTCTCAGGTATGGGGTCAATGCTCCGTATGGCAACGTTCGGGCTGCTCATTGCAATCGTGGTGAATGTATTTTTTCAATCACCAATCATGCATATTGCCATTTCAGGGATAGGCGTATTGGTTTATACAGGCTTAACGGCTTGGGATACGCAAAATATAAAGCAAATGTATCGCTCTTCAAATGGTGATGCGCTTAATCAAAAGCTGTCTATTATGGGGGCGTTGTCTCTTTACATGAATTTTATCATGTTGTTCCAATTTTTATTGCAATTCTTAGGAAACAGAGAATAAAAATCATATCCTTAATCCTAAAAGCCCCGCAAATTATGCGGGGCTTTTTATTTGACAATATGCATTTTTTGAGTACATTCACCGCTATTACAATGAATTATAAAGAAAGAAAAAACTATGCTTAAAGAATTTAAAGATTTTATTGCGCGTGGGAATGTGATGGATATGGCCGTCGGTATTATTATGGGCGCCGCGTTTACCGCTATTGTGAACTCTATGGTTGGTGACTTGATTATGCCGATCATTGGTGTGATTACAAGCGGCGTTGATTTCGCCGATCAGTTTGTTGCGTTAAATGGACAGGCTTATGACTCGTTGAAGGCCGCACAAGATGCGGGCGCACCAATCATTACATATGGTGTATTCATTAATGCGATCATCAACTTTTTGATTATCTCTTTTGTGGTTTTCATGCTTGTTAAAGGTGTGAATAAGCTCAAAGCTGCTGCAGAAAAAGAGGCAGAAGAAAAGGCCGCCGCCGCTCCGGCTGCTCCCCCCGCTGATATCGTTCTGTTGACAGAAATCCGCGATGCATTAAAAAAATAGCATTCGCTTAAATATATAATTATTTAAAAGGGGCGTTGTTACGTCCCTTTTTCACTTGAAAAACATGCCGTAACACATTATTGATATCCACACCTTGTGAAAGGGCCCTTAGCTCAGCTGGGAGAGCGCGTCGCTGGCAGCGACGAGGTCAGCGGTTCGATCCCGCTAGGGTCCACCATTTCACCATTTACCCCCTTCAACTCCTCTAAAAGCAAGAATGGCTAAGACATTGCGGCGGTTCTAAAGGGAGATGCTGCGCTCTCCCGTTTCATCCCTCTAGCGGACGGCTTTTAAAAATCTTACAGAGATGTAATCTTTAAGTAAGCCTGAGAATAGACATCTACGCTATTATAGTCACATGGATAAAAACATCGTAATATTTGGAGCAAATGGAGCAATCGGCGGTGCGTTATGTGATTATTATGCACAGAATAAAGGCAATCATATTTTTGCTGTCTCGCGCTCTGTAATATCGCCGACATCATCGAATACAGGGCATTTACAGATAAATTTTAATGATGAGGCGAGCGTCGAAAAATGCTGCTCGCTCATATTTAAGAAATCACCACCGGACATCATTATTGTTACCAACGGCGCTTTGCGCGTTGATGAGCAACTTCCGGAAAAATCATTAAAGGATATTTCCAAAGGTTATATGGCATCTATATTCGATATTAATGTCATCATACCTGCTTTAGTTATGAAACATATCTTGCCCATGATGCCGCGCGATCATTCGTTTAAATTCGCTGCGTTATCTGCGCGTGTTGGCAGCATTTCTGATAATCAGCTTGGTGGGTGGTATTCATATCGTGCATCTAAAAGCGCACTGAATATGATGATTAAAACAGCAAGCATTGAATGCGCGCGGCGCAATCCAAAATCTGTTATTTTTGGCCTGCATCCTGGAACGGTCAACAGTAACTTATCTGCTCCATTTCAATCAAATATAGCAAAAGAAAAACTTTTCACACCGCAACAATCTGCACAATATTTAGCAGGAGTTGTAAATGATTTAATCCCTGAGGATACAGGCAATGTTTTTGCATGGGATGGACAACGCATAGAGGCATAGAGATGAAAAAAATATTATTAACCACATTAGTTGGGAGCGCATTATTTATGAGCGGGTGCATTGGCGCAGGAGAAATATCCACCATAAAATATAATGGCGCAGGACAATTTCCATCACTCACGGGGATAGACTTACACGGGCAAGAGCGTGAAATTCCCAAGAGCTTTAGAGGCGAACTTAACATTGTGGCGGTTGCCTTCCAAAGGCAACAACAAAAAGATGTTGATACATGGATACCCAAGATAGATGCGATTATTGAACGATCAGACGTCCTTAAATTTTATGAAATCCCCATCATATATGAAGTGAACATGGCAAACCGTATGTTCATAAATAATGGCATGCGCGCAGGTATAGAAGATGATAAGGCGCGCAGTCGAACAATTACGGTGTACACATCACGCGAAGATTTTATAAAATTCATGTCAATGGAGGAAGATGATATTTACATTTTACTTTTAAATAAAGACGGTGAGATATTGTGGCGTCATAAAGGCGCCTATGACGCAGATGCATTTAAAGCCCTTAACGACGTAATCAAGGATATTCAAAGATGAAAAAGAGATATTTTATAATTATGTTTCTCATGGCTTCATTCACAGGAAATCCAACATCTACGCACGCAGAAACTAAAATGGAACGTTCTATGCCCGCCATGTCTAATGCTCACCAATTTTCATTTACATCAATAGATGGAAATAATTTGAACCTTAATGATTATACAGGCAAAGTGATTTTAGTTGTAAATACAGCCTCAAAATGCGGGTTTACAGGGCAATATAAAGATCTTCAAACATTGTATGATACATATAAAGATCAGGGACTTGTCATATTGGGTGTGCCTTCGGGTGATTTTGCAGGGCAAGAGTTTGAAGCGGAAAATGAAGTTAAAAAATTCACAGAGAAAAAATTTAATATTACCTTCCCACTAACAGGCATAACGCATGTTAAAGGCAAAAACGCACATCCATTTTACAAATGGGCCAGTGAAAAAGGTGGTTTTTTAAGTGGACCTAAATGGAATTTCCACAAATATCTGATTGATGCAAATGGGAATTACATTACTTCATTCGGAAGTACAACATCACCAACTTCAGCGTCTGTAATAACTGCAATAGAAACAGCGCTTTCTGAAATTCCGAAAGAATAAATCAAGTTTTGAATTTAGCACAAATCATGAATTTAAGGGCGTTGGGAAGGATAGAAATTATTTTCAAACTTCGTGTTAGTTTTTTGGGGAAGTGAATTTCAAATTTTTTAGAGAGAAGCCCCTTTTCAATTTCATGAGCGGCCCCTTCCGCGCTCATGATAAAGGGCATGTCAAAATTATTTTTTTCGGTCAATGGAGTCTCTACAAACCCCGGGCAAATCATTTTTATATCAATATGGTTTTCTGCCTCCAGATACAGGCTTTGCATAAAATTAATGAGGCCGGCTTTGCTCGCACTATAAGGCTGGCCATTGGGTAAGCCTACATAACCAGCAACACTGGCGCAGGCCACTATTTGTGCTTTTCTTTGCGACCTTACTGCCTTAATGGCGCATTGTGTAAAATAGATAACACCTGTTAAATTGACATCAATTATATTTCGGATATCCTCTTCTTTCATATCTAAAACGGCTTTGGGTTCATATATACCCGCCATACATATAATACGATCTATTTGGCTATGAAGGGTTTTGGCATGATCTATAGCATTTTTGACTTGCACAAAATCTGAAATATCAAATGCTATAACCGTATGCTCCCCACCCAATTCATCATTTAATCTATCAAGCTTATCTTGTGATCGCGCGGATAATATTAAATGTGCGTCCTGCTTTGATAAATTACGGGCTAATTGCGCGCCTATACCACTGCTTGCGCCAATAATCCATATTGTTTCGCCTGAAAATGCCATAATTACTTTTCAACCTTTTGAAGAATTAATGTAAGCTCCGCGACGGTCACACCAAATTTCTTAATATAAGAGCGATTAATAAGAACGCCATCATTCATTTGCCACATCCAATCATCAAACTTAACACGATAGGTTTTTCCGCCCACCGGTAAATCCATACTATAGTGCCAATTAATTGCATTACCCGAAGTCTTACCCGTGGCAGTGCCTAAAATATCGTCTGCAGTACCTTCAAATTCTCCGTTATCTTTTTTAATAACCGTCCAAATGCGTTTTTGCTCTTCACCATCGTAATAAAAGAAATCTTCTTTTAAAACACATTTATCGCCATCCCACGTTCCGTTCATCTTAATATCGAATCGACGAACAACTTGACCTTTCCTGTTTTGAACAATACCCCAGCCAACGATATCATCGCTAAAAAATTCTTCAAAATTTACCTCTGGTTTTACATCTTTATAATAGTCTACATTAGTGTTTGAACACGCGCCTAGCATCAGTATTGCTCCTGTTATAGTGAAGATTTTGTTCATTGTATTTGTCCTGTTAATTTATTTTTAAATTCGGGTTCAGATGTTTTGTCAGATAACCATATTCCAAAAAATCTGCGTCCGAATTTTGGGTCTTGCACGCGCCCGATAAGTTCATCGCCGTGGTAAAACAATGTTTCATCATTGGGTAAATAAACGCCTGTGATTACACTTCCACTTGAAACATCGGGGAAAATTTCTTTCATTTGGGAATACCATCCCGCCAATAATAATTCATCTTCAAAGCCTTGGTCTCTAATCTCTTCTGCAGAACGTACCGCTATCTTCTGACCGCTCAGATTACGAAGATATGTAAGCTCAAGAGCAAAAGGCTCTTCAAAACTCCATATCCCTTTTGGGGCAAATAACTTTGCGTCATAAACATCAAATAAAAGATAGGTGTATCTTGCCTTGCCAACCATAACTGGTTCGTTGACATGCTTCTCTATATAAAGTGAAGATGCATGCACATTAAAAACACCAATAAACAACAGACATAATGACATTATCAAAGGCTTAAGCATGACGAAGCTCCATATGCATTACGTCAATACGTCCGACCTTAAATGCGGCGTAACAGATCGCCAGATAGAAACGCCATAACCGTATAAACTTCTTGTCATAACCGAGCGCCAGAATGGCCGGCGTATTCGCGTCAAATCGTTGCAACCATTCCAGCATTGTTCTGCCATAGTCTTGACCAAACGCAAACTGATCAACAACTTGCAAATCAGATTGAGCTGCTTGACGCGTAAAACGCTCGGGGCTTGGTAGCATGCCACCCGGGAATATATGCGTGCGTATCATATCACCGCCGCTGCGGTAACGCTCAAAATGCTGATCCGCGATAGTGATTGTCTGTATCATCGCTTGCCCTTTATCACTCAGCAAAGAATGAAGTTTATCAAAATACGTGGGCCAGAATTTTTCCCCAACAGCTTCAAACATTTCAATGGATACGATATTATCGTACTTACCAGTTTGATGACGATAATCTTCCAATACAATATCTGCACGGTTACCTAAGCGAATTTTTGCATATTTATGCTGTTCATCAGATAGGGTTATGCCCTTAACATGATAGTCACGATCAACGCGATTAACGGCGCGATCGGCAAAGCCGCCCCAACCACAACCAACCTCAAGTATATCTCCGGACACGCGATCTAAACGATCAATCATACGGTCATATTTGTTGTTTTGTGCTTGTGGCAGATCTTCATTGTCATTGTTATATAAAGCGGCAGAATATGTCATTGTCGGGTCAAGCCAGAGGCTATAGAAATTATTCCCTAAATCATAATGCGCCTGAATGTTCTTACGGCTGCCGCGTAAAGTGTTTTGTCGCAATGAATAAAGGACGTTAGCAGTCAGATTTACAAATCCACCGCCATGAAAGACAGACTTTAAATGTGCTTCATTTTCTAATCCAAAAAGAAGAACTGCACAAATATCGTCACTGTCCCACCACCCATCACGATATGCTTCTGCTAAACCCGTGTCGCCCTTACTTGCAAATGCGGTAAATGTACGCCAATCACGCACACTCATTTTCGCGCAAGACCCCGTAAGAACGCCGCCAAAATGATGTGACTGTCCATCAGGTGTCACAAGCTCTAACTTACCGAATTGAGCGTGATCTAAAATTTTAAATAATCTATCTGCAAATGCCTTATAAAACATAAGTTATATCCTAAAATAATACTTTCATCATGCCACTATATGTTTGTCCTAATAACATAGCCCTTACACTAAGATTACAATTTTGTAAGGTTATCGCTGGCGCTAATATTGGGCGTAATTTGATCCGGCTTTTTAAGGTGGCGTATTCCTTTGGAAATCAGTTTCACAGCTTGCCAATAGATTAAGAAAATTGATTTAAATGTGACCAGTGGGTGGCTCCAAAATACCGATCTCAATGACTTTTTATTCATAGGAGTTAGTCGCCCAACCAATGATGTCACAAGCTTCTTACGGCACTCAACGTCATAAAAATCTATCCAGATCCCTAGCGTATTATCTTGCACATCAAATCGGAATTTATAATGCCCTTCACGCTCTAAAAATGGTGAAACATGGAACAGCTTCTTTGCACTCATCCAATCTTTTGACTGCAACGGTCGATTATCAGTGTGCGCGCATAAATATGTATGGGTTTCACCGAATGTATTGTTAACCTCGTTAATGACTGCGCGTAGATTGCGGTCTTTATCAAAACAAAGCCAAAAGCTTACGGGGTTAAAGACATATCCCAAAACTCTGGGCATACTGACTAACACAATGTCATCGATAATTTCGTGTAAGCCATAGTCATCAAGGATACCATGCGCCCATTGTTCTAAATCAACGTTCTCTTCACGAGAAGCATGATCACGCTGGTAGAAGCTAAGGGGAGAAAAGCGATTGAGGGCGAGGCCGTTTACACTAAGCTTCTTGGCTAAAGAATTTAAGGGCAGTGCAAGGTAATAAATATTGTAAACAAACGCATTCACTTTCGGGAATAAACGTTTATGCATTACTTTTGCCGTAAAAATTTGTGGGGTTATTTCCATTCCGGCTCAATTCCCATCATTTTTGCAACATTTACCGCGCTTAATAATCCATCTTCATGAAAGCCATATCTTTGCCATGCGCCGCAATACCATATTCTGTCTTTGCCCTGAATTTCCGGTATTTTCTGTTGAGCCTCAATTGCGGCCAGATCAAATACAGGGTGCTCAAAATGACATTGATCGTGAACCAGTGCCGCATCAGGCGCGCGCGCAGGATTAAGAGTAACAATGATCGGCGTTTCCGTCTGGAGTGGCTGTAAGTTATTCATCCAATAGCTTAATGATATTTTATTATCGATATTCTGTTTATCTGACTGATATATCCAGCTTGCCCACGCCTTTTTGCGTTTAGGCATAAAGCTTTGATCTGTATGAAGAACCATTTCATTGGGTTGATAACGCACCGCGCCGACTATATTTTTTTCTGTCTCGGTTGGGTTTTTTAGCAAGCGCATGGCCTGATCACTGTGGCATGCAAAAACCACTTGGTCATATTCTTCAGAGTTTCCATGTATATCGGTTACCAGCACACCATTCTGTGTGCGCTCTACAGTTTTTACCCCGCAATTATACCTGATGCGATCCTCATAAGGCTGAATGATGCGTTTCACATACTCACGGCTTCCCCCTACAACAGTATACCATTGCGGATGATCATTCACCGTAAGCAAGCCATGGTTATCAAAGAATCGTAAGAATGTTTGTGCGGGAAAATTTTCCATCTTATTTGCAGGCGTGCTCCAAATTGCTGCCCCCATAGCCAGAAGATAATAATCCCTGAACCATACCCCCATTTTCATCTCGTCTAGTAATTCACCCAGTGTTAGGGTTGTACCATTCTCTAAATACGCGGTGGCTAATTTATTAAACCGTAAAATATCGAAGAGCATTCTGATATATGCGGGGCGAAAGAAATTTGATTTTTGTGCAAATATGCCGGCCAATTTATGATAAGTGCCATATTCCAGCCAACCACGGTTTATATCGACACCAAAAGACATATCCGTTTTAGATATAGGAACATTCAAATGATGAAATAAAGCAGTTAGCAGCGGATAATTCTTTTTATTGAAAACAATAAATCCCGTATCAACAGGAACATCACCATTTTTTGTTTTGACCATCTTTGTGCGGCTGTGTCCGCCGACATAATCATTTTTTTCATATACGGTTATATCATGATGCGCATGGATCAGATGCGCAATTCCTGCCCCTGAAATGCCTGTGCCGATAATTGCTGTCTTCATAAACATGCCTCACGTTAAAAAGAGAATATTACACAGCGTCTTCATACGAGTGCCTGTCATGAAAATTACAAAAGTTTAATTTTTGAATTTTATGTTCACGCGTAAACCCGGCTCGTTATCGCTCAATGATATTTCTGCCTTGTGCAAATCAAGCACGGCCTTCACAAGACTTAAGCCCAGTCCTGTTCCGGGCTCAGACCGGCTATAATTTGCACGAAAAAATCGGTCAAAGACGCGCTCTCTTTCCTGCTCTGAAACGCCGCAACCATTATCGGCTAAGACAAAAATGGCCTGCTTTGCATTCTGTTTTAATTCTATTTTGATATGGCCGTTTTCAGAAGAGAACTTAATTGCATTATCCACCAAATTCGCAAATGCTTGAAAAAGCATGTCTTTGTCACCGCTTATAAAAACATCATCACAAACAGCAGAAGAAATACTCAATGATCTATCTTCTGCCAAGGGTTCATATAATGCGATTACATCTTCTATAATTTTGCCTATATTTACAGTGATAAAGTTCTGAGAGCGCGCCGATTTTTCGATATTAGTAATGCGTAATAATGAATTAAATGTGCCAAGGATATGATCCGCTTCACTGATTAATGAATCTACCTCACTCTCGCTGTTTTTATTTGCCTTTAAATGCTCCAAATGATTTCGCAGCCGCGTAAGTGGGGTACGAAGATCATGCGCAATATTGTCACTGGTGCTACGGATACCTTGCATTAATACCTCAATGCGATCCAACAAGGTATTTAAAACCTGCGCCAGATTACTCAGATCGTCCCAACTGCCTTTAATTGAAATACGTTTGGACAAATCACCTGTGTCCATAATGTTTTTTGCCGTTCCTGCAATCATATTGATGCGGCTTACGACGAACAGGCTAATAAAAAAGCTAACAAAAATAACCATGAGCATGAACACCATGATCATAATACTAAACATCTTCAGGCGTTCATAACTTTTATTGATATCGTTGATATCACGGGCAACAAGAAGTTTTGAACCATTTTCAAAGGTATGAATTTTAGCTGCATAAAGCACCTGTTTTGCTCCATGACGAAAACTGACAACACCCTCTTTAAGGAGTGTGACATCTTCTGGCATATTATTAAGGTGCCCGGCTAGGCGAGCGCCATCTTTATCTTGAAAAAAATAAACAGGGTTGAGCTTTTCTACCGCCCGTTTTGAAATATATTGCCCTATATTTTGCGTAGAATGATTTTCTCCCAATGAAATAATGATATGCTCTATTTCAATATTAATGGCGTCTTCAGTCTCGCGCATAAAGTTCTTTTGGCCAAAATCATAAAGCGAATAGCCTAAAAAAACCGCGGAAATACCAAGGAGTATCGTAAATAATACCGCCATCTTAAAGCTGGAGCTTTTGGCATAGCGCCTAGAAACTGTCTTCGATGATATATCCTGCACCACGCACCGTCTTGATTATTGTTCCGTCATGATCATGTATTTTTTTACGCAGGCGACTAATATGGACATCGATAACATTCGTTTGAGGATCAAAGTGATAATCCCAAACGGCCTCTAGTAACAACGTGCGCGTAACAACCTGCCCTTTATGGCGTAGTAAAAACTCCAACAAGTTAAACTCGCGCGTTTGCAAATCTATAGTTTCTTGGCCTTTACGCACATTACGTTTGAGCAAATTAAGCTCAATGTCTGCGGTCTTTAATATTGTATCTTTTGAATCTGTTGTCGTCATATTGCGACGTCCAAGAATTTCAACACGCGCGAGTAATTCAGCAAAAGCAAACGGCTTTGTAAGATAATCATCACCACCAGAGCGCAAACCCTTCACACGGTCATTTATATCCGCCAAAGCACTTAATATGAGGATAGGCACAACAAAACCGGATCCCCTGAGTGTTTGTATAACTGTTAATCCATCAATTTCAGGAAGCATACGATCGATGACCAAAACATCATACTTCTCGCTTTGAGCCAGAAATAAACCATCTTTGCCATTATCTGATTGATCAACGACATGCCCTGCCTCTTTGAGGCCTTTGGCAATATATGCAGATACATTCTGATCATCTTCAATAACTAATATTTTCATGCATTATAGTTATCACTAAATACCATCTGTATAAAGCGTCCCTTCCCAAATTGATTGCAAATGTCGCTCCCATCGTTCTAATATTCGAAATAATCGGTTTGAGGTGTCACCTGATACTTCCACCATTTCATTTCTTTCGAAATTTATTTTATCACAATAAGAATCTAACTGTGGGCGATTAGGCTAAAATCACCTTTCTGAATGTAACGGAAATTCGTCTTTGACGTTCTAACTTTACCCCATCAACAATATCCAATTTTCTGGCGGGGATTGCGTGTTGCCATTTATAACGTGCTTCACCCGACAAAACGATCAAGCTGCGTTTTTCTAAAAAAACATCATGTTTTTGCTCGGCCTTAGAAAGCTGCATAATCGCATCAGACCCAAGGCTCAAAGAAGCAATCACATCCTCAAAACACGGTACGCAGTCAATGTGAGATGATATCCCCTGACCGGGCAGGTACTCATTTATTATCGCCTGATCCGGTTTTTGCTTGAATATTCCATCCGTGAACAATTTTTCTTGTAAATCGCCTAGCCATTGCGGCAGCTCACCTAAATAGCTATCAGGCAAAATATTGCGGGCTTTATAATCGTATTTATATCCGTAGTGCTGCACGCGGCGTTTAAGGTCCGTTAGCCATGACTGCACATCAATAATAGATAAAAGAGCATCATGCTCACTTTCAGAAATGAAATTAGGAATATAGAGTAAACCATCTATATCAGGTGCTTCGGGTCTGTGAATTTCAAAGAGTTGATCCATTATTTGTCCTTCATAAACACGCTTGTCAAAAAGCGCTTATGATCTTTGATGGCGCTTTTGTCATCAAGTGTATTGATATGAACATACCCGCGAAAAATTCTTGGGTCAAAAGGATAGGTTTCTGTAATGTTACATCCTACAAAATTTGCAGCATCTTCAAAACGAAAAACGCCTCAGAAAGGGCTGTGACGTTTGTGTTGATTATATTCCTATATCTTGAGTGTGGATGTCAAATTGTTTTCTTTATACTTTCAGCCCAACTAAGTAAAATACCTAAAACACGGTTGGAACATTTACTTTTGAAGTCCACCATTTCACTATTCACCCCCTGTAATTCCTCTAAAAGCAAGAATGGCTGCGAGATTACGACACTACCTCTTATTAAAAATAAAAAATTGATATACTGCAAAAATGCTTTTATAAAGATGTGTTTTAAGGGTATTAAAAAAACAAAAATTACTAGGGATATAAAAATGAAACCTAAACAGAGCATCAACGATGTCAAACATGTTCTAGTTGGTGGTATTAAAACGGCCTGCCTATCTCGTGCAGATCTCACAGATCTCATGGTAGAGGATTGTCGTTCTCGCCGAGAAAGTAATTACAATCCAGCCTTGATATTTGATAGTAACGGCCACGGGCTTTCTCTGGCTGCATCAAATAAAGCGTTTAAGACCAACCTACACAAAGCCGATATAATCCATGCCGACGGCGGTATAATTGTGACAGCAGCAAATAAAATGACAGACGGCAATATCGGAGATAGATCGTCTACTACAGATTATTTTCATGATGCAGCAAAAGCTGCAGTAGCCAACAATTTAACATTTTACCTTTTAGGGGCGACCGAAGAAGTAAACCATAAATGCTACAATATCCTAAAAGAACAATATTCTGAGTTAAAGATTATTGGGCGTCGTAACGGTTATTTTACTAAAGAACAAGAAGACGAGGTTTGCGCCGATATTAGCTCCCTAAAACCAGATATTGTCTGGGTAGGGCTGGGAAAACCCAAGGAACAAGATTTTTGTGTTCGCAATAAGCATAAAATTGATGCTGGTTGGCTTATAACTTGTGGTGGATGCTATAATTATGTAACTGGGGATTATCCAAGAGCCCCTCTATGGATGCAACGATCAAATTTGGAATGGCTTCATCGCATGGTAACAAACCCAAGACAACTTTTCTGGCGCTACTTGACAACTAATCCACATGCTTTGTTTTTAATAGTAACTAAAACAAAAAAAGATTTATTAAATTGAGTATACGTGTATTCAAAAGTATTATTGTATAGTTTAACTGAGGTAAAGGCCCGTATCACAGTATAAACTCAGGCTATCGCCCACCGGCGTGTGTTTTCCTAAAGCACTTATGGGCATTGCAAAACTCGTTGATCGGACGTTAAACATAACGACACAACACTACCACGTCATTTCCCTGGAATAAAAGTTTCGACCTGAGGGTATACATCTTGAATAAATTTATGTATTTTTTTGTCTACAGCTTCTGGGTTTTCAAATGGAGAAATAGAAGAAGATACTCTTACTAACGCACCATCCGTCCTATTTAACATTATTGAGTCCCACATTAAATAGAATTTAGCTTCAATAGGATTACTTAACCTCCGCCCCCTTTGTTCAAGCCAGTAGTATACTAACCCCGCTTGGTTTCCTTTTCTAATAAGCAGCCTTTTAACAGGAATGTCCCCTTGCTCCGTATTAACAATCATTGAAACCTCACTATCTAATGACCAGCCGCTAGCTAAAATGCAATTAAGTGGAATATGAATATTCGCTCGCATTTTTTGGCTATTATAGTAAGCAATATAAAAATTCACCGGAGATTCTAGAGTATTATCCAGTTTATAATTGGCCATCCAGTAATCAGTTAAATCAAGAGTTAGTATTTCTTGAGGACTAAGAAAATCTTGTTGTCCACTCCATTCAGAAATATACAGAGGGAAAGACTTTAAATTAGAAGCTGTATTAACAAATTCTGACCTTGTAACGTGAGATAATGAGAAAATTACAATTCCCCCCATACAGAGCAGCAAACCAAACACTTGAGCGGGTGGTCGTATACGTACAATTTTAGAAACTTTTAATTTACTTGGAAAACTCAAGTATTCGTATTTGAACCTATCATTTCTACTCAACTTCAATATGAGCCACACCTCAATGGCCAAGAATAAGAGACATAAGGCAAATACGACAACTCCTTCTAAAATGTGTATAACCCCTTCGGCCATTTCTTGCCCCCACACATTAACCGATATCCCTATGGCAGCAATCCGAAGAGCATTCATAACTATTGTTATTGGGATAACCGATACCATCAAAACAAGTCTTTTCCAGAGTTTAGCATCTAGAAGATAAGCGGTAATATAGCCTAAACTCATCAGTGGAAAAAGGTAGCGAAGACCATTGCACGCCTCTACTACATGAAGCTTCATATGTCCTAAGTCAATTATATTTCCCTCTTGAAAGACGCTATGGCCCGCGAGCTGAATAAGCGACGTGCCCAAAAAGGAGGAAATTAATTGCATTTGTATGGATATATTACCATATAAAATATGTGGGAGTGGAGCAGCATAAAATAGAAATAGCAAAGCTGGTAAAATGGCTTTTGTAATTTTCAAACCAAAGAATGCATACGACACTCCTAACAAACCAATAATAAAACTATAATTTAGGAAAGCTTCCGAAGAAGACAGTTTAGCAAAAATAGCGATTGATAAACTGAGGAACAAACAAAGTATACCAGACCATGAGCTTTCAAGACTATAGTCCTTTCTTGAGAGCTCATGCCATGCTAGATAAGCTGCTATTAAAGGAATTATATAGCCATGACTATACTCGTCCTTATTCCAATAAGTGGGAAGGTTTGAAAGAGATTCAAAAGATATTGCAAAAAAAACTGAAACCGCTGAGGCGAGAACAGTAAAGAAGACAATATGATTATTAGATTTAAATGTCATAATTATACTTCAAAACATATATTATCTTACAAAGTAAATAAAAACGGTAAATTTTTTTAATTCTTAACGTAACGATATAGTGATTATAGATAATCAGGGCTCTAAGCAATAACTTTGATACATAACCATTAAAAAATGCCTATTAATCTACAAAGCTCGCTTTTTCTGTGGGCAATCTATTCCTATCAGATCGCTTTTCCTCAGTATCTGACTATCGTCCCTCACGCTTTGTTTTGGCTTTTCATTAAAACCTCAAAACATTGCTATGTAGATTAAGCGCTAGCAATTATATGTCTGAACGTCTTTGTATCTCCTTTAGCAAAAAGACCGCGCCTTCATAGGTTAAATGCCCGTAATCGAATTGGAGTGGCACGTCATCTTCGATTGTTTTGCAAGATCCATTGCTGATGCATAAAATGTCTACAAGCGATATGTAGTTTTGGTTTTCACTACCGAATGCATCTTTGAATGTACTATCAATGATGAATATGTCCTTGTTCAACCATTTTGAAATAAAATCGGGATCAGCGCTCATCTCATTCTTTGCTAAAGCCCTTGGGAGATCGAGATTATATTCTGGTATGGGGCCCAAAACGATTGCGCGCACGTCTAATATGCGTAAAAATTTGACTGTTTCAAGGATGGCGTTA
This sequence comes from Alphaproteobacteria bacterium, assembly GCA_050633645.1. Lineage (GTDB taxonomy): Bacteria > Pseudomonadota > Alphaproteobacteria > Micavibrionales > Micavibrionaceae > UBA1672. The sequence goes on from JBOEGX010000002.1 coordinate 579,481, forward strand.
ATGTCCTCTTTTTTCCAGCGCGCGCTGAGGATCACCGTATCAAAATCATATGTGTGTATGTATTTTTCGAAGAAATCACGCATCAACGCGGTACAAATTTTATTGCCACGCGTGTTTATCAGGGGCTTGCACCCTGATGCATTGATTTGAGAGATATTGTGGCTTGTTAAAATATCAGTTGATGCCTTGTAAAGATGGGCATTTAAGCTGTCTCCGAGGAGTACAATATTACTTTTGTCATCGTTAGTCTTAATACACTCAGATTCTGAAAAATCTTTGATGCTGCGGCTTCCTGAGGTCAAAAAGCAGGTTCCTCTGCGCGCTTGCTCTCCCATGTCATAATTAAGATATGATCCGTAATGCAAAGCTTTTTGTGGGTAATTAAGGATAACGCCATCTTTTTGTAAAACAAAAAAATTAAAAGTTAAAGCCAAAATCGCCGACCCCGCTGCCGCACTTAACAGCACGGACTTATAGTGTTTAAGGTCAATTTTGCGTGTGGTGTTTTCTATCGCAATCCAGCTTAAAAACCCAAGGATAATAGACAAACAAAATAGCCCTACTTGTTCTTCCATGCTCGGCCTAGAATTTATTTCCATTTTATAAAAGACAATCGCAGGCCAGTGCCACAGGTAAATCGAATAAGATGCTTGACCAACCAGTCTAACTGGCCATATTCGTAATATGTATGAAGATACAAGGGTACTGTTATGCTTTCCTGCAAAAATAATTAATGCTGTCCCGAGAGTAGCGGGAACAGCATTAATTCCTGGAAAGGGTGTGGCATTTGTAATAAAAAATATCGAGGCTATAATCATTATTAGCCCCACTAAAACAAGGCATTCCAAAGTTACTTTTGAGAGTAACGGTTTGGAGAATGCCACAGCGATGATACTACCAAACATGAACTGCCAAAACCGTGTGGGGGAGATGTAAAATGCTGCGTCGGGGAAGGCGCTGACCATCCATGTTGAGAGTAAAAATGAAATGAGCGCTCCGACGACGATGAGGGTAAGCAATGTACCTTTTCCAATTTTAAAAAAGAGCCACAGCATAACTGGAAAAAATATATAGAACTGCTCTTCAACAGCTAAAGACCAAGTATGTAGAAGGGGACTGGTCTCAGCCGAATTATCAAAGTACCCACTTTGAGATAAAAAGAATAAATTTGAAAGATAAGTAGAGGCGTATAGCAAGCTTGCTGAGTACTTCTCAAGCTCGGCAGGAAGAAGGACAAAACAGGCCACGGCGGTTGTGACGGCTAACATTACAGTTAAGGCAGGAAGCAGCCGCCGGAGGCGTCGTAAAAAAAAGTCCTTAAACGAGAATGTACCAGATTGAAAAGATGACACCAAATGGCTTGTAATCAGATAGCCCGAGATAACAAAAAATATATCCACCCCTACAAAGCCGCCTGTTAGTTTGTATTTATTGATATGGAATATAAGGATAGCGATGACGGCCAAGGCCCTTAAGCCATCTATGTCGGTTCGGTACGATAGGGACTCTTTTGCAAGAAATGGAATTTTAAAAGCGGTAGAGAGCTTTCCTTTTGGTCATTAGTTCTCTGTGATAATAGGTTGTGATATCTATTGGGATTTTGCCTATTATTAACGTCTTTAGTTTTTGCAACCGTATAAAATTCCTGAAAAAGAATTAGCAGAGTTAACGCCTGAGGCGTAGAAACTTCACCGCCAAAAATAAGCCCCATCGTTCCACAAAGAAGAGCGAGTATTGTGAGCCAGAAGCCTAAACCTAGAGTTCCAAAAGTGGAATATTGCCGTAGATAAAAAATCAGAATACCCAAGAGAAACATAGTTAATATGCTAGCGCCTATAATGCCAGTTTCAAACGCGGAGTTCACCCAAGTGTTATGCGCGTGAGGTGGAATATAGTCTCGAAAGAAGGTCGCAGTCATATCATTCATAAATGTGCCCAAACCATAGCCCAGCCATGGTTTCTGGTTGATTAATAGGATGGTTTTTTCCCAGATTGTCGTCCTGCCCGTTAATGTAGCGTCCGCACCATCATCTCTATGAAACAGCTGTTCAACAAAGCTTGTATCCGACATTAATGCTGCAATGATAACAAATACAGACAGCACAAGGATAATTTTTATATATTGGTTAAGCTGCAAAAAATATGAAGAAAATGCACAAATCAAAATGAATGCAGTGAATGAACGTGTTTGCGTTGCTAGCATAGTGATTATTAAGAAAATGGCCGCAGCTATTCGGAAGCGGTATGAAAAAATTCTAGCTGGGTCGACAGAGAAGGATTGCCCAAAATTCACCAAAAGGATAAGCCCAATGCCGCTCATTAGAGATAACCGTTGGGAATGCGACATAATCCCGTTTAAGCGCCATGTTACATCAGGGAGAGCGGCTAGGCTGGGCTTGACCAGAACAAAAAGCCAACTTAAAATCCCAACACAGACAGAAATTTTGATAATGACCTGGGCTGTTGTCTTTGTATTTACATCGGAATAAGATAAAATGGATAGGAATAATATCAGATATAATACACTGTTAAAAATCGTCTGCTTGGGTTCTATTGACCAAAGAGTTGAAAGAAATAACCAGCCGATATAAAAGGCAAACACAAGCGGTAATTTTTTTCCTAACAAAAATGAGTTTGCTTTAAGATGCTGTAAATTAAACGCCAAAACCACACTGGCAATTATTGCAAATATTGGGTAGTTAAGTCGGTGTCCCCCAATGCGCGGGAGAAATAACTCGGCGCTAAGGAATGAGAGGATTAAAAAGACCAAGCCTACCAAGCGCCATGAAGATAGATCTGTAGCATTTTTTTTTTGTAATTTTGATCCAATCAACATAGTGTTTTTCCTTTTGTCTACATATTGCACAAAGAATACAATTATGCACGTGCAGAAATAGCTATTTTTTTAATTTTCAAGGAAAATCAATTATTGATTTTGGAGAAATACTGATGAGTATAAATAAATTATGTATGTTCGAAAAGGTGCAGCTTTTTATTAGAAGATTAATTTCTTGAAAAGCGAGCGTTAACATGTGATGTTGCCCCTGCTAATTGTAAAATAAAAACAGAGAAAAATACTATGTCTAATATAAGCGAAATGATTGAAAGTGGAAGTGCACTTACTGCAAAGATAAGCGGTGGGCAAATTCCTAAAGGTTCGGTCGAATTATCTGGCGCTAAAAATTCTGCTACACGGCTATTGGCCGCGGCGATGTTAACAGATAGCCCCGTTGTTTTGACAGGATTCCCAACTGAACTAGTGGATGCGGTTCATAAAGCACGCTTTATGAACTTGGCGGGCGCGGCAGTGCATTTAGATCATAAAACGCACACGACAACAATTTGCGCCAATAATTTGAAACAAGCAGATTTTGAAATGGGAGAAAATGTTTTTCCTATACGCACCACCTATCTTCTAGTTGCAGGGCAAATTCGGAAGTCTGGGAGAGCGCGTATTCCATACCCTGGAGGATGTAAAATCGGAAGCCGTGGTTATGATTTGCACGTTATGGTATGGAAAGCCCTCGGGTGTGAAGTTAATGAAGAACAGGACTACATTGAAGTAATCGGTGATGGTTTTAAGGCTGGGACGATTAATTTTCCGATTTCTACAGTTGGCGGCACAGAAAACGCCTTGATTTGTGCGGCGATTGCAAATGGTGTAACCGAAATTGTGAATGCGTATATAACACCAGAAATTCAGGACCTTATAAAATTATTGCGCCGTATGGGCGCGGATATTCAAATTTTTGGTAATAGCCTTATACGTATTTATGGGCAAGAAAAGTTGGGCGGCACGCATATGCCGGTTATGCCTGACCGCATTGAGGCACTTACATGGATTGTGTACGCATTAATGTCTAAAGGTGAAATTCGTATTGATAATGTTCCCTTTGATTCTATGGCTATACCACTTATTCATATTGAAGAGAGTGGCGTCGATTTATTAAGGAGTAAAAATTCTTTATATGTACACCCTGATTGTTTACTAGCAGGTTCCGTGCAGCCTTTTGAATTGGCGTGTGGGACACATCCAGGAATAATATCGGATATGCAGCCATTTTATGTTTTACTTGGGCTTATTTCTAATGGCACATCACGAATATTTGATTATCGTTACCCTGAGCGTATAGCATGCATGCATGAACTTGCAAAAATGTGCGGCGAAGATCGGATTGCCGCAGAGACTGGTAAAATTACAACGCACGGCCCAGTCCAGTTTAAAGGTGCAAATGTCCATTCTACGGATTTGCGCGGAAGTATGGCGGTGATGATGGCCGGCTTATGTGCTGATGGAAATACTGTGGTGACGGACGCGCATATGGCTCTTCGTGGTTATAATAACTTATTAGCCAAATTAAACGGGCTTGGTGTTTCTATGGAAGTAGTCGAAAGTGATGCAGCTTAATTCACTGTATAGCGCCCTTGCAGCGCAATTATCGTGTGGTATTCTAATGAATGAGCCGCTTTCACGGTACGGCACATGGCGTATTGGCGGGCCTGCGGATATGATCATCTCTCCTCGTTCAATTGCAGATGTTAGCCTTGCACAGCGATATATATACGAAAATAATATCCCATCTATAGTTGTCGGTGATGGCTCTAATATCCTTTTTGATGATGATGGTTTTAGAGGGATTGTTATCCATATAGGCAGTGATATGTCCGCTATGAAAATGCATGACGACGGCAGGGTTGTGGCACAAGGCGGTATCTGGGTACCAAGTTTTGTATCAAAAGTAGGACGTGCAGGATGGCAGGGGTGTGAGCATGCGATTGGTGTGCCGGGTACGTTGGGCGGACTGGTTGTTATGAATGGCGGAACAAGCAGAAGAGGAATTGGCGAACAATTAACGCAAGCTGTTGCCGTCAATCATTCTGGGGATGTTCAGAATTTTAGCCGAGAAGAGTGTCAATTTTTGTATCGTACGTCCATTTTTCAGAAAAACCGTTCCATCATTGTTGAGGCTAGCTTTCAATATGAACGAGGTGATAAGGCGGTATTGCGCACTTACATGCTGAAAACTTTGCAGGAGCGTAACAGAAAATTTCCACGTAAAATGCCAAATTGTGGGTCTGTCTTCTTAAGTGATCCATCTTTATATGCGACTGTTGGTCCTCCAGGAAAGGCTATTGAGCAAGCTGGTATGAAAGGAGTTTCATGTGGCGGCGCACTTATTTCCCCATTGCATGCTAATTTTATTGTTAATACGGGCAATGCATCATCGGATGATATTTTGCACCTTATCGCACAAATACGAAGCGCTGTGTTTAAAACAACAGGTCATAAGATGAATTGTGAAGTGCGGCATCTCAGGCCTGACGGCATTATGCTTCCCGCGCATGTTAGTGCGGAAGAAAGGTTCCCAAGCGCGTGAATACTCTGACGGCAGATTTTCTTTCGGTGCTTATGAATCGCGGCCTTCAACGCATTGTTAATGTTTTTTTGCTTGTAATATTAGTCAGATTAATGAGCGTTGAGGATTACGGTGTCTACGGTCTTTTTGTTACAACGGTGACGCTGGCCTCTATTATTGGCGCAATGGGCTTGCAGGAGTCTTTGGCATTTTTAATCGGTCGCAGCGCAGAAAAAGCACCTCAATATTTTGCTAGCGCCATTATATATATATTCCTTCCATTGGGCTTGACTTCAACTTTAGCGGCCTCATTCTGGCTTTCTTTCTCTACTATCTTTGTTTTTTATATATGGATTACCCCCGCATTGATGGCTGTTTGTGGACGAATTATGCTGTTTATATCGCAAGGTGGGCATTTGGGCGTGGGCAATATAAAGTCGTTCAACCTTTCTGAGACGCTGCCAGTTATTCTTCTTTTTATAGGCGCAGCTGTTGTTTATCCATTTGGTAAATTGAGTGTTGTTTATTTTCTATGGATTTATGGTGTAGCTCATTTTACAATCGGTCTTTGGTATCTTTTAAACAGCGTTGTAAAAACTGCTCAGCCGTTTAAACCAGAATTGACATGTGCCGTTGAAGTATTGAAGCAAGGCGCACCATACGCATTATCGATGTTTTTAGCGGTAGCTAACAATACACTTGCGCTTTATATTTTAAATGCGAAAGGCATGGAAAATATGACGGGGTATTTTTTCATTGCGTGGCAAATTTTTAATGCGTTGTTAAATGTAGCGAATGCGTTGGGCTTGGTATTATTTTCTCATAGTGCGCGAGCAAAAGACCCGCAAGCTATTTTAAAGAGTGTTTCACGCTACACTAGCTTATTATTATGGTTCATGATGGGGGTAGGAAGCGCTGCGGCGCTTTTTAGCCCTTGGATTGTTCCATTCGTGTTTGGCGCAGATTATGTTGATGCGGTGCCCTTCATACAGTTGATTATGCTGTGTATGGGATTCGTAAGCTTAACCCGCGTTATGTACAGAACATTAGGGGGGGTGGGGTTGTCTTATGCCGGTACTGCAATTTTATTCCCTGCGCTTGTCTTAAATGGTCTTTGTAGTTGGTTTTTGATTGATTATTTTGGTGCCATTGGTGCGGTTCAAGGCCTGATTATCAGCCAAATATTTACGATATCGTGCTATCTGGCGCTTGTGTGGATGAAGTTTAAATTACCATTTTATATGTTCATAATTCCCAATAAAAGTGACATATTTGGCGCGCTTAATAGCATTCATAAAATTTCTATGAAATTCATAAATACTATATTAAAGAAAGCTTGAGAAATGTTTGCATACCTTATTACGGCGCACAATGAACCAATATCACTTTACAAAATGGTTCTTACTATGCGAGATCCACGCGTCATTTTTTTTGTTCACATTGACAAAAAAACAGAGATAGCCCCATTTGAAAAACTATTCCAACATATGGATAATGTTGTTTTGATTGAAGACCGGGTTGCGGTGTATTGGGGAGGCTGGAGTCTTGTTCAGGCGGCTTTAAATTTAATCGAAAGCGCCTATAGGTCAGATCATCAATTTACACGATACACCTTTTTAAGTGGGCTTTGTTATCCCATAAAACCAAATAAAGAAATTTTTAAAATTTTTGAGAGAAATCAAGAATTTATTAGTGCGCATAAGATGCCCGCCCCTGAGCTTAACAAGCCGATGTCACGAATCAATAGATTCTTTGTTGAGGGCGAATATAGGCAAGCTGGATTAAGGCCCAAATTGATCAAAATTTTTAATATAATTAATAGCCTTTGCTGGAAGAGAGATTATATTCGCGGATTAGATGGTGTTGAGCCTTATGCGGGGAGCTCTTGGTGGAGTTTAAGTCATGATGCTATCGAAGTTATAAGGACATTCTTGCAGGAACGCCGTCAGATTGTATCGTTTTTTAAAAATACAAAATGCCCCGACGAATGTTTTTTTCAAACAGTTATAATCAATAGTCATCTAAAAGAAAAAGTGTTCGATTCACTAACTTATGTGGATTGGAAAGATAAGTATGAAAAGCCGTGCCATATTGGAGCTAAACATCTCCCTTTTCTTCTTAAGCGTGAAACAAGCGACCACATTACGCTAAAGGATGAGCCAATATGTTTTGTGCGTAAAATATCGTCGAAAAATAATGATATTAGAGATCACATTGATCGAGTTTTAAAGCAGAGATTAGCATGATGCGTTATTGTTTTCGGTTGTTATTGTTGGTTTGTGCGTTTTCTACTGTAAAGTTTTCCTACGCTCGACCAAGTGACACTATCCCTCCAGCAGCGCACGCTGAGGGTTATACCATCAACACCTTTCATAGTATGTTTGCGGATGATGTGGATCTGCTGAATCTTCGTAATCATGGGCATAATTGGTATCTTGAGGATTTTTATAATGAGCCACCCGCACGCGCCAGTCAGCTTAAAATTGATTCCCAAGAGGGGATTACCATTTCCTCCGGTAATAGAAAAGAATTAGCCACGGCTACGCGATATTTTTCTAAAAAACTAGGGAAAAATGCCCGTGATGACCATAAGTGGGTTGGAACGGCGTTTGGCGGCGGCGGATATTTTGAAGCGGATATTAAATTTGACCCTGACATTGTGTTTAAGCAGCAAAAAAGCGAAGGGTGGCCCGCGTTTTGGGCGATGTCTATTGAACATCGGGCAGGATTGGAGTCTGAAAAATGGGAGCAGGGCGGTGAGGGCTTTGTACGTTTCATGGAGATAGATGCTATGGAGTATTTATATAAAGATGCAGGAAAAAAAAACCAGTATGGCGCGAATATCCACCATTGGTATGGCGTGTATCGCAAGACGTGCCCTAAAGGCGCCTTTTGTCACATGAGCGTCCCATATAGAGATAGATCGGTAGATGTGCCAAAAGGAACGTCTTTTAATAATTTTCATCGTTATGGGTTTTTATGGGTGCCTGCAACGGACCAGAAAAATGGCTATATTCAATTCTACTTTGATGGCGAACCGGTTAATAAAAGAGTCGAATGGTCAAAATACGATGAAAGTCTGCCAATAGAAGATGAAGACTTACGTAGTTTTGCTTTACTGGATACGCAGCATATTATATTGCTTTTGGGCTCTGGCAATGATATGCCGATGACCGTTCGATCAGTGAGTGTTTGGCAAAATTCGGATGACAATAATTGGGTGACGCGTCCAGAGTAAGACGTTTTTATTAATGAAGAGTGATTGAGGACTAACATGTCTAAACCAGCTGTCAGCATAATTACTGGATATTATAAGAGGGAAGATGTGGTTCGTCGTACTTTGTCATCTTTACTTGATCAAAATTTTAAAGACATTGAGATTATCGTTTTCGATGATGCGTCTCCGGATGGTACCGCGGCAGAAATAAAAGCATTTATTGAAGAAGTTCGAGACCCACGTATTGTTCCTATCTATCATACAAAAAATATTGGGTTCGTGGCGGGTTTATTGGATGCACTTAAGCACGCTAAAGGGCAGTATATTGCTATACAGGGTTCAGGAGATTATTCTTATCCTGACAGGATTGCATTGCAGAAGGCTCTTTTAGATGAACGCCCAGAGGTTGGAGTTGTGGGTTCTTATTACGAAAATTATGTCGCTGATTCACAAATTGTACGTTTGAGGACGCCGAATGCTGATACCATCGATTTGGTCGCCTTGTTGCAGAATAACGTATTCACACACGGCGAAGTGATGTTTCGCAGAGATGCTTATGAACAAGCTGGTGGATATCGAGAACAGTTTACATTTTGCCAAGACTATGATTTGTGGTTACGCATGATTTCGTATTGTAAATTTGCCACTGTGCCCCAGGTTTTGTATCGGCGTTTTATTGATTTTGAAGGGGTTTCTTACAATCCAAAAAAGTTTATTGCTCAGACGCGTTATAAAATCTTGGCAAAACAGCTACGCGATGTTTCATGCACTAAGGAACAAGAAATTTTAAGTGTTATAACGCAAGAAAATTTGGGGAGTTTTGTTCCGCTTAATACACCAGAATTACAAAAAGATACAAAAAAAGCAGTTATCAGAGCGGTAGTTTGGAAAAATTATGATCTAGCGCGCACATTGACGCAAATCTATATAGTATCAAGGCCAAGTAAGATTTTTTTTAGTACGGCAGTTGCTCTTATTAGATTTATACCTTTTTTGCATAGTTTTGTTCTATTCTTGACGAAAAGCCGTAAAGAAACATAATCAAAAACATCAACGTGTTTATTATTTTTTAGAGATTACTCAAATTCTATGACTGTCCGTTAAACCCTTGCCAGATCAAAGGCACCGCGAAAGCCTTAAGTTTAAGAGAATTCTTGTTGGCTGTCGGTTGGCTAATTTCAGCCACTCCCATGTTTTTTTAATTTTTCAAAATTGGGGGGTATGTCGCAAAGCTTAACTGATTTTTAAAAATTCTCCTTATTTAAGACCCTCTAGCAGGCGTCTGGCTTCGTCAATGCCTTCATAAGAAACGTTTTTTGATGTAGCTTGTTGCAAATATATTTTTGCCTGCTCCAGATTTCCATTCGCCTTCAGTACGGCGCCATAATGAAAAGAAATTTGTGGGTTGTGGGTTGTTTGCAATTTAATCGCCTTTTCCAGTATGGGTTGTGCCTGAATAGGGAGATTGCTTCTATAATAAACCCATCCAAGCGTATCCAAATGATTTGGATTGGGAGAATTGATAAAACGCTCTGCTATGATGCGTGCTTTTTTAAGAAGGGCGGTATCTTTGTATTTAAAATCAGCAATGACTTGAGCCATATTATTTGCGGAGGCATCTGCAACGTCGCTACGCTCGATTGCGGCTTCATAAATAGCGATTGCCTGATCAATTTCACCGATTTGCGTTAATATTATCGCCTTGAACATGGATGCGCCAGCCTCAGATGGAATGGCTTGTTCCGCAGCCTCTAGCACTTCGATAGCATTTTGGGGTAAGTTTTGATCCAGTAGTATTTTAGCCAATGATGTATAAGCATCATGTGATTTTGGATTTAGATTTATGGCTTTTCTAAAGGCAACCTCCGCATCTTCCATATTCCCAGTTTGCATGTTAATTGCCCCCAGAATCGTAAACGAAAGAGAATTGTGTTTTCTTAATCCAACCAAGAAGCTTTTTACGTCGTCTAAGCTCTCTTTGCTCTGCGCGGTTTCAAGTAATGTTGATAATGCATGCGCAGATAGGGGGGAATTTATATCATCACGTATAATAGCTTTAAGCGCATCAGAGGCTTTTTGCTTACTGCCATTTTGTATGTCTGCTTTGGCAAATAAAAATTTAGAAAGCGGGTTCTTGCCGTTAATTTTTTGCAGTTCCTTAATCGCGTTTTCTGCAACAGTGACCTGCCCAACCTCAAGAGCTGTCCGTGCAATACTTTCCCATGCTACACTGTAATTCGGAAAAATGTCTGTCACTTGTGTTAGAATATTGATTGCCGTATCATGCTCTCCACGTAAGGCATGGAGTTGAGCCAGCCGAACGAGAGTCCCTTTGTCATCAGGTGTTTTTTCAAGAGCTTGTAATAATGTATCGATAGCTAAATCATTATGCCCCTGAATGAGTAATGCTTCCGCGAGTGTTCTTGATGCCTTTAAAAACTTTGGGTCACGGTTAAGTATAGTGCGTAAATCTTGGATGGCTTTTCTATGATCGCCCTGTATGAAGCTCAGATTTGCTCTTAAAAGGAAGGCATCAATATTATTAACCTCTTTTTCCAAAACGGCGGTGATTAAATCATTCGCGAGCTGGATATCGCCGCGGCTCAGCTCAATTTGCGCAAGGTTGGTCTGTGCATTTAAACCAATCCAGTCGTCAGGATCAGTGTCTATAATATTCTTTAACGTTAGGATTGCATTTTCATGCTCATTATTACGAGTGTAAATATCAGCCAGCCACAGATAAAATAGTTTCTGATCCGGTTTGGCATTAATAAAGCTCTGAATTTCTTTCTTGGCTTCACCCATGCCTTTCTCAACCTCAAGATATTGAACAAGCTTTAATTTCGCTTCACCGTTATCAGGGAAGGCGGATACTGCATCTTGATATACTTTTCTTGCCTCCTCAGTTTTAGAAAACTCTTTCAAAATCTGAGCCAGATCAAACCGATAGGTGATTCTGTCTGGAAAAATCTCAAATAGTGTTTCATAGACATCTGTAACACCTTGTGGATTATCTTGTTCACTATAAATGCTCGCTTTCAAAAGATATAAAGATGGCTCTTTGGGGTTAAGCGCAATGCCTTTATCCAGTATTTGAAGAGCTGTCTCATATTCTTTTTGTGCCATATACATACCAGCTTGTACTGAATAAGCGATTAAATTTGAAGGGTCATACTTAAAGGACAAGTCAATTTCTTGTTGCGCCTGATTAAACGCTTTATCTCTTAAAAAAATTGATGCTTTAAGGGCATGAGCTGTTGCGTGTTGCGGGTCAATGGTTAGTATTTTATCAATGCGTATGTTGGCCTCTACGGTTTGTTGCCCAATTAGAAAAAACTCAGACAGTTTCAATAGTATAGGGAGAAATTCAGGATCTTGCTGTTCAGAAACCATAAACGCAGACCATGCACTCTGATAGTTTCCCTCAGCCTCTTCAATTAAACCCAGTTTATAAATAGCCTTAGAAGAGGAGGGGAGGATCTTGGCTGCATTTCTATACTCTAATCTGGCTCTTATATAGTCGGACTGTTCAAAATAAGAATCACCTCTTTCTATATAGCTATCATGTTTTTCCTCTGGGCTATTACAAGCAGTAAATAAGAAACACACCATAAATAGGAAAATTATTCGAAAGCTTATATTTATTTTCATAGGGCTACGTCCTTGATACTGTTATTTATGATTATATCTAATATAATAAGTCATGGAGGAATGCCAGTTTAAATAGGTCAATATTTATTGGGTCGTGAATTAGACATAGGAATTTAAAAAAAGTATTGCGCTTATTTTTTTAGTATGATATTTGAAGCATAATTAATTAGTAATGAATTGGATATTAAAAATGCATATCAATAAGATTTTAACAATTGGTGCGGTTGCACTTTCTATGGCGTTTGGTTCACACAGTGCGAACGCTTCATATGATTACACAGGCGCTTTTGTGGATATGGAAACAGTTTCAGTTGGTGATACTGGTGTGATTGGCAATATAGGGCATTTTGGTTCTGCTATTGTTAGTCAGGTTTCGGGCTCACTTCCTTCAAACAGTATGATTACGTTTACGTATGATTTTTCTGGTGACGTTGGTTTCGGTGTTCTCGGGGCTTTTGGTGGTTATGATTTTGATACTGGATCTGATAGCTATTCTGGTTATTCCCATGCATCAACTTTGTTTGGTAACAGCGCAGCAGGTTTTCAAAATGGATCACTCTCTACCCCACTTGCAGTAGCAAGTGCGCAGATTGACTTCGGTAATAATACTGCAACGGCGGTTATTAAGAATGTGTCATCAGGTGTTGTTGACTATCTTAATCTTTTTGTTGGCTTGGTTTCAGGAAACAAAAATTTAGAGATTTCTTATTCTGTTTCAGCAGTTCCGCTGCCTGCAGCATTGCCATTATTCTTGTTAGGCTTGGCTGGGCTTATGGGTTTCTCTTATCGTGGTAAGAGAAACGCTGTTGCAGCCGCCGCATAGTCTGGTAAATAGACAGATAAAGTTATATTAAGGCGCTTTTCTAAGGCGCCTTAATTCCATTTACTTATATTTATTTGATGTATTAGGCGCATTTTTAGCCTTTAACTCAAGCAACGATCTATTAAAGAAGATGATTAAGAAAATGATTAAATTTGTATTTGTTTTGATTCTATCGGCTGTTTTAATGTCCACAGAAGCTTCCGCAGTAGAGGATAGCTATGTAATTCTTCCTGGCGATGTTTTACACGTTAGCGTTTGGAGAGAAATTGATATGGATCGTGAGGTTGTTGTCTTGCCAGATGGTAGCTTTAGTTTTCCTTTGATCGGAACAGTAAATGCACACAATAAAAGCCCATCTGAATTGCAGGATGTGATTTTAAAAAAGTTACGGTCATTTATACCGGAAGCAGCAGTGACCGTTGTTGTAAAGGCGCCTTTGGGTCATAAGGCGAGTGTTATTGGTGAAGTACAGTCACCAGGTGATGTGTTTCTTAATTCATCAACCACTGTGACGCAAGCGCTTAGTCAAGCTGGTGGTTTTACCCCTTATGCCGATAAAGATGATATTATTATTGTAAGAAAAAATTCAGATGGATCAAAAGAAAAAATAGAGTTTTCTTTTAGCGATGTTTCTAAAGGTAAAAATCTTTTGGGTGATATAGACTTGATTCCAGGTGACATCATTGTCGTTCCAACTTCAGGGTTATTCTAGTGGTATGAAAAATTCAAAACCAGTTTCTTCTGCGCTGTGTTTTTTCGGGTTATCGGTATTGGGAAGTGCGATATATTTATTATGCTTTTCCAACAGCGTATTGGCACGGGACGGTTTTAGTGTAGGGGTAAAGGAAACTGCTGTCTTTGATACGAATCCTTTAATGCGCTCCGATGATATACCACAAGATATTATTCGCGGCCTAGAATCAACCGCACTTGTACAGTATAAACGTGAAAGTAGTAGCCGCATTTTCGCGACAAGTGCCTCTATAAGGCGCAATCAATTTAATGTTTCAGGATATAATACCACCGATTTTTTCTTAGATTTAAATTTTAGAAAAGAGGCGGCCCGTTGGGTTCTGGGGCTAAACGGGTCTTTAAAATATGATACACCGCGCAGTTCGAATGAGAATGCGTTTGGGCTTACACGCCTTTCTGATCGCCGCCTCAATTTTTCTGTTTCACCAAGTTTTGTATATAAAGTAAGCCATCGCACGAGCTTGGGTATCAATACCCTTTGGTCTGAGACCAGTTATAATGATGGATCGTCATTAGCAGATCACCGCACACAAATGGTATCTCCGTTCTTTTCTTATAATATCGATTACAGAAATACATGGAGCGTGGCTTTTCAGTATCAGCAATATAAAGCACTAGATGGAATAGGGCTTACTTCGGATAGTGTTGGACCATTTTTGACATGGGCACATAACTTTACACCCAATACAATGATAGAGGCTTCTTTTGGTGTGTTAGGGTCACGCTATAGCGGGAATGTTCAACAAGGGAATTGGAAACTTAACCCGATTTACTCTTTTAATATTGAGCATTCTGATCAACGGAATACAGCAATTTTTAGTGTTGGTAGGGCACGACAGGCCTTAACAAACGGTACGGAAACTGATATAACCACTGCGCAAATTAGTGATAAATTTTTAATTGCGCCGAAATGGCTTTTGAATGTGAAGACAGATTACAAGAAGGCAAGACAGTCATCTTTTTCATCCGATGATCTTGATAATTCTTACAGTGCATATATTGATACTGAATATGATATTTCAAGAGATTTAAAGTTTTCTATGTCTTATAAGTATACGCAAGAAAATTATACAACAAATAAGGATCAAGCCTCTCGGAATGTTATTAGAGCGAGCTTTGATTATAAATTAAAATAAAAGACTGTATTTGATCAGTCTAAATTGATGTAGGAAATTAAAGAATGACTACGATAAATCCACTTGAATATATATCGGTAATCCGCCGTATGAAAATAACGTTTTTAGTCGTGTGCGGATCTCTACTCTTTACCTCTCTCATTTTTGCCATTAATTGGTCAAAATACAGGGCTTACGCAACAGTAGAAGTAGCGCGCCCTGAAATATCAATGGAGGCCATTGAAACATCAAATGGTGTGATATTATCTGCTACTGATCTTGCTGATTTACAAATTAGCCGTTTAAAGCAAACCGTCCTATCAACGTCATCTCTCGCAGAAATCATTGCAAAGCTGGACTTGTATCCTAAGGCACGTGAAAAAACGCCTATTGCTTATATTGCGCAGGATATGAGTAAGAAAATAAACCTAAAGCTCGTCAGTACATCTTTGGCAAATCCCGCATCTGCGCAAAAGGCAAGCGCTTTGCAACTATCCGCGATTGCTTTTGTTCTTAGTTTTGAATATTCAAATCCGCTCAAGGCACAAAAAACGGTTAACGAGCTTGTGACGCGTTTTCTGGATGCAGATTTAAAAGAGCGTAGAAAAACGGCACAAAAAACATCTGAGTTTTTACAAGGGCAAATTGATATATTAACAGCGTCCCTAGAAGAACAGGAAAAGAAAATCGCCGAATTCAGGGCACAAAATGGTAATATCAGAGCGGATTCTTTGGGATTCAATCAACAGGCCGCTGTCACAACAACATCAAGATTATTGGCCATAGAAAGTGAAGTTGTATCAAGCCTTGGGCTTATAGGAGCTTTGCGTGCGCAATTAGCTCAAACACAACCTTATTCACTTATTATTGCCGATAGTGGGGAAACTTTAACAACCCCTGCAATACAGCTGCGCGCATTAAAATCCCAGTACGCAACGCTAAAATCAAAATATGGGAGCAAGCACCCCGACCTTTTGAAGACATCAAGACAGATTAAGGCGATTGAGATGGATCTTGGTTCTTCTAACTCCGTCAGCAATGCTGCACGTATTAAGGCTCAAATATATGATGTTGAAGCAAAAATTAAAACGACAGAACATGAATACGGAGTAGAGCATCCGGATTTAAAGCGGTTGGTAAGTCAATTAGACAAGCTTGAAGCCGAATTAATTAAAGCGGATCAGGATGGCTCATATGACGAAATGAACATCAAAAATGATGCTGATAATCCTGCCTATTTACAGATTGTTGCCCAGTTGGATGCAGCAAAAAAGCAACAGGAGGCTTTGATTTTGCAAAGAGATGAAATCAAAGCGCAGCAATTAGAATATCAAAATGCTATTGAAGCCAACCCAGTGTCAGAGCAACAATTGGCAGGTTTGACGCGTGATTACGATAATATGATGCTCCTGTACAGAGAGCTCACGGCGCGGAAACTTTCTGCGGATATGAGCAAAACAATAGAAGAGGGGCATTCTGGGCATCGTTTGGCGGTGATTAACCCTCCTGAACTCCCTCGTGGTACCTCGCCCTCACGAAAAATTATCCTGTTAGCAGGCATTGTGTTTTCTGTTATGGCTGGTTTTGGTACGGTATTGGGTATTCAACTTTTATCGCAAAAGATCATTGGGCCCAAACATTTGGAAAATTTACTTGGTGTATCCCCATTGGTTGCCATTCCTGCATTCAAAAGTTATGACGAAAAAATTAAACAAATTAACTTTATCAAAAAAGCTGCTGTTGCGGGGGGGGGGGCTCTTGTCATTTTCCTTATTATATTTTTCGTCTTTATTATGCCATTCGATGTTTTTGAGGCCATCGTTAGCCGTGAGGTTGGGTTATGAAAAAATTGAAATTGGGAATAAAAATGATGCTTAATTTAGATACCGAAGCTTTGGAAACAAAAAAGAGGAAATTATCCGATTTTGAACGGGTTTTGGACGAAAATCATATCGTCGCGCATCGTGTGCAAAGCAAAGAGGCAGACATTATTCGCTTTTTGCGTACGCAAATATTGCAAAAGATGGAAAAAAATAAGTTTAAAACGCTTGCTATTAGTAGCCCAAGATATGGTGATGGGAAAACGACAACGGCAGCAAATTTGGCGGTGAGCATCGCGCAAGATTTAAAGCAAACGGTGCTTCTTGTTGATTTGGACTTACGTGATCCATCTTTGGCAAAATACCTTGGTATTAATGCGAAAGTTGGTTTGACCGATTATATTGCAGGTAATGCATCCGTTGCGGATTGCTTGGTTCGGTTGCCTTTTCAACGCATAAGCGTTTTTCCAGCTGGAAAATCTATTGATTTTTCATCTGAAACACTCGGCTCGCCAGATATGAAGAAGCTGGCTAATGAGCTGAAGGAGCGTTACGATGACCGCATTATCATTTACGATATGCCCCCATTGTTAGATCAAGATGACCCGTTGGTTTTTCTTCCTCATGTTGATGCATTTTTGCTTGTTGTAAAAGAAGGTTTTACAACAACGGAAGAAGTAAAGCGTAGTGTTGAAATTCTTGATCCATCAAAGGTTATTGGGGTTGTATTAAATACCTCATGATTAAAAATAACTTGATGTAAAATTTAATATTATATAACCATATGTCATAATTTGTTTAATTTATGGTTATTAGGATCTTGTACCAGTGAACAAAATTTTTTCCAAACCTGTTGTTTTTATCCAACTCGTATCATTGATATTAGATATAAGCGCCTTTATTTTGGGACACGCCCTTACAGCTCTTCTGATTGAACCTAAAGGCATTGATTTGTTCGCAGACTTTAAGCCGCATGCCATAACCTACGCGCTTGGCGTGTGTGTTATTTTCGCCTTTTGTGTCTCTAGGCAATATAGTCGGCGGATTCCATGGTGGAATAAAGTTCAGTTCTCGGTAAAAATTGTTGTCGCTGCTCTCCTCATTGAAACTATCGCAAGGGGCGCCATTCTAAATGATTATATACCTCTATATTCATTGACATACTGGGCGGTATCACTTGGTATTTTGATGGCATTGCGCGCAGGTTTTTATTTTGTGAAAATAAAAATACCAAGCTGGAAAGTACCAGTGGCCATTATTGGTGATGTCGGTAGTGTTACTGATATTCTATATGCGATCAGTGGGGATCTTGGTATTGGGTATGATCCAAAATATGCACTTATCCGTGATAAGCAAACCAATGTTTTAAATTACGATGATATTCCGCCCTTATATAAAGATATCACTTTCTTAGATGGGAAAATCGACTATTCAAAATTCATTAAAACCCATCCAGATCTTCATTACATTATATCTATGGATACGTTTAGAGGAGAGAAGAGGGATAGACTTCTTCGATTGCTCAAGGATAATAACATCGAGTTTTCTTTGGTGCCTATGATATCTCAGATCAGCTTACACCAAGCGAAGCCACTCTATTTCTTTGGTAATGATGTTATGTTATTGGAAACAAAAAGAAACAAGCTATCTGTTTCCCAAAAAATCCTGCAACGCTGTGTTGATATTGTTGGCTCTACAATGGGCTTGGCAATTTTCTGTATACCAATGCTCATCATCACTATTCTCTTAAAACTCGAAAATAAAAATGAGCCTGTTTTTTATGGTGGTCGACGTGTCGGACAAAATGGTGAGACATTTAGATGTTGGAAATTTAGGACTATGGAATCTAATTCTGATCATCTTCTAATAAAATACCTCGAAGAAAATCCCGAGGAGCAAGCCTATTGGGATAAGTATTTTAAGCTCAAGCATGATCCGCGGGTTAAAACAAAGACAACAAAATTCATTAGAAAAACAAGTATTGATGAATTGCCGCAGCTTTGGAATGTTTTCATGAATGAAATGAGCATTGTCGGGCCGCGTCCGATACTGCCCAATGAGATTGAGGCTTATGGCGCATCTATAAAAGATTACACCATGCTGAGACCCGGAATTACAGGCCTTTGGCAAGTAAGCGGGCGCAGTGAAACAACATTTGATCGCCGTGTGATTTGGGATAGCTGGTATATCCGTAATTGGTCTTTTTGGGGGGATATGGTTATCATCATTAAAACAATAATGGTGGTGTTAAACCGTAAGGGTGCTACCTAAGGATTTAAGATAGTGTCGACGCCTCTCATACTTGCCTTCCAAATTATAAGCTTAGCAAGGAAAGCTTGCCACTCGTGAGGGATAAATTTGACTTGTCTTAAAAAAATGGACATGACCTTCAAAATTATTATTTATAATATATGGATGAAAAAGGATTCGTAAAAGACACAGAGAAGCAAGAAAAACTGTTAAATACGAGGGAATAAGAATTTAAAATGGTAATAAAGCGATGACAAAAAATATTCTAGTAACGGGCGGTGCGGGATATATCGGATCACATGTATGTAAGGCGCTTTCTCAGGATGGCTTTAATCCGATAGCTTATGATAACTTATGCACGGGTAACCGAGAAGCGGTGAAGTGGGGTGCACTCGAAGTAGGTGATATTTTGGATGTGGATCGTCTCGATAATATAATCGATCAATATAATCCCGTTGCTATCATGCACTTCGCGGCGCTTATTCAGGTAGGAGAGTCTGTATCTGATCCCGCAAGATACTATTACAATAATGTTTACGGTTCTTATTGCCTATTAGAGCAAGCAAGAAAAAACGGCATTAAAAATATGGTTTTTTCCAGCACAGCAGCCGTTTACGGTATACCGCAAAGCGACATGATTACCGAAGAGCATCCACTTGCTCCAATCAATCCTTATGGGGCAACTAAGTTAGCAATGGAAAATATGATCCGAGATTACTCAAGCGCATATGGATTAAATTACGCCATTTTACGCTATTTCAATGCGGCGGGCGCTGATCCAGATGGAGAGCTTGGCACAGCATATCCAAAGGACACGCACATTATTCCGCTTCTTATGCAAACGGCAACAGGTGAACGCCCGCAAATTGACATATTTGGCACTGATTATAACACGCCAGATGGAACGGCTATTCGTGATTACATCCATGTCACAGATTTGGCGCGGGCTCATGTTTTATCTTTACAACATATTTTGAATGGTCAAGGAAATCTTACACTTAATCTTGGAACAAGTTCAGGGTTTTCTGTTCGCCATGTTCTCGAAACGGCTAGACAGGTAACAACATGTTCCATTCCTTCGGATGATAAGCCTAGACGAGAAGGGGATCCTAAGATTCTTGTGGCTGATGCAAACACGGCCAAGATAACTTTGAACTGGATTCCTGAATTATCAAATCTACAGGATATTATTAAAACAGCATGGGAGTGGCAGAACAAGAAGAAGCTTTTAGGTTCTAAAGGCGCATTTCATAAATTGGAAACATGAAAACTTTGCCGCAAACCTGTCCAACTAAATAGGGCTACCTCTGGAAAATATATGGTGAAGTGAGATTTAATAATTAATGCTCACCGAGCTCTTTTAGAATCATATCATTTATCTTTTTACTTCCTGTTATTGATGGATGATTTAGGTCAATAAAGAAAAGGTGTTCACCATCATTCGAAACGCATCTCTCGGCCAATGTGGTGTTGCAAAAAGACATATGCGTATAAACGATATTAAAATTGGGGTGATTAATGCGCTTTAATAAGTTCATCGCATCTCCAGTATAATCAAAATAATAGCCCTGATCATAACTTAGAATACTGGCAAGGAATTCAGGAGTAATATTATTATAGGTATTGAGTATATTAAAAATGCTTTGTCCCACAAGTTTGCTGAACCGCGGTGTGGGGGTCATTTGAATGACCCTATACCCATCATTGAGCATGCTCTGAACGTTTTTCTTATAATGCTCGGCCAAGTCCAAGCCATCATCATTGCGCATTGAATATCCATCGGCAGTTAAATAAACATCAAGCGCTCCCCCGAGTAAAAGCGTTGCTCCCGGATGCTTTTTGATTGTATCTAAGCGCCGATTCTGAAATTTCAAATCACAGGGCTGATTTTTAATATGCCTGGGCTTGTCATTTTTAATAGAGTAGAAATCAGGTGTAAAGTAACAAGCAGAGCTGTTCATCGTGACAACATTATACCCAGCATCTAACGCTCTTGGTACAAGATCGAAAGATAGGCTTTCAACATTTGAATCGCCGATAACAAGAAGTGTTTGGTTATTCTCATCTCTTTCAAAGTAACAAAAATCGTCTTTTGCATATGTGCCATAGCAATTTTGACCCACATCATTCTTGACCCGAAACCATGGGTGTTCATTAAAGTCATTGGCTAAAATACTGGGAAGTCTTCGTGGATAACCATCTTCCACAATGAGAAATGTTGAGATAGAGGTAATGACGATTGCCGAGCCAATAATGCAAACCATTAACCACCTGCGTGAAATAACAACCTTGTTCCTAAAAGGCTGCTCAATAAACTTATATGTCACCACGGATAAGAAAATACAAAGCACGCAAAGGTATATTTTATCCATCGGGGCAATCATAAAATCGCTTATCCGCCCAAATGCAAATATCGGATAATGCCATAAATAAAGGCTGTAGGAAATCAAACCAACAAAGACAAAAGCCTTGCTAGACAATATAAGCGTTACGGGTTCGTTCCCACCAGCAAACCGAATAATCAAAGCCGTCGCAATAATGGGTAGCAGAGTAATTAAGGACGGATGACGAGTTGTTTGATCATCGAAAAACACAAAACAAGCTGCCAATAGAGCCAAGCCAATGACAGGGCATAAAATTCTCAGTATTGGTCCGTTATGATGACGCCCTTTTTCCAACTCTAATTTTGCTAAAAACGCCCCAACGAGCAATTCCCATCCACGTGCATGTAAAAGATAGAATGCCGCATCAGGGTGATACCTCGACCCGTATTCCGCCAATATAATAGACACGCAAAACAACCCGATAAGGGTATGCCAAATATAGATTTTGAAATACTGGTTAATGACCAACAATATTATAGGAAAGAATATATAAAACTGCTCTTCAACGGATAATGACCAAGTATGCAGGAAGGGCTTTAATAGGCTAGGCGCGGCGGCGTAGCTATCTTCTTGCAAAAACCAGAAATTCGATCCAAAAACCAAAGCAGATAAAATAGAAGAAGCATAATCGCTTATATCTTGCGGCAACATCACCATCCATGCAATCGGAAAGCTTGCGAGGACGACAACAAAAAGAGCAGGGAGGATGCGCCGTATGCGTCGCTCATAAAAGCCCATAAAGCTAAACGACCCGTCTTGTATTTGTGATTGAATAATAAAGGTAATCAGGTAACCACTGATCACAAAGAAGATATCAACGCCAAGATACCCACCTGATAGGAATTTTTGGCCACCTATAATAAATTGCGCGTGATAAATAATAACCGCAATAACGGCGATTGCTCGTAATCCATCAATTTCGGGGCGGTATTTTAAATTCATAAGGCGGATAAACCAATAAAGTTATTCTACCTATATCTTACGGATATGGCTCATTATTGCCAATCTTTATTCCGCTTTCTTTTTCAAGACAGCGGCAAAAAAACCATCAGTCTTATGGCGGTGCGGGGTGAGGCGCATAAAGGGTGAGCCGATGCCGCGCGCTTCGTCTAAGGCTTCTATTTCAAATTCAGGATGGCGTTCTAGGAATTTTTCAACCTGTTTTTCGTTTTCAGCAGGGAAAAGCGAGCAGGTTGCATAAACAAACTTACCCCCCTTTTTCACAGCCTTAGCGGCTTTATCCATAATTTCGGCCTGTATAGCGAGCAGCTCCTCTAATGAAGGGCCATAATTGCGCCACCGCATATCGGGGTTGCGCCGCCATGTACCTGACCCGCTGCATGGGACATCGGTTAAAACAACATCAAACGTCTCTTTTTGGCGCTTTAGCCATTTCTTGTGGCGCTCATCAGAAAGAGGGCGCACTTCGATAATATCTGCCAAACCCGCCTTTTTATAGCGCCTGCGTCCATTTTCTAAACGCCGTGGATCAGTATCCATGGCAACAATCCGCCCTTTACGGCTCATCGCTGCAGCAAGTGCCAATGTTTTACCGCCTCCTCCCGCACAGAAATCAAGAACCTGCATGCCAGGCTCAACATTACAAACGCCCGCAATCATTTGAGATCCTTCATCCTGAATCTCGATCCAGCCCTTATTCATGGCCTTTGTTTTGGATAAATATGCCTTCTCAACACATCGCAAGCCCCACGGGGAATAGGGCGTCTCAACAGTCTCTACCCCATCTTTTGCTAAGGAATTTTGCGCATTCTCACGCTCCATTGCAAAGATATTCACGCGGATATCCAAGGGCGCATTATCAAGCATTGCCTGCATTTCATTGGTGAAGCCATCCCCAAAATATTCTTTCAGGACGTCGTCAAATTCGGGTGGGCATTCTACCAAAACGCTCTCTGGCATTTCAGGATGCGCGGGCGCGTGTCCGACAAGCTTTGCTGCGGCGGTTCTTTCTTCATCATTAAGTGTTTCGGGCGCGTATTGGCTTCCATCAAATAAATCATTAAGGCGGCGTTCATCTGTACTTTCACCAAGGATAACCCAACATAGAACGCGGTTTCTTGGGGTGTCCTCTAAATCGACGCGCGTCATCCACCAACCAAGACGCGCATGATGGCGGGCAATATGATAGACACGCTCCGCCACTTCACGACGGTCTTTCGCACCAATATAGCGCCGATTACGCATATAATCCCCGACGCAGGAATCAAGTGGGATACGGATATCTTGATCCCGTTCAAGGATTTCAATGCTAGCTTGTATTCTGGATGCAGGTTTCATGATGGGTGTTTACTGGAAAAACAGCAAACAAGCAAGGCTTATCCGAAAAGGATAAGCAGGCCAACCAGCAAACAACCCGATTGATCCACGTAAGGACATTTTTCATTTTTGAATAATTTACGCACTCGATCCGCCACCAAAACCCAAAAGCAATAATAGCGATGAATAGAATAAACATGTCAAAACATAAAAAACCCGGCCGCATAACGCAAGCCAGGTTTCGAATAATTCATTAGCTAAGATGAATTAGTGAGCTTCTTCAGTGTGCTCTTCTTCTTCAGTCGCTTCTTCAGTCGCTTCTTCATCACACACAACAGCTTCAGTTTCTTCTGTTGCTTCTGCAGGTACGCATTCTTTTTCCTCTGCAGGAACAGCTTCTTCTTCACCAGAAGCAGCTTCTGTGTCATTAGCAGCGCCAGCAGCAGAATCAACTGCAGCAGCGGGAGCTTCTTTAACAGCTTCGATAGTTGCTGATTCAGCAGAAGCAGTTGAAACCATCATTGGTGCGCCCATAACAAGAGCAGCAAGTAGTAGATAATATTTAGTCATAATTTTTTCCTCAATTTATGTTCAATACCCTCAAAATTAATTTCAGGTTTGATCACTATGCTTAGATTCTAAAATTTTGCAAGAGTTGTTTTTACATGCTCTTAACCTTATGATTCGGTTCGATAATTTGGAGCTTCACGTGTGATTGTAACATCATGAACATGAGATTCTTTGAAGCCAGCGCCTGTCATACGAATAAATTCTGCATTATCACGCATGTCTTTAATCGTTGCAGATCCCGTATATCCCATGGATGCACGCAATCCACCAACCATTTGGTGAATGACATTACCAATAGGGCCTTTATAGGGCACGCGCCCCTCAATCCCTTCGGGGACAAGCTTATTGCTCTGATTAACATTGCCTTGAAAATAACGATCCGCAGAGCCTTTGACCATTGCCCCAACCGAACCCATGCCGCGATATGATTTATAAGAACGCCCTTGGAATAGGATAACTTCACCTGGTGCTTCGTCTGTACCCGCAAACACGCCACCCATCATGGCTGCGCTCGCGCCTGCCGCAATAGCCTTTGCAAAATCACCAGAATATTTAATGCCGCCGTCGGCAATCACTGGAACGCCCTTTTTCTCGCACGCCGCAACAACATCCATAATAGCGGTAAGCTGTGGTACGCCAACGCCCGCCACAACACGTGTCGTGCAAATAGAACCAGGACCAATACCAACCTTGACGGAGTTCGCCCCCGCCTTAATAAGAGCCAGAGCGGCATCCCCCGTTGCAATATTTCCTGCCATGATTTGTAAATCAGGATTTTCTGCTCGAATGCGGGCAACGGTGTCAATCACCGCCTTAGAGTGGCCATGCGCCGTATCAACAACAACCAGATCAAGCCCTGCTTTTGCGAGCGCTGTGGCACGCTCTACGCCATTGACGTCGCCTGTACCAACTGCCGCCGCCGCCCGCAAGCGTCCTTGTGAATCCTTTGTAGCCGCAGGGTATAGCGTTGATTTTTCAATATCCTTAACAGTCATAAGGCCGATACAGTTTCCTGCATCATCAACAATAAGTAATTTTTCAATGCGGTGTTGATGCAAAAGCTTCTTCGCACCATTTTTATCAATATTTAAGGTTGTTGTAACAAGGTTTTCATGCGTCATAAGCTCGCGCACGGGCTGTTTCGGATTTTCTGCAAAACGTACATCACGGTTTGTAAGAATTCCAACAAGCTTGCCATTTGATTCCGTAACTGGAAACCCTGAAATACCATGATGAGCCATAAGCTCAAGCGCATCTTGTAGTGTTTCGTCAGGGCCGATAGTAATCGGATCAAGAACCATTCCCGATTCAAATCGTTTAACTTTGCGAACCATATTCGCTTGTGCTTCGATTTCCATGTTTCTGTGCATTACACCGATACCGCCGTTTTGCGCCATAGCAATCGCCATATCCGCCTCGGTCACCGTATCCATAGCCGCAGATAAAATAGGAATATTAAGCGTAATATCTTGGGTAATGCGGGTGGATGTATCAACTTGATTGGGTTGAACATTTGATTCACCAGGAACCAAAAGAACATCATCAAATGTTAGAGCTTCACGAATTTTAGTGGAATCTTTAATACGAGCCATGTGCAAATCTCCAAGCGCTTATATGGGCGAAATTTGCAAGTGAGTTATAGCGGTTTTTTCGCGGATGTAAAGTTTTTAATAATTAAATACCTAACAATCTTTTAAAATCATTATGAAAAGTAACGTTTTGTTATGATTTATTCTGTATCTTAAGAGTAGGTCAGAAATTTTATAAAATCAGGTGTGCGTAAATGATACCAAATAGCAGTTTTACCAATCTATATATTCGTCTTGCGGGTGAGCATTCTCTCTTATCCATGGCACAATCAAATATTTTGGCAAATATGGAGCGTGTAGCAAGAGTAAGAACGCATACGTTTTTGTCTAATAATGCGCAAAACGAATACGGTATAAGCCGAAATTTTGGCGCGGATCGTCATTACAGTTGGGAGGATACGGTTATCGATTGTCGTAACGCCCCCAATCTGGTTGAAAGCGATTATCTTGAAAACTTTGCCGAAGGCATATCCGAAAACCGCCGTTTTCAAAAATTTAAAACAGATATTGAAAATCGTATGGGTGGTTTTGTGAAAATTGAACCATATGTAAGCATCCTCCGCGGCGAAGAGAACATGCGATATAATATTAAGCGCAGAACAAAGATTGAAGACTTTGACATTGTTCGTGTTGGTTTTCGTATGGTTGCCGAAGATGAAGGGCGCTTTAAAATGGGCTTGGTTTGTTTAAAAGACCATGAGAATCCATTCAAAATGCGTCGTCATATCATGGAGACCGCGCAGCCATTTAACGCGTAGCCCTTACGCATTACTTCCTTTGAATCCAGTTGCAATCACATATTGCTCCGAGCTTTCCTTGCGGCTTGCTGGCGGTTTCATATGTTTAACACTCGTGAAGTTCCGTTTCATTTCCTTAAGGAGTGTATCCTGCGCGCCGCCCTGAAATACCTTCGCAACAAACACGCCATCAGGCTTTAAAACCTCACACGCAAAATAATATGCGGCCTCGACCACCGCCATAATGCGAATGTGATCGGTTTGTTTATGGCCAATGGTATTGGGCGCCATGTCACTTAAAACCACATCGGCAAGGCCGTCGGGCGATAATTTGGCCAAGGATTCTTTTAAAATACGGGGTGCATCATCATCCATAAAATCCATTTGAAAAAATTCTATACCAACGATTTCATCAATTTCCAAAAGATCAATGGCAACAACTTTGCACCCTTTTTCAGTGGCAATTTGACACCACCCACCCGGCGCTGCGCCAAGATCAATGACAACGGCATCCTTTTTAAGGATTTTAAGCTTCTCGTCCATTTCCTTTATTTTAAATGCCGCCCGTCCGCGATAGCCATATTTTTCGGCTTCATCAACATATGGGTCATTTAGCTGTCGTTTCAACCACTTCGTAGACGAGTTTTTGCGCCCCTTGGCGGTGCGAACTTTCGTTTTTGGTTTATTGCGCATGGGTTCATAACCTTTGTTTAAAGGGCTTATAGCAGCATAACGAGTGAAGTTGTAACAAAAATCATAAAGAAAATGGATAAACATGCCGCCATAAACACAATACCTTGTGTGTTTTTTGAAAAATGCGCGAGCAGTAAAAAAATACAATAGTAAAAACTAGAGACAATAATCGCTCTTGTCTGAGCGTGCCAACTAAGAAATCCCATAATACCATTCTCGTGCCCAATATAAACCATGGTTTCGGTCAGAAGATGCGTTATAATGATCGAGCTTATACCAAAGCCAAGCGCCCACCATTTATGGTTTTTGTGGACACCGAAAAAGATAATCGGTAACCATATAACGTCTATCCATGAATATATAAGTCCAAACATATAAAGAAGTTTAAAACATGATACGCTTTAAAAACAGATTTAATTTTCTGATCACGGGCATCCTTTTTATGATGGTTCTTGGAAATTCTGCCCAAGTCACTGCTGCTGGACTTGTGCGTGACACAGAAATCGAGAATATGCTGCACCTTTGGGGAGATCCAATTTTTAAGGCGGCTGGCCTTAACCCGTCTGCCGTAAAAATTATCTTGATTCAAGATAATAACGTGAATGCCTTTGTGGCGGGCGGTTCAAATATATTCTTTTACACTGGCTTGCTTACAAAAACAGAAAATCCAGGCGAGATTATCGGTGTTCTGGCCCATGAAACTGGCCATATCGCGGGTGGTCATCTTATCCGAACCAGAGAAGCCTTAGAGCGCGCATCCTATGAAAGCATAATTGGCGCGATTGTCGGAGTTGGAGCGGCGATTGCCACGGGGGACGCCTCTGCCGTTCCCGCGATTGCAATGGGCGGGCAGTCCTTGGCGCAAAGATCGTTCCTTGCCCATAGCCGTGTTCATGAATCGAGTGCGGATCAAGCAGCGTTAAGCTTTTTTGAAAAAAGCGGCCTAAACCCCATTGGAATGTCAACATTTTTAGAAAAACTAGAATCTGAAAACTATGTTCCTGCAAATCAACAAAGCGAATATGTCAGAACGCACCCGTTGACAACAAACCGTATTGAGGCGGTAAAGCATCGCATCAATGATTCACCATATAAAGATAAGGCATTCCCAAAGAAATGGGAAGATCAGCACGCCCGCATGAAAGCAAAGCTTCTCGGCTTTGTGAATCCTGGGCAAGTGCCATGGGTTTATAGCGATAGTGATACAAGTATCTCCGCACGCTATGCCCGCACTATTGCTGCATATAGAGGGAATCAGGTTGAAAAAGCATTAGACGGAATCGATGATTTATTAATAGCCGAACCGAATAACCCTTATTTTTTAGAGCTCCAAGCGCAAATGCTCGTGGATTTTGGGCGTGTAAATGATGCTGTTCCCGCTTATCGAAAAGCTATTAAAATTCTGCCTGATGCTGCATTATTTCGTATCGCCCTTGCTCACGCTTTAATTGAATCACCAAATGGTGGCGATGCCTTCTGGCGCGAAGCAATTAAGGAATTGGAGCGCGCATTACAAGATGAGGCAAGAACACCACGAATTTTTCGTTTGTTGGCAACGGCCTATGGTAAACTTGGGCAGCAAGATATGGCAAAAATAAATCTTGCGGAAGAGGCTGTACTACAACGTAATTTTAGTTACGCACGCGAACACGCACAAAGCGTATTAAGCAATGCAAAAGAAGGAAGTCCTATCGCTGTGAAGGCGCATGATATTTTGACTTTTATAGAAAATACGAAAAAAGGGTGACTTTTTGCTCATTCTGAACGAATAATACAATATAAATGATTCTGTTTAATGATCGAAGGAGTTTCAAGTTGAGACAAAATTTTAAAAAAATAACACTGGCAACAGCCTTATGTGCAGCAACAATGTTCGGTGGATATACCCATGCTCAGGCTGCAGAGTTCACCGATGCACAAAAACAAGAGATGCAAACGATCATCAAAGACTTCTTGATGGATAACCCTCAGGTTATTATTGATGCTGTTGAAAAATACAGAACAGATCAAGAAGAGCAAATGACTAAAAATGCTAAAGAAAATCTCGCGTCTTATAAGGATAGCTTTATGGCAGATCATTTGCCTGTTGCAGGTAATCCAAAAGGTGACATCACTGTTGTTGAGTTTTTCGATTATAACTGTGGGTATTGCCGTAAAGCTTTTGAGGATATTCGGAAACTAATCAAAACAGATGAGAATCTGCGCGTAGTATTCCAAGAAATGCCGATCTTAAGTCCATCTTCAAAAACCATGGCACAAATGGCTTTGGCGGCACATAATCAAGGGAAATATTTTGAAATGCACACGGCTTTGATGGATTATAGAGGAAATCAAAGTGATGCTGCTTACTATAAATTGGCGGCGGATATCGGCCTTGATGTTGCACAGTTAAAGTCTGACATGGCATCAGAATCAGTGGCAGCCGCACTTGGAAAATCAACGGATATAGCGCGGAAACTCGGCATTCGCGGTACGCCAGGATTTATCATTGGTAATGAAATCTACCCTGGTTATATCGGTCTTGACGGCATGAAAGATGCCATTGCAGATGCGCGTAAAGCTGCATCGAAATAAATTTTATAGATCGGCCAGCAGCAAATGAAATATGTAATAGCAACATTATGCATAATTTTTGCGTTGGTCGGTTTTTATTTGAGTCAAGCATTTCAAGAGCATAAAAAAGAGCTTTTTCATGTTTATAATGTTGAAAATAAATATGCTCAAACAGCCGAAAATGCAAATTTAAACATCGTTGATTTTTCACGTTTTGGCTGTGATCATTGTATGAACCTGCATCCTGTTCTGAAAAAAGCAATTAATAAAGATGGTAAAATAAGATACATGCCACGCCTTGTTACATTCGGAAAGGTTTGGGATGAGACCCTCGCAACCGCTGTTTACGCTGCGGCAGAACAAGGGAAATTTATTGAAATGCAAGAGGTTATTTATAAGAAGTGGCCGGTTAAATCCCGTAAAGATCTTTTGAATTATGCAAATGGCATTGGGCTGAATATTGAAAAGCTCACCGAAGACATGAACGACCCCGAAATAATTGATAGAATGCGTGAGGATCAAAAATATTTCGAAGCATGGAGTTTTTCACGCACACCGACAATTTTGGTTGGGGAAACAAGAGGGTTGTCCCCAGCTGGAAAAACGCCCACAGTCGATGAGTTGTTGGAAGCTTTTGAGCGAGCGCGCGAATGAAAAAAATATTAATCTTAAACGGGCCAAATCTCAATATGCTGGGCCTAAGAGAGAAAGAGATTTATGGCTCTCAAACACTTCAGGATATAGAGGAAATGTGCTTCGAATCCGCTCACAGATATAATTTAAAAATCGAATTTCTTCAATCAAATCATGAGGGTCAGCTTGTTGATTGGATTCAAGAGGCGCGGGACGTCTATAATGGCATAATTATTAATGCTGCCGCTTATACGCATACTTCACTTGCCATCCATGATGCCCTCCAAATACTGAATTGCCCAATTATAGAGGTTCACATTTCTAATCCCAAGGAACGTGAGGTTTTCCGTCATCATTCTTATGTTGAGTCCGTCGCGAAGACGGTTATTGCAGGGCATGGAGCGAAGGGATACGTAATGGCCATCGAAAAATTAGCAGATCTTTTAACGTAAATTACGCGAATGCTTTGACATTGTTCTTTAATTTTTGTATTCAAAGCGCTAAAGTCTAATATTGGTAATGATAAAAGAAACAAGATATATCCATGAAAATTGATTCCGATGCAATTAAAGAGCTAGCGGAGCTCTTAAACGAAACAGGTCTAACCGAAATTGAGGTGGCAGATGGCGATAAATCTATCCGCGTAAGTAAGGGGGGGACTGTAATCGCTGGCGCGAGTGCTTCTCACATGTCTATGACATCTGATCCAGCTGCGCCACAAATTGCAAATACAGGTGCGCCATCAACGGTCGCCGCTTCTCATCCTGGCGCGGTAACCTCGCCAATGGTGGGCACTGCATATATGCAGGGCGAGCCAGGCGCTCCACCGTTCGTCAAAAAAGGCGATAGCGTGAATGAGGGTGATACACTTGTCATCATCGAAGCGATGAAAGTGATGAACCCGATCAAGGCACCGAAATCAGGCACGGTTATTCAGGTTTTGATTGAAAATGCTCAACCTGTGGAGTTCGGAGAAGTTCTGGTTGTAATCGAATAGCCGGAGTATAAATCATGCCCATGTTCAAAAAAATTCTTATTGCCAATCGTGGTGAAATTGCCCTTCGCATCATTCGTGCTTGTCGTGAAATGGGCATTGAAAGCGTAGTGGTGCACTCTACTGCCGATGCAAGTTCAATGGCGGTACGCTTGGCTGATGAGTCCGTATGTATTGGCCCACCATCGAGCAAAGACAGCTACCTTAATATCCCTGCTATTTTATCCGCCGCCGCATTAACGGGCGCGGATGCCATTCACCCAGGCTATGGATTTTTATCCGAAAACGCAGAGTTCGCCCGCATGGTGGTCGAACACGGTTTTACATTCATTGGTCCATCAGCCGATTTGATTGATCGCATGGGTGATAAGGTGCGCGCAAAACAAACAGTGATAGAGCTTGGCCTGCCTGTTGTCCCGGGATCCCCCGGCGCGGTTCTAAGTGCGGAAGATGGCCTTCAGATGTCGATTGATATGGAGTTTCCTGTATTGATTAAGGCCGCGAGCGGTGGCGGAGGTAAAGGAATGCAGGTCGTGCGCGAGGCTGACCAATTCGTTGAAGCGTATAACACTGCTCGTAGTGAGGCCAAGGCTAATTTTGGCGATGATACGGTCTATATCGAAAAATATTTAGAAAAGCCCCGTCATATTGAAATTCAAGTTTTCGGCGATTCGCATGGTAATGCGATCCATTTGGGAGAGCGCGATTGCTCAATACAACGCCGCCACCAGAAATTGGTAGAAGAAGGGCCATCGCCAATCTTATCCCATGAAGAGCGCGAATTTATCGGAAAGCTTGCTGCTGATACTGTGCGCGGTTTGAACTATCTTGGCGCTGGTACAATCGAATTTCTTTATGAAGGCGGTAAGTTCTATTTCATGGAAATGAACACACGCATTCAGGTAGAGCATCCTGTAACAGAAATGATCACAGGAATAGACCTGATTGCCGAACAAATCCGCGTTGCCGCTGGTGAGCCACTGACTATTTGCAAAAACGGCTTCCGTTTCCGTGGTCATGCGATTGAAATTAGAATCAACGCCGAAGACCCTGATACTTTTATGCCGTCCCCCGGAACAATAACACAATTTCATGCTCCTGGCGGGTTGGGTGTGCGTTTCGATAGTGCGATCTACGGTGGGTATTCAATTCCGCCTTATTATGATTCCATGATTGGTAAGCTCATTGTGCATGGTCGTAATCGCGAAGAGTGCATAAAACGCCTGCTTCGCGCTATCCGTGAAACAGTCATTGAGGGCGTGAAGACGACACTGCCCCTGCATGATTGGATTTTACGTCAGCCTGAGTTTGTCTCTGGAGATTATACCATCCACTGGTTAGAGAAAAAATTGATTGAAAAAAGCGCTGATAAAAATTAAATAATACGCCATAATGGTGTTTATGCAGATAATCATGACACCCGAAATTTTGCTTGCCGCATATTCACAAGGTTTGTTCCCAATGGCCGACAGCGCAAACAGCGATGATGTGCATTGGTATTGCCCCGAACAGCGCGGGCAGCTCTCCATATCGCAAATGCATATCCCAAGGCGCTTGCAAAAATCTGTACGTCAGATGAAAATTGCTGGCGCGCCCTATGAAATTCATATCAACCGTAATTTCCGTGCAGTCATACAATCTTGCGCGCAAATTAATCAATCGCGCAATGAAACATGGATCAACCGAAAGATTATTGACGCGTATTGTGATTTGCATGAATCTGGTCACGCGCACAGCGTTGAAACATGGCAGGGGAAAAACCTTATCGGCGGCTTATACGGTGTTTCGATCGGCGCGGCCTTCTTCGGAGAGAGCATGTTCTCCTGCGCCCGTGATGCCAGTAAGGTTGCCCTTGTTCATTTGGTCGTGCGGTTGCATCATGCGGGGTTTCAAATCCTTGATACGCAATTTACGAATGACCATCTGGAGCAATTCGGCGTCTATGAATTGGGATATAAAAAGTATTTAACGCGGTTAAAACCTGCTCTTGACCTTCAGTGTTATTTTGATTTTAAGGCACCAAATGAGAGGGCATTGGTGAGTGCATATCTATCGGGGCGATAAATTATTGTAGATCTTCTAACATATCATCTTGCGGTTGATCGTTATCTTTAACGGGATCTGCATCTGTCACATCCGTTGTTAAATCATCCTGATCATTCGGGTCTTTCAGACAATCTAATATCCAAACATCATAAATCGGATGTTTCATTGATGATAACCCAGGTGATGATGCAAACATCCATCCGCTAAACACCCATTCGGATTTATCATCTGTATCAACCTCCCAAATCTGAAGGAAAGCCGCAGATTCGGGCTCATCAATCGGTGATGATTTCTGGCAAGTTTGAACTTTAATATAAAGCGGGCCAAATTTTAGTGTCGTACCAACCTCAGCCTCAAACGTCATTGTCCGCGCGGTTGCTTTATCCAATGACTGTAATTTTACACGCGGATATTCGGTCATTTCCCGTGCATCAACGCCATTCGATAACAAGAAAAAAGAAAGCGCAGTGATAAGAAGGGAAAAGTGTCTCACGTTATTCTTCTTTTTTATCATCTTGCATGCTGAAAATAAACTGACCAAGCAATTGCTCAAGGTTCTGCGGTGCTTGCGTATACTGGATAGCACCACCTTTTTCAATGATTTCATCATCCGCGCCTGGCTCAAGCGCAAGGTAAAGCCCGCCAAGCAAGCTCTCACTGCTAATCAGTGCCGCCGTGTCAGTTGGCAACTCATAACCATCACGAATATTTAAATGAACGCGCGCAAGGTATGTGTCGGGCAAAAGCTCAACCGCCGCAACGCTGCCAACTTTAACGCCGCTAATCTGCACGCTATCACCAGTTTTGAGTCCACCAACGCTAGAGAAATCTGCTGTAATGATATAACCATCTTGATGGCCTATATCTGCAGTCTTAATGCTGTATGACAGGAAAACTCCCGCAACAATAATAACAACTGCCCCTAAAATAGTTTCTGCAACGCTTCTTTTCATTTTCAATCCGTATAAAAAATATAATTCTTAAAATGAGTATCATGTGTCATGTCGTGGGTAAAGTATTGAAACCCAATAACAAAGACTTATCTAAGATTTTATTTCATCATAAGTTGCCACAATTATTCAGAAGGAACCCATGCCTCATAATCACCTGTGGCTTTATTGCGTTTTCCGCCCTCTAAAATATGGCCTTTCGGGCGATACGCTTTATTCGTGCCCGTTAAATTCGGCTCATAAGGTTTTTGCCAATCACGACGAAATGATTCGCCATCTTCAGATGGGATTACATCCGTTTGATGATGAATCCATCCATGCCATTCTGGTGGGATTGCGCTCGCCTCTGGGCGTCCCTTATACATGACCCAACGGCGCGGACGTTTATATCCCTTACGCGCAGGCGCTTCGTAATAGGTGTTTTCAAACTGGTCCTTACCAATTTTCTTACCGCGTGATGTTGCGGTGAATAATGAAATATGTGCGGGCGATAAAACGCCGAGAAAACTGAAAATACCCATCTGAAAAAATCTTCTTAGTTTACATTTAACGGCGATTATGGCAGAGGTTGAATGTTTTCGAAAGGGGTAAAACACATGAATATTACAACTAAATTAAAAGAACTTGGGTTTTCTCTGCCAAAAGTGGCTGCGCCCGCCGCAAATTACGTACCATATGTCATTTCAGGCAATATGGTTTTTGTATCAGGACAAATCCCGTTTTTAAACGGAGAGAAAATGCATATCGGCCGCGTTGGTGAAAACCTAACCACGCAAGATGGCGTGCAGGCCGCCCAAGCTTGTGCACTTAATATTTTGGCGCAAGTAAATGAAGCTGTGGGTGGTGATTGGTCGAGAGTAAGAAGATGCGTGAAGCTTGGCGGGTTTGTAAATTGTACCTCTGATTTTATAGATCAGCCCGTGGTCATTAACGGCGCATCAAATCTAATCGCCGATGCGATGGGTGATGCGGGTCAACATGCGAGATTTGCCGTCGGCGCACCAAGCCTGCCCTTGGGGGTTGCCGTGGAAATCGATGCGGTATTTGAAATCGCCTAAGGCTTAATCGTTTAATTTTTCGTCCATGCTCTGCCATCTCTCGAACATGGTCATGGCGTGGACGTGACTTATTTGTGTGTATTGCGTGTCCGATTTCTGCTTGCCACTGAAATTATCACGCACCTCGGAATCTTTCTCGCGGATATGCTTTATGTCATTATGACTAAGGCCATAATAAACCTGCGGTATGCCAACACTAATAACGAGGGCTTGCCCCATCATTGTCGGTTCGCTAGAGCAATAAAGCACACAATCCTCAAGATTGGATCGCCCAAGCTTTTCCGCCGCCTGTCGTATGGCCATAATCTCCGCATGCGCCGTTGGGTCAACGCGTGATGTAATCCCATTCGCCCCCTCACCAAGAATTTCACCATCCAAACTTGCAACAACGGCACCAAAAGGCCCACCTTTTCGAGACTGAGCGTTGCGCTCTGCTAATTCAATGGCGCGCTGCATAAGTTGATCTGGTGTGTATTGATTTTTGTGCGTTTCCGACGCTATGTAATTTAAATTATGACCGTATCGTTTTAAAATTCTTTGCACTGTTCCAAGCAATCGATCTGGCTCAACAGGTTTTTGCAAAACACGTGTAACACCAAGATCATTTGCGCGCATAAGAACGTCACTTGAATCATCGGATGTGATAATAACAACGGGTAACGACACTCCGCTAACTACAAGATATTTCACAAACTCAAATCCGCCTTTAGGCTCCATATTCAAATCAACCAATGCCAGATCAATGGCTTGTTTCTGAACGGCGCGAATAGCTGCCTCACCATCGGCAACGGGAATAATCGTATAGCCCTGAGTCTTGAGAATCGTCGCCATAAGCTCGCGGCTAATCTCGTTATCTTCGGCAATTAAAATGGAAATATTTTCATTCATATCACTGTTTCATCCTAAAACAATCTTTGTCAAAGTATAGTCGCATGATAGACTAGAAGGAAGAATAATATTTGGGAATCAAACTGGTATGCAAAATAATCCAGACAGAAAAGAAGAAAATGGCAGTATCCTTTTCTATATTCTAATTGCTGTGGCTCTGTTTGCAGCGCTGAGTTATTCTGTATCCCAAATGATGCGCGGCGGTGCGGATCTGGGCTCTCAAAACCAAGCTATTCTGGTGGACGATGTTCTTGATTATGCTCGAAATCTTAAAGAAACGATTCAAACTTTGCGTATTATGAATGAGTGCCAAGATGATGAAATAAGTTTTGAACGCAGCCCATTTGATGGCTCTGATGCGCCATATATTAATGCATCCGCCCCATCGGATTTTTCTTGTCATGTGTTCCATCCGCAAGGGGGTGGTATTGGAAACGCAAACCCGATCGAGGACGTAAGTGGCTCTAACTACGTTTTTACAGGCGTTTTTGGAGTGACAGATATAGGCAGCGATTCAAACTCAGAGCTTTCAATAATCCTACGAGGACTGGATTCTGGGGCATGTGGCCAAATAAATGATAAGATTGGTCTTGCTGCGCCGCTAACTGATGAAATGCCCAATACCAATTTTGTAACCACCACATTCCAGGGAAGCTATAGTTTAAATGGTGGTGTTGGAGATAATATCGGGACGGGCAATGCAATGTATAATTCTCGCCCCGTCGGATGCTTTTACGAAGACAGCGCCACCTCAGGAGAGTATATTTTCTATCAGGTTCTTATTCCACGCTAACTACTTCGCCTTAATTTTTTCTCGCATTTTTTTACGTGCTTTTGGGTTATCGGCTTCGTAGTCAAAGGTCATCTCACCGCCCTTATAATCAATAATCGCAATCCCACCTTTTTCAAGTTTGCCGAACAGGATTTCCTCTGCCAATGGGCGTTTGATCTTCTCCTGAATAATACGGCCAAGTGGTCGCGCGCCCATCGTGATGTCATACCCCTTCTCTGCCAAATATTTACGTGCTTTATCGCTCAGCTCAATCGTAACATTCTTATCGGCGAGTTGCGCCTCAAGCTGCATAACAAATTTATCAACCACTTTCTCAACCGTTTTTGGCGTAAGATTAGAAAATGGCACAACCGCGTCAAGGCGGTTACGAAATTCTGGTGTAAAAGTCTTCATAATCGCATCATTATCGGCATAATTCATCGTGCCGATCTCACGCCCAAACCCAATCGGTGCTTTCGCCATATCCGCCGCACCTGCATTTGTGGTCATGATAAGAATGACATTACGAAAATCAATGCTCTTCCCATTATTATCCGTAAGCTTCCCGTAATCCATGACCTGCAATAAAATATTGAAAAGGTCAGGGTGCGCCTTTTCAATCTCATCAAGCAACAGCACACAATGCGGATGTTGATCAACTTTATCAGTCATCAATCCGCCTTGCTCAAACCCAACATAACCTGGCGGCGTACCAATAAGGCGGGACACAGAATGCCGCTCCATATATTCCGACATATCAAAGCGCAGCAATTCAACGCCCAGTGACTTCGAAAGCTGCTTCGCGACCTCTGTTTTACCAACACCAGTTGGCCCCGCAAATAAATATGAGCCAATCGGCTTTTCAGGATCACGAAGCCCCGCCCGCGCCATCTTCACGGAATCACAGAGTGTATCAATCGCCTTATCTTGATCATAAACAAGGGTCTTGAGGTCGCGCTCAAGATTGAGTAGCGCCTCTTTGTCATTCTTATTCATCGATGTCGATGGAATGCGCGCAATCGCGGCGATAACGTGTTCAATGTCTTTTTGCCCGATGGTTTTCTTGCGCTTATCCTCGGTAACAAGCATCTGCGCCGCCCCCACTTCATCAATAATATCTATGGCTTTATCGGGTAATTTACGATCACCAATATACTTCGCCGATAACTCCACCGCCGAACGTAATGCGCTTTTGGTGTATTTAATATTGTGATGTTTCTCGTAATACGGGCAAAGGCCCTCAAGGATCTTAACTGTATCTTCAATGCTTGGCTCTTCCACATCGATTTTTTGGAAACGCCTGACCAATGCGCGGTCTTTTTCAAAATGATTGCGATATTCTTTGTAAGTCGTCGACCCAACACATTTTAATTGCCCATTGGATAGGGCGGGCTTCAAAAGGTTAGACGCATCCATCGCGCCGCCACTGGTCGCACCAGCGCCGATAATGGTATGAATTTCATCAATGAATAAAATGGAATCGGGAATGTTTTCAAGCTCCGCCAAAACCGCTTTTAAGCGCTCCTCAAAATCTCCGCGATAACGCGTTCCCGCCAGTAACGCGCCCATATCAAGTGAGAAAATCACCGCATCATGCAAAACTTCCGGCACTTCCTTTTCGTTAATACGCTTGGCAAGCCCTTCGGCAATCGCAGTTTTACCAACACCAGGGTCACCAACATAAAGAGGATTGTTTTTAGAGCGACGACATAAAATCTGAATGGTACGCTCCACCTCTTTTTCACGCCCAATCAACGGATCAATCCCGCCTTCCGCCGCTTTTTCATTAAGGTTAATGCAATACGCATCCAGTGCCTCTTTACCAATCTTAACTTCCTTGGTCTCTTCGACGCCTTCAGGTGATTTGTCAGTGTTGTTTTGCGCGGCGACCTTTGCAATCCCGTGCGAGATATAATTCACCGCATCAAAGCGCGTCATATCGCGTTCTTGTAAGGTAAAAACGGCGTGGCTTTCACGTTCGGAAAACAGGGCAACCAAAACATTCGCGCCTGTGACCTCCTCACGTCCTGATGACTGCACATGAATTGCGGCGCGCTGCAAAACCCTTTGAAAGGCATTGGTTGGCTTGGATTCTTCGCTTTCATGATTAATAAGGCTGCTTAAATCATTTTCAATATACCGCAACAAAGACGTGCTAAGGTCATCCAAATCAAGCCCGCACGCGCGTAAAACTGCCATCGCATCTTGGTCGCTACACAGCGCGAGCAATAAATGCTCTAACGTTGCGTATTCGTGATGTTTTTCATTGGCAATCGCCAATGCGCGGTGAAGAGTTTGTTCCAAATTGCGTGAAAGCATATGTGTGCCTCTTATTCTTGAGAGATATATGTTAGCAGAAGAATTCTACCACAGTTCTTTTTACCGCGCTATCTATGGATAAAAAGTTAATCTACTCAAATTTTTTTACAAAAAAAGGCCGAGACATTAAGTCCCGACCTCCCTGTTATTCTGCGCGGTTGAATAATGGAATATTTTATCGTGTAAAATCTCAATATTATCGTTCTTCGTTATCATTAAATTCAAGGTTATAGGCGCGCACACCGAGCTCCGCCAAATCACCGCCTATATGCTCTTTTGACCAATGTAAACGAATGCCAATGCTAACTTTCATGATAAACCATAATGCAAGTGATGAAATACTCACAAAAAGACCAATCGCGGCAATACCAGTGGCCTGAGTAATAAGGGACGCCTCCGAGTCCGATAAAACAACCGCCAACGTCCCCCAAATCCCGCACGCCAAATGCACAGGGATCGCACCAACAACATCGTCAATTTTAAGCTTATCTAACGCCTTCGATGTCAAAATCATAACAACTGCTCCAATCGCACCGATTCCCAACGCAAGCGGAATACTGGGGAGTAGTGGCCCTGCCGTAATAGACACTAATCCACCCAGAGCGCCATTTAATACCATCGGGGCATCAATGCGTTTGATTGTCATTTGATTGATAATCAAAATGGTCACAACGCCCGCCGCCGCCGCCATATTCGTGTTAATAAAGATTTTGGCAACCGCCATGGCATCTTCTGCCGAGGCAATAGAGAGCTGTGATCCGCCGTTAAAGCCAAACCAACCAAACCACAGAATGAAAGTCCCCAATGCAACTTGTGGCAAAGAGCTTCCGGCCAAGGGCCTTGCTTCACCGTCTTCGCTGTCAAATCGGCCCTTTCGCGCACCAAGGACAAGAGCACCCGTAAGTGCCGCCCAACCACCAACGGAATGCACTAATGTTGATCCTGCGAAGTCTTTAAACCCCATAGAATATAGCCATCCTTCCCCCCAAACCCAGCTTCCGCTGACAGGGTAAATAAAACCCGTTAAAATCACAACAAATGCCATGAATGGCCAAATTTTAATGCGCTCGGCCAATGCCCCTGAAACAATGGACGCCGCCGTAGCAACGAAAACCATTTGGAAAAACCATCCTGCATAAGACGAATACCCCGCGCTAAAATCCCCTGCTAAGGCCGCACTGTCATCGCCAACCCATGGGGTAGGGGTGCCATAATATCCACCATCAACGCCAAGATACATGAGATTATAACCGACAACATAAAACATTAATCCTGCAATGGCGTATAAGCCGATATTTTTTACCAAAATGACCGCGACTGATTTGCTGCGAACCATCCCAGCTTCTAACATCGCAAACCCTGCCGCCATAAGCATGACAAGCGCGCCGCAGAAAAGTAAGAAAAACGTATTTAATATGAATCCTGTTTCCAAGATAACCTCCAGAGTTACTAAAATATACGGTATACCAAATTGTAATGGCTTCATTGCAATTTATGCATAGTTAATGGCGGCGTCAATAGTTTTTTGCGCTGCAATAACAAAAAAGCGCCTAAACAATTGGCGCTTAAAAAATACATTGGTATGTTGTTAGAGGGTTACTCTTTTTCCATAGTGCATTGAAGGGGCTGTTCATTTGCTCGTGCGAAATCCATCACCTGTGCAACTTTGGTTTCGGCAACCTCAAATGTGAATATGCCGCAAACCCCAACGCCGCGCCGATGCACGTGAAGCATGATATCCGTGGCCTCTTGACGGTTTTTTTTGAAAATACTTTCAAGGACATGCACAACGAATTCCATCGGCGTATAATCGTCATTTAACAATAAAACCTTATACATAGAAGGCTTTTGAGTTTTTTGGCGAGTCTTTAATGTCAGCCCGTTTTCAGGGCTTTCTTCCTCATCTTTGGGTATGCCGTCATCCTGCATTTTAATTAAATCAATTTTATCGCCAATACTCATTATTTTAAAATTTCCAACTCATTCATAAAAAACGATGTTATAATCTACCATATCAACTTTCATTTCAATCAAACAATAACGAAAATCGTTTGTTTGACATAATATTAAGTCTTGTGTTAAGAATGCAGCATAATGAAAACTACGAAAGTGAACGGGATAGCGATATGCATATCTATATAGCGATATTAACAATATTTTTGGTCGGAACATTCTCCATTACGGCGCACGCTTATGACGATGGGTTTGGTGATCGGTTTTATAACAGTTCACCAAGTGCTCTTGGTGAATACACCGCCGAAGAGGAAACCTCTCAGGATATCGCAATGGATGAAGCTGCAGAAGGCCTACAAGATATTCAACCTGCTGCAGGCACTGAAGAGCCAGATAACGAAATTGAAGATATGGGGCAATAATCTATAAATTCTATATATTTTGCTTTAAATAATGTTGTAATCCCGCTATATATCAGAAA
This sequence comes from Alphaproteobacteria bacterium, assembly GCA_050633645.1. GTDB lineage: Bacteria > Pseudomonadota > Alphaproteobacteria > Micavibrionales > Micavibrionaceae > UBA1672. The sequence continues at coordinate 621,364 of JBOEGX010000002.1, forward strand.
AACATGAAGTAGCGGGATTTTCTATGCCTGAATTATCACAAGATGAAAAATGGAAGGCCTTAATGCGCGGGCAGGTTATGTCTGCAACGGTCAATAAATTCACCACAATTATCAGGCTTTTGGATCAGAAGGCGCAAGTGATGATCTTTTTAAACTCTATTATCGTGCCTGTTTGTTTAAATGCGATGTCCAGACCAGAGCTAGCCGATGCCGCCATTATCTCGATTATAACTGCTGTTCTCAGTATTCTTGCAGCAATGATTTGCATTTATCCTAAACGCCGCTACAGAAAATCAGGAGATAGAGAGCTTAATCTGCTGCATTTCAATGATATAGGCCACATGGACAAGGAGGATTATATGGATAGATTTAAATTTGTTCTAAATTCGCCAGAAAGACTTGCTGAAACGGTTGTTCATGACCTATACGATACGTCAAGATTTTCTATATTGCCGAAATATACTTGGCTTAAATTGTCTTACGCGTCATTCGCATTTGGAAATATAATTGCGATTGTTGTGGCCTTTGCTGGCTTGTGACAATCAGGAACTCGCGGCCTTCCAGCGTGTCGCCTGTGATTTATGACGTGCGTAAAAATCAAATATTGCCTCAACACGCTTATCCCAAGTATAATGATCCTTAAGGCTTTGATGCGCGTTATCGGTAAGCTTTTGAACCAGATCTGGCTTTTCGGCCAACATATCAATAGCCTCTGCCCATTTGTTTTCATTCGAAGCAGGTAAGAGCAATGCATTGTAATCATGCTGAACAATTTCCTCTATCACTTGAAGCTTAGAGCATATCATTGGTTTCTTGGCCGCCATATACTCAAAAACCTTCATGGGTGAAATCCAGCGTGATGTATTATGCCCCGTTTTGATAAGAGCGCGATGCTGATACGGCGCAACACAAATATCAAAAGCCTTCAAGTATGACGGAACATCTGCATGCTCACAATGCCCGTAAAAATAAACATTGGGCATACGATCACTTGTCTCTAATCGTTGAATTTGCTTTTTTGAACCGCCAACAATGTGAAAATCATATTCGGGGCGAAGGCGCGCAATGCGGTTAATAAGCTCAATCCCTTTGCCTGGCGTTAAGGACCCTGCATAACCGATATTTAACGCATCTTTGCGTCCACGAAGTGTGGCATCATCTTCATGAGATGATAAGTTATCGATCAAATCCGCGCCATCATGGGCAACAAAAATTTGTTCAGGATCAATTTGCGGGTATTGCCTGAGGATCTCTTTCTTCAATACATCTGAAACAGTAATAATCGCTCGCAGGTTTCCGTTTTTCAAAAGCCTGCTAAACGCCCAGTGTTGTGCGGCTTGCGTTGGTATTTCATGCACCTCGAATATGATAGGCGCTTCGTTACTGAATAATGTCAAGGCGAGCGGGTCATGCCCGTACAACAAGTCAGGCCGCGCTGAATAATTCATCTTTTTCGAAAGCTGTAAGAGCTGCGTCGCATTTGAAAGAACTGGCAAATTGATGCCAGAAAATAAATGCAACTTAAAACAGGGATCAGTATCATAAATTTCATATAAATCTTCGGACGCTGCCCCAATGCTTTGTGCAAAAAGCGTTACATCGTGACCAGCTTTGCCAAATGCCTGTGCCATTTTCATCACATGAATAGAGTGTGGGCCTTGTGAGGGCAGTTTCGCGCCTGAAAGATAATATATTTTCATGATGTTGCTCCCTAATTGCACATTTTACAATTAGACATGATGTTTTTCAAGCCTCATATTTTTGTATGGCATGTGTCTTAGCTATCTTTTTGTATTCCATTGTGGAATATTTCGCCCCAAAAAATTGGCAATATATGTCTTATCAAGTGATAAGATATCATGCAGCTGTTCTCGTATGGCCGGATTAAGCGGTGGATATTTCTTTGGCATCTTCTCAACATCACCTTGTGCGAAAACCTCATGACAATAATTTGTGATCGGATCAGACGGGTTAAGCCCCAAAAACTTATCAATCGCAGCCAAACTTGATTTATAATAATTCGGGTCAGACCACTCCTCGTAAATCATAATAAGAATGCGATCTTTCGGAAAAAATGAAAGCCAATGCTCAATATGAGTTTGGTATTGGTTTTTGTAAATCCAGCATCTTCCCGTAGTATCAGGTGATCGCAAACCTGAAAGCTCCGCCTCAATGGCTTGAATAAAGGTCTTGGCGGTTTCTTTTTTATCTTCCTGTGCATGAAGAAATTGTGCATAGGCTCTCTCAACGGGATCACGCAAAGTAAATATAATTTTCGCCATTGGCGCGCCTTCACGCGCCCGTGCAGGGTCAAATTCAGGTTCGCCGTGTAAAATCCGATCTTGGGAAATGGTGTTTCCAATCGTGCCTTCAACCGCATTCTTGAAATCAATTTTACATGATTCGAGCGCAAGTTGCAGGAGCTTTCCTTGATGAAAAAAACAATGCTCTTTACGAGATGGAATATAAATTTGAGGGTGATTGTCCAATACCCCTGTAAGGGCGTCCAATCCGCTCCGTGTTGCTCCGGCTAAAATAAAGTCTGGTCGTTTCAAAACGATTACCCATTTACTCAAAAACTAAATAGTTACAATCATTACACTAAGTTTTTAGGAAAATAATCCTTGACATAGTGCGCGAATTATGAAATATACATAGAGTATAAACACCAAAAATCCGTTTTTTTCAAGTCGCCCGAATAACTGAGGCGGCTTTTTCATTTTTAATATTACCTCAGGAGATTTTCATGCTTACCACAATCGGACGCGCAATGCGCGGTCACGGCTCAATACTCGCGTCTACATTCAGTCAAAAGGCATTCGCATTTTTATCGACCTTACCGCCCGAATTCACTTATACCCGAAATGATACCGCCGCAACATATCGCGATTTAAACGGAAAGTGGCGGGCATCTTTGGCTAACACACCGCGTTTTGATCATGACATCGGCGGTAATCCATTGGGCTTACGTTTCGAACCCCCACGGACAAACATTGTAAACCACGATAATTTCGCCCCGACCACCATTGGCGATATAATCGTCCGTACAGGTGATGGATATGCAAGTGTTGTTGCTGACGCAAGCGTAGCGACCGCAACCCTTGACGGATCAACATTCGAAGATTTACAAAATGGAAATGTTATTGCCTTATACGGCGGTACAACGGGTACAACATTTAGAATTTCAAATCAGACTGGGGAAATCGGGAATGTCAGCTTCCGCGTAGCAGTTTGCCCGCAAGGCGGCGGCGGATGGGCAGGGAATATTAAAGAAAGTTTTGGCATTGGCGCTGTTAATTTTAATGATAATGGAAGTGTATGGGTTGAAATTAAAAATGAAGACTTTACCGTTGGAGGCGAATTTTCAAGATTAGAGCAATACGTCCCCGCAGGAAAAACAACCCACATTATAGGCGCTCAATTTGAAAGGGGTTCTTTTGTCTCCACCCCTATCATCACAACGGGAATAGGCGGCGCAAGCCGTTCCCGTGAGGTTTGTCGTGTCTCTGATCTCACAAACACACCATGGTTCAATAAATCGCAAGGCGCGATGATTGTTGAAGGGATATTTGGTGACAATATCGGTTTTGACAATCAATATATGTTCCACGCGGGCACGAACGGAAGCCTTACAGATGGCCTTGGTATGTATTCACTCATTGGTTCAGGTCAAATGCGTGGCCGAGATGTTACTGGTGGTTGGAACAAGCACGATAGTGATATACATAAGCCAATACCTAATAAGCGTTTTCCGGCCGCGATAACGTGGCGTGATAATGAAAGCAGCGCAGTCGCAGGAAGTATGACATATCACCATAGAGAATATACGGGGGCGCATAATGATATGGATGATCTCTATATCGGTGGGTTGCCCTCTAGTGGTTCTATGTGTGGTTGGATAACATCTTTAACTGTTTATAACACATTCCGCACGCTTAATCAGTTAGCACAAGTGATGTTTCCAGATACAGGCACATATAAGGCCATCTCAAATGCGGGCCAATCAAACGCAGAAGGGCATCACCGTAGCAAAGAAACCCAAGAAAACGGCGGAGAAATTGCAACAGTCACGCAAATGGATGCGGTGTGGACGAGTTCCGAAAACTGGTACTTGGATACTGCGATACCTGGTTCATCGCTTGTTTATGCAAATAATTCAACCAACCATTGGCTGGTTACCATTGCGGGGGCGGATGGGACATCATTGGCGAATTGGAAAAACACCGTTGAGGCATTTGGTAAATCAAAAGTTCAGGCTATAAAATGGGATCAAGGCGCAGGGGATACAGGGGATACGGAAACCGAAATATATAATCACACCAAAGAAGTCTTTGACCGTATGCGTGTTTTCCTTGGGGCAGATGTTCCTGTGTTTATTGCACCTATTAGCGCACGTTCAAATTCGGCGGCAAATTCCTATAACAAGGTCAAACGCGCACAGGAACAATTAGCCGCAGATATATCGTGGATACATTTAATGCCCCCACAAAATAACATAACGTTAGGGAGCGATGGCGCTCATTTAACAAATGATAGTTACGCAGATATGGCGGAAATTCAAGCGCGTAAGATGCTGTCTGTCCTTGGTGAATCCATCACGGGCGCGGTGGATGCGCCAGAGGTATTGACTGCAACACGCAGCGGAACAACAATAACCGTTCCTGTAACTTTTCCAACTGGCATCACGGCAATTACACCAACCAGTTCGATCTCAGGCTTTCAGTTCTTCGATGATGGCGTGGAAATCGATATCACGGCTGCAACATATGCGGTGGGTGATATCACTCTAACACTCGATAGCGAACCAAGCGGCGTAGAGGAATTGTATTTTGGATATGGCGATATGTACACCGAGATCGCCGATGTGGCAAATTTTGCATCGGGCAATGACACCTATAATTTAGGCATTCAAAACACCGTTATTACACCGAGTGTGGTTTAAAGTCGAAGTGTTGATGTCATAAAAAAGAGCGCTTTATGCGCTCTTTTTCTTAATTCTAAAACTTGTGGGATATATTGAAATAATATCTTGGGTCATTGTCATTCGATGTATCGCGTTCCCGTGTAAGTGGTAGAGCCACGCCAACGCCAGCCTTGATTTTATCTGTTATATCCGCGCGAATTCCAAGCCCTGTCGAAGCAAGTGAGTCTCTTTTTCCTGCTGATGTTGTGGCATCTTTGTTCCAAACACGACCAATATCAAAAAACGCATAAAGCTGGTATTTGTTAATATAGTTAAAGTCTTTTGGGTTATTCCATCTTAGCTCCGCCTTACCAGAAACACCTTCATCACCAACAATTTCAGATGAATCATAGCCGCGACCAAATTCCATGCCGCCAACGCCAAATTCTTCAGAGCTTAAAAGCGCCGCACTTGCCCATTGACCACTACCTGCCAACAGCAAATTAACGGAGCTGTTTACGCGTTGTAAACGTTGTCCATAGAATTTAAGCTTTTTATATTGAGGGTCGCCAAGCGCACGTGTTTTAATGGTGCTGTCCTTCTGGCTTGTTCCAAAAATTTCCAAACCTTGTGAGTATTCCAAATCAACGGTATTCGCGCCAACGCCGAAAATACTATCCATAAATTGTAATGTTGAACCCAAACGGGCAGATCTGATTCTGTCTTTTCTTGTGAAGGGCTCTAAATTATTCTTGCTGTCTACATCACGCAAATCAAATGCCGCGCGCCCGAATAAATTGGTTGTGCGAGAACGAATAAACGGGTGCTCAATTTTTGCGCTATAGAAATGTGAGAAACCCTTTACGTTGAACGGCTCAAGATCATGCCCTGGCTCTGTAAATGATTTGCTCGCATTAAATGAAATCTTCGTGCCATATTTTGAAATAGGCAACTCAAAACCAAGTGAGCCAAAAAGAAGCTCGTCCGAGTTAATTTTATCACCGCTAATTGCCAACTGTGTTGTGATGCGTTCATTAAGGCCAAAAACAGAATTCAGGCTCCCGTTATAACTGGCTTGATATGGACCTAAATAACGGCTTCCGTGATTATCAATCGCTATTTCCGCATCATAAGCATCGCGCTCAATAACCAATGTAAGATCCGACGCACCAGTAACATTGGTGGATTTCCCAAGGATCGCACGTGCATTGACGCCTGGAAGGTCATTAATAAGAAGGAGATAGCGCTCCATCTCTTTTGCATCCAGAAGTCCTGTTCGTTTTAGGCCATCTGCATATTGTCTGATTTGTTTTTCTTCTTGCTCGCTCAAATCACCTTGGATGATGATTTGATCAACAAAACCTTCTACAACGCGTAAGCGAACAGTGCCGTCCTCGATTGTTTGTGGCGGGATATACACCTGCGTCAAAATATAACCGTCATTACGGTATTTCTGCGTTAAGGTATTCGCAATCGCATAAACATCCGCTAACGTAATTGTTTGACCAAGGCTAGATCGATAAACAGGATCAAGTTGATCTGCTGTATAGGCGCTCACGCCATCTATTTGAATATTTTTCAAGTTGAGCGTGATGTTCTCTGCGCCATCGGGTGCGTTTTGCACATTCGCTGGCGTAACTTCAAAATTTTCGGAAAGCTCTGGCAAGTTATTATTGTCAAAAATGCTTTGCGCTGCGCGCGATGGGTCGGCGATTGTCGTGGCATTACCAACCTGCGCCTCTGCGGGTGATGCAAATAAAATAAGAGAAAAAGCACAGCTACCCATGAGGTATGCCTTTTTTGTGCTACAAATTGTTTTCAGGCAAGACATAATATTTTAAGACCTTATAAAAATTAAATTTTTGTTTATTTAGAATGAAAATCTCGAAACGAGCACACACCCGCATATACTATATTTTTATTCTGAACTTTCAAGAGGTTTTAACGAATGCATCCCTATGATGCAATGTTATTTTGATGGGGCACACAGTTTTTTTGCTATATTAGATTTCAGTCACTTACAGCATAAGCCGCGCCCATTGCGGGTTTTACGTAATAATTGAGCGAGTGTGCACTTGAATTATTAAAATATCCTTAATATTTTGTTGTTTTTTTTTGATAAAAATGCGATAACTTGCCGAAATTACATGAAAATGTGACGTGGTTGAGCTTTCTGGTCCTGGATATTGTTGGTTTTCATAACCGCGAATATTGAGAATCGGATATTTTAGAACATTTACCAAATTCACGTTTTCGAATTTATTGATCGCAAAACAGTTATTGAAAATATAGGAATATTTAAAATGCGCATGAACATGAAGACCAAAGGTAAAATGAAATTTACGAATACTAAAAAAGCAATGCTCTCAACGACCGCGTTGGTTGCGGTGGCTTTGATGGTTTCATCTCCCGCGCATGCTGATCCTGCAAATTCATGGGATTATGACACGGTTCTTGGCGGTAACGTCGGTAAAGATACGTCAATCGCGGGTATAACGGATATCACGGTAAATGACGGTAATGGTTATGTTGCAGGTAACGCAGATATTTATTCAGGACACACTGTGAACGTCATCGGCGATAACGGCGCAACATTTGCCTATAATGATAATCGCGCAAATATCCAGTCGACTTTGGACGGTAATCTGAATTCAAACATGAATGTCGTCATAATTGATAAAGATGGTTTGTTCTTCACGAATAACGCCGTGGTTGATGTAAATGGTATCATCGCGACGACAGGATCTGTCGGTGTTGCAGATGTAATGGACGGTGGTAGCTTAACCATCAATGATGTTGATCAGGGCGACGCCATTATCATCGATGGTCAAATAACCGTGGCCAATGCCGGTTTGGCGGCGTTTGTTTCTCCGTTTATTACAAATAATGGTGTGATCAAGGCAAAGGCGGGGACAGCGGTATTAGCCGCTGGTCAGGTTGTAACATTGGATATGTATGGCGATGGCTTGGTTGAGGTCACAGTGGATGGTGAACTTGCGGACGCATTAATTGACAATAAAGGCGATATCAAGGCGGCAGGTGGTGTCGTAAATATCACGGCGAAAGCGGCGAAGAATACAGTCGACAGCCTTATTAATAATGACGGTGTTATCACCGCATCTTCTGCAACTGTATCGGGTGGTAAGATCATCTTAAATGGTGGTGACCATGGTACTGTGGCGAATAACGGTAAAATTCGTACAAATGCTGGCGGGTCAATTGAAATTTCAGGTGAGCGTTTTGCACAAGGAAATGCCCCTGTTCCAGGTGTGAAGCCAGCCGTTAATTCTAAAGGTGGTGATGTTAATATCGCAACAACTGGCGATGTCACAATTACGAAGGGTGCGGTTAAGGCTGGTGGTGGCAATATCACCATTGAAAATGGTGGCACGTTCACTTCACGTGTAAACGCGGTGAAAACATCAGGCACGGGCACAATCACGCTGACACAGAATGAAGGCGGACAGATCCAAAATGCAATCGATGCAATCGATAATACTGGCACAGGCGAGAACACGGTAAATGTCGGCGCAGGTACATATAACGAGGCCGTAATAGCAGATGTAGAAAATCTTAACCTTAAGGGTGCAAACGCAGGCACGCACGGCAATGACGCCCGCGGCGCGGAAAGCATTATCATCCCGAACTCACCAGGTGTTTATATAACGTCAGATAATGTAACAGTTGACGGTTTTGAAATTGTTGGTGGTGACAGTGGTGTATTCGTAGACGGGGCAGATAACGCAACAATCGTAAACAACAACATCCACGATCAATATTCAGATGCTGCAACGGGCTCCAGTTATGGTGGTTTCGCAACAGGTGACGGTGTTTTTGTTCGAAATTCAGATGGAACACGTATTGATGGCAATAAAATTTACGGCATGAACGATGATGGGATTAATGCTGCTTACGTTACCGATATTACAATCACCAACAACCATATAATTGACTCTGGTGAAGGTGATGAAGGGATAGCTGTTTCATTTTCGGGTGGAGCAACTGTGATTGACGGTAATGTTGTTAAAGGCGCCCGTCGTGATGGTATTCAACTTTACGCAGTAATAGGTGATGCAAGTGTAACGGACAACACAATCATAATGTCAGGCAATGATGGCGTGAGCATTATAGGCAGCAACGGCGCTGAGGTTTCTGGTAACAGAATTTTATCTGCAAAAGATGATGGAATTGACGTGTCTGGTAGCCATGGAGCTGTGGTTCATGGCAATGTAGTGTCCATTGTTGGTGATAATGGTATAGAGCTATCAAATAGTTCTTTTGCTAACATTACCGATAACACAGTGACGACCGCCACTAATAATGGGATAGATGTTGATAATGCCTCTTTCGTTGATATTACGGGTAATGCCATTTTATTTGCAGAGAATGACGGTATCCATGTAGAAGGCGGTTATGCTGCGGACATCAAAGGAAATATCGTAACTATCGCTGGTGATGACGGTATTGATGTAGATGGCAGTACCGCTGCCGATATTAATGGGAATATAATTCTTGGTTCTGACGACAACGGTATCGAAGTATCTGATAGCGCAAGCGTTGATGTGAACGAGAATACTGTATCAAGTGTTGGTAATGACGCAATTAAAGTGTCTGGCAGCTCGTTCGCAGATATCATTGGAAACACACTATTCTCAATAGATGATGATGGTGTTGATGTAGATGGAAGCTATGGCGTTGATATTAAAGAAAATAAAATCAGCTTCACTGATGGAAATGGTATAGAGCTTTCCAACAGCAACAAAGCAGACGTTAATGATAACATTGTTAAATTTGTTGATGGAAATGGTATCGAAGTTTCAAACAGCGATAATCTTGAGCTTCGTCGTAATAAAGTATCATTTACAGGTGATGACGGTATCGATTTGAACAATGTTGATGGTGCAGATGTAGATGAAAACTCTGTTTACCGCGCTGGCGATGATGGTATTGATATCGATGGTGGATCAGACATTATAATCAGCCGTAACACGATCAGAAAATCGTATGAGGATGGCGTAAGCGTTTATGGTGCAGATGATGTGGTTATTCATCACAACGCAATCACAAAATCAGGACGTGATGGCGTGAATGTTCAAAGAGGTGATGATATTGAGATTTCAAAAAACCTCATCACTTTCGCAAAAGGTGACGGCATTGATGTCGGTAGAAGCAACGGTACGAAGATTCACAATAATGGAATTTTCTTTTCTGGAGATAATGGAATAGAGCTCTCTGATAGTGCTGGGTCTGATATTACAAACAACGTCGTTTCTGCAACAGGAAATAATGGTATCGATATAGATGAATCATCCTTCGTTGATGTTATCGGTAACATCGTTTCTGCAACAGAGAATGACGGTATCCATGTGGAAGACAGCTTTGCCGCAGATATCAAGTACAACGCAGTAGGCTTGGCAGGTGATGACGGCATTGATGTAGACGGGAGCGCATCTGCGGATATTAAAGGTAATATAGTAACGCGCGTTGATGGAAACGGTATCGAAGTTTCAAATAGCGCCTTTGCAGAAATTAATAAAAATATTGTGAAGGTCGCGGGTCGTGATGCAATCAACGTATCAAGAAGCCGGTTTGCGGACATAAAGGGTAATATATTATCCTTTGCAAAGTATGATGGTATTGATGTTGATAGAAGCTATGGTGTTGACATCAAAGGCAATAAAATCGCCTTTACTGGCGATAACGGTATCGAAGTTTCAAACAGTGATAGAGCCGATGTTAACTATAACAAAATCGCCTTTACTGGCGGCAACGGTATCGAAGTTTCAAACAGCGATAACCTTGAAGTTCGTCTTAATAAAGTATTATTTACAGGTGATGACGGGATCGATTTGAACAATGTCGATGGTGCAGATGTTGACAGAAACTTTGTTTTCCGCGCTGGCGATGATGGTATAGATGTGGACGGCGGTTCTGACATCAATATTGATACGAATACAATTATACGAGCATCTGAAGATGGTGTAAGCGTTTACGGCGCTAGTGATGTGAGTGTATATAACAACACAATCATGAAGTCAGGACGTGATGGCGTGAATGTTCAGTATTCTGGCTTTGTCGAGATTGATGAGAACACAATCACTGAATCAGAAGATGATGGCGTTGATATTTATGCGACATCATATGCGCTTGTGACAAATAACGACATCTCTGACTCTGGTGATGACGGTATTCACATCGCAAGTGACGGTTATTATCCTGCATTCTTTGGTGAAGGTCAGCAGCGATCAAAAATTAGATTCTCTGGTTCTTCCGCAGGAATAGAAGGCAACGAGATTGAAAACTCAGGCGGTGATGGTATACAGATTGTAGATCTTTCTGTAGTTGGGGCCATTGATAACATTGTAGGCAATAGTGGTGAGCACGGCCTGTATGTTTCAGGGGCAATGAATGGCTATGTTCAGGTGCAGGGAAATGACTTCACTGATAATGGTAATGAAGAATTCGCACAGGCACGTTTCGAAAGCGGTGATATTGACTTTAGTGATTTAACAAATCCAAATACCTTCACGAAAACAACGCCTGGAACGGGCGTCGCGATGCAGTTTGATGATATTAGTGCAGGATTTGATAGCCCGAGTGATGACTTCCCAACGGATGAGGTTTTTACGGTTAAATCAAAGCGACAGCTTCCGTTCGGCACAGGTCTTCGTATCGTGAATGAAACATTGGGTTCAACTGAATTTACTGGCTATACTGGTGCGGGTAACTTCTATGTACGCCTTGAAAATGGTTCAATTCTTGATCCGATTACAAATGCACCAATCGAAATCAACGGATTGAATGCATCATTTGATGGTATCATTCCAGGCAGCTTTGCAGGAAATACGCTCCCGATTGAAACACTTCAATTCTTAGAAGATCGTATTTTCGATGCAGATGATACAACGCTTAATGGCCGTGGTCAGATTTTCGTTGGATTTGCACAAACAATTAACGGCCCGACAAACTTCCAAGACTTTTTGCCTGAATTGCAAAACGGTCAGGGCTTAACAAATTCCGCAAGCGTAACAATCACGAGCTTGCCATCTATCGGTAACTTCGGTGGTGGCGGTGCAGCTGGCTTGAATAATATCGCACCAGCAGCAGGCGGCGAAGGTCAAAATCCTGCTGATATTGAACCAGCGGCTGGCGGTGAAGAAAGCCAATCATCTGTGACATGTCTTGGTGATGCGGTGAATTCACTTGATGGTGGCGCTGTGACTTATAATTTCGGTGGCTCTCTTGAAGACAGCATCGCTGGCGCATCTGGGTGTCAATCAGGCGCGATTTAGAATTTAAGGCTTATTTAAGCTTTATGATATAGTTGTATATGTGGGATAAAGCTCTGATATTTTATATTGGAGCTTTATTTTTAAAAAACAGGGCTTTGCATGGCTTTGTTTTTCTGTCAAAATACGTCGATTGGTAAAAGATCGATAAAATTAGGGTAAGTAAATTATGTATAACGATGGTAATTGGAATGAAGTAGAAGGCGACGAACTTGCGGGGTTCTTGGATCAGATTAACCCTATCGATGGTAAGTATCGTACCTCACCGGCAAGCACGCGCGTTGCGTGGCGCACATTGCCTTTTTATGAGACAGTCGCGCTCATCCGTGTTCAAGACCCAAACTGGGTGAACAAAAAAATGACAATCTATTATCTAACGGATCAGGGCAATCTCTTCCGTTTGAATGGAACATCTCCACCAATCCATGAGGTGAACAACAAGGCGCCAATTAAAATTAACGAAGAAAATGTGTTGGAATATCTTAAATTTTTCTGTTTCTTCGTGCGCGGCGATGAGGGTCCGTTTTATGTGTCTGAAGATATGACAGATCCGAACCTTCCCGAAGATATGGACGCAACAACGAAATCAGTTATTGAAGGCACTATTCGACCCTCTAGTTTCGAAGGTATGAACGAACAAGGCCATTTCCTTTGTGATGCGGTTGTTTTCTATTCAAATGCATTATTTATCGCGAATTTTTCGGTACAAAGCAGTGGAATGATCGAAATGTTGAATGACGAACCGATTGCAGGCGATTTGAGCACGAAGGTTGATAAGCCTATCGCGTAAAAAGTTTAAAAGATGTGGGAATTTTTTGAGAAAAAGTCGCAATTTATTTGCGGCTTTTTTTTGATCTTATAACGCCAAAGGAATTAAGAAGTATCACGCACTCTTGTTTCAATGTGATCAATCAGGTTATATAGGGATCTACAATTAAAATCGGATTTGGGAATGAATAAGAACGACGTTCAAACAGATTATGATGTCATTATCGTCGGTGGTGGCTTGGCGGGGTTGTCTTTGTCATGCTTGCTTGGCAAAATTGACGGCTTGCGTGTGGCGTGTATTGATCGTGATGCCCCAAAAGATCAGCTCGCAAGCGATGAGCGCACAACCGCCATTTCATACGGATCGGCGCAGATTTTAAAACGCTCTGGCGTATGGGATAAGCTCGAAACCGCTGGCTGCCCGATTGAAAATATTGAGATTTTAGACGGGGACAGTCCATTATTGCTGCAATTCTTAAGCGCAGAAGTAAAGGGGAAAGCCTTTGGCTGGATTATCTCAAACCACCATATCCGCACAACATTGATGCAGCAAATGAGCGCATTAAAGGCCGTGGATCATATCGCCCCCGCCCGTGTCAAAGATTTCGAGATTGAGGAAAATGCCGCCCGCGTCATTTTAGAAGACGGTAAATCTATTTCTGCGAAATTGATCGTGGGCGCAGATGGGCGTGGCTCATCCGTTCGTGATTTCATGGATGTGCCTGTGCGCGGATGGAATTATCATCAACGCGCCGTTGTATGCTTTATTAATCATGAAAACCCGCATCATAATAAAGCGGTAGAGCATTTCTGGCCCGAAGGTCCATTTGCTATCCTGCCAATGATTGATGATGAAAGCGGCCATCACCGCTCATCCCTCGTCTTTACAGAGCATGGCAAAAACCGCAATGGGTTAATGTCATTAAGCGATGATGAGTTTCTAGCAGAGGTACAAAACCGCTTCCCCCAAAGCTATGGCAATGTCGAGGTGGTCGATAATAAACGCAAAGCCTATCCGCTGTCTTTGACCCACGCCGCGCAATATATCGCCCCGCGCATGGTTTTGGTTGCAGATGCGGCGCATGGTATCCACCCGATTGCGGGGCAGGGCTTGAATTTAGGCTTCCGCGATCTAGATTGCCTGAGCAAATTAATCGAAAGCGCCACCCAAAATGGAACTGATATCGGCGGTGATGACCTGCTCCAAAGCTATCAACGCAAACGCCGCCCTGATAATATGGCAATGGTCGCGGTCACTGATGGGCTTGTACGTTTATTTTCTAACGACCTGCCACCTATTAAGGCTTTGCGCCGCCTTGGCCTACGAACAGTATCAAAAGTCGCCCGTGCCAAGAAATTTTTCATGCACCGCGCCATGGGAGAGTAGTTTTTTAGTTTGACACCACATTCTAAAGACGTTATAAACCCTCATTCTCAGATGAAGAATATAAGAATTCCCGCCTTTTACGATGATAAATAACGGGCGACAGTTTAAAGAGGTAATATAAAATGAAACAGAAACGTACATTCCAGCCAAGCCGCATCGTTCGCGCACGTCGCCACGGTTTCCGTTCACGTATGGCAGACCGCCATGGACGCGCAATTTTGTCACGTCGTCGTGCTAAAGGCCGCGCTAAGCTTAGCGCTTAATAGCCATAATCATGCATACAAATAAGAAAGAGCTGTCCGCACTAGAAATGCTGACGGCTCGTTCGCATTTTTTGGCTGTGCAGGGCAGCGGGAAGAAATGGGTTTCAAAATCCCTGATCTTGCAAATCAAAGAAAATGACCTTGGAATTATCCGAACGGGCTATACCGTAAGCAAAAAAGTCGATAAATCCGCCGTAAAGCGCAACCGCATAAAGCGCCGCCTTCGTGCCGCCGCTGCCGATGGCCTGACCCGCCACGCAAAAACGGGATATGATTTTGTTCTGGTTGGTCGCCGCGAAACATCCACGAAAGATTATAAAGATATCGTGAGTGATCTGAAGTGGTGTCTCAAAAAATTAGATGCCGTTGAAAAGAAGGATTGAACCGATGGTAAAGGTTTTTCAAGGGTTTATAAAAATATATAGCTTTGTGCTCTCTCCCTTATTCGGACGAAATTGCCGCTTTCATCCAACGTGTTCTTGCTATATGAATGAGGCATTAGAACGTCACGGCGTTATCAAAGGCCTCTATCTTGGAATGCTTCGGATTTTATCTTGTAATCCATGGAATAAGAGAGATTATTACGATCCTGTGCCAAAGCGGTTTGCGTGGCGCGATGTCTTGGGGTATAAACGCTGCAACGTTGAAACATCGCATGACGATGAAAAAGAATAACCATTTGAAATATAATACTTAAAAGGCTTATCCATGAATAATGATAAAGATAAAATGCACCCCGAAGACATGCGTAATCTGATTATTTTCGCGCTTCTTTCTGTTTGTATCTGGTTTTTATACGACACATTCATTGGCGCCCCGCAAAAAGAAGCCTTTGAACGCGCCAAAAAAGCGCAAGTTGAAATGATCAAGGAAAACCCCATCCTCGCGCAGCCTGTAAAAGATGTGCCACGCGACGAAGCCTTAACAACAACGCGTCGTTTGGCTTTTGAGAATGATCATATAAAAGGCTCTATCTCTATGACGGGCGGGTTAATCGATGATCTGATCTTGAAAGATTATTACAAGACATTGGATAAAAAGGAATTTGTTGAGCTGTTCTCACCGTCCGCGTCTGAGCGCTCTCGCTACGTCGATATGGGGTGGGTGACGCGTGAAAAGGGCATCAATCTGCCCAATGCAAAAACAACGTGGCAGGTGCGCGGAAACACGGTTCTTGCCCCTGAAAAATCGGTAACCCTTGTTTGGGATAACGGGCAGGGTTTGGAGTTTAATCGCAAAATTTCATTGGACGAACAATTTGTTTTCAAAATCACACAAAGCGTCTTTAACAAGTCCGGACAATCATATGATCTGCACCCTTATGGTTTGATCACGCAAAAAGGGATTCCCGTAGATTACATGAATATGTGGATCGCGCATGAAGGACCAATGGGCTTTATCGGGGAATCGTTAGAGCAAATGGATTACGGCGCGATGGCCAAAGACCCGAATAAAAAGTTAGAATCTGAAAATGGCTGGATTGGAATTTCGGATAAATATTGGCTGACCGCGTTGATCCCCGCGCAGGGAGAAGTAACAAAATACCGTTTCAGATATGTGCCTGATGCGACAAAGAATATTCGTAATCGTTACCAAACAGATTTCACTGGCGAGGCCATGACGCTTGAGGCGGGCGGTGTTATAGAGCATTCATATAATATTTATGCCGGCGCAAAAAAGGTAATCGTTCTTGATGAATATCAAGAGAAATTAGGAGTTAATAATCTTGATTACGCCGTTGATTTTGGCTGGTTCTGGTT
This sequence comes from Alphaproteobacteria bacterium, assembly GCA_050633645.1. Lineage (GTDB taxonomy): Bacteria > Pseudomonadota > Alphaproteobacteria > Micavibrionales > Micavibrionaceae > UBA1672. Next base: position 637,734 of record JBOEGX010000002.1, read on the forward strand.
CTTTACAAAGCCATTTTTCTTTGCTTTGCACTATCTTGGGCTTTGGGTGGGGAATATGGGCGTCGCCATTATTATTCTGACCTGTATCATCAGAATGTCGGTCTATCCCTTCACCAGCATGTCTTATCGTTCTTTCGCCAAGATGAAAGTCGTCGCGCCACGTTTAACGGAGCTGCGAGAGCAATATGGCGATAATAAAGAAAAACTTCAGGCAGAGATCATCCAGCTCTATCAAAAAGAGGGCGTGAACCCGATGTCGGGCTGTTTCCCGATGCTGATCCAGATTCCGATTTTCTTCGCGTTTTATAAGATTTTGCTTATGACAATCGAAGTCCGTCATGCGCCGTTTTTCGGCTGGATTCAGGATTTATCTGCACGTGATCCGACAAGCGTATTTAACCTCTTCGGCGCGCTTCCTTATGAAGTCCCGTCATTTATGATGATTGGCGTGTGGCCTTGTCTTATGCTTATCGCGATGTTGATGCAGAAAAAACTAAATCCGCCGCCACAAGATAAAATGCAGCGTGATATGATGAATATCTTCCCATTCTTTATCACATTTATTATGGCAGGATTCGCATCTGGTCTTGTGCTGTACTGGACATTTTCTGCGGCACTCTCGGTTTTACAACAAGCATATATTATGAAATCAATGGGCGTTCCTATTTATTTCTTTGAAAAGGATAAGTTCAAAGAAGCATTGGAAAAGAAAGTAGAAGAAGGCCCAGACGTGCATCCCTTAATCGAAATGGTTGAGGATGAGACGGAAAAGGCGCTGTTTGGTGAGGGTGAAGCGGATGCTCCGAAGGAAATAAACCCGCCAAAGCCAAAAAAGAAAACAGCAACCAAGAAGAAGGCCGCACCTAAAAAAACCACGACTAAAAAAACTTCCCCTAAAAAGAAGACGTAAGAACGATGATAGAAGAGGAGTTTAGCGAAGAGAAAATCGAACAAGCCCGAAAGATATTTTCAGGCACATGTGATTTTATGCTTGGCGTTGTGGCGCTATCTGGCTTGCCAGAGGCGCAGCTGCCAGAGGTCGCCTTTGCTGGCCGCTCTAACGTTGGGAAGTCCTCATTGATTAATGCGTTAACGGGGCGCAACACATTGGCGCGCACATCTCATACCCCAGGGCGCACGCAAGAGCTTAACTATTTCAATCTCGCCGAGCGTCTTTATATGGTGGATATGCCCGGATATGGATATGCCAAGGTTTCAAAAGAAAAAATCGCGGCGTGGACGGCGCTTATTTTTGCATATCTTCGAGGTAGGCCAACGCTACGCTGCGTATTCATTCTTGTCGATTCCCGTCATGGCCTGAAAGACAGCGACCTTGATCTCATGAAAATGTTAGATGACGCGGCCGTATCATATCGTATTGTTCTGACAAAAACTGATAAAATAAAGCGAGAGCAATTTGAAAAACTCATGGAAAAAACACTGGCTGTTTTAAAAAAACATCCTGCCGCTTATCCTGAGATTTCCTATACAAGCTCACTCAAGGGTGGAGGCATTCCTGAACTTCGCGCGGTTATAAATTCCTACGGCGATTATTAAACGATCTTAACGCTCCGCTACGATGGTGTAAAAACTATACGTGGTTGCCCCTGAATTGCTAACGCATAAGGTGCTATATCCTTCACATGCGGCGCAATCGGCAATATCAAAATCTGTATCTGTGGCGCTATCCACTAAAAAATCCTCCAGATTCCCTGCCAGTGCAGGAATAGTAATCGCCCCTGTGAGGTTTTTATTTATTTTCTCACAAATCGGTTTTTTAATTTGGTGAGCAGTTAATATAACATCGCTGCCCGTTGTTAATGTCCATTCCACAGTGTTGAATCGCCCCAAATACCAGCCCGCAGATGGTGGCGTTGAAATTTGATTAATGGCTTTATCCGAAAGGGTAGACGGGGTTAATCCTCCCCCTTGCGGATGATAGATTTTATGGATATGTGGCGCGGTGTTAAACCCGCCCTCACTGGGAAGAGTAAAATCCAGCTCGTCAATATCACTGCCCGTAAACATCATCTGATCAATAACGGATTTCACTTGCGCGGAATAGGTCATGAGCTCCATCGCAAGAATTTCTGCCTTCGCATCATCAATCTCATCTGTTCCCGTGGTGCTGGCTTGGCGTGAAAGGGTAAAGCCCAATGCGGCAAATAAAACAATCGCGATCAAAACATAGATCAGCGCATTTCCGCTCTCACCATTTTTATCCATCTTTTTTTTAATCATCATGTTCTCTTTTTGTTTCTTTTTGCATGTATATAGGATATGCTTTTTTCGAATCATGACATATTCACGAAAGCATTCAAATGAATTTCTCACCTGAACTTTATACGCCGTATCTTCCTTTTGCGATATCTGCCCTGTGCGGTTTTGTAATTGGAGCGCTTATTGTTTATCTTGTGCAGGTGAATAAGCGCACAAAATTAGAGCGTGAAAATGCAGAATTAATTGGGAAAATAGAAGCCGAAAAGGCAGCGTTAGAGCGCGCTAGCAGCGAACTGGATAACCGTTTCAGGGCCACTGCTGCACAAATCATGCAGCAAAGTAACGAACAGTTCCTACAGCTAGCGCAGGAACGATTAAAAGGCGCACAAGGTGACGCCGCGCATGATTTGGATAAACGCCAAAAGGCGATTGATGAAATGGTGAAACCCGTACAGGAGCATTTGAAATCCATGGCCTCTGCGTTGGAGCAGGTAAAGGGAACGGATCAATCCTTACGTGAACAGGTGCAAAATTTAAACCGTGAAACCGCGCGCCTTGTTGGGGCGCTGCGTGATCCATCGGCACAAGGCGCATGGGGGGAGTATATACTTGAGGGAATTCTTGAAAATTCAGGTTTGATGAAAGATGTTCATTATGAGACACAAGTGAGCTTTCAAACCGAAAGCGGGCGTCAACGCCCCGATGTTAAAATAAAAATGCAGGATGGCTTTAACATCATCGTGGATGCAAAAGCGCCAATCAATGAATTCGTGCAGCGCTTATCCGAAGATTTAGGAGAGCAAGAACATGACCAAATCACGCAAAAACTTGCGGCGCAGGTGCGCGATCACGTGAAAAAATTAGGCAGTAAAAATTACTGGGAAAATATTGAAAGCCCCGATTTTACTGTATTGTTCCTACCATCCGAACATACCTATTCCATTGCGTTGCGTTCTGATCCGATGCTTGTTGAATTTGCCGCGAGCAAGAACGTGATCATCGCCTCGCCCACATTATTGATGTCACTGCTCCGCGTAGTCGGGATGAGCTGGCGTCAGGTAGAGCTTGCCCATAACGCGCAGGAAATATCAGATTTGGGCTATGATCTGTATAAACGATTCCTCAAATTCACCGATCATTTCGAAAAAATCGGCGGTCATTTGCAAAAGGCAATGGGGGGATATGACGCCGCGCTTGGCTCTATGGAGCGTCAAGTCCTGCCCGCTGCGCGTAAGTTTAAGGATTTGCAGGGTGCAAAGGTCGGCATGAATGAGCTTCCCGAGATGAAGGCCGTAGAAGCCATGCCCCGCGCCCTTAATCTGACCATAGATGATGAGCAGGAAAAGAAACGCGCCTGATAAAGACTTGATCAAAAAACAAAAACCCAGTATCACTACCGTTATGAGCGATTATAAAATTATTACAGTTCCCCACGCGACACTGAAACAGGTATCACAACCCGTTGATAGCGTGAATGACGCCATCCGCAAGCAAATGGATGGAATGTTAAAGGCGATGTATGACGCGCCCGGCATTGGTCTTGCCGCCAATCAGGTGGATTTATTGAACCGCGTTTTGGTGATGGATTTAAAAAAACGCGCCGAGCGTGGCTATGACGAGGATGAGGAAGAGCTGGAAACACCCGATCCCATCTGCATGGCCAATCCCGAAATCATCTATGAGTCCGAGGAAATGAGCGCGATGGAAGAGGGATGCCTCTCCATTCCAAAGCAATATGCGGAAATAGAACGTCCCGCAATTGTACGCGTAAAATACCTTGATTATAATGGAAAACCCGCCGAATTAGAGGCCAGTGGTTTGCTTTCTCATTGTGTGCAACACGAAATAGATCATTTGAATGGCGTGCTGTTTATCGATTATCTTTCAAGTCTCAAACGCAATATGATCTTGAAAAAAGTTGATAAGCTCAAAAAGCAGAATTTGCTTTAGGAGTATCCATGAATAAGGCTTTACGCATAATATTCATGGGAACGCCTGATTTCGCGGCGCAGGCATTACACGCCCTTATTGATTCAAATCACGATGTCATCGCCGCCTATTCACAGCCCCCCCGCCCAAAGGGGCGTGGGCATCAGGTGCAAAAATCGGCGGTGCATGAATTGGCCGAAAAAAATAACATCCCCATCTATACGCCAAAATCTTTAAAATCCGAGCAGGCGCAAGAAGAATTTTCCGCCCTGAACGCGGATATCGCCATCGTTGCGGCATATGGCCTGCTATTACCCAAAACGATACTTGATGCCCCGAAATTTGGATGCCTGAATATCCATGGATCACTGCTTCCGCGGTGGCGTGGTGCGTCCCCCATTCAACGGGCAATTTGGGCGGGCGATGAAAAATCGGGTGTGACCATTATGCAAATGGATGAAGGGCTGGACACGGGGGATATGATTGCAAAATCTGAGGTGTTTTTGGACGAGAATATCACAACGCCTCGTCTTCATGATGAATTGGCAGAGCTGGGAGCGAAATTAACGGTGCAGGTTTTGGATCAAATCGTATCAGGTGAAACACCAAGCGCGCAAAAGCAAGATGATGCATCTGCCACTTACGCGTCTTTGCTCAAAAAATCGGATGGTCAAATCGATTGGAGCCAAAGCGCAACTGAAATTGATAGGCAAATCAGGGCGCTAAACCCGTGGCCAGGTGTGGTCGCAGATATCCAAAACAAGCGGTTTAAGGTTCTTAAAAGCGCAGTGAGCCATGCAAAACCGCAACATGAAACGCAACAAGGGTGCGTTTTGGATAAGGTGGGTCACGTGGTTTGCGGTGCGAATACGGTTCTGAAAATCGAAACGATACAACCCGAAGGGAAAAAGCCGATGGATTTCGCCTCCGCCCTGAATGGCGGCTATATAAAGATCGATAAATAGGTCAAAATGACGCAAAGGTACAAGATAACAATTGAATATAACGGGCAGAATTATTCAGGCTGGCAACGTCAACCGCATGCCATGACGATTCAGCAAGCCGTGGAAGAGGCTATCCGTAAATTCTCGTCCCAAGATGTTGCCATCACTGTTGCGGGGCGCACAGATGCGGGCGTGCATGCCCTTGGTCAGGTGGCAAATTTTGATTTGGAAGAAATGAAAAAACCGCTAAATCCGTTTCAAATTATGAAGGCCATCAATGCCCATTTGGTGCCCCAGCCTATAAGCGTCGTTCATGTTGAGGAGGTGCACTCCGAATTTAATGCGCGCTTTGACGCATTGAACAAGCTTTATCGGTATCGCGTTATCAATCGGAACGCATTCCTTACCCATGATAGAGGCTTGGCGTGGTTGTTGAAATATCCCATTGATGTCGATGCAATGCGCGAGGGTGCCAAACATCTTTTGGGAAATCATGATTTTACAACATTTCGTGATTCCGAATGTCAGGCAAAATCACCGATTCGAACGCTAGATAGGCTTGATATTGCGGTGAAAGAGTATGACGCACATGGTGGCAAAGAGATTGTTTTTGAAATTGAGGGGAAATCATTCCTTCACCATCAGGTTCGCAATATGGTGGGGACGCTATCGCTGGTTGGTCGTGGAAAATGGCACCCCAAAGACATGATCGGCGCATTAGAAGCAAAAAACCGCGCCGCAGGTGGCCCAACATGCCCCGCAGATGGTTTGTATCTTGTGCGAATAGATTATTAAACACGCATCTGTAGGTATTACGCGCGTAAGAGAACATAAATTTGTACGCCTCGCTAAATCATGTATGATGCATTTGAATTTAAAGGATATTTGATATGAAGTTTTTTCTGGCAGCGATAATAGCAATAAGTGTAGGACTGATTAACCCTATAACGACATTCGCCGCATCATCTATGGATGTTATTGCCTTCCAAGCGCAAATGGGAGAGCTTAATCGTTTAAAACCGCTCCAAAATCCCCGCAACGAGGCAGCAAAAGATATTCTAAAGCGCACAGTGATTGATCGTGAAAACAAGGTCGTCGGCGAGATTAACGATGTTTTGATCAACGACAAAGCGCAAGTCTCTTCGATTTTCGCCGTATTTGACCGTTTGCAATTTACAGATGGTGTGTATCTGAACTACCAAACATTAAATGTAACGAATTCTTCAAATGGGTATAAGCTTGGCCTCAATGCAGATGAGGTTGTATCATCTTACCCTGAACTTTTGGCAAATATTGAAACCGCATCAGGCGGTGAAAGCGGTATTGTGAGCGCGAAATCAATTCTCGGGCGTGAAGTTATCGGATCAAACGGCATTAAAATCGGGAGAATTTCCGAAATATTGTTTGATCAAGGCGGCGCATATGTACGCGGAATATATGTGAATGTTGATTATCGTGCCATTCGTAATCGTGGTGTCGCCGTACCATTTAGCGCCTTTAAATTCACCAAACAATATGGACGTTTAGTGGCAAGTATAGACCAGGATTACGCCGATGCGATTGTCCTATACGCAAAAGATAATCTATAGCGATTTGAAATAAATCTCTAAAACGCGGGTGAATATTTTGGTGAGGTCTTGAAGGTCGCTGACCTTGGCATTTTCATCAACCTGATGGATGCTCGCATTAATGCCGCCAAACTCCACAACGGGGCAGTAATTGACCACAAAACGTGCATCAGATGTCCCGCCATTGGTTGTAAATTCAGGCGTTTTAGCCGTAATATCTTGCACTGCTTGACGTACAATATCCGACCAGTCACCAGGCTGCGTCAAAAAGCTCTCCGCGCCGCATGTGATGTCCAAATCATAATCAAATCCGCATGTTTTGATTATTGCATGTACCTTCTGGCTCAGACTTTCACTGCTCCATTTGTCATTAAACCGAATATTAAAATGCGCGTAGCCCTTGCTTGGGATAACGTTTTCGGCGGTGTTATTAACCTGAACCGTTGTAATCTCAAGATTGGTGGCAGGGAAAAATTCGCTGCCCTCATCAAACGTATAATCCGTGAGCGCATTAAGCATCTTAACCAAGCGCGGCATAGGGTTATCGGCCAAATGTTGATAGGCAACATGTCCTTGCTTGCCTTTCACGGTTAAATGCCCGTTAAGTGAGCCGCGCCGCCCGATTTTAATCTCTTGCCCTAAAAAATCTGGGTTTGTAGGCTCCCCCACCAAGGCAACATCGGGAAGATGGCCGTTCTCTTCCATCCATTCCAAAACCTTAACCGTTCCGTTAATGGCCGGGCCTTCTTCATCTCCCGTGATCAAAAGACTGATTGAGCCATCAAACGTGCCGTTTTCAATAAATTTAGAAACTGCCGCCGTAAAGGCCGCAACCGAGCCCTTCATATCACTCGCTCCGCGCCCATAAAGCACGCCGTCTTCGATATGTGGATTAAACGCGCCATAGCGCCACGCATCGGCGTCTCCGGCCGGAACAACATCCGTATGACCTGCATAGCAAATATGAGGAGACCCTTTCCCAAGACGAGCAAACAGGTTTGGCACATGGTCTGCGCCCTCACCAAATTCAAGGCGATGGCATTCAAAGCCAAGCGCCGAAAGCTGCGCCGCAAGATAGTCCAATGCCCCCGCATCTTCTGGAGTAACAGAAGGGCAGGCGATTAATTTTTGTGTGAGGTCAATTACATCATATGTCATGACGCGGCAGTCTATACAGGCGCAGCATCATTGTCAGCACTTAAATCTTCGGACGGTGCGAATAATGATACATAGCCACTTAATGCTTTCTGCATTCTGGTGCGTCCAATTTCAGGGGTATCTAACCCAGAGGGTAGCAGAGTTTGCCCGTTTATTTTATTTTGAGGGGTTATGTTGATATTTTGTCCGACATCACCTGCAACCCAATTTAAAACAGGGCGGCATGCCTGTGTAAGCATATGATTAAGCCCTAGGTATGCTTTTTCTTGAGATGGATGCATTTTGGTAAGGTTTTGCAATTTATCAGGGGGCAAGAGAGTTTCAATGGTTGCAATATATCTAAGGGCTTTGATTTCATTTGAAAAGCCAAATATTGCCGTATTTACATTGTGAATATTATCGTAAAATTTGGCAATAGAGGTGTTTTTGTTTCCGTGAATTGTATAAATAAAATCCGCTTTGTTTTTATAATTCTCAATTTTTTTGCCGTCATCATCCCTGAAATGGAAAGATGTTATTGTAAATTCATCAATAAATTCATGAGTTTCCTGATCTTCTGGAACGCCATTATCAACCAAATATTTTCTTAGGTCTTTTGGCCAATATCCAAAATCTTCCCCCATATCATGAGAGAGAATAAGGCTTAAAACGCGATCAGGGTCATCAACCTGCATACCGTCTTCCAAATCACGGATAAACATAATGGCCTGAAGTACCTCATGCGACGCATTTGGCATACCATCACGTCGAAATTCTTTACCGCCTGATTTTTCCTTTAAAAGAAGATCGAGCAGGGCTTCGTTCCGCGGACAGCTATTATCCTCTATCCATGATCGCAGCTCACCGACAAGCGAATCAAAGTTTTTGGAGACATCTTCTTCACTGCTATAGAGGCCTGAAGCTTGAAGGCGATCCGCCAAAAGCGTATAAGACCCTACGCCATTCGCGCCATTGTCATTTTTAGGAAATGAGTTTTTTAAATTTGACCCAGCCATTATTAAAAGCTTTTATTTTATTCAACCTGTGCTTTTCTACACTGTTTTATAGGAAAATGCAAAAAATATGTAAATATTAGTGATGCCTAATGCGCCGCAGCATTTAATCGCGCAGCAATTCATTCACGCCTGTCTTACTGCGTGTGCGTTCATCCACGCGTTTTACAATCACCGCACAGGCCAAAGATGGTGCAGGTTGTCCATTGCCCATAGTCTTGCTTGATGGCAATGTTCCTGGAATAACGACCGAATACGATGGTACACGACCTTGGAAAATTTCACCCGTTTCGCGGTCGATAATTTTGGTTGATGCGCCCAAGAACACACCCATGGAAATCACTGAGCCTTTTTCAACGACAACACCCTCGGCAACTTCAGAGCGCGCACCGATAAATACGTTATCCTCGATGATCACAGGTTCAGCCTGTAGCGGTTCAAGTACGCCGCCAATACCAACGCCGCCTGAAATGTGGCAATTCGCGCCAATCTGCGCGCATGATCCAACCGTTGACCATGTGTCAATCATCGTGCCTTCCCCGACATAGGCACCAACATTAAGGAAACACGGCATTAAAACCGCATTCGGCGCAACATAGGCAGAGTGACGGACGATAGAATCAGGAACTGCGCGAAACGCCGCTTTTTTAAATTCCTCCTCACCCCATCCGACAAACTTGCTATCCACTTTATCGAACCAGTTTGCCTGACCCGGCCCCCCTGAAATAACCCGATTGGCGTTTAAACGAAAGGAAAGAAGAACCGCCTTTTTAAGCCACTGATGAACCACCCAACCTGTATCAGACGGGGACGCAACCCGCTCTTCGCCGCTATCCAAAAGCGCAAGAGCTTCGGTCACCGCCTCGCGCACTTCGCCCGTTGTCGCGGTGGATACGCTATCGCGCTCATCCCATGCTTTTTCGATTACGGTCTGGAGCTGTTGAATAGTCGTTGTCATGGCGTTTATCTCTTTATAATTTGTGATTGATCATAATAATTTCGTTGCAATTCACCATGAAGAGCGTGCAAAATCAAGCACTATGAAAGAAAAACCCGCAAAAAAAAGCCGTAAGTGCACAATAGAATGGAGTGCGTCACCCCCCGAAAATTGGATGCTATGTTTCGAATCTGTTCAAAAATCATCGCTATTGCAGTCCTTTTCTTATTTGCAGGCCATGGCAAAAACCAATAATCAGTGTATACGATACGGCGCGATTGAAATAAACGGAGTGCAGGCGGGGCTGTGTGCTATCCTTGAAGCAGGTCTTATCAAAAATGCAGTGCATGCCGTGATGCTCGATCAAGGCCCTCTATGGTTTGAAGGTTTCGGCAATGAGGATGACTTCGCGAGGTTTGTGGCAGAGTTTAGAAGGAGATTCCCAAAACGATTTGGGCGGCGTACGCGGTTTATTCCCCTGATTGAACATTCCCCAATCGTAGAGGATATATTAACCGAAAATGGCTTCAAGCCACAAAGCGCGCCATATAAAACAATTTGGATGGATACGCGCCTGCCCATCGAGATTTTACGCAAAAACCTACATAAAAGATGGCGTAATGCATTGAATAAGGCCGAAAAACGCAATCTTGATATCGTCTGGAGCGCCGGCGGAACAAACCTTGGTTGGCTTGTTGAAAATTATATCGAGGATAAAAATAGAAGGAATTATGCGGGCACATCGTTAAAAACCCTGATGGCGTTGATTTCCGAATTCTCCCGTGGGCAAAATCTTCTCATTGGCACTGCTGTCTTGGATGGCGCGCCGATTGCGTCTATATTAATTTTTATTCATGGGACAAGCGCCACCTATCAGATTGGATATACCAATGACGCAGGGCGTGAAAATTGCGCGCATCACCTGTTGTTATGGAATGCGGTGCAGCGGTTAAAAGAAGGACATATACATGATTTCGATTTGGGCGGGATTAATGACGAAGACGCAAAAGGCGTGCGAGATTTTAAAATCGGTATGGGGGGGAATCTCTTCGAAGGCCCTGGTCTTTGGGTTTAGCCTATTGCTCTGCGCGCCTGCACAGGCGGCTGATTACAATCTTCAAAAAATGAATTACGATGTGTATGCGGGCGGTATTCATGCGGTCAAGGCCGACATGATCCTCGATTACACGAAAAACGGGCGTTATTCCATGGTGTTTGGCGCGGAGACACGTGGGCTTCTCGGCTCTCTTGCGCCGTGGTCAGGTACGTTTGAATCCAATGGTTGGATTTTGGCGGGGCGAAAGCTCACCCCTGAAATTCATGAATCCATCGCTATGTGGCGCGATGAAAAGGAAATCAAAACGTATAACTATGACAAGGATAAGGGTTTTGTTGATATAACCACCACCTATGTCGGGAAAAAGCCGAAAATCGAAATCCCCGAAAGTGAATTGACCAAGGATACAATCGATGCCCTCACTGCGACAATGCGTGTGATGGAGCATGTGTCCGATGGTGGTCAGTGCGAAGGTGAAAGCGAAGTTTTTGACGGAAAACGTCGCTATAAATTGATTTATAAACACACAGGCTTCGTGCAGCTCGAAAAAACGCGCTATAATGCCTATAGCGGCCCCGCCGCCGAATGCACCGTAGAGGTGCAGCCCGTCGCAGGGCGATGGCACAAAAAGCCGCGCGGATGGCTCTCAATCCAAGAGCAAGGCCGCGATCGTGGCACAATGCCGACCGTCTGGATGGCACAAGTCGTCCCCAACGCCGTTGTCATTCCCGTGCGCGTGCGCGTCAAAACGGCGTATGGCACGCTGTTCATGCATATGACAAAATATGAGAGCGGGAAAACGGTGCTTGTGCCGTTGGATTAGGTATAGGCCCCCCTATGTTTAATAATTCAATACGTAAAATAATGAAAAAAGGATAATATAAATGAAGAAGATCGCTTTAACAGTATTAGTGCCTTGTATGTTGTTTGTTGCGAATGATGCACAGGCTCAGGACTGGTGGGATAAGGCCAAAAACATCCTGAATTCTGAACTGGGTAAGGAGGCTGTGCAATCTGTAGGTGGGCAAGCCTCAAGCCTTACAAATAATGACATTGTTGCAGGCCTGAAAGAGGCTCTTCAAATTGGTACGCAGCATGTAACGAGCCAGCTTGGCGCACAAAATGGTTTTAATCTTGATCCGCAAATCCATATTCCGCTTCCGCCAGTGCTTGCGCGGGTTGATAAGGTGGTATCAGCCGTCGGGATGGGCTCTCTTACAGATGATTTGGAGTTGCGCCTTAATCGGGCAGCTGAGGCCGCCACTCCCAAAGCGAAAGAGCTTTTCATTGATGCGATTCAGCAAATGACCATTGAGGATGCAAAAAACATCCTTGTTGGCTCTGATAACGATGCCGCCACGCAATATCTTCGGCGCACAATGGGGGCTGGGCTTGAAAAAGAAATGCAGCCAATCGTAGAAAACGCAATGGCTAATGCGGGCGCTGTGCAGGCTTATGATAGCCTTAAGGAGCAATACAGCCCACTTTCTTTCATGCCTGATGTTAAGGCCAGCTTGAATGACTATGTGGTGGGTAAGGCAATGGATGGTATCTTTTATTATGTCGCCCGCGAAGAGGCTGAGATCAGAGAAAACCCTGAAAAAAGAACGACAGATTTGCTGAAAAAAGTGTTTTCTTCTAAGTGATTGAGACTTGCTTAATGAAAATGAGAGCGGGGAAACGGTGCTTGTGCCGTTGGATTAATCAAAAAAGAAGGAATTATTTCATGTTGAAAATTATATTGGCATCTGCCATTTTTATGTCTTTTGCGGCGTCCACCCTCGCGCAGGCAGGGTTTCTTGATGATTTAGGCGGTGCGCTTGATAATGCGGCAAAGGATTTGGAACAGGCCATTGACGGCGATGTTGCAGAAGAAGAGCAAGAGCAAGAGCAAGCCGTGGCACCTGCTGAAACGCTAAAATCACTCGACGTGGTTGAGGGCGATCTATGGCATGAGGCGCGTTTCCAATGGGGGCAGATTTACGACCCGAAAACTGTGAAATACATTAAGGCAGATGTGACCTGTGACGGACATATGGATTATGTCGCGCATCGCCTGAACGAAGACAATCCCGATGGCCCGTTTTATAACATCATGGTGGTCACGCGTGAGGGCGGAAATTTAACATCAGAAGGCGTATCCCTTTCCTTTGATAGCACGCGGCAAGATGCGTTATGCGGAAGTGCCCACGTGGCGGTATCGGTAGAGCATTGGGATGAAGGGCAAATTGACGCCGCCATGGGTGGATGGGAAGGCATCTGCACCGAGGCCATCCGCGTTGATGACAATATGTGCGACGCTCCGCGCTATTTCTGGCGCACAAATCTCTCCCCCGAAGACAACCACCCCCGCCTGATGTTTTTCAGGAATTAGTGGAGATTTCGAACTTAAAGTGTTTTTAGGAAGGGTGATAAAGGGTAAGGTATGGGAAATGACGATAAATAAAACGTTTTTAAAATATTGCCAGTATGGTGATTTTGAAAAGTTAGATACTCTGTTACGAGACAATGATATAGATATAAATTGCCAAGATGAAGATGGCTGCACAGGCCTTCATCTTGCTATAGGAGGTAAATATAGAGAAATTGTCAACTTACTGACTAAGGAACAAGCCAGTTTCCACATTAAGGATAATGACGGCTATTCTGCATTTCATTGGGCGGTATTTTCAGGTGAAAAACATTTCCTAAATGTGGTTTATCAACACAATAAAGATATAGAAGACCCCGACAAAGATGGCAATTTCCCAATTCATCTTTGTGTTACCCATAGAGAATTTAATTCTCTCGTGTGGATGATAGAAAAAGGCAGTAATATAAACGTACAAGATGCTGATGGATTCACAGCATTGCATCTCGCAGCTGCATTTAATCTAATTGAATATGGCAAAGCTATTATTAGCGCTTATGCAGACACCACTATTATCAATAACAAAGGCGAAACACCTTTTGAGACGGCCACCCGAACTGAGAACATTGAATTCGCAAATTGGTTAAAATCCATTGAATAAAAAAGCGTGATCTATATGTCATTTCCCGTAAGTAATATTATCGCTTTATTACTGCTTTTTACGCAAAAGGTTGCTTTTTTACCCCTTTGGCTGTATGGTGGAGATGTAAGGAGAATAATTATGGCGACAACAATTAAATTATCAGATGAGATTGTTAATGAGGCAAAGCGTTATGCGGCAGTTTATAGCCGCTCAACCCCGAAACAGATTGAGTATTGGTCGAATATTGGTAAAATCGCAGAAGAAAATCCTGACTTATCGTATAATTTCATCAAAGATATCTTACTTGCTAAAGCTGAATTGGCAGATAATCAGGTAACACCATATGAGTTTGGTTGATACTTATGAATATAGTTCAGACGTCTAGTTTTAATAAAATTGTTAAAAAACTTCATAAAAATCAAAAAAGGGATCTCGATAAAGCCGTTAAAGAAATTATTGAGAATCCGAGTATTGGTGATGAAAAGGTCGGTGATCTGTCTGGTGTGTCTGTTTATAAATTTAAAATGGTTAAACAGCTAACTCTTCTTGCGTATAAATATGAAGATCAAACAATTACACTCACATTACTTGCTTTGGGCACGCATGAAAATTTTTACCGCGACCTTAAAAAGTAACGTTAAACACAATGAGTTTCTGCAATATCCATGGTTAGAGTTTTCATGCTGCACAACACTCCGCACTTAAACCCTAAACCAACTCAATAAACCCCGGTGAGATTGTGATGAGGCGTTGTTTATACAGGCTGCCTATGGCGCGTTTGAAGTTTTTCTTGCTCACCCGAAAAGTGTCGAAAATTTCCTCTGGCGGGCTTTTATCGGATAGGTCGATCCGCCCGTTTTCCGCGCGGAGCTGCGCCAGAATTTGTGCCTCCAACGCGTCTCGGCTCTCACTGTCGAGGGCATTGATATTAAGGTCAATCTTCCCGTCATCCCGAATGCCTTTAACCCAACCCTTCATTCGCGTGCCAAGCTGCAACGCTTGCGAAAGCTCACTGTGATAGATCAGGCCGAGCTGCGTTTGGTTAATCACGGCTTTATATCCCAAATCATTTTTATCCGCGATCAAAAGCTCAACCTGCTCGCCTTCCTTCAAATCTCCCTGATCTTCATCCAAATAATGATAGAGCAAGGTCGAAGCCATCGGACGCCCTTTTTTATCAAGAAACACATGCGCGACACAATAATCGCCCTCATCAATGTAATAGGCTTGCTCTGATCGTGGCAGGAACAAATCCTTCGGCAGTCCCCAATCAAGAAATGCACCGTCTTCGCCGCTTGAAACAACCTCTAAATTCGCGCATTCCCCGACCTTAACAAAGGCAGGGTTAAGGCTCGCCACAACGCGCTCTGATTTATCGCGATAAAGGAAAACTTCAATCTCATCATCTTCATGGATATTTTTCCGTGCATCAAGCAGATATATATCGCCATACTCTTCCCCGCCCTCAAGGAAAACCCCGTCTTTGCCCGCTTCGATAACGCTCAAGACGTTCATTTGATAAAGATTAGGCATTGCGTGTATCCGTTGTTAAAGGGGTGAAACCGTGATTGATTACATAATGCAAAATCACCGCGATGGGAATGTTTAATATTTTTTATGCTTGATATTTACGATGTCTAACGTGAAAATAATTATTGTAGAGTGATGGGGCAAGGCATAGGAAATGCCTGTTTTTGAGCCAAGCGGATATTGATGATTAGATGAAGGGTGTTAATATGAAAAACAAAATGGACCCAGCTTTACGAGAAGAATTAAAAAAAAATTTCCGCAATAATCTCTTAGAAACTTTAGAATTAATATCTTCAAAAAAAGATCAGCTGGAATATCAAAAAAACGTTCCTGTCGCTTATGTATCTGCGGAAATTTTTTGTTGGTGGGAAGATGATTATCAAATACCAAAGAACGAAGATTGGTACCAAGAGGCGTTTTCAAAAGGGGAGCTGGAAATATTAGCGGAGTTCGATAAGGAATTTGAAATTGTTGCAAATAAAACACCCGATAATCTACCGGACATAGAAGAATTTGTACTTACTCCTGAATGGCGGGAGCTGTCTTCAGCGGCTAAGGCTGCACTAAAAAAATTGGTGAGTTTAGGATAACCCATTAATTTCCGTAATGTTTATTATAAGGATTAACGTTACCTTGATAGATGACAACAGAAGTTAAAATTGGCATGAACTCCAACAACTCACCATAAACAAGATTGTATTTGCACGAATTTCCCTTTAAAAATGCAGGTGAACAAACAAACCTGAGAAAACATCATGACCCAAAACACCCAGATCGCCGTAGTCATCCTTGCCGCCGGAAAAGGCACGCGAATGAAATCTGATAAGCCAAAGGTGATGCATGATCTTTTGGGTTTGCCGATGATTAACTGGGTCTTAAAAACGGTGGAGCAACTAAACCCCGCCCGCGTGATTGTGGTCACGGGTGAGGGCATGGATGATCTAAAGGCCGCCGCAACCCCGTATGAAACCGTGGTGCAGCCCGTGCAAAACGGAACGGGCGGCGCGCTAATGGCGGCAATGCCCGCGCTTGACGGGTTTACGGGGGATATCGTGGTTCTGCTCGGTGATACGCCGCTTGTATCTCTTGATACGATTGAGGGGTTGATTGCCGCGCGTCATAATAATGATGTGGGGATCTCTGTCCTTGGCGTAGAGCTTGAAAACCCCACTGGTTATGGGCGCTTGCTGATGAACGCTGACGGCACGCTTCAGGCTATCCGTGAGCATAAAGATGCAAGCGAGGCTGAGCGCAAAACCCGCGTGGTCAATACGGGCGCGTTTTGCTTGGGCACAGATGGCCTTAATGATTGGCTCGCGCAGATCGGCAATGAAAATGCATCGGATGAATATTACATCACTGACCTTCCCGAAATTGCTGCACGTCAGGGTGTGAAAACCTCTGTGGCTTTGGCGGTAAATGCGGATGAGGTGCGCGGATGCAATACCCGCGTTGATTTGAACAATCTGGAGCATGTTGCGCGGCGTAAGCTCTGCGAAGAATTTATGCTGCAAGGGGTGAGTATCCAAGACCCCGCCACAACATATATGCATCATGATACAAAAATTGCTGCGGGTGTTATTATTGAACCCAATGTCTTTTTCGGTAAGAATGTCACGGTTGATGCAGGCGTGCATATCAAGGCGTTCTGCCATTTTGAAGACGCGCATATCGGTGAGAACGTCACCATTGGGCCCTTTGCAAGGCTGCGCCCTGGCGCGAATATTGGCAAAAATGCCCGTATCGGTAATTATGTTGAGGTTAAAAATTCGAATATCGGGCAGGGCAGCAAGGTCAACCATTTCGGCTATGTCGGGGATTGCGATATGGGCGAAGGCGTGAATTTCAGCTGCGGCGCTATAACCGTGAATTATGACGGCTTTGACAAGCACCGCACCATCATCGGTGATAATGTCATGGTCGGCAGTAATGTGAATCTGGTTGCGCCCGTGAGCATCGGCGATGGCGCGTTCATCGCGGCGGGTTCAACCATAACCAAAGACGTTCCCGCAGATGCGCTGTCCATGACTCGCCCCGAAACAGATACTCGCGAAGGCTGGGCGGCGAAATTTCGCAAAATCAAGACGGCTGCGAATAAGAAATAGAAAAAGAAATAAGAGTCTATTTAATTGACTCCCAATGACTTATGCCCCTATATTTTCCGAAATTAAATTTCGCTTAGGGAGTTCGTATATATGGAATCATATGTCGTAGGTTTTGTCTTTTTTATCTTTGTGTCGGTATTCACCGCATTTTTGCTGCGCCGCGTTGTACCAACAAACGAAGTGCATATCGTGCAATCGCGCAAAGCCACCAAATCCTATGGTAAGGATACAAAAAACGGAAATACATACTATGAATGGCCGGCATGGTTGCCGATTGTTGGTGTGACGAAAATCGTCATGCCTGTTTCTGTTTTCGATGTACAGCTTGTTGCCTATGAGGCCTATGACGTTGGTCGCGTGCCTTTCGTGGTGGATATCGTTGCGTTCTTTCGTATCGCAGATAGTAACCTCGCCGCGCAACGTGTTGAAAGCTTTCGTGAGCTTGAAAGTCAGTTGACGTCTATTGTACAGGGCGCGGTCCGTACCATTCTTGCCTCTCATGATATTGATAAAATTATGTTAGAGCGTAGCGTCTATGGCGAGCAATTCACTGATGCTGTAACCGATCAACTCACCAGTTGGGGCGTTGTGCCTGTGAAGAATATCGAGCTTATGGATATCCGTGACGCTGTTGATAATCGTGTTGTGCACAATATCATGGAAAAGAAAAAATCTTTGATTGAAATGCAAAGCCGCGTTGAGGTTGCTGATAACATTAAAAACGCGGAAATCGCCGAGATTGATGCCCATCGTGAGCGTGATATCCGTGACCAACAAGCAAAGCAAGCCGTGGGCGAGCGCACAGCCGAAAAGGATAAGGCCGTTGGTATCGCCAACGAAATTGCCGCGCAGGACATTAAAGAGCAACAACGCTTGACCAAAGAAAAGGAAATGGCGGTTATTCAGGTCAATGACGTGAAACGCTCGGAAATTACTCGTGAGATGAATGTTGTGAAGGCGCACGAGGACAAGGACGTTATGATCCTTCGCGCTGATGGGGACAAGCAATCAACAGTGCTTCGTGCAGATGGTGATTTGGAAGCCAAGAAACGTGAAGCCGAGGGGATCACGGTGGAGGGTATAGCGCGCGCCGACGCCGAACGTGCAATGCAATTGGCTCCTGTTGAGGCACAGATTGTTCTTGCGAAGGAAATCGGAAGCAATGACGGATATCAGAACTATTTGATCTCTATCCGTGCGATTGAGGCCAATCAGGTTGTCGGAACGGAGCAGGCTCAGGCGCTTAAAGTGGCTGATCTAAAGGTCATTGCCAATGCGGGTGACGCGCCATCAGGCGTGAATAAGGTGATGGATATCTTCTCATCCAAGGGCGGGACAGAGCTCGCAGGAATGGTCGAAGCCTTCGCTCAATCCGAACAAGGCCAAGCCGTGATGAAGAAATTCGGGGTCACAACGGACGCGGTGAAATCCCCGCCAAAGAAAAAACCAAAGCCAAAGCCCGAGGTTTTTGAGTAAGAAAAATAACGAAAAGGGGGCTTCTGCCTCCTTTTTTATGTTTGCCGTTCCCTTGTTATTGCGCGAAGGTGGAGTTTGAAACAATCCGTAAAACTTCGTGACTTGTCTTTCTTTTGAGATGCGTTAAAAATAAATATCTGTCTCAGTGCAGGCAATTATCAGCAGGAGTATTTGAGTATATGTGCGGAATTTTCGGAATTATTGGTGAGCAAAAAGTTGCCCCTTTGTTGTTAGAGGGGCTTAAGCGCCTTGAATATCGTGGCTATGATTCCGCAGGTATTGCGTGCCTGACCAATGGCCATATTGACCGCTGCCGCGCCGAAGGAAAGCTCGTCAACCTTGCGGAAAAAGTAACCGAAAATCCATTGGGTGGAACGGTCGGAATCGGTCATACGCGCTGGGCGACGCATGGTCTGCCGAATGAGCGCAACGCCCACCCACACGCCACCGATAAGGTCGCCGTAGTGCATAACGGAATTATCGAGAATTACGCAAGTATTAAAGAAGAGCTACAGGCAAAAGGCGCGGTGTTTTTGACTGAAACCGATACTGAGGTCATTGTGCATCTGGTCACGCAATATATGAATGATGGTATGACCGCTATTGACGCCGCCAATACCGCGATGGATCGCCTAACGGGTGCATTTGCCCTTGTGATGATTTTTGCAGGTGAGCATAACCTCATGGTGGGTTGCCGTCAGGGAACACCGCTCGCGGTTGGTTATGGCGATGGTGAAATGTTCGTGGCATCTGATTCCTATTCCCTTGCGCCGCTCACCAAGAAAATCTGCTTTCTTGAGGATGGTGATCGCATCATCGTAAAACGCGAAAATGTTAGGATCTACGATAAAGAGGGCGGCGATGTAGAGCGCACCATCCGCATTACCGAGCAGTCGGGTGCGGTCACGGGCAAGGGTGAGTATAAGCATTTCATGCTCAAAGAAATATACGAGCAACCCGCCGTTATTGGTGAAACTCTCAATTCTTTTGTGAATGCGGGAACGGGTAAAATCTCAATCCCTGATGATATTTTAGAGGCCATAAGCACCGCCCCACGTTTAACTTTGGTGGCATGCGGAACGGCGTTTTATGCCTGTATGGTGGCGAAATACTGGTTCGAACAAATCGCACGCATCCCGTGTGAGATTGACGTGGCGAGCGAGTTTAGATACCGCGAAGCGCCAATGCCTGCGGGCGGCGTGGCGATGTTCATATCGCAATCAGGGGAAACACTTGATACGCTAGAGGCTCTGCGCTATTGCAAGCGTCAGAATCAAAAAATACTCTCCATCGTTAATACAATCGAAAGTACGATAGAGCGCGAGTCAGATTTTGTGCTGCACACTTTGGCGGGGCCGGAAATCGGTGTGGCCTCAACCAAGGCCTTCACCACGCAAATCACGACATTGGCCTGTATGGCGCTCGCGGCAGCGGTGGAAAAAGGCTCTATTGATGCGAAAAAAGAAAGTGAAATAGCCGATGCTCTGCGCGCTGTTCCGAAAATTGCTGCGGATATATTGCAGCATGACGAAGCCATCCTCACCATCGCAAAAGACATTGCCGATGCGCGTGATGTTCTGTATTTGGGACGCGGAAGCCTGTACCCGATTGCGCTTGAGGGCGCGTTAAAGCTCAAGGAAATATCCTATATCCACGCCGAAGGGTATGCTAGCGGCGAGATGAAGCACGGCCCGATTGCCCTGATCGATGACACTGTTCCCGTGGTGGTGGTTGCCCCTGAAAATGATCCGATGTTCGAAAAAAATGTGTCAAATATCCAAGAAACCGTCGCACGCGGTGGCAAGGTGTTCCTGATTTCGGATGTGAAAGGCGCGCACGCCTTGAAGGATCAATCCACATGGAGCGTTGCCATGGGCGCAGTGCATCCATTCGTCGCCCCAATCCTATACTCCATCCCCGTGCAGCTCCTATCCTATCACGTCGCCGTAATCAAAGGCACAGATGTCGACCAACCACGAAATTTGGCGAAGTCAGTGACGGTGGAGTAGTGGAGCCACCGTGGGTTTATTGGTTTTTACGAGCATCTTCGCAAACGGTATAAAAATAATGAGGGTCAATATCTAATCCTAATGAAATATTTACAGATAAAGCATTAAAACCTAATTCATGTGTTCTATTGCGAGAACATAAAACCATCCAGGGTATCTTATAGTTACATTTTAATGTATCGTGAGGCTTAAGCCATAGATAATAGCACCGTCTATATTGAAACCAGCCTTTGACCAATTCTATTTCTTTAATGTCTGTCCATGGGATGAAACGTGAACCTGAGTATTTAAGACATTCGCTATCTATACCATTTTCATAAACAGTAACCAGAATTTGCGATCTGTTCAAAAGTAATTCTTCAGCTAAGCAGAAAATAAATAAAAATATACATAGCGAAATTATAACTTGACCATAAATACTCATATTCATCTGTAATAAACAGAGAATCATTAAGCCGATAAAACATGGTAAAAGTATTATTCTTGCCCATTTGAAAGCAGAACCACGACTTACTTCTAATATTTTATTGCCTATGTTTTGCATGTTTATTTCTATTCATTAAAAATATACAGTGCGAGGACTCTTGCAAGCCTCATGTAATTTATGCCATCAGCTTGTCCAAGAGCTGACGGATAACATTATCATTCGTTTTGAGAGTAGTAAAACTCAACGCATACTTATTTTGCATGCGCATAATGATTAAATGCATGCAAATTTTAGCTAAGTCATTTAAGAAAAAGATAACTGGAGCGAGTGAAGAGATTCGAACTCTCGGCCCCAACCTTGGCAAGGTTGTGCTCTACCCCTGAGCTACACTCGCATGTTATGTATTCAGTTGCAGGGGAATATATATATTCTGATATTTAATGCAAGCATAAAAAACGAATTTTTTTAATACAGATCACCAACCTGAACAAGCGGCACTTTGTAACCGATAGGCTCATGATTGGAAAAAAGAGAATAAATCATAATATTGGGTGAATTTTCAACGGGAGAAGCCAGATTTTCGGGAATCTCGTAATGCATAAGATCCTCTGCATGTGCCTCATCATCATAAACAAGCATAAACAGCCGTTGATCGCGGTAATATTCTACGCGGCATACCATGTCTGGCAGGGGCTTATCACTCACCATCATTACACTGCCATCGTGTAAGATACCAAGCTCGATATTCATGACATCCCCGGCGTGTTAAGGGGAAGGTCGAAATCTGTTGTTGATTGCTGCTCTGGGCTTTGCACATCTAGCCCGCCGAATAAGACATGCGGCGTGGCATCTGGCTCTATGATTTGTGCTAAATCCTGAATGATGGACTGATCAATGGGCACATCATAATCGTCATTTTGTATGCACGCGCTTTGCACGCTACCCTCACACATCGCCGAAGCGATTTGCTGATTATCTAAGACGGTTATGTCGCTTTCCTCTAATTTACGGAGGAGGTCTTCTGCATTCATTTTTTTGTTTTTCCCCACAATATGTAATCTTTAGGCATTGTGACACCCAAACATTAATATTCTCTTATATATAAAATCATTTTTCATAAAATGCAAGGGAATTTCAACTAACATATTATTTTTGTTATGTTTTTGGTTTTATAAAGGGGGAAAATCCATAGAAAATCTATGTTAAAATTGGCGAAAACGCGTGGAATGCTTTGCTTTTTGCCTGTGTTTGTTCTAAATAAGGGCAAAGAATTATGAGAATGGATGAAAGCAATGATTTTCGGTCAAAACAGCATTACCCCTGGGCAACAAACGCAAGCACAACCAGCTTCCACAAACATATTTGATGTGACCGCGCATGACTTTGAGGAAAAAGTAATGGTGGCATCGATGAAAACCCCTGTAATTGTTGATTTCTGGGCGCCGTGGTGCGGCCCATGTATGCAGTTAATGCCCATTTTGGAGGCCGCCGTGAATGCGGCGGGCGGGCATGTGCTGATGGCAAAGGTAAACTTGGATGAGAATCCAGAATTGGCGCAGGCCTTACGTGTTCAATCCGTACCGATGGTTTTTGGTTTTTTCCAAGGGCAACCCGTTGATGCCTTTATGGGCGTTCAACCCGAAAGCAAAATTAAGGAATTCATCGGTAAGCTATTGGCAATGGCCAATGGAGCGCAGCCCGATGCTCTTGATATCCCTGAAGCGCTTAAAGCTGCGGCGCAGGCGTTAACCGATGGCGAAGCAGCCACAGCGCAAGCCATTTATATGCAGATTTTGGAGCAAGACGAGCAAAACGCCGATGCATATATCGGTATAGTGCGTAGCTTCATTGAGGCAGGTCAGGTGGAAGAGGCCAAATCTATGGTCGAAAACGCCCCCGATGTTATCGCAAAATCGCCGAATTTCGAACAAGCCAAAGCGGCGTTGGAGCTTGCGCTTGTTGTGCCTGAAAGCGGTGCAATAGAAGGGCATCGCGCGAAAATAGCAGCCGATCCGAATGATCATCAGGCGCGCATTGATCTGGCATACGCACTTTTTGCAGCCGGTAAAAAGGTCGAGGCCACCGATGCCCTGATTGACTCCATTGAAATTGACCGCGAATGGAAAGAAGGCTTAGCCAGAACAGAGCTTTTAACGTTGTTTTCCGCAATGGGGCATACCGACCCGATTACGGTTGCCGCGCGTCGTAAATTGTCATCCGTTTTATTTTCGTGATAGGATATAGCCATGAGCGTTGAAATAGACCCAAAATTACTGGAAATTCTTGTATGCCCGATAACAAAAGGGCCGCTGCGCTATGATGCAAAGGCACAAGAGCTTATCTCTGATCAGGGAAAACGCGCTTATCCCATTAAGGACGGCATTCCGATTATGCTTGTTGATGAAGCACGGAGTTTGGATTGATGGTTGGCCCAATTAGCAGGATTTATAACACCTATATAAAGCCCAAACCTGCGGTAACGAAACCTGCATCCGTCAGCAATGGCGGCGTTGAGGTTGGTGATGGAAATGAATCTCGCGAAAAGTCCGATTTTACTGAACAGAAAAAGGCCGAAGCATCAACGCAAGCCGTTACCTATGGCTCTAAGGGGCAGGTATATAACGCAGAGGGTCAAGAAATTGAACCTGAGTGAGCCACAAAAACTTGACGAACCATCATAAAACAGGTTAAACGTAGAGAATGAGCCAAACGCACAATACATTGCTGCTAGACCTACTGCTCCTTATTCGCCCCTAAGCGGGAATGAGGCATTTTTACATGCCTGCGCTTTTAGGGGATTAAAAACTTTCATACAAAACAATATTAATTTATATGTCATCCTGAACGAAGTGAAGGATCTTAAGAAATTGCTATAGATTCTTCGGCGACGTTTCAGAATGACAAGAGAAAAATTTAGGAAAAAACATTATGAGCAGAGCTTATGATTTGGTCAAAAAAGACTCAAACCGCGTAATTATCTTTGACACGACCCTTCGTGATGGAGAGCAATCTCCTGGTTGCGCAATGAATTTAGAGCAAAAATTGAAAATGGCATCTGTCCTTGATCAAATGGGCGTGGATGTGATTGAGGCGGGCTTCCCCGTGGCATCCCCTGGTGATTTCGAGGCGGTCAATGAGATTGCAAAAATTGTTAAAAATGCAACAGTGTGCGGGCTTTCCCGCGCGAAAAAGGGTGATATCGAGGCATCGGGAGAGGCTATTAAACCCGCCGCCTCCAAGCGTATCCATACCTTTATCTCTACCTCTCCGCTTCATATGAAGTATAAATTGCAAATGACCCCCGACGCGGTTTTGGAATCGGTGAAGGAAAGCGTGAGCTTCGCCCGTAACTTCACCGATGATGTGGAATGGAGCGCCGAAGACGGCAGCCGCACAGAGGATGATTTCCTTTGTGCCTGTGTTGAGGCCGCAATAAACGCAGGCGCAACCGTGATTAACTTCCCCGATACGGTGGGTTATGCGTTACCCGCAGAGTTTGCCGCGAAAATCGCGATGTTGTTTAATCGTGTGCCGAATATTGATCAGGCGATCATCTCCACCCATTGTCACAATGATTTGGGGGTTGCCGTGGCAAACTCCTTGGCGGGTGTCGCCGCAGGGGCGCGTCAGATCGAATGCACGATTAATGGCATTGGGGAGCGCGCAGGGAACGCGGCGCTTGAGGAGATTATCATGGCGCTTCGTACGCGTCAGGATTTAATGCCCTATACTCATAATGTGGACGCAACCCATATCATGAAGGCATCACGCACGCTTTCAGGGATTACGGGTTTTGCGGTGCAACCGAATAAGGCGATTGTCGGCGCGAATGCCTTTGCCCATGCCAGTGGTATTCACCAAGACGGCATGCTTAAAAATGCCAATACCTATGAGATCATGACCCCCGAAAGCGTTGGTTTGACCGAAAGTAAATTGGTGATGAGCAAGCATTCAGGCCGCCACGCCTTCCGCGAGAAGTTAAAAGATTTAGGGTTCGATCTTGGCGATAACGCTCTTAATGATGCCTTTGCCCGCTTTAAAAAGCTTGCCGATAACAAGCGCGAAATTTTCGAAGATGATTTAATCGCATTGGTTGAAGATGAAATGATACAAGCATCAGAGGCGATTAAATTTGTGTCCTTGCAAGTGCAGGCGGGAACGTCAGGCCCGCAAGTCGCAACCATTGTTTTGAACATTGAGGGTAAGCATCACCCCGCCACTGCGAACGGCAACGGCCCCGTTGATGCTATATTCAAGGCTATCCGTGAGATTTACCCGCACCCCGATGCGAATTTACTGCTCTATCAGGTTCACGCGGTTACGGGCGGAACAGACGCACAGGCCGAGGTCACAGTGCGTTTAAAGGAAAATGGTAAAACGGTTGTCGGAACGGGCGCGGATGCGGATACGCTCGTGGCAAGTGCACGCGCCTATGTCCATGCGCTCAATAAACTCGTCACCAAACGCCAAGGCATGAACCCACAAATGTGCGATGATATCGCCGTGGCAGGGGTTTAGGAATGTCTAGCAGAGGGTAGTTTTGATGGTTTCAAAAACATCCTCAAACATCTGCGTCGTTAACCGCCCCGTATTGGTGTTATAGCGCGAGCAATGATAGCTATCGATGAGCATTAGGCCGCCGCCTAAATCATGCACCGCGCCATGGGCGAATTTAAACGCGTTTTGTTTATGTCCGGTGGCTTTCAAAACCGCGTTATGAGATACAAGGCCAAGGCTCAAAATCACCTTGAGGTTGGGCATGGTCGCAAATTCTGTTTTTAGAAATTGCAGACAAGTATTAATCTCATCGCCTGTCACTTTATTTTGCGGCGGAACGCATTTCACCGCGTTGGTGATGCGTGCATTGATAAGCTCTAACCCGTCATCTTTATGCGCCCCATATTCACCGCGCGCAAAGCCGAACTTCAGGAGCGTGCCATAAAGTAAATCCCCTGCATAATCCCCCGTAAACGGGCGACCGGAAAAATTCGCACCCTTTAATCCGGGCGCAAGACCAACGATAAGAAGCTCCGCGTCCTTCGCACCAAAGGCGGGGACAGGCGCGTTATATTGATCGGGGAATTTCACGCGGTTTTCATCAATAAATGATTTCAGGCGCGGGCACAGGGCGCAGTCTTTATCGGGGAGAAGCTCATACATTCTTCGTATTTTGCCTTAATCCCTGATGAGGTCAAGGGGCTAAATCATGCCGCGTCTTCGTTCTCGAATTCGTCCTGATCATTATCCATAAACGCATTGTCGCGCTGGATATGCGGTGCAAGGTCATTGAGATCAAGGAAATGATCGGCCTGACGGCGCAATTCATCTGATATCATTGGTGGGTTGGATTTAAGCGTGCTGACCACGGTAACGCGCGTTCCTTTGCGCTGTACGGCTTCGATCAAGCGGCGAAAATCACCATCACCAGAAAATAGGATGATATGATCAACTTTATCGGCCATTTCCATCATATCAATCGCAAGCTCAATATCCATATTGCCTTTGATTTTCTTGCGGCCTTGTGCGTCGGTAAACTCTTTTGCGGGCTTTGTCACCATCGTATAACCGTTATAATCTAACCAATCAACGAGTGGGCGTAGTGGTGAAAAATCTTGATCTTCTACCAATGCGGTATAATAAAAAGCGCGCACAAGCTGCCCTCTTTCGGCAAAACATTTCAAAAGAGATTTGTAATCAATATCAAAGTCCAGAGATCGTGCGGCGGAATACAAATTTGAACCATCAATAAAAATGGAAGTTTTTTCTTCGGTGTAAAAGGGGGTAGAATTAATCATTGATGGCGATGCCATAGTTACGCTCCGATAAGTGTTGTTGACGCAATATACATTAGAGATACGTTGTATATCGCGTTTAATCCTAATTTCAATATGAAATTTAGATTTTTCTAATTTAATAATATTTTATAGATATACTCTTGCTTTTCTAAGTGCTTGAGACTATAACCCTACAATTCAGGTAGTATTAATTTAAAAAGGTGATTTATTATGGCACGCGTGACCGTAGAAGATTGTATCGATAAAGTTGAAAACCGTTTTGAGCTTGTAATGCTTGCATCGCAACGCGCACGTAAAATTGGTACAGGTGCGACGCTAACTGTTGAGGCCGATAACGATAAGAAAACGGTTATTTCATTGCGTGAAATCGCGGGTGAAACGATTGCGACACCTGATCTTAAGGAAGAAATGATCACGAGCTATCAACGCTATCTTCCACAAGACGAAGAAGAAGATGTTATTGATTTGATGGATGGTGAAAAAGAATGGGGCGAAATGTCCGAAGGTTCTCCTGCTCCATCTGGCATGTACGCTGATGAAGAAGTTGGTGCTTCAAGCGAGGAAACCGAAGAAGAATTAAACGAAGAGCCATCTTTGGGCGATATCGCCGGCGTTTAATATCAACTACATAGAGTATTTTTTAAGAAGCCAGATTCTTTTCTGGCTTTTTCTATGTTTAAAAACTGAAAATCGTGATAAATTCAATGAAAATGGTGCAATGCAATGGGTGATCCGCGGTTATAAATGGGGCAATTAGAAAAACTTCTTGAAACGATGCGGGCGTATAATCCTGATCTCGACGAGGCAATAGTCGTAAAGGCGTATGAGTTTGCGAAAAAGCACCATGATGGGCAGTTTCGTTCATCGGGAGAACCATATTACACCCACCCCGTTGATGTCGCGCAAATTCTTGCCGAAATGGACATGGATGTTACAACGATTGTAACGGCCATACTTCATGATACGGTCGAAGATACTCCCGTAACCTTAGAGGATCTTGAGCGCGAGTTTGGTAAGACGGTCGCCGATCTGGTTAATGGCGTAAGTAAGCTAACGCGGATTGAAAGCCAGACAGTCGAAGGCAAACAAGCGGAGAACTTCCGTAAGCTCCTTTTGGCTATGTCCGAAGATATTCGCGTTTTGCTTGTGAAGCTTTCTGATAGGCTTCATAATATGCGTACTATGGGCGGTATAAAAAAGCCCGAAAAACGTCGCCGGATTTCGTTGGAAACTTTGGAGATTTATGCGCCACTAGCAGAACGTGTTGGTGTCCACCGCATTAAAGAAGAACTTGAGGATTTGTGCTTTGAACAAGTCAATCCCGAAGCCAGAGAGAGTATAACCAACCGTCTTGCTTATTTACGTCAAGAAGATAACGATGTCGTACAGGCGATTATCGATGGCCTAACTGCAAATTTAAAAGAGGCTGGTATAGATGCGGAAATTACAGGCCGCGAGAAAACCCGCTATTCCATTTGGAAAAAAATGCAGCGCAAAAATGTGTCATTCGAACAGCTTTCTGACATTATGGCATTCCGTATTATTGTTGAAAAGTTAGAGGATTGTTATCTGGTCCTGGGTATCATGCATGGAAAATACCCAAGCGTCCCCGGTAGGTTTAAGGATTATATATCAACGCCCAAGGCCAATGGATATAAATCAATACACACAACCATTATGGGGCCACGAAGCCAGCGTATCGAGGTTCAAATCCGTACCGCGCAAATGCATATGGAGGCCGAGCTTGGGGTGGCCGCGCATTGGGCATATAAGGGCGGAAGCCAACCAACCGAGCGCGATGTTACCAAATATCGCTGGCTGCGTGAGCTTCTTGATATTCTGGAACAAGAGCAAAAGCCAGAGGACTTCTGGGAAAACACAAAGCTTGAGCTTTTTCAGGATCAGGTGTTTGTGTTCACACCCAAAGGCGATTTAATCGAGCTTCCCAATGGTGCAACCCCGATTGATTTTGCATATGCCATTCATTCCGATATTGGCGATAAATGCGTTGGTGCGAAGATAAATGGGCGCATTGCGCCGTTAAATTCACGCCTTTCCAACGGTGATCAGATTGATGTAATTACCGCCAAAACGCAAAAGCCATCCCCGACATGGGAGCGTTTTGTGGTGACGGGTAAGGCGCGCTCGCATATTCGTAAATATGTTCGCAATCAACAACGTGATGAGTTTGTCACCTTGGGCAGGGCGATGATCCAAAAAGTATTCCGTCAAGAAGGCTATGATTTCAGTGAAAAGGCGATTTCTGGAATTGTAAGTCATTATAGATTAGAGGAAAGCGATGATATTTACGCCAATATAGGCTCAGGAATTTTTGTTGCACGTGATGTCTTCAAGGTTATTTTCCCAAGCCATCAGGCGGAAATGGCAAAGCGCCCATCCGAGGTTATGGATCAGGCCGTGATGGTGCGACGCCCCGATGATAAAGATCGCCCAATGCCGATTAAGGGGCTTATTCCTGGTATGGCAATGCATTTCGCGAGATGTTGTCATCCATTACCGGGTGATAGGATCGTAGGGATAGTGACCACGGGTAAGGGGGTTACCATCCATACGATTGATTGCGATACCTTAGAAAGTTTCGCCGATACGCCAGAGCGTTGGCTTGATGTTTCATGGGGAGATAAAGACGATAAAGCGGAATCCCAAGTGGGCCGTCTGAGTTTGACCGTAGCAAATGAGCAGGGTGCATTGGGCAGTGTTTCAACAGTTATTGGTCGCAGTGGAGGAAATATTACCAATCTGAAAATCACTAGCCGTTCTTTGGATTTCTGGGAAATGATGATTGATATCTTTGTCACAGATACCAAGCATCTGAATAATGTCATTGCCGCACTGCGCGCCACACCATGTATTGTATCGGTGGAGCGCACAAAAGGCGGGTGATTAGGCAATCTTCGTCTTGGCAACAATCGGATCAAGCGGCGCCTGTAATAACGCCTCAAACGGGAAGTCCAGTTTTTCACGGCCACCAAGCTCAAATAACTCGATAATACAAATCGAAGAAACAACCTCACCGCCAACTTTGCGAACCAAGTCCCCTGTTGCTTTCATTGTTCCGCCAGTTGCCAAAAGATCATCCATAATTGCAACGCGTGATCCATTTTGAATAAGATCCTTTTGAATCTCAATCGTGTCCGTTCCATATTCCAACGCGTATTCCTGTGCAATAACCTCACCAGGAAGCTTGCCTTTCTTACGGATCATGCCAAAGGGCAGGCCAAGAGCCTGCGCCACGGGAACACCCGTTAAAAACCCACGAGATTCAATCCCAAGGATGATATTCGCATTCTGCGCCTTAACGCGCGCGGCAAGATCATCAATAATGCTTTGCCAGATATTTGGTTTCTTAAGCAGAGACTGAATATCATAAAAATTAATCCCTTCAATCGGGAAATTTGGAACAACGGCAATATGGTCAAGTAGGTTCATGGTTTATTCCTTGGAAATAATTATTATATAAAAGTAAAAGTTTTTCTTTTCACCGTAATCGATACCCGATAGTGTGAGCGCGGTTGATGAATGACGGTAGTTTATAGACAATGTTCAAACGGCGCAAACCCTTAACGCTCTTACAAACATCAAAGCAGCTTTTATGGCCGTCAATGGGCATAAAGCGCTCAATGGTTTATTTAAAGCACAGACTTCTGCGTGTTGCGGACTCAACACACAGCATTGCCTTAGGCTTGGCGATAGGTTTTGGGGTTTCTTTTACGCCTTTGCTGGGCACGCATTTTATTCAGGCGGGGATTTTTTCATATATTTTTCGTGGTAATGTTTTTGCGGCAATACTTGGAACATTTGTTGGTAATCCTTGGACGTTTCCGTTCTTCTGGTGGGCTGGGTATAGCTTTGGAAGTTTTATGTACGGTGTTTTTGGTTTCGAAGGTGTGCATGGATTACCTGATGGTCTAACTGCAGAAATTTTATGGGAAATTATAAAAAGCCATCCTATGACGTTGTTCTTGCCATGGATGTTGGGTGGTTATATTCTTGCTGCAATTACAATTCCTCTAAGCTATCCTGTGTATTATTATTTGATAGAGGCCGCAAAGAGTGCACGTGACAGGGCGGTAGCCATTCGTATGGAAGAGCGTCAGGTGAAGGCGATTAAAAAAGCTGAAAAGGCGAAAAAGGCGATGGAAAAAAATCTCAAATGATCCTGGGAATTGGTAATGATCTCACCAATATTAATCGCATTGAAAAGGCGCTGTCTCGTCATGGCTTGAAATTCGAAGAAAGATGCTTCACTGCCCATGAGCGTCATAAGGCGCAAACCAGAAAAGGCGCGGGAAGCAAGGCCATCGCTGCAGTTTACGCCAAACGTTTCGCTGCAAAGGAAGCCTGTGCCAAAGCACTTGGAACGGGGTTTGTCGAAGGCGTTGCGATGCGTGATATAGGCGTGTTTGAGGATGAAAAGGGGCGTCCTTTTCTAACATTGTCGGGTGGCGCTGCGCGTAAATTATCAGAAATAACACCAGATGGAATGACAGCAGTTTTGCATCTATCTCTCAGTGATGATGATCCAATGGCACAGGCATTTGTGATTATTGAAGCCGTTTGAGTAACATTTTCGCCTCATAAAATACTCAAATAACACATTCTTTACTGGTGTTTAGAATGTTTTTAATGTAAACCCAGTGTTATGTCCGAAGAAACAGAAAATATAGTAGAAAATACAAAGAACACAGCAGAAAAATCACCTGTTCTTTTGGAAAAAGGCGAAGTGAGCGAGTTCGTGAAAACGGCATTACTTGCGATATTTATTGCACTTCTGATCCGCTCTATTTTCTTCGAGCCATTTCATATTCCATCCAGCTCTATGAAACCGACATTGCTGGTTGGCGATTATTTATTCGTGAATAAACCTGCCTATGGCTATAGCCGTTATTCTT
Source organism: Alphaproteobacteria bacterium (assembly GCA_050633645.1). Taxonomy (GTDB): domain Bacteria; phylum Pseudomonadota; class Alphaproteobacteria; order Micavibrionales; family Micavibrionaceae; genus UBA1672. The sequence continues at coordinate 669,787 of JBOEGX010000002.1, forward strand.
TCCCATTCGGCATTGCGCCGATTGAAGAGCGCATCTGGGCAAAAGAACCAAGCCGCGGCGATGTTATTGTGTTTGCTCGCCCTGGTAACACAAATATAGATTATATAAAACGTGTCGTCGGCCTTCCTGGGGAAACCATTCAGGTAAGACGCGGAAGATTATATATTGATAATAACCTGATCCCGCGTGAGCTTGTGGGTGAAGTTGATTTGATCGATGATCGTGGAGAAGATCAAAATTTAACTGAATACACGGAAACCCTTCCTGGTGGTGTTGTTCACCAAATATATGAAATATCAGACCGTGAAATACTGGATGATACAGATATTTACACTGTGCCACAGGGGCATTATTTCGTAATGGGTGACAATCGTGATAATTCACAAGACAGTCGAGTCGCAAGTAAGGTTGGCCCTGTTCCGTTTGAAAATATCGTTGGGCGTGCCGATTTCTTGTTTTATTCAACAAATGGGCATGCACGTTTATACGAATTTTGGAAATGGCCATGGACAGTGCGTTATGACCGTATATTTATGGACATAGATCCCGCGCGTAAAACCGAAACTTCGGATTAATAAATGTTACGCCCTATATTATTTTAAGGGAATAGGCCGATGGTAAAACCATTAAACGAACTTCAGGACATTATTGGATATAAGTTTAAAGACGAAAATCTTTTGCGTGTTGCACTTACCCATTCCAGTACAAACACAAATTTCAATTATGAGCGTTTAGAGTTTTTGGGCGATCGGGTATTGGGGTTGGTCATTGCCGCTCTTTTATTCGAAAAATTCCCAGATGAAAAAGAGGGTGATCTGGCCAAACGCCTTTCGGCATTGGTACAGGGCGAAACGCTTGCAAAACTGGCCATACGAATATCTTTGGGCGATTACATATTTTTCTCTGAAGCCGAAGCTTCCGCAGGGGGCGCGGAAAACGCGCATATTCTGGCGGATGTCTTTGAATCTGTCATTGGCGCAATGTATCTTGAAGGCGGACTAAACCCGTGTAGCGATTTAATAGCATCACAATGGGAAGAAGTTCTTTATACAATGAAAAAACCGCCGCAACATCCAAAGACGGCTATTCAGGAATGGGCACAAGGGCAAAGTCTGCCCTTACCCGAATATGTGGTATCAAATCAAAGCGGCCCCGACCATGCCCCCGTGTTTGAGGTCAAGCTTTGTGTGCGCGGGTATGATCCCGTAATTGCAAGCGGAAAATCCCGCGCCGAGGCAGAAAAGAACGCAGCACAAGAATTTATGAAGGGTCTAAAAAAATAATGGATATTAATTTGCCAACAGATTTGCCCTATGGAAGATGCGGTTTCGTCAGTGTTATTGGCTTGCCCAATGCGGGGAAGTCAACACTTGTAAACGCATTGGTTGGTACGAAAGTTTCCATCGTTTCACGTAAAATTCAAACAACCCGCACACGGATTTTGGGTATTGCTCTGCATGATGACGCGCAAATCGTTTTGATTGATACCCCTGGAATTTTCAAACCTAAAAAGACGCTTGAAAAGGCAATGGTCACCGCCGCATTGTCTAGCTTTCAAGAGGTCGAAGCCATCGTGCATGTGGTGGACGCCGCCTTAAGAGACCCCGTTGAAAAAAATAAAATGATTTTGGATTCATTAAAGGGGCAGGAAAATGTGATTTTGGCACTGAACAAGGTTGATCGCACCGCGCGTCCTGACCTGCTTGAAATGGCGCAGGAAATGAACGATGCCTTTGATTACCAATCAACCTTTATGATCAGTGCGATTAACAATAAAGGAGTTCCTGATCTGGCAAAAAAACTGGCAAATGCCTTACCGGAAGGGCGGTGGATTTACCCCGAAGATCAAATTACAGATATGCCAATGCGATTGGTCGCGGCAGAAATTACCCGCGAAAAAATTTTTGACCAACTGCATCAGGAAATCCCGTATTCCGTATTTGTAGAAACGGAAAGTTGGGAACAATTCGACAACGGCAGCATCAAAATATCACAAGTGATTTATGTTGAAAAAAGCTCGCAAAAGGGAATATTGCTTGGCAAAGGTGGTGCTAAAATCAAGAAGATTGGGCAGGCCGCACGTGAGGATCTTGAAGAAATGATGGGATGCCGTGTGCATTTGAAAACATTTGTCCGCGTGCAAGAGAATTGGTCGGAACGCGCCGAAAATTACGAAATGTTTGGCCTTGATCTGCCAAGAGGGTAACCGTCAAGACACAAATTTAAAAAAGCTCCCCGATGTGGATAAAGATTTTTTTTTGAAATTAAGCCATAGCCGAAATCAAAACTTTCTGGTAGGTTAGCTTCATCAAGTCAAATTTAGAAAAATGGTTTTAGAAACAATGCTTTGCGTGGTTTTTGAGTACCCCTTTGTACACTTTTTGGAGAAAAATAATGAGCTGGACAGATGATCGCGTATCCTTATTAAAAAGACTTTGGGGTGAGGGGCACACCGCCGCTGAAATTGCGAAAGAGCTTGGTGGCGTGACCCGTAATGCGGTCATTGGTAAGGCGCATCGTTTGAAATTATCAAACCGTGTGTCACCAATTCAACAAAATCGTAAGCCCGCCAATAAAAATGTTGAGCGTAAAGCACCGGTTGAACGAGTGTTAAAATCCCCGACGGCGACTACTACTATCAATCGCACACCATCTCCACGTAAGGTGAAGGAAGAAGTGTTCGTCCCGTCTGGTGATTTATATGATCTTATGGATCTTCAACCGCGTATGTGCCGTTGGCCATCTGGCGATCCAAAGGAAGAAGGCTTTGGTTTTTGTGGTTCTAAAACGATTTCAGGAATTCCATATTGCGCGGAACATGCGAAAGTGGCCTATCAGGCGGCGACGCGCAACCGTATCCTTGGTGGTAATAAAGAATCTGCCAAAAACGTTGTGCCGCAAGACGTGAAAAAGGCATCTTAATAATTTTAAGATAGACAAAAGACAAAATAAAGAGCCTCATTTGGGGCTCTTTTTTTATTCTATGAATGATTACGGATAGTCAGCACATCCCGTGCCATCACTAAAACAGCATGTGATCCTGCCCTTATTGGTCAAAGCATGAATATATGTTAGTTGCCCGCTGATCACTGGGCAACTAATGCCAGGATTGCTCCAATTTACTGTTGTACAGATAACTTTCCCGCCAGAGATCGCATAAGCAACTTCGTTTGCGCCACTGCATTGCGATCCCACCCCTCCAAGATCCTCGGGGTCTAAACAGGTTTCACTTTCTCCATCGCAGTAAGATTCCGCAATGGCCATTTCTTCGGCGCGAACATTGCCAATAACATGCATTTTCGCGCTATCAGGGCTGTTATTATTGGCGGGAGTTACCGTGTCTGATCCTACGCGTGCTGACCCCTCATTCACATTATAAATATAGGATTCACCGTCAGGGCTGTTGAGCGTTGCCCGCCATATAGGCGCGGACTCCGATGATTTGAAAAAGATTAAATCATCATAATAATCATCATTTGTAGCGATTGACCGAGCGCTCTTAACGAAAATGGCATTGTCGAAGTTACAATTATCCATTTCTACATCCAAATTCCCATCGGGGATACCATCACCATTGCTATCTGATCCATTATGAGCAGTGGTAAGAATGCAATTCTCTGCCTGTTGCCCCTCTTGTGAATATCCGCCTTTACGATTATCACCATGTGATAAAAGAACATAATGCGCCGCGCCGCGCGGGTCAGTCAAACTGACATCATTCTCATCTTCGACAACGATTGCCCCGATGTAGGGGCTGGCGGGTGTTATTACAGAATTTTCAGGATTTGCATTGGACATGCTTTCGGTCACAGCGTAGCTAAACAGCGTGCCATAGCCATCCTTCTTATAAAATTCGGTATAGGGCGTATTTGCAATCGCCTCATCAAGAGCATTAAGGGAGTCCGCAACCGTTCTAAACGGAAATGCGCCGATCATCACAATATCGGAAACACCGTCACCATCCACGTCCCGCGCGCCACTCGCCCCAGGGAGGGGGCAAGAAATTCCCACACGAGTGCCAGTACAGTTATTTGTATTGTTATTATAATCGGCGGCGCTCCTGCATTTTTCTTGACCATAATCTGGATGGTTAGGGGCAAGGCTTGGGTCAGCAGGGCAGGGGTAAGCACCATTGCGCGCAAAATATTCAAACAACACATCTTGCGTCATTTCCGCATTTTCCATCGTAGTCTCATATTGCGCGCCGATAGTATACAGCTTTACAAACTGTGCCGCCGCAAGCATGAACATCCCCGATATCATAAGGACGATAGCAATCTCAATAAGAGTGAAGCCGCTTTCGCTCTGCGTTTTTTGGGTATTAGACATCACTGTAAAAACCTTTAGTTATTCTGCACAATACATTCGCAGTTATTCCATATTTTATACTTACTTGAGCCAGAAACTTTGTAACATAATGGCTCAGCTGCTGCGCCACATTGGCAGAGGCTTCCTTTTTCGACGCCTAACGCTACACTGTTTAATGCGCTACCAGAATTTGATTGCCATGAACAACTGTGACAGTCATTGTCGACTTCTGTCCAAGTACTTTCATCAGCATCTTCCCAGTCATCATTCGCGCAGTTATACGGAACTTCGTATGTTATGCCAGAACCTTCTTGTCCAGCAGGGCAGCTTTGAGTAACAAGCTTTGCTGCCTTAGGGTCACAAGCACATGCTTGTGTTGCAAATTCGGTGGTAGTATTCGCATAATCCAAAAACCCGGGATCAGGTAATGTGCCCGATGATGAGCTTGGGCAAACCCAAGGTGTTCTGTGGATCTCTGCAACATCATTTTCCCATCTATTTAATGAGTTTTTCCATCTGTTTGTTTCGTGCTCTAAACAATTAACACGTGACTCTGCGCCATTTCCATTTGCACACTGACATGCAGATGAATCTACAGATGTTGGGTTTGTATCTTGGACAGGAATATCATTTTGACAGGTAACATTATAGGTTAAATACACTCTACCAGTCAGTCCAGTTGTACCAGATGTATTGTTTTCTTGATCGTAATACGCATTACAGCTCATATCTTCAACAACGGGCTGTGCGCTACATCCGCAGAATTCATCACTTCTGAAGATTTCCGTCCATTCATGCATTGTTTGTGGGCATGTGTGTTTTTCAATGATATAGGCATCATTGCTTTGACCACTAGCGCATTGGCGCTGTCTCACGCGGTAATCTTCCCGACACCAGCAATCATGGTAGTAGCTAGTATTGTTAGTATCATTACCCGTGTCATGATTTTCTGCACTATCCGTTCCATTTGTCGCATTTAAATTATTGGTGAAGTTTTGCCATGGGCGTAATTTTTCATGCGGAGTTAATGTTCTCCAACCAGCGGCTTCACATTTATATGAATCTCTAATGAGAGCGGTATCTCGATCAGCCTCACAAGGTTGTACATCTCTGCCTGTTGCGTTGATTGTGTCAATATCAGACACCGCTTCAGAAAAAGTTTTGCCTGCTGTACTCGCTGCAAAATACGCTTCGTCATAATCTGTAATATAACGGCATTCCCCTGAATAAACACTTTGATACTCATTAGGCGCACTTTCTGGAATAATACGTGAATCTCCGCAAAAAGTCGTCACAGGGGTCTCGGGGCAATTTTGTAAAAGAATATTACAACGCACCGCGCCATTCACGATGGCACTAACAAACTGACCTTCTGGGCAAGTCAATTCAATTTCGTCCGTACAATCAGGCTGGTTGTTGCTGATGCCTTGAAGATATTGCATTTCTTGACCAGCTGGGCGGTTTGGATCGTAACAGCTTATCCCGTTTCCTGTACCATCTTCATACATATTACCACTGCCGTCTACGGCCAAGTCTCCTGCGATACGGCGAGGTTGAAAACAGTTCTCTAAGCCTTCTTCACAAAGCTCTTCGGTATAAACCTTATTATCAACTTTCAAGCTACCTCTGTCATCCTGACCGTTATCCGCATATTTCCTAAGCGTGACTTCCTCTGCATCCGTCCCATCATCCGTAGAGTTTGCACCCACAATAATACTTTCGGTATTTTTCAAAGAAATTTTTTCATTCGCGTCATCGGATTTCCATTCTGTGGGCGTGGCCTGTACATGGAAATGGATTTGGTCATCAAAATCTGCATCGCGCTCTTTTGATATGAATAGCTTATCACCATTACAATTTTCACCATCAAGACCTGCACAGGGATTGGCCAAAACGCCAGACTTCGTTCTTGCACCAGCCTTATCTGCGCCATGTGAGATAACCACAAAATGTGCGCTATGCGCGGGTTCTACCATGGAATTAGGAGTAGGAACAGCCCCATCTTCAATGCTGATGCCGCCTGCGCTTTGTGCGAAGGTCTCGCTATCCGTCATGCGGGTTGTAACCGCATAAGTAAAGCGGTTTGAATATCCGTCTAAAACTTCCCTTTCTTGTAAATCCAGCTTTTTGAAAGGAATTGATCCCTCCATAATCGTTTCACCAACCATATCACTGGCATATGTGCAAACACCATTAACGCATGTGCCAACGGCGCTCGGTGCGCAGTTTGCTTTCTCTAATCCGTATAGCGCAGCACCCGGAGCAGCATCCGCAGAGGCGGGGCAAGGATAACGTCCATAAGTCGTATAGAAATTTTCAATTTCTTGAACAACATCTGCCAAGTGATCTTGCGTTTGATCCCAATCTTTTTGAATTCTGTATTGTTTGTATAAAGAGGCTCCAGAGGCAACCATAACGCCAATGATCATAAGGACAATGGCCATTTCGATAAGTGTAAAACCACTCTCACGATTGAAACGATGATGTGTTAATTGCATTCTAACTCTCCATTGGGCTGAAATCCTGTTGCTGGATAATAGGTGTCTTCACCAAATTGATTTGTAACGATGCATCCACCCGATAAATTTGTAACAGCCAAAGACGTGCCGTTAATTCCGTTTCCGATAATATCTTCTGTGCTGCTACAGGTCACTTCTCCATTTGATATTTTCATGACGGCATTGCTGCCGCTACATTCCATTTCTTCAACATCTCCTGCAATGATGCGCGGATTAAAACAGCTTGAGTTATTATTTGCATCATAGGCGCAGACATTATTGGTTTTAAGTTGCCCGCCTTCGCGATCGCCATCTTCATTGATTTTGCTTTTTATAAGCATATTGGCCTCTGCTTGATTTTCATCAGATATATGCATTGCCATGTCAGGAGACTGCGTTCCGATGCCAACGCGTGATGCCATCGTCCCAGCAATTTCACGATCCGTTGCATTCTTATTCCAAATTGTGTTTTCCATTGATCCTTGGCTAAATGTATAGTCATCATAATAAAGCGCTCCGTCCGAAACAACATTCGTGCCCTGTTCAACAAACTCGCCATCTTCCCGTATTAAAAACCTGTTGTCAAAATCACAATTTTCCAGTTCGGAAAGTTCATCTATGGCATTAAGGCAAGTACTTATTTGCGCACCATCTTTGTTGAACCCGCCTCTACCATTTGCACCTGTTGAAAAAACGATAAATTCATGCGGGCTGCCTGTAATTTCGTCGGGGATTCCATCTGCTCCCGCTTCTGTTATGGGATCACCTGCGAAAATTTCAACATGACTTCCGTTTGAAAAGGTAAGGGGCTTGGTTTTGTTGAATGTAACGGCGTATATAAGTTTATTCCCCCATGGGTCAAGCTCTTCACCTTGTGATAAATGCAAATCAACAAAGGGCAGCGCACCAATAATAACGGCGTCCGTCCCCGCAGATGTCTTGCAAACGCCTTGATTATTCATCCATGCGGGGTTGCTGCAATCAGTAATATCGGCTATTTCGCACAAAGGTGCTTGTACGCCGAAATCGGCATCACCGAGCTGCGCTGTAAGGCTCGCTGGACATGGATATGCTTCAACACCAGAGTGATAATAGGCGCGTGCTACCTCCGATATATCAACGCGCCCCTTGGTCGTGGTGCTGATCTTAAGAAGATGATCTGCTTGGTAAAGCGCCATAATAGGCACGGCAATCATTCCCAAAATGACGATAATGATCGAGACCTCAATCAAAGAGAAGCCTTCCGCGCCCTTATCAGGTGTTTGACGATGTCGTTTGAAATTTGAAATATACTCAATCATTACACTAGCCCAGATCTACCCAAAATATACCAATGTAATTCTATTACACATTTAGTTAAAATTTTATAAATATGTAATGTTTTTAACAAATTACCCGATAATCTCAAGGCTAACCGCTTCTCTGCCCTTATCAACATATTTTAAGGTAACGCGCACACGCTGACCCGCCTCTAACATTTCCATCTCCATTTTATCAAGAAGGGTTTTGTGAACAAAAACATCCTTCATGCCATCATCGGGAATGACAAATCCAAATCCTTTTTCAGGCTTATACCACTTAACAAGCCCGCCCATAGTTACAGTACCATTTTCTTCATCAAGCTCTGGCATCGTCGTAACTGCGCCTTTATCAAGAACTTCGATAACTTCTCTAATCTGCGCGCCTTTATCACCACCTGTTGACACGGTACACATCAAAATAGCGCCTTCTCCAATAGAGTGAAGCCCCGCCTGTTGCAGGGTTGTTATATGCAAAAACGCGTCATATTTTTCATCTTCGGGGACAAGAAAGCCAAAGCCCTTTGTGCCATTAAACCATTTCAGGTGCATTTTAACAGTTGAGAGCTGTTCCTGGGGAGAGTCATTTTGAGATGTATTTTGTAGCATTGTTACGCCTATTTAACTTGAGTAAGTATTGTGAACCGAGAAAGGTACGCGAGAAAGTGAATAAGTTATCCACACATAGACATAATGCCTGAATTATTTTTTAAAATCTAGCCCCTATTTGTGCACATGCGATGCTATGTTTATTTTTAACCGAATTTGTGCACTGCCATGCATTAAATACTCATGATGATTAATAGGGTGTGCTATAATAAAAAATAAAACAGTAGTGGAATATATGTCAAATAAACCAATGCCTTGGCTCAAGAAATACCCAAAGAATGTATGTTGGGAAATGAAAATCCCCAGCAAGCCTGTTTATGAAATGCTGCAAGATACTGCTGCAAAATATCCTGAAAATCCCGCTTTTGATTTTCTTGGAAAAAAATACACATGGGCGCAAATCCATGATTTATCGCGTTGCATGGCGAAAGGGTTACAATCGTATGGAATTAAAAAGGGTGATCATGTCGGTTTGTTTTTGCCCAATAGTCCGTATTTCATTGTGTCCTATTATGCCGTTCTGATGACGGGGGCAACGGTTGTAAATTTAAACCCACTCTACGCGGAGGATGAGCTATCACATTTAATTGAGGACGCGGAAATTGATCTGGTCATTACACTCGACCTAAAACTCCTCTTCGATAAGATGGAGAAGATGCTGCATTCGACACGCCTGAATCGCCTTGTAATATGCCCTTTTACAAAAATCTTACCCTTCCCGAAAAACATCCTCTTTTCGATTGTTAAGAACGCTGAAATGTCGAAAACCCCAAAGGATAATCGCTATACCGACTTCGCAGATTTGATAAATAATGATGGTTCGGTCGTCATTCCTGAAATTGACCCCATGAATGATTTGGCTGTTTTGCAATATACGGGCGGCACAACGGGCGTGCCAAAGGGCGCGATGCTCACCCATCATAATGTCTATGCCAACACGGTGCAGGCCAAGGCATGGTTCTATCAAATCAAAGAGGGCGAAGATAAAATGCTCGGCGTTTTGCCATTTTTTCATGTCTTTGCCATGACCGCCGTGATGAATTTCAGTGTAATTAATGCGCTGGAAATCGTTGCTTTGCCGCGCTTTGACCTCGAAGACACCTTAAAAGTCATTGATAAGAAGAAAGTGCAGCTTTTCCCCGCCGTCCCCGCAATCTACAGTGCAATAAACAGTAGCCCCTTACGCACAAAATATGATTTATCATCGATTAAGTTCTGCTTATCTGGTGGTGCGCCGCTTCCTGTTGAGGTCAAGCGCAAGTTTGAAGAAAACACGGACTGCACGGTAATTGAGGGCTACGGTCTCACCGAAAGCTCACCCGTTGCATGTGGTAATCCTATTGAAGGCGAAAACAAACCCGCATCAATCGGCTTCCCGTTCCCCGCAACAATTATAGAGATCATAAACCCCGAAGATAAAACAACCCCCATGCCCATTGGCGAACGCGGAGAGCTATGCATTCGCGGCCCCCAAGTCATGAAGGGCTATTGGAACAAACCTGACGCCACCGCTGATTGCCTGCGTGAAACGGGGGAGGGTGATTTGCGCCTGCATACGGGTGACATCGCGATTATGGATGAGGAAGGCTACATCTTCATCGTTGATCGCCTGAAAGACATGATCATCACCAATGGCTATAACGTCTATCCCCGCAATGTGGAGGAGGCCATATATAAGCATCCAAATATTGAGGAATGCATCGTTGCCGGTCTGCCCGATAAACAACGAGGCGAAATTGTAAAAGCATGGATTAAATTAAAAGACGGGCGAGAGCTTACAGGCGATGATTTAAAAGAATTCCTAAAAGACAAAATCTCCCCCATGGAAATCCCCCGCCTCATAGAATTCCGCGATGAAGCGCTCCCCAAAACCATGATCGGTAAGCTCAGCCGTAAGGATGTTTTGGCGCAGGAATCTTAGATTTACCGTCATTACGAGCGACCTCAAGAGGAGCGTGGCAATCCATGGATTGCTTCGTCGCATTCGTTCCCCGCAATGACATGATTTTTCATTGTCATTCTGAGGCAGAGCCGAAGAATCTAATCAAGTTCCAAGAATTAATTTTATTGCCAATGCTGGAATTTTCTTAATCCCTGCTTTTCCGACCTCATCGAGAAAGTCTTTTAATTGCTCTTGAATTTGACTTGTATTCATGGCCTCTAACACGCGATGACCCTCGGCAGTGAGGCGCTCTAGAGCAATGTGTCCCCGCATCGTCATGTTTGTTGCGACTAACAAACCGTCATCATGTAAAATCATTATATGATAATCAATTTCGTCCTGAGTGCATTCAACTGGAATATTTTTCGTGTAACACCAAACCGTATCATGCCCATTTGCTGTTTCTTCAATGTATGATAAAATGGCTTTAGTTAAATCATAATCTATTTTCATCTTAACCCCTTAAAACACCACCGCATTTATCACCGACAATCTTAATCACGCCCGCCATGACCGCGTCAATCTGCTGATCGGTTAATGTTGCATCAACGGGTTGGAGCGTTACACAAAGCGCGAGCGATTTATGCCCGTCTTCAATCCCTTTACCAACGTAAATATCGAAAATCTCCGCATGGGATATAAGCTTTTTATCCGCCGCCATAGCCGCGCGCACGACATCATCCACCGCGATTTCGTCTTTTACCACAAAGGCGAAATCTTTCTTCAAAGGTTGAAACGGCGAAAGCGCCAATAATGGTTTTGCTGTGCCTTTGCTGCGCGGAGCAGGGATGTTTTCCAAAAACACCTCAAAGCCCACAATCTCTTGCTTAATGCCCATTTCTTCTAATATAGCGGGGTGGATTTGCCCGAATTGTGCAATAATATTCTTACCCAAACGCAAAACGCCGGAACGTCCCGGGTGGTAATAATCCGGTGCATCACGTGACACTTGGGCATTGCCCGCAGGTGCGCCGCAGGCCTCTAACACCGCCAAGGCATCGGCCTTCGCATCATAGACATCAACGCCGCGGCTTGGTGTATCACCCGCCCAGTTGCGCGGAATTTGGTCACCCGCGCGAATACCCGCCGCCATATAATCTTGTCCATCTGCTTTTATGCTGCGGAATATCGGGCCAACTTCGCAGAGCGCCACATCGGCAAATCCGCGCGTTGCATTCCGCCCCGCCGCCGCAATCAAATTCGGCAAAATCGATGGGCGCATTTGATCAAGCTCTGAACTGATCGGATTTGAAATCGTAAGCGCAGCATTGTCATTTGATCCGAATTTTGCTGCAAGCTCCTTTGAAAGAAATGACCATGTCACACATTCATCCAAGCCATTGGCGCACATCGCCGCACGCGCCGCACGGGCGCGGGACAAATTCAAGGTCTCCGCCGAGGCCGTCACCGCATTATCACTGCGTACAGATACGGGTTTAATCTTATCAACGCCGTAAATACGTACGATTTCTTCAACCAGATCAGGCTTACCCTCAACATCTGCGCGCCATGATGGCGGAGATGCTTTGCCGTTCTCAACCGTGAAGCCAAGGCGTTGTAATATATCAATTTGCTGCGATTCTTCGATATGTATACCGCACAATTTTTCGGTATAGAAAGGATCAAAATCAATGCTGCGTTTCCATACGGGATCATTCCCCGCCTTCACCACTTCACTGACCTCTGTGACATCACTGCCGCATAAATCCAAAATCAAACGCGTGGCAATTTCCATGCCTGTCGCCGTGAATTCAGGGTCAACCCCGCGATCAAAACGATATCTGGCATCACTGGAAACGCCCATATCGCGCCCTGCGCGGGCAATACGCATCGGCTCAAACACCGCGCTTTCCACAAACACATTCACTGTATCTTCATCGCATCCCGTGGAGACACCGCCAACAATTCCACCAAGCCCGATCAGGCCATTTCCATCGGTTATACCAACCGCACCGTCAATCAATTCATAGCTTTTATCGTTAAGCGCGTCGAGCTTTTCGCCTTTTTTCGTTGCGCGCACAATAATATCGCCCTTGATTTTATCCGCATCATAAACATGCATCGGGCGGGAATATTCCATGGTCATAAGGTTCGTAATATCAACAAGCGCGGAAATAGGGCGCAAACCAACGGCTTTCAACTGGTTCTGTAACCAAGCGGGAGACGCACCATTTTTCACGCCTTTAATCATGCGTCCGTAAAATACATTGCACCCGTCATCCTCGATTTTAACATTGATCGGAGATTTGAACGTGCCAGCAACACTGTTCTCATTAATATCCTTTAATGTACCAAGGCCTGCCGCCGCCAAATCCCGCGCAATCCCGCGCACCCCCGCACAATCCGCGCGGTTCGGCGTTAGGCCAATTTCAACAATCTTCTCATTCAGGCCAAAAACCTCCGCCATCGGCGTACCAATATCATATTTATCATCAACCTCAATAATGCCCTTATGCTCATCCGACAGGCACATTTCCTTCTCCGAAACCATCATGCCGCAGGATTCAACCCCGCGGATTTTTGTTTTCTTTAATGTGACATCAAGACCGGGGATATAGGTTTTATCAGGCGCGAAAACCCCTTTCATCCCTGCGCGGGCATTGGGCGCGCCGCACACCACTTGTACATTGCCATTTTCCGTCTTCACGGTACAAACTTGCAATTTATCCGCGTCAGGGTGCTTTTCCGCTTTTTCGATGAGGGCAACCTTAAACGGTGTGAACTGCGCGGCAACGTCTTCATATTCCTCAAGCTCCAACCCAATATCGGTGAGTTTTTGACAAATTTCTGCGTCACTTGCCGTTGTTTCAAGATGCTGTTTCAACCAATTAATCGTGAATTTCATTACGCGCCATTCCTTAATATCTTTTTCGCGCTATATCTAAGCCGAAAACACGCCATTTTCCAAGGGTTTTCTTTCATAATTTATGTGAAATCAATATTTGCTTTTTGGGAATGGTTTGTGGTAATTTTAACTAGTAAGAAATAAAAATACAAAATAGGGTGTAAATTCATGGCTAGTCCACAGCTTGGTGAAAATAAAATGCAAACAGATGAAGACGTTACTTCGATGAGTATGGAATCACCCGTAAATACTATCCAAGGGGCAAATCAGGCCTCTGATGCGCTGGCACCTGCCGCCGCTGACGTATCCGCTACTGCTCCAGCCGCTGATCAGGTCGCGCTTGACGCGGAAACACAAAGACAACAACAAGAAGCCAATGCGCGTCTTGCTCTGGATTCTGTTGGGTTACAGGATTTTGATTTTGATTTATTAGAAGGCATAGATATTGCTGCTTTGATCAAGGCATTGTTTGAAAGCATCATGGATGGTAACAATATGATGGACGCCTTTAAGAATTCTGTTGCAGAAGTTGCCAACGATCTTAAAAATAAACCGCCAGAGGCAGAAACACCAGAAGGGGATGATCCTCAAGTCGCCGAAGCAGAGGCAGAGGAAACTCCTGAAGAGGAAACACCAGCCGCAGAAACTCAAGTCGCAGAAACACCTGCCACCGCTGCACCACCTGCACAAGAAAACCCGCAAGTTGCCGAAACTGCGCCCGAAGCGCAACAACCAGAACAAGAAGAGCCGAGAGGCTATGTTAATGAAGGTCAAGGGCCATTATTGACGAATGTGAATAAACCCGAAGATCAGCCGGTATCCCCTCTGATTGCAATCGCGATGGGGCAGGATGTTCCAGATGGTCAGAGTATTTTGAGTGTTGTATTCGAAAATAATAGCACCAACCAAGTTGGTGACGCGAGCGTAACGCAAATTCCGTTTAGAGCAGAGCCACCAGTTGTTGATCCAGTGGCAACCCCGATGGAAATAGCTGCTGTGGTCGATACGCCAGCCGCGAATGCAGATGATTATGATCAATCTGCGCCAAAAGCATTGGGCATGGGCTCGTAAAATATTTATCCAATCGGTAAAACATAAAACGTGAAGTCGAGCTTGACGCCGAAATTCTCATACATCGCTTTGGCTTCTTTATTCCCAACTTGCGTCAGCCAATACATCCGTGCCCATTTCTCACGCGTGCCGGTTTTTGTAACTTCCTCAACCATGCGTTTTCCGATGCCCTTGCGGCGGTGATCGGGGGATACATACACATCCTGCATATAGCAAACGGGTTTAATATTCCCCGTGGTGGGGTGCAAAATATAATGCACAATGCCCATCATCTCGCCATTCATCTCCGCGCATAAACCATTCACCATCCAATTTTCAGGATCGTTCAGGCGCGCCCAAGTCTCCGCCGTAATCGACTCATCACGTTGCCCCAAATTATTTCCATCCCAAAGCGGAAGCCATTGGGGAAAGTCTTCAAATTTAAGGGGTCTGATAATCAGGCGGCTTACCGTCATCGGGAGCTACCCCTTTACGCCAGTTGCATTATTCGGGCGGTTTAAGGGGTCAAATCCGTAATGCTTCAACCACCGCACATCGCTTTCGAAAAAGGTACGAAGATCAGGAATCCCATATTTCAGCATCGCCATGCGCTCAATCCCCATACCAAAGGCAAAGCCCTGATACTCATCAGGATCAAGCCCGCAATTCTTAATCACATTCGGATGCACCATGCCGCAACCCAAAATCTCGAGCCAGCTATCGACTGATCCATCTTTATTCGCACCAATTTTAAGGCCGCCCCCTTTGCGAGAGCATGCAATATCAACTTCCGCACCTGGTTCAACAAATGGGAAAAAGCTTGGGCGGAATTGAACGCGCAAATCATCAAGCTCGAAAAACGCCCGCACAAAATCCTCAAGACAGCCCTTCAAATGCCCCATATGCGTGGTCTTATCAATCATAAGCCCCTCCATCTGATGGAACATCGGCGTGTGCGTGATATCATAATCGGAACGATATGTGCGCCCGAAACATATGATTTTATGCGGTGGCTCATTATTCTGCATATGACGAATTTGTACGGATGACGTATGCGTCCGCAGCAATTTCTTTATATGCTCGCCCTGTTCTTCGTGATCATCAGGAAGGAAGAACGTGTCCTGCATCTCACGCGCAGGGTGACCCGGTGGAAAGTTCAGCGCAGTAAAGTTATAAAAGTCATCCTCAATATCTGGCCCTTCTGCAACGCTAAATCCCATATCTGCAAATATTGCGGTAAGCTCTTCAATCGTTTGGGAGATCGGGTGGATATGCCCCCTTTTACTTGGGCGAGGGGACAGAGTAATATCAATCGTTTCATTGCTAAGACGCGCATCCATCTCTTGTTTTTTAAGCGCGGATTCTTGGCTTTTGATAAGCGCGGCAATCTCATCCTTAAGCGCGTTAAGAGCTTGCCCCTTTGTCTGGCGCTCTTCAGGGGTCATTTTCCCAAGGGTTTTCATCACGGCCGTAATGCGTCCCTTTTTACCCAAAGCGGTAACTCGCACATCATCCAGTGCCTTAAGGTCATTAGCCGCCTTAATCTCACCAGATATCTCAGTTTTTAAATCTTGTATGTCATTTTCCATGCCCGCGATTTAACACGAGATTGATTAAGAAATAAAGAGAATTTCGCGTATAGGTCTTATCTTTGTGGTGGGCAAGGGAAAAGTTAAGAATTTGCAACGCATAAAGTTCATAGCAATCATTTTGCTATAACAACAGCCGCCTGCGGCGGGAGGAAGTACCCTCAAGTCGCAGGTGGTTGTTTTTGTTTTAACCTGTTTCTTTATGAAGTTGCATGCTCTTTTGAATATTGTAATAATACGATTATATCATTCTGGGGAGATTTTCATTGAAAACCAATTTAATTTATATCGTTTTGTTTTTTTGTTTGGGCGTATTTAGTGTGGAGCCGATAAAGAAAATTTATCATAGTTACGAAAAACACGAAAATCCACTGAGTATAGAAAACCTTAGCATTGCAGAGAGTGAGTATAAGGAAAAAGCCACTCAACCAAATAGAGCAGGACAAATTAATCAACGCAAGTTACAAGAAATAGAGCTACAAGAAAATACAAATTTAGCTCGGATGGATGTCAGTGAGTTTTTTAAAAAAGATATTCCTCTAAATGAGCCAAACTTACCGTATCCTTATTTAATCACATGGGCGTCACTGGCTGTTTCGGATATTATGACATTTGGGTTTAATGATTATAAATCCAGATTAAGTGTTGCATCTGATTATTTCACACAAGATGGTTGGGAGTCTTTTTCTTCAGCGTTGCAACGAAGTAGAATTGTTGAAATGGTTGAGCAAAACCAGCAAATCGTTTCAGCAGCGATAAGCGCGGCTCCAGTTCTTCAATCTGCCAGAGAAATGGATGGTGTATATCAGTGGATAATGCAAATTCCCATGGTTCTTACATATCGTTCGGGTTCGAAGTCATCGACAACAGGGGTTCTCGTGACGGTTGTTATAATGCGATCATCGGATAAAAAGCATCCATACGGAATTGCGATTAACCAATGGATTGCAACATCGCGTTAATTTTAGGCCTCCCACTTCCCCTTCAAAACATCAATCGCCTGTGGCAGGGAGTTAATAACATGATCTGGTTTTGCGCCGCGCAAACGGCGTTCATTAATACACCCGCCTGTAATCCCGATGGATGTAATCCCCATATGCCGCCCGATATCCGGCTCTTCCTTGCTGTCACCAATGATAAAGGCGTTATCGCTATGATATCCGCGCTTTGTCATGAAATCGGATAAGCGCTCCAGCTTGCTCGTAGAGTTTAAAATGCTCGTCCCGTTGCAATTATTGGCGGAAATGAATGAGAAGTAATGCCGTAAGTTTAAACGCTCCAAATGCGCTTCAATCTTTACGGTCAGATAATTGCTTAAGATAATGCAGGTCACCTCTTGCGCGTGTAACCAATCTAATAATGCCCGCGCCCCGCGCCGCGTTCTGGCATTCGCCGCCAAGCGGTCATAATTATCTTGAAAAATTTCATTGGCCTCATCTTTGGTTTTTAAAACCAAATCAATATCAACATTATTGCGCTTGTAATAATGGATAATCGGAAAATCAAAGGTCTCAAGTTGATGCGCGAACGTAATCGGCTCTTTGCCATAGAATTTCAGGCACTCATTCGACGCCACCCAAGCAGGCCGTGTATCGGCAATAAGCGTTCCATTCCAATCAAATATCGCAAGCTTTCGGTTCTGCATATAATCTCCATAAGAAAACAGCCTCCCTTATATCATAAGAAAGGCTGTTTCATAAATTCTTGAATAGCAATTAAACCAATTAAGCTGCTTTTTTCTCTGCTTTCGCAAGAGCCGCTGCTGCTGCTTTTGCGATTGCTGCGAACTGCTCTGGCTCACGAATTGCGATATCGGAAAGAACCTTACGGTCAAGCTCAATACCTGCCAGTTTCATGCCGTGCATGAATGATGAATATTTCATTTCATGCAAACGTGCTGCCGCGTTAATACGCTGAATCCACAATGCGCGGAACGTACGTTTCTTGTTACGGCGGTCACGATAAGCGTACTGACCAGCCTTCTCAACAGCCTGAACCGCTGTGCGGAAACAATTCTTACGACGACCGTAATAACCCTTGGCTAATTTGATGATTTTTCTATGTCTTGCATGCGCGCGTGCGCCACCTTTAACTCTGGACATATTTATTTCTCCCCTTTGATATAAGGTTTGGAATTTTTCTTCTTACGGCCATATGGCAAGAAGTTACGAAGAATAATGCGCTCATCCGCTTCGCATACAGTGTCAAGAGCACGTGCTTTGCGTTTCATAGATTTTGGCTTATTCATCATCATGTGGCTTGTAAATGCTTTTTTCGCCTTTACTTTGCCTTTTGCGGTAATTTTAAACCGCTTTTTCACACTAGAGTGCGTTTTCATCTTCGGCATTTCTATCTCCTTAAAAATCAAAGGGTTAAACATGTATTATGGCCGAGGCAGCCGATATTTCGCCAAGCCATAATCTAAGAATGGCTGTTTATACACAACTTCTCTCTATAAAATCAAGACAAATCGGAAAGATTTCCGCCTATACAGGTGCTTATTTCTGCGATGGGGTATACTGGTGCAAAAACTGACCAATATGCATCAGGGTTGCTTTACGATCATTTGTGCGCTCTAACCCGTATTCTCCGCCCTCAAAAATCGTAATTTCAAGCCGCCGCGACATAAGATCTTCGCGCGCAATATCCAAGTGAAACGCGGGGATAACAACATCGTTATCGCCATGTAATATCAGGGTAGGGGCGGTGAAATTATTCAGTGCTTCCTTCAGGTCAATATTCGTTAGTTCACTAAGCAACGCTTTACCGACCCGTACCTGATTGTAATTAATATACCCATCAGTTTCCAAGCGCGCGAAACCTGCCGCTGCATTAAATTGAGTGTCATGAACATATTGAAGGTTAAATGCGGGCCAGAAAAAAATGCCCATAAAACAATTCTCGGGCGAGTGAGTGAGGATGATAGGCGCGCCTAAGCCTTCCGCAATAATGCCAATATTGGTAAAGCCTTTTTCCTTTGCCCATTCATAGATAATATCTAAATCTTTATGCGCGCTCTCAAAACAAAACCCATCGGTTTCCTTGGTTTTGTAATCACAAGATGAATAATCAAATAGCAAGCTACTCGCTCCGTATTTCAAAACTTCTTCGGCAAGAAAACCGAATAGATTACTGGTGTCACTTTGCGCCTTTGGAAATCCATGAACAAGAATAACAAGATATTCCGAGCTTCCAGATTCTTTGTATGACGCATGTAAAACTTCGCCATCTGGCCGCTCTATCAGAGTTGGTTTACTCATTATTTTCACCCACACATTATTTACTCAATCATGGAATCTACAGGATAGCGGTTCAATTTAAAAGTGTATTCTTCGGTGCACGCAAAAACTTAAATATTGAATTTATTGTAGAATTTGCGATACTTAACCCACGATGTTATGCATCTGCATGATATTTAATGCGTATTCTATACATACAATAATTCTGGAATTCACCTTGATAAAGCTAAAGACAATCTGCGCGGCGGCCGTATTAACGGCGATTTTATGTATTGGCACCAAAAATTTTGTGCGTGCCGAAACCCCGCCTGCTGTTCCGGTCACCACTGTAGAGGCCGAAACCCTGATCGAAACGCCTGTAATTAAAACGAACGCACAGGATATGGGCGGCGCAGAGTCAAAGGCCGTTACGGACATGCCTGATAAGGTCATTGATGAATCCGCCAATATCCCGATAAAAAAGGAAATTGATTTAAATGTTCCACCCCCACCAGAAAAACCGATCCCTGAAATAGGGGATAGTTTAACGGTGTTAGAGCTATTCTCGACCCAGGCCTGCACCTTCTGCCCAAAGGCCGACGCATTGATGAAGCAGCTCATCAAAAAGAAGAACCTTATCGCGCTGTCTTGCCATATTGATTATTTCGATGTGGCCGAAGGCTCGTTATCCCAACCCATTTGCTCCACCCGTCAAATCGCTTATGAGGGCGCGTTAAATGCGGGGCCAAAATACACTCCGCAAATGGTAATTAACGGGCGCTATGACGCGATTGGCTATCTGGTGAGCGAGCTTGACGATGCCTTTTTACAGGCACAAAAAACCACACTCGAAAAAATCAAAGTAAAAAAGATAAAGAATAAAAATTTCGAACTCACCCTGCCGGATTTGGCATTGGCTGAGTATAAAATCTGGCTCGTGGTGTTTGATAACCCGCGCACGATTATGGTTGCTGATGGCGCGAATAGGGGCAAGGAAATGACCTATTACAATATCGTGTCAAAGGCGGGCTTTCTGGGGAATTGGAACGGCAACGGCAAACCCCTTAAATTCGACGCGAAAATGGACGATATGTCCAAAGGCTTCGCCGTCCTCGTCCACGACGCCAAAACCCAGCATATCTTGGCCGCTGGGCAATATTTGAAGTAGCGATTATGTGATGTCTAGCATGCTGAGATTATAAGGTGCACACAGCGAGACCGCCTCCATATAAAGATATGAAGGACGGCCTCAACTTTCCGTGTGTGGGGAACTGTATGTGTTTGAATTTTATTCGTGGGGGAATAAATCCAAACTTATATGTGTGTGACACGGTGCTTAAAAGTGTGTGTGGGGGAATTAAGCGCCCGTGTTATGCTCTTGTTATACATAACATGATTTATTATGTCAACAAAAATGCATAAAAAAATTATAAAAATACAGATTTTAGTGATTTTTAATGCGCGAGCGCCCAGTTTTCGCCTGATCCGGCCTCTGCAATTAACGGTACATCAATATTTATGTTATTGATTTTAAACGATTCTTCCATGCATTGGCGCACGATTTCGATTAACTTGTCTTTTTCGGCACTTTTTACCTCAAAAATCAGCTCATCATGCACCTGAAGCAGAATTTTTGCAGATAATCTGGCCTTGTGAAGAGCCTTCGGCATCCGCCCCATCGCAATTTTCATGATATCGGCGGCGGTTCCCTGCAACGGCGCGTTAATCGCCTGACGCTCCGCTCCGCGCACCCGCATCTGGTTCTTATCTTGAATACCAGGAATAAAACATTTACGCCCATAGAGAGTTTTAACAAAGCCGTCACGTTTGGCGGTTTCCTTGGTTTCTTCCATATAGGTTTCAATCTCATGAAACCGTGCGAGATAACGCTTGATAAACGCACCAGCCTCACCCACGGGGCAGCCAAGCTGCTTCGCAAGCCCAAAGCCTGATATGCCATAGATAATGCCGAAATTCACCGCCTTGGCCTGCCGGCGGATTTCTGGTGTCACATGATCGAGAGGTATATCAAACACGCGGCTCGCGGTCAGTTTGTGAATATCTACGCCATCCTTAAATGCTTGCTGCAACGCCTCAACCCCCGCCATTTCGGCGGCCAATCGAAGCTCGACTTGGGAATAATCCACGGAAACCAGAATATTTCCCTCATCCGCCACAAAGGCCTCGCGGATTTTGCGCCCCTCTTCGGTGCGGATCGGAATATTCTGTAGGTTCGGATCATTGGAGGACAGCCGCCCCGTACTCGTCCCCACCATATTATATGACGTATGAACGCGCCCTGTATCCGGATTAATTTGTTCCTGCAACGCATCGGTATAGGTCGATTTAAGCTTCGACAATCCGCGATGCTCAAGAATTTTTTGCACAATCTCATGACCTTCAAGCGCGAGCTTCTCCAAAATATCAACGCTCGTTGAATGCACGCCTGTCTTGGTTTTCTTGCCGCCCTCTAATCCCATTTCATCGAACAGGATTTCGCCAACTTGTTTAGGGGAGGCGACATTAAATTCCCGCCCCGCCAGCTCATGAATTTCTTTTTCAAGAATAACAAGCTTCGTCCCAAAATCATGGCTCATCCCGCGCAAAACTGTGGGGTCAACCTTAACACCATCCAATTCCATCTGCGCGAGTATAGGGATCAACGGACGTTCAATCGTTTCATAAACGCTCACCATTTTCTCACGCGCCAATCGCGGTTTCAAAATCTTATAAAGCCGCATGGTAACTTCCGCATCTTCGGCGGCGTAGGTCAGCGCATCCTTAATCGCGACCTTATCAAAGGTCACCTGCGCCTTGCCCTTACCTGCAACCTCTTCAAACTTAATCGGCGTGTGATCGCAATACATGATGGATAAATTATCCATCGAATGACTGTGGCTCGACCCGTCCAGAACGTAAGATATAAGCATCGTATCATCACATGGCGCGATTTTAATGCCTTCCTTGGCAAACATCTGCCAGTCATATTTCATGTTATGCCCGATTTTCATGACAGCGGCATCTTCGAGCAATGGCTTGAGCAGTTTCAAGCATTCGCCCTTATCCATCTGCGGAATATCATCACCGCTCGCCGCTCCAAACAAATCGGTCTCTTGTGCATGACCAACGGGAATATATGCACCCTCACCAATATTGGAGGAAATCGAAATCCCCACCAGTTTCGCCTTCGCGGGGGTAAGGCCAGTGGTTTCCGTATCAATCGCCAACACGCCACTCTCATAAGCGTGCGCAATCCATTCTTGCAAGGTTTTTGCATCATGAATAAGGGTGTATTTATTCTCCGATGCGGGTGGGAGCACGATGTCATCCTGAAGCGCTTGCGCTGAAGGATCTAGATTTTTCGCTTCGCTCGCAATGACGGGTGACGGCGCTCCACCTAAACGCTTGATAATCGAATTAAACGCCTGTTTTTGCAAAAACGCCATAAGCTCTGGCTTATCAGGATCATGGGTTTTCAAATCTGCTAATGCCACGGGTACAGGCGCGTTTTCATCCAATTTCACAAGCTGTTTTGATATCCGCGCATCATCCGCATGCTCTATCAGCTTCTCACGTCGCTTTGGCTGTTTAATCTCACCCGCGCGCTCTAGTAATGTTTCAAGATCACCATATTCATTGATGAGCTGCGCCGCCGTCTTAATCCCAATCCCTGGCACGCCCGGAACATTATCCACGCTATCCCCCGCGAGCGACTGCACATCCACGACTTTATCAGGGGGTACGCCGAACTTCTCAATCACTTCGGGTTCGGAAATCCATTTGCTTTTCATCGGGTCAAGCATCCGCACGCCATCGCCGACAAGTTGCATCAGGTCTTTATCAGAAGATACAATCACAACCTTTTTCCCCTCCGCACGGGCGAGCTTGGTATAGGCCGCAATCAAATCATCGGCCTCATAGCCCTCAAGCTCAATCGCGGGCAGGTCAAACGCTTCGGTCGCCTCGCGGATCAACGCAAATTGCGGAATCAAATCTTCGGGCGTGTCATCGCGGTTCGCCTTATATTCGGGGTAGATATCATTGCGGAAATTCGCGCGCGCCGCATCGAAAATCACCGCCATATACGGCGCATGATAATCCTGCAACATCTTCAATATCATCTGCGTAAAACCAAAAACGGCGGAAACTGGTACGCCATCGGGGTTGCTCATATCCCCGCGCCCTGAATAGGCCATCGCAAAATAGGCACGGAATATAAACCCGCTCCCGTCGATTAAAAATAGTTCTTCTTCTTCACTCATGCACACAAGTTAAACAAATTATACCTTGTGTCTAGACTATATATTGTGTCATACCCGCTTTATGCGGTATCTGTTTTTCACAGGGTTCCGCCGTTAAGATTGCGATGCGTAAAATCGCAGGGATAACAAGGAAAAGCTATGAAACAAATCCGCCTAGATCGCTTGCTCTCCAACCTCGGTTATGGGGGGCGTAAGGAAATGACGATGGCCATTAAGAATGAATGGCTTGAAATTGACGGCGTGCGCGTGAAAAAGCCTGATTTAAAGATTGGGTTGGATGTGATCGCCGATGGGCGCGTGACCTTTGATGGCAAACCGCTCGACCCCATGTATCCCTTTACCATTATGCTTAATAAGCCCGTGGGCTATACTTGTTCCCATAAAGACCCCGCCGAGATTGTCTATGACCTCCTGCCTGCGCGTTTCGCAAACCGCAAACCCGCTTTGTCAATGGTCGGAAGATTGGATAAATATAGCAGTGGCCAGCTCCTCCTGACCGATGACGGGGATTTGCTCCACCGTATTTCCCATCCAAAAACCCACGCGCCCAAACATTACCGCGTGACCCTGCGTGATGATTTACAAGGCGATGAGGCCGAATTATTCGCCAGTGGTGATTTCCTGATCGTCAATGATGATAACCCGATAAAGCCCGCGGATTGGAGCGCGTCAGCCCCGCGTGAGGGCGTTATGACCCTGCATGAAGGGCGCTATCACCAAATCCGCCGCATGTTCGAAACATTGGATAACGAAGTTATAACCCTCCACCGCTTCCAAACGGGTAACTTGCCCCTTGGTGATCTGGAGGAGGGGCGGTGGCGGGCCCTTGATGAGGGCGAAATAGATAAGGTTTTCAAATAAAAATCTTAAACATCAAATGTGCTAGGTTCACAAGAGGTCAAAACTAGATTTTGTACTGGTATTTCTTCGCTACGTATTTTAGGAGCGGGCACTGTCTTTTTTTGCTCTGGCTCGATGGGGGGTTCTACTTCTTTCGAATTGTCATCGTTGCAAAACGACAAACTTAGAAAAACACCAGCGATTGCCGTGTAAGAAATGCTTTTGCTTACTGTTATGGCTCGTTTCCAACTCGCCTCATTTTGTGCCTGCGCATATTCTAGGATCTGTGGAAATTCCTTGAGCTTTTCGGATGCGCGTATCGCAATTAATTCCTTGCTCTCACTGTGATCGGCATAATGTTCTTGGTCATCCATAGATAAATAAAACCCTTCACCATTATCTGTGGATAGTGTTGCAACTGGAAGTGCATCCAATGATAATGTAGCAGATCCCTGATTGGCATCTTTTGAAATATTGAACACAGTTTTGTTAAATTGGTTTGTGGAGGAATCCAAAACATCCGCGCAGATATCGGCATTAATTTTTAATGTGTTTTTCTGCTCATCCCATGCTTTTGATGCAAGATCCATCTCGCGGCCAAATGTTTTGAAAAAGCTTCGGGGGCTTTTAATGTTTTCTAAAGCCGATGTTTTAGAGATGGTTTTTGTTGCTGCTACTTTGAAAGCTTTAAAAATACCTGGTTGATAGATCATTACGTCTTCCGCTTTTATTATTACAATTAAGATATACGGGGATTGTGCGGTAATGTCAAAAATATGAAAGCTCTTAGTGATGGTATTGAGGGGCTCTTGAGGTTTGTGTGTTGCTCATTGTTTTAAGGTATATTATTTAGGGGCTTCATGGCTATTGGTTGTTTGTTCTTTGTAATACGTATGATTATCCCTTCATCAGCTATGCGGGCAATATTATTATATATGACAGTAAAACCCAGACAAAAAGAAGCCCCGGAACAAGTCGCGGGGCCTTTGAGTTTGGGGTGATAAGCTGACGAAACTACCAGATAGTTGATCGTCAGCAGCGGGTTGAACCGTTGTCACCATTCGGGCAATTATTATTATTTTTGCGCCCGAGGTAGAATTTTTATCTCTGCACGTTTCCGTGTCTTGTTGATCAGAACAGAAGTGAGGTGCATAAGCGCCATACAACTGATTATAATTCCGATACCCTGAGTTATTTTTAATCCCCTAAAGAGTTATTGTTTTCTTGATTTCAATACTAACAGCATCCGCGCTGAGATGTCAAAAAAAATCCGCATAATTTTAATTATTTTTTTACTCCAACATTTTTAATCACTTATTATACCCATTATATAGCGTGACTTACGCTTATTTCTTCATAAGGGCATAAAACGCCACCGCCGCCGCATTCGAAACGTTCAGGCTCGCAATCGCACCGCCCGTGGGAAGAGTTGCAAGGATATCGCAATTATCCTTAATCAAGTGCCTGATTCCATCACCCTCTGATCCCAAAATAACGGCAATCTTATCATGTTCATTGGCGTTATGTGTTGCGCCAATAACCTCATCGCTATGCTCATCAAGGCCAATAACGAAAAACCCATCATCTTGAAGTGCACGCACTGCTCGCGCCAAATTGGTTGCCTGTGCCACCGCAATATGATCCACCGCGCCGCACGCGGTCTTCGCCAAAACACCATCCAATACGGGTGCATGCTTTTTCTGCATGATAACGCCATCAAGGCCAAAGGCGCTCGCACTTCGTAAAATCGCGCCCACATTATGCGGATCTGTGACTTGGTCAAGGATAGCCAAAAAACTCGTCCCTTTATTCGCCGCCTTAATAATAAGGTCCTGTTCATCCATTTCAGGCAGAGCAGAACAGCAAATCGCAATGCCCTGATGCACCGCGCCTTTATGAAGGGAGTTGTCTAAATGAGATTTATCAATAATCGTCGGGTCGGGCCGTGATAGATTTTTCTTTCGCGCCAAAATTATATCATCTTCAAAGCTCTTCAGCGCGCCTTCCGAAATATAAAGCGCGGAAATGTCGCGATCGGGATTAAGCCAAGCCTCACGCACCGCGTGGAATCCATAAAGATCAGGCAAATTTATCTTTGATTTTTTTTCTGTTTTATCCCGCCGCGCTCTATGGTTTTGCTTCGGTTTCCCCGCGTATTGTGAATGATCTCTGTTTTTTTTCATTTTTTTCCTCTTTTAGGAACATTGCACACTTGACTTTAAAAGCAAAATGCCTTTTCTTGTGCGAGCATATTTTTAACCAAATTTTTTACATTCCTGTGGAGGGGTGGTCGAGTGGTTAAAGGCAGCGGATTGTAACTCCGCCCGCGTATGCGTACGCAGGTTCGAATCCTGCCCCCTCCACCATTTTCCCTTTTATTCTCATTCGTTATCGTCTATTGTTATCTCCGAAAGCAACGGTTTACAAGGCTTTTTGTTTCGCCCATGGTTTTTTATGTTCATTGCCGTTTATTCGCATTCTGATTAAAAGGGGGCATTAAAGGGGGCAAAACTAAAAAGCCCAATATGGAGATGCCCCCAAATGAAATTAACTGATATAAAGTGCAAATCAGCTAAACCAAGCGCAAAGTCCGTGAAGATGTCCGATGGTGGGGGCATGTATCTTGAAATTATGCCCAATGGGTCAAAATATTGGCGTTTAAAATATAGAGTGAAGGCCGAAGATAAACTGAAAGAAAAGCGTTTAGCCCTTGGTATATATCCTGAAATATCCTTAAAAGAAGCCAGAGAGCGCAGAGATGATGCTAAAAGGCTACTTGAGCAAGGCATTGACCCATCCCTTGAGAAGAAGAAAAAGAAAGCTCTATCTCAAGAAAACAATACCAACACCTTTAAGGTGATCGCTCTTGAATGGTTTGAGAATAGAAAAGACCGTTGGAGCGAGCGCTATGCCGATGGTGTGCTCACACGCCTAGAAAATGATATATTCCCTGAAATCGGTGATTATCCGATAACAGAGATCGAGCCGCCGATTCTTTTGCAAGCAATTCGAAAAATCGAAAATCGAAAAGCTAATGAGCTTGCGCGAAGACAGCTTCAAAAATGTGGTGAGATATTCCGCTATGCTATTGCTTGTGGTAAATGCGTGCGTGACCCTTCCGCAGATATAAAGGAGGCACTCAGGCCTCAAATAAAGGGACATTTTGCTGCTATTGACTGCAAAGACCTACCTGACTTCCTTGCGGCAATAGATCGTAATGATGCAAGGTTATACCGAAACACTCAAAATGCATTGCGCCTTATCATGCTTACCTTTGTTAGAACAAGTGAACTTATAAATGCGCGTTGGGAAGAGATTGACTTTGAAGCCAAAGAATGGGTTATTCCTGCTGAACGTATGAAAATGCGTAAAGAACATATTGTACCCCTATCACGCCAAGCTATTGCTATACTGGAAGACCAGAAAGAAATAGCGGGGCAATGGCCTTTAGTATTCCCTAGCAGCGTGCGCCCCAAGCAATCAATTAGCAACAACACGATATTAGGCGCGATTAAGCGTTTAGGCTATCAGGGGCGCATGACAGGTCATGGCTTCCGCGCTTTGGCGATGAGTACGATTAAGCAAGAGTTAGGTTATCGTCACGAGGTCGTAGACCGTCAACTCGCCCATGCCCCCAGAAATAAAATTGATAAAGCCTATGACCGCGCATTATTCCTTGATGACCGAAAGGTCATGATGCAAGAATGGGCTGATTACATAGATCGGATTTAATGAATATGGGCAAAAAGAAAAAATACGTAAATCATAGTGTAATGCATAATAATTTATTTCATAATCCCAATGATAAGCTGAACGAAAAATATGAGAAAAAAGTTCAAGAGCTGAACTCAAGTGAATTACTTGAAAGTGTTTGCAATTGCTTACAGCTAATTGGTGATAAGAGAGAGCTTTTATCTGATGCCATTTCTAAAGCCTTTACCGCTTATTATGTAGGTCTCCAATATTTAGAAGAATCGGCGCCCCTCCGCGTGCAACAAAAAGCACTAAAAACAGTATGTAATACAGCGGCGAAATTGATGGAAGCTCTTGATGAGTTAGAAAATATACCAGAAGCCAATCAAAAGTTTTTTGAACAAATCTCTAATATAGGAGAGGATGATTCCGAGAGCTTGTTTATAAATCATCTTCTTTTTACAGCTTCCCAAGAAAAAGAAACACCGGGTCATATCTATAGGGATATTATCTCTGATATATCATTTGCAGCAGACGAAGCCGCGTTTGATTGGGAAAAATTCTATAAAGATTTTGGTGATGAATTGCCGAACGATGATTTTGAAGATGAAATGGAATGTGAGGATGATCTTGAGGTTTTAAAATCAGTTTTTGGTAAAACAAAATGGACACCAATTAGAAGGGCTTTGCTTGTTTTGAAAAACTTTTGGAATGAGCATGTGGACGAAACCTTTACCGCAGGTCGCCACTACAAGGAGCTTGGTGGCTATAACTCACGCACAATAGAAGCCTTAGAATTAATACTAACCCAAGTAGATCCTGAACTCTCACAACGAAATATTGTTACCCACATGCTTGCTATAAACCCCTGAAGCAGTTTTTTTTCAAATTTTTTAAAAAAAACTGCTTCCAGATTGCTTTGAAGTTTATCTGCAATTTGTTCATTCTTGTTTTTAAGAACGCAAACGAATTAAGGACTACAGCAATGCAATTATCACTATCAATCGAAGAAGTTCGAAAAGCCACTGGCTTTGGCAGAACAAAATTATATGAAGCCATTAATCAGGGTTTATTACCTGCTAAAAAATACGGCAAGCGAACAATTATTCTAAAACAGGATTTAGAAAACTTTCTTTCAAATCTCGAATCCTATTCACCTAACACATAAACCAGTTTTACCCCTGGCGAGTTGACAGCGCGTTAGAGGATTTTGGGAGCAAGCCCAATGGTAGTCAGTTTAACCACTGCTTGCCATTGGGTGAGCTTTGCCTAATTGCTCCTAAAACTTTGCTGTCTCTGCGCGAAGCGCACTATCCAAGCTTTAAACCTAGACAAAAAAGGAGATTATCATGTCTAAAATCGGATATCTAAAATCTGTCTCAGACGGCAACCCACAAGAACTATATGGAGAGATTAAAACACTCCAGTTACAGCTTCAAATAAACTTGGTGCCTATTCACCAAAAAACCAAAGCTAGCGCGCCAGATTACACAATCTATGCGCATGGTGAAATTGAAATCGGATCAGCTTGGATAAAGACGAAGCAAAAGCTCGGTCAAAGCCAATTGGAATTTTTAAGCATCACAGTCGATGATCCATCGATGCCCAATGCGCTTAATGTTGCGGCATGGAAAATGGATAACGGTCTATATGAGATTACGTGGCGCCGCCGCCAATCAGGTCAAAACCAGAACGAAGCGGCTTAACAACTAAGGGGGGGGCATCTTTTGTACCACGCCCCCCTACACATACATTGGAGATATAAAATGCAAATGATCTATAACAATTTTGATGGTTTAGATATTAGTTTTCAGGGCGCATTCCCTCAAACCGTACTAGATCAACTGGCAGAGGCCAGAACGCAAGCCCAGAATGAGAAGCGCGAAGTGGTGGCGCATATCGGGCATGATAGGCTTCCCGTGATGGTGGCGGAGACAGGCGCAAAAGGCGGCTATCGATACCGCTTTGATACTGGCATAGATGGTGAAACATGGTTTGTTGCCCATTCCACCAACTCAAAATCATGGAATTTCCGCGTATCCGTTAAGAGCCTTGCCCTTGCGTTAAGCGGTTATGAAGCGGTTAAGCAGCGCTTATCGGAGCGCTTAATTTCATTTGAAGCCGTGGGCGCAAGCGCTTATGACCATGAAATAAGCGGTAATACTAAGCGCTTATACCTGCCTTTAGAGCGCATTAGCCGTTTTGACTATTGTTTCGACTTTATCACGGATAGCGCTTATCAACCGCTTGCGGAGCGCTTTGTTGCGCATCAACGCTCAAAAAAGCATGTTTATGGAGAGCATGGCACGCTTCCCACCTATAACGCGTCAAACGGCGATATAACCAACACAATCCGCATTGGTGAAATGCCAAACAGGCAAATTGCAATGTATAACAAAACAAAAGAGATAATCGCTTCATCCAAAAAATACTGGTGGGATATTTGGGATATAGACCCAGCGCCTTTTAAAAATGGTGAAAAGCAGATATGGCGCATTGAAGTACGCGCGGGACGCAATGAACTCGATAAATGGCCTTTAAAGCGCTTTGATGAATTTGATGATAAAGCGGGTGATATTATAGTGAGCATCCTAAAAGCGATTAGATATACAAACCCTATAAGCGATCAAAACAGATCACGTTGGCCTATCGCGCCACTATGGCAAGAAACTATAGACACCGCCTATAAGGCACTCGCCCCTTATAGGACAAACGCTATAAGGGAAGCTATAGTCAGAGACTATAGAGAAAATATAGTAAACGGCTATAGTGAACGCATTATAGGAAACCTTATAGGAATGACCGCCGCGCAAGGTCGCGACATATCCGAATTAACTATAGTCGCCGAAGAAATCGAAGCCCTTATAGAAGCGATAGTTCAAAAGGATAGAAAAGCGGTTGAAGATAAATTTAAGCGGGCTGTAGAGCGGTTTGAGTTTATTGAGTAGCTTCCCATCCGACACGGTTATGCTATGATTAAAATCTTGGAAATGGCGTATAGCTAGGGGTCATAGCTTCCCATCCGACACGGTTATGCTATGATATATGGTGTGCGGTCACGCCGAAATCTTTAGTCATAGCTTCCCATCCGACACGGTTATGCTATGATCCAGATAACCTAGTTATGCGATACAGGATAGTCATAGCTTCCCATCCGACACGGTTATGCTATGATACCGTACCCGCATCTTGTACTATTATTAATGTCATAGCTTCCCATCCGACACGGTTATGCTATGATTATATCCTTTAACTCTAAGTATGTTCCCGTGTCATAGCTTCCCATCCGACACGGTTATGCTATGATGCTCGTAGGCGCGTTGCGTTGTCATGATATGTCATAGCTTCCCATCCGACACGGTTATGCTATGATTATTTTTTTGTTTTATAGTGATGTTTGATTATTGTCATAGCTTCCCATCCGACACGGTTATGCTATGATTGTCAGGTTTTCGGCCTTTGAATTTACCCGGTCATAGCTTCCCATCCGACACGGTTATGCTATGATCTGATTTTAATTATACCCCCGCGCAAATGAGTCATAGCTTCCCATCCGACACGGTTATGCTATGATACGCAGCACGACTTTACGCTGTGATTTTAAGTCATAGCTTCCCATCCGACACGGTTATGCTATGATTTACGGAGGATAGCTTTATATGCTCCCGAAGTCATAGCTTCCCATCCGACACGGTTATGCTATGATTCATCCGAAAAATCAGAGTTAATTGCTATGGTCATAGCTTCCCATCCGACACGGTTATGCTATGATAGATCTTGGTTTAAGTGGCTGGAAATACTTAATAAACTTGTATTTGATTGAACAAAAACTTTAGCCCTCACCTCTAAAAAGGTGGGGGTTTTTGCTTTTAGATGATTCGTTTTAGAATAAAACGAGCTGTTCAGATTGTGCTTTTTCATTGTTTTTCTTTGTTCCAACCAGAATTTTCATGCGTTCATATTGCTTATCTGTAATTTGTATAACGCGCACACTCCCCTTTTCTGGGATAGTGGCGTGTAGCCGTTGCAAATGTTTATCAACGCGGTCTTTGCCATTACAGATTCGTGCATAGACGGAGAATTGTATCATCATATACCCGTCTTTGAGAAGGAAATTACGAAATCGCGTTGCGGTGCGGCGTTCTGGTTTGGTTTTAACGGGAAGGTCGAAAAAAACGAAGAGCCACATAAAATTGTCCTTTTTCGTTGCCATTAATTATTTCCCTTTAATCTTGAATTCGGGAAGAAGTAAAAGGGCAGGAGATTTACCATCAATCGCATTAACAAGGGACGCTGCTACTTTATCGCAGGCATTGGCAATGGTGTGGTTTTGCCCATCGATAAAACAGTTCACGTTTCCTATATTGGCAAGAGATTGTCTGATGGAAGCGCCGAGCTTGTGTTCATCCGTATTTAGCTCATCTGATTGCCTCATATTCCACACCATGTTATCAACGAAGGGGCGGAAGACCTCCATCATATCATCGGTAAGGTTAAAGGCGTTGAGTTGATTGCAGTGATGGATACCAAAGGTGGGCAATAAGCCATACGCCACTTGCGAACGGGCAACAAAAGCGCGGAGCACCGCATATCCATAATTGAGCGCGGCATTGGTGATGTCATTTCCGCTACGTCTGAAATCATCACCCATTAACCGAGGCCAATATTCTCTCGCGGCCTGTGCTTCGATATTTTTAGGATCACCAGATTTTATCTGCCCCGCAAGTGCGTAAAGGCGTTTGGCATCGGCGTTTCCACTGGCTTTTTCAAGGCATGCAGCTTGGTTTTTAATCTTTGATTCTACCACGCGTTGCCATAAACGGCCTTTCATGCTGTCCGTCCATGATATTTGGATGTGCGCCACGCGGCTTTGGCGGGAATGGGGTTGAAATGGTAGCAACACGCCGTTTGGAATATGTGTTTCATCGCACGTAATCACAATCACGCCTTTGTTTTGACACGCGCCAAGCAATGTTGAGGATAGGGTGATTTGCGGAGATTCCAGAATAAGGGCGGTTATATCCTCAATGGGGAGAGTAAATTCCCCATCATCATTCCGCAGCCGCAATTGTCCCTTTGATAGAGACAGATTCGCCGCATTTTGAATCATCACACTGCGCCACGCCAAGGCGTTTTTCCTTTGTTATTCTTTGCTTACCCCCAAAATAATCCACAGAATACTTCTCGAATGCAAGTAAAGTTTTAATACCTGTGCGTGTAGTGCCATTTTTTCCAAAAGATGGATCGCTATCATGCGTACGTATGCTAATATTTCCTGTTGAACGGTCAACTGTCCCCATGTAATAGGCGAGATAATCTTCTTTTGTACTTTTGATTCTGACGAGGTCATTTTTATAAAGTGAAAAGATAAAGTCATTATCGTTCATTTCGATCCAGTCCTTTTCATCTTTTCCCTGAAAAATGGCTTTATTCGGCAGTTTGTCTTGAATGAAGTGGTGGACGTAAATTGGGATCACGAAAAATTTTCCATTTTTCTGGAATATATCAATTCTGATTTGATCCCCGTTACTCGCCAAACCTTCGTTAATGATAATCCCGCTTTTCTCGCTTGTTTCTATACGAATAGAATTGACGCGCGGCGCGGTTTTTGATGAGTCATTAACGGGCATGTGAACGGGCGTTGCAAAAGCCTTTTTCGGTTCATCACCATGTGCTTCAAGTCGATCCTTTAGGATATTATAAAGTTTTATGTTCCGCCCTTTATCAACCATGTTTTCAAGGGTGGTGAGCTTAACACTGCCCAGTTTAACCCGTTGTATCACCTTGTTATCAGATTTACGGATGCTGCGGATTGTTTCCTGATGTGCCGATCCAGTGATTTTGCGGACGGGCATGCGAGATACGAAGATATTATTCACAGATGCAAGTGCATCATCGCGGAATGTATCCCAAGGTTTGGATGGTAAAGGACGTTCGGACGGGTTTTTCTTGCGTGCTTCGAATTTATCCCATTGCGATAGTTTTTGCACCATGCTTTGTGTGGAACACGCTAAAACGATTGCATCTTGCGCATGGTGGCGATCATTGCCTCTGTTCTTCTTTCCAAGTCCCCAAGCATGCCGTAAGTTCGAGGTTAGAGAGCCATTACGCGTTTGCACTTTAACATCAAGGCTATCCGCCAAATGGCTGTGTAATAATTTAGCCATATAGCGCGTATCATTGAGGGCGCGGTCTTTCCATGCTTGCTCCCGATCTTTAAACTCTTCGAGAAGAAGATTTTCGGCCTTTTTAGGGGGGAGCTGTTTCGCAAAAGTTTCTAGCGCAGCAAAACGCGCCGTACCTGATAGATACTCGAAGGGCGTTTGATTTCCTTTTCGCTGGTTTTCATCAGAGGTACATAAAATTTTGTTCATATAAGAATTATTCCATGAACGGCTGTATGGGATAATATGATCTATTTGCGTTGTTGTGCTATCGCGCAGCATTTCGGGTGTTATATATTGCCCTGAATAGGGGCAAAAACCATCTTGTTCTTTCCAAAGGCGATATTTCAAAATATCCTCGCCTCTTACATTGTCTTCGACCATGCCAAGGATTTCCGCGACATGTTGGCGCGCTTCATTACGATAGGATTCATTCTTTTTTTGTTCAGTTTCGATATTATTTCTACCTGTGATCCACTTTCCTGTTGTCTGGCTTTTATAGCCAACTTTGGGCATTGCAATATCTCGTGCCAATTCAACAATAATGGTTTCGGGCATGCCATATCTGCGGATACAGGCATTTATAACTTTGCGCGTTTGGGCGAGGGCGCGATTAACCACGGGATTGCGAATATCATCAAATGGCGGGACGAGAGCATGCCCCTTGCTTTGTGTTAAGCCATGATGTCCATAAATCTCTGTACACGCTTCATCATATCGCTTGCCTGATTGCATCAGGGGCAGAATTTTACGGATAGCGACCAAAGACAAATCAACGGTCTTACTGAAATTTGTAATACTGCACAGGCGCGATTTTTCATCATCTGTTAAGTTATGCTTTGAAAAGCGCTCATCAACCTGTTTTCTATCCTCATAGAAGGATAGAGTATGCGCAATATCATCCAGAGCATCACGGCGGCTATTGACCCATGCTTGCCAGTCTATTTCACTGCCCGTGTCCAAGGCTTCTTTAATTGCATGGTATCCTGATAGTTTCAAAAACACCGATTTTTCGGTGTTATCACGAATCTTTTCCCATGAATTATCATCGTCCTTTAACTTGCGGTAGCTCAGGTTAAAGCGTTCATCATTAGATAACGCCAATGCGTCACGCGCCTGTTTATAGGTCACTCCGCTTTTGTTTTTATGGGCAAGATCGGCAAGGCGGTTTTTTTCGTCCTGTGTTAAAAAGCGCTCATTGCTTTTTGTATCTTTGATTTTAGCGCGGTTTAAATTCCCCCACAGCACAAATAATTCTGCCGTATATGAAAATTTAGGGGCACGTTTTTCACCCTCTTCAAACGTACATGTACCGACCAAATGTTCGGATGATTGCAGTGGGCGTTGATAAAACGCAATTCCGTCGCCTGCGCGGGTATTGCGCTCTTCTTTTTTACCGCTTCCCGCGTATTCAAGGCGTAATTCCTCTGTTGCTTTTGTATTTCCAAATTTACGCTGTGTCTCAAAAACAATATTGATTTCTCTACGCAGTTCATCACGTTTAATTGAGTTTGTATAATCCCCATCGCCATTGCGTTTTTTGGGTTGTACCGCGAGGTAAGATGCGATTGTTTGTGCGCCTAAATCCCTAGCTTTTTCTTCTAATTCGGTTGCGCCAGATAAGACTTTTTTGCCTTCATTATCATTGGCCTCTGCGTCACCTTTCTTATTCGATTGAAACCCACGGCGCTTGGCGATGTGAAATAGAACGCGTGCAAATTCGCCATCCTCTAATTTGCGTTCTAGGGCTGCCTTTCGTAAATCCCATGGAGAGAGCGCAACACCCTCATTTTTTGATTGGTCAATCAAATGAATATCTTGTAATCCATTGCGTTTTAGGAGTGCGCGAATTTGCTTTTTTCGTTGAGAGCGACGACCAATAACGCGGCGCATTCCACGCTTTTCACGGCGTGGGGCGGCGAGAGATGCGCCATCTTTCGGATTTTCTGCAGCTTCGAAGATATGCACGCCACTAAATAAAATTTCTTTGCGATCATTATTAACACCCGCAAAACCAACGGACGCAATACCAATATCAATACCTAAAAAATACGTCATGAAAAATCCCCTAAATAAATATACTTAATGTCTTGACTCATTAAGGTATAAGTTGCAACTTGTTTTTACTGATAGCATAACCGTGTCGGATACGTTGTTATGATAAGGTACTTAATTGTACCGCAAAGTTTCTGCCCCTGTTTGGTTTACCATTCAGGGGCATCTTTATAACCAAAACTTCCTGATTTGGGGGCACAAGTGGGGGCATGTTTTAAATTCACATTGTCACTAATTAATTAATATCAGTCGTTTAGGGGGTAAAAATGAGGGATGCCCCCTTTTCCCTTTTTATACCATCCAATACAGTCAAGAATTCGTTGATTTATCAAGGGTTTTAGCGTATATTTCGTCTTATGATGTTCTATATAGTCTTATTCGATCCGCTTAATTTGGGGGTATGAACGGGGTATATACCAAACGCTTGAGAGGTGATATCCTCGATGAAATCGCCATATATGTTTAAGCGTGGTCATTTCCCAACAGGCCAAAGCTTGCGGTCAAAGCGAATTTAGCCACGGTTTGCGATGAGGCGCAAACTCTGTTTCCTAAGCAGATAAACAGAATAAATGACCTGAACTCAATGATTATAAAAGAATCTGGAAAGGTTCATGGCTTTTTTGAAATAAAATATGCATCTCCCGATGGTAAAAAAAAGGTGGTGGTAGGTTAATTTGTGTAATGGAACACATAATCTTGCATCACCTATCATAATCCATTACATATCGCACATACAAAAAAATTAGGCAGGTCAAGATGGCAGATAACGACAAGAAGCTCGCGGGCGACTATATTAAAACTAAAATAGGTAATCACGAATTAAAACCTGAATCCCTGATGATGTCATACGGTTATGACCCACAACTTTCCGAAGGGTCGGTAAAACCGCCAGTGTTTTTGACCTCAACATTTGCTTATGGTTCTGCGGAAGAGGGCGAAGAGTTTTTCAATATCATGTCTGGCCGCAAAGAGGCGCCAGATGGTGACCGCGCTGGCCTGATCTACAGCCGTTTCAATCACCCCAACGCCGAAATTATTGAAGACCGTATGGCCTTACTTGAGGGCGCACAAAGCGCCGCAGTCATGGCAAGTGGTATGGGCGCGATCAGCGCGGTTCTCTTTGGTTTCTTACGCCCTGGCGATGTGATTTTGCATTCTGCGCCGCTTTATGGCGGGACAGAAACACTCATCCGTGGTGCGCTTGCGAATTTTGGCATTAAATCCGTAAGCTTTCATGACGGCCTATGTGAAAAATCATTAACCGACGCCGCCAATAAAGCAAAAGAGCTAGGGCGCGTTGCCATGGTGTTCTGCGAAACACCCGCAAACCCAACAAATTCTTTGGTCGATTTCGAACTGTTAACAAAAATCATGGATGATCTGGAATCCGAAACAGGCCACCGTCCGATATCTGTGTGTGACAACACAATGCTCGGCCCTGTATGCCAACGCGTATGCCCACAAGGCATTGACCTTGCAACATACTCTCTTACCAAATATATCGGCGGGCACAGCGATTTGGTCGCGGGCGCGGTATGTGGGCGTAAAGACCTAATGAAGGTCGTGAAGTCAATGCGCGGCTCGATGGGGTTAAATCTTGACCCCCATACATGCTGGATGATTTCACGCTCATTGGAAACCCTTTCATTGCGGATGAATCGCGCTACAGATAGCGGTGAAAAGGTTGCGCGATGGATTGCGTCTAATCCCTATACCCCCGCAAAAATATATCACCCTGAATTAATTGAGAACGAAGCATATCAGGCTGTATATAAGCGCCAATGCACAGGTGCAGGGTCAACCTTCGCATTCACAATAGATGCACCAAAATCACAGGTATTCAAACTTATCAACTCTCTGTCTTTGTTTAAATCTGCCGTAAGCCTCGGCGGAACGGAAAGCCTTGTATGTCACCCCGCCTCAACCACACATTCTGGTGTCGCCAAAGAGCTTCGTGAAATTACAGGTGTAAATGATGGTTTGGTGCGTCTGTCAATCGGGTTGGAACACCCGGATGATCTAATCGCTGATTTGAACAATGCCTTTGCATTAGCCTTTAATGTGGATTTGCAGAAAGCGGGTTAAAGGCGTGGCTTATTTTTGCATCACAAGAGTTGACCATTCACCAATATCATAACGCTTTTTAAGCGTAAGCCCCTCGCCTTCATAGGCGGAGGCCACAAGATCGGCTTGCTGGGTAAGCATACCCGATAGAACGCAATATCCGTTATCATCTAAAACGCGCACCAAATCCCCTGCCATTTCAATCACGGGGCCTGCCAAAATATTTGCTAAAATTAGCTCATATGGTTTTTGTTTGCCCACACTTGGTGTATGAAACCCATCGCCGCAATCCGTCGATAACGCAGATTTAGAAAGGGAAACACCGTTCATTTCTGCATGGCGTTCGGTGACACGCACGCTTTCCGCATCATTATCCACCGCCAGGATAGGGCTTTTCCAAAGCTTCCACGCCGCCAAAGCTAAAATCCCCGATCCTGTCCCCATATCAAGGATATTCCACGGACACGCGCCCTTGCCCTTTAAATCAAGCATAGCCTGCATGCATCCCTTGGTGGTTTCATGCTCGCCCGATCCAAAGGCGGTCGCTGCATCAACTTTAAGGCCAATTTGCCCATCAGGCACGCCGCCCTCATAATGCGATCCGTAAATATAAAATGGACCAATCGAAAATGGCGGAAATTCCTGATATGTTTTTTCTAGCCAGTTTTCCTCTGGCGTTTCTCCCACCTCAAGCATGTCTGCACTAATATCAATATCTGCAATGTTATGTATCGCTGCTTGAAGTGCAAGCTTCACCAGAACATCATTCTCATCAGGTTTTTCTTCGAATAACCATTCTAAAATCCATGGGCGCGTATGTTTTCTATCTTGTCGTAAGGCCGAGCTGGAAAGAGCCATATCGATTAATGCTTCTGCAAGGCAAAAGGCAATGTCATCGGGAAGATCTGTATTGATATGGGCGCGTAAGGTGTACAAATATAACTCGTGAAATTATGTGAGAAATTCTGGAATAAAAGAAGGGGCTAAATCGCCCCATTCTTGAAATATTTAATCATCGTCATCATCAAGAAGTGTATCGTCGTCATCGTCGATATCAACGTCCACATCGGGGATATCGTCCAAATCATCGTCATCACCAAGTATGGTGTCATCGTCATCGTCATCTTTGGATTTATCTTCGGCATCTTCAAGGCTCACCACCTCAACACCATCATCATCATCATCTTCGATAATGTCATCATCATCTTTTTCCGCCGCTACGGCTTTGATTTTAGTATCTTTTTTCGGTGTTTCTGCCGCTGCACGTCCGCGTCGTGTCTTAACTTTAACTTCACCAGTGAACTCAGTGTCACATGATGGGCAAGTGATTGGGCGTTTGTTCATATCATAAAAACGTACGCCACAGCTTGTACAAATTCTTTTAAGTCCCATAGGGCTTGTTGCAGTGCTCATATTTTCTCCTTAGGGGGGTTATTATTTTTCTTAAGCTTCAAGTGCCTTATTTTACAACATCTGTCAATTATAAATAAAATGATAAGAAATAAAAGAGTATAATCTTTGTTTGTAAACAATATAGACCTCTATGTGGAATGCATGTACGATATATATAAGAAGTTGGTCAATTTCGAATTATTAAGGAAAAAATCATGAAAAAATCAGTCGTCATTTGTGGATTCAAACGAAGCCCTATGCAATTCGCTGGTAAGGGCGGTTTTGCAAAACTGAGACCTGATGACATGGCGGCAGAAGTGGTGAAATCCCTTGTTTCTTCAACAGGGGTAAAGCCCGAAGATATCGAGGATTTAATTATGGGTTGCGCCTTCCCTGAAGCCGAGCAGGGGTTCAATATTGCGCGCCTTGTTGTTAATCACGCAGGTCTACCAGAGACGATTGGCGGCGTTACGGTGAATCGTTTTTGTGGTTCTTCCATGACCGCAATACATAATGCTGCGGGCATGATTCAAATGGGTGCGGGTGACGTGTTTATCTGCGCAGGTGTAGAGAGCATGAGCCGTATCCCGATGGGCGGCTTTAACCCGATGCCCAACCGTAAGTTATTCGATCACTACCCACAGGCCTATATCGGAATGGGTGAAACTGCGGAAAATCTCGCCAAGAAATATGATATTGCACGCGCAGCCCAAGAAGAATTCGCCGTAAACTCTCATAAAAAGGCGGCTTCTGCTGCCGAAAGTGGCAAATTTGATGATGAAATTGTTGCCATAGGCGATGTGACAACGGATGGAACAATCCGTCCAGATTCGAATGTCGAAGCTCTAAGTGCCCTAAAACCTGCCTTCCTCGAAAATGGAAGTGTTACCGCTGCAACGTCATCTCCCTTGACTGATGGCTCTGCCGCTGTTTTGGTTTGCTCGGAAGAATATGCGGATAAGCATAAGCTGGAAAAACTCGCGCGTATTAAATCTGTCGCTGTGGCTGGGTGTGCCGCAGAAATCATGGGTATAGGCCCAGTCCCTGCAACGCAAAAGGCATTGGACCGTGCAGGGTTGAAACTGGATGATATTGATATCATAGAGCTTAACGAAGCCTTTGCCGCACAGGGACTGTCCGTTATTAAAGAGCTTGGCATGGATATCGCTAAGGTGAATTTGGATGGCGGCGCGATTGCGCTCGGTCACCCCCTTGGCACATCTGGCGCGCGTATCACGGGCAAGGCCGCAAGCCTTCTCAAACGCGAAGGCGCAAAATATGCTCTCGCAACAATGTGCATCGGCGGCGGTCAAGGCGTAGCGACTGTGTTGGAGAAGGTTTAATGACAATAATCAATAAAGTCGCAGTAATCGGCGCAGGTGTAATGGGCAGTGGTATTGCCGCGCAGGTGGCGAATGCAGGTTTGCCCGTTGTTCTTCTCGATATTGTCCCGCCAAAGCTTGAAGATTTCGGTGGAAACCGTAATGCGTTTGCGCAGGGCGCAGTAGAAAAAATGCTCAAAACTGAGCCTGCCGCCTTCATGCGTAAATCCAACGCAAAGCTCATTACATGTGGTAATCTTGAGGATGATTTGGACAAGCTCGCCGATGTGGATTGGATCATCGAAGTGGTGGTCGAAAATCTTGAGATCAAGCATAAAACTTACGCCACACTTGATAAACACCGCAAAAAAGGCTCTATAATCTCAAGCAATACCTCCACCATTCCGCTGCATAAATTGGCCGAAGGTCAAAGCGCCGCATTCAAAAAAGATTTCATGATTACGCATTTCTTCAACCCACCGCGCTATATGCGCTTGTTGGAACTTGTGACCGCCAAGGAAACCCGCAAAGAT
Source organism: Alphaproteobacteria bacterium (assembly GCA_050633645.1). Classification (GTDB taxonomy): domain Bacteria; phylum Pseudomonadota; class Alphaproteobacteria; order Micavibrionales; family Micavibrionaceae; genus UBA1672. The sequence goes on from JBOEGX010000002.1 coordinate 711,469, forward strand.
GCGATTGAAACTGTGCGCGAATTCTGTGATGTGCGCCTTGGTAAGGGTGTGGTGGCATGCAATGACACCCCTGGCTTCATCGCAAACCGCCTCGGCGTGTTCTGGCTAACCGTTGGCGTGAACGAGGCCATAAAGCAAGGTATTTCTATCGAAGCCGCCGACGCCGTGATGAGCAAGCCCGTGGGCATCCCCAAAACAGGTATATTCGGGCTGATTGATCTGGTCGGTATTGATCTTATGCCAAAATTATCGGCAAGCTTGCTATCTAATCTTCCAAAAGAAGACGCATATCGCGACGCCTTTATCGACCATAAATTCGTGCATGATATGATTGCTGCGGGCTATACGGGCCGAAAGGGTAAGGGCGGGTTCTATCGCCTCAATCCAGATAAGCCAAAGGCTAAGGAAAAGCAGGCGCTCGCCATTAACGATAAAAAATTCGATAAATCTCAATACGCAAAGGCCAATAAACCAAAACTCGCCAGTATTGACGCAGGCCGCAAGGGTTTAAAAGCCGTTATTGAATGCGATGATGAGGGTGGAAAATACGCATGGGAAGTCCTCAAGCACACTTTGTTCTATGCTGCCGAATTGGTTGGTGAAATCGCCGATACTGTGCATGATATCGATGAAGGAATGAAGCTCGGATATAACTGGAAAACAGGCCCATTCGAGATGATTGATGCGCTGGGCCCGAAATGGTTCGCGGATAAATTGCTCGACGATGATATCGGTGTTCCCGACATTCTTGACCAACTGGTTGAAGCCAAAGGAACATTTTATCGCATCGAAAACGGTGTGCGCCAGTATTTCGGAACAGATGGAAAATACCATGATGTTGTGCGCCCTGACGGAGTTCTTCTACTCTCTGATATAAAACTCACAAGCGAGCCCGTGATCAAGAACGGATCGGCCAAGGTTTGGGATATTGGCGATGGTGTTTTGTGTTTTGAAAAGACATCTAAGATGAACACCTTTGATGAGGAGATTTTCAACCTTCTCGAAGAAACGAACAAGCTCATCAGCAAGTCAGATGATTATAAGGCGCTTGTGATTTATAACGAAGCCTCGCATTTTTCGGCGGGTGCAAATCTCGGTCTCGCGATCTTCATGATTAACATTGCCATGTGGCCACAGGTTGAGGGCTTCGTCTCTCGCGGGCAGCAAGTCTTTATGGATTTGAAATTCGCATCCTTCCCAATGGTCAGCGCACCAAGCGGTATGGCTCTGGGCGGCGGTTGTGAAATTTTACTCGCCGCCGATGCGGTGCAGGCACATGCTGAAACCTATACTGGCCTGGTTGAGGTCGGCGTTGGCCTTCTTCCTGGTTGGGGCGGTTGTAAGGAAATGATCTTAAGATACCAAGAACGTGAGCGCGCAAAATTCGCACATGATATGGCGGAGATTGGCAAAGGCAATGTTTGGTTCTCTCCCGATACAACCCCTGTCGGCGCGGTGCGCAAGGCATTCGAAACAATTGGCATGGCCACGGTCGCAAAAAGTGCACAAGAAGCCGTGGATATTGGCTATTTCCGTGAAACAGATGGTATCACTATGAACCGTGACCGTTTGCTTTATGATGCAAAGAAACGCGCACTTGAGCTTGCGAATGGCTATGCCGCACCTGAAAAACGAACCGATATTCGTTTGGGCGGTGATGGCGCGAAAATGGCGCTTGATCTCGCGGTTTCAGACTTGCGTAAATCTGGCAAAGCAACGCCTTATGATGTGGTTGTTTCCGATCATCTTGCAACGGTCTTAAGCGGCGGCGATAAGGATTACACCGAAACGCTAACGGAGGATGATCTTCTAAAGCTTGAGCTGCGCGAATTTATGAAATTGTTGCATAATGAGGGTACGTTAGATCGCATTGAACATATGCTGGGTACAGGAAAACCACTTAGGAATTAAATCTGACAATGTCAACGATAGTATTGGTGTCTCTACCGTTTATCGCGGCTATGTTTTATGGCTTGGCCTATGTATTGCTTGAAAAGGTAATGGGGACAAGCGTAAATCCGGCAACTTTTTTGGCTATAAATACAGTGAGCGGAATTTTTATAATCGCGCTTCTAGTATTGTTTAATGGTCAGAAGATAGAACTCCTCCCTTCAACATATACCTTGCCTATTCTAACGATGGTTATTGTGGCCGCCGCTGCGCCGTCTTTGGGGTGGCTGTTTACAATTTATTCGATCAAGCATTCTTCCGCGCTTTATACCGCGCTTGCTGAAACGTCTTACCCCTTATTTACGATGGCTTTCGGGTTTTTGATTTTCGGCATTAAAAAATTGGATATAATCACGTGTAGTGGTGGATTGTTGGTGCTCACCGGCGCTGCAATTATGATTTATGGACAAGGCCTGAATGCTCAAGATGAATAAGGCGGGTTAAGAAAAAAGTTCAGGGGCTTCAAATTTAACGCAAACTCCGTCAGTAACCCCGTCGGTTAATTTTTCCGCAAAAACGCCGCGCCCAATTTGTGCTCGTGCACCTATACTTCTTGCATCATGAAGGCTTTGAAGGTTGAATTTGTCTAAACCTGATTTAACGATAGAGCATACCTCATCCATGGGTTTTTCGTGAAAACTAATGGAATATGGGGTGTCATCACTTCTGAGCAATACATCATCATCTGCACCATTATTTTTGCAAAAATCAATAAATAGTTCAGTGGAGGTTTTAATGTCACTCATAGAAAAATCTCTTTCAAAAGAAAAAACTTATATACGATAATTTATGATTATACAAGTTCGGGGGGAAGGTCTGGGATATTAACATCAACACCGATATTGCTTTCTCTTACAAAAACATTGGGCATAACACGCCACATATCATCCTCTAATTGCACTGGACCATCACCCGTCAGAATGTTGGCCTGACTAAGTCGATCGGCTAATCCTCTTGCAATATCTTCGGCGGATTTATCTTTGTTAAAATGTAGGGTTATTGGAAAATCAGAATTCCCGCCATTAAAGTCAAAAGCATTCATCCCTGTATCATCGCTTATAAGATAATCCACAGCCTCTTCCAAGTCATCAATAACTGGTTCTCCATTTTGAACAATGGATTTAGCACCATTCTGTTTCCCAAAAGCTTTAGCCAAATCTGCAAAGGATGTAGAATCCATTTTATTCCCTTAAAAATATGAAAAATGAATATATCATAATGTTTAGTTAAAATACAAATACGCAGGTTTTTCACAACAAATTCACTTTTTTATACTATACTGACTTAAAGAATTTATTACCTCAGGAAGAAATTATGCCCGTATATACCCCCCCGCTTAAAGATATTGAATTTATTCTCCATGACGTTTTGGATATGGATATCTTATCCGCATTACCGGGATATGAAGATTTTTCTGAGGAATTAGCTGATCAAATCCTCGAAGAAGGAGGTAAAATCTGCGAAGAAGTATTCTTCCCCCTAAATCATAGCGGCGATAGCGAGGGCTGCACCCTTGAAAACGGAGTAGTCACAACGCCGTCTGGCTTTAAAGAGGCCTACCAAACCTTCGCCGAAAACGGTTGGTGCGGTTTGGCATGTGATCCTGAATATGGCGGCATGGGCATGCCGATGATGATAAACACCGCAATGAAGGAAATGATTTGCTCGGCGAATATGTCGCTCGGGATGTATCCGGGGTTGTCTTATGGTGCGTATGAGGCGCTGCACAAATTCGGCACGGATCAGCTTAAAAACCTCTATCTCCCCAAACTGGTTGAGGGAACATGGTCGGGTACAATGTGCCTCACCGAACCGCATTGTGGGACTGACCTTGGCCTAATTAAAACCAAGGCTGAACCCAAGGATGATGATTCTTATAAAATCACGGGAACAAAGATTTTCATCTCCGCAGGTGAACATGATATGACTGAAAATATCGTGCATCTCGTCCTCGCCAAATTACCCGATGCGCCAGAGGGCGTGAAGGGGATATCTCTGTTCATCGTGCCTAAATTCTTACCCGAAGGTGATGGCGTGGGCGCTCGCAATGGCGTGGCTTGTGGCTCGATAGAGCATAAAATGGGAATTAAGGCAAACTCAACATGCGTGATGAATTTTGATGACGCCCAAGGCTGGCTAGTGGGAGAGCCGCATAAGGGCTTACGCGCCATGTTTGCCATGATGAATGATGCGCGCTTAGGCGTTGCAATGCAAGGGTTAGGGATCGCGGAGGTCGCCTATCAAAACGGCTTGTCTTATGCGAAAGACCGCCTACAAATGCGCTCTCTGACGGGCGTAAAATCACCTGATAAACCCGCCGACCCCATTATTGTGCACCCCGATATACGAAGAATGCTGCTCACGGGGAAAGCCTTCACTGAAGGCGCGAGAGCGCTGAGCTATTGGATTGGCCTTGAAAGCGATATTGCCAATAAACATGCGGATGAAAAAACGCGTGATAAGGCCGAAGACTTGGTTGCGTTGATGACACCTATTTTAAAAGCATACCTCACCGATATGGGAAGCGAAGTTGCCAACCTCACCGTGCAGGTCTATGGCGGTCATGGATATATCCATGAATGGGGCGTAGAGCAATATGTCCGTGATGCCCGTATCGCACAAATTTATGAGGGCACGAACGGTATTCAGGCGCTCGATCTTGTTGGCCGTAAAATGCCAAAGGACTTTGGACGATTGCTGCGCCGCTTCTTCCATCCGACCCAAGAGTTCATTAATGAACATCAAGCCAATCCAGCAATGCAGGAATTTATCTTTCCACTTGCAAAAGCATTTATGAAGCTGCAGCAATCCACCGCCATGATTGCACAAAAGGGAATGAAAAACCCTGATGAGGCAGGCGCAGCAAGTGTTGATTACTTGCGTCAATTCGCATTGGTGGCGATGGCCTATATGTGGTGCCGTATCGTTCTAGCCGCGCAAGAAAAAATCGAAAGAGGTGAAGGTGATAAAGACTTCTATGAAAGTAAAATAATCACCGCAAAATTCTTCATGGCAAGAATGCTACCTGAGGCCGATTCACGATTCAAAATGGTGCTTGCCGGCGCGCCAAGCGTTATGGATCTTAAAGAGGCACAGTTCTAAGTTAGTGTGCCCCTTGTGTTGCTAAAAATAATGAAAATGCAAAAAAGGCCGGGGGGAAATCCGGCCTTAATTACGCAGTAAAAGTAGTAGATAAGTTACACAGTAAGTAAAATACACAGCTACTCAGAAACGCAGCATATACGCAGTAAATTTCTTAGGTTTTACGCAAATACTCAGTTAGTAACGCAGTAGTCCCACACAACCCAAATCATTGGGTATTCAATCTCGCCTCAAGCAATTTGATGCGCTCTTCATATTGGCGCTGTTGGCGATAAATCTCCGATTTTGATTCTTCTAAGTCGGCCTCAAGTGTCGACAGCTTAGAAAGCTGTTGCTGGTCTGTAAGTTTTGGGTCAAACAACATTGTCTCTAGCTTTTGTTTCTCTTGCTCACACTGGGCTTTAGATGATTGTAACTGACGACCAAGTCGCATAACTTGACGTTCTGATTCATTGAATTTCATCGTTGCTTTTTCAAGATTCCAGTTATCCGAAGACACATTTAGCCGTTCTTGCTGAGAGTCGTTAAGAGCCATTTTCAATTCCTCATCAAGCATAGAGTTTTTACTCATAAGAACGCTTAATTGTTGTTCTAATTCTGAAATTTTACTGCGCATCATTGTGAAATCTTCGCCCTGCGTTCCTGCGGCAGGTTCAAAGCTTTTGGCTGCGTTTTCTTCTATCTCCGCAAGCGTCTCTGGTTTCTCAAAAACGCTTTCTACGGCAATTTCATTCATTTCACTAGAAACTTCAGCTTCTACAAACGTGTTCTTTTCATCCCTGTTATCAAGTGATGTCAGATCCGCAACAACGGGTTTATCCGCCTTTGTGATGTTGTATACTGCGCCGTCTTTTTTAATCGTTTCCTTGACATCTTGAATGGCCGCAGCAAATTTTTCTTGCTCTGCCGTAGAGGCCTTAACCGGAATGTCACTTGCAGCACTTTGGGGTTTAACAGCTTCCAGGGGTGCAATATCTTTCTGCGCGGATTTATTTTGTGAGGGCTTGTATTTTTCGCTCTCTTCTTTGAGTTTTTGCGCCATTTCATCGCTGTAACGCTCTTTATTTTCAAAGTCAGGGCGCTTCATCGCCTCGGTAATAACAGGCTTCTCATTTTCTTGTGCTACATCTTGTAAGTTCACAGGTGGTAACGGCGCAAGATTTTTAGATAGTTTGGGTTCGGAAGATAAAAGTTTTTCTTGTTGCGCAGCATTCTCTTCTGCCGCCGCGAGCAAGCCATTCGGGTCGGTGCACTCGCCATATTCCTTTAAATTGGCTTCAAGCCCCGTTAAATACACCCGAAACTTATTGCCACGAACATTCACATCCATCGTCGCGGCGCTTAATAAGGTATTTGAAAAACCGTCTCTTTTCCTCAAATCACTAACCAAAAGACTTTCTTTAAACGCTTTGGTCGGGATGAGTGTAGAGCTTTGCCCGGGAACAGTATATTGCACTTCATATTTTGTGTTCTTTTGAAAAACATCCTGACGAAAATCAATATTTAAATTGGTTAAACCTTTTTTTGTACCAGCAAGCTGAACGATATATCCATTATTGAGTTGGTTACTGATAGAGCAAATTGGCAGATGAGCGTCCATACCAACCTTTTCAACTGTCCACTTGTTCTTTGGATAAAAGTAATTAGAGCTATCTTCCGCCCCTGCATAAACAGGAATCAAAAAAGTTCCGCTTAAAAGCGCTGTCATAAAGAATTTAGCCAAGACATTCTTTGCCATTTTGTATTCCGATATACTTAAATAAAATAATTCAGCCGAACAGCCGAGAAGTGATTCGATAATTAACTGCGTCCATACTTACAGTTTTTACGAATCGTCAAAAGAAAAATAATTATTTTTGGGATTATTTTTGGGGAAAACATGTGTACAATGTGTCTATGAGTTTTACAGATATCGAAAATAAGCTACGTGAAAAGCTATCTTACGCTCCTCAGTTGGGCGCTAAGATTAAATTTGACTTTGGTGATGATGGCATGATTTTTATTGATGGCACGCAAACCCCCGCGGTCATGAATAACGAAGATGAAGACGCGGATACGGTGTTTTTATGCAAGGTTGATGTGTTCAAAAGCATCGTTGATGGTACGCAAGACCCCACCATGGCCTATATGATGGGCAAGCTTAAAATTAAGGGGTCTATGGGCGTCGCAATGAAATTAAATTCGCTGCTTGAAGATTAAGTCTTCTACAACCCCTTCTTCTTGATATCTTCTACGATTTTCTCCGCGCTGTCTTTCGATGGATACATCGCAATTAATTTATTGTTTTTATCCATTAAATACGTGAAAGAGGAATGATCCATCATATATTCATCCATCATTTCATTTTCAACTTTGCTCGCATAAACTTTGAACGCATTTTTTACGGCGTCTATTTGCTCTTGAGAACCCGTTAAGCCGATAAGGGCAGGGTGAAATTGCTCCACATAGGCTTTCATAACTCCCGCCGTATCGCGCTCTGGGTCAACGGTAATAAAAATGGGTGTGATTTTATCAGCATCCTCGCCCAGATTGTCCATGATCAAAGCAAATTTTTGTAGCTCCGCAGGGCAAATGGCGGGGCAAAATGTAAATCCAAAAAAGACGAGCTTATATGTATCGTCATAATCTGCGTCCGTGACCTCATTGCCATCCTGATCAACAAGAGTGAATGAACCACCAATATCAGATGAGCCAACAACCGCCTCATCATTCATATTAACGGGCTTTTTTAAAATCGTTGCTGCACTGTTATCATCAGGGGAAAGGCTAATTACGCCACCGCCAAGCTCTTTCTTCGCTTTTAAATACGTAATCCCTGCGCCAATACCAAAGCCAATGATCAATAAAAACACCCATCGAATAAAACGATTTTTCATGAAACTATCCTATCTATTTATCTTATGCCTATGCTTATAAAGGCAATCTTGCATCTTGACAATTCCTTTCAATGTGCAAAGCTGCGATCCATATTGAAATATAACCTTCGGGGTGCGTGTTAGTGATTTTAAAAACCGTGTTTTTAAAATTGTACCGAGCAAGTGCGAGGCGGCCGTTAGGCCGAAAAACTAAAGTTCGCTGAGAGTGACCCGTTGAACCTGTAGGTTAAGACCGACGAAGCAATGCTTAGGCATTGTTCGTTTTTTATTAAGGGCAAACAAATCTTTGCTTTGCAGGGAAAGGATATAAAATGCCACATATCATAGTCGAATATTCCAAAAACATCGGTGACATCATTTGCATGTCAAAATTAGTGGAAGAGCTCCACCATACCCTTTCCAGCAAAGGCATAGACATCGCCCGCATTAAAACCCGCGCAACAGAATGCACATGTGTTGCAGTGGGTGATCATGGCTCTCACGGGCATATGATCCACGCAACTTTGTTGTTATTAGAAGGCCGCGATACCGCCACGAAAAAACAATATGGCGACGCGCTGCATGCCAAAATGCACGAATACGTGGATGGGGTAGTGCGCCATTGCTCCGTTACCCTCGAAATCCGCGACATGGCAAAAGACACATATTATCTATAATTCTGAATAGGAAAGGATGAGCATTATGGCTCCCAAAGACCAACCAAACACTCAAACTGCGGGCATATGCCCATCGACAACCCATGTAACCCAAGGCGCATTGCCCGCCAGTAAAAAAGTCTATGTCGGCGATTTAAAAGTGCCAATGCGTGAGATCAGCTTAACCAACGGCGAGAGCCTCACTGTCTATGACACCTCTGGCCCATACACAGACGAAAACGCACAATTAGACATCATGCGCGGCCTGCCGAAAACCCGCGCGCAGTGGATCATGGATCGCGGCGATGTCGAGCATATAGAAGGGCGCAGCGTCAAGCCAATCGACAACGGCTATCAAAACGAAGCGCAGCTCAAAAACCGCAAAGTCAATCACGAGAAATTCCCCGCCAGCCCCGAAAAGCCACTAAAGGCAAAGGCAGGTCAGAATGTCTCCCAAATGCACTACGCACGTAAGGGTATCATCACCCCTGAAATGGAATATATCGCCATCCGCGAAAACCAAAAACGCACAGAGGCACACGCCATGGCTGATAAGGGCGATAGTGGATTTGGCACAGATAAGGCATTCGGCGCAAATATGCTGCCCCTGATCACGCCGGAATTTGTGCGTAAAGAGGTCGCAGAGGGCCGCGCAATCATCCCCGCCAACATTAACCACCCAGAGGTCGAGCCAATGATCATTGGCCGTAACTTCCTTGTGAAGATCAACGCGAATATCGGTAACTCCGCTGTGACAAGCTCCATCGGTGAAGAGGTCGATAAGCTCGTCTGGGCAATACGCTGGGGCGCGGATAACGTGATGGATCTGTCCACGGGCAAAGACATCCATGACACCCGCGAATGGATCATCCGCAATTCACCCGTCCCCATCGGCACTGTGCCAATCTATCAGGCATTGGAGAAAGTAAACGGCGTTGCCGAAGATCTGACATGGGAAGTCTTCCGCGACACATTAATCGAACAGGCCGAGCAAGGCGTCGATTACTTCACCATCCATGCGGGCGTGCGCTTGCCGTATATTCGCCTGACCAATGACCGCGTCACAGGCATCGTAAGCCGCGGCGGTTCTATCATGGCGAAATGGTGTATGACCCACCACCGCGAAAGCTTCCTCTACACCCATTTTGAGGAAATCTGCGAAATCATGAAGGCCTATGACGTTAGCTTCTCTCTCGGCGATGGCCTGCGCCCCGGTTCAATCGCCGATGCAAATGACGCGGCGCAATTCGCGGAGCTTGAAACGCTGGGTGAGCTGACTAAAATCGCATGGAAACATGACGTACAAACCATGATCGAAGGCCCCGGTCACGTGCCAATGCACTTGATTAAGGAGAACATGGATAAGCAGCTAGAGGAATGCCACGAGGCACCGTTCTACACCCTCGGCCCCCTCACAACAGATATCGCACCGGGTTACGACCATATCACGAGCGGTATCGGCGCGGCGATGATCGGCTGGTTCGGCTGCGCGATGCTGTGCTATGTTACGCCAAAGGAACACCTTGGTTTGCCCAACCGTGATGACGTGAAAACGGGCGTGATCACCTACAAAATTGCTGCACATGCCGCCGATCTGGCAAAGGGGCATCCGGGCGCACAAAACCGCGATGATGCACTGTCAAAGGCACGCTTCGAATTCCGCTGGGAAGATCAATTTAATCTCGGCCTAGACCCCGATACAGCGCGCAGCATGCATGATGAGACATTACCGGCCGAAGGCGCAAAACATGCCTCCTTCTGCTCCATGTGCGGGCCAAAATTTTGCAGCATGAAAATAACCCAAGACGTCCGCGACTACGTCGCCGCCAATCCAGAGCCAACGGCGGAGGAAGAGGCAGCCTAACCTCCACCGTCATTGCGAGGAGCGCGAGCGACGTGGCAATCTATTTTATGGATTGCTTCTCTCCGCTCGCAATGACAATATTAAATGAATAGGAAGAGGTGGCGTAGATGTCAGATTTTTTTAAGGGTGATTTTTTAGGGAATTTACCAAGAACGTTTAATCCAAAACAAAGGATTGCATTTGAAGCAATAGGTTTTTCAATAGAAGCCGTTCATTTGAGGTATTGTTCTATTCTTGATCAATTAAGCCAATACAATGACCATGAAATATTAAATCAAATTCCTGCCTTAGAAAGAGTAAATCTTTTTTCGAACATCTGGTCAATGATTGACCAAGCCCATGCTATAAACCAACTTCTGTATCAGTCTGCTAAAAAGAACAAGGGTGCAAAGGCCGATGATTTTGGAGTGAGTTTGGAAGGAACGAAAGTTGCTTCCGCAATAGAAGAATACCATAGCTCTTTTTCTGGGGTGCTTAAAAGTCTTCGTGACAACATGGATCACTTAGCGGGTAATTTAGATAAGCTAGCTGCTAAAAAAGGATCTCAAGACCCTATGTACGGATCCCTTTCCTATATTTTATCCAATCCTGAAGGGCTCAGTAATAAAAAAATGGGAGTTGTTGTATTATCCAGTGGCTCTTTTATTCGTGAGAAGCACAATTTTAATGCGGTAAATCCTGCGAATCTGGGAGGAAAGTCCATTAGTGTGCCAGTTGACCATCTTGAGCTCAGTGCGTTTGGATACAAAATTGATTTATCTGAACTGTATCATAAAATCATGCAGTTGAAGCATTTAGTGAACACTGAGATGGCAAAAATCTTTGAAAAAGAATTCAAAAAATATGCTGACGATAAGGGAATAAAATATGAAGATATGTTTATGTCATTACCCGGTGCTTTTACTGGCTATATGCAGATGAAATTAGTATCAGAAGAAGAGCTTCAAGAGATAACAAAAAACGCTTCCAATTAATTAGCGTTTCGTCTCTTTTTTTACGATCTCACGTTTATGAAGGTTCGTATTCCTAAATAAAAACCCAATGGAGAATAAAAAAATGACCACCATAAACGACCAAATCGACCAAATGATCCTCTCCGCGGCCACTAATGATTGGCAAAAAACCGCGCTTATCATCTCAAAGGTTTTTGACGACCCCGCCTTTGATAAGGAAACCCTCACCGGTCAAAATGTCGCGGAGCGTATCTATGCCCTCGCCGAAAACGGCACGCTCTCCACCACGGGAAACATCCGCCGCTGGCGCGATAGCAACGTCAAACTGGCCAATAAATAAGAATATATTCACATGGATAGCGGTGAATTGGTCATAAATGTTCACCCAATGTTCCACGTGAAACATTTTCAATATCCACGCCAAACAATAAAACCCATTGAAATCCGCCGCCATCCCTGTATGTTGCGAAAAAGGATAACAAGGACATAATCATGAGCGATAAAAACGAAGACTGGCAATGGGATCAAACCCCCGACACCGCCACCATCACCACCAAACAAGTGATGGAGCAAGGCTTGCCCGTTCTGGTGGTCACTCATTTCGAAGACGACCACAGTTGGGCCTTCACCTGCGGCGTAACAGATAACCAAGATGATGCCATGGTCGTCGCGATGGAAAGCGTGATAGCCCTTGACCCAACCCTATCCGAGGTTATTGATCTCGAACCCGGTTGGAGCGCATACCGCAACGCCATCGGCGATTTATGGACATATGAACAAGACGAAGATTTCGACGACGAAGACGAGGAATAGCGCGCTTTAACGCTCAACCATTTTAAATCGGATGGTGCCCGTCCATAGGATCAGGTGCATCAAAAAACATTGTTCGGGCAATATACCCTTCATCATTCATATGGTGCAAAATAAATGGTGCGCCATGTTGATCTACGATTGCAGAAATTCTATCGACGTTTTGCTTTTTTGTGGCGACGCGTGAAAAACTATCGACAAGTTTAATATGAGTTTCTTTTCGATCTACATGACATAAGGCCATATCATTCTGATTGGCCACAGCCCCGCGAAGACGATCAAACAAATCGCCGTTATATTTTTCTTCATTCAGCTTGTTATTAAGAACATCGAGAATACGGGATTTTACAAAGGAACAATCAAAGGTTAGCTTCTGAACATTGAAATTTTTGAGCTGCTCTAATATAAGTGTAGCACCCCATAACTCCGCATGTTTGCTGTCATCGATATTCATATTCGACATGTTAAAGGCTTGGATCAAGGCAATGTTATTATGTCGTTTTGGGTTGGTGATAATTGATCCCGCGCCCGCTCTATGCTCACTTTTCTGGGAAAAGGATGAATCAACAAACACATTACAGTTTTTACGCGCCATGTGAATGGCGAGCTGTAAACGTGGTTTCGTATTCTCTCTGGATTGTTTTATTTCCATATTTTTACCCTCTATCCTGTGATAACAAAGAACGAGTGAAAGTAAAAGAAATTAAATCACGTTTGTTTAGCTCACCGTCAATTCGCGCTTAGACAGGAAGTCTTTTTTAATCTTCTCAACCGCGCCCACGCTCATTTTAAGCCCAAGACGAATTTCATCAAGCATAATAAGCTCCCGCTCATCCATATCGCCATCCGCCGCCAGAATATAAAGCGAAGCAATAATCAGCTTATCCTTACTGGCTTTATCAAGCGTCCCAACCATGGTCGATAGCTCGGTTTGAATGCTCGTATCTTGCTCCATCATATGCTGCGCCGTATCGCGGATAATATCTGTGCCAATTTCATTTTTGGTCAGATGCTTATAAACCTTCTGAAGCTCAGTAATCTCATCGTCATCCAATACATCATCAGCAATCGAAATCGCAAGCATGCACCGTAATAATGCAATCGAAAACGCGTTCTGATCGCCAGAGCGAATACCAGTTTTGGGCATATATTCACTCCCGGCTAGGGTAACAAACCCCGTAATCATAAGGACAACACCAATAATCGCGCTAATTATCCCACCCGCAAATACAAAAGGATGAGCAATGATCTGCAGAGAATGAGCACCCACCAAAGCAAGCCCGAATATAAGAATGGCGACTCCACCACCTAAAATTTTTGTGCCAACCATTATCTTGCTCCTCGTCCTACTGGAAATAACATCACTGCCGCACTATATCATAAAAATGCGAGATACGAAAAAGTTGCGATAATGTAAGTTTTGACATAATGATTTATAGTCTTTATATTTGCGCCAGATAACAATCGGGAATACTTCTATGGATTTAAAAGATAAAAAAGCACATAACGCAGATCCTGCACGGGTCGCTGATTTCTTTGCTAAACATGCACCAAATGTAGAAAATACAATAAAAGAGAAGAATGATGATACTCATATTTTAAGAAAATATGTTATGGGGGGCAGACCTGGTCAAACAACGTATATTGTCATCGAAAACGGACAAGGGGAATGCGAAGCAGTATATGCAAAAAAGGCGTATTTAAACACGTTAATTGATCGGGGTTCGTTCGAGATTGGGAAAAAGTACACAGCGTTCCTAACAAAACCTCAGACGATGAGCCCAAGACTTGTGAAGTATAAGGGAGAAAAACTCTCTATCAGAAAAAGTTTAGCATCCCTAAAACCCGTTGAAGACAAGGCTTCCCCCTCACACGATACTGCGCCCGCACCAGAATAAAACCCCCGCCGAAATAAACGGCAGGGGCATAGAGGGTTAGTGGAGAAAAACCATTATAAAACGTTAAGCATTTCCGCGACCAATGGATGGCGCACAATATCACCTTGGCTTAATCGACATATTGCAACATTTTTAACATTTTCAAGGCGGCGGCTAATATCTGCAAGCCCCGAAATCCCTTCCAGTAAATCTGACTGATCAGGATCACCCGTGACAACCATCGTCGAGTTCCACCCAAGGCGCGACAAAATCATCTTTAACTGGCCATAGGTACAATTCTGCGCCTCGTCAATTACGACAAACGCGTTATTGAGCGTGCGCCCGCGCATAAACCCGATAGGGGCAATTTCAATCGTGCCATCCTCCAGATATTGCCGAACTTTCTTGCCACCCATTCGATCACCAAGGCAATCGTAAAGCGGACGAAGGTAAGGAGCCATCTTTTCTTGCAAGTCCCCTGGAAGAAAGCCGAGCGATTCGCCTGCCTCCATCGCAGGACGAGAAAGGATAATTCGCTCAATCTCACCTTTTTCAAGGGCCTCCACGGCCGCGGCAATCGCTAGATACGTCTTCCCTGTTCCTGCTGGGCCAATGGCAAGAGTAAGGTTGAAATCTTTAAGCGCCTGCATAAAAACTTCCTGCCCTTCGGATCGTGGCTTGATCGTTTTAATATATTTCTTATCCCTGCGCCCATCTATTTCATCATCAAGCGGGTGCCAGTTATCACTGGTGAAGGAACGATGAATGATGTTTTCTTTGTTTGAATAAGAAGCATGATGTGATTTACGTGACTTTTTAGACATGGCAAAAGACCTCCTTGGTCAAGGTGGGGGAAAGGATGGATATGGGAATATCCGCCGCGTTTTAGGCAAAAAAAACTCCGCAACAAAAGGCGGAGTGTGTTTCGTGATAGCTTGAATACCTCTTCGGATATCAAGGATTTAAATATCAATACTCTTGAATTTAAAACTATCACAAAAACAGAATACCAAAAAACTGCTCTAAAACCTATTTTTTCTTCGTGAAAAGCATATTTTTATGTGTAATGTTTTTTACAAGACATCACATAGTAGGGTATTATATAGTGGTGTTACCGTTATTGAGGATACTATGAAATTTTTAGGCCGCATTTTATTTTGTTTGTTTGGGGCGGTACTGATTATCGGTACTTCACCGCAAGATTCATATGCCGTAGACTATACGGCGCGCCCTTCTGGATCATCTAAAAAAGAATCGCCAAAGGAAACCTCCGATAAATCTTCAAATACGGCGAAGCCTCAAAAAGATAAAAATCCGCCGAATATGAAAGATTGCTCCAGATCTGATTTAATGGAAATCAAGGCATTTAACCGCTATGCAGCAGATAAAAAAGAAGAGTTTGAAGAGCTTATAGGCGATCGTGATTCTGTTAAAACCCCCGATGATGCAGAGGAATTCACCAAAGAATTAGAAAAGCTTCAAGCCTTTTATAATTCTGATAAATTTGCTGCAAAGGAAGATGTATATGATCGTTGCGGTCAGGTCATGCCAATGCCACAAGAAGAATTGCCATTTTGGATGCCGGAAGAGCCTGGCTTGGATTCCAAGGTTGATGCAATTTAACACGTCTCATCATTGCCTTTTCTATAAAAAATATGTAGCGTGTCCCTTCTCTTAAAAAGAAGGAAATCCTAGATATGGGTGTTACATTTGATGATGTTGTTAAGGCACGCGAAGCAATACAAGATGCGGTGATCCGCACGCCAACGATTAAAGCCACGCGCCTTTCTATTCATCTTGGAATTGATCTGTACCTAAAGCTTGAAAACCTTCAACACACCAGTGCGTTTAAGGCGCGAGGTGCGCTTAATAAACTCCTGACTCTGACCGAAGAACAACGCAAAAAAGGCGTAATTGCCTGCAGCGCGGGCAACCACGCGCAGGGCGTGGCCTATAATGCAACGCGCCTTGGCATGCGCTCGGTTATTATAATGCCCGTTGGAACGCCATTTAACAAAATAAAACGCACAGAGGATTTTGGTGCGGAAGTGGTGTTACATGGCAAGAATTTTGATGATTCCGTGGCCTTTACCTTACAAATGGCAAAGGACGAAGATTTAACATTTATCCACCCCTTCGATGATGAACATGTGGTTGCGGGGCAGGGAACGCTCGGCCTTGAGATGATGGAACAAGTGCCCGATCTTGATGTGATTGTTGTACCAATCGGCGGTGGTGGTTTGATCGCGGGCGTGGCCACGGCAGTAAAAGGAATCAATCCAAATATTGAAGTCATCGGCGCGCAAGCCGAAAACTTTGACGCTGTTCTGGCCAAGCGTGAAAATCGCCCATTTACTGGCGGAACGGCAACTCTGGCCGAGGGGATTGCGGTAAAGGCTCCATCAGATAATGATATCAAAATCATTGATAAGCTGGTCGATAAAATATTCAGCGCCACAGAAGTGGAAATCGAAAACGCCGTCTTTGATTTGTTAAGCGATGAAAAGCTTGTTGCAGAGGGCGCGGCTGGTGCAGCATTGGCCGTTATCGAAAAAAACATCGAATATTTCAAGGGCAAAAAAGTCGGTCTGGTTTTATGCGGCGGGAATATAGATTCGCGCACATTATCAACCCTTATTATGCGCGGCCTTGTGCGTGATGGGCGTGTCACACGCCTGCGCTTTGAAATTGACGATACGCCAGGGCAATTATCCGATATTTCACGCCTCATCGGTGAGGCCGGCGCAAACGTGATAGAGGTCATCCATCAACGCATGATGCAAACCGTATCCCTAAAACGCGCAGAACTTGATATTGTTATAGAGGCTCGTGACATGCACCATGTTCATGAACTTGTTGATCAACTTAGAGGTCACGGCTTCGTTGTTCATATCATGGGCGAGGTTTAGAACATAAAAAGCCCTCCATTTTTTTAGGGTGGGGGGCTTTGATATATTATATGCGATTGATAGGGCTTAAGCCGCGTCTTCATCCTGAGTTTGGCTCATGCTAACGCCGCCGATTTTCTTGCCGTAATTACCAGAGAACGCTCCCTCGGAAAATGCGCCTTCCCATGTGCCTTCGGTCGATGCTTTGGCGTATTCGGTTGCACGATTTTCAAAGAAATTCGTATGTTCCGCCCCGTTGAGCATTTCATCCATCCATGGCAATGGGTTTTTGGTAATGCCGTAAAGTGGCTCAAGGTTAAGCTGTTGTAGGCGGCGATCCCCGATATAACGGATATATTGTTTAACATCCTGCGGAGTCATGCCTTCGATCTCACCCATTTCAAAGCAAAGATCAATAAACGCATCTTCATGCTCAATCGTAATTTTACAGCATTCAACGATTTCGGCTTTAAGCTCATCATCCCAGATATCGCGGTTTTCATCAATGAAGGAATTAAAGAGTTTGATCATAGACAGGCAGTGCAAGGTCTCATCACGCACAGACCATGTGACGATTTGCCCCATGCCCTTCATTTTGTTGAAACGTGGGAAGTTCATCAAAATCGCAAAGGATGCAAACAGCGCAAGCCCTTCGGTAAACGCACCAAACATCGCCATAGTCTTCGCCACATCGCGGCGGTTATCCATGGATACATCTTGCATATAATCAAACTTATCCTTCATTTCCTTGTAATCAAGGAACGCGGAATATTCAGTTTCGGGCATACCGATTGTATCAAGAAGGTGGGAATACGCGGCAATGTGAACGGTTTCGATATTCGAAAACGCGGCCAACATCATTTGCACTTCAACCGGGCCAAAAACTTGGGAATAATGCTTCATATAGCAGTTATTGACTTCAACATCGGCCTGCGTAAAGAATCGGAAAATCTGTGTCATCAGGTTTTTTTCAGATGGCGTTAGGTTCTTTTTCCAGTCGCGCACATCTTCGGCCAATGGCACTTCTTCCGGGAGCCAGTGAATGCGTTGCTGCGTCAACCATGCCTCATAACACCATGGGTAAAGAAACGGCTTATAAACGTGGCGTTCCTGTAATAGGGGGGATTTTGTTTCCTGAACATCGTCAAGAACGGCTTTCATATTGGCCATGGTCTTACTCCTTCTATATCAGTATGGGTCGTAGTGTAGTGCTCTTTATCAAGAATCCGAGTCATTTCGAATTTTTATAATGTGAATAACGGGGATATATTAAATTCCAGGAATATGAAAATCAACATATAGTATTAATTGATGGAATTTTACACCATATATTGTGTTTTTCAAGTGCCATTTATAGGAAAAGAATAATAACTTTGACAGACTTCAAGCCACAATATAATAATATGGATATGGAAAAAGACACTATATATACATTTTTAGATCGTCACCCTGAGTCTGATGGAAATGAGACAGGTGACAACAGAAATGATCATACCCTCGGTATAACGGAGCGCGGGGTGCAGCAAGCGCGTGCTCAAACAGATTTTATGATGGCTGATTTTTTCCCTAAAATTGGTGTAACATCTATGAAAGATGTTCAAATATGGACAAGCCCTTATACGCGCGTTCAACAGGGGTTAAATGAAAAATTAAAACGTATTTATGAAATAAATCCAGATTTCATTGATTTAGACCAAAAGATTTTTGTCGATGATTCTTTAATGGAGCGTAATTTTGGTAAACTACCTTATATTGAGCATTTAATAAACGATACCTTTAAGGACGACCCGCTTATTCAAGCTACATTAAGAGCGGATTGGGAAGTGAGTAAGGAAGTATATTCTGGCACCCCCCATTCTGCAAAACCAGAAATGGGGGAATCGCATAAAGAGATCGGAAGCTATATAAGACATTTTTTGGATTCTCTACAACGCGATATTGATCAAGGGCACAGGTTTAATTGGGTCATGACCCATGGAGATGTTATAAAACAGATTAAAGCCAAGATGTTACATCAACATGAAACGTCGATGGACACACCAAATAATTGTGATGTTATATTGATTTCTGGTACGCCAAGAAATATGAGCGTTCAAACTGTATATGATGGTAAATCTATGAAATCTTGTTTTGATAGCCCCATTGAAAGGGCGCAGCCAAAACGTATAGGCGATCTTCCTTTTGCACAAAAGCTTGTATTATAAGAAAATTCAATGTGGTTCGTGACAAACCATATCGACCCCATGGTGATGCGTGTCACCGCCTTCAGCCATGCAGGTCTTCAAAGCCAGCCTCACCCATGGAGTTCTCCTGTTATGTGCTGCTTTAGAGACATCAATTCTAGCGGCTTATATCAAGATTAAACGGTTTAATGCCTGATGAGCATCAAATATCTGCAACAGGAACGCCCGACGCCGCTTGCCCGAAAGGTTCAATACCGAACCAAGAGCCAATCGTATCATAAATAGGAACAAGGTAAGAGCCGCTCGCCGCCATAGTCTCTGCGCCAAAGGCGGTGTCATGCGCCCATGGGAAGACAATGGCTTCGGATAAAAACTCCATTGGTAATCCTGTAATGAAGGTGGTCGCCGTCGCCACGATTGCCGCGACTAAGGCTACATTCGTATTATCGCCAGACACCGCACGGCCAAGCATGCCGATTCCCGCGATTGCCGCCGCCGCGCCAAAACAAAGTGCCGCTGGCGCAGATAGAAGGCCAAGTGCGCCCGCTGCTGTTCCTGCTGCTGCAACTGTAAAGGCGCTTCCTAGCCAGTCCGTGTCTTCATTATGGGTTGCTGCATGCGTTGCTGACATTTTTTTCTTTCAGTATTCACTTGTTATGTTATAACGTAACATATGACAAAGGGATGATAATGTCAATATTATTAAAAAGGAAAGAATATGAAGGCGATAAAAGAAACAGCATTGGCAATGATGTTAAGCGCAGCAGCCCAAGGCGTAGGCGCACAAGGTCATAACCATGATCATGACCACGATGCGCATGCACAGAATAATACTGGCGTAGAATTCCAACTTCCTATCGTAAAAGGGGGCGCTAAAGTCGTGCCTGTTGATTGTGATTTACTTGATCAAAATGGGCGGGTAACACCAGAATTTGTAAAGAGAATGGGCGTTGAATCGCATTTTGCGCGTATAGATCATCTAATCGAAATGAAAGAGCGCCAAACAAGTGTTGAGGTGTCAGATAAAGAGCGTCTGAAACAATATATTGACCATATCGGCGCACATGGCTTAACACGGGAAAGAATAGAAATCGGCGCGCAGCATTGCCGCGATAAATACATGGAACCGTGATGACTATGGCAGGGCAGAGCACGCGGCGCAAACCCCGTGCAGCTCCACATTCCAATGATGCAGGGTGAACTTCTCGCTCTCCACCTTATCCTGTAGCTTTTGCGGCAGGGTGCAAAGGTGGATCTCTTCAACATTGCCGCATGTATCACAAATCATAAATTGTGATCCGCTATGGTGGTGATTAACATCGCAAGAGACATAGGCATTGAGCGATTCAATGCGGTGAACAAAGCCGTGCTCTTCTAGGAAATCGAGCGCGCGATACGCGGTTGGCGGCTTTGGGTTTTTCTGGGTTTTGCCCATTGCCTCTAACACGTCATAAGCCGTGAGTGGCTTTTGCGCGCTATGCACAATTTCAAGTGCGTTAAGGCGTGGTGGTGTAATACGCAAAGCGTGCTGCGCACAATATTCCTCAAAGCTTTGAAGTGTGGTCTTATCCATAAGCTGCAGTATAATCGCAAAATAGCAGGGACGCTATTCTTCTTTGCTGTTTTCATCTTCAAACAAAGACAAAAACTCGCCATAGCCCTCTTTTTCAAGATCATTGAGATGGATAAAGCGCAAAGCGGCAGAGTTGATACAAAACCGCAAGCCGCCCTTATCCTTCGGGCCATCATCAAACACGTGCCCCAAATGGGAATCAGCATCTGTGGAGCGCACTTCTGTACGTGGTAAAAACAACTTTGTATCCGTTTTTGATGCCAGCGCGGCATCTCTGATCGGTTTGGTAAAGCTCGGCCATCCTGTACCACTATCGAATTTATCAGTGGAGGAAAAGAGCGGCTCACCTGACACCACATCCACATAAATTCCTGGCTCGTGATTGTCCCAATATGCATTTTGAAACGGTGGCTCTGTCCCGTCATGCTGCGTGACGTATCTTTGCATGTCGTTTAAGGGAACGTCTTTAAATTTCGGGTCGGTCATAACTGCTTTCTCCTGCTCTGCCATGCTCGCATTATATTGCGTGAAAATCATCGCGCCGCCAATCGCGGCAAGCCCCATAGCTATATATGTAATGCGTTTCATGGTATATCCCTTCGGTGTTTGTCTAATATGGTATTCGCGTAAAACTAACGCAGTGTTACATTTCAAACAACGCCACAATTTCGCAATGCGGTGACCAGATGAACTGATCAACGATGCGAACGGATAGAAGGGTGTAATCGCCATCATCGGTGAGCGCCTTCGCATCCCGCGCAAAAGTGGCGGGGTTACACGATACCGCCACAATTTTCGAAACATCGCTATAGGCCAAATCTTCACATTGCGCCTTTGCTCCCGCGCGCGGCGGATCAAATACAATCGCGTCAAACCCCTCAAGCTCTTTACTGCGTAAGGGTTCTTTGAACAAATTTCTGCGCTGGGTCGTAAGATTCGGGTGAGGGGTCGCTGATAAAGCATCCATCGCCGCACCGTCACTATCAATTGCCAAAACATTTTTGCCGCGTGCAATCATATGCCCCGCAAATGTCCCACATCCACAGAATAAATCCGCCAGATTTTGCACGTCGCCAATATGTTCCATCACCAAATCACTGATGATGTTCTCCGCCGCATCGCTGGCCTGTAAGAATGCCGCAGGGGGCAGGGCAACCGATAACGCCCCGAATTTTTTCATGATGGGAGTGTATGTAAGCAAAACCTCACATTCCGCATGCTCGCTCTCACGCAAGGAAAGGCGCGATAGCCCTAAATCCTGCATCATCACGGCAATGGCTTCGTGTTGTTCTAAGGTGAAATCACCGCTCTCCCGCCACGCCCCCGTTAAAACCATATCAATGCCACCCGCCTTTTGAATGGTGACATCAACGCTTTTACGCATCGGCGCGAGGGGCAGAAGATAAGGTTTGAGCTTTAATATAATGCTCTCAATAACGGGATCAAGAATGCCGCATGCGGATATATCCGTAATATCATGGCTGCGCGGTGCGTGATATCCGATTTTAATCTTCTTATCCGAGAGCTTATGCACGGCCAAAGTTGTACGCCTGCGCGTCGCGGTGGGAATAAAGATCGGCTCTTCCCATGTTTTGGGCTTAATACCTGCGCGCAGCAATATATGTTTGACCTGTTCAACCTTCCAAGCACGATATGCTTCCTCGCCCAAATGCTGCAAGGAACACCCGCCGCACGCGTCAAAATGCGGGCAGGGCGCAGAAATTCTGTCGGCTGATGGTGTATCGATTGAGATCAAAGCGCCATGCGCGCCATCCTTCACCCCGCCCTCAATCCGCGCCGTAATAATATCACCATCCATAGTCTTCGGCACAAAAATCCGCATGCCGTCATGCATGGCAACGCCGTCACCTCCCGCACCGATTTCGGTAATGCTCAGGGTAAGATCACGCGGCGGGATTCTACGCTTCTTATTCTTGCTATATCGTCGAGTTTTGCTCATGGCTTTGTATTAACCACAAATAATCACATTTTTAAAGACCATAAAAAAAGCCCCGCACGAAGCAGGGCTTTGAATGGATTTATAAAATTCTTACTGACAAGACAGGCATTCTTCATACATAGAACCGCCAGTTCCATCACCCATCGCGCCTTGTTCGTCTTCGCTTTGCTTGGCATCATCCACGATTTTACGTTTCCATGATGCATCGCTTTCCGCCCGTTGAATGGATTTAGAGCGGCAGTAATACAATGACTTACAGCCCTTTTTCCAAGCTTCCCAGTGAATACGGTGAAGATCGGCCTTGTTAACATTCGCGGGCAAGAACACGTTGACACTCTGTGCCTGACAAACGAACGGTGTACGGTCGCCTGAATGCTCAATGATCCAGCGTTGATCGATCTCAAACGCAGTTTTAAACACGTCTTTTTCTTCTTGGGTCAGCTCATCAATATGTTGCACTGATCCTTCGAATGTGAAGATAGAGCTCCATGTGTCGTCATTATCAAGGCCACGCTCCGCCAAAATCTTTTTCAAAAATTTGTTTTTTACGGGGAACGAACCCGATAATGTTTTATGCGTATAGGC
Organism: Alphaproteobacteria bacterium; assembly: GCA_050633645.1. Classification (GTDB taxonomy): domain Bacteria; phylum Pseudomonadota; class Alphaproteobacteria; order Micavibrionales; family Micavibrionaceae; genus UBA1672. Next base: position 734,725 of record JBOEGX010000002.1, read on the forward strand.
ATTCGCCGCAATTGGCTCAATCCCTGGGGATGCGCCACCGCAAATGATAGAGATAGACGCCGTTGGCGCAACCGCCATTTTGTTAGAGAATCTCTCCATCACGCCGTAATCTGCCGCATCGGGGCATGCGCCGCGCTCATGCGCAAGTTTAACGGATGCATCATCGGCCTGACGTTTAATTAGTTGGAACATACGTCTGTTCCAAACTTTCGCCATCACACCTTCCATCGGTATCATCTTTGATTGAAGGAAAGAGTGGAAGCCCATCACGCCCAAACCAACGCTGCGCTCACGCATTGCCGCGTATTTGGCGCGTTTCATAGAGTCTGGCGCTTTTTCAATAAAGTCTGACAACACATTATCAAGGAATCGCATAATATCCTCAATGAATGTCGGGTGATCTTGCCATTCATCAAATTTTTCAAGATTGACGGAGGATAAGCAACACACCGCCGTTCGATCATTACCCAAATGGTCTTTACCAGTTGGCAACGTAATCTCAGAGCAAAGATTAGACATCTTCACATTCAATCCCGCCATTTTATGGTGATCAGGGATGGCGTCATTCACATGGTCAATAAAGATGAAATATGGCTCGCCCGTTTCAACACGCGCGGTCAACATACGAATCCAAAGATCACGGGCATTTACCTTATCAACAACGGAGTTGTCTTTCGGAGATTTAAGCGCCCATTCTTCGTTATTCTCAACCGCTTCCATGAAACGGTTCGGAATAAGAATACCGTGATGAAGATTTAACGCCTTACGGTTTGGATCACCACCAGTTGGACGACGAATTTCAAGGAATTCCTCAATCTCTGGATGCCATACAGGAAGGTAAATAGCCGCGGAGCCGCGACGAAGTGAGCCTTGCGAAATCGCCAATGTCAGGGAGTCCATAACGCGGATAAACGGAACAATACCGCTCGTCTTACCATTGCGACCAACCTTCTCACCAATAGAGCGAACATTCCCCCAATAAGATCCAATCCCGCCGCCAAGTGACGCAAGCCATACATTTTCATTCCATAAGGACACAATGTCTTCGAGAGAGTCATTGGTTTCGTTTAAGAAACATGAAATCGGTAAGCCACGGCTCGTCCCGCCATTGGAAAGAATAGGCGTAGATGGCATAAACCAGAGTTTCGACATATAGTCATAGATACGTTGTGCATGCTCGCTATCGTCCCCGTAATACATGGAAACACGTGCAAAGAGGTCTTGGTATTGCTCCTCCGGCATTAAATACCGATCCGTTAAAGTCGCCTTACCGAACTCTGTTAAGTTCTCATCTCGTGATCGATCAATCTCGACACGATTTCCTCTCTCCATTTGCGCAACGTCAAACATGAGCTATGCTCCCTTCTAGCTATTTTTTTATTCATTCTTATTGAAAGATACTTCAAGGAATGTGAATTTCGAATAGATGAGTAACACAATGTGTTGTGATCATCTGGTATGTAACATACTAGATGTCGTATATTTTGCCAATCAGAATTTATTCCTAAAATTTTAGATCTAGAGACAAAAGCATCTGATTCAATAGAAAAAATTTGCCTTATCCCGTCTTTTATCCCCGCGAAAAAAAATGGTAATTGAAATAATATTTCACGAAATAGGGCTATATATAGGGGTTCTTTTTAATCTTGGCGTGCGTTTTTTTCTATCTCTGCTACACTGATATCAGGTGCAACGCCTTATGAATCCTAATGAGAATCACAAAACAGGGAAAAAAGAATCATGCGCAGACAGCGACAAACAAAAATTTTGGCAACTATCGGGCCAGCGAGCAACACGCCAGAAATGATCGAAACGTTGTTTAAGGCGGGCGTTGATATGTTCCGCATGAACTTCTCGCACGGTACACATGACGCTCACCGCGCGGTTATCAAGATTATCCGAGAGATAGAAGAAAAATATAATCACCCCATTGGTGTTGTTGGTGACCTTCAAGGGCCGAAATTAAGAATCGGAAAATTCGAAGATGATTCGATAGAATTGAAAAAAGGTCAGGCCTTTCGATTCGATTCCGAAGAATCGCTTGGCGATGAGTCGCGCGTCTTCTTGCCGCATCCTGAGGTAATCAAGGCCATGGAAATCGGCAGCCGTATCTTCCTTGATGATGGAAAAGTACGCATTGAAATTACAAAAAAGGGCAAAGGATATTTAGAAGGTGTGGTGCAATCAGGCTCCACCCTTAGTAATAATAAGGGCTTTAATATCCCTGGTGTTATTCTGCCCATCCCCGCCCTCACCGAGAAAGACCGCATAGATTTGGTTGCCGCTCTTGATATGGGCGTGGACTGGATCGCGCAAAGTTTTGTTCAAAAACCCGAAGATGTGATAGAGGCCCGCGCCCTGATTGATGGCCGCGCTGCGCTCATGGCGAAAATCGAAAAACCTTCTGCCTTAACGCAGTTGGAGGAAATCGTTGATAACGTGGATGGCATTATGCTCGCTCGTGGAGATCTGGGCGTCGAAATCCCACCCGAAAAAGTTCCTGCCGTGCAAAAAAACGTGGTGCGTATGGTGCGGGATATGGGCAAGCCCGTGGTGATTGCCACGCAGATGTTGGAATCTATGATTAATAATGCACGCCCAACCCGCGCCGAGGCCTCTGATGTGGCCACGGCCGTATATGACGGGGCGGATTGCGTGATGCTCTCGGCGGAAACGGCGGCGGGGGAATACCCCGAAGCCGCCGTCATCATGATGGATCGCATTGCCCGCACAACTGAAAGCGATGATAACTATCTTGAGATGATGGATAATGCACGGCCAGAAAGCCTGAATACGCCATCCGATGCGATTACCACCGCCGCCTATTATGTGGCGCAAGATGTAGAGGCCAAACTGATTGTCAATTATACAATGTCTGGCGCGACGTCGCTTCGTACTGCGCGCCAACGCCCCGAAGTGCCGATATTATCCCTCACCCCAAGCCAGCAAGTCGCGCGTCAGTTGATGTTGTCTTACGGTGTTTTTGCCGTAAATGATGAGGCGCGGGAAGATGACTTTACAGGCCCCGCCCGCCACGCCGCAAAAATAGCCGTAGAAAAAGGTTTTCTTCAAAAAGGGGAGCGCTTTATCATGACGGCGGGAATGCCGCTCGGTGTCAAAGGCTCAACCAATATTTTGCGGATTGCAAAGGTGGAAGAGTAATCGATGAGTAAAATACATTTTATTTTAACGGGCGGCACGATTGAAAAATCATATGACCCGACAACGGAGAAACCTGAATTCAGGCATTTATCAATTCTGCCCGATTATTTTGATTCTATCATAAAGACCTATCCAGACTTAACATTTGAAACACTCGCGCAAATTGACTCGCTCGATATGACCGATGATCTCCGTAGTAAAATTGTGAAAGCTGTACAAAAATCAGCCGCCAAGCATATCATTATCGTGCATGGCACATCAACAATGCCACAAACCGCCGAATATCTCGCAAAACATTTGGGCGAGCATGGCAAAACGATAATTTTGACAGGGGCGATGATTCCGTTAAAAGAATTCGCCATGAGTGATGCTGGGTTTAATCTGGGTTATGCAATGGCAAAGGCGGAAGACACGCCAAGCGGCGTATATATTGCTATGAACGCACATCTTTTTCCCGCAGGATCAGTAACGAAAAACACAGAAATAGGCCGCTTCGAAAAATCATAGATATTCTTTTGTATTTTTGTGCAGATATCGATATTCTACCCGTTCGATGAGATAAGGAGCGACAAATGAGAGCATTGATAGCCTGTTTAATGTGTTTAGGGCTAAGTATACCAGCAATGGCGCAGGGTTATCCGCTGCCTGTGCCCACAGTTTATCTCTCTATGGGGAAGACCTATAATGATTTTGATCCAGCAACCAGCACCATCCGTGGCAGTGATGCACGGTATCTTAACGCCTTATTTGAATTGACGGACGAAGCCGTGCGCGCCCGGTATTTTATGATGAATTCATATACGATGGAGGATCATGCAAAACATTTTGAAGGGACTTATAAGAAGACAATCGAAATGGTGATGGCAGGGATGTCAGAGATAAGCCCACCATCAGATACTTTAAAAGAGGTAGAGGTGTTAATAACCGAGGCAATCTTCGCGCAATATCAGTTTTTCAGTGAAATGGATGAAAAATATAAAGGGCAGGTGGGTGTAAGGCTTGATTGGAGGTCTGAAGTCGGTAATGAAAATATTCAGATGTCTCATAAGAAATTATTAGACGCCCATGCCCTTTTAACGACAACCTATTTTACAGAGAATGAACGCAATTTGCAGGCATTCTATGATCATTTATGTGCGCTGGATTTTATTTAATGTGAAATGCTTTAAAATACCCGAGCAAATCATGCATGGACATAAAGACATGCGCCGCTCCCGCATCCATTAATTTTTGTTTATGAGCGTCTGGATCATGATGCGTCCCACAAAACCCCCAAACATCCATACCGCCCGCCCGTGCCGCCGTCACGCCCGCAACACTGTCTTCAATAACAAGCGTGTCTGATGGCGGAATATGTTCTTTCTCACACGCAAGTAAGAACAAATCAGGCGCAGGTTTAGGGTTGGAAGACATTGCCCCGCTGATAATTCTCTCATCAGGAAAAAAGGGTTTCAGGCCGCCAAATTCAAGGGAGGTGATAACATTTGTGCGCTCACCATTTGAAACAACATAAATGATGGCGCTGTCATTGGCTGCCTCAACCATTTGTCGCGCCCCTTCTACGGGTTTCATCTCCTTCGGGGCGAGGGCGCGCACTTTCTCTAAATATCTCTTACCTGCATCCTTGGGGAAGATTATCCCTGTCTCTGTTGAAATTTTGCCAATAATTTGGCTAAAACGATGCCCTGAAAAATGATGCATGCCATATTCGATGTCATAACCTGTCGCTCCACACTCTTCGATAAGCTCTATAATGGCTTTCAGGTTAAGATACTCGCTATCCACCAATGTGCCGTCACAATCAAAAAGAATAAGGGAATAGGTCATCGGTAATCCTTTTTAGGAATCACAAAGAGTATTTTATGAAGAGCAAGGAAAATGAAACGAAGTGTATTACATATACACTAGTTGAAATTTAACGCGGGTCTCATGAAATAATAGAAGTGATTTAAATCCGTGCCATGCCACCATTAACATGCAATGTTTGCCCCGTCACATATCCCGACTCCATGCTCGCCAGATAGACGGCTGCGCTGGCGATGTCATCGCTTGTGCCCATTTTACCGGCGGGAATAGTGGAATTGATGGATGCTTTCTGATCATCATTCAGGGCATCTGTCATGGCGGTCGCAATAAATCCAGGCGCGATGCAGTTCACGGTAATGCCTCGGCTTGCCACTTCGGCCGCCATGGATTTGCTCCACCCAATCATGCCTGCCTTTGATGCAACATAGTTACATTGACCCGGGTTACCTGTCACGCCCACAACGGACGCAATATTGATAATACGGCCATAACGGCGCTTCATCATGCCGCGCTGCACCGCTTGGGCGAGCTTAAATGGTGCGGTTAGATTGACGTCCAAAACATCCTGCCAATCGGCATCGCTCATTCGCATAGAAAGGCCATCACGGGTTAGCCCCGCATTATTAACCAATATATCGATTTTACCCATGGCTTCATCGGCGCGCTTAACAAGGTCTTTCACGGCCTCCGTAGAGGATAAATCCGCAGGAAGAACATGTGCACGGGTCTTGAGCTCAGATGCAAGCGCATTCAGTTTTTCTTCATTGCGCCCAGATATAGCGACTGTTGCGCCTTGCGCGTGTAGAGATTTTGCGATTGCCCCGCCAATTCCGCCAGTTGCGCCTGTTATCAATGCAGTGTTTTCTGTAAAATCGAACATGTTTTATTAACCTTTTTATTTTATAGTGAATTTATGGTTTAGCCGAAAAGAATAGGGCTTGTAAAGATCCTCTAAGTGAGTATGATCGAAATCATGAAAATGATAACCATTATCAATAACTGGGTATAAGGACCCTATTTTTGTTGACAATAACCATAAAGAGGCGTAGCTTCGCATAAATTTTGATACTATATGTAATAATTTATGTATTTTGTGTAAGTAATTGACCAAAATAGGCACATTTAAAAATATGAGCTTAGCACTATTAACAAAAGATTTCAGGCAAGTCGCTCACGAGCTTAAGAAGCAAGAGCTTGTATATCCTGTGGAATTAAAAACATTCCGTCAGGTGTTAGAGCCTGTGCATGATTTAATGGTGAATTATGAAGTGCACCATAATGTTCAAGATATAACCGTACGAAATCAATTAAAATATTTGCGTCAAACATGTTTAGATTTACAGGTTGCGCGTACAGATATTGACCCTCAAACAAAAAAACAACAAAATAAATTGCTGGATTCATTGCAGAATCTGATGGAAGACGTTGAAGATGCCGCAAATGTGGAGGCACAGTATGCGCAGGTGAATTATAAGGATCTCTTTAATCTATCCCAGCTTTCCGACATTATCCGTGGCGATGCCGATATTTGTAATAATGAAATGAAGCGAGAGCTAGGCAATGTAATCGCCTTTGATCTAAGTACAATGCTCAATAAAGTTGCCGATCGTTTTGATGCGGCGCAAGCCCGTAGATGGCAGCCTAAAGTAGCAAATCTTTCTGTTGATCTTGACGCTGCGGCTTCGAATGATGCAGAGCATGACCAGCCCGACGTCGCTTAACCGCCCTTTATGATCCCTTTAATGCTGTAATCAATGCTTCAACTTCTGCGGCTGTTCCCGCATTTGAACATGCAATAGAACGATCAATTCTGCGCGCTAGACCGCATAATACCTTGCCCGCACCAAGCTCAACCATTTCCTCAACACCTTGATCCTTCATATAAAGGACAGATTCGCGCCATTTCACCATCCCTGTTATTTGCTCAACGAGAAGGGATTTAAGCTTCTCAGGGTCATTTTGTGCGTCCGCCGTCACATTTGCCACCACGGGTACAACGGGCGCGTTAAAGGGTGTTTCCGCCAGAGCAGGAGCCATAGCCTCTGCCGCAGGCTCCATCAAATCACAATGAAAAGGCGCACTAACAGGGAGGATAACCGCGCGCTTCGCACCGCGTTCAGATGCGAGTGCCACGGCGCGCTCTACCGCATCTTTATGCCCACTCACCACGACTTGCCCATCTGAATTATCATTGGCCGCCGCGCAAACCTGTCCTTGCGCTGCTTCCTTCGCGATTTTTGCAACAACATCAAAATCAAGCCCAAGGATTGCCGCCATAGAGCCAACCCCAACGGGAACGGCTTTTTGCATGGATGTCCCGCGAAGCTTAAGTAATTTCGCGCAATCAGACACCGCAATAACGCCCGCCGCCGTAAGCGCCGAATACTCCCCCAATGAATGCCCTGCAACATAAGCCGCGTAATCTTTGATTGCAATGCCGCCTTGTGATTCCAAAATCCGTGCAACCGCAACAGATACCGCCATAAGAGCCGGTTGCGTGTTTTCGGTCATGTTTAAATCAGATTCATCCCCGTCAAACATCATTGCGCTGAGCTTTTGGGATAACGAATCATCGACTTCTTGAAAAATTTCACGGGCTTCGGCGAAATTTTCTGCCAAATCTTTCCCCATGCCAATAAATTGTGAACCCTGTCCCGGAAATACAAATGCGCGTGCCATTACTCGTCTACCCTTTGATATGTTTGAATATTTATTCTAAACGCTGACCATATTTAATGCTCGGATTTTGTCAATACATAATAAGGTATGCAGTTTTATGCGGTCTTTATTTGCATTTAACACATGTTTTGTGGGATTATTTCATTTCGTTATGCGAATCGGTAATATTGTTGCCTAATATCAAGTGTGTTGATGAGTTTCGAGTAGCGTTATGTTTTACGAGGGAGGAAAACATGTTGGAATCACAAGAACAAGAGCTGCACGATGTTATTGATGAGATGAGTGCGGCTTATCAATCCGTGTCGGACTACGATTATATGAATGCCGATTATGCTGAATATGCGATTATGGCCTTATCCCGCTTTCGCCGTATTTTGGGAAATCCAAATCTCACCTGTGAAGAGCTGAAATTCATGCTTCGTAAAAGCATGGCACAGCATAAAACAGATGGCGTGCAAGGATGCTGGAAGGGTTTTGTTGCCGCGCAAATTGCGCATTCTTCGAATGCAAATCCGCAATATTTGGCTTGATTATCTTGCGAATTTATCAAAAGAATTTATGATCGTGACAAGGAATGAGGTGCGAAGCGTATTATTTGAGTACGTGAACGCCGAGTGACGGAGCCACGATCAAAATTATGAAGATGAAATAAAAAGCTTGCAACCACCCGCATTTTGGGTATATTCCTCACACTTTACAAAACCTCGCCAATGAATGGTTCGTTGGCTGCGTGATATGATAATCAGGTTTATCTTATCGCGATAACCCAGGAGGAATGAAATATGCCTTATTATGAAACCGTGTTTATCGCACGGCAAGACCTGACGGACGCTCAAGTGAAAGATATCACTGAAGGTTTCCAGAAAATTATCACCGATCAAGATGGTAAAATCCACAGAACTGAATTTTGGGGTTTGAAATCATTTGCATACCGCATCAATAAAGCTCGCAAAGGCCACTATGTCTCTCTTGAGATGGATGTTGCTCCTGCTGCTTTGCATGAGATGGAGCGCCAAATGCGCCTTCATGAAGATGTGGTGCGTCACTTGACGATCCGCGAAGAAGCATTGTCCGAAGGCCCATCAGTAATGATGGATAAGGGCGGCCGCGATGATGATAAGAAAAAGCCATATAACAAATATAACAAAGATAAGGAGGCCGCGTAATGTCCGCAGCAGATGCTCCAACAGTAAAACGTCCGTTTTTTCGTCGTAAAAAAACATGTCCTTTCACTGGCCCGAATGCGCCAGCGATTGACTGGAAAGATACACGCACACTTGGCCGTTATATCTCCGAGCGCGGGAAAATTGTCCCAAGCCGTATCACCGCAGTATCCCAGAAGAAACAACGTGAGCTTGCAAAAGCAATCAAACGCGCCCGTTTCATGGGTTTAATGCCTTATGTTCAACAAGACACCGACCAGGGCCACCACAGTAGCCATCAGGGCGGACGTCGTTAATCTATAGATATTTGGAGAAAAACAATGTCATCAACACAAGTTATATTGCTTGAGCGCATTGAAAGACTTGGTGAGCTGGGCGATACAGTTTCTGTAAAGCCAGGTTTTGCCCGTAATTACCTTCTTCCACAGAAGAAAGCATTACGTGCCAGCAAGGAAAACATTGCGTATTTCGAAGCACAAAAGAAAACAATCGAAGCTGATAACGCAGCCAAGAAAAAAGAAGCCGAAAAGCTTGCTAAAAAGATTGATGGAATTAAAGTTCCTGTGATCCGCCAAGCTTCAGAAGCTGGTCAACTTTTTGGTTCTGTCGCATCTCGCGATATTGCGGAGGCTGTTTCTAAAGAATCAAAAGAAACAATCACGCGCAACATGATTGATTTAAATCAGAGCATCAAAACAATCGGTTTGATCCCTGTTTCTATTCAGCTTCACCCTGAAATTAAGGTTGAAGTGATTGTGAACATCGCTCGCTCTTCTGAAGAGGCACAAATTCAGGCTGATACAGGCCGTGCGTTGGTTGCCGATGCTCAACAAGCATATGAAGATGAAAAAGCAGAAGCTCCTCGCGAAGAGGAAGAGGCTACTGACGAATCTGATGTACCAGCTGAAGATGAAAAAGAAGTTGCTGTAGAAGCTTAGTTTCTGCTCTGTCATCCTGAGAAACGCGAAGGATCTAAAGAATTTAAACGCTCCGTCTTCGGGGCGTTTTTTTATGCGTGATTACGTTTATTTATATCCCCGTTATTCACAGGGGTAAAAATCTTTCCGCTAGAAAACCAGTTTATCCTTATGATAGTTTCTTTTCATGAGTACAAACACAGCAATAGATTCCTTTCAGGGGAATAGCTACACCCCCGATCACCCTTCCGATAAACCCCATTATCGGGAGATGCCCTATAACGCAGAGGCAGAGCAGGGCTTGCTGGGTGCGCTTCTCGTTGATAACCGCGCTTATGAAAAAATCGGTGATCTTTTGCGGTCTGAACATTTCTTCATGCCTGTGCATCAACGTATTTTCACGGCGCTCTCGCAGTTTATTGATCGCGGACAAACCGCGTCTCCTGTAACGCTTAAGAACTATTTTGAAAAAGATGAGGATTTGACAGAGCTTGGCGGTGGCGCGTATCTGGCCGATCTTGCAGGCAGTATCGTTTCCGTGATAAATGCGCGTGATTATGCCGAAACAATTTACGAGCTTTTCATGCGCCGAGAGCTTATCGGCCTTGGCGAAGATATGGTCAACGAAGCGCATGAGCATACGCTCGATTCCTCGGCTATGGATACGATTGAGACGGCTGAAAGCAAGCTTTTTTCACTGGCTGAAAGTGGCGAGGTAAAGGGCGGGTTTACTTCGCTCCGTGATTCTGTTCTTGTCTCGATTGAGGTCGCGGAAAAGGCGTTCAAAACCAAAGGGCATGTGACGGGCGCAACAACGGGCTTACGTGATCTGGATAAGCAAACAGGTGGGCTTCATCCATCCGATTTGGTTATCCTCGCAGGTCGTCCTTCAATGGGGAAAACGGCGCTGGCCACGAATATCGCCTTTAACACCGCGCGGCGTTACGCCGAAACGGGCGGGAAAGAGGGCGCACGCGTTGGGTTTTTCTCGCTTGAGATGGCATCGGATCAGCTCGCAACGCGTATTCTCGCCGATGTTGCCAATATCTCTGGTCATGCGATTAAGCAAGGTGATATTAAACAAGAAGATTTCCAGAATTTCGTAAAGGCGAGCCAGCAACTCGCGCAAATTCCGCTTTATATTGACGATACGCCTGCGTTGTCTATCGGCGCGGTTCGTACACGTGCGCGCCGTCTAAAACGTCAACATGGTCTCGATTTCCTCGTGATTGACTATCTTCAGCTTCTGCGAGGGAGCGGTTCAAAGCAAAGTGAATCCAACCGCGTTCAAGAGGTTTCCGAGATTACACGTGGCCTTAAGGCGATTGCAAAGGAATTAAATATTCCTGTTCTTGCGCTATCACAGCTCTCTCGTGCGGTTGAGCAACGCGAAGATAAGCGACCGATGCTCTCGGATTTGCGTGAATCTGGTTCGATTGAGCAAGATGCAGATGTGGTGATGTTCGTCTATCGTGAGGAATATTATCTCCATCGTTCCGAACCTGAACCAGGAACGGACAAGCATATGCATTGGCAAGAGCAATGTGAGCGCGCCCTTAACGTGGGTGAAGCCATTGTCGCCAAGGCGCGTCACGGTCCGATTGGCGCAGTACGTATGCATTTCGACGGGCGTGTTACACGCTTTAGTGATCTTGATGAAGTTCACGATCCAAAACAATATTAAGGCTTGTTAATGCGCGGTGAATTAACGATAAATTTGCAATCGTTGCGCAAGAATTATCGCGCGTTAAATGCCCTGTCTTCTGAAAATTGTAAGACCGCCGCTGTGGTAAAGGCTAATGCATATGGAATTGGTGTAGAGTACGTTGCGCCAGCGCTTTATACTGAAGGCGCGCGGAAATTTTTCGTGGCAACTCTTGATGAAGGCGTGCAGCTCCGCGGTATTTTATCTGATGATGTAACCATCTTTATTCTAAACGGTTTTTGGGCGGCGGAGCGCGAGACTTACCATGAGCATAATCTTATTCCTGTATTGAATTCTTATAATGAAATTGATGCATATCTTGAATTTGCGATTGAAACCAGTGCTAAGCTTCCCGCAAATATTCACTTTGACATCGGTATGAACCGCCTTGGAGTTCCGTCAGAGGAATATGAAGCCGTTTACACAATGGATTTAAGTGGCTTGGATATTCTTTATGTTATGGGGCATTTATCCTCATCTGAGGAGCTTGATAACCCGCATAATGAAATCCAGCGCAAACGGTTTGAGGAGATTGCCGCACATTTCCCCTATGCCAAAAAATGCCTGAGCAATTCCGGCGGGGTGTTTTTAGGGGATGATTATCATCATGACTTAACCCGCCCCGGCATCTGTTTATATGGTGGTTGTGCTTCTAAGAAAATGGTTGAACTCATTAGCCCTGTTGTTTCATTGCACGCGCCGATTTTACAAATTCATGACGGTGAAGAGGGTGAATTTACTGGATACAACGAAACGTATCGTATAAGTAAAAAAACAAAACTGGGAATCATCCCTATTGGTTATGCTGACGGGATTTTCCGCTCATTAGGAAACGCTGGGTCTTTATATTGCAGTGGTCATGAGTTACCCATTTGTGGGCGTGTTTCGATGGATCTTGTGATTTGTGATCTTAAAGCAATTCCTGAGGATGAGTTTCCCAAAGTCGGCGATATGATTGAGGTGATTGGTGATCATCAAACGCTTGATAAACTTGCCACTGATGCGGGTACAATTTCATATGAAATTCTCACAAATTTGGGGCGGCGATATACACGTTCAGTGATCAAGTAACCTCATTTCATCGGGCAAGTCATCTTCACTAATCGGCGTATACTGATTGAAGGTTTCAGGCGGCATTCGAAAATCCCACCACTCTTGTGGCAATGGAAATAAAGGCAAGCCCCAATCATCGGCCGCACGGCTCATGCAATCATCAAGGATTTTACGATTGCTCAAGATATCTGGCGAATGCGCGTATTCACGATGCGCGGGATTGGCATCTTTATGCGGATTTTCGGCCAAGTAATCAAACGCGCATCCCATATCGAGAAGCTCTCCATCCATCGTTTCTAGCCCAATATCAATCGCCATAGCGCGCGGGTGGCCACCGCTCCCCGCGGGAGACAGCAACCGTGGCGCAACCAACCAATGCGGGTTGTCTTTAACGCGCCGAGTTCTCATCATGGCTTCCTGTGCCTCAATCGTGCGTAATCCATCATATAAAATAAAGCGATAGCCATAATCATCAAGGCAAATACGCGTCGCATTTCTGACGGTATGGGCCAGATCTTGATGTAACCAAAGCCGTGCATCACGGCGGTAAATACGTTCTCCGAACAACAGATTGTCATCCCGCGCATAGGCAAGCTCAACGCGGTAATAATCATCATTCATAAGGGTTAAATCAGAAGGCTGTATTTTTTTCATTTTAGATCGTGGATACGTGAAAGATTCTTATACCTAGAGTATAGACCTTTGGCCGCAATTCCTTTAGTGTTTTTTCGGATCATTACTATAGAAAATTGAATGTCATGGCAGATCAGGCAATACAAAATGAGAATATAAAAAAGGGCGGTTTTAACCCTATTGATGCTGTGCTTGATTTTTGCGCCCATATTGGTGGTACAATATTCGGTTTTTTCGCCGCTGTCGGTCGTTTGAGCGATTTTATCGCACGCGCCGTAACTCACTGCTTTACGCCGCCATTCTTCCCATCACAACTCGCGCGCCAGCTTATCGATATCGGATATTATTCATTGCCTGTGGTCGGTATGACGGCATTATTTACAGGGATGGTTTTGGCCCTGCAAAGCTATACAGGTTTTACACGTTTTAACGCAGAAGGCGCGATTGCGGGCGTGGTTGTTTTATCCGTAACGCGCGAGCTCTCCCCCGTACTGGCGGGGTTAATGGTTGCGGGACGCGTGGGCGCCGCCATCGCCGCTGAGATCGCGACAATGCGTGTGACCGAACAAATCGACGCGATGCGCACGTTATCGGTTAATCCTTTCAAATATTTAATCGCTCCGCGCGTGATCGCCGCAACACTGACATTGCCTATCCTTGTTCTCATTGGTGATATTATTGGCGTGTATGGTGGTTATGTTGTGTCTATTTATTCTCTTGGTTTCTCACCAGGAAGCTATCTTTCCCAAACTTGGGATACTTTGACGGATATTGATGTGATTTCAGGCCTTTGGAAGGCAGGGGCCTTTGGTTTTATCGTATCGATTATGGGATGTTATCACGGGTTTAATTCTGCGCGTGGCGCACAAGGAGTGGGCGCGGCAACAACCAATGCCGTTGTATCTTCATCCATTTTGATTTTGATATTTAACTATCTGATTACGCAGGTGTTTTTCTCATGAGTCAAAAAGAACAAATGCCAGCCAACACCAACCAAGACATTAAGCTTGATCTTAAAAATGTAAGCAAAGCTTTCGGTTCGAATAAGGTGCTCGATAGCCTGAATTTAAGCGTGCCTGCGGGTAAGTCTATGGTTGTTATTGGTGGTTCGGGAACGGGTAAATCAGTTATGCTGAAATGCGTATTGGGGTTGCTTGCCCCTGATTCTGGTTCGGTTTTAATTGATGGTCAGGAAAGTGTTGGTGCAGACCCAAAAAAACGCGGTGAATTTATGCATAAATTTGGCATGTTATTTCAGGGCGCGGCATTATTTGATTCTCTTAAAATATGGGAAAATGTGTCCTTTGGTTTGATCCATGGGCAAGGCATGAATAAAAAGGACGCCCGCGATATTGCGATTGAAAAAATCAAGGCGGTAGGTCTACAAGAACAAGTTGCAAATCTTTATCCTGCGGAGCTTTCAGGCGGGATGCAAAAACGTGTAGGACTTGCACGCGCCGTTGCAACAAAACCCGAAATCATTTTTTTTGATGAGCCAACAACTGGCCTTGACCCCATTATGGCCGATGTGATTAATCATTTAATCGTTGATCAGGTTAAGGGCTTGGGCGCAACAGCACTGTCTATTACCCATGATATGGGCAGCGTACGTAAAATTGCAGATTATGTGGCAATGATCCATGATGGAAAAATACTGTGGACAGGGTCAGTCGATGATCTAGACCATTCGGGTAACCCCTATGTAGAGCAGTTCATTCATGGGCGCGCCGATGGGCCGATTACACGCCGCGTGGTCTAAGGCCAAGCTATAAATAAATATGGCACTATAGTTGCTTATAAAAATAAAAAAATGAGAAAGAATTAAGATAATGAAATATCTTTGGTACGGATTTCTGGGCTTGTTTTCCTTGGGCTTTATAGGCGCAGTGGTAGCAATCGGTGGCTTTGCCTATGTCCTGAATTTTTATGGGCAAGATTTGCCTGATTATTCTGAGCTTAAAAATTATGAACCACCCATCGTAACGCGTCTTTATGCTGGTGACGGGCATTTAATGGCAGAATTTGCGCAGGAGCGCCGTGTGTTCGTTCCCGTAGAATTTATTCCAGATCGTTTGAAGCAAGCATTCATAGCGGCAGAAGATCAGAACTTTTATAAACATAGTGGCGTTGATTTAAAGGCCGTTGCCCGCGCAGGTCTACGCTATGCGAAGGATAAGGCAATGGGAGTAAAGCGTCGCCCACAAGGCGCATCAACCATAACGCAGCAAGTCGCAAAAAACTTCTTCTTTACAAACGAAGTCGATCTGACTCGTAAATTTAAAGAGGCCATACTCGCCTATCGCATGACCAAAACCATGAGCAAGGAACATATTCTTGAGCTGTATTTAAACCAGATATTCCTTGGTGGCGGATCTTACGGTGTCGCGTCGGCATCTTTATATTATTTTGATAAATCTTTAGAAGAATTAAACGTGGCCGAAGCCGCCTTTCTTGCGGCGCTCCCAAAGGCGCCAAATAATTACCACCCTGTTGAGGATTATGATCGTGCGCTTGCACGAAGAAATTGGGTAATTGATCGTATGCTAGATGAGGAATACATCACACAATCTCAGGCAGAATTAGCGAAGGCTTATCCACTTGAAATGAAGTCAGAGAGTGTTGAGCACGTTGATGCCCCATATTTCGCCGAAGAGGTGCGCCGTGAATTATCAACCACTTACGGCGAAGAAGTTCTTTATCAAGGCGGTTTGGCGGTGAAAACATCCGTTGACCCAACATATCAAAGTATTGCGGAGAAAAGTCTTCGTGATGGTTTGATGGCATATGATATGCGTCATGGTTATCGCGGAGCGATTGCAACACTGGAATCCATGGATGATTGGCGTACAAAACTCGAAGAGATACAAGCGCCTGCTGGGACTTTAAAAAATTGGTATTTGGCCGCAGTTTTAGAGGTTACACAGGATAGCGCAAAAATAGGGTTCATAGACAAAGATCAAGGTGTGATAAATCTTAAAGAGAACTCATGGGCGCGCGAATATAAGAATGAAGGCTACGCGCTTGGCCCTGAAATAAAATCATTGGAACAAGTCGTGAAGATGGGCGATGTCATTTTAGTAGAAGGCAAAGCACCCGCAGGTGACGAAGAAAAGCCATCCAATGTATATGAGCTACGTCAAATTCCGCTTATTCAAGGCGCAATCATTGCACTTGACCCGCATACGGGACGTATTCTTGCAATGCAAGGTGGGTGGAATTATTCATATGGTGGCAGTGAGTTTAACCGTGCCACTCAGGCGCAGCGCCAACCAGGCTCCGCGTTCAAGCCATTTGTGTACCTTGCCGCGTTGGATAAGGGGTTCACACCAGCCACACTTATTTTGGACGCTCCATTTGTGCTGAACGATAAAGTTGCAGGAACATGGAAGCCAACCAATTACTCTCATGAATTTTATGGTCCAACAACATTACGCGTAGGAATCGAAAAATCACGAAACTTGATGACGGTGCGCTTGGCTGATTTTCTCGGCATGGATTTAGTGGCAAAATACTCTGACCATTTTGGAATCACGGATAAGATGCCGCCTCTTTTGGCCAATTCATTGGGTTCGGCTGAGACAACGCTTCTTCGAATGACCGCGTCTTATGGGATGCTTGTAAATGGCGGAAAAAAAATAACACCAACATTTATTGATCGCATCCAAGATCGTCACGGTAAGACTGTGATGAAACATGATGCGCGCGTATGTACGGGGTGTGGGGAAATGATTAAATGGGAGGAGCAAATGGTGCCCGAAATCCCCGATAATCGTGAGCAAATTGCCGACCCGCGCACAACATACCAAATGGTTTCGATCATGGAGGGCGTCGTGCAACGCGGGACAGGCGCAAGACTTAGATCGCTTAATCGTCCATTGGCTGGCAAAACAGGAACAACAAATGAATCTCGCGATGCGTGGTTTATTGGTTTTACGCCAAACCTAGTCGTTGGCGTTTATACAGGGTATGATAATCCACGTTCGTTGGGACGTCGAGAGACTGGATCATCAGTGGCTTTGCCTATTTTTAAATCATTTATGGAAGACGCTTTGGCAGATGTTCCGCCAGAACCGTTTCGCCGCCCGTCAGGCATTCGTAATATTCGCATTAATGCAGAAACAGGAGTGCGTGCCCGCCCAGGTGATAAAAAAGTTTTGTGGGAATCCTTCGTGATTGGAACAGAGCCAACAGATGAGATGTATCTATTAGGTGAGGATGGAATATCTGTAATGTCTTCTTACGGGGGGTATGACTATTATAATTATAATGTGAATAGCGACCATTCATTTGATCCGAGTACAATTTATGGTCAACCCGAACGCACCGCTCCATCATCAGGGTCTTCTGTCACAACAGGTACGGGTGGGTTATATTAAATTCAGATGAGTTGGTGTGTTTATATTCTCGAATGTGCGGATCAAACGCTCTACACCGGCATAACAAATAATCTTGAGCGGCGTATAGCAATGCATGAAGTCGGAACAGGTGCAAAATACACCAAAGGCCGCGCTCCATTTCGTCTTGTTTATAAGCAGGACGTTCAAAATCGTTCAATTGCATCAAAGCGTGAACTTGAAATTAAGAAATTATCACGAAAAGAAAAATATGATTTAGCAGGGGTTACTGATCCGTCTTAAGGTCTTTTAATAATTCTAAATGCTGTAACTCATCTTTCTTGCGTTTGAAAATAAAGGCGTCATTTTCAATATCAATTTCAATAAGATTTGAATGAACATAATAAAATTCGATCAGCGCCTTGTATTTGTTTAAGAGCATATCTTCTTGAACAAAGTAATCGACATATTTTTCAAGCTGTGTGTTTATCATATCATTCCACTCATTTTGAAAATGATCACGGCGCTCATTTGTTTCGTCGATTAAATCCTTATGGAGAGCCACCTTGTATTGGCTAAATGTGTCTATGACTTTTACAGACTGAGATTTAAGATAAGGCATAAGCGTTTTTGTAAAATGCTCATAAGTGTTTTTTGAATCTTCGGGTGTTTCATAATTGAAAGGCTGCACCAATTCATGAAGCATTTTGCGGTTTTTTTTGTAATCTGTCATTTTTTCACGCATATCCGTGGTAAAATCTTCAAGATATATATCTAACAGTTTTTTAAATTGGGCATCTTTTTCCACTTCAATCGCTGTGCGTTTTTCGTCCTCTTGCTGCAGGCGGTATTCTTCTTGTACGCGGATTTTCTCTAGCTCTACTTCATGTAAATGATAGGAGTACCCACCAAGGAAAATAGCCGCAGCCCCCAAGACGCCCCCTATGATTTTAAATACAGGAAACGAAGAAGCCATAATCCATAATCCTTATGGGGGGTTATAATAAAGGAAGAAATCTACTCTAAAATAAGAGCGTCAACATTCGCGGGGGGATGAGCTTTTAAAAATTGTCTCTGATCGTAATTTATTTTCTTAAGATTATCGATGCTTTTGCCAAAAAAGTGGTAACTACCAAATTTATAGAAATAAACACCTTGAGTATCTTGTTTGTAATAATAGCTTCCACCTTGTTTTAAAACAAAGCCCACAAGGTTTCTATAGGTACTTAAAAATTTATGCTGCATTTTGAAATATGTTTTCGCATTATCTTCAAATTGAGTTATTTTTTCTTGCCATAAAGGGTCTACTTTTTTCTGATCGGCCATTCTAAGGCCATTTTTTATTTCTGTATATTTCTCTTTAGCACCCTCAATCTCGTCCATCATTTTTTTATAGTTGGCGTTAAGATTAGCAAGGGCATCGTCCATATCATATGAAAATTCTTTAGCATAACGCGTTAGCTGAAACTTTGCAGGCTGCATATGCTCCATTAATGTACGTTGATAAATAAAATCAGTCTGCCCGTAATTCCAAAGGGACATAAGAAGGTTATCGTATAACACATCAAGCTTTTCAGCTTGCTTAACACTCGTCACATCTGATGAAAATATCCGCGGCACTGGCGCAATATACTGGTCTTTCTTCGGCGTTGTCGGCGCAGAAGAAAAATCACCAGGATATTGTTGCGCTTGAACAAGCGACGGCAATAAGCAAAAAGCCGCAAATAAAGAAACAGAAAAAAACGTATATAATGATCTACTCATAAGGGGCATTCTGACATGTTGTTGAGTTTCTTTCAACTTATGAAATGCTTGCACGGATGTTTTTTTGGTTTATTCTGCCCGAATACATGAAAATTATGAGTGAAAAATTGAATTTTCCAAGAAAACCCCCGCCGCCATTTGATTATATTCCGCCCGATACTCCATTGGAAATAATATTTAAAGATGATCATTTACTTGTCTTATCAAAACCAAGTGGCCTCCTCAGTGTTCCTGGTAGAAAAGAAGAACATCAAGACTGTCTCATCAATCGAGTACAGCTTGAGTATCCAAACGCGCGCACCGTCCATCGCTTAGATATGGATACATCGGGCGTCGTCATTATGGCGATGAATAGTAATTCGCACCGTAATTTAGGACTTCAATTTGAAAAGAGAAAAACAAAAAAAGAGTATATTGCCCGTATTTGGGGGGATATCGAAGGTGAAAATGGCCATATTGATTTGCCATTAATTTGTGATTGGCCAAACCGTCCATTACAAAAAATAGATTTAACACGTGGCAAAGATGCACGCACTGATTGGAAGGTGCTGGAACGAGAAGAAGATGGGAAATTTACTCGTGTCTCTTTGTCTCCGATCACGGGGCGAACGCATCAGCTTCGTGTGCATATGGCGGAAATAGGACACCCAATTTTAGGTGATGATTTCTACGCCCATGAACGTGCGTTTAAGGCGGAAAGCCGGTTGCAACTCCATGCCAAAAGCTTGATGGTCTATCACCCTGAAGATAGGCGAGAAATGTGGTTCGAGGCGCCATGCCCATTTTGACCATAGAACCTGTTAAATTAGTATCGTTCGGGGCGGTTGAGCCATCCCGTTTGTGCCCACCAATCGGGGTTATCTTGTAAAATAACCTCTTTGGCCTTTTTGGCAGATTCAATCGTTTCAAACAACCCAAAACAACTCGCGCCAGACCCACTCATCCTTGATATCAGGCAGTCTTTTTGTACATTGATCGTATGAATAATATTCTCAATTTCGGGAACGGCTTGTAACGCAGCATCATATAAATCATTTTCTGTGTCTTTAAGTGCCGTAACAAAATCAAGAGATGTTCTGAATGTGCTTGGCCATTGTGTATTGGTTTTGAATTGCGGCGTATAATGCAAAAACACATTCTGAGTGGGGCAGTTCATCATTGGATTTACCAGTAAAATTGGGATCTCAGGTAAGTCAGGCGCGGGGGATAGTTCATCACCAATACCGCGCATGATAGATGGTGCGCAATGAAGGCATACGGGAACATCTGCCCCCAAATTCGTCATAAGCGGTAGAAGGTATTCTTCTTGTCGTGATATTCTCCAAAATTCCTGCAAGCCCCAAAGGGTGGAGGCCGCGTCTGATGACCCACCCCCAAGACCTGCCGCGAGGGGAAGGTTTTTTTCAAGGGTAATACGCATGTTCAAGGGCTTTTCTGTGATTTGTGCCAAACGTCTTGCCGCCTTCACAACAAGGTTTTCGCAATCAATGTTCGGCGCTTTATGCTGCTTTGAAAAGGCATCGGAAAACTCACCAGTAACATGAAATGAGAAGCTATCGGCCTCTTGAATGGTGATCTTGTCACCGATATCGGCAAAACAGACGAGGGAATCTAAAATATGGTACCCGTTACTTTTCTTACCCGTGATATGCAAAAACATATTAATCTTCGCAGGGGCAAAGACAGAGATTGTTTTTGGCAAAGTGTTCATTAGGTTATTCCAAACCGTCAGTTAGCTTGGCTGTAATGCTCGTAACTTGTTCACTATCATCGGAATGGTTTTTTGCGCGCTCCCATTGAAAACGTGCCTCTAACTTACGACCAACTTTCCAATAGGCATCACCCAAATGGTCATTCACTGTCGGATCATAGGGCAAAAGCTCCACCGCTTTTTCAAGCGTAGAAACGGCCGCCTTGTAATCTTGCGTTCGGTACATAACCCATCCCAAAGAATCGGTGATATATCCATCCGAAGGGCGAAGCTCTGATGCGCGCTTTATCATCCCAAGGGCTTTATCAAGGTGAATACCTTTATCTGCCCAGGCATATCCTAAATAATTAAGGATATAGGGGTGATCGGGGCGATATTGAAGCGCAGCCTGTAGTTCTTCTTCTGCCTTTTGCCAATTATCCGCCTGTTCATAAGACATGCCGCGAACATAATGCAAATGCCAATACTCGTCCGGCAGCTCACCTCCCAATATTTCCACCGCGCGATCATATGCTCTTATGGCAAGTCCAAAATTACTTTGATGCCTGTTCAAATCCCCGATTTTAATCAATGTATCAATATCGTTCTTCTCTGAAACCAAGGATTCGAGCATAGATAGAGCATCATCAATCCGTCCCATTTCTTCATAAAGTGTAGCAATTTCGTGCTGCGCGGAAATATAATCCCGATCTGTTTCGGGAATACTTTTATAAAGAGCCAGCGCCTCATCATATTGTTCATGTCGCGTATCAATTTTTGCGAGTAAAAATTTTGTTTCTGTTAAATCTGGTGCAATATAAAGGGCAAGATGTGCAAACACACGCGCGGTCTCGTCATTGCTCTCATTATATAAAACCTTTGAAATATCATTAAAGGCTTGCCCAATACCATGCTGAGCATCCATGATTTTATCAAACAGTGGCTCTGCCTGCCCCGATTTTATGTTTTCAGCTTTAGATTGGACGGCCTCATTATCAGCATCAGATTTAAGGATACGATTATAAAGATCCAGTGCTTTGTCATTTAACCCCGCGTGACCATAAAGATCAGCCATCCTTTCAATTTCACTATTCGTGATGTCTTCAACGGACATTGCATGATCAATCATTTTCTGCATTTGAGAGTGATCATTGAGAAAGTCTGAAATTAAAATGCCATGATATAGCTGCACGGTATTACTTTGTAAATTTTTAATGTCCAATTTGCCATTGGCCGCATTAATCCATCCATTAAGAAATGGTTCGATAAAATGCATTGTTCCGTCTTTTTGTGTTGCTTTCAAAAGGGTGTTTGCTGCGTCGTAGTTCTTGCTTTTTATGGCCTCTGCAATAAGTAGGATATCTGCAATAGTGCTGTGAGCTTTTGGGGTTTTGGATTTGAGTTCATGTGCAATAGAGATGGCGCGCTCTGCATTCCCACCACCCAATGCTAAAACCATGGCGCGTTGCATGATGTCTTGATTATCAATATTGTTCTCAAGAAGTTGTTGCACATATTTATCGGCGCTTTTCCAATCATG
Organism: Alphaproteobacteria bacterium; assembly: GCA_050633645.1. Classification (GTDB taxonomy): domain Bacteria; phylum Pseudomonadota; class Alphaproteobacteria; order Micavibrionales; family Micavibrionaceae; genus UBA1672. The sequence goes on from JBOEGX010000002.1 coordinate 757,171, forward strand.
ATGGATTTGTGCATGCCGACTTGCCAGATAATTGCCCGCGCGTAATGGGCGATCAAAACTATCGTAATACTGCGATATTATTTCGGCGGTTATGTGCTCTTCCGCGGCCTTGGCAATAGGCTTCATGAAACTGCTTTGCGAAATGAGATATCCGCTTGCTAATGCTACAAGAATTAAGGCTAAATGCTTTATCATTGTTATCCCTTTGTATGATCATCCCATTATGTTGTGATTTTTGATTCCATTCTAGCGATAAAACTATTTTTTTCAAATAACTACATATTCGGGTAGTTCGGCCCGTCACCGCCCATTGGTACAACCCAATCAATATTTTGTGATGGGTCTTTAATATCACAGGTCTTGCAATGCACGCAGTTCTGCGAATTGATTTGAAATTTCTTTTCGCCATTTTCGTCAATGACTTCATACACGGCGGCGGGGCAGTACCTCTGCGCGGGTTCTGCATATTCAGGCAAGTTTACATTAATGGGAACAGCAGCATCTTTTAACCTCAAATGGCATGGTTGATCTTCCGCATGATTTGTATTGGATAGTTGCACCGAGGTAAGCTTATCAAACGTAATAACACCATCGGGTTTTGGGTATTCGATAGGCGCAAAATCAACGGCCTTACCCGTTTGTGCATGATCCGCATGATTGGGCAGGGTATGCCCGCGCTTTCCACCTGTTAATGTTTCTATCGCGGCATTAATAAGGCCACGCCATAGCCCCTTATGAAAGCCAGGACGAATATTGCGTACGGATTTTAACTCACTCCATACCCATGATTTCTTCAATGAATCGGTGTAAGAAACGCATTCACCGCCATATTCTTCATGCTCGGCAAGATGCGTGAAAACACTCTCCGCGGCAATCATACCCGATTTCATGGCCGTGTGATTGCCCTTAATCTTCGGCACATTCAAAAAGCCAGCTGTATCTCCAATGAGTAATCCACCCGCAAATGTGAGCTTTGGCAAAGACTGAAAACCACCCTCAACCAGTGTTCGCGCGCCATAGGCCACACGTTTTCCGCCCTCAAGCAATGGCTTGATTTTCGGATGCGTTTTAAAACGTTGCATCTCTTCATATGGTGAAAGATATGGGTTTTTATAATCCAAACCCACAACAAACCCGATAGAGATCATATTATCTTCCATATGGTAAATCCATGATCCACCATAGGTGTTCTTATCCATCGGCCAGCCTATTGTATGTTGGCATAGTCCTTGACTGTGCTTGGATGGATCAATTTCCCAAATCTCTTTAATCCCAAGGCCATAGGTTTGTGGATCAGCATTTTTACGCAAATCAAATTTTTCAATCAATTTTTTCGTCAGTGACCCATGGCACCCTTCGGCGAAGACAACTTGCCGCGCATGCAATTCCATTCCAGGCTCAAAGTTATCGGTACGCTCCCTCGCTGCATTAACACCCATATCACCTGTTGCCACGCCGATAACCGCGCCTTTATCATCATACAGAACTTCAGAAGCCGCAAAGCCGGGAAAAATTTCAACCCCAAGCCCTTCGGCCTGTTCCGCAAGCCATCGGCACAAATTCCCAAGCGATATGATATAATTTCCATCATTATGCATTTGCGGTGGAGTGGGAAAAGGAAACGCGTTTTTCTTAGTTAAAAACACAAATTTATCTTTGGTCGCATGGCAGGTGAGTGGCGCATTTTTGGCTTCCCAATCAGGGATAAGCTCATCCAATGCCTGTGGTTCAAACACAGCGCCAGACATAATATGCGCGCCTACTTCAGATCCTTTTTCCAGAATACAAACGTTCAGCTCTCGCCCTTTTTCCTCTGCCAATTGTTTCAGGCGGATCGCACAAGATAGCCCCGAAGGCCCTGCGCCGATAATAACAACATCATACTCCATATTTTCGCGGTCGGATCGAATGGATTCTGGCATAGGATTAGATTCTCCTCTTTCTTTTTACGAACATCTATTCTACCCTAAATATATATGAAAATCTCTTAACAAAGCGGATAAAATGCCTGTAATCGACGCTGCATTGCACAAGGAAATCGTTACCGCTCTTGGCTGGTACGTCGATATCGGCGTGCATGAAGTGATTTTAGATGAGGCTGAGGACTATACCAAGGCAGAAGAATTGCCAACGATGATGGCCGCCGCATCCATATCATCACTTGCGCCTGTGTCAGGTGGAGCACATGAAAAGACCCTCGCATTCCTCGGTAAATCTGACGCCCGCGCAGAGGCCGTAAAGCGTGCCAAGTCAGCCAATACCCTTGATGAACTGAAAGATGAAATAGCCACATTCGATGGTATAGCGATTAAAAAAACCGCCAGTAACATTGTCTTTGCGGACGGAAATCCAAAGGCAAAAATCATGGTTATCGGCGATGCCCCCGCTGCAGATGAGGATCGTATGGGCAAGCCCTTTGTCGGGGCAAGTGGCCAGCTTCTTGATAAAATTTTGGCATGCATTGATTTAAGCCGTGAAGGAGAAGAGCTTGAAAAATCTGTGTATATTACAAACATCCTGAATTGGCGCCCCCCCGGTAACCGCTCTCCCAACCCTGCCGAAATAGAGGTAAGCCTGCCCTTTATTGAGCGTCATATACAGCTTATAAAGCCTGAAATCATTATTCTATGTGGGGCAATGGCGGCAAAATCATTATTGGCAACAAGCTCTAGCATATCACGCCTGCGTAAATCATCGCATGAATATAAAACAATCACGCAAGAGCTAGGGGAAGAGCGTGCAATAGCCGCATTCCCGATTTATCACCCATCCGATTTGATAAACACACCTCTACAAAAAAGAGCTGTCTGGGAAGATATGCTCAAAATTCAGGCAAAAATACATAAATCATAAATTATTTTACATAATTTATTTTATTTTGTGGACAGGATCAGGTTTTTTCTGTATTTGTCATCTCCATTATGGACATGAAGATTTTTGGAAAAAAGACCGCGCAGCTTTGCACGGTCATATCAACGCTTAGCATCCTGCTTATGCCGGTGCAGGCGGCGGATATTATGCCTCCATCACCATCGAAAAAACCGGTGATGATTGACGGTGCTCTTGTTCCTCTTCCATCTTTGAAGCCCATCCATATTCAAAAGGTGGCATATAAGAAAATATCTGAGGCAGAATTCAGAAAACATGGATTTAATTTTACGCGTTTATTCTCATTTGATCAGGAAGAAGAGACTCACCCGAATGGTTTCAAGCCTATCTCGGCGAAGAACTCAAAGCTTTACGCGCAAATATTCGAACAGCAGGTTTTGGGTGATATCTCTGGCGCAGATCAGAAAATGACAGAAATCTCTGATGATCGCTTGACTGGCCATATTTTATACCAACGTTTTTTGCAAACGTCATATGACAGCAATCCTGAAGAGCTTAAAAGCTGGATGGAAAAATTCTATGACTACCCCGGCGCGGATAATATATACGACCTAGCCAAATCCAAGGGAGCAACAGAAAATCTTAAACCCCCTGTGAAATCCCGTATTCTATCTCAGGTGAAAGAGCCAACAATTATATACGCCAAAAAATACAGAACGTCATTGAATCGTACAAACAAGGAAAATGAAGTTGTGCGCGGGTTATTTAAGACGGTGTCATCTCTCGTGAAATCAGGAGAAAATTTAACCGCATTAACAACGTTCAAAGAATCGGCTGAGCGTCGATTGCTTGATAATGTTGAACATGACCAAATTCAAACGACAATCGCTAAAGGCCTACTTTATAATTCGCGGATAGAATCTGCGCTTAAATTGGCGAAAAACAGTGCGGATAGATCAGGGGAATATGTCCCAAGCTCGGCTTGGGTCGCAGGGTTATCTCTGTGGAAAAAGGGCGATTACGAAAACGCCGCGCATTATTTTGAAATGGTCGGCGGCTCATCTTATTCTTCTGGTTGGTTATCATCAGCTGGATATTTCTGGGCGGCTCGATCTTATGCAAAAATAGAAAATAATGCCGCCCGTCAAGTCTCACTCGAAAAAGCGGCAAAGCATTCACGCACCTTCTATGGACTTCTGGCTGCAAAGGCAATGGGGCGTTCACTGGATCTCTCTTGGGACACCCCTGAATATTCAAAAGAGGCCGAAACGCTTATATTATCACATGCGGCGGGGCAGCGCGCCGTCCTATTGGTAGGGGCCGAGCAATATGATTTGGCCGAGGCTGAGCTAATGCGCCTTCCATATAAAAAGGATAAAGAACTACAACGTGCCGTTTTGGCCTATGCCTCTCGCGTTGGTCTGCCAGGTATTGCCTTGCGTCTTGGGAATATGGTTAAAGGCGGAAAAGGCAAATATTACGATAGCGCGCTATATCCCGTTAGCCCATGGATGCCCGAAGGTGGGTATAAGCTTGACCCCGCACTTGTCCATGCGGTTATCCGTCAAGAGTCACGCTTTGACCTGAATGCAAAAAGCTATAGCGGTGCAATGGGCTTGATGCAGGTCATGCCAAAAACCGCGCAATACGTGATTAAAAAGAATAGTTATGATGTAAAGCTAACAACGGCAAAGCTTCGCCTTCCTGAAACGAATATGAAAATCGGACAAGACTACCTCGCTTATTTGCTCAATGGTAAATATGTGAAGGGTAACATGGTTGATTTGCTTGTGGCCTATAATGCTGGACCGGGGAATTTACTAAAATGGAGAGCGCGCATGAATGGTAATGATGACCCGCTATTTTTCATTGAAACATTACCTGTAAAAGAAACCCGTGATTATGTTGAGCGCGTAATGTCCAATTACTGGATTTACCGTCACCGTGCTGGGCTTGATTTGCCGACACTTTCCGCGCTTTCAAGCGGTAAAGCTCCTAAATACGCTCATGTGATGCAGGCCGAATATCCGTACAAGCTTGCTGCGCGTTAATTAATCCTGATAAAGGCGCGGCATGAGCCATCGATACTCCTTTGATGCCTTTTTCTGCCACGGCCATACGCCGTCAATATCTGGCCATATCAGATGTAACATGGTGAAGTCGTCATTATCATAGAACCAAAGAGCATGCGGGCATACGCTCTCATAATACCCCTTATCCATAACCTTAAATGTAATGAGTGCATCTTCTAAAAACTCATCATAAGTCTTATCCGCCTCAAACGTTTCGCCATCCCGAATGCGGTATAAATACTCATTGATTAAAAAATGCGCCGTATCTTTATCCATACCTGTGATAGCCACGTCAGGGCATTGAATGGATTTCTTCATGCCAATCGAATAGGTGACGGACGGTCGCGTTTCATCGTCCTCATCATGAATAATATGACACCCATTCTTTTCGATGTCTTTATAGGCCTTATCGGCATGTTCATACATTGGACAATTCCTAAAATGGTGATTTCTTGATTGTACGGTCTATTCTCGGCCAAAGATCAGGATCACCCAACGCAATAACCTTTCCCGCGGAATTAAGGGTAAGCTCATCCCCGCGCCAATCCGATATATGCCCGCCTGCGCCTTTGATAACGGGGACAAGCGCTGCAAAATCATAGGGCGATAAATTTTGCTCAAACGCAATATCCATATACCCACTGGCGATGAGCCCGTACATATAGCAATCACCACCCCACGCCATGCGCGATTGATTTTGCTCAAACAAGTGATAGGCACGTCCGTATTCCTCATTTTTATCAAACATCATCGGCGTGGTTGATCCAATGCGTGCATCATGAATATCTTTGCAAGTACGCGTTTTAACGGCCTTCCCGTTCATGGTGGTGGTGGTGCAATCACCCACCCAACGTTCTTTTAAAATGGGTTGGTCAATAATACCAATTTGTGGAATATCCCCATCACACACGGCAATCAGTGTACCGAAGGTCGGGCGTCCAATCATAAAACTTTTCGTACCGTCAATCGGGTCAATCACCCATGTGCGACCGCTATCGCCTTGCACAATTCCGTATTCCTCACCCAAAATACTATCATCCGGGAACTTCGCCTCAATCATCTCGCGCAAAGCCTTTTCAACCTCACGATCCGCAATAGTCACAGGGCTTTGATCGTCCTTGCTTTCCACGTCAAAAGGCTGGCGAAAATATTTTTGGATGATCTCACCGCTTTTATCGGCCAGACTATTGGCAAACGCTATAATTTCTTGCATAAATACCTCTTGGAAATTTTATTAAGAATAGAGTGAAGCGATGAAGACAGTCAATGACATCCGTAATGAATTTTTAGGATTTTTTGAGAAAAAAGGCCACACTATTGTGCAATCCTCTTCGCTCGTTCCGCAAAACGACCCGACATTGATGTTCACCAATGCAGGAATGGTGCAGTTCAAAGATGTTTTTACGGGCAAGGAAAAACGCGATTACAGCCGCGCCACAACGTCGCAGAAATGCGTGCGCGCTGGGGGCAAGCATAATGATTTGGAAAATGTAGGCTATACAGCGCGTCACCATACCTTCTTTGAAATGCTCGGAAATTTCAGCTTCGGCGATTATTTTAAGGAAGACGCGATCGCTATGGCGTGGGAACTCGTCACTAAAAACTTCGAACTCCCCGCCGAAAAGCTTTGCGTAACCGTGCATTCAACGGATGAAGAAGCCGCCGAGATTTGGAAAAAGGTTACTGGCTTTGCCGATCATAAAATCATTCGCATCCCGACCGATGATAATTTCTGGCGCATGGGCGATACGGGGCCTTGCGGGCCTTGTACAGAGATTTTCTATGACCACGGTGATCATATTTGGGGCGGCCCTCCGGGTTCTCCCGAAGAAGACGGCGACCGCTTTATCGAAATATGGAATAACGTCTTTATGCAGTATGAGCAAATTGACGTGAATGAAACAGTTGATTTACCTAAGCCTAGCGTCGATACAGGAATGGGGTTAGAACGCATGGCGGCGACCTTAATGGGCTCTAACAATAATTATGACATTGATATTATGCGCGAGCTTATCAAGCATTCCGCAGACCTTACAGGCGTTGCCCCTGACGGCGACATGGCGGCAAGTCATAAGGTTATCGCTGACCACATCCGCGCGGCCAGCTTTTTAATGGCCGATGGCGTAATGCCTTCGAACGAGGGGCGCGGCTATGTCCTGCGCCGTATCATGCGCCGCGGTATGCGTCACGCGCATCTATTGGGCGCACAAGATCCATTGATGTTTAAATTATTCCCAACGCTTCTGGGCAAAATGGGCGAAGCCTATCCGGAGCTTAAACGCGCCGAAAGCTTGATTACACAGACTTTGGAAAACGAAGAAAAACGTTTCAAGGTCACACTTGATCGCGGCCTTAAAATGCTGGACGAAGAAACCGAAAACGTGGCGAGCGGTGCAAAATTCCCTGGTGACGTGGCGTTTAAACTTTATGATACATTCGGCTTTCCCCTTGATCTAACCCAAGATGCCTTGCGCGCGAAAAATATTGAGGTTGATACAGCCGCTTTTGATGGTTGTATGGCAGAGCAAAAAGCTAAAGCCCGCGCAGCGTGGAGTGGTGCAGGCGGCGCAGCAAATGAAAAAATCTGGTTTGATATTCTGGATGAAGTAGGCGCGACAGAGTTTCTAGGGTACGATAAAGAGCAAGCCGAGGGCAAAGTTTTGGCTATCGTTAAAGATGGCGCGCGTGTTGAAGCGTTATCCGAAGGCGAGGAGGGCATTATCATTACAAACCAATCTCCATTCTACGCCGAAAGCGGTGGTCAGGTTGGTGATAAAGGCGTTTTTACAAATGATAATGCTAAGCTATCGGTAAGCGATACTAAAAAGCAGGTGGCGGCTTTATGGTTGCATATTGTTAAAGCTGAAAAAGGCGCTGTTAAAATTGGTGATGCAGTTCAAATGAAAGTCGACACAACCCGCCGCGCCGCCATAAAATCCAACCATTCTGTGACGCATTTAATGCACGAAGCTTTGCGCCAAGTTCTGGGCGATCACGTATCACAGAAGGGATCACTTCAGGATGCGGATCGTACACGCTTTGATATATCGCAGCCCGTTGGCATGACCGCCGATCAAATCGCGGAAGTTGAAACCATCGTCAATGAACAAATTACCGCCAATACGGATGTAACAACCCGCATTATGGCGCTGGACGATGCACGCGAAGCGGGGGCGATGGCTCTGTTCGGTGAGAAATACGATGACGAAGTGCGCGTGGTTTCTATGGGCACAGACAATTTCTCAATCGAGCTTTGCGGCGGTACACATGTGAAGAAAACAGGTGAAATTGGCAAGTTTAAAATAATATCCGAAGGCGCATTATCATCCGGTATTCGCCGCATAGAGGCCGTCACAGGCGCACGCGTTGATGCCTATCTCGCCGAGCAGAAAAACAAGGTACAAGCCGAAATCGAAAGACTTCAAGGTGAAAATAAAAAACTCCGCGATGAGTTGGCATCTGTTGGTGGTGAAACACAAGCCGATGTTAAAATCACCGCAGATGATTTAATCGCCGATAATAAAGCATTACAGAAAAAAATATCCGAAGCCCGCCGCGCACAAGGTGCACAAACTTCCGATGATGATATCAAGGACATCGGCGGTGTGAAATTCGTGAATAAAGTTCTGGCTGGTTTCCCGCCCAAAGACCTGAAACCCATGGCGGATGATTTGAAATCTCAAATCGGCTCCGGTGTGGTTGTTCTCATCGCAACGGAAGAGGGCAAAGCCTCCATCGTGGTCGGCGTCACCGAAGACCTCACAGGAAAAATCAGCGCAGTTGATTTGGTGCGTATCGGCTCGGCGGCGCTGGGCGGTAAAGGTGGCGGCGGTCGTCCTGATATGGCACAGGCCGGTGGCTCTAACCCCGATGCGGCAAATGATGCGGTCACAGCAATAGAACAAAACTTAACGGGTTAAGCTAAAGTTTAAATTTTTTCGTTTCGCTGCAAATATCTTTCAGACTTTGCCATTCTTCATCATTGAGGACAGGAGCGAAAGATGCATCATTTTCCAGTGACCTTAGCTTCTCGATACGCTTATCCGTATTCGGGTGTGTAGATAAATATTCCCAAAAAGGCTGGTTGAAAAAATCCATAGAAGGCAGCTCTATTTTGTCTTCCTCTTTTTCAATTTCCTCATTTATACTTTCTTCAATCTCGGTGTAAAAATCACCTTCCCATTTTTGAATACTTTCAAAGAAATGCCGCATACCTTTCGGGTTGATGCCGGCCTCAATCATAATGGCGCGCCCGTATAAATCGGCTTCACTTTCATCCTCGCGACTGTAATTCATTTGGCTGAAAAAACTCGCCGCACCCTCAATAGATGTTCCGCCAACCATCATAGACAGGACAAAACGCATCCCTAAATCTCGCATAATGCCCTTGGTCGTATGATATAAATCAACATGTGCGATTTCATGAGCCAACACACCAAACACTTCTTCGGGGGTTTCTGCGCGCTCAATCACTTCACTAAATACGATCAAATACCCACCGGGCGCAGCAAAGGCATTAGGCATGAAGTCATTTTCAACCACATAAATTTCATAGCTTATGTCACGTGATGCTTGCGCCGTCATGGTGTTGAACACCTTCTGCATGGCTTGTGTGCCTGCGGGCGCGGTACAAAGATCATAGTTCTTGGTCATGGAATTGGCAACCTGTTGCCCTATGGAGCGTTCCACCTCCGCAGGAATTAGATAGGCCGTGCGCTCAATAATTCGTGGGAATAGCAGAAAAAGGAAATATAATGATAAAATCGACACAAAGGCATATATAAAAAACGATGACCAATTTGTGGGCAGGGTAATGACCTTCTTCGATGATTTCGGTAACCGGATATATAACGTTTTCCACTCTTTTTCATTATCAATATAAAGCCGCGCATCTTGATTTTCTGTATATCCGAAAATTCCGGGAACCGGCGGAGCAGGGTGGTCAATGACCGTAACGGCGCTACCATTCCATGTTTCAAGCAAGGCCCCCCCCTCCATTAACTGAAGGGTAGTGCCTGTTAGAATAAGAGAAACATCATGCGGAGTCCCAGTTTTTCCATCGTAATATTTCGCGCTTTTCGATAGGTAAAACGACATTATATGAGCCTAGAAGAATCCAGCATCAATATCCAAAGCATCCTCAAGACCTTCACCAGATTTTATGCCCTCGTCTTTGCTTTGCATAACTTGTGATGTGTCAAGATCACCGCCGATTATGGTGTTTCCTGCCATGAATTTTGCTTTGCGCTGAATGACGACGGGCGTTGCAAGGCCAAGAGTAAATAAAAGCCACACCACATTCCCTAATTGATGTTTGAGTAATGACCATGTCGTAACTTTTGATTTAAATCGTAAGTCACCAACAACAAGGCCGCGCATCTGCTCTCGCATTAATGCGGCTTTATACATGCTGTGCGATACAGGCAGGAGAAGGATAAATAGAATTATACCAAGTAAATATGACAGGCTTGCCAAAATTGAAGGGAGCAAAGAAACAGATTGATTAACCTCACCAGAAATTTCTCCAAAAGTCTTTGCATCATTTGATGAAAAATCAATAGGGTGTGGCGGTGTTACAACCGAATTCATCGATTCAATGACAATAGGTATAGCAAAGAGAATTCCTGGAATCATCAATACGCCGATCATCATGAATATTGACTTGATGAATGCACCATATATTCTCTTCACATCCCCTTTATATTCCGCCTGAATATTCCCGAAATATAAATTTTCGAACATATATTTAGTTTTTGCGATATCGGAATGAGGAATAGCAAAACCTATGGTAACAATATTTATTAAAAATCTGACAGCCGCGATATTGGCATATTTAAATGCCGAACCGCCCAGACGCCCCCGAATGCCGCGCCATCTTGTGCGGCTTAATCTGTATCGCAAAGCGCTGTATACCGCGACACCAAATAGATAAAGTATAGGAAGATATAAAAGCGTAATTGCGGGGTATTGCTCCCCCCAAATGGCAATAGGCCCGAATAAAACAACCAGTATCGGCAAGACCTTCAAGAACCCCTTAAACAGCTCACCGCCCGTGCCCGTATATTCAAAACGATCACCACCAAGTGAAAATGAACCATAAATATATTTACGAAGTTTCGTCTTCCCCCAGAAAGAATAAATACCAAGTGTTATTATTTTCATAAAGAAATTCATAAGCCAAATTCGGTAAACCTTACCAGTCATCCCCTCATATTGAAGGGGATTAATTTTCATCTTCTTCTGTGGGTTTGTTTCTTTTGTCGTACTCTGTGCCAGATTATTATCTTCGATCGCGGTATCAGTGGCCATTTTTCTTCTTTCAGATCCTAGTTATTTTGACGAAAACGCAGTGTTGTACATAATTTAATGAGTGTCAAATTTTTCGTAATCATGCGTTGTGATTGCAATTAAGGAAGATAGTGATATCTGGGCTAGTCTAAGTGTGGACTAAGAATATTGTTATTGTCTAACACATTAGGCGCATATGTTATTTGGGGAACATCATCCTCAGGCAGGAAGATGTCGCAACCCTCAAGCTTTGGAAGATCACCGATAAAGCTTTTCATATCGTATTCATATGCAGATCTTATATGCATTTCACGCATTTGTAGTACGGTTTTTAGGGTATGCTCGTTCCATTCATAAAGTGGAGTTTGATTAGCCATATAGTTTTCTATTTGTTTTCGAATAGGTTCGTACATATCATGTGTCAGGGGGTAGACGTAATGCTGCATCGGTTTTGAAGTGATTTGTATTTCAAAACGGCTGTATTTTTGCTGATCTGCTTCGCTTCTGGGCTCAAACTTCAATAAATAGCACATATAGCCCCATTTTTTAGGGTTCTGAATATGGTCTTTGGCCTCGATAAGTCTAAATTTGGTGTCTTCTAATGCTTTTTCAAAGGCGCTCATCCCTTTGTTATTGGGCAATATCAGCTTTTGAATTTTAGGAATTTGTTTCCCCGCACAATCAAATAATCCCATAAAGCGCGTAGGATCGTTTATCTTGCTTATGTCACCATTATAATCATTTAATGCTTTTTCGATGGTACGTTCGCGTGTTTTGGTTTCTCCGATAAGAAAGCTATTGGGATCCAAATAATTAATATCAGTCATATCACAAAGAATCCGCCCAATTTGCGATGCTTTGGTTCTTGTGTATTGCGCGCGATCTAAAAGGCGATCAATACCTTTTTCAAACTCTTTGGTTAGTACCATAATATAGAAACCACCCTAAATCGGCTTTAATCCCTTTGCCAAACAGGCATTCTCAAATTCTGATTTATCTATTTTTTTAATATTACGATCATCTGTGATCATTTTAATAACTTCAAGATCGGCAATAAACTGGCCATCTGCCGCGCTATATATTTCGGCGCGCATCGGAATTTCAAATTGATTGCATGTTACCTTTATGGGGCGATCACCCAAAATATAATAATTACATACATTGTTGCTAGTCATTGGTATTGCCTATATTAGGATCAAAATCAATAGAAGAGATCGGTGTGTAAAATGCCTGTCTTGCCGCATTCAGGCAGTCTTGTTTATTCGCAAGTTTTTTAAAATGAGAAGATGTAATCATTCCCAAATTCTTACCATCGCCTTGCTCCCAATCATCATCTTTATTGTTATACACCTCCACTGCAATGGGGGGCGATTGAACCAGCGTATCACTTGCCACATTCTTTACACGCAAAAAAACAGGAGTGTCTTCTTGTGTGTAAACACCATAGCTCCAATCATCTTTATTCTGATTAAAGACTTTTTCTAAAAGATTATCATCGCTCATACTAACATCCTTTATAATTCAAGACCTTCTAGGGTCACATATGGAGAGAGCGCATCTTGTCGCTCTTCTGAAAATCCGTATTTATCTTTATCTCTCAAGGCATAATCAAAACCATCTTTATGCGCCATTTTTGAATTGAAGTACTGACAAACGGCGTAGTTTCGCGCAACACTTTCTTGTTCTTCCTCCGTTAATTCTGCGCGGCCTTCTTGTTTGGCTTTTGTGAAAATATCTTCTGCCGCCCTTTTATAGGGGTGCGTTAAATCATAGACAGCCTCGATGCCTGAAGAAACAATTTGAAGCTCTACAATATGCGGTTCTCCCAATTCTGTTGGGATAGCAAGCTTATATTGTTTGCATCTGTAATGAGTATAATCAATCGGTGTTTCAAAGTGATCGCTTGAATCTACAACGAAAATCCCTGTTCCTTTTAAAAGCTCAGAATCTGGATCAGAGAGCAAGGTGTCTAATTGCACAAGCTCTCCCCCTGTATCAACGGTAATCATACCGCGCACGATATCGTTAATAAAACGACCTTCTCCATCATATTTAGTAAGAATTTTATCTTTCGCGTGATCTCTGTCTTTGACGTTGCCTATTTTAACTTGTTGAATATCTGTAAGATCCAAAGTTTTTTCTAAGATTGAACGCCTTAAAATTTCCGTGGTTTTTTCTGCAGTTTGATAAAGTTGATCAAGGGTGAGAGCCTGTTGCGGAACACCTTTTTGCGCGTTAAATGTGCCTGTGATTTGCCCAACCGTAAATACGTCAAGAACGGATTCTGACTCTGTCGCCTTTAATATGTGTGGGCTTTGATCAATGCTCACCCTATTTCACCCTAATATCATTTTTTATGCATCATAAACTGGTTTTTATAAATATTCAACTAATATGCAAAATTTAAGCCTTAGGCATGTAATTTAATCATGTTGAATTTTCGTTTATTTCCCTCTTGCATCCATCACGTGCCCCCGATATATAGAAGACACAGAAATTAAAGGGTAATAAGGAATTATAATAATGGCTATTGAACGTACATTTTCTATCATTAAACCAGATGCAACGCGCCGTAATTTAACAGGTGCGATTAACGCAAAATTGGAAGAGGCTGGTCTTCGCATTATCGCGCAAAAACGTATTCACATGAACATTGAAAAAGCGCAAGGGTTTTACGCTGTTCACTCTGAACGTCCATTCTTCGGTGAACTTACAGAATTCATGTCATCAGAGCCAGTTGTTGTTCAGGTTCTTGAAGGTGAAAATGCCGTTCTAAAAAATCGTGAAATTATGGGGGCAACAAACCCAGAAGAAGCAGATGCGGGAACAATTCGTAAGGAATATGCGATAGATATCGGTGAAAACTCTGTTCACGGGTCAGACTCTCTTGAGAATGCGAATATTGAAATTGCGTATTTCTTCAACGATGATGAAATCGTCGGATAAGTTCTAAAATTTATTCGCTAACCATTTTTCAAATGCTGCTTGTGTCGAGACATAGGCGGCATTTAATTTTTTGCAAGATGCAAAGGCCTCATCTTTTTTTGATGTTCTTGCATTCTTCTCAATATCGGCGGCAATCCCACTAATATGCTTCATACCAAAATTACCAGCCATCCCCTTAAGCTCATGCGCTCTTGCTGATAATGTCCCTAAATCTTGTGCATCCATCGCCTCTATTGATTGCGCTATGATTTCTTCTGCTTTGGTAGTAAACCCATCAAGAAGGTTCTTAAATTGCTCGGCGGGAAGGGATCCAACCAGGCTATCAAGCATTGATAAATCTAATATGTCTTCGATATTAAAGTTTTCAGCAGAAGGTGAGGAAGGCGCGGCCACATCTTTTTTATGGGGGGCGTCAGCTGTGTCTTCATCTTCATGAATTCGTTCTATTACTGGCGTTCTATTAGTTACTTTTTCTACAATATCATTGGTTTCATTCTTGGTTGTTTCCGTTTTATTATTCTCAGAGGAATGCTGTGCCATCAAGAATTTCTGGATTTCGGTCATTTCTTCTTCATTCTTGATAGGCTTATAGTTTTTCTTTGGCTCGGATTTTACGATATCTGAATTATCATCATCCAAATTCAAATCAACAAGTTGGTTGAGCAAAGGATCTTGTGTTTTCATCGTACTTTTAAACATTGAATCATCAATAAAATCTTCTCTGTCATCAAGCTTTAAATCAGATTTAATGTGTTCGGCTGGGTCTTTGGTTATTTGCGTCGGAGCAGGTTTGTCTAAAGGTAACGGGTTCTCAAATTTCCCCTTAGCTGCGTTGCTAATTACTTTATTTAAAATTTGCGCATCAACTGGCTTTGGTACAAATCCGTTCATCCCCGCTTTAAAAAAGCTCTCAATCTCTTCGATCATAACATTTCCTGTTAAGGCAATAATGGGAAGGCGTGCGATATTTTTATTGCTATCATTACGTATGGCCTTTGTGGTTTCTAACCCGTCCATACCACTCATCTGAATATCCATGAGGATAAGCTCGATATCGGGGCTCCTTTTGCAAATGTCTAGGGCCTCCATACCGTTTGAAGCCATGCTCATAATATGCCCTTGATTTGAAAGAAGGCCGTCCAAAACCTTGCGGTTCATTTCATTATCTTCAACAACAAGGATGTTCATCGGGCGGCACTCGTGCACGGATTGTGATGGTGATTGGACGTCATCATCACTTTTCGTTGTAAGGATAATATCAAAAAAGAATGTACTTCCTTTGTTGACTTCACTTTTAACCTGAATTTCTCCGCCCATAGCCTCTATTAAGCGATTAGATATAGCAAGACCAAGTCCTGTTCCGCCATATTTGCGCGAGGTACTGGTCTCTGCTTGAGTGAATGGAGTAAATAATTTTTCCACCGCACTTTCGGATATACCAATGCCAGTATCTTCGATTTCGAAGTGAATATTATTATTGATTGAAGATAGGCGGATAATGACTTCGCCCTCACTTGTGAATTTTAAACCATTATTGACGAGGTTTAATAAAACCTGACGCAATCTTGTGGGGTCTCCAGAGACAAAGCGTGGAACATCTTCGGATATTTCTTCTTTAAGGTTAAGGTTTTTTTGCGCGGCATGTCCTGACATAAGCGTTACAACATCTTCGACCAATTTATGTAGGTTAAAGGTAACAGCTTCAAGCTCCATTCCACCATGCTCAATTTTTTCAAAGTCAAGAATATCATTCAGCAAGGCCATCATTGTATCGCCAGAGTTTTTAATGGTCTGAATATAATCTTTTTGTTTTTGTGACATATCGGTTTGTTGCAGTAGTTGCACCATACCGATAATGCCGTTCATTGGTGTCCGAATTTCATGACTAACAACGGCCAAAAATGCGGATTTTGCATTATTGGCTTTGTCGGCAATCTCTTTTGCCGTTCTCATTTCTTCCGTGCGTTTAACTTCGCGCTCTCGAAGCTCGGACATAAGCTCACGTTCACGTTCAATAACACGAAGGAGGCGCGCATGGTCGGCCGAATCTTTTGATTTTTGTAATTTGGTTAAGGATTGGTCATCATGCTCTTTTTTTATACGCATCTGCTCATTGCGTTCTTCGCGATCTTTATTGGATAAGACATAAGCCGCCACAAAAAGAAGAGATTGAACGATAAGGCATACCCAAAATAAAAACGATGTGTTTGAATTTGCAGGGATTACAGACAGGCTCGGTAATAAAAGAAAACCCGCGCCGATACCAGATGAAAGGATTGCGCTGGAGAATAAAGCAGTCACAAGTCTCGATTTATTACTACTGAAAAAGGCGATAATGCTCGTACAAAGGCTAGCCATGAACAGCGTCCCGCATAATGTTGAAATGCCCAAGGGGCTATGCCCAAGAATAAAACCACTTAAAGCCGCTGCAGCAAAGATGAGAATGAACAGGGCGAATAAAGCCATGTTCTCCATTGGCTTATAGTCATGATCTATTTTTACGAAAAATTTTGTGGCAACCAAAAGCATTGTAAAACCTGTGATATAGATAAACATCAGGCTTGTTCCATTAATCGGTATCGACGGCACAAGATTCGCATTGAGGATAAAGAATAAAGCGCACATGATGGCATAGTAAGAAAATAATGCGATAGATGCCTTATTACGTCCGATATAATAAGACCCGATAAAAAACGTCATCATGAATATGAATACAGCCATTGCTACGGTGGTTCTAAGATCATGGCTCACAAGCTCAATCATATAGGATGTTTGTGTTTTCAATGTTGGAGCAATAACGAGCGGAAGACCAGAATCCGACGTTAAATAGATAATAAATGTACTTTCACTTCCTGGTGCCAAACGCACAGGAATAGAACTCCCTATAAATGGTGATGTATTTGATCCATCTGCGGGCGGATATATCAGGCTCTGTTTCGTCCCGTAATTCATGATGTTAATTTCTTTGATCAGCCCCATCCGCCCGTCAAGTGTTCCGCCAAAACCAAGTATCCAATCATCAACTGGGGTTTTATTGAAAACCGTGAATACAATCCATGTGGAATGTTGCGATGCTTTCAGATGGATAAGGTCTGAGAATACGTGTTCTCCGCGCAAATGACTGCGATGGCGTGATATTAATGTATCAGGGCTAAGGAGTTGCTCTTCATCACTTGTGACATAGCTATATGATGACAATGGGATTTCATTGTTTATTGTATCAATAACTAGTGTTGTTTGCGCTTGTGCATATGATTGCGGGGTGCAAAAAATAAGCATAAGAAGGAGCATGCTAAAGCCACGCAAAAACATGCTAAACCTAACGTCAGCAACATAAAGACTTATCTGCGTATTACTTAATACCACCATGGTTTCGGCGAATGCTCTTTTGCTCAATATGGACGGGTTTTTCGATAGAAATACCCAATTACGCGAAAGTATGACCGAAAAAGGTTAAGGCTTTACTTAATTTATGGAGGTTTAAAAAGTTTAATGTCCGTGGTTCACGGAGCTGAAATCAACGAAGCCAACAGCCAATAAGACAAGAATGATAACTGTTGCGTAAATAGAGTATTTTCCGCCAGTTACGAAGTTTTGCCACATTTTTTCCGCATCATCGATTTGTTTTTTTGTAACTTTTACAGCTTCTTGTTGTGCCATTTTTTCCTCGGACTAAAATTATTTCGTGTCTATTAAGTTCCATTCTACGCAAAATTCAAGCCTTAATCCAGTTGTTTCCCTGAATTTTGAGAAATTAAACGAATAGCCTCGGGATATGCAATATGTTCTTGTTCTAAGACTCGGTTTGCCAAAGACTCTGGTGTATCGCCATCAAGAATAGGGACGTGTTTTTGAAGGATAACCTTGCCGCTATCTAAATCAGGAATAACATAGTGAACCGAGCACCCAGCCTCTGCTTTTCCGTCATTAATTGCGCGTTCATGCGTGTTTAATCCCTTGTAATCCGGCAAAAGGGACGGATGTATGTTAATAACACGATCTGACCATTCCTCGACAAAATGAGAGGTAAGAACGCGCATAAACCCTGCAAGAACAATCAAGTCAATATTATATTTTTCAAGGCGTTTTTGAATTTCATTTTCAAAAGCCTCGCGGCTATCGTAATTTTTATGATCGACCATCTCTGTTGGAATGTCTGCATTGGCGGCGGATATAAGGCCTTTTGCATCGGGGCGATTGGATAAAACCAAAACGATTTCTGCGGGGAATTCAGGGTCTTTACATGCTTCAAGGATGGAAAGCATGTTGCTGCCGCGCCCAGAAATAAATATGGCGAGTTTCAGCTTTCTTAAGCCCATGACGTCCCGAGATTATCAAGGTAAATACTGATATCAGAGAGTTTTTGCGCTTTAATCTCACCCATGCGGTAAACGCTCTCACCAGTGGAAATTAGAGATTTCTCAATTTTTTCGGCTTGTTTGGGGTCGCAAATAACAATCATACCAATTCCGCAGTTAAGCGTTCTAGCAAGGTCGGAGTTTTCTAGATTACCCTGAACCTTTAACCACTCAAAAACCTCTGGCAATTTCCATGTCGCAACATCAATATGCGCGGCCATTCCATCGGGCAAAACACGCGGAATATTTTCTGTTAATCCACCGCCCGTAATATGCGCCATGCCTTTAATCCCGGGGGTATTATCCTCGCTCTTAATCTTAAGGGCTTTGAGCAATGATTTAACATAGATCCGCGTCGGTGCGAGCAACGCATCACAAAGCGTTTCAGCCTTGCGCGTGATTTGCTTTTCAATATCTCTATCTTGTACGGTAATGGTCATTTCGAATGGGCAGGGGCTCGAATAATCATATTCCGCCGAATCATTGATAATCTTGCGAACCAGTGAAAACCCGTTAGAGTGAACACCGTTTGAGGCAAGCCCCAAAATAACGTCGCCTTCTTTAATGCTCTCGCCAGTAATAACATCATCGCGGTTGACTGCGCCAACGGTAAAGCCAGCCAGATCATAATCTCCATCGGCATAAAGCCCTGGCATCTCTGCCGTCTCTCCGCCAATCAGAGCACATCCTGAAATTTCACAGCCCTTTGCAACGCCTTCAATTACACTTTGTGCAACTGCATTTTCAAGCTTTCCTGTTGCAAAATAATCAAGGAAGAACAATGGCTCTGCACCTTGAACAATCAAATCATTGACGCACATGGCAACCGCGTCAATTCCGATACTGTCATGGTTTTTTGAATCTATAGCGATTTTTATTTTTGTACCAACCCCGTCAGTGGACGATACCAATATAGGGTCGTCATATCCCGCAGCCTTCGGATCAAACATAGCGCCAAATCCGCCAATGCCACTCATCACGCCTGCGCGGGTTGTATTCTTGATGGCTGGTTTAATTCGCTCTACAAGATCAGCAGCGGCATCAATATCGACGCCTGCTTTTTTGTAGGCACTTTCCTGTTTTTGTTCTTTCATGTTGCTCTTACGCCCATGTCGTTATAAAACGATTATACTCAAACACTCTTTTTTCAGGTGCAACATGGGAATACCTCATCAGGATATGAACTGCAAGCTTATTATACTCTCTATTTATTTTATTTTCACGGCTGTGTTTTGGTCATCAAACGCACAGGCTTATGATTCTATTTTTGTCGTAGAGGGGGTGGAGGTTGATGTCACAGCAGAAAATTCGGTAACCGCACAGGATAAGGCATTTGAAAAAGCACAAGTACAAGCATTTGAAATCCTTTCAAAACGAATGGTCGATGACGCGCAAGCCACTTCACTGCCCATGCCTGATTCACTAACCATTTCCTCATTCATACAAGATTATGAAATTACGAGCGAACAGCTTTCTGCTGTGCGGTATATTGGCACATATACCTTCCGTTTTCGTGAAAAAGCAGTAAGTGATTATTTCTCGGTATCAGGCGTTAGCTATACAAACACAAGCAGCAACACGCTTCTGGTCTTACCAATCTTCCAAAAGCATGGAAAAAATACGGTGTGGTCTGAAGATAATATATGGCTCACGCGTTGGAGTAATGAAAATTTATCTGGCGGATTGGTTCCTGTTGAGGTTCCAATCGGTGATTTGGCTGATATCGCAGATATAGATGATAATAATGCATTAAGTTATAATCGTCGTAATCTCGATCGTATGTTAGGGCGCTATGGCGCCTCCGAAGCTGCCGTCATGATTGCTGTTCCTGATATGACACTATTGAGTGTAACCAGTGGATCAGATACGGCAAAAGGCCGCCTTCGCATCAGTATATACCGTACAGATCGCGCAACAGCAGAGCACGTCCAAGATATAGAGCTTCAGGCAAATGGTAGTGAAACACGGGATAAACTATACTCCCGCGCGGTTCTTCAATCTTATGCTGTTTTGCAAAAAGACTGGAAAAACAAAACTCTGGCAAGCGCGGCGGACACACAAAATTATTATGTACGTGTTTCATTCCGTACGGCAAAGCAATGGTCAACAATTAGGCAGGCTTTATTAACCACATCAGGGTTGAGGAGCTTTCAGATTATGTCATTAAAGAAAAACGAGGCAGTCTTGTCCTTTTCATATCGTGGAGACGCTTATCATTTACGCAATGCATTGCGGGGTGATGCATTGATTCTCGGCGACCCATATCAGTATAATGAAGGCAGCATGATCTATGATTTGAAATACGGGTATAAAAAACAAGGGCAAAAAACATTCACAAATCCACAATCAGTAGAGCCTGCAGCAGGCGAAGAAGTAAACGGCGTTCACACATTTTAAATTCTAAATCTGGAGAAATTATATGAGCGTTAAGCCTCTGCAACCAAAGACGCATTTGATATTCTGGGCATGTGCTGTCACGGCTTTTATTGCTGTGGTTGTGATGTTGCAATCCGCGTTACTACCCTTTGTATTGGGTATTGCTGTGGCATATCTCTTAAACCCGATAGTCAATAAGCTGGGGCAGGTTGGTATCGCACGTGGCCCCGCCGCCATGATGATCTTGGGCGGATTTATGATTTTCCTCATTGGGTTTATCGGCGTGGTTTCGCCGATTATCTATCGTGAGATTACGTCATTCTCACAAGACCTTCCAGGATATATAGAGCGCATTATGGCGATTCTTGCACCTCTAACAGAAAAACTAGATACCTATATAGGTGGTACTGATAAACAAAGCATAGAAGAGATGCTGAAAAATAACTCAGGCTCTGCGGTAAATGCTGCAAAATTCGTGTTTTCTAAGCTCGCCGCAGGTGGGCAAGCGGTTATGGATATCATTTCTGTCGCCATTTTCATGCCAGTTGTTGCCTATTTCATGATGAAGGAATGGCCATATGTAACGAAATGGGCGCAGGATTTAATGCCGCACCATTCGAAAGAGATAATAATGGATTTATTAAAGCAAATAGACCAAAAGCTCTCAGGCTTTGTTCGTGGTCAAATCAGTGTCGCGGTAATGCTCGGCGTGGCTTATGCCATCGCACTGACCATTGCTGGACTGAAATACGGGTTTATGATTGGCCTGATGTCTGGTTTGCTCTCGGTGATACCAATGGTTGGATCGGCGGTTGGCCTGATCGTCAGTGTCGCCGTAGCATGGTTTCAGGCGGGTGATATAGTATTCGTCGGTATTATCGCCGCAATATTCATCGCGGGCCAAGTGATTGAGGGGAATTTCCTAACCCCAAAATTGGTTGGCGATAGTGTTGGCCTGCATCCGCTTTGGGTGTTTTTCGCGCTGCTTGCAGGTGGTTCGTTGCTCGGGATTTTAGGAATGTTTTTGGCCGTTCCTGTGGCCGCGGTAATCGGCGTATTATTATCCTTTGCGATTTATAAATACAAGCAAAGCGCTTATTATCTTGACGCTGTATTGGAAGATCAGCCAAAAAAGAAAACACCAAAGAAAACACCAAAGACTAAGCCTAAACCCAAATCAAAAAGTAAGAAAAGCAAAACATAAGCCATGGTAAGCGATATTCTTTATACTTCCGCGCGGCAAATACCGCTTGATCTTGGCGCCCGCAGCGCCTTCGGCAGCACCGATTTTCATATCGGGAAAAGCAATGCTGATGCCGTGGGCTGGCTTGAACGTTGGCCTAATTGGCCTGCGCCAGTATTGATATTGCAAGGTTCGCCAGCAAGCGGAAAAAGCCATCTCGCCGCCGTTTGGCAAGACATGGCAAAAGCCGTGGCAATAAAACCCGAAGAGCTGGAAAACACCTCGGCAGAAGATTTATTCAATCGTGGAAATGCGCTTATCCTTGATGGCCTTGATCCATGGCTCGGTGATCGCACCGCGGAAACAACGTTATTTCATCTTTATAATATGCTCAAAGAAGAGCAGAAAACCATGATGATCACAATGCGAATGCCGCCTTCTCAGGCTGAATTTGTTATTCCTGATTTGGCATCGCGTTTTCGCGCCGCGCCATCAGTTTGCATTCACGCGCCCGACGATATGTTGCTTGCCTCGGTTCTGATAAAGCTCTTTTCTGATCGCCAATTAAGCGTAAGCAATGATGTAATTTCTTATCTTCTTCCAAGAATGGAGCGCTCTTTCGCCGCTGCTCGTGATGTGGTGGAGCGCGCCGATAAAATGGCTCTTTCCGAAAAGCGCGGGATTTCAGTGCCGCTCATGCGTAAAGTCCTCAGCGATATGCAAGAATATTAATCACCATTGCCCAGTTTGTCATTTTGGTCAATTCCCAATGCAATTTTAAGCTACTGTTTTTGTTGGGTAATTTATGGTTCTATCATTTTGTTTTTTTAAAGGGATGGGGGTAATCTGCAACCTCCACAAACCATTATTTGCGAGGAGTATTATAGAGTATTTCGCCTTATATGTCCAAAATTTATAAGATATCACATCCACCGCGTTGGGCGGTCGCTTGCGTTATAATCCATCGGGTTTTTGATGGTAAGCAATGTATTTTCCGCTGGTTGAATATCTGCCCAATGCTCGGCCTTAACATCGATTACGCTGAGTGTTGCAGGCTGATATCCCTCGCTCAAGCGTTGCATCACGGAATCGTTCCCCATTCCGCCAAGTAAAATTACAAGCTCGTAAATACTGGGATTATGCGCGATAAACAGGATATTGTTATACGCATCATCCACCTGTTGAATTTGATAGAGATAATCGCCTGTCGAGCCATTATAAAGAATGTCTTGGTACTCAACATTCTCAACACCAAGGCTATGTTGAAGACCTTCTAATGTTTGTTTCGTCCGAAGCGCAGAAGAACATAAAATAAGATCAGGGATGAAGCCTTTCTTTTGCATTTCAACGCCCAATGCCTTGGCATCGTCTTTGCCCTGTGGGGTCAGGCTGCGGTCTTTATCACTGCTGGATGAGGATGAGGTGGCCTGCGCGTGACGCAATAAAAATAGTTTTTTTGTACTCATAAATCACCCCAGAACTTCTCAGTCATCAATTTGAAATTTGGTAATTTTACCATCTTTCATGCCAATCGCCAATCGCCCGTGTTTCACGGCAATGGCTTCTGTGCCAAATATCTCACGCCGCCACCCGTTAAGTGCGGGCACATCCGCATCATCATTCAGGGCGATTTCCTCAAGATCAGTGGTATTGGCAATAATCTTCGGCGCAACTTCATGCTCCGCACTGATGATTTTCAAAAGCATTTTGAGGATATCAACAACAGCCATAGTGCTTTGTGAGAGTTGTTTCTTTTTCGTAACCTTCGGCCAATTATTTTGGGGCGAGGCAAGGGCAACCTCGATAGACTTAAGCAGCTCCGCGCCAACGCGCCCCTCTGCCATATCCTTTGAGACATTACGAATTTTTGTGAGCTGTTGTTTTGTTTGTGGCGCTTGCCCCGCCATTTCCGCCAGTGCATCATCGCGGATAACCCATGTTTTGGGAATGTCTTTCTTCTGCGCGGTAAGCTCTCTCCATGCGGCAAGCTCGCGCAATATTGCCAGATTACGGGATTTGGGAGAGCGGATTTTGATGCGCTCCCAGGCTTTATATGGATCATTGGCGTAAGTATCAGGATTGCCAAGGATTTTCTCCTCCTGCATAACCCAATCAACGCGCCCCCGTTTTTCTAAATCGGCCTTGAGGTGAAGATAGATATCGCAAAGATGCGTCACATCGCCAAGCGCATAGGTGATTTGCTTCTCGCTTAAGGGGCGCACCGACCAATCAGTATATTGAGAGCTTTTATCAATCTGCCCACCTGTGATGGTACGAACTAAATTTTCATAGCCAATGGAATCACCATAGCCACAAACCATAGCCGCGATTTGTGAATCAAAAAGCGGGGCAACAACTTTGCCCGTGAGGTTATAAAATATCTCTAAATCTTGTCGTCCTGAATGAAAAACTTTGACGATTGCGGGATTATGTAACAGATCAAATAGCGGGTTCAGATCAATACCTTTGGCCAAGGGGTCAACCGCACGCGCATCTTTATTCGCACCGCTTAATTGTACCAAGCAAAGCTTTGGATAATATGTTTTTTCCCGTAAAAATTCCGTATCAACGGTGATGAAATCTTCATGCTCTAATGTTTTGCAAAAATCGGCGAGATCGGCAGAGGTGGTTATGACGCTCATGATATCCTTAATTATTCATAATTTAAAACCATCATACAATATCAGGGGGGCGCGTCTATACGAAAAAGATAACGATATTTTTTATCTTGCATTGCGTCATAACGTTTTGTTGAAAGGTCGACAAAATTGCATTAAGAAGTGATCATTAAATACATAAAGGTGGAAAAATGAGTAATAATATTACGAAACACACGGTGGGTTCAGTATTCGCACAAGTCCCTGTTATGGGGGAAGAAACACATACGATGAATCTGACCGATCAGTTTGGTATTAAATCTTTAGAGGATTTAAATACTCCGAATGAGTTTACAAGAAATTATCATGAAGGTATTGCCTATCATGTATCTGATTGTAATGATTTACACGCTGCGGATACAGGGTATTTGCCGCAGAATTATGTGAATTTAGAAAATATATAAATTTACATATTTTCATTATGATTGAGAAAATGGATAATTTAAGTATCCAAAGATGATAATGTGAAACTAGTTTGTCGCTCTAGATGAGCATTACTGAGTAAAATGGCTTGTACTGCTTCTTGTGATGTGTTGACAGTTATATCTACATAATCTGCGATGTCTTTCGCGGGAAGCTCTGCGCGATTGATAAGAATCGTCATCATACCAAGTTCTTTTGCTGCTTGAAGGTTTTTCATTGTATCCTCAATCATTGCAAAGCCCTTGCCGCGCTTTTCTGTAGGGTTTTGCGTCGCACCCATTTTATTCAGAGCATACTCATAGATATCAGTTCTGTTTTTACCAGAGTGATTAGGCATTTCATCCTTGGTTGTGTAGTTCTTGTTCTGAAAGAAATCAGACAGAGCGCGCTCATTTTGGCTGGTCGTGTATTCCGTCCACTCGGGATTGCCATGCGTGATGATATGCGTGTTTATCCCCGCGATACGCAGCTGCGCAATGTCGCCATAGGCAGACTCATCTTCTTCAAAAAATTGAGGGAATTCCTTGGTTAATTTTATGAGGTTTTTGTAATGATCTTTTCGAAGCTTTTGTGGGTCTGCATCAAATCGGTCAACAAAAATATCAAGTGAGCCTTTTCCACTTTCTTGTGATTTTTCGAGAAGCCTAAGGAGCTGCTTGTCAGCCATATCTGGAAATTGTTGTTGCACTGCGCGCACAGCCGCAACTTGATGATAATCCTGATCATCTTTCGGGGCACGATAAAGAACATCATCATTATCAAAAAACACGCCTGTAATAAGCGTATCGTGAATATATTTTGCTTCAAATTTCACAATAGAGTTCATTGACACCCAGTAGTTTTTTATTTTTATTCAGTATATCTCTTAACGGGGCGATATGACAATAAAAAAAGCCCCCATCAATCAGGAGGGGGCTTTTGTTTTTTTGTGTAGCGTTTAAAAGCGATTAAGCCGCTTGGCTTGCTTTTGCCTTTTGACGCAAGATTTTTGCAGCCTCAACCATATTGGTCAGGGATGTCTCAACTTCTGGCCAACCACGAGTTTTAAGACCACAATCAGGGTTCACCCAAAGCTGACGCTCATCAAGATTTTGTTTCGCCTTATCAAGCAAATCAACCATTTCCTGAGTGGTTGGGACGCGTGGAGAGTGAATGTCATAAACGCCCGGTCCGATCTCGTTCGGGTATTTATATGTCACGAAAGATTCCAACAATTCCATTTGAGAGCGTGAGCACTCAATCGAAATAACATCCGCATCCATCGCCGCGATTGATTCAATGACGTCATTAAACTCGGAATAACACATATGTGTGTGGATTTGCGTTTCATCTTCCACGCAACATGCAGTGATACGGAAATCTTCAACCGCGTTATCAAGATAGGCTTTCCAGTCATTTTTACGAAGGGGAAGGCCTTCACGGAACGCCGCCTCATCAATTTGAATCATCTTGATGCCCGCATTTTCAAGATCGGCAACTTCATCACGGATCGCAAACGCGATTTGCTTTGAAGTGACGCTGCGTGGTTGGTCATCACGAACGAAAGACCACTGAAGAATTGTAATCGGGCCTGTAAGCATCCCCTTCATAATCTTATCAGTTTGGCTTTGCGCGTATTTTGACCATTCAACAGTCATCGGATTAGGGCGCGAAACATCACCGAAGATAATCGGCGGTTTCACACAACGTGAACCGTAAGATTGTACCCAACCGAATTTAGAGAACGCAAAACCTGCGAGTTGCTCACCAAAATACTCAACCATGTCATTACGCTCTGGCTCACCATGAACAAGAACATCAATATCGGCTTTATGTTGGTAATCAACAACAAGGTCGATTTCCTTTTCCATCGCGGCCTTATATGTCGCTTCGTCAATATTACCTTTTTTGAAGTCCGCACGTGCCTTACGAATTTCAGGCGTTTGTGGGAATGATCCGATTGTTGTTGTTGGATATAACGGCAAATCAAGCGCAGCATGCTGCACCTTTTGACGCGTCGCGAACGGAGATTTACGATTTGTAATCTCAGGCGTAATATTCGCAATACGTGATTTCACTGCGTCATCATGAATACGCTTTGATGTACGGCGATCTTCCTGAACCGCGTCACTCGCCGCAATTTCAGAAGCAATAGCCGCGCGGCCTTCATTCGCACCTTTTGCAATTAAAGCAATCTCGGACACTTTTTGAGTTGCATACGCCATCCAGCTTTTGATTTTCTCATCCAAGGCGGTCTCACTGTCTAAATCAACAGGCGTGTGCAGCAATGATGAAGACGCCGCCACAAATACCTTGTCAGAACCCAATTTCGCAACGGCCTTTTCAACCAAAGTCAAAGACTTCGCAAGGTCGTTTTTCCATATGTTACGGCCATCAACCACGCCGATAGATAGTGTTTTATCACCGATTTTCGCCAAAGCCTCATCCAATGCTTGTTCTGCGTTATTCGCGGCAGTATTGGCTTGGTTCGGGCCACGACACAAATCAATGTGAAGCGCGTCAACGGGCAGGGCGTAGAACGCATCGGCGTTATCACGCAATGTATCAAAGTAAGATGTTACGATGATTTTAACGCCCGCTTTTGCAAGCTCTGTATAAACAGCTTGAGCGCCGTTTCTGAAGCCGTCACAAACATCTGTTACAAATGCAGGTTCATCAATTTGAACTGACGTTGCACCTTGTGCCGCCAATTTCTCAAGGATTTCCTTGTAAACAGGAAGAAGCTTCGCAGTAAATGCCGCAGGATCAAAATCATCAGATTGCGCCTTACCGATTTGTACAAATGTCAATGGACCAACAAGAACAGGGCGTGTTTCAATGCCTTGATCCTTGGCTTCTTGATATTGGTCAAACACTTTTGTACTTGAAAGTTTTGGCTCCATACCATCTTCAAATTCAGGAACAATATAGTGATAATTTGTGTCAAACCACTTTGACATTTCCATCGCGGTTACATCCACACCACCTTGCTGACGACCACGCGCCATCGCAAAATATGTTTCCAGATCAATGCTCTGACCGTCCCATTTATAACGTGATGGAACAAGGCCAAGTGTGCAGATCATATCCAAAACTTGATCATAGAATGAAAAGTCATTCGAAGGAACTTGGTCAAGACCAGCATCTTTTTGGAGTTTCCAATTCGCAGCGCGTAAATCAGCGCCAGTCTTTAATAGCTCTTCTTGTGAGCTATTGCCCTTCCAATAGGCTTCGACAGCCTTTTTGAGTTGACGCATATCGCCGATACGCGGAAATCCTAAATTCGTTGCTTGAACCATGAATACCCTCCATTAGGTTTTTTATAGTGATTTTAATTCGCTTACCTATTTTGGATAGAGGGGTTAAGGGTAAAGATCAAGCAAAAACGGCGAAATTATGTCCGATGATACAGGAATATTCAAAATATCCGAAAATCAAGGGGTATAAAGGGTTTGGAGGAGTGGGAGGGGGCGAAGTTTATTGTTTTGGTGCATCGTCTTCCGCTACATGCGATGTATCAAAAATATCAGATTTTGATGATAGCTCTTGAATGTTTTGCATGGCTTTGCGGCCAGTTCTGATAACAGATGCCGCATCATCTCGTGTGATAGCTCCAACTGTTGAAAATGCAGAAGCCATTTTCCCAAGGCCCTGAAACTTTTGAATACTTTTTTCAAGCTTGTGAATTTCTTTAGGAAGGGCGGTGTTAAAATAATCCGTAACAATTTGTAAAGCCCTTGGTGACATATCTTCGACATGTGACACGGCATTGGCAATCGCCTCAATTTTTTGTGTGTCATAATCCTGCTTGTGATCAAGCACTTTATCAAGAATATCTGCCGAATAATCATCATTTGTCTGTAATAAAAGCTTTAGGCTTTCATATGTGATTTGAGGGCTTTTTGTTTTCATTGCAATAGGCTCAATACAGCTTGATACTTGTGGGTAAACGCCATTTTTGAGCATTGCAAAAATTGAAAGAATGTCACGAACGTTTGGGTTCTCATCTATTTGGGATTCATAGGTTGTCAGGTCTTGATTGAGGCGGTTTGCAATACTGCCCAATGTCACCGTGGCTGTTCTGCGAATATCTTCTGATATATCGGTATTGGCAATAAACCCGCCCAAGATATGAGCCGCTTGCATTCTTGTATCAGGAAATCGGTTGCTGATATCACCTGTATGGCGCGCTGCTGCTGCGCTTTGTTCCTGCTCATAAAGAGCAAGAATTCGGTTAACCGTTTGGCTTTCAACGATGTTTTGGTCTTGATCGGAATGGCATATGGTTAACCAGAGTTTCAAGCATAGCTCATCTCTGTCTAAATCGCGTTTAAGAAGGTCATCAACTTGATCTGATATCTCATTCATACTCGATCTCCCTTTTGGTTGTGATCGATTGAGTTAATGCGAGATAGCACAACTTAAAATGAGTTGTCAAACTTAAACGAGAAGCACTAAGAAATGGCTTCAACCGCCTGTTTCGTTATGTCTGATTTATTGAGGGTGTAATAATGCAAATGCTCAACGCCGTTTTGAACCAAATCCTGAGATTGTGTCACCAACATATCCAACGCCACCTTATGTGCATCTTCCGGCTTATCTTCTAACCCGGCAAATTTTTCATGCACCCATTGTGGAACGCTCGCCTGACAGCGCGCTGCAAATCGACACATAGATGTAAAGTCGTGAATAGGAAGGATGCCCGGAACGATAGGAGCTTTGATCTTCGCTTTTTCGCAGGCTTCAAGAAAATCATAATAAACATTATTATCAAAAAAGAATTGTGTAATCGCGCGGTTTGCCCCCGCATCAACCTTCTTCATAAGGGCTTCTACATCTTTTTCCAAGGAATCCGCATCTGGGTGCTTTTCGGGATAGGCGCCAACGGAGATTTCAAAATCCTGACGTGCCTTGAGCGCCGCAACGAAATGTGAGGTATATTGAAAATATTCTTCATCAGGATCAAGCGGCCAGCTCAAATCTTTTGGCATGTCCCCGCGCAGTGCCACAATATGACGAACACCATTCTCCCATAACATATCCGCAAGCGTATACATATCTCTACGCGGGTGATTGATATAGGTCAGATGCGAGGCTGTTGGTATTTTTGTGCGTTCGATAACATGTTTAATGATTTCCAGCGTTTTATCGCGTGTTGAACCGCCCGCGCCATATGTCACCGTCATAAATTTCGGATCAAGTCCTTTTAATATATCCACTTCACCCAAAAAAGATTCGGTTGATTTATCAGTTTTTGGGGGGAAAAATTCAAAAGAATAAGTTGGCTTGCTCACGTCTAATACACCTTAATTAATTATTTTGCGTATCATGCGAAGAAGCGCATGAAATGTAAACCGTAAATATCAATCAAATGTTGCTGTATTATTATTGTGCAGGGAAATGATTTCAGCAGTCGGCTTTGGGCGGCGTGAAATTTCATTTAAAAGATCGTCAGAGAAAACGCAAACGCCTTTTCGTGCGCGGTCTTCGATAGATTCTATCGTATCAATGATATCACGTTTTTCATACCAGCCATCATCACCAGGGCCGCTCTTATACTTTACATCGTCTCTTGCATTGTAGTCGTGAATAAACGTGGAAGCCAGTTTCATTTGCTCTTCATCTAATTCTTTCGCAAGCAGGCGATCAACATGATCATTTGTGATGAATGACAGGGCATTTGCTTCATGATGTCCTGGGCCTTCTTCGTCCCGCGATGGAATTTCGTCGATAATCATATCGGACACAACGCGCGCGCTTATTCCGTTCTCAATCAATGAGTTGGTAAGGTCGCGCACTTGCTGCCCTGCGTAAGCACCCGCAACCAAGACCTCAAATTGAAAACCCTTGCCATCTGCATCGTGGTGCATATTCGATAGTGTGTCCAAATCTTCTGCTTTGCTGACATAAAGAGTTGGTGTGTTCGCATCCGCAAGTTTTGCGGAAAGATCATTAAGATCGTTTGCTAAAGAGTCTTTTGCAGTTCTCTGGCGCTCTGAAAAGGATTTCTGTAAATTCGGCATATTTTCGAACAGTTGCGATACTTGTGAAATAGCGCCGAACAGAACTTTATCTGCTTGACGTTTTTCAAAAGAACTATCAATGACACCTGTATTGGTCTTGTCGTAATTGCGAGAGGCTTTAATATCCTCTTCACTCACATTGGCATACGGCGATGCAGATGACGGCTCATCCCCCATTCCCAATACAACAAGAACGCTTTGCATATATTTTGGCTTATGACCTGCCATGTCACCCTCGATATTATTGTTATTTTTTTACAAACATAATCTAAATTCCTATAAGCGTCAATTTTTTACGTTAAACATTGTAATTTACCCAATCAAACCATAGACATCCGCAATATAGGGCGTTAAATGTAAAGCCTATATTTAAACATCGGGAATGCATATATTATGACAGCGCAAGAGATTAATCACGACCACATCCTTATTTTGGATTTCGGCTCTCAGGTAACACAGCTCATCGCAAGGCGTTTGCGTGAAAGCGGTGTCTATTGCGAAATCTGGCCGTTTAACCAAGCGAGCGATGAGAAGATTAAGGCGTATAACCCAAAGGGGATTATCCTCGCAGGGGGGCCATGCAGCGTGTTGGACGATGACGCGCCCGCCGCGCCCGATATCGTATTTGAAATGGGCGTGCCTGTCTTTGGCATATGCTATGGCCAACAAACCATGGTGAAACAACTCGGCGGTAAGGTCGAGGCAGAGCAATCCCGCGAATTTGGTCGCGCCTTTGTTGATGTGGTTGATGAGTCTAAAATCCTCGATGGTGTTTGGAAAAAAGGTGCAAATGAACAAGTCTGGATGAGCCATGGCGATCACGTTGCTGAACTGCCCGATGGATTCCGCGTTGTTGCAAAATCAGATGGTGCGCCATATGCGTTTGTCGCAGATACAGAGCGTCGTTTTTACGGTGTTCAATTCCACCCCGAAGTGGTGCACACCCCGCATGGGCGTGATCTGCTCAAGAACTTCACCCATAATGTCTGTGGCTGTAAGGGCGATTGGACCATGGCCGCCTTCCGCGAAGAAAAAATCGCACAAATCCGTGAACAAGTCGGCGATGCAAAGGTTATTTGCGGCCTGTCTGGCGGCGTGGATTCTTCTGTGACGGCGGTGCTTATCCATGAGGCCATCGGTGATCAATTGACCTGTATTTATGTCGATACGGGATTAATGCGCGCGGGCGAGTCCGAGCAAGTGGTTGATTTATTCCGCAATCATTACAACATCCCGCTTATCCATGAAGATGCGAGCGATAAATTCCTCGGCGGGCTAGAGGGGATTTCCGATCCAGAAATTAAGCGCAAGCTCATCGGTGGCATGTTCATTGACGTGTTTGATAACTGCGCCAAGCGCGTGGGCGGCGCGAAATTCCTTGCTCAAGGTACGCTCTATCCCGACGTCATCGAAAGCGTAAGTTTCACTGGTGGGCCAAGTGTGACGATTAAATCCCATCATAATGTCGGCGGTTTGCCCGATGACATGGAAATGGGGTTGGTTGAACCCATGCGTGAATTGTTTAAGGACGAAGTGCGCGCACTAGGGCGAGAGCTAGGCATGCCCGAAGATTTCATCAAACGCCACCCATTCCCAGGCCCCGGCCTCGCCATCCGTATCCCTGGTGAAATCACAATGGAGAAGATTGAGATTCTGCGTAAGGCCGATACCGTCTATCTGGATGCTATCCGTGAGGCAGGTTTATACGATGAAATCTGGCAAGCCTTCGCTGTCTTACTCCCCGTAAAAACCGTGGGCGTGATGGGTGATGCCCGCACTTATGATTTTGTCTGCGCGCTCCGCGCTGTGACATCTACCGATGGCATGACGGCGGATTACTACCCGTTCGAGCATGAATTCCTCGGCAAAGTCTCCACCCGCATCATCAACGAAGTCCACGGCATCAACCGCGTGGTGTATGATATTACATCCAAACCACCCGGCACGATTGAGTGGGAGTAGAAAATGACCAAAGATCCCCAAAAAACAAAACCAAAGGCGAAGACCAAAAAGCCATCAAAAATGCCAAAGCCTAAAGCGGCCGAGGATGAAATCGTGCAGGTTCAACAAAAGGCATTAACGCCCATTACGGACAATGGGTGCGTGCCTGAAAAGACAACTGCGCAATCAACCTTTGAACGTCTAAGTCATTATATCATGTCATTCGAAGAAAGCTTGGATGATAATCATGAAGTTGGCGGAAGAATGGTATCCTTTGGCTCAAACCTACAATTCCATATCACAAGCATTGGATATTACGAACCTGACATTATTTGCTTTTACGGTCTTAATAAAAAGGGTGAAAAAATGCAATTAATTCAACACGTATCACAGCTTTCTGTGCTTTTAGTTGCCGTTAAAAAAATGAACAAAAAGCAAAAGCCACGTCGTATTGGTTTTGATTTGGCGCAATCTGTAAAAATTATCGAGAAAAAAGCAAGGCGCACTAAAAAGAAATAATTATCTGTCCCCATTATTGTGCAGTGATCGCGGCCTCAACTTGATCCATAATCAACGCCGCGCCATAGGCCGAGACGTGGTTTGTATCACGGTATAAAACATGGTCATCCATCACCGTATTACAAATATCCGCCTCCGCATCACAGAAAATATCATGCGGTATAATTTTGAAATAGTGCTCCCCCGCCACCGCATCATAAGCGCTAATAACGCGGGCGTGCCAATACCTATAATCAGAAAAAGAAAAGGTCATATCTTTGCCTTGCGCAACCGCGTGCAGGCGGTTTTTGAAATCAAATTCATGCCCCTCAAGCAGTTTTTTTAGTCTGTAATCTGCCAAAAATCCAGGCTCTGGCACGGGATAAATTTGAATGAGACTATGCCCCATCGCCAGAATATCCTCATTGATCGCGCTAATGGCTTGCTCAATCGTTGTGTCCCGCTCTTTATCTTGCGTTATCAAGTAAATCGGCGAAGTTTCAATTGTCTTTTTCACAGTGCTTGGTCTGTTTGTTCCTTCAACCCGCAGCGTCATGCGCGTTGATTTGATAACAATGGCATTCTCGTAATTCTTCAAAGCCGCCATTTGTTCATGCATGCACGTATTTGGCTCAATCGTATTGTCTTCGTTAAGGATTTCCGTGTCTTTGATCAGAACACATCGCGGGAATTGCTCATAATTCATATTAAGCTTTTCCGCCATCTTGCGTATGTCGGGGCCAAGAACGGCGAGAAAGCTATCCCCGACACCAATAATCGTGCCTTTCGCGCCCTCACGCGGGTATTTGCAATGCTCACCCAATTTGCGTTCCGGCGTGAAACACTCTTTCCAATCGCCATACATATCGCCGCCAAAAACGCCCTCATACGCATCCATACGGAACTTCGCGCCATCAGTTTTGATGAAATAAATATTGACCGTCGCAATAATACCCACCGCAACAATAATTATGGGCAGGAAAATATTGAGCGGCATTTTATAACGCATCGGGCGTTCAATTATATAATAACTGATCACAGCAAGAATAAAGGTAAGCGCAATACACGCCATTTGCACCATAAATGACAACGCGCCCATATCAATCCGCGCAAAGGCGAAGACGGGATAATGCCACAGATAAAGGCTGTATGATATCAGGCCAACCCCAACAAACACGCGAGAGGATAATATATCCGTGACCAACTCCCCTTTCCGTGCAAACCAGATAATCATCATCGTACCAACCACAGGCGCGGCGGTCATAAAGGAGGGGTGGCGCATCGTATCCTCGAAGGAAAGCAATGCATGAGCAATTAGGAATAATCCAAATGCGGGCATCACCGCATGTAAAACCTCATGGCTATCGCGGCTGCGCTCCATTTCGATTTTCGCCAATATAGCCCCCGCCAAAAGCTCCCAAAACCGGGTATGCAAAAGGTAAAACGTCGCATCGGGATAGGGCGCGCTGGCAAGCTCGGCGGCTTCTAATGATATAAAAAACCCGATAAGGAATAAGCCAAG
Organism: Alphaproteobacteria bacterium; assembly: GCA_050633645.1. GTDB lineage: Bacteria > Pseudomonadota > Alphaproteobacteria > Micavibrionales > Micavibrionaceae > UBA1672. The sequence continues at coordinate 792,266 of JBOEGX010000002.1, forward strand.
GATATAGCGCTTTGCCAAGGCCATGAACCCCATCACAATAATGGGGAAGATAATGTAAAACTGCTCCTCCACCGCGAGCGTCCAAGTATGGAGCATCGGCTTAAGAAGGCTGGATTCAGCCGTATAGCTATCCTCCAACCAGAACCAGATATTTGACCCAAAGCCAAGCGCCGAAAGCGATGCCCCCGCATACTCACTCAGCCCCTTGGGCATGATATAATGCCAGGCAAATGGCAGGCTGATAAGCATCACCGTAAGCAGAGCAGGGAGAATACGCCGCGCGCGACGCTCATAAAACCGTGCAAAGCGAAAATTGCCATCATTCATTTCTCGCAAGATGATTGATGAGATTAAATAACCCGAAATCACGAAAAAGATATCAACGCCGATAAACCCGCCTGACAATATTGGCGCGCCCATAATCAAGATTTTCGCGTGGTAAAGAATCACCGCAATAACCGCAATCGCGCGCAAACCATCAATTTCGGGGCGGTATTTTATGGACATATTTTTAAACCTATAAAGACACACATGGAAATCATAATGCAATGCGCATGCCCGTTTGTAAATACTGCTTCACATGCCCGTATTTCATCAAAACAAAGTTGCTTTATGCCCATAATGCGGTATAAAACAAGGCTTGAACGTAAATTTAAGTACAGGAATAAGAGCACATGCACGCCTATAGAACGCATAAATGTAACGAACTTCGTAAAACCAATGTCGGAGAGACGGTAAAACTCTCTGGCTGGATCAATCGTGTTTATGACTTGGGCGGCGTGTTATTCGTGATTTTGCGTGATACTTATGGCCTGACACAATGCGTGGTCGAGGAGGGTTCACCCCTTTTGGCTGTTGCCGAAAAATGGCGCGTTGAAAGCGTTGTGACGATCACAGGCGTGGTCAAAGAGCGCACAGCCGAAACCATAAATACGAAAATGGAAACGGGCGAAATTGAGATTGAAATCCAAGAGGCCGAGCTTCAATCCGCCGCCGATGTTATCCCGTTTCAGGTTTACGAAGATGACGGCGCGGGTGAGGATATTCGCCTAAGATATCGCTACCTTGATTTACGCCGCCAGAACATGCAAAAGAAAATACGTCTGCGTAATGATGTCATCGCGACAATGCGCGACAATATGCGCGGGCAAGGCTTTCAGGAGTTCCAAACGCCTATTCTAACCGCAAGCTCCCCCGAAGGTGCGCGCGATTATCTTGTGCCGAGCCGTTTGCACCCTGGGAAATTCTACGCACTCCCCCAAGCGCCGCAGCAATTTAAACAAATGTTGATGATGTCTGGCTTTGACCGCTATTTCCAAATCGCACCATGTTTCCGCGATGAAGATGGCCGCGCAGATCGTTTAGCCGAATTTTACCAACTCGATGTAGAGATGAGCTTTGTCACTCAACAGGAGGTTTTCGACACAATCCAACCCGTTATCGCAGGAATTTTCGAGAAATTCTCAAGCTTCACAGGTGAAGAGCGCAAAGTGATCTGGTGTGATGATATTCCGTATAAGGACGCAATGCTCAAATACGGAAGCGACAAACCCGACCTACGCAACCCGCTCGAAATTTGTGACGTCACCGAAGTCTTTGCCCGCGATGATGTGGCATTCAAGGCGTTTAAAGGCGTCATCGCGAAGGGCGGCGTTGTCCGCGCAATCCGCGCCCCAAAGGTCGCCGATCAACCGCGTAGTTTCTTTGATAAACTCAACTCTTGGGCGCAAGGTGAAGGTGCACCAGGCTTAGGCTATGTGTTATTCGCCGATGGTGAAGGCAAGGGGCCAATCGCGAAATTCATCCCCGCCGCCGCGCAAGAGGCAATCAAGGAAATCTCAGGATGTGAGGACGGTGATGCAATTTTCTTCATCTGTAATCAAGAGCTTCCCGCCGCGAAATTCGCAGGTGCTGCGCGTGATGCGATTTGTGATTCCATGGGCAACCGCGAACAAGGCGTTTACAAATTCGCATGGATTGTTGATTTCCCAATGTATGAATTCGACGAAAAAGCGCAGAAAATTGACTTCTCTCATAACCCGTTCTCAATGCCACAAGGCGGAATGGATGATCTGGAGAAGAAAGAGCCAACCGATATTTATGCATGGCAATATGACTGTGTGTGTAATGGCTATGAGCTTGCATCCGGTGCAATTCGTAACCACCGCCCCGAAATCATGGAAAAGGCTTTTGGCCTCGCGGGATATGGCAAAGACGTGTTAGAGGCAGAATTTGGTGGCATGCTAAATGCTATGCGCTATGGCGCGCCGCCACATGGTGGCTTGGCTTTTGGTGTTGACCGTATCATCATGCTCCTCGCGGATGAGCCAAACTTGCGTGAGGTTTACGCCTTCGTCATGAACGGTCAATACGAAGACCAAATGATGCAAGCGCCAAGCATGGTGGATGAAGAACAACTTAAAGCCCTCCACCTGAAAGTGGATTTGCCAAAGAAAATCGAATCTGACGCGGCTTAGATTTTTTATAAAAGAGGCTAAAACTATGAAATCAAAATTATTACTTATTATGTGTGTTCCCTTTGCCCTGAATGCATGTGCATCTGTTGATGCTGCTAAAGATGAGAAGGGCTTGGGTTTAACGAAGACCTATAATGTAGGGTTTGACACGGCATGGACAGCATCGACGGCCGCAATTCAGGATACAGGCGGTAAAGTTGTCGAAACAAGTAAAGAAACAGGAACGATTTTGGCATCCTACGGCGTCTCTGCATTTAGTTGGGGAGAGAGAGTTGGTGTGTACCTCAATACTGTGAATGAAAATTCAACGCAGATTGAAGTGGCTTCAAAACGTGCTGTAGGGATGAATGTTACCGCTACAGATTGGGAACCCAAGATACATGCTAAAATAGGTGAAAACTTGGAAGGTAGATAATTCATTATGAGGGGAAAATGTTCTGAGGAAGAAACCGTTTCACCACCTTATAACCCTTCTCAACAATCCCGCCGATAATAATCCCGAAAACCGCGCTTAATGAGGCCTCAAAGCACCATTTTATAAAGCCACCAAGGTGTAGGGTATGCGTTAAATGTTCCATTTCGTGATGTAGGAACGGAACGGAGTGAATAATAATACCGCCGCCAACCCAGAGCATTGCGGCCGTGCCGACCGTTCCCAATATTTTCAGAAAACTGGGCATCGCATGAATGACCCAATTCCCAAACGTTCGGGTGGCCTCATACTCCCCGTGTTGCGCCAGATGCGCGCCAACATCATCGGCCTTCACAATCAGGGCAACCGCGCCATAAACACTTATCGTGACCCCAAACGCAATAATCAAAAGTACGGCGAGTTGAACAAAGAAAGTATCATTTACAACAATCGCATAAGACAGCGCGATAATTTCTGCAGATAGGATAAAATCAGTACGTATTGCGCTATTCGTGCGCTTTTTTTCAAGCTGTTCTGGTGTAATGACTTCAATTTCTTTTTGAACGACAATGTGGTCTATGGGCTTTTTTTTATGTAAGAATTTATGAGCGGCTTCATGAAGCTTTTCGAACCCTTCAAAGCATAAATACAGCCCGCCAAGCGCAAGAATAGGCGTAATAGCCCAAGGCGCAAGCGCCCCAAGTAATAAAGCGGCAGGAATAAGGAACAGAAGCTTATTCTTAATTGAGCCTTTGGCGATATTCCAAATAATAGGAAGCTCGCGCTTTGGCGATAGGCCAACAACATATTTCGGCGTAACGGCCGCATCATCAATCAAGACCCCTGCTGCCCTGCTGCCTGCGGCACTTGCCTGCGCCGCAACATCATCCAAAGACGCCGCCGTCACCTTTGCAATCGCGGCAATATCATCCAGTAATGCGAGAAGCCCTGTGCTCATTAAAGTCTATGCAGCCTGTGGAACGGGTGGGTCAACATCTTGGTTTTGATCGCCAGATCCTGACGTATCATCGCCGCCCTCATCAGATGAACCACTTTCATCAAGATTCGCGTCATTGGCAGAGTGGGTGTGATATTGATGCTTTTGAAATGATTGGGAATAACGATAGGCGAACTCATGATCATTCATGAAATCATAAAATGGGTCATCAGGAATTTTAGCCTGATTAAAGGCCTCGCGCTGTTCTTTTTGCTCGGCTCTTTTCTGTGCGTAATGTTGTGCGGCCTTATGAGCGCCTTTTAGAATATCTGAGATCGGCTCATGTTTTGCTTTTAACGGAACATGCTTGTTAAAATTCTCTAAATCAAGGCTTAGATTTTTTTTGATTTCTACCAGCTCTTCTGTTGTCTCTACGTCTTTTAATTCTTCTTTATGGTCTGTGATATGCTCTTGAAATTTAACGAGTTTCTGACGTTTTTTGCTGTGCTCTTTAAGGGTTTCAGCATGTTCTTCGCTTTCTGAAAAGCTCTCAATTTGTGCGTCAATATGATCCAGCTTGGCCTCAATGCTTTCCGCGATATTGGTGATGAAAACATGAACCTCTTCAAATAATGGCTGGAAACAAAGGTTAAGGTCTTTCTGTAGCGCCATGAAATCATCCCAGAATTGTTTTTTAAGACGCTTTTTTCGCATATCCTCCTTTGAAAGACCATCCATGGTCAGAGAGGCATGTTCACCAATAACAAGATGTGAAAGGTCATATCCTGTGGAATATCCCTTAAGCTCTAACATCAATTGCACTGTGTTGCGTAATGATTCTTTCAGGCTATCAATACCGATTGAATGCGGTGATTCTAGAAATTTTTCAAGCTCCCTCAATGCCCTTATTTGCGGAGAATGAAATTCAGTCTGGTCGCGCTTTAAAGCATATCCCATAAGTCACCTTTATCTTTTGCGGGGAGTGTAAATAAGTTTTCACGTGATGTCAAAATCCTAAACGGTAGTTCGGACGCATGTGGGTTAATCCATGCGCCCGAACTCTGGGTTTATACCTGCCTTAGTGGGTTAGGGGGGGGGAGCAGGCAGGTATTGGGGTAGCCTTTAAGAATTCAATTTACGCGCCTCTTTTTTCTCATACATACCTTGATCGGCGTCTCCGATGATGGTTTCAATGCTATCGCCTTCTGCGTATTCTCTGATACCGATAGAGCCATGAATATTAATTTTTGCGCCGTTAAAGGAAAAGGAAATAGCGTTAAGGCTTTGTTCTAATAATTTGGCTCGTTCCATCGCTTTGGTACTATTTGTATTCGGCATAAGAACAATAAACTCATCTCCGCCAAGGCGCGCAGCAATATCATAGGATCGCATGAAATCTTTTAAAAATTGTCCGACTATTTTTAATGCCTTATCACCAGCAAGATGCCCGAAAGTATCATTAACGGCTTTGAAGTGATCAAGGTCAATCATAATGATCAGACCGCCCTCATTCTCGCCTCTGTTTGTGCGCTCAAGCTCACGAACAAAATGTTTGTAAAAGCCACGACGATTTGTCAGGCTCGTAAGCTCATCAGTGGTAAGGAGCTCTTCAAGGTTTTTGATGCGCGCGGTCTTTGCGATCAAATCTTTTTCTGCTTTTTCAAGCATTGTGTAGGCGGATTTTAATAAATCATACGTGCCACTATCATGTTTTGGCTTTTCGCTTTTCTTAAGGAAATTAAAAAAGTCGCGGGAATTCGCAATGACACTTGCATTGGATTTTCCGTTGGTTGTAAATCTGTTTTGTAATGTATCCGTTGACATCTTTCTACCCTTTCTAACTCAGTGACTTCCTGATTAAGAGCTATGCGAAGATGATGCCAGTTATGGAATGTGGTGAAATAACTATTTTAAAACAGTGTGTTAGTTTGGTTTTAAAAAGAAATATGAAGGTGTCATAGTATGATGAATCTGCCCTAATATAGGCAAAATTGTACAAACTATAAGGAAAAAATTTCCTTATAGAAAATTTCTGCTTCTATAAGGCCTTTAAGCCAAGGTAACTTTGAGATAGTATATAGACGTGTCATTCAGTCAAAAAAATAGTGCGGGATTTATGATTATTGCCAATAAATTAAAGAAAGTTGTTTTATGTGGCGTAATAAGTCTGTTTGTATCCGTTACTTTAAGCGCGTCCGCCAGTGCGACCTTAGATCGCGCCCGTCAGGTGGGGTTTATTCCTCATAAGGCACTATATGAAATTCGTTTGAAATCTAAGAAAAGCAGTGCCAAAGTATCCAATATTCACGGGAAAATGATGTATGAATGGAAACCATCTTGCGATGCATGGATATCTAATCATCAATTTGATATGACATATGAATATATTGAAACGCCGCCCGTACGTATTACGAGTGATTTCTCAAATTACGAATCCTTTGATGGCAAAAGATTTAACTTTACATCAACGCGCAAGGCTGGTGAAACTGTACTGGATGAAATTCGTGGTGGAGTAGAGGGTGACATTGTAAGAAACGGCGGTGTGGCAACCTACAATAAACCTGAAAGCAAAGAGTTTAGCCTGCCGCAGGGCACCTTATTTCCTATGGCGCACACATTAGGTGTTCTTGACGAAATAAAAGCTGGGAAGAAATTTTATAAGGCCACTTTATTTGATGGGAGCGATGAAGATGGCCCCGTGGATGTAAATAGCTTTATCGGTAAAGAAGCCGCATATACCATTCCCGAAGAACACGCCAAAGACATTGATAAGGATTTGGTGGCCGCAAAAAGTTGGAATATCCGTTTGGCCTTTTTCCCACTCAATAAATATGCAGTAACATCTGATTATGAAATGTCATTGGTTTTTCATGAAAATGGTGTGATTAGTAGGATTACAATAGATTATGATGAATTCTCAGTCGTACAAAAATTGGTGGCGATAGAGCCTTTGGATGATGCATGTGATACGGGAAGCATCATGAAAGATAAGAAAGAATTGTAATATGTTTAAAACAGGTCAATTTTTTAACCTTTTGGCAACGCATCTTGGGTATGATGACGCAATGTCAAATAACGTCCACTCGAAAATCGTTAGAAATAAAGATGAATAAAAAAGTTCTTATCGTTGAAGACAATGAACTGAACATGAAATTGTTTCGTGATTTGCTTGAAGCAAATGGCATCGGAACGGTGCAGACGCGTGAGGGTAAGCTTGCCGTTGAAATGGCGCGCGAGCATAAACCTGATTTAATTATTATGGACATACAGCTTCCAGAGATTTCAGGGCTGGATATTACAAAGCAGTTAAAGGCCGATATAGAGCTGGCGCATATCCCTGTAATCGCAGTGACAGCCTTTGCGATGAAGGGCGATGAGCAGAAAATCCGTGAGGGTGGCTGTGAAGATTATGTATCCAAACCCATCTCTGTTTCCCGTTTTATAGAGACTGTACGAAAACATTTGGACGGCACACCGGATCAAAGTGATGAACAAAAAGAGGGAGCAGTTTAATGTCTGCACGCGTCCTTGTTGTTGATGATATTCTGCCGAACGTAAAATTACTGGAGGCAAAGCTCGCCTGTGAATATTACGACGTCATTACCGCGACCAGTGGCGTCGAAGCGCTTGAGAAAATTGAAAGTGATAAGCCTGACATTGTCTTATTGGATATTATGATGCCCGGAATGGACGGCTTTGAGGTTTGCGCGCGTATTAAAAATAATCCTGATACAGCGCATATTCCCGTTGTTATGGTTACGGCCCTGACCGATGTTGAAGATAAAATTCGTGGGTTAGAAGCTGGCGCGGATGATTTCCTGAGCAAGCCCATTAATGATATCGCTCTGATGGCACGCGTGCGCTCTCTTGCGCGTTTGAAAATGGCGCTTGATGAATGGAAGGTTCGTGAGAACACCGCCACCCAGCTCGGCGTTGTCAGCGAGAAAATGAGTTTAATGAACGAACCTGTGCAAGGCGCACGTGTTTTACTTGTCGAAGACCGTGATTACGAAAAAAATAAAATTATAGAAGCACTAACCTCTGATTTGAACATCGTGATGCATGCCGAAAATGGAATGCGTGCAATGGAGATGATATCTCAACAAGACTTCGATGTATTGATGGTGAGCCTTGGGCTTGAAGGTGAGGATGGTCTACGACTATGTTCACATTTACGTTCAAATGAACGATCAAGGTCTGTGCCAATCGTTATGATTGCCCATGATGATGATATGCCGCGCGTTGCCCATGGCCTTGAGATGGGCGCCCATGATTACGTTCTTCGCCCGATTGAAAAAAGCGAGCTTTTGGCGCGGGTTCGTACGCAAATTCGCCGTAAAAGATTTCAAGAGCGTTTGCGCTCCACATATGAAATAAGCTTATCTATGGCGCTAACCGATAGTTTGACGGGGCTTTATAATCGCCGTTATCTTGAGGTTCATATGGAGAAGCTTATCGAAAGCAACGCGCAAAGCCATAAAGCACTCGGCGTTATTATGATGGATATTGACCATTTCAAAAATGTAAATGATACATACGGTCATAAAGTGGGCGATGAAGTGCTCAAGGTCTTTGCAGATCGTATAAAAGATAACTTACGAAGTTTTGATCTTGTCGCTCGCCTTGGCGGAGAGGAATTCGTGGCTATTCTGCCTGATGTTTCACCAGAGCGCGCCTATATGGTGGCTGAACGTCTAAGGCGCTCTATTTCCGATGAACCTATTTCATGTTCTGCGCCAGATGGAAGCTTAAATGTCACCACATCTATTGGCGCCGCGATTATTAATAATGGTGGGCATTCTATTCCCGCGTTATTAGAACGTGCGGATAAATGCTTATACGAGGCAAAGAACACAGGGCGTAATTGCACCGTTTTTGAGCATAAGGGAAAGTTAAATCCCGATGATTATCAAGAAACAGAAAGAAAAACATTTGAGAGTGATGACTCTATTTAGAGCCTGTTTTGGAATAAATGCTTAAATAGCTGAAATATTTCGGCATATCGTTTGTGTCTTTTGAAATTCCCTCGCCCCACTCAATCATTGTATCCCCTTTTTGTGTATTCTTCACAAAGCAAATATCGCGATCACCATAAACATTGGCACACGAAAATTCACCATAGTTAAAGCATGTCTCAAAAATATCCATAAGGTTGTTGAACCGTTCTTTACGCTGCGTGGCAAAACTTGCATCCCAATGACAAGTATAGCGCGTCCCATTATATGATTCCGGGTTATCGGGAACCCATATCTCACAAGAATCGGCGCTTTCAAGAATTTCCGTGGTGGCATAGCGTTTTTTTGTAAACCCTGAACGCGGCGAATCATAAGGGCTCAACCCTTCATCAACAAGCTCTCCACGCATATCTGAAAACCCATCGTTGGCCTTGTGTTTTATTTCGTGTAAATCTGCGCATATTCCAACATCGGAATAATTGCGCTCTGGCTCCGGTTCTGCCATTGCATTTTGAGGTGCAAACATAGAAAAAAATAAAATTAATAAAATAATGTGGCTAGTGTTCATTGCTCTACTTTTCATTATTACGTTTCGGGGTAAGGGTCATTTTATATGCACCGCCCTGATCTAAATAGGTTACAAGCGGCGCTTTATTCTCTGAAAGATCAAACGTATATGATAGCTCAGTTCCAAACAGGATTTGTAAACTGTTGTGGGATTTATTCCAAACCTGTCCAGGGACATAAGCGTATGTTCCTGGTTTTGACCAGTTATGCCCCAATGTTCCATTTGGATTAAGGTAAACATAAACGCCGTTCTTCCAAATTGGCTCTATTGGAATACTCTCATTGATTGGCTCTAATTGCATAAAGTAATAGGCGGTATCCATCAATGCCTGGGATTTCGAAGGCGCGGCGGTATAGCTTGCCTGACTTGATGCTGATTGCGTGGGGGCTGGAGTAACGCCGCTTTGTGATATTTGTCGCATAGGTGGGTTTGCAAAACTGGTTTTTATATATCCGAATTTTCCTGTTCCCGTAACATCCATTCGTTCAATATGAATAGCGCGAACTTTTGTCGCCTGTGTTGATATGTTTTCAGCAACAAGAGAGACATTATATGGTGTATCAGCAATCAAGGTAGCAACGCGTTGGCTTTTATCCTTCGCATCAGGACCAAAGGCTATAAACGTTGGGTAAGATACACCCGTATCATCTTGAAGCTTTACATAGTTTCCACCAAGAAGCGCGAGTTTGCGGTCTTGGTATTTGCTTGTTGCCGTGAGGTTACATGAAATGGTGCGATCACTTAAGGCGCAGGCATTAACAGTTAAAACGATGCCATGCATTTCTGTCGTCGTGGGGTTAAATGCGGAAACATTGGGCGTTAAATTATCGACTGTCCTTTGTAATGTCTGCTCAACACATGAAACCAAAGGGAAACAAAGTATTGCCAATAACAAAAAGCTACGCTGCATAAAAAAATCCTTAAAATGAAATCTATATTTGAATATATACAAATTGCCATAGCCAATGAGGATTAACAAGAAGCAAAACCAAAAACGCCCTTAAGATTAAGAGCGCTTTTAAAAATTCCAAAATAAAGAATATGATTATTTTTTGGAAGGAGGCATTTTCTTTTCAACAAAGACAACATGCGCGCCTTTATTGCCCGTTTCAGGGTGAATCGCCCATGGATCATATTTTTTCTTCTTAAGCTTGTATTCCGCGCGTGTGCTGCGTTTCGCGTAATAGCGGTATCCTGTACCTGCTTCGCTTTCCAAACGGACTTTTACATATGTTGACTTCGCCATAACTTTAAACCTTAAAATTTTTAAATCTTGTAAGATCGGCTTTATGCGGCTTTTTCAAAAAAATGTCAAGCATTCTAAAGCTATATTTATCGTTTTTTCTTATATGGTGATTTTTTCTTATCTCTAAATGTTTTTTTACCATCACGCCGTCCGCCACCACGAGGGCTATTACGTCCATCATCACGGGGGATTACCGGCTTTGCCATTCCCGCGATATCCGCGCCTTTTTGATCTGGTGCAAGGTTGAAAATACATGACCCTGTAATACCGTCAGCCTCTTTAATCACCACATTAATTTTTGCGCCCAAACGGTAAATATATCCACGTCTGCGCCCGATCAGGGCGTGCGCCTTTTCATCATGAATATAAAAATCATCCGACATAGATTTCATCGGGATAAGGCCATCCGCACCACTTTCAGCCAGAGTAGCAAACAAACCGAAGCGCGTAACACCGTTAATCGTAGCTTCGAATTGCGCCCCGATATGTGAGGAAAGGTAACTCGCGGTAAAGCGGTCAACCGAATTGCGCTCTGCCTCCATCGATGTGCGCTCCGTGCCTGAAATATGCTCGGAAATCTCTTCGATGCGTGCTTTTTCATGCTCTTCCATCGCCCCATCACCAAGCTTATACGCGCCAATTAATGCACGGTGCACAAGCAAATCCGCATAACGACGGATAGGAGATGTGAAATGCGCGTATTTCTCTAAGGCCAATCCAAAATGCCCAATATTATCGGTGGAATAAACCGCTTGGCTTTGCGTACGTAATACCATTTGGGAAATCAAATGGCTATAGGGGTGTTCCTTGGCCGCGCGAAGCAGGCCATTTATTTGCGCGGGCTTAATGCCATCTGCTTTTGGTAAAGACAAATCAAAGCTTGCCAGAAATTCACGCGAAGCCTCAAGCTTGTCATAGCTCGGTTTATCGTGAATACGGTAAACGCAGGGGTAATCGGTTTTCTTGGGCGTTGCTTTGGCTTCTAACGCGCTTGCTGCCGCGACATTCGCCAAAATCATAAATTCTTCGATTAATTTATGTGCATCAAGGCGTGTACGGGTGCGTACGCCCGTCATATTGCCCTTATCATCAATGATAATCTGACGCTCCGGCAAATCAAGATCCAGCGCCCCACGATTAAGCCGCGCTTGGTCAAGGACTTTGTAAACTTCGTAAAGTGGGTTAATAACTTCGTCCATCAGATGATCAGTGGTTTTATCGCCGTTGCCATCTTTCGCGGCTTGCACTTGTTCATAGGTCAATCGCGCATGAGATTTTATAAGCGCCCGCACAAATTTATAGCTTTTAAGCGCGCCTTTCTCATCAATATACATATGCACGGCGAGCGATGCACGCGGCTCATTCGGACGAAGAGAGCATAAATCATTCGATAATGCCTCGGGCAGCATCGGTACAACGCGATCAGGGAAATAGGTTGAGTTTCCACGCTTCACCGCCTCTTTATCAAGATCAGAGCCATAGCGCACATAATGCGCCACATCGGCAATGGCCACGATTAAATGATACTCGCCATTGTCTTTTTTCTCCGCAAACACTGCGTCATCAAAATCACGGGCATCCGCACCGTCAATGGTCACCAATGGCACCTTGGTCAGGTCTTCGCGTTTACCAAGAGCAGGGACTTTCATGTCCTTGGTGGCATCCAGAACATTTTGTGGGAAAGCCTCGCTTAATCCGGCCTCATGTAAAGATATAAGAGAGATCGTTTTCGGATCACCTTGCCGCCCCAGAATTTCGACCACCTTAACGCGTTTGCGTTTCAGACCACGTGATGGCAGAACCTCCGCCACAATCAAATCACCATCATGCGCGCCATTCATATCACCAAGTGCAATGTCAAAATCAAACTTCGCCTTTTTATGGGTGGGTGAGAGGATCGCGCCACCTTTTTGCATTTTCACCAAACCCATAACACTACCGCCCTCATAGCGTGATCCTTCATCAACCAACCGTATGATCCGCGCCTCATAGACATCGTCATTGGTACGGCTCAGGCGGCATAGCGCGCGGCTTTTCTCGCGTATATTTTTGAAATTCTTTTTATCGGGCATAACCTCAATGCGCGGTGGCTTGCCCTTAACGGCTTCGTCCCATTCTAGGGGGCGCGCTAGAACATCACCATCAATGTCAATTTCATACACTTCGATCACACAAACAGATGGCAGCCCGTCTGGCGCGCTGTAAACCCCGCCGGCCTGTTTGGTTATGGAGCTATCCTGTTCCAAAGCCTTAAGGATTTGCTTGAGCGCAACGCGCCGATCTCCACCTTTAATCCCAAACGCTCGTGCAATTTCACGCTTGGTAACGGGGGTTTTCGTGGTTTTGATGAAGTCGAAAATCGATTCTTTTGAAAAATCAGTCATAATGTCTTTTATCAGGGTTTGGTCGCAGAACGAAGCGCATTCGTAAATTCATCAATATCATATTGTTTACTCGCCCATGATGTGACAAGCCGAATAGTGATCATATCTTTGTTTTGTGACCATCGAAGGAATGTGAAATCTCTTTCAAGGCGCTCTACCAATTCTTCCGGCAAGGTCACAAAAAACTGATTGCTTTGGCATGGGATATCGGCCTGATAACCGCAATCGGCAAAGACCTGTTCGATTGATTGTGCCATTACATTCGCGTGTCTAGCCAGCTCAATATAAAGATCGTCTTTCAGTAGCTCATGGAATTGTACGCCCAACGTCGCACCCTTTGCCAACATGCCGCCACGTTGTTTCAGGCCATAGCGATAAGAATGTTTGAGCGTGTCATTGCAGATGATTGCGGCTTCGCCAAAGAGAAGTCCGATTTTTGTGCCGCCGAAATAAAAAACATCACATAACTCTGCAATATCACAAAGAGTAAAATCACACGCATCAGAGGCCAAAGCACTCGCAATTCTCGCTCCGTCAATATAGAGATAAAGCGCATTTTCACGGCAATATTTTGAAATATCCTCTATCTCTTTTTTAAAATAAATTGTCCCTCTTTCGGTTGATTGCGAGAGGTAAACCACGCGCGGAACTACCATATGCTCATCTTGATGCGTGTCTATAATTTCTGCAATACCTGCAACAGTAAGTTTTCCGTCTTGGTTTTCTACGGTATGAACTTTATGCCCTGTGGCCTCAATCGCGCCGGTTTCATGCGTTGCTATATGTCCACTATCGCAGGAAATAATAGATTCATAGGGCTTTAAAATATGCGCCAAATTAATCAGATTGGTTAAAGTGCCGCCACTGATGAAGTGAACATCGCTATCGCTTTTCGTTTTCTGGCGAAGGATATCAGCGGCTTTTTGAGAGTATAAGTCAGTGCCATAAGTTTTATGTGGTTCGTCTTGTGCGCGCTCTAACGCTTTTAATATGCGCGGATGCGCGAGGTAAGAGTAATCATCCTGAAATGAAATTTTTACGCTCATACACTCTTCTTTTTGGTTGTTTTCTTTGTAGCTGCCTTCTTCTTCGCAGATTTTTTAGCAGGTTTTTTCTTTGCCTTCTTTTTCTCTGCTGCTTGTTCTTCTCTTTCTGCCGCTTTGGCTGCTTTCGCGGCCTCTCTCGCGGCGCGTTTTTCCGCGCCCTCAACCAAAACAACAACTGCGCGGTTCATGCCCACGGTCATGACATCATCATCTTTTGGCAATGAGGTAAACACACCATCATGTTTCAAAAATGGCCCAAAACGCCCGATACCGCCTTGAATCATTTTTCCTGTTTCGGGGTGCTCACCAATATCACGGGGCAGGGCAAGCAGAGCAAGCGCAGATTCCAGTGTTACGTCCTCAACATTAACCCCCGCAGGAAGGCCTTGACGTTTCGGTTTTGGCGCGGCCTTTGTCTTTGCCTTTTTCGGTGGTTTTTTATCGTTTTCCTTGGCCTTCTTGACCTTTTCTTTGAACTCTTTTTCGTACTCTTTATTGATTGCGGCAACTTCATCAATCGCCTCTTGCGGTGGATCAATTTGCACATACGGGCCATACGGGCCACGGCGCAGGGAGACCTCACGCTTTGTAATCGGGTCTTCACCCAGTATCTTCGGCTCATTCGCAAGGTTCGCACCATCGCTTTCACTGCCATCAGGGACAACAAGTGGACGCGTAAATTTACACTCTGGGTAGTTGGAACATCCAATAAATGCACCAAATTTCCCGAGCTTTAATCCCAATCGACCGGCTTCTAATTCCTTATTCTCCGCGCAGGCAGAGCAGCAACGGCTCTCATCGCCTTCGGGGAAGAAGTGCGGGCCAAGCTCTGCATCCAGATGGTCAATAACATCGGTAATCGTAAGCTCTTTCGTGCCATCAACCGCGTTTTTGAAGTCCTTCCAAAATAGGCGTAATGCCTCTTTCCATGCCACATGACCACTGGCAATCGCGTCCAGCTCTTCTTCCAAATTTGCGGTAAAGTCATAATCAACATAGCGCGTAAAGAATTTAGACAGGAAGGTCGTCACCAAACGCCCGCGATCTTCGGGAACGAAGCGGCGCTTATCCATGGTCACATAATTACGATCACGCAAAACTTGAAGGATTGATGCATAAGTAGACGGACGGCCAATGCCAAGCTCTTCCATACGCTTCACCAAAGAGGCTTCGGAGTATCGCGGCGGCGGCTGCGTGAAATGCTGGTTCGGCGTTGTTGCGATATGCTTGGTGGCATCGCCTTGATTAATCGGTGGCAAGCGACGGTCTTTATCATCAACATTCTCATCACCATCGTCGTTATCATTTTCCTGATAAAGCGTAAGGAAACCGTCAAACGCCACAACCGAACCATTGGCGCGTAAAATCACATCATCTGTGCCATCCGAGATATCAATTGCCATTTGATCCATAATGGCGTTTTCCATTTGCGATGCCATGGTGCGTTTCCAGATGAGATCATAGAGCCGCCATTGATCATGCTCCAACTTACCCTTTAATGATGCAGGAGTGCGTTTCAGATCAGTCGGGCGTATCGCTTCGTGCGCTTCTTGCGCGTTTTTCGCCTTGGATTTATAAAGGCGCGGTGCATCAGGTAGGTATTTTCCGCCATAATCTTTGTTAATAAGGTCGCGGCATTGATTAACCGCATCTTCGGATAATGTCGTGCCGTCGGTTCTCATATAGGTGATATAACCGCCATCTTCGGTCGATCCTTCATACAAACGCTGCGCCAATCGCATGGTATTGGATGCAGACATACCAAGCTTGCGCGAGGCATCCATTTGCAATGTAGAGGTTATAAACGGCGCGGCAGGGCTGCGTTTTACCTGTTTTTTCTCGATTTTGACGGCTTTAAGGTTTTTATTCTTAATACGCTCCACGGCGGCGCTTGCAGCGGCTTCATCGGGAATATCAAATTTAGAAAGCTTATTCCCTGATAAATGTGTCAATCGTGCCATGAACGGCGCACCATCAGGTGTGTGCAGCGTTGTTTCAATGCTCCAATATTCTTGGGGGTTGAACAGCTCAATCTCGGTTTCGCGCTCACATATTAAACGTAAGGCAACGGACTGCACCCGTCCCGCAGAGCGTGACCCGGGAAGTTTTCGCCATAGAATTGGCGATAGGTTAAAGCCCACCAGATAATCAAGCGCGCGGCGCGCCAGATACGCATCGATCAATGGCTGATCGAGCTTTCGCGCATTGCCAAACGCCTTATCAACGGCGGTCTTTGTAATTTCGTTAAACGTAACGCGGTGAACCTCTTTGCCCTCAAGCAACCCATCTTCTTTAAGCAATTCAAAAATATGCCACGCAATCGCCTCTCCCTCTCTATCGGGGTCGGGCGCGAGGTACAATGCATCGGCTTTTTTAAGGGCGCGTTTAATGTCGTTGACGTTTTTATCGGCGCGATCTCCAAGCTGCCACTTCATGGCAAAATCTTCATCGGGAAGGACTGATCCATCCTTATTCACCAAATCCCGCACATGCCCATAAGATGCCAAGACCTCGAAATCTTTTCCGAGATACTTATTAATGGTCTTTGCCTTTGCAGGCGACTCAACAATGACGAGATTTTTTCTCAAGATATTCCTCTTTACGTATCGCTCTGTTCTAGCAGGCTTATTCGGTTCCCCGGCAGGCGTTTTATGCGTCCCGCTAGCTCTAATTCGAGCAACGTCGTCTGCAATGCCGAGATAGTCACATGACATGCGCGGATCAATTCGTCAACAGAAATTGATGAAAAAGATAAATGGGATAGCACCTTTTCTTGCATATCTTCGGGCGGCTCATCGGTGTTCGCGGGTATCGTAATGGGGACAGAAAAATTGCTTTGGGTGTAGAGCGGCTCACGCATAACATTCCCCGAAAAATTTGTAAGGATTTCCATCACGTCATCGGCATTGCGGATAAGCGTCGCGCCCTCACGGATCAAATAATTAGGCCCCGAAGCGCGTGGATCAAGCGGTGAACCGGGAACGGCGAACACGTCGCGCCCTTGCTCTCCCGCCAATCGAGCCGTGATGAGCGAGCCGCTGCGCTGCGTTGCTTCCACCACGATAATGCCCTTTGATATGCCCGATACAATGCGGTTGCGGCGCGGAAAGGCGGCGGCGAAAGGTTTTGCACCAAACGCGCTTTCGGCAACGATTAATCCTTTTTCACATATCTCATCATAAAGCTTTTGATTTTCTTCAGGGTAAACCACGTTAATGCCGCCCGCGACAACGGCAATCGTCCCTGTTTGCAATGCGCCTTCATGCGCGGATGTATCAATACCGCGTGCTAATCCTGAAACAACGATTTGATTGCGCGCACCAAGTTCCCCCGCAATTTTATAGGCAAATTTCTTGCCATTGATCGAGGCATTGCGCGCCCCCACAATCCCAACACAGGATTTATTGAGGAGCGTCGCATCTCCGCGCGCTGATAAAACAGGCGGCGCATCATCAGTGGCGGTGAGGGCAAGGGGGTAGCTCTCATCCATCGCCGTAATAATCTGACCACCAATTTTTTGTAAAGCCTTATATTCCTGCTCAATCGATTTCTCAGACGGCGCGTTCAGTGGTTTTTTTCGCCCACCGCGCTTGGCAAGCTCTGGCAAGGCTTTGAGCGCTTCACTAGCAGAGCCAAAATTTTCAATGAGTTGGTAAAATGTAATCGGGCCGATATTATCGGTGCGGATCAGCCGCAACCAGTTCAGGCGCTCTTGCTCATCCAAATCTTTGGGCTTTTTATTCGTTTGAAATAGATTCAACGGATTTCTCTTCTTTCTTCTTCGCACCGATCTTCGGTTCTTCGCCTTTAATGATGCGTTTTATATTGTCCTTATGACGTATCCATACCAATAAAGTAATCAGAGCGCAAATTACGGCAGGCGAAGCGCCATATATAATAAGTGTGACAATCGGCGCAATCGCCAAAGCAATAAGCGCGGAAAGTGACGATATTTTCGTAACCTTCGCCGTAATCAACCAAGCCGCACACGCTGCCAAACCTGCATATGGCACCGCGGCGAGCAATGCCCCGAGCGCGGTCGCTACACCTTTTCCACCTTTGAATTTCAGCCAGATAGGAAAGCAATGACCTAGAATGGCAAAGAGGCCAATCAAAAGGCTTAACGTTTGTAATTTGATGGGTGGTATTTGCGGTAATGAGGGAGCGGCATTTGGGATATAGAAATTATTTATGCTAAATATCAAAACGGCACAGCCGATAGCTAAAACCCCTTTACTACTATCCAGTAGCAATGTTGATAGGCCTAATATTTTATTCCCAGTTCTGAGAACGTTGGTCGCGCCGATATTACCTGATCCAATTTTTCTGATGTCTTCTTTAATGAAAATTTTTGTAAGGATTAAGCCGAAGGGGATCGATCCAATTAAATAAGCAATTAAAGAAAATATTGATATGAATAAGGTGAATTCGTCCATCATCCACCCATCAACATATCAAGCACCGCCATGCGTGTTGGAATGCCGTTAGAAACCTGCCGTTTCATCAAACTCCTCGTGGGGTCATCGGCGACATCATCGGAAATCTCAACGCCTCTGTTCATTGGTCCGGGATGTAGGACGAGCGCATCAGGCTTCGCATGTGCCAAACGCTCCAACGTTAATCCGTAATTATTGAAATACGCTGCATCATTGGGGATTGATCCACGATCCATGCGCTCCTTTTGAATGCGAAGGCACATCACAACATCGGCGTCTTTTATGCCTTCTTCGATATTATCAAAACAGGTTATGCCTTCTACGGGAATTTTCTGCGGCATGAGGGATTCAGGTGCAACGAATCGAACACTCGCTCCCATTTTTGTCAGGAGCTGTGCATTCGAATTTGCAACGCGGCTATGCGCGACATCCCCACAAATCGAAACCGTCAAGCCCTCCAAACGGCCTTTTTCCTGAACAACGGTGAGCGCATCTAACAATGCTTGCGTTGGATGTTCACGCCAGCTATCGCCCGCATTAATCACAGGGCAATCCACGCGGTTCGCCACAAAGCCGGGTGCGCCATATTCACTGTGGCGGATAACAATCACATCGGGTTTCATCGCGCTTAATGTGTCTATTGTATCGGAGAATGTCTCATCCTTTTTGATCGAACTTGTCTGTACATTCCAATTCACAACATCCGCGCCCAAACGCTTTGCCGCGATATCAAAAGAGGTGAGCGTGCGCGTAGAGTTCTCAAAAAACAGCGTGAGGACAATCTTATTATCCAGCTTCGCACGATCCCATCGCCCATCGGCCAGGGCTTTGGCATAGTAATCCGCGCGGTTCAACACATCCTGAATTTCTTCAGGTGATAAATCGTTTATTCCAAGTAAATGTTTCATATACTCATTTTCATTTATTTCAGGACAGTGTTGCTTCACTTCTCACGTAAGGTTAACTACGCTTCGTCGCTTGCGCCTTGTCCTGAAATAAAGCAAAACGACTACAAGTATAGGAAATGCACTGAAAATTAAAAGATGTCCAGTGTAAAAATACCTCGCTCGCTAAACAAACAGGGTATAAAACTTAAACGCGCCAACAACGATAATCCCCATTATAAAGCCTGGCCCAGCAGGAATTACCATCCCTTTAAGGGAGACATTTTTACCGCTTTTACGCTGTAGATATATCTTATATATAACACCGTGAAGAAGGCCGGAAAATGCGCCGAGTGATATAGCGAGAAAAATATCAGACAGGCCAAGCCAAATCCCCGCCGCGCCCATTAATTTCACATCACCGAGCCCCAATGTATCGCGTTTGTAATGCTTATTCGCAAAATACCGCACGAGCAGCAAAAGCCCACCGCCCGCAAGACATCCCGCCAGCGCATCCAATGGACGCACAAAATAAAAATCGGTCGCAAAGCCGTGAAATATAATGCCAAGAATGAAAAACGCGCCGACATATTTATTCGGAAGCAAGAAAGTCTTGAAATCAATAACTGCGAGTTTCCAGAGCAGGTAAACTGCGCCGAATAAGCATGGGATGGTAAAATAAAAAATCATAAATTAAAATCTGTTACATTTTATGTAATATTAGGGTCTTCTTTATTCTTAATATATACAATTCGAGAATGTAAGGGGGGATACTGGAATTATGGGTAACAATATGTATAAGATTCTGGTTGTCGAAGACAACGACTTTGTTCGTATGCAAATCTGTACCTTTTTAAAGGGCGAAGGGTTTGAAACGATTGAATGTACAGATGGTCAGCACGCATTAGATACAATTTCCGAAGATATCCACATGGCTGTTGTCGATGTGCGGATGGAGCCTGTAAGTGGCTTTGAATTCGTTCGTAAAATCCGCGGTGATGGCTTGAAAACCCCCGTGGTTCTGGTAACGGGAGATGATAACCCTGACCTGTTAAGCGAATCATCAAAGCTTGGCGTTTTGGCTGTGTTGAAAAAGCCCGTTCAAAAAGATCGGTTGATTAAAACAGTATCGAGGACTTTACACGTAGAAAACTAATGATTCGAATGCTAAGGTGCAAACATTTAGTCCTTTAAATTATAAGTCCTTAATGAATATTCTAAATAATAAATTTTTACGCTTTATTGCTTGCGCGGCTCTTCTTGTGTTGTCCTCACCCTTGGTTTCTTGCGCCCCTGTTGATGTGCCGGGAACACGGAATTTATCTGTTCCTTCTCCCGCTATGGCAACGCCGCGCCAAGAAGCTATAAATGAAAAGCCTGATAGCGTCATTTATCTGCCTCTGGGGAGTGATGTTCTTGTGCCAAAGACTACTGTTGGTGGCGGCTTGCCATCTGAGGTAATTGGCCCGTTTGAACTTCGTTCTGAAACGGTGGCTGGTGCACTTCAGTTGATATTGGCGGATTATGAAATTTCAATGGCGTTTGAGAGTGATGAGGCATTTAACCGCACTGTGACTGTTGCTAATTTGCGTGGTCCATTGGATAGTGTTGTGCGGAAAATATGCTCGCTCGCTGATTTGTACTGTTCCTATGATGATGGTCTTCTTGTCGTGAAAGAGACTCAAACTTTTACGGTTTCTATTCCTCCCATCGGTGGGGAAACGGATGTTTTGACGAGTTTGGCTGGTGGTCTTCAGGCTATTACTGGGGTTGCTCCAATAACCGAAAGCGCAACACGCACAATAATATATGAGGCAACGAATAGAACGGCAGAATTAGCGGAGCGATATTTTCAGCGTGTACGTGCGAGTACGGCACTGATTGTATTTGAGGTTTATATATGGGAGGTCGCGCTCGGTAATGCGAACTCAACAGGTGTGAATTGGGAGAGCATGAGTGCGCTTGATATTGGTAAATATGCGTCCGCGATTTCTGTGCCAGGAAGTGCGGGCGTTGATTTTAATCCGATAAGTATTGGTTTGCCATCAACTGACGTGAATATGAATGCGGATGATGTGTTTGAGTTCATTTCAACATTTGGTGCGGTTAAGACGATATCGCAGCCGCAAATAACGGTGCTTTCTGGCGCGCAGGCGACTTTGCGTGCAGCAGATACGGTGAATTATGTTTCGTCTTTGACGCGATCCACAGATAATGGGGAGACAACTGTGTCGACTGAGACCGATTCTGTGGATACTGGGTTTACTCTTTCTATTGCAAGCCGTTGGGATAATGCGACGGTGTATGGCAATATTGATATTAATCTTGAGGAGTTCAGGGGGTTTCAGAATTTTGATGCTGACGGCACAACTCTTCAGCTTCCTGAGACGACTGAGCGCGAATTGTCAACTCAGGTGCGTATTCGCCCAGGTGATTCGTTATTGATTGCGGGGTTGGTTCGTGAAAATGATGAGTATGATAAATCTGGTATTGGCTTCGATACGCCGTTTCTTCCGACGTCTCGCACGGGTAACGTCTCTAATACAGAGTTGGTCTTTTTGTTGAAGCCACGTGTTATTGTCTACACGTCTGAATAAAGCTCTAAATCCCGATAAATAACTGTGCATGGTTTTGTGGTTAGGTTGCCTAGGTCTGCTTTGTGTTGTAATATGATTCGGCATGTTTTATGCATTCTTTAATTTAATTTCTCACACAGGGTTCCTGTGTTATTTCATGAATAAACGTACGTATTTTATTTTTGGCTTATTTTTCACTGTTCTGATGTATTTCGGTAGCAGTGATTTTTCACATGCACAATATCCTGGGTTTGATGCACCTGGTACGCGTGTGTCTGGTGGGGCTATAGGGCTTGTCCCAGTTGAATCTTCAGTTGATGGTGGCTCTATTCCGACTGGTGCTACGGCGCAAGTTGTTGTTCGATTCCGTAATGAGGGGGCGCAACCTGTTGAAACGGGCATGATCAATCTCTATCCATCTTCCAACATTTCTGCAAATGTGTCTTTGAATCAATGTGAGGCAGAACCCCTTCCTTCTGGCGCAGAATGTGCGATTGCGATATCTGTGAAGGGCTTGCAATCAGGGGCTTGGCGCCTTGAGATGTTGATGCGTCATACAGGGCGTACAAGGCTTGTGACGGCAACATTATCAGGTACGGTTGATGCGAGCGGTGATTCTTCTAATAAGCTTTCAAGTGATATTGAAACGATTCCTGATGAGCTTGATTTTGGGTCTCTTGGTTCTAGTCAAACAATAGTTGAGCCAGTAATCTTGCGTAATATTACATCTGTTCCAATTAAAATATCTGATGTCGCGATTAGCGCGTCGGATGGATCGGGTTATACGGTTGATACAGATTGTGCAGAGTTGCAAGCTGGTCAGGCTTGTATTGCTACAATTCGTTGGGCGCCCACGCAAAAAGGCCCGTCAACGGGCGTGTTGGTTGTAAGGCATGATGGTCCAACCGCATTGGCCAGTGTTTCTCTGTCTGGTGATTACACGCCTGATAAAAGTGATGAGGCCACGGTGTTTCCTGACGCTGTTCCTGGGCGCGGCCTTTTGGTGTCATCACAGGAAGAGGTTGATTTTGGTGACGCAATTTCATCTGCTTCAACAATTACAGTATCGTTGGTTAATACGGGTGACGCCCCGCTTGAACTAAAGGATATTAAAATTGCTGGCTCTGATAATGGCTTGAGCTTGAATAACGAAGGCTGCTCGAATGGTTTGGTTCTAATGCCGATTGAGGCATGTCCGCTTACTTTAACTTGGTCGCCAACGCGTATAGGATCATTGCTGGATGATGTTCAAATTAAGCATGATGGTGCGCGCGGTGTTCTTGTTTTACCTGTTCGCGGTTCTGCCGACATGTCGGTTAGTCAGGATCAAAAGGCAATCGTTTTACAAAGTTCTGCTCCAACAAAAGTAATTGGATCTGATGGAGTTTCGTCAGACTCATTACCTGAAAAACAAAATAACGCCTCCGGCCTACCCACCTTGGCAAATGCCGCAAGCGCGCTTGATGGATTTAGAATTACATCATTCTCATCTGGCCGTGCAATTGTGAATGGCCCAAGTGGTTCTCGTTTACTGCATAATAATCAAGATGTTGTGTTAGGCGGCGTTCAGTGGGGGGTTTCTATTCAAGAAAATGGCATTGAGTTTGCAAGTGGCGAGGATCGTGTTTTACTTTTATTTGATAGATCTCTGTCTTCTGTAAGCCGCAATAACTCAAATTCGTCATCAAACACACCATCGTCAAGCGCAGCAGAAAATTGATAAATACTAATTTTTCTAATTATCTGTTACAATGGTGCTTTACTGCGTCAATATTAGCCATCTGCAAGAATAATGGATGTAAGATATGTCAGAAGAAGACCTGAGCAGTGTAAAAGATTTACCTGTCAAAGAAAGATATAAGGCGTTGCGCCGCACCCGTTCTGTTGAGGGGCGTGAGCGTTATCTTGATATGGTACAAAGAGAGCGCGCCCTTATGCTTGAACAAGGGATCGCACGCTCAACCGAGCAATTACTTGATATGGCTGGTGCCGCTGTTCCATCTGATTTAGAAGACGAAGCCATTAAAGATCGCGCCACGGGAGACCAGCTTCGCGCCGTTTTGCCAGTTCAGGCATGGCTGCCTTTGCGTATTCACTTGGTTGCGCTGCGCGATAGTATCCTGCGTATTGCGCCCTTGCATGACCTAAATGATCGTCAAATTGAGAATTTGATTTCCACCGCAAACCGAAGTGGCTTTCGTGTCGATGGTGTCGAGGTTGAGGTTTGGGATAGGAAAGAGCTTGTAGATACGCTGCGCTCTGTTCATGACCAATCGGCTGATCGTTGTGAAAAAACGCTGTCACTATGGCTCGGTGATACGGATAATGGCCTCCTTCTTAATCAGTTTCAACGTGATATGATGGCCGAAGCCTTGCAAATGCGTGCATCGGATATTCACATTGTACAAGATAACAACCCCGAGGCACCAAACTGGATTCAATACCGTATTGATGGTGATATGATGCCAATGCATCTGCTGCCTGCTGAGGCTATGGCGCGTTTAACCACATTGATTAAACGTGATGCAGGGCTAAACTTTGGAGATAGGATAACACCAAAAGATGGGCGTTTCGGTTTTCAATGGCAGGGGCGCGCGATTGATGTTCGTGTGGCAGCAGGACCACAAGCACAAGATGGTGAGAAAATAACTCTCCGTTTGCTTGATCGTGCTGCACTTAAAGGCTTTGACGAGTTATTCCGAAGGCACGAAGATGTCGCAGATTACTTATCAAAACTTCTCTCTCCTGAAATCAAGGGCGGCGGCGGGCTTATCCTCCTCTCTGGGCCAACTGGCTCTGGTAAAACGACAACGCTTTATGCATGCGTACAACAAATTGATCGACGTAGAAAGCATGTGCTCTCTATTGAAGATCCGATAGAATACGAGCTTCGGTATGCCACGCAATGGCAGGTGCGACCTGGTGTAGCGGGGAGTGAGTTTTCTGATCTAATCCGCGCGGCAATGCGTCATGACCCTGATTACATCGTCGTGGGGGAGATGCGTGATTCTGATACGGTTGAGACTTCTTTGCGCGCCGCAGAGTCTGGTCACACTGTGATTTCGACTGTTCACGCCGATACCGCGCTTCAAACTTTTGAACGACTTCGGTCTTTAATGCCATCCTCGCGAGAGCGTTCTTCAACCTATACACTCGCTCAACAAGTTGGTGCAATCTTGAATCAGCGTTTGGTTAGGACATTATGTCAGGGGTGCTCGCATAAAACGACGGCGGGTGAGGTTCTTGATGAAAGTGGCCTTCATCAGCTTGGCTTAAATCATGAACAGGAAGTAAGTAAGCATAATACAAGTGGCTGTGATTTATGCTCTCGCACTGGTATTTCAGGGAGAACTTTATTACTAGATGCATTAATAATTACCCTTGGCCCCGCTCAAAGGAATAAAATTTACGAAGCTTTAATATCTAATGTGAATAATATACTTCAAGAAGATGGTGTGGTTGTTCATACACGCAGAGAAGGGCTGGTCGATCTGGTTGTCTCTGGGCTAGTAGATCCAATATCTGCACTGACGTATCTAGAAGAGTAATCACTTGAGTATTTTTAAATTTTTACACGCGGATTTGGCGAATGCAACAATGGCTTGCAGATATAGCATATGAATCGACATCTGGTCCCAAAAGGGTAACGGAGTCTTTTTACTTGCCAACCGCAGATGATGTGCGCGCCGCTATCACAAAAAAAGGTGGTTACGTTCTAAAAGTAAGACCTTATACTCGCTCTCCGTTAGAGCGTTTGCTCGCTCGCTCAACATGGTGGCAAGTACAGCTTTTACGTGGAATTCAATTTAGATCAAATTCGGCATCGCCAGGCGTAGCGCTTTGGAAAATTATACAAGCTGAAACCAATCCACGAAGGCAAAACATTATGGCGCCTGCGCGTGAGGCATTGGCGCGCGGCCTTGGTGTTATCGATGCGTTGAAGGCATTAAATAGCTTTGATCACGGAACTTTGGCGATTCTGGCAGGGTCAGAGCGTGCCAATAGATTGGTTGAGGGGATACCGCATGCCATTCAATCTATTACACAAAAACGTAAAAACACACGGGCGATTGTTGGAACGATGTCTTGGCTTGGCTTTGATGTGTTCTCGATTGTCACATCTCTTTGGGCAGGGAAAGATATGGTTTTGGGATGGTTTAGGGACAACCCACCAGAAGATGAGGCGGAAAGAGAAAAGTTTGATTATGTTGTGAATAATCTTGAACTCACATGGGATATATTGATTTGGTCATCAGTCGCCAGCGGGGTTTTCATGGCTTGGTGTGTGTTTTCATTTTGGATCAATCGAGGGAAAAAAGATTGGCCAACTGCAAGGGCGGTAAGGAAAATACCACTTATTGGATCTTATTTAAGAGATTTGGCGTTTGCGGATTCTATGATGGCGGCTTCTCGAATGCTTCGTGGGCGTGTTCCGATTGATGCAGCTCTCCATCAGTCTGCGGATGCATCGGCCTCGCCTGAAGTTTCAAAATATTGGGAGGATGCGGCGTATAATTTGGGGCGTGGGCTGGGTCTTGGCGCGGCATTGGACAGGAAACCGCTAACGCGTAGCGAACGCCTTGAAATTGCGGGCTTGTCTGATCTTGGACAAGTTGCTACAGTTATGGAGTCAATCGCCGAAATGCGTTCTGCATCGGCAAAGACCCGACATAAATTTATTGTTTGGATTGCATTTATCATAACAGGCGTGTTTTTAGCGCTCGCCTTTGGTAGTGCGATCTACGCTTTGACAGTTATGAATATGAGTATGGATTCAATGATGGGCGGATTAATGCAGGGAGCTATGTAAGAATGGAAGCCAGTCAAGGTAACATAAAGGGCAGTGCATCTGGTCAAGAGAGAAAGCCACCTCTGAGGCCAAAGCCATCTATGTCTGATATTATGGCGGGGGAGAAAAAAGATTTTACCGCCAATTTAAAACCATATTTACCTCAAGACCTTATTGGCGGATCTCTGCCACATATCCCAGGTGCTGAGGAGGAAGCTGTGTGGAATGCCGCCGCGCAGGCATGTGGAACAGAGAAGGTTCACTATACTTATACGGTTGATGAAGGGCGCATTTGGTATTTGGCATGCCCTTCCGCATCAATGGCCTCAAATCCTGATAGCTGGTGTCCGCTCGCCGCGGCTCTGCCAGGAAACAGTGAGTATTGGGATAAGGAAACTGTTTATCTGTTTGAGCAAGAGGGGCAAGCCTCCGCATTACGTTGGGATCCTGAAACAAACCGTATGCAGGTATTCTTGGGGGCATCAAGAACAATTTTGCCACGTGTTCAGAGCATGGATGCAAATTTTGTGACAATAAACCCTACTGTTTCTGACATTTATGCATGGTCCAACAGGATGTTAAAGACAGAGCAAATGTCTAGAGCCTTGGTCAGAACGCTCCTGTATACGGGAATGATTGTAAATGCGGTTATAGCGATTATCTTGGTTTTAAATCTAATCTCAATAGGGTTTGTGGATCGTGACTTGGACAACTTAAAAGACCAATCTGATCAAGCGGCTCTGGAGTTGGTGGAAAAAGCGTCGAATGTGATGCAGAGCGATACCATTCAACACATGGTGCGGATACAGCAGTTATTAGATAAGCTCGCATTGTCTAACGGATATCTTATTCGCTATGACGTAAGTGGAAATAGCGTGACATGGGAAGCGATTGTTCCACAAGCTCTGGCACCAAAGGCCGTTGATGACACAACATATCGTGGAATTGTGGATGGCAAGCTCAGCGTGAAGGCTCCCAAGGTGAGTGGCAAAACTGAGGGGGATAATGTTTTGATTGAGGGTAAGAAATAGGACGAGGAGTGCTATTGTGGACTTAAAAAATATTGGTAAATTTGACTGGCGCTCACTGAAGAAGTATTTCAGTCCAAAAGCTATGGATGATGTAAATGTTTTTTTGGAGAAGTTACCGCATAATACAAGCAAAACAATGCTTGTTGTCGTTGGGGTTGTTTGGGCCTTTGCGGCGGCACTTGGGTTGTTCACCACTGTGAAAATGCAAGAATTTTCTGAAAAAACATTGGAAAAAGAAGAAAAGCAGGCTTTACTACCCGTTGTGCCGAAGTTACGCGATACTCCTGTAAATAGCAGGGACGTTCAATTATTTGTGGATGAGATACGTGAGACATATAAAGGTCTTGAAATAAAAGGAAATTCATCCAATATAGTAGTGTCTGCAAAAGCAACATCTATGTTTGGTCAGTTCAGAGAAGCAATAGGGCATGTTCAAAATGGCGGTGCTGGGTGGCGAGTCAGTGTTGATAAAATGTGTGTAGGGAAAGATTGCCCAAAATATCCACTAGCAGCATCACTGAAGATCAATAAAGTTTCAGTAGAAAACGTTGTTTCTAAATAATTTTAATAAATTTTAATAAATAGTTATGGTAGAATAATATTATGAGCGCGAATTACAAAAAGTTTAATGCAGAAGACGGGAATGTATTGTTCCTTATATTAATTGCGGTGGCATTATTTGCCGCACTTTCCTACGCCGTGACATCGTCAACACGTTCAAGTGGCGGTGATGCGAGCAGCGAAACAAACTTAATTAGTAGTGCGCAAGTCACGCAATATCCTTCTTCTGTCGCAACGGCGGTTGTGCGTATGGTGATTAAGGGCACAGATATTTCTGAGATTAGATTTAACAGACCCAGTGAGTTCACTGATTTGGACAGTACGGATATCGGCGTTTTCCATCCGCAAGGTGGCGGTGCGACATATATACCCGCACCTGCTGACATTATGGTGTCAGGGACAGCTGGTCAATGGGTGTTTAATGGTGATATGGAGATACCTGAAATTGGTCTATCTGGTGCTGATGGCAATGATATCATCGCGTTCCTCGTTGGTGTAAAACAATCAATTTGTAGAAAAATAAATGAAGAGCACGGCTTAGGAACAACTATTGCCGTTCTATCAGCGGATCAATCTGCAGAATATGTGAAGCGCATGTATGATGATGGCGCAGCAGATTATGCCTTGCCTAGCGGAACTGATGAGCCAGATATTGATGATGGTGCGAATACCTTTGATGGCCAGCCATTTGGATGTTTCCAAAATGCAGGTCCTGGTGATTATGTTTATTACCATGTTGTCGTTGAACGATAGGTCAATGATTTGAACAATATAAGAAATAATAATGATATACATAGAGAGCGCGGAAGCGCTCTTGTCTACATATTGATTGCGATTGCACTATTGGCTGCGCTAACATTTACATTTATGCAACCCTCAAGTCAGCAAACATCATCACAAAGCACTTTTCAAACAGTAACAAAAATAAAAAGCCAAATTGATACAATCCGTTCTGCGATTCAAGGGTGTGTCCTTTCATACAAAAGAGGGGATAATACCATAGATGTTTCTGGGTCTGGGACTGATCCTAACGCACGCAGAAATTTTCCAATCAAGCCAAACTCAACACATTTTAATACGGCCACGATCGGGCCAACTGCAGGG
Source organism: Alphaproteobacteria bacterium (assembly GCA_050633645.1). Lineage (GTDB taxonomy): Bacteria > Pseudomonadota > Alphaproteobacteria > Micavibrionales > Micavibrionaceae > UBA1672. Next base: position 821,672 of record JBOEGX010000002.1, read on the forward strand.
CGCTTGGTTAAAGATATCCGTTGCCCAGGCAATCCAGGTAATGATGAAAATCATGAGAAAATATTTGGCGGCACAAGTGGAAAGTTTATGCCAACAACACCTGATTTATTTGAGGCATGGCAATATTATAACGGAGCTGACGGCGTATTTTTCTGGCTTCAAACTGATAAAGGCGACGCATTTATTAGCACAGCCTTGCAAAAATTGGATGATGAGTTCGCCGAATGCGAGGCTGATATAATTGACGCAAGTGGTGGTGCTATTGACCTTGATAGTGATACACCTGCCGAAGTTCAATGCCCAAGTGGATATACCTGTTTCCGTATGCGGATGACAATTAAAAACAGCGCCGAATATAATGGCGATACAGATGGTGAAGAGGCCGCCGCAAGCTGCCCCTAATCGGCCTTAAGTGTTTTGATATCTGCCTTAACGTCTTCAAACGCGCTTGCTATATTTTGGATCAGGTCACTACTGTCTTTCATCTCTGCCGCGTCATCTTGTAAACGCGCCGCTAAATCGCCTAAAATATTACAGCACGCCGAGCGCGCCGCCCCTTTAAGGCTATGGCCGAGCTCAGACAGCTCATGAAAGTCTTTTTCACTTTGTATTCTCTCAATCATGGGAATGGTCATATCAACAAACATGTTCATCATTTCGATGGTATTGTCATCAATAGCCCCTATATTTTCAATGAGGCATGCACGGTTTATGGCTGATCCGCAAGGCTTTTGTGATGCCACAACAGGTTTATCTTCGGTCTTTAAATTCCCCTCATCCAGCAATCGCCAACGAATAAGAAGGCCGCGCAACTGCCCAAGTGTAACGGGCTTAAGCAGGCATTCGTCAAAACCGTGACGGGTATAGGTTTCGCGCTGCGCCATTTGTACATCTGCGGTCAAAACGATTGTCGGAAAATGCTTATCCGTGCCATCTTCTTCCGCGCGAATAGCTTCAACAACGCCATATCCATCAATCTCGGGCATATGCAAATCGGTAAACATGATGCCATATTGTCCTGTGCGATATGCTTCTAAAGCTTCTCTGCCATTTTCCGCGAAATCTGCCTCTACACCCAAATTCTCAAGTTGACGTCTCAAAATATCGCGTACACTTTCTGTATCTTCGGCGATTAATAATCTGGTCGGGCCATCAATAACATATGTGTTTTGGCGTGCCGCGTTTTTCACGGCCTCCCCAAGCCCCGCGCGGCTTGCTGGTTTTGTAAGATAGGTTGCCCCCAAGGAGTTCAACGAATGGGATAATCCAATATCATCACGCACCGTATACATCACGGTGCCTATAAAGGGGCGTTTTTCAAGAATATCACGAATAAGGTTTAGCCCCAAACCATCGGGCAGCCCTTGATCAATAACTGCGACATCAAATGGATGTTTAAGGGCTAGCTCCAAACCTTCGGCATAGCTTGCACAACTATCAACCTTTGCCCCCATAGAGCGCAGTGAATTTACAATTTCTTTCGCGCCTTGCGGATGATCTTCAACGGATAATACCGATATCCCTTCTAAATTCGGTAGCTCAACCGTATTGGCGTCCGTGCTAACTTCCTCAGTAGGTATTTCAAACCAGAATGTGGATCCTTGCCCTTCAACACTATCAACGCCAATTTTACCATCCATAAGCTCAACTAGCTTTTTAGATATAGACAGGCCAAGTCCCGTTCCACCATATTTCCGCGCGGTCGAATTATCGGCTTGCGTAAAGGATGAGAACAACTTTTTGCAAACATCCTGACTCATTCCGATGCCGCTATCAATGATTTCAAATCGAAGGGCTATGGTGTTTTTACGTGCTTTAATTTTCTTTGTTTTGGTGGTAACGCGCACTGTAACACTGCCTTCATGCGTGAATTTCAGGGCATTACCACATAAATTCATTAAGATTTGGCGCAACCTCTTCGGGTCGCCAATCACCACAAAGGGGACGTCACTTTCAATATCATCGATAAGCTTCACATGTGCGCCGCGTACTTTCACCGTTAATGCTTCAAGCATACCACGGACAAGCAAGCGCACAGGCACTTCAAAATGGTCAAGCTCCATGGCGTTTGCATCCATTTTGGCAACGTCTAACACATCATCCAAAATCTCTAAAAGGCCGCTAGACGCATCTTGCGCGGTTTTCACCATTGATGCTATTTTCTCATCTGGCTTTTCCGTCGCTATTAACTCCAAGAGGCCATAAATCGTTTGCATGGGCGTACGAATTTCATGACTCATCGTGGCCAAAAAATTCGATTTTTGCTGCGCTAAATCATCGGCTTGGGCAACCGCTTTTTGCAGTTCCTTGATTTTTTTATCAGCAGAGTTTTTTGTTGGCATGATCGCTCAGGAAAGGTGAAGAATGTGCTTGCAACATAAGTGCATTTTAGACTATCACAGAAGGCCATATAACAATAGATATGAATACAAATTAAAGCATTGGAGAAATCAAATGGGCTATAAAGTCGCAGTCGTTGGCGCAACAGGTAATGTTGGAGCTGAAATCTTGAAGATTTTGGATGAGCGAAATTTCCCCGTTGATGACGTTGTTGCATTGGCATCCGCGCGTTCTGTCAACAAAGAGGTTTCTTTTGGTGATAAAGATTTAAAAGTCCAAGACCTTGCGAAATTTGATTTTAAGGGCGTCGATATTGTTTTATCCTCTCCGGGCGGCGCGGTATCCGCGCAATATTCACCCATCGCGGCAAAGGCCGGCGCGGTTGTGATTGATAACACATCCCATTTCCGTATGGATCCTGATGTGCCATTGATCGTGCCAGAGGTCAACCCTCACGCCATTGCCGAACATACGAAACGTAACATCATCGCCAATCCGAATTGCTCGACCATTCAAATGGTTGTGGCGCTGAAACCTCTTCACGATGCGGCAAAAATTAAACGCGTGGTCGTAAGCACATATCAATCTGTTTCGGGTTCTGGCAAAGCCGCAATGGACGAGCTATTTAACCAAACCAAAGGCATTTACATGAATCAAAATGCAACGCCGTCAGTTTACCAAAAGCAAATCGCCTTTAACGCAATTCCCCATATTGACACCTTTATGGATGACGGTATGACCAAAGAAGAATGGAAAATGGTTGTCGAGACAAAAAAAATCATGGATCCATCGATTAAGGTTTGTGCGTCATGCGTGCGTATTCCTGTATTTGTCGGCCATGCGGAAATGATAAATGTTGAGCTTGAGAACGAGCTTTCCGCCGCCCAAGCGCGGGATCTGTGGCGCGAGTTCGAGGGCGTAACAGTTGTTGATCTTGATAATGAAGACCTCGAATACGTAACCCAGCAAGAAATTCAAGGCGAAGATGACGTCTATGTCTCACGCATCCGTGAGGATATATCCGTTGAAAACGGCCTGAATTTCTGGTGTGTCGCGGATAACCTTCGCAAAGGTGCGGCGCTAAATGCTGTTCAAATTGCTGAACTTTTGATTAAGTCTAAATAACGGATTAAATTGCGATTTCTGATGGTGATATCTGGCGATAGCTTATGCGTTGTTGGAGAAATGTGCTGTTTTTAATTTTTTCTGCTAATTCATCGTGTTTATTAAAGACATCCTTGAGTTCTTTCGTGCCCTGTAAAAGTTCGGGCATGATGCAATTTTTCGGATTTCCGGAATCCGGCATAAGGAACTTCGTGATAAATTCATCTTCTTGTTCCGTCAGAATCGGGGCATCAAGACTATGTTGGAGGAATACATCATTCACGATATCTTCCCATGTTTTAATGATTTTATCTGTGCTGGCTTTGCTGAATGATGTTTTATAATGGCCTATAAGGGCTTCATGTAATTCAGCAGGGTCTCTGTGCAATAACCCACCTGTGTATTCGTTTGGGTCAAAAGATGTTGGGACTTGTAAGGCCAAAGCTATAACGGTCATTATGCGAAGCAGTGCTGGTTCGTGCTGATACCCATGTGCGTTCACAATATTATAGGCATCGACAACATCCCCTGGACGTCTTTCTGCTTGTTCGAACCCTCTTCGAAGGGTGCAGCGTGCGATTTTGAATGCAAGTGAAGTGCTTAACGATTGATAGCGTAACGCGCTCTCTTCCGCATTGGGGTGGCAATCAAACTTTTCAATATTAAGAATTGTGTTGTCTAAAACCATCGTATCCATTGTTGTAGTTACTGTGATGGGGGATTTTATGTCAACTTTATCAATGCCGTATTGATCTAAAATTTCTTTGATACGACTACCGAATAGTGCTTCTTGCACTTGTGCCGGAGAATATTCCCCTTTTATCATGAGCGTATTATCGTAACGATTTTCGTTTGCAAAGCTAACATTAAGGCCGGCATGATTGGCGGCTTCTGCTGTAAGGTCACTCATAATATTTCGAAACTTTTGAATATTGCTGATTGTCCGCTCATTCCCAAGCGGCGTAGACAGAACCATATCCAGATCACTAGGGGGTTTGTAGATATAGTTTTCAGACTTGCCCTTATGCCAAAGATAATACGGTATGGCAGAGCCTGTGAAAACCATTTTTTCGCCGTTTGAGAATGGATTGGAAATATCCATCAAAGAGTCGATGATGGCCGCGCTCATATGACCTTTTAAAAAATTCTTTATACTCTGTTCTTTAAGGCGCATAATATTCTCTCTTTTGGCTAAGGGTGTTATAGCAGTATATTTTTGATTTTACAAAATTGATGTAATATTCTCTCAGTGCATAGATTTTTATTACGAATAAGTTTCAGTATTAAAAAAAGTAAAAAATATATCAAATAACATCTTGATTCCCCCTTTAAAATTTGGGATAGAGCGCCTATGATATTTTTCGGCTGCATTAAATGTGGCATGCAAAAATTTTTTTAAAGCAGGACGAAACAAATATGTCTGATACGACACAAAAGGTGAAGCGACCACTTTCGCCGCATTTACAGGTTTATAAGCTGCCCTTAACGGCGCTTATGTCAATTTCTCACCGTGTAACTGGCGCGGCGCTCGCTATCGGGACAATTCTGGTTACTGCCTTCTTGCTCGCGGCGGCAACGGGAGAGGCCGAATATGATTTCGTGATGGGTTTGGCAACAAGCACGCTGGGGACGATTATTTTATTCCTCTGGTCTGCGGCAATTTATTTCCACATGTGCAACGGTATCCGTCACATGTTTTGGGATATGGGGAAGAATTTTAACAAGAAAAGCGCAAATCGTTCGAATTATTACGTTATATTTTCGGCGCTTGCGCTTACCGTATTCACGTGGGCATTCGCCTGTGGCAGCTACGCAGGATAGGAAAGAAAAATGTCAGGACATAATAATCACGATAAATACCAAGCACCCCTTAAAACCGCAAAAGGGCTAGGCTCTGCGAAAGAGGGCGTAGATCATTGGATGAAACAAAAAATCACGGCGCTTGCGAATGTACCTTTGGTTCTGTGGCTTATCTGGTCAATCGTCGCGTTGCAAGGCGCATCTTATGAAGAATTTACAATGTGGCTCGGTCATCCCGTGAATGCAATTTTGATGATCCTTTTGATTATCTCTGTTTGCCTCCACGCGAAACTCGGCGCGCAAGTGATTACAGAGGATTATATTTCCTGCGAATGTTTTAAAATGGTCAAGCTCATCGGGCAAAAGCTCTTCTTCTTCGCCATCGCTGTGGCCTGTATCTTTAGTGTTTTGAAAATCGCCTTTACGGCTGGAATGTAAGTTAGAAAAAGAGAATAAATTATGACAGACTCTTACGAAATTATTGATCACGAATTTGACGTTGTTGTTGTCGGAGCAGGGGGCGCAGGGCTGCGCGCTGGCTTTGGTTGTGCGGAAAAAGGGCTTAAAACCGCGATCATCTCAAAGGTTTTCCCAACGCGTTCACACACTGTTGCGGCGCAGGGCGGTATATCCGCCGCGCTTGGTAATATGGGTGAGGATAGCTGGCAGTTCCACATGTATGATACGGTAAAAGGGTCTGACTGGCTCGGCGATCAGGACGCGATTGAATATATGTGCCGCGAAGCCATTCCCGCTATTATCGAGCTTGAGCATTATGGCGTGCCGTTTTCAAGAACGGCGGCGGGTAAGATTTACCAACGCGCATTCGGTGGTATGACAACCCATTTCGGCAAGGGAACGGCGCAGCGCACTTGCGCGGCGGCTGACCGTACAGGCCACGCGATTTTGCACACGCTCTACACGCAGGCTCTTAAAAATCAGGCGCAATTCTTTATCGAATATTTCGCCCTTGATCTGATTATGGATGATGATGGGAATTGCGTTGGCGTTATGGCTTGGGATTTAGACACGGGAACGCTGCACCGCTTCCGCGCGCATCAGGTGATTTTGGCAACAGGCGGTTATGGCCGTGCCTATTTCTCTTGTACCTCTGCCCATACATGTACGGGTGACGGGAATGCGATGGTGCTTCGCGCGGGAATTCCGTTGCAGGATATGGAGTTTACGCAATTCCACCCAACAGGAATTTACGGCGCGGGTTGTTTGATTACGGAGGGCGTGCGCGGGGAGGGCGGTTATTTAACCAACTCCGAGGGCGAGCGTTTTATGGAGCGTTACGCGCCAAGTGCAAAAGACCTTGCATCACGCGATGTTGTTTCTCGCTCAATGACCATTGAAATCCGCGAAGGTCGAGGCGTTGGCCCGAATAAAGATCACATCCATTTGAACCTTATGCACCTTGAACCTGATATGATTAAAGAGCGCCTCCCTGGTATTGCGGAGTCTGCGCGCATTTTTGCAGGTGTTGACGTTACGAAAGAGCCTATCCCCGTTCTGCCAACTGTGCATTATAATATGGGCGGTATCCCCGCAAATTATAAATGCGAAGTTGTTCGCCCAACGAAAAAAGACCCGAATGCGATTGTTCCCGGTCTTATGGCGATTGGTGAGGCCGCATGTGTATCCGTTCACGGTGCGAACCGTCTTGGCTCGAACTCACTTCTTGATCTTGTGGTATTCGGACGTGCGGCGGCTATCCGCGCTGCAGAAACTGTTACTCCGGGAACGGCGCATAAGCCGATTAAAAATGGCGATGATCAGCGCGCAATCGCACGTTTTGATCACTACCGCAATTCAAAAGGCGCAACCCCAACGGCGAAACTCCGCGATCAAATGCAAAAAACAATGCAAGATCACGCGGCGGTGTTCCGTACGGGTGATGTCCTGAATGATGGCGTAAGCAAGATTAATGAATGCTTCGCGGCAAAGGTTGATCTGGGCATCAAAGACCGCTCCATGATTTTCAACACTGACCTTGTCGAAGTGTTAGAGCTTGATAACTTATTATCACAGGCGGTGGTATCAATGCACAGCGCGGCAAATCGTGAGGAATCGCGCGGCGCCCATGCCCGCGAAGACTTCCCCGACCGGGATGATAAAAAATGGCATAAGCACACCGTGACCTATATCGATGATAAGGGCAAAACCAAAATCGAATACCGCCCTGTTATCATGGAAACATTGACGGACGAAATCGACACAATCCCACCAAAAGCGCGGGTGTATTAGGAGATAAAACCAATGGCTGAATTTAAACTTCCACAAAATTCGAAAATCGGTAAGGGCGAGAAAATCGACGTTTCCGAAGGCTCGAAAAACGCACGTACGTTTAAGGTTTATCGTTGGTCGCCCGATGATAAAGATGAAAAGGGAGAGGTCAAAAACCCGCGCCTTGATGAGATTAAAATCGACCTTGATAAATGCGGGCCGATGGTTTTGGATGCGCTGCTTTATATCAAAAACAACGTGGATAGCACATTAACGCTCCGCCGTTCCTGCCGTGAGGGGATCTGCGGATCATGCGCAATGAATATTGACGGCACGAACACACTGGCCTGTACCAAAGACATTGGCGATTGTAAGGGCGATATTAAGGTTACGCCATTGCCGCATATGCCCGTGGTCAAAGACCTTGTTCCTGACCTCAACCATGTGTACGCGCAATACGCCTCGATTGAGCCATGGCTTAAATCTGATACGCCCGCCCCTAATAGAGAGCGTTTGCAATCGGACGAAGCCGCGCTTGTCCTCAATGGTGATGACGGTCACGGCCCTGCGGGTTGTATCCTGTGCTTCTGCTGTTCAACCTCTTGCCCGTCTTATTGGTGGAACGGCGATAAATTCTTAGGGCCCGCTATCTTGCTACAGGCTTATCGTTGGATCGCCGATACGCGTGATGATGCAACGGGTGAACGCCTCGATCAACTCGAAGACCCGTTCCGCCTGTATCGTTGTCACACGATTATGAACTGCACCAATACCTGTCCAAAGGGGCTAAACCCCGCAAAGGCCATTGCAGAGATTAAGAAAATGATGGTTGCGCGCAGGTAGGCTCGTGAGCGATATCCACATCATAAAGCTGGTCGTTGGGATTGATGATATTCAATCCTTTTATGAGCTTCAACAACGCGAGACCTTCGATTATCACGGTACGCCCGCCGCTCCCTGTTGGACACGATATGCCCCCAAATGCGCCGATGAAATCCTGAGAAAAGGAGGTTCAATTTACCGCGTGATAAAGGGGCGCATTATGTGCCGCCATAAAATCCTCGGCTTTGAAACCATCGAAGACACACCCAAAGGCACAATGTGTATGATCGTGCAGGATGCGACAATGATCGAAACAGTGCACATGCCGCGCCGCGCGTTTCAGGGGTGGAGATATCTTAAATCCGCCGATGCTCCACCGGATAAGGGGCTATATAAAGGGGATAGCAAGCGTTCTATTCCGCCGGATGATCTTAAACTTGACCTAGAGCAGTCAGGTTTACTATAATCATACAAGGAATAATTTGGGTTGAATAAATGGTCGGCGTTAAAAAAAACACACTTTTGGGAGTTACTTTTTCGGTTGTATCTTCTGTTGGCATGTATCTATGGAACATAGATAAAAATGATGATGAAGGCTTTGAAAACCAGCCCGCACATCCCCGGCAGGTAATGAAGTCACAAGACCTAATGCACTCCCAAAATATAAACAAAGATGTTCAAGCCATAGTAGAAAACAATCCAGCATCGTCCGTATCACAAGAGCTTCAGAGTCTGATACCAGAAACATCTGAGTCACAGCTTTTATATCAACAAAGATTAGAAGATGCATTTTCTATCGATTACGAGCAATTAGTCGAGCAAATAAAAGTAGAAATTATAAATGCCCCTGATTTTCTCGAAATTTATAGGATTAAAAGCGCCTATGAAGAAAACCTACAGGGGTTATTGGGCGCTGATCCGGCTATTGAGGCTTTAGGAGCTGTGATTAATCATCATTCAGATATGTTATCGGTAGACACGCTACAAGGACTTGATGTGTTTGCGAAGCATTTAGGTGCCTATGTTTGGGAGCAGAAAGATCAGTGGGTTAAGATAATGGAAACACCGAGCATATATGATTCCGTTGTGAAGGCGGTTTTCTTAGACTATCCAGATTTGGAACATGAGATTGAAGAGAGGTATGGTTCTAATTCTGATAATAAAAATAGCAGGGTTATAAGTTTCTTACTAAGGTGTGATGAGGTGGAGCTCGCAAACTATAACGAAACCCTTGAAAATCTATATGAAGCCAGAAATCAGATACAAGTATTAGAAAATGGAATTCATGAGATATTGAGACATCGTCCGAGTTATGACCCGACTGAAAATCCTCATTTAAATCCTGAATACAATATTATGGAATTTATTAATTAGCTAATATCCAAACCGATATCCATCGCGCTCGCTGAATGCGTAAGCGCCCCTACAGAGATATAATCAACACCCGTTTCGGCGATTGGGCGCACCGTTTGTAAACTCACCCCGCCCGAAGCCTCACTCACGATTTTGCCATCAATCAAGCTCACAGCTTTTTGCAAGTCGCCAATCTCAAAATTATCGAGCATCACAATATCCGCCCCGCCATGCGCCAACACTTGCTCAAGCTGCGCCAGAGTATCAACCTCAATCTCAACCTTCACCGTATGGCCGACATTGTCTCGGGCGCGGGTTAAAACCGTATCAATCCCGCCTGCAATTGCGATATGGTTATCCTTAATCAAGATGGCATCATCCAAACCAAAGCGATGGTTATAGCCGCCACCCGCCCGCACCGCATACTTCTGCACTGTGCGTAGGAACGGCAAAGTCTTGCGCGTATCGGTGATTTTGGCATTCGTCCCCTGAACCGCCAGAACATATCGCCTCGTTAGGGTGGCAATGCCAGACATATGGATCATAAAATTGAGCGCCACACGCTCCGCCGTAAGCAGCGCCGCAGCAGGGCCGGTTACAACCGCAATTTCATCCCCCGCGTTTAAAACATCTCCATCGGATGCAAAAATTTCGAACTCAAAATCAGGATCAACATGCGAAAAAGTGGATAGAGCAGGGATAAGCCCCGCCAGAACGCCTTCTTCCCGCGCATTAAATACCGCACGAGCAACTGCGTCACCGCCAATCACACTTTGTGAGGTGATATCATGCCCATGCCCTAAATCTTCCTTCAGCGCCGCGCGAACCATATCTTCGATCAGGATGGATGGTATTGTCATGGCTCAGCTCAGCTCCAACATACGATCAACGGCCCTACGCGCACGCGCGGAAATTTCGGGGTCGATAATCACCTCTGGCGTCTCATTTTGAAGGCAGCTCAGGATTTTCTGCAATGTAATGCGTTTCATATGCGGACACATCTGACACGTACCGATCATCTCAACATTCGGGTTATTCGCCGCGATATTATCACTCATCGAACATTCCGTCATAAGCATCGCACGCTTGGGCTGTTTATTTTTGATATAATCATCCATTTGCGCGGTTGACCCCGCGTAATCGGCCTCTGCCATTACATTGGGTGGGCATTCTGGATGCGCAAGGACAACCAGATCATCACCATAACTCGCGCGCGCATCGATAATATCTTGCGGGGTAAAGCGTTCATGCACCATGCACGCCCCTTCCCAATAAATTACCTTTACATCGGTTTGCGCGGCGACATTTTGCGCCAAATACATGTCAGGCGTCATAATAACCGTATCATGCCCCTGCGCGCCCAGTGCGTTCACGATTTTTAATGCATTGGAGGACGTGCAACATATATCAGATTCCGCCTTCACATCGGCGGACGTATTCACATAGGTCACCACAGGAATCCCTGGGTGTTTCTCTTTAAGCGCACGAATATCCGCGCCTGTGATGGCTTCGGAAAGCGAACATCCCGCCTTCATATCCGGCATCAAAACCTTTTTCTCAGGGCATAAAATCTTCGCCGTTTCCGCCATGAAATGCACACCGCATTGCACGATAATATCCGCCGTAGATTCCGCCGCCTTCTGCGCCAGCATCAGTGAATCACCAACCACATCACCAACACCAAAGAAAATATCTGGCGTCATGTAATTATGCGCAAGGATCACCGCGTTCTTCTCGCGCTTTAATCGGTTGATCTCATGGATATACGGCGCAATGGTTTCCCAATGCTCGCGTTCATATTGTTTGGATAACTTTTGAAAAATACCATCAGTCGCTTTTGCGACCTCATCCGTGTACGCTAATTTTGCGCTCATTTCTTTTCAACCCTTCACAGGACGTAAATAAAGAAGCTATATTCCATATCCATACTACGAAGGTCAAGACTATGTCTGATTTATTTGAACAAAACAGTGCAGAAAACACGAAAAACCGTCCTTTGGCGGATTTATTGCGCCCGAATGCCCTTAAAGACGTGGTTGGGCAAGATCACCTGATCGGGGATGAAGGCGCGCTCAAACGTATGGTGGATGCGGGAAGTCTATCCTCGCTTATCCTGTGGGGGCCACCCGGTTGTGGTAAAACCACCATCGCCCGTATTTTAGCCCATCATAGTGACCTACATTTCGAACAAATCTCCGCGATATTCTCTGGTGTGGCGGACTTACGCAAAGTGTTCGAAGCCGCAAAATTCAGGAAACAAAACGGGCTGGGCACGCTTCTTTTCGTGGATGAGATACACCGCTTTAATAAATCCCAACAAGATGCCTTCCTCCCCGTGATGGAGGACGGCACGATTATCCTGATCGGCGCAACCACCGAAAACCCGTCTTTTGAGCTTAACGCTGCCGTCCTATCGCGCGCGCAAGTCTTTGTCCTTAAACGTCTTGATGAAGACGCCTTAGACCTCCTCCTCACCCGCGCCGCCGAACAAAAGGCGCGGGATATCCCCCTTGATACACAAGCGCGTGAGATGCTGAAAACGATGGCTGATGGCGATGGGCGGTATTTGCTGTCTATGGCCGAGCAAATTTACGCGCAAACACCTGATGGGGAATTGAGCTCCGAGGGGCTCATGAGTATCGTACAAAAACGCGCCCCTCTTTATGATAAGGGGGATGAAGCGCATTATAACCTGATCTCCGCCTTTCATAAATCCTTGCGCGCTTCTGACGCCGATGGTGCGCTGTATTGGATGGCGCGGATGCTCGTTGGCGGGGAACAACCCGAATACATCCTGCGCCGCATGCTCTGCGTGGCAAGCGAAGATATCTCCAACGCCGACCCTCAAGCTCTACAAATCGCCCTTAATGCGTGGCAAGCGTTTGAGCGTTTAGGCCTGCCCGAAGGTGAGCTTGCCATGGCGCAAGCCTGCACCTATCTCGCAACCGCGCCAAAATCCAACGCCAGCTACATGGCGATGAAATCGGCAAAGGCGGCGGCGCAGGAAACTGGCTCTCTCATGCCGCCCAAACATGCAATGAATGCCCCGACCAAGATGATGAAGGCGCAAGGGTATAATTTGGGTTATATCTATGATCATGATTGTGCAGACGGTTTTAGCGGGCAAAGCTATTTCCCCGATGACCTCCCCCGCCGCGAATTCTATAAACCCGTGGAGCGCGGATTCGAACGTGAAATTACCAAGCGTTTGGAATATTGGAATAAACGCCGATCTTAATGCTCCACCACAATCGGTTTTTTATCACTGAGTGCGAGCATAAGGCCGCTCAATGCGATAATAATTGACCCGCCGATCATCCACCAATCTGGGCGTTCACCAAAAATAAAAAAACCAATGGTGAAAACAAGGATAAGCTGTGAGTAATGTAGCGGCGCAATAATCGCATAACGCGTAATTCTACACGCACTCGCCACACCGCTCATACCGCACACAAGCATAACCCCCGCCAACATAAAAATCGGAAAATCAAGAATATTTGGAATACCGTATAGATATAAAATGACAGGAAAGATGAGTGCAACATTCACCAGGCTCGGATAAAACGATAGGGACAAAAGCGTCTCTTTTTCATCCAATGGCCGCGCCAGAAGGCTTAACCCCGCAATACAAAGCGTTGTGAAAAAGGCCACCAAAACCCAAATGCTAATCGGATTTGTCCATGGTTGAAACGCAATGACAACGCCGCCGAAACCCGTGGCAATAATCACCCAATTCATCGGCGGAACATGTTCTTTATAAAAAGGAATGGCAAATATTGTAATAATAAACGGTGCAAGGAAAAGCACTGGATAAACACTTGTAAGCGGCATGTTTTGAAACGCGGTGACAACACTAATCGCCAACCCAAAATTACACAGCCCGCGCCACAAATGAATATTAAGTTTTGGCGTTTTAAGAGTATTAGAAAATCCTCCCATAGAGCGCGAAAAAACCACCCCAAACAGCAGCGCAAAAAGATAAATCCAACCAACAATTTGCAAGACTTCATAATCAGTTGAAAGCCATTTCGCGCATGAATCAGATACAACAAATGCCGAAAAACCGATCAGGGCGTAAAGAATTCCCTTTTGTGTTGTATTTAAAGTGCTTAACATGTGGTCGAGTTTACCTTATAAGGGGCGAATATTGTTATAGTCGTATGAATTTATTTTGTGATTAGGCGCAAGGAGTGTAGCGTAAATTCTACGTAAGCAACGAGCAACGCCATCACGAATTCAATTCAAAAGACTAAGAAGAGGTTTATATGATTGCACCCATAATCACAATAGGATTTGTTGCGCTTGGCGGTGCAATCGGCGCAGTCGCGCGTTATGGTGTGAATATATCGGCGACGCATTTATTCGGGCATGGTTTTCCATGGGGAACGTTGATTGTCAATATCCTCGGCTCTTTCCTCATGGGCGTCGCGATTGTGAAGCTATCGCAAATGCAAATCTCACCAGAATTAAGAACAATGATGATCACGGGTTTTTTAGGAGCGTTCACGACTTTTTCAACCTTCTCCCTTGATACAATAACATTGTGGGAGCGCGGCGATGTGATGCAGGCATTCCTATACATTATGGCCTCTGTCATGATATCAATTACAGCATTATTTGTAGCCCTATGGCTTTTGAAAGGCAGTACCTTATGAGTGAAGTTCGTTTAATATCCGTAAAAGAAGATGATGACGGGCAAAGGCTTGATCGCTGGCTAAAACGTGTTGTTCCAGATATGCCGTATGTTCTGGCGCAAAAATTATTACGCAAAGGCGCAATCCGTATTGATGACAAAAAAGTAAAACCAGATGCACGGCTTGTCGCGGGGCAAGAGGTTCGCATTCCTCCCTTCGAAACAGGTGGTATCAAATCAGAGATAAATAAACGAAAAATCACAGAAGAGGACGTGATTTATATGCGCTCTCTTGTGATTTATGAGGATGAAGACGTCATAGCACTGAACAAACCGCACGGCTTGGCCACGCAGGGCGGGACGAATACAAAACGCCATATTGATGGATTGTTGGATGTGTTTAAGGATAAAGAGGGCGTAAAGCCGCGCCTTGTTCACCGCCTTGATAAAGACACCAGCGGCGTGATATTACTCGCGAAATCCGCAAAATGTGCGCGTGAGTTTGGCTTAGCATTTAAAGGGCGTGACGTTAAGAAGATATATTGGGCGGTCGTAACGCCAACCCCCGAAGCTTATGAGGGAACAATAAAAGCGCCGATTGTCAAATCCGAAGGTGATTACGAAAAAATGATCATTGATGAGGAAGAGGGAAGATATGCCGTCACCGAATATGCGGTCGTTGAAAATGCTGGCCGTGCCGCCGCCTTTGTTGCCTTTTGGCCAAGAACAGGTCGTACGCACCAAATTCGTGTGCACTCTGCCCAAGCATTAGGGTGCAGTATTATTGGAGATAATAAATATTGGGCGGTAAAGGATGAGGAAAGCAAGCTCATCGATGCTGATCTGGACGGTATGAAACTCGCCAAACGTTTGCACCTTCATGCACGCAGAGTAATCCTGCCCCACCCAATGCACCCAGAAAAAATTCTTGATATAACCGCGCCGCTTTGCCCTGAATTGGTTAAAAGTTGGAAAGCCCTTGGGTTTAATCACAAAAACAAACAAGACCCGTTTGAGATGATTGATTGATCTGGCATATTTGATCGTGTTTAATAATTTAAAATAAAAATTGAAGAGATGAAGAATGAGCGAAGACTCCTATTTATTTGAAAGTAAATCACAAAAAGAAGGAAAATGGTTTTCTCGTCTGGCTAAGCTTTTATTCTTCGCGGTGGCCTTCATCTTGGTCATTCTTACAATTCTGGCGAATATGGGGGGGCCTCACGATATGTACCGTGAATCCGTTGAACGTTTCACAAGTGAGATATTCGGTGGTCGCCCCGCAAAGGTAGTGGCGCTTCATGAAATGAAGTTTTTCCCCTCTGTTGGCGTTCACGCAACCAATATAAAAGTATTTTCAAAACCAGAGGATGAGGGCGGGTATCCCGTTGTAACTATCGGAGAAGTAGAAGCCTTTATGAGCTTTTGGAGCGTTGCCACAAGCCAACCTAAATTCAAAAAATTTGTAATTCAAAATGTTTCGGCTATCAAAGGAGTATTTGCACCAGAAGAGTTTTCAGTTCATGAGATTTTCGTAGATCATACACCCGGCGAAGACCATGCTTCCTTAACTGGAAATGGTAAAATAGGGAATCATAAATGGTCGTTTGATGTAAATCTCGAGGTGTTCGGTGGAGTGGGAGGTTATAGCTATCGTTTTCAAGAGGCCGTGCCATTCGTTCTTGATATTGATGATATCCATTTTGAAGGAGACTTTGTCAAAGGCGGAAAAGAGTTCTTCAAATTCAATAACGTAAAGATTACGCAAGGGGATCAATCTATCGATCTAAACATAGATGCCTATGCGGTCAGTGACGGTTTGTTGAAAATAAAGGGTAATATAAAAGATGGGAATAGTGAGTTAGAAATAACGTCTGACCTTCTGCTAAATAAATCGCAACTTCCACATAGGGTAACGGGTGATATTATCCTACACAATGTTGGTATCAGCCATAAGGTTGAAACGAAAAGCAGCATGATTGATATAACCAATAATTTACGCGAAATATTGGGATACGATCAAATTGATTCTGTTTTTGGCTATGCGAGCATTCTTGAAACGGGACGCGATGTGAATATTGTCTTGAAATTCGATAATGCCAAGCTGGACGAAAATAAGACCATAAGCTTTGAAACACCATATATTCATCAAAATGGATTTCATAAATTGGGTGCTTTTACTGATACCGTAAATCAAAACCCTTTATTGCCGCCCGTGGCCTTTGTGTTTACTCCCGATGGAAAGGGTGCATTTGTCGTTTTGGAGGGGGCGGTGGATCATGATTTTGCATCGTCAGTTTTTAAAGACACGCCCGATATACTTAAGAATGCAAGCGCTCTAAAAAATGAATGCGGAATTGGTATTTTCATACAATCAGATGGCATAAATACGATTGAAACGCTTCAACTTCATTTTAATGATGGTGAAATAGCGATTAAAAATCAAACTCTGGCCATGGGTAAAGGCTACCAAGATTTGAATTTTGAATACACTGCAAATAAAGGCGCATTTAAAACTCTGGAATTACAAAAACCGTCATATGATTTTATTCAACCCTACCTTCATGGCGCATCACCAAATCCAACAAAATGTGATGAGGCGATTACCCTTATCAATTCGGCTGATGATACCCAAAAGGACAACAAGTAAATGAAACGCTTTTATAAGCTGGTGTCGGTTGAAAAATCCGATAACGGCTATCATATATTGCTTGATGGACGCGCCGTAAAAACGAAATCAAAGGCTCATCTTTCTTGCTTGAATAAAGATATAGCAAATGAAGTTATGCAAGAATGGGCGCAGCAAGGCGCGCAAATCATCCCCGATTCAATGCCCTTTACACAAATCGAAAGCACCCGTATCGACCGTGTAAGCGCAGAGCGCCAAGCCATGAGCGCCAATGTGTTGAAATATTTAGATACAGATTTAATCTGTTACGTGGCCGCATCTCCCGAGGAATTGGTCGAGGAACAAAATAAAAAATGGGCACTATGGCGAACATGGTTCGGCGATAAATTCAAATGTAAGCTGGACACAACAACAGGCTTGGCGGCGCTCAAACAAGATGCCCGTGCGCATAAAGCCGCGGCGGAATATACAGAAAAACTCGATGATGCACGTTTTACAATTCTACAGATTGTAACGCCACTAAGTGGTTCTTTAATATTGGGTCTGTCTTTTATTGATGGGGCATCAAACGCGGATGACATTTTCGCCGCAAGCTATGTTGAGGAGCACTTCAAAGATACCCTGTATGACGCGCAAAAATATGGACGCGACCCACTGCTTGAAAAACAGCAAAACGCGGCGATAAAAGACTTAACCGCCGCGCAAAAATATTTGTCATTCCTATAAATGAAACGCTATGACGCTGTTTTCTTATGAAGAGCGATAAATGCAATGCTTAATAATGCATAACACGCACCTGCAACGATCAGTGTTTGATCAATCCCCAATGCGATATTCAGAGCAATCGCAATTGAGCTTCCCAAAACACCAGCCGCGCCGTTAATTCCCCAGAACCAAGCCGTGGCTCGTGAATCATATTGCTCGGTCAAACGAAGACCTGTCGGGAAACCAAATCCCATAAGAAGGCCCGCTGGGGACATGATTGCAATACTGATCATGACACGCGTAACAATATCAACTTCCGCATAACTATAGAAAATACCTTTAAGGTTATAAGACATCAATATGCCATACCCGCAAGTAATCAAACACCAGATGATTTGGCGAGGTAGTGTGTTCAGCGTAAGCTTTTCGGAAATCAGGCTTCCAACGCCTGCAGAAATAATCAAGCTAAAGAGAACAACGCTCAAACCATAGATAGGATGCCCAAGAAACACGCCCAATGCCTGTAGCAATGAAATCTCCATGAACATAAACCCAAGGCCAATAAGCATAAAATACAGCGTACCAGACATCACGGATTTACTAGTTTTATTCTCAACTGTTTTGAGCAACGGTAAAATAATAACCAACGCAACCATCACCGCAGAAAATATAATGATAAGGTAAAGGTTGAATGTCGCTTTGGCCTGCCCCATAGAAACATAGTGACCGTCTTCCAATGGTTTGAGCGCAAGTTTAGCCACTTCTAAAGGCTGTGTTAAACGTGCTTGGTTAAAGAAAAACGGGCGCATATCGGATGAGGGTGATACATCAAAGAATTCTTCGTCTGAGATGTCGTTCAGCTCATCAACATTTTTCGCAGAAATTAATTGCCCAAGAATACTATCGGGAGCAGGCTGATTAGGAATTAAAACGATTTTAAAATCTTTTTCTATAGACGTTTTTTCTATCGCCGCTAATTGCTCTTGCGTAAATGGAGATTTCGAAATAACCAATGTCGCAATATTTGCCGAACTCACCAAAACAATGTGTTGCTTTGCATCTGTAACACCCTGATTAAACAGTGCCGCCATAGCCACAGATAAAGAGCGCCCCGTATCATCCATAACAGATGCCGACCAACGACTTAACGTGAAAACACCATTTTCACTAAGGTCATTCATAAAGATTGTCCATGCCTCAGTCGTGTAGAGACCGTTTTCAGACAAGGCAAACGCACCCGCGCCAGTCGCCGCCCATGTGTCAATCAAGCTCATCTGAACCAGATCAAGCTTTTTATCATTCTGCCTGAACCAGCTTCTGGCCTCTTCATTGATAATATTCACCCCATCAAGTTTATAAAGGTTGGAGTAATTTTTATACTTCTCATTGTCTTTCAAAAGCTTGATTTGAACAGGGTTTACGTCCAATGCGGTTACATTTTTAACACCAAAATATTTGGCAGATAAAAGGTCACGTCCGCCACCTACGCCAATAATCGCCGCATCTGTAATATTCGGCAAGGAATAGGCAATATTGGTGACGTCATATTCGAGATAGCTATGCTTTGAGAAGTCACCGTCGAACTTCGTTATCGGCGTCCCTGCATCCCCATCGATAATAAGCATCTTCATGGTTGTCTCAATATGTGGCGTTTTGGGAGACGGCCCCCATAAGAATGGGAAATTCGTTGTGTTCTCATTCATTACAGTAACACGCGATATTGAATTCCACTCTTCGTAGTCAATATCGTTCATAGTGACGATTTGGTTCTTTACCCAAATTGGATATAAAATAGGAGAGGGCATGAAAATATTAAATGCACCAATTACGAAACATATGATGCTGCCTTTAATTGCCGTTTTACGAAGGTTGAAATTATGATTTCCTAACTTCACGGCTGCTTCATTATCATCAACGGTAAAGAAGATGGAGGTAAGAAATGCCATCCCTGCCAAAATCATAATGGCAGATGGTGTATCGATCGTCTCCATAAGGATCAGTGCAGCAATACATCCAATCCCCGCGCCGAGCAAATCAATGCCATAGGTTTTTCCAACAGGAAAAGGAGCGCGTGTTAATGCAACGGTAATAACAACACCAGCATGATAATAGGCAATACTTGTTGCAATGGCCGCAATAGGGAGCGTAGCAATCGTACGTATAGTGCTATTTGAAATAATGGGAATGAAAAGCTGACTGACTAGGCCAACCAATATAAAAAAGCCAAAGGCGAGAGAGTGCTTTCGTGCTATGAGGCCGTATTTTGCTCTTTGCATGGCTTCATCAGAGCGATAAATCTTAAGAGCCCCTAGCGTAAGGCCAAACATAGCCATACTAATAACCAAGAAAGACAAGTGATACCACGACGTCACAGAGAAAATACGTGATTGTAAAATTTGAAGGGACATAACAAGCCCTGAAATTAAAAATACACCCGTGTAAAAAGACAACGCTTTGTTTTTCATAAATTAAAATTTCCTCTTATTATAGTCTCTTATTTTTTATAGTTTTCTATCAGGAAGTAGCTTTGATCGTATCAGATATTTCACGCCTCTCCCAAAACGAAAGATAAGATAAGACAGGGGAGGAAAAATTGCAAGAATTGTTCCTACAAGCATCGTTTGGGAGTTGCCCTTCATGAATGGCGCGTAACATGCATTCATGATTCTCCCTATGGCTGCCTGATTCCAGCTGGTGAGTGAAGAAAGAAAATGCCTTTCGATATATGATAAACATGGCTTTAATGGCATATAATCAATAGCAACCAGCAGAAATAACGAAGCAACAACAGCAGAAATCAAAAAATAGAGATTGGTGCGCCAAAATGTACGAATTAAAAAACTGCAATGATTCTCTGTTAAGCTGTCTTCTTCGCTTTTGGAACGCGCAGCATAAATTGTGGCAAGTGTGCAAACGCAAATCATAACCGAGAAAACAGCCACAAAGCCAACAGGGACAAAGGCGCATACAAAGGATAAAAAGAAAACGGCGTAAAAAGAAAACAAAGAATTCTGCTCTTTGATTTCTTTACGCGCAATATCCTGCAAGGCCTTTAAATTATCTTCCATTGAAATATTAAAACACCCTAATTATCGTTATTGAAATTTTATTTAGAGTACGAACTTAACGCCTTCCAAACAAGCGTTCAATGTCTTTTAATGATAATTCAACATAAGTCGGTCGCCCGTGATTACACTGGCCAGAGAGAGGTGTGTCTTCCATATCCCGTAAAAGAGCGTTCATTTCTTGGGTGTTTAGCCTGCGGCCAGATCGAACCGAACCATGACATGCCATCGTCGATAGAATTTCGTTAATATGCTCTTCCAAAAGATTCGACTCATCAATATCTTTTAATTCATCTACCAAGTTATAAATAAGGCGCTTTGTATTCATTCGTGATGCCAGAATTGATGGAACACTTTGCACGGCAATCGCATCCTGACCAAATGGCTCAATATCAAGCCCCAACTTGGATAAAGAAGCCGCATGCTCCATAAGAACATGAACCTGACTTTCATCCAGTTCAACAATATCAGGTGTAAGCAAGCCTTGCTTTTCAATGCCGCTCTCTGCTATTTGTGCCTTAAACCTCTCATAAACCAACCGTTCATGCGCCGCATGTTGATCAACAATAACAAGTCCTTCTTGCGTTTGCGCCACAATATAGTTTTCATGAATTTGCGCCCGCGCTGCGCCAAGTGGAAAAGTCTGGGCTTCAACATTTTCTTCAATATGAGCATCACTTTGTGCCTGCGGAGGCAGGGCATCATGAAAATGTGTTTGCGGGCTATAAAATGTCTCCCCACTATCCTGCAAAGCGGTGTTGCCAACATACGAATTTTGTCCTCCCTGATAAGCGTGGGACATAGGCACCGCTGCCGCGCTTCTACGGTGCAGAGGAAGCGAATTTGATGCGTTCTGCTCTGTACGAAATGCCCCTAATGTATGCGCTCCTACAGTGCTGGCGCTACGAAAACCGCCCTCATGAATAGCATGTTTTAACGCCCCAATAATCATAGAGCGTATCATCTGCGGATCACGGAAACGTACTTCTGCCTTGGCGGGGTGAACATTCACATCCACCTCAGAGCAGGGGAGCTTGATAAACAACGCAACAACAGGGTGACGGTCACGATGCAAAACATCGGCATAAGCCGCGCGAATACAGCCATGTAATAATCTGTCTTTCACCGCTCGCCCATTCACAAATAAATATTGATATTGCGCCGTCCCACGATGATAGGTCGGAAGAGCCGCATAACCACTTAAGCGTACGCCCTCTCTCTCGGCTTCAATTTCCATCGCATTTTCACCAAAATCACGCCCAAGAATATTGGCCAAACGACTTTGTTGATCCAGTACAGCAGATAAGTTTAATTTCTGTGCGCCGTCATGAATCAATTTAAACGCTACTTTCGGATAAGCCATCGCCAGTCGCGTCACCGTATCCTTAACCGCGCCAAATTCCGCCCGCTCTGTCTTCTGGAACTTAAGCCGCGCAGGAGTGGCAAAAAACAAATCACGAATTTCTATGCGCGTGCCTTCGGGATGGGCGCTTGGCGCTATATCGGATTTCTTTCCTGCCTCGCACGTAATCTCCCATGCTTCACCACTTTCGCGGTCACGGCTCTGAATTTTTACCCGGGACACCGCCGCAATAGAGGCTAGCGCCTCCCCTCGAAAACCAAGGTGATCAATATGAAGCAAATCATCATCAGGTAATTTTGACGTTGCATGGCGATCAAGCGCCGCCACAAGCTCTTCCGCGCTCATCCCACATCCATTATCGGAAATCACAATTTGAGTTTTTCCGCCATCACGCAAATCAACGCTAACCGCGCTCGCCCCCGCATCAATCGAGTTTTCGATTAATTCTTTCACGGCAGCGGCAGGTCTCTCGACCACCTCACCAGCAGCAATCTGATTAATCAGTGTCTCAGGTAAATATCGTATACGCATAGGAAGAACTATAGTTGGAAATATGTGCCAATGTTATAAAAACTAAGTGGGCGGCTGTTTTTATCAGTGGATAGGAAGCCTCGAATTTACCATTTAGGGTGCCTTATCCATGACAGCGCCGTCCATATTGGCATGCTCGAAATCTGCCCCATATATTTTTGCACCAGTTAAGTCGGCGCGCCGTAGATCTGCACCAGTGAGGTCTGCTTGCGTAAGGTCAACGCCCATTAATATAGCATCCCGTAAATCCGCACCGATTAAATTGGCAAATCGTAAATCGGAGCCACTTAAATCTACGCGTTGTGTCCTTTTTCCACCATTTGGTGTTTTAAACATAAGAGGGCTAAGCCGTGCTCCCTGTAGATTAACGCGTGTCATAATTGAATTTTTGAAACTTGATCCACGTAAATCAGAGTTTTCCATGTAGCAATCTCGAAAATCGGATTGATCTAAAACTGCGCTTTGAATCATAGCGCCCCCCAAATCCAAATTTAAAAACATTGCACCAACCGCCTTAATAGCCGTTAAGGGTGTGCCGCGAAGGCCTTTGATGTCACGTAGGTCAAAACCTGAAAAATCAAGTTGTTTACCGTCTTTACCAGCGGTATTTATCCATTTGCTATGCTCCTCTAAATGCTCTTCAAGGGTTTTCCCTGTGTTCTCTATCTTCTCGCCCATGGCTTCGTGTGTAACCGCATGCTCTTTATCTACGGCGTAATTTTCAGTCATATCGAAATTTGTATCGGATAATATGGAGTGCTTCATATTGGCATAGGCAATATCGCTGCCAGTAAAATCGACTTTACTTAAATTCGATCCCGTGAAATTGGCCTTTCGAAGCTTTGCATTTTTAATATTGGCCTTTGTAAGGTCGGCATTACTAAAATCTGCACCATCCCCACGAAGGCCTGATAAATCGGCATTCCCTAAACGTGCGCCGCATAATGTGGTTGTTGACCCATCAGTGTTTTTATGCCGCAGCCCTTTTAGATCCATGTTGTTGCGCTTTTCGATGATGCCGCCATCACGCATATCCGCATCTTTCAAGCTGCTGCCAGATAGGTTCGCGCCTGAAATACATGCTCCCCTCATGTCAGAGCGAGAAAAATCAGCGTGAGACATATCTGCCTCTCGCAAATCACAAACAAAAAAACATGAACTTTTATAAGTGCCAAGCGATAAGTCTGCGCGCGCTAAGCACGCTCCTGTGAAGTCCGCTTGAGAAAAATCACCATTTTGAAAATCAAGGCCACTTAAATCTTTGTACTGAAAATTGGCACGCTTACCGCCAATTTGGCCACGCAAATACATCGCGTGTTTTTCCAGCGTTTCATTTAGAACATCCTGTGATATTTTTTCTAAGTCCTGCAATTCTTGCATTATGCCCTTCACATTCAATGAATAAAGACAGTGTAATCGAAAAATCTTTATGGCGCTTTAAGAATTTTTCTTTTGTCTAAGAAATGAAAGCAAAGCCGCCGTAGAGGAGTCAGCGTCTGTCGCGGTGTTGTTAGGGTTCTGCATAATGTCGTTTGCTAAAACCTTACCAAGCTCTACCCCGCATTGGTCGAAGCTATTAACATTCCAAATAACGCCTTGGATGAAAATCTTATGCTCATATAGTGCGAGGATCATCCCTAATGTATAAGGCGTAAGCTCATCGGCAAGAATCATATTGCTCGGCTTATTCCCTTCAAAGCGTTTATGCGGGTTTTTATGCTCTCGACCGTCCATCAATGCCTTTGCCTGCGCAATAACATTGGCGAGGAGCTTCTTCTGGTGATCGCCAAGCGGGTTTTGTGATTTTGCAAAGGCGATAAAATCACAAGGGATGACAGTTGTACCTTGGTGTAGCATTTGAAAATAGGCATGTTGTGCATTTGTACCTGTGCCACCAATAACAATCGGCCCTGTATGATATTTCACATGTTCATTATCTCTTGTCACAGATTTCCCATTTGATTCCATATCAAGCTGCTGCATATAAGATGGAAGGAAAGATAAATATTCATCATAAGGTACTATGGATATTGCTTCGTGATTACAAAAATTTCGGTTCCAAACACCTATTAAAGCAAGAATAACTGGCAAGTTTTTATGCATATCGGCTGTTTTAAAGTGTTCGTCCATACTGGCTGCGCCATCTAACATTTTTCGAAAATTGTCAAAGCCGATGGCAATACATAACCCAAGGCCAATGGCAGACCATAAGGAAAATCGTCCACCAACCCAGTCCCATATCGGGAAAATATGATCTGCCTTGATGCCAAACTCTGCCGCACTTTCTGTGTTTTGGCTAACCGCCACGAAATGATTTGATATATCGGCCTTAAACAGCTTTTTCTTCATCCATTCACGCGCGCTTATGGCATTGGTCATTGTTTCTTGTGTCGTAAATGTTTTTGACGTGATAATGAAAAGTGTCTTTTCGGGATCAACTTGGCTAAGGACCTCACTCAGATGTGTGGAATCAACATTTGACACAAAATGCAATTTTATATTGCGATCTGTAAAAGGTTTAAGGGCATTATAAGCCATCGCACTGCCCAAGTCCGAGCCACCAATTCCAATATTGACGATATCTGTATAACGGCGTTCTTCACGTATTTCATCGCTAAACGTTTTCATACGTTCTAATGTGTTTTGAATGTCAGGAATAATGTCTTGCCCGTCAACCATAATGGGGGCGGGGTTTCTTGTTCGAAGAGCCGTATGCAAAACCGCACGGTTTTCTGTAGTATTGATAACATCACCTGAAAACATTCGCACACGCCAATTCTTCAACTCACATACACTGGCCAAATCAAAAAGTTTATCAAGTGTGTCTTGCGTAATTAGGTTTTTCGAAAAATCAAAAAGAAGATTTTCATGACGTAAGTGAAAATCATGAAAACGCGAAGTATCACCCGCAAACAAATCTTTAATATGGTGACGTGATATATCATCATAATGACGCTCAAGCGCTTTCCAAGCGGGAAGATCAGATCGTTGTGTCATATCTTTATCGTTCTTCATCTCTATTCCACATTCGGAAGTGTAGTGACTTTCTCGAATTCTATAACCTCTTCGGGTGCACCAACAAGAATAGTCGTGAAGTTTCTTTCGTTAAAAATGCGACTTGCGGCGGCTTGAATATCTTCGGCGCTTACCGCGTCAATATGGCTTGCACGCGTATCCAAATAATCAATCGGCAATCCGTCCATTTGCAGGGATGTAAGCACGCCAGCGATAGAGTCTGTTGATGTAAGGGATAGTGGCAAAGACCCAATCAAATAGGATTTAGCCTCAGCCAATTCGGCCTCACCAACGTTACTGCCTTTAATATTTCCAATTTCAACATTGATAAGCTCTAACATTTCAGAAACGTTTTTATTTGCCGTAGATGTTGAAATGTGAAATACAGGAGTTTCTTCATATTCACGGAAATATGAATATATGCCATAGGTCAGGCCGCGCTTTTCACGGATTTCTTCCATAAGACGAGATCCAAAACCACTTTCGCCCAAAATGAAATTCATTACTTTAGACGCGAAATAATCATCATCGGATTGGCGCACACCTTTTTGCGAAATTTCAATCACGGTTTGCGGAATATCCATATCATAGAGATATGTTTTCCCTGCGTTTTTCAGATCGAATTGCGTGGGCTCTTTTGTCTCAATAATGGGCATCTCACCAAATACGTTGTCTAAGGTTACCGAAAGCTCCGCCGCACTAATATCACCAACAACCCCAATAATAAGCTGATTACGCCCAAGAGTTTTATGAAATCCCCTAAGGTCGTCTGTCGTAATTGATTCGAGGCTTCTAATCGTTCCTCCACTATTCATGGCATAGGAGTGACCATCAAAAATCACATCATTTTGTATTCGTGCCGCAATCCAATCAGGATTGGAAGAGGAGCTTTTAATACGACTTTGATTGGCTGCGCGCATACGGGAAACTGGCTCTTCGTCAAATCGCGGCGAAATCAATGCGTTTTTCAACAGGTTGAACGCGATGCTTTTATTTTCTGTAAGGGTTTTAAGTTGTCCGGTAAAATGATCGCGCGTTGCAGAAAAGTTTAAGGTAACTGAATAATCACGAAGCATCTTTTGGAATGTATAGCTGTCAAGATTACCCGCCCCTTCATCCATTGTATTCGAGGAAAGTCGCGCCAAACCTTGCTTATCGGCGGGGTCATTCTTCGCCCCCGCGTCTTTAAATGCATAGCTCATCGCAATGATCGGAATAGAGTGATCTTCAACCAACCACGCCGTAATACCGCCCTTTGATTCAACAGTTTGAATATCCAAATACTTATCCGCAACAGGGCTTTGGACATCGTCTGCAAATGTAGGTACAGGCGCGTAAAATACAAATGAAACGAATAACGCTATGATAAGGTGTCTGTGTGCCATGGTTATTCGCCTTCACCGTTTGTTGTTTCGATGATGGATACCTTAGGAAGCAAAACCCCTTCAACAGGCGGGTAAGCATAAGGTGCATCAGGATTTAAATACTTGGCCGCAACGGCGTTAATCTGTTCTGTGCTAATTTGTTTTATTTTATAGGGCCAAAATTCAATGTCATTCAAGGATGACCCTGTTACCAAATTATATCCCAAAATCATCGCGGGGCCGCTGACGCTATCCAGTGCATAAATCGCATCCGCTTGAAGGCGCGTAACTGCGTCTGATAGCTCCTCATCACGAATTCCGTCCTTAATAAGGGCACGCAATTCCGCGTCAACAGCCATCGCCGTGGCATCTAGGTTATCTTTAGATGTCGATATCGCAGAAATTGAAAGGGTAGAATTATCCCATGCCGCAGAGCTATAAGACAGGCTCACATTCGTCGCGAGTTTTTTATCAACGACCAATGATCTATATAAACGCGAAGTAGGACCCCCGCCCATGATTTCTTCAAGAATTTGCATGGCCAAAGATTCTTCCGCATTTTCGCGGTAACTCGGCGTGCGATATATGCGTTGGAACATCGGCTCTTTCACAACATCATGCGTTAATGTCACTGATGTTGAGGCAATAAATGGCGGTGATTTCGTTCTCTCCCGCGCAGGAATTTCTTCAGGTTTCGCAAGGCCATAAGTACGTTTTGCAATTTCCAGAACGTTATCCGCATCGACATCTCCTGAAACAATAACAATCGCATTATTTGGCGCATAATAGATATCGTAAAATGCCTTTGCATCATCCCATGTTAGCCCCTCAATTTCATGCATCCAACCGATAACGGGGATGCTATAGGGATGGTTGGGAAAAAGAGCTTCTTTAAGCTGCTCGCCCATTTGCGCGCGCGGGTCATTATCGGTGCGTTGACGGCGTTCTTCTTGAATAACTTTATTCTCCGATATGACATCTTCTTCTGGTGGGTTCATGCCACGCATACGCCCTGCCTCCATTGTCATCACTTTTTCCAAATGCTCGCTCGCAATTGATTGATAATACGCCGTATAATCCTGTGATGTAAACGCGTTATCCTGTCCACCAAGGGCGCGTACGGTCTTCGAAAATTCACCAGCCCCGAAATCACCAAGCTGTTCATTCGTTTGCCCTTTAAACATTAAATGTTCAAGGAAATGGGCAATACCAGATTTCCCCCGTGGCTCATCTGCCGCCCCCACACGATACCACACCATATGGGTAATAACGGGCACACGGTGATTTTCTACCACAACAATCTGTAATCCATTATCAAGCGTAAAGCTTTTTGCGTTGAAGATTTTCTTCTGCTCTTCATCGGGCTTGGAAGAGGCACTCACCGATTGATTTTCGGTAACCGATTTCTTGGCCTGCATTGCCGATATATAAAATATAGCCGCCATAATGAATATGAGCGCACATACACCCGCAACCACATTTTTATTATTCAGTGTCATACAGTTATACTTTCTTCTTATTCTTCAATAACGGGGGTGTCACCATCTGTGATATCTTTGCCTTCCTCTGCATTCTTCTTAATGCGCTCATATTCTTTTTTCGCATCAACCACAGTTGCAGAGCTATCTTGCTTTTCTCCACCAAGTTTTAGAAGTTTTTGAACAACGGGCTTATTGCGTTCTGACATTGCTGCCGTTTCTTTGTTGACTGTGGCGCGAATATTGGGATCAGATTGGTCCGCACCTGTTTTCTGTAATAGCATATCTTCAGATGCGCTAACACCTTGAGACGCCTCTTTCTCAGATCCAAACATAGCTTTTTGCGCTTTAACCGAAACGCTTGTTTCTTGTGGGCGTGGCATTCCTGGTTGTGGTGGGGGTAGAGTTAAATTCGACGGAATTTCCAATGGCGCACGTGTCAGAACGGCAAATTCATCGGGGGAATCCTTATCTAGCCCCAATGAATTACGAACACCAGAGCATCCACCAAGAGCAATAAGGCTGGTTGAAAGGGCACATAAAATAATAAGTTTTTTATCAGTCATTTTTGTTATTTCCGTATGTATGAAGTCGTCGCCCCAAAGCGTTTTTCTAAGAGTTTTTTGAAAGCACGTTTCTTATTCTTGCGCTTACGATATCTCTCTTTGGTCTTAATATCAAAGAATAAAGACACAATAATCAACAGGCTAATTCCTGTGACAACCGACATATCGGCGACATTAAATGCCGGCCAGTGATGTCCGTAAACATGGAAATCAAGGAAATCGATCACGGCTCCGAAGCGCGCGCGATCAATGACATTTCCAAGTGCGCCGCCAATAACAAGCGCATAGCAAATCCCATAAAGGTGGCTGCTCGCATGCCAAAGCCAATGCAGGAAAACGCAAGTAATGATAAGGGCAATGGCAATCAAAAACACCCAAACATAAAACCCTTGGCCACTAAACATGCTAAAGCTAACGCCCGTATTCCATGCCATGACCACGTTGAAAAAGGATGTCATATATATGCCACCACCTCGAAGCATATCTGGTGTATTCAAATACCATTCAATAAAATTACTGCCCTGAAACGGGGTGAGCTTAGGGCGCAGGAAAATTTCTGTCGCATACCATTTGCTAAGCTGATCCAGAATAACAGAAAACCCCGCGAGGCTGAGCCATAACGTACGCCTGCGCGTAATTTTTGCGTGTTTTTCTTTTGCGCGTTGCTCGGCAGTTTTGGTTTTAATCTGCGTTTTTGCAGGCTCCATGAAGCATTCCTGATAAATTACGGATAATGCCCACAAGGTAATGGTTTATCAGAATCAATCAAGAGCATTTTTCACAGAAAAAGTTTCAAGTGAAATATGCTTTTGTAAAAATTCTGAAAAATCGAATGCGGGATATTTCTGTAATGTATTTTCAACGGCAGCACCAAGGGGTAAATTTTCCAAATTCCGCAAGAAATCATACTCATCCTTATGCAAGGTGATAATTTGAACCTCTAACTGGGGGCGATAAATCATCATTGGGTAAGCACCCATCTTCGTTAAATCGGGCGCCGCCCCATTGTTTAGGCAGAAGTCTCGCAAAGTATTAAGCGGATAGGGCGAATGTAAAATCGTAACCGATTGCCGCATGTCCAAGATACAATCACTCAACATATCGGGCGCAAGTCGTGACAAATAATCCGCAGGCATCGCCGCATCATCATCCGCGTAATAGGCGTGGTTAAGCGCAAGCTCAAAACGCGCAACATCGGGTAGATACGGCAAGCTTTCGGCGGGCTTGTACCCTTTGATAAATGCATCAAACCCTGCGCCATAATGATGCAAACACGTATCGGTCGGTGGATTTGCAAAAATAAACTCTCGCGCCATGCCGCGCAAGAACTTGTCTCCCACTAAATTTTCAATCATCGGAAATGTGGCGCATAGGGCATTGGACAGGCTACCCATGATATTATTGTGATACACCCCGAGCCGATCAGAAGCCGACACAGTTTCACCTTTGATCAGTCGCGCAATATGATTACTACCGCCGCCAAGATCACGCTTCGGCTGCAACATGATATCTTTGAATGCCTCTTGAAATTCACTCAGTCGCACATAACTCTCCATGCTTTTGAATGATAATTTGCGCCTTTTGCGCTTCGCCCAACAAGGTCTTTAATGGCGGAACATCCTGATCCCATTCAATGAGTGTCGGCGCGAGGCCGGTTTTTCGAATGGCATAATCATATAAATCCCAAACATCGTCGCAAATGCGCCTGTTATGTGAATCGATAAGCAAACTATGCGCTCCGAATTTCTTTTCAATATGCCCCGCCAAATGCAACTCGCCTACAAAATTGACATCAATCGCATCAATATAGGAGCGCGGGTCAATGCCATGATTATGCCCTTGCACATAGATATTATTCACATCCAAAATCATGCCGCACCCCGTCGCCTTGCAAACGGCGTTCATGAATTCCGGTTCGCTCATATCATTATCTTTAAATGCAATATATGTGGATGGGTTCTCAACCAGAATACAACGCCCCAATGCTTCCTGCACTTGATTGATATTGTTGCCCACTCGCCGAAGGCTTTCACAAGTATAGGGCAGGGGGAGTAAATCATTCAAATGCGCGTTGCCGCTTGCACTCCACGCAATGTGGTCGGACACCATAATCGGGTCATATCGATCAACCAATGCTTTAAGGCGCGCTAAATGCCCAATATCAACATTTTGATCCGCTCCAAGTGATAGCCCCACGGCATGCATGCTCAATGGGTAATGAGCGGAAATTTTATCAAGGAAATATTTATGAGCGCCACCACAGAAATAATTCTCAGGATGAATTTCAAGCCACCCGATATTGGGTTTTGTCTCTATAATCTCTTCATAATGCGAGCTACGCAGCCCAATCCCCACAGAATTCGCGGGGACTGGCAATATATTCTTGAGAAAAGCCAAAGCTTAATGCTCTTTTTTCTCTTCTGTGTGCTCTTCTGGCATAATCGGCTCCAAAGATCCACCAACCAGTTTTTCACACGTCCCCTTTGGTAAGGCGAGCCACTCAACTCCACTGCCATCTTCCTTGGCTTGCGCCGCGCATCCGTGCTCTTTATCTGCTGAACCACAGGCATTCATGCCAGCCTTAACAACGCCGTAACATTTTTCTTGTGTTTCATCCAACGCCATCGCATTCGCCGTAGCACCGCCGCCAAGCGCAGAAGCCGCAACAGCTCCCGCCAAAAGAGTATTTAATGTTTTTGTTTTCATCTTTAATAATCCTTATATTTTTGAAAAAAGAAAAATATGGTCATGACTTCGCATGATTGATTGACTAAGTTACATCCTTAGGAAATGAAAACAATATAAAAGTAAAGCAATGCAGTATTTCGAGGATTATAAAACCCTGCCGCAAAATGCCAAAGATGCGGTCATCGTCATCGGTAATTTTGATGGTGTGCATTTGGGACATCAGGCATTGCTCACCCGCGCCCGTGATCTTGCCAATGCGCTTGGAAAATCGCTCGGCGTTCTGACATTCGAACCTCATCCTCGCCGCCTGTTTCACCCTGATGAATTACCAAACCGTATCACGCCTATGGCACTGAAGGCCGAAAGATTGGCGGCAAGTGGTGTTGATATCCTCTATGCGCTTCCCTTTAACTGGGACTTCGCCAGTCAATCCGCAGCGGATTTCGTACAGCACATCCTTATTGATGGCCTAAATGCCGCGCATATTATCGTGGGGTTTGATTTTAAATTTGGACAACTCCGCCAAGGCACGCCCGATACAATAGAGGCAGCAGGCTTAGATGTTACTGTGGTTGATGAGGTGACAGGCAAGGCGGGCGAAGATTTATCATCAAGCCGCGTGCGCCAACTCATCCGCCATGGAAAAATAGAAGAGGCCAACGCTGTTCTTGGCTGGGGTTGGGAGCTACGCGGCGAGGTTTTTAAAGGCGACCAAAGGGGCAGGGAGCTCGGCTACCCCACTGCAAATATGAAATTAGAAGACCATATCCACCCCGCCTATGGCGTTTACGCATGTTTTGCCAGGTTAGAAGGCGAAAGCGATTGGGTGATGGGCGCAACCAATATCGGTATCCGCCCCATGTTCGAGGTGCCATTGGCGCAGGTCGAAACATTTATCTTCGATTTTAACCGTGAAATATATGGAAAAACTTTATGCGTGCGCCCCATCCAATATTTGCGCGGCGAGGCTAAGTTTAATTCCCTTGATGACTTGATTGTGCAAATGGAAAAAGATTGCGCGATATCCCGTAAAATACTTAATAAAATCAGTATGTAAGCTGTGCATACCTATCATGCGTATTTTTTTATACCATTTTCTATAAATATAAGGTAAAACCCCTTCAATTTTAATTTACGAAATAACGGATTTGTTATGAAACAGCAGGGCGATAATTATTCTAGCATAAGTGCAGAATGGGGCGAGAACGGAAATATTCAGGCAGGCGATATGATCGTTTCTCCGCAAGAGGTAATATCAAATGGAAAAAAAACCGAAGTGCTACATAATAATGTAGAGCAGCCCGCTCAACCTGGCTATGCAGATATAACCCAGCCTGTCGTGGTGGACACAAACCCACAACAATCCAACGAAGTACCAAAATCGCAACATCAAACCTTCCAAATGGGCTAGGATTTGCTTCTTGTCATGAGCAATAGAACCGTAGATACTTTTGCGATGTAAATCTCAAAATTATCGGTTATCGTAATGGCAGTATTCTCATCCTTATTCTTAAACCTTCTGCCGTTATATGCGCTTATCGGCGCAGGTTTTATCGCGGGAC
The DNA here is from genome assembly GCA_050633645.1 of Alphaproteobacteria bacterium. GTDB lineage: Bacteria > Pseudomonadota > Alphaproteobacteria > Micavibrionales > Micavibrionaceae > UBA1672. The sequence continues at coordinate 854,919 of JBOEGX010000002.1, forward strand.
GGTTTTTGCATGTAGACCGCGCAAGCCTTGGAACATTGGCAATGTATATCTTTATGCCCGTTGTCATGTTTGGCTTCGTCGCAAATATGGATTTCAAACCCGCCTATATCGCGCTTCCCTTCATTTTATTCGGGATTAGCACTCTCGTCGCCTTATCCTTTTTGAAATTAGGCAAGCATATCTATGGCGACAGCCAAGCGAACTTAATGGCGATGTGTGCATCTATGGGAAATACGGGATATTTTGGGCTACCGCTTGTTTTGCTGTTTTTCTCCAAGGAGCTTGTCGCAATTTATATCTTTATGAATTTAGGCAGTTTAATTTTCGAGGCAACAATCGGCTACTATATTGCCGCACGCGGAAATTTCGATGCGCGTACCAGTCTCAATAAAATTATAAAATTTCCAACAATTTACGCGATTGCGCTGGGCTTGTTTTGTAATCAATCTGGCATTGAAATGCCAGAAATATTCTGGACATATTGGGCACATTTTAAGGGCGCATATGTCGTGGTCGGAATGATGATTATCGGCGCGGCGCTCTCCAATCTTGATAAATTTGTTTTCGGTGTGCGGTTTGTCGCGCTCACCTTTGCTGGGAAATTCGTTGCTTTTCCTACGCTGGCATTTGCATTCGTGATGATTGACCGGTCTTTTTTAAACTGGTTCAACGATGATATCCATAATTTAATCATGATTGTATCAATCGTTCCATCAGGCGCAAATATCGCCGCTTTTGCTACAAAAATGAATTTAGAGCCTGAGAAAGCCGCCACCACGATATTGCTCGGGACGGTGTTCGCCCTTATTTATATTCCATTTATAATATGGCTTTTGGGAGTGTAGTTACCATAATGTGACGCATGCATATTCGATATGCAATTTTTGCACTGGTAGGGTGCCCACTTTTGCACTACAACCCCTTCTTACATTTACACCCCTAATTATCAAAGAGACATATACCCTCTTATCTTTTGATAATTAACTCTAGCGAGAGCCCTCATCTCCCCCACATACTCGAGGCTCTCGCTTTTTTTTGCCTTCATTTTATTGCTGGTCTTGATTATTGCGATAACACAAGCCATATATAGGGTCTTGAATATTTAAGGACACTATAATGACCACAGATAATAGAGATCAAAAACCCGATTACCGCGATACGGTATTCCTTCCCAAAACTGATTTTCCAATGCGCGGCGGCTTGCCAACCAAGGAGCCTGAAATTCTGGCGCGCTGGGATGAAATTGATCTGTATGAGAAAATGCGTGAAAAGGCGAAGGGTAAGGAAAAATTCATCCTGCATGACGGCCCACCTTATGCCAACGGCAATATCCATATGGGACATGCGGTTAATAAAGTCCTCAAAGACGTGGTTGTGAAATCTTATGGCATGATGGGCTTTGATGCGCCCTATGTTCCGGGATGGGATTGCCACGGCCTGCCGATTGAATGGAAGATTGAAGAAAAATACCGTAACGCAGGAAAAGACAAGGATGACGTTCCTGTCCTCGAATTCCGCGAGGAATGCCGCGTATTCGCGCAAGAATGGGTGGATATCCAAATCAAACAATTCCAACGTTTGGGTGTCACAGGTGAATGGTCTAATCCATACCGCACAATGACCACCCGCGCCGAAGGGCTGATCTCTCGTGAGATTCATAAATTCGCAATGAATGGCGGTCTATATAAAGGACTGCGCCCTGTTATGTGGTCAACGGTTGAAAAAACCGCTCTGGCCGAGGCTGAGGTTGAATATCACGAACATAAATCCGTCACCATCTGGGTAATGTTTCACGTGAAACATAACGAGAACAAATTGCTCGATGATGCGAATATCGTTATCTGGACAACCACCCCTTGGACGATTCCATCAAACCGCGCACTCGCATTTGGTGAAGGCATTGAATACGGCGTATACGAAGTAAAATCAGTGGCGGAAGGCGCAAATGTTGAGGTTGGTGTGAAGCTCGTTCTGGCAACCTCATTGGCGGATGATGTTATGAAACAGGCGAAAGTCGAAGAATTTGAACTGTTTGGAACATTAATGGGTTCAGAAATCGCAGGTACTGTTTGCACGCATCCATTGGCAAACAGCCATGATTATTACACCTATAATGTCCCCGCGCTTTGTGGTGATTTCGTCACGGATGACGCGGGAACGGGCTTCGTCCATATCGCCGCCGGCCATGGTGAGGATGACTTTAACCTTATCCGCTCTGTCAACGCATCACGCTCTGAAAAAGATCAAATCGAAATCACCGACAACGTCACCGATGACGGGAAATTCCGCCCGCATGTTGGTTTGTTCGCGGGTGAGGAAGTATACGACCAAAAAGGCAAGCTTGGCGGTGGAAATTTCTCTGTCCTGCGTGAACTTGCTGCGGCGGATAAATTGCTCGCCAAGGGTTCAATCAAACATGAATACCCACATTCTTGGCGCTCAAAAGCACCCGTAATTTTCCGTACCACCCCGCAATGGTTTATCGCGATGGATGGGGAGGGGCAAATCCGCACCAAGGCATTGGCGGCAATCAAAGACACAAAATGGCATCCCGCAAAGGGCGAGGCGCGCATCAATGCGATGATTGAAAAGCGCCCCGATTGGTGTATTTCACGCCAACGCACATGGGGCGTGCCGATTGCGCTGTTCCTGCATAAGGACACGGGCGAGGTTCTCATCGACGAAGCCGTATTCGAGGCCATCGACAAAGTATTCGAGGAAGAGGGCGCAGACGCATGGTACAAAGACGGCGTAGAAAAACGCTTTCTGGGCGATAAAGCCGACCAATATCAAAAGGTGAATGACATTGTTGATGTCTGGTTTGAATCGGGTTCAACCCATCAATTCGTGGTGGGCGATACAAAAACTTGGCCATGTTTTGAAGGTGTTGATCAAATCGACCTCTACCTCGAAGGCTCCGACCAACACCGCGGTTGGTTCCATTCATCTTTGCTCGAAAGTGTCGGAACACGCGGCGTTGCGCCGTATAAAAACGTGCTGACACATGGATTTGTGCTGGATGATAAGGGATACAAAATGTCCAAATCATTGGGCAATGTCGTTGACCCGCTTAAGATGATGGATCAATACGGCGCGGATATTATCCGCCTGTGGGTGATGCTCTCCGATTATAATGAGGATATCCGCATCGGTAAGGACACCCTGAAAAACACTGGCGACCTTTACCGCCGTTTGCGTAATACATTGCGCTTCTTGCTTGGTGCATTAGATGGTTTTACGGCGGAGGAACGCGTTGATTTGAAAGATGAAAAGCTGCCCGAGCTAGAGCGTTACATGCTCCATAAAATCCATGAAATGGACGAGTTTGTGCGCGGTTGTATTAAGAATTATGAATTCGGAAAACTGGCGAAGCGTTTACATGATTTCTGTAACGAAGATTTATCAGCCTTCTATTTCGACATCCGCAAAGACCGCCTCTATTGCGACCGCCCCGATATGTTCGAACGCAAAGCATGCCGCACCGTAATGGCAGAGATTTTCTCTCACCTCACCGCATGGCTCGCCCCGATTTTGAGCTTCACCACCGAAGAGGCATGGAGCCACCGCCCGCAAGGCGTGTTCGATGACGCCGCCAGTATCCATTTGCGCGAATTCCTAAAGGTGGATGATTCGTGGGAAAATGGCGTATTGGCTGCGGATTGGTTTGAGATTAAAAAAATACGTAAGAGTGTTTTGGAAGCTATAGAGCCTAAGCGTAATTCCAAAGAACTTGGTTCATCTCTTGAGGCAAAACCAATTCTTTCGAAAGTAACGCAAGCACCGCTTTTGAAAAAACGCGATATGGCGGAGATATGTATTACGGCACCCATTGAATATAACGATGAAGTTTCCATAGGTATTGATATCAAAAAAGCCGAAGGCTCTAAATGCGAACGCTGTTGGAAAGTCCTCCCCGAAGTCACCGCCGAGAGCGGACATCTATGCAATCGCTGCGCCGATGCGGTAGATACAATCAAAAAGAGCGAAGCAGCGTAACGTAAGGAAAAGCCATCATGGGAAAGATCAGAGACGAATATGAACAGAACGCTAATCAAGAAAAAAGCGATATAAAATCTGAAGCGCAGCAACGTAAAATAAAAGCGAAAATCCGCAAAGAACAAAACATCGCGGATGGGGATGCTTGCGAAGCGCAGCTACGTGATTTGATGTCAGAATTACGCCCGATGTATGATGAGGTAAGAAAAGATTGGCGCACCATGTTTTTGATGCCAAACCTTAGCCCGCTAAGCATTGAGCGGAGCAGTAAAACAGATACGCCGCGATTAATTTGTCGTTTTGGTATGCGTCTTGATAAAGAGTCTGGTGGAATAGATGAAAAGTCACGTGTTCGCACCGTAATCCAATATGATCAAAACGAGCAAAAATACAATTTGGAACATCATATCTGGCAACATCCACCAAGTGGTGGGCTTAACCCACAAAAACCGAGGACATGGCGCATAAGAAATGACCGCCGCCACAGTGCTGGCCTGTTTAATAAAAATGAGGCCGTCGAAAAAATTCGGGATGAGTTAAAAGAGGTATACGCATCGCATAAACGTGAAATGCCCAAACGCCTTGGACTTGGTGCGCTGACCCTTGCTATCGCCTTCGGGTTATCACAATGCGGTAATGCAGATGCAGGAGAGCCTAATGTTGAAACACAAGAGAAAGCGGCGCATGTGGTTAATACATTAGAGAATGATTTATAAGGCTTATTGTCCCCAAATCACGTTTAAAATCTCTTTTGAAATCGGGGACTCCGCATCAAACATCCCTTTTGCCATATCGCGGTGGCTGTTTCCCTTTATGACATGATATTCGCTCTTCGCACCTGACTGGATCAAGGCTTCGTGGAATAAGCGGGTTTGATCCGCCGCATCTGGGCGCCCTGCTGTTACGAATATCACAAAGCGTGGAGAGTCCTTCTCACTGCGCGCGTAAGTAATCGGAGACGCCTCTTTTAATCCGTTCGGGTCAGTACCGAAGGCTTGGTCGATCATGGGCTGGACGAATATTTTGCCTTTTTGAATGGGGGTAAGGAAATCAAAGCTGGCGGTATCGTTTGGGATAACCGCCTTAAATATGGTTGGAGCGAGGCCATGCGCCGCCAGATATTTCGGGTCAGTGCCGATAAGGGCGGAAAGATGTGCGCCTGCGGAATGTCCAGAAAGATAGGTTTTGTTTTTATCTCCACCATATTTACCAATATTATCGTAAATCCATTTTATTGCCTTTGCGCTGTCCTGCACATGAGCGGGGTGAACCACATCGGGAGAAAGGCGGTAATTGACAGCAACAAAAACAACGCCGTGATCGGCATAAAACTTCCCCATCGGGACATATTGTTTTTTATCCCCTTGCCGCCATCCGCCGCCATGAACAAAAATCAAAACGGGTTTGAGGGCTTTTGTACCGCGTGGCACGTAGACATCAAGTTTTTGAAGATCATCAGAGCCATAGGCGATATCCTTCTTGACAATAGTGCTTGCCCATTGATTTCCTTTATCTTTATCACCCCATGCTTGCACACTAATCGGCGTAAAAATAAATACTAAAAATAATATATATTGGATGCTTTTGGAAATCATGGATACTACCTTCATATTTGTTATAGAAGGTAATACGCAACAATAAAGAAAATCCTTTTAAATTATTCCGCCGAAGCAATAACCGTAGAAGTAGGCTCTTTCGGTGTGGTGTGTAACCACCAAGCTGTACGGTTAATAGAGAAAATCGGCTTGTAATGATGGATGCTGTTCGCGCTTTTCATTTGCTTGATTTGGTTATCAAGGATCATCGGGCCTTTTTCCGTGTAAACTGTTAAAACGGCGTGCGGAACATTCTTCTTCTGATCTTGTAAGATTAGGATACGCATACGATTTTCAGGAACACCCAAAGCGCGTAAAGCTGCATATTTCGCAATCGCAAAGTCTTCGCAATCACCGCCTCGCGCCATAAATTCAATCGGGGTTGCCCAATAATCTGATTTACCCCAGTTTTTATTATCAACGATATATTTCTTCTGGTTCATAAATGAATTAACCGCGTTTGCTGTCTCATAAACCGAAGATCCTTTGAGGCTAGAAATCTGCGTTTTAAGGTTCTGAGCGATTTTTTTTCCCTGTTCAGTATTTAAATCCGCATCAAAGCGCTTAAACATATCAGACCATTTTGTGAAGGCCTTAAGATTACTTGATCTTTTTTCGCTCGCGCCAAATAGAGCGGGGTACTCCCGCAAATCATCAAAGGTTGAATCAAGAGAAGCGAGCATAATGCGCGCCGGAACATCTTGAATTGTTTCTGCATATGATTTTTTGGAGATGGCAGTTAATGACGCGCCGTATAGGAATACTGCGGCACTAACCCGTAAAATTCTTTGTCCAAATAAAAGGTTTAAAAGTTGAAAACGCGTAATTTGTCCCGTTTCGATGAGGATCTTGCCCAAGGGCTCGTTACCAATTTTCTGTAAAGATAATGCGTTTTTAAGATCATCAGAGGAAATATACCCCTTAAGAACAAGAAGATCACCCAATCTATTGTGATCGAATAATGTCTTTATACTGCTTAAAACGCCTAATTTATTTTCTGCTACCCAAGTATTACTCACAAGTATTTCCCCTTATCTATTGCGCTATTACCCAATACGCGCATCTTTATTAAACACGAGAAAGATTGACGAATTACTAACAAAAGCCCATAAATACGAATAATTTTGAAAAAACACGGTATTTTTATGAAAAATATATCAGATTTAACTATGCAGTGCTGTTTCGAGACGATTGAGGCCATGAAGGGCGTATCGGTTCTGGTGATTGGTGATATTATGCTTGATCGCTTTGTCTACGGTAAGGTGGATCGTATATCCCCCGAAAGCCCAGTGCCTGTTCTTTCCGTGCAAAGAGAGAATAAAATGTTAGGTGGCGCGGGGAATACATTATCAAATTTGTGTAATTTGGAATGCCATGCACATATTATATCCGTGGTTGGAGATGATGAACAAGGCCGTGAAATCAAAGATATTCTGGCATCTTGGAGCGTTGATAATGCCGATATTTTGATGGCATCAGATCGACCAACCATTGTTAAAACAAGGTTCTTAGCAGGGCATCAGCAGTTATTAAGAACAGATTATGAGCAAATAAAGCCTGTTTCAAATGATGTTGAACAATTAATCATAGAGGCCGCAAAGAAGAGAATTCATAATGTTGGCGCGGTGATCATATCAGATTACGGCAAGGGTATGCTGTCCAAAGGTGTTTTGAAGGAAATTATAAAAATTGCGAATGGCGCGAACATTCCCGTTCTTGTTGATCCAAAAGGAGTGGATTACAGCATTTACAAGGGCGCGGACTATGTGACGCCAAATAAAAAGGAACTATCGGAATCCACCCGCGGAATGAGCGTTGATACGGATGACGGCATTTTAAATGCATGCCGTGCTTTGATCAATCAAAGTGGTATCAGCGCTGTAATAGCTACGCGCTCTCAAGATGGTATGAGCATTGTTAGTAAGGATGATATAACTCATATCCGCAGCGCGAATAATATTGAGGTATTTGATGTGTCTGGCGCGGGCGATACGGTAATAGCGACGATTGCCGCGTCTCTGGCGGCAGGCGGGGATATTGTAACGGCAGCGTCTTTGGCCAATGCCGCAGGCAGCGTTGTTGTATCAAAGGTCGGCACTGCGCCAATCCGTAGCACAGAGCTTCGAGATTTTATTGAAGAACATGGCCTGCAAAACAAATCAAAAAAAGGTGAGCCAAATTCAAATCGTATGCGAAGCGCCCCGATAAGCACATGGGAAGAAGCGAAAGAAGAAATATTACGTTGGAAAGCACGCGGGTTAAAGGTCGGCTTTACCAATGGGTGCTTTGATATTTTGCACTTTGGCCATGTCACTTATTTGAATGATGCACGGGAAAGATGTGACCGTTTGGTTCTTGGGCTTAATAAGGATGCGTCGATCCGCATTTTAAAAGGGGAGGAGCGCCCCGTACATGACGAAAGGTCTCGTGCAAATGTGCTTGCAGCCTTGGGTTCTGTGGATATGGTGGTTTTGTTTGGTGCGGAAAAATCTGGTGATGATAATACGGCCTGCGCCCTTTTGGACATGCTTCACCCAGATATATATTTTAAGGGGGGGGATTACGCCATCGATCAAATCCCCGAGGCGCCAACTGTCCATAAAAATGGCGGTGTAGTCGACGTAATGCCCGTTTATGATGGACACAGCACGACAAACTCAATCAAAAAAATGAAAGGCGACCCAAAGGCCGCCTGAATCTTAAGCGATATCGGATGTCATCTCTTGCGATTGTCGTTGTTTAGGAAATGGAGCTTTTTCGTAAGCCTCTAATTCCCTTAGTGTCGCTTCATTACATTCTTTATCATATGGAAGCGGGTCATTATTCAAAATTGAGCTGACCTTCTCAATCGCTTCACGGGGTGTAATTAATGTATAAACATCATCTTGATGCATAGAGTTACTAAATGGCAGGTCAGTTTCAAAACGTTCAATAACCGCATTAGGCGTTAAATATGCGGTGACTTCAGGGCCAAACGATAGTTCAAAAACAAGGTTTTCTGCCTTAGCACGTTGAAAAGAATCTGAAATTTCAGCAAGGCTGCGTCTGTTATATCCGTTATTTAAATCAACCTTTTCAAGGGAGTCCTCACCAAAAACAAATTTAATCGCTTTAATTTCAGCGTTAAGTTTAGCTTCTTGACGCGCCATCGCGGCTTTGAATTCATCTTGAGCGGTGCCTGTATTTTGTGTCATTTTTCAATCCTGCTTATATATCTGTTCGAGCTTGTATACAGGGTGAAAAATTATGTCAAGTTTTTTTTGTACAAGCCACATAACACTATTGACATTAGTATGTGTATAATTGAGAATGATTATCAATATTGATTATGGGGCGTTATGATTCTAGAATTATTATCAATGGAGAATGTATTCGGGAAAACTGAGGCAATGCTTTATCTGGATGAAATTTTGTCAAATTATGATAAAGATGAAGTGAGCGCAGCGGTGGAAAATGGCTATATCGAAACAAGGGTAATATGCATCGGCCCTGATTGTGGGCGCATTTTATGTCATTTAAGTGAAAAAGGTCGGTGTAAAGCAAATGAGTCTATGCATTAAGGCTATACGTTCTTTCAAAGACTTGTTAAACTCTTAGCCAGTATTCAAATGTCTGTTCAGGCAAGTTAGTGTTATTAAAGGTATTTCAGTCATGCGTCGCTTTTTGTTAATTTGTGCTTCTGTATCATCAATATTAAGTTTAACCGCTTGTAATATGAGTGATCCAACCCCAATGGGAAAGGGCTATGGATCGTATAATCAGCCGTATAAATCTGCATCAGGCGCAGATGCAAATCCAGTAGGGTATGATTATAGTAACGAAGCAAATAAAGCGGTGCTCAATAATATGCGCTATACCGCGCAAGACTTGGTCGAAAAACTGGATCAAAAGCTATCATTTAATATCGACGATGTGTATTTAACCATCCCCGCACATACGGCGTTTTATAATAGTATGGATCACTTGATCCGTGATGAACTCACTAAGCGCGGATATATCCTATCATCCTCCCCCGCAGATTCTGTTCATGTTGAGCTATTCGCAAAAAATGATATACCGCAATGTATGGATGAAAACCTATATGTGGGCTTGGCAATTAATGTGGTTGATCGTGTTCCATCTGATGTGGTTGGTGGGTATTATAATATTCCTGCTTATGGTTTCACCCCTGCAGGTAACTTGAAAGTCACCGCCCCCTCTTGCAGCAGCGAAGAATAGGATTTTAGGGAAAATGAAGGCTATACGAAAAATTGCTGCGTTGGTTCTTCTTCTCCCGCTTATGGCTTGCGGTGACCCGTTCTCTTTCAAGCTTGCAACAATAGGCATTATTGCAACGGCCGAGGGCGTATTCAAAAACCCTGATATAAATTTAAAAGAGAAAAATTTCGCTGCCGCAGATTACATGGCATCTCAACTTCAGCGCAGCAAAATATCTTATGGATCTTCTATTTACGCATTGCCTCTTGAGGAGGTGGATCATGCAGGCATAACGTCTGAATTTGGCCTGAAAGTGCCAGAGGGGATCGGTCTGCGTCTTATTGAGTTGGGGTATAATGTGCAGATACATGACGTTGCATCAGGTGCCAATGCGGGGCTGTATCTGCCTCCACCACAGGGGATATCACCGCAATATAAAATGACTGGCCGCTATGATGTGCATAACAGGGATGTTGATATTTATTTGCGTGTTATAGAGGTGAAAACATCACGGGTTGTTGCGCAATTTGACTACGCCATGGCTTTAAACAAAGAAATGCGTGATATGAGCAAAACAAAGCCCCAAGCGTATCGCGTTAAGTAAGGCCCTTACCGCGCCATCAAAACATGAAAATAATGCAGGCTTCCATCGCTTGTGCATTCAACGCATCCACGCGTTGAGGGTTTAATTGAAAACCCGGCCGTAACAACTGTATTGGGGGAGCTATCGAATTGCGTTCCATTATCAAATCGCGCACTAGCACCAGTATTAATGCAGGTTGAGCTATCCTGTGGCTGGGCGCTATACCCAATCATTTCATTAGCTTGATCGCAAAATGCGCTTGTAACATTCGGTAGCACAGCAATAAGGTCAGCTTCGTCAGAGCCAACTTCAGGCAGGGCAGTGTTGCCATAAAATTCCCAGGAACTTCCATCATTAATGCCATCTGGAGCCATTTTATATGTTGCATTGCCGCCATCGCGATGAAATAGCTGATCGCTTTTATCGGTGTCGGCGCTCAAATCACCATAATCAGAATTGGCATTGGGGTGTGCAAATCGAATATCGCTCTCACTCAAACCGTTTTGCATGATGAACATAATGCCACTTTCTAATTCGCTGGTGTAGCGCTGTATTTCTGTAACCCGTAGAATCAATGTCTCATCATCAATATTTGCATTCTTATTTGATGAGCCACTAATCGCCGCGGTGAGAGCGCCTATTAGTGCTATTGCCAGCAATATAATGACAAGCACATTGCCGTTTTCATTGTTTATCGCATTGTGAACATTTGATGTGAGCATGAAAAATTAATCCGATTGTGGAGAGATAACAACGCAGTCGCTAATGATGCGGCAGGCTTCTTTTGCTGCGACTTTGGTGTAGCCCTGTATGCGTGCGCGATAAATCCACCCATTTTCAGTTTGTAATGGCGCGATGGTGGCTTTTCCGCCTTTGAACGCAAGGGGTAGGGCTTTCATGCTGCGTGCCAGTTGCTTATTGGTGCTCTCACGTGAAGAAAATGCACCAACTTGTATGGCCCATGATCCATCGGCGGAAGGGGCGTAATAGGCGGCTTGTTTTGTGGGTTCAGGCGTTGGGATAAGTGTTGCAGTTTGATCGTTACTATCAAATATATAAGACGGTATCTTTTCGCCAAGCTGCGCGGAGATAGAGATAAGGCCTGTCTCAATACGGCTTCGAATAGATGCATCATAATCACCTTCACCGATCATGCGGTTGAAAACTGAATCCTGTGCCATTGCATCAAGCATCGCCCATCGCGACCAATTCGTTGTTTTAACGGGAGTATCGTTATTTGGCAAAACAGGCAAAGCGTTATCATTTGCTGCGAGTTTTATGTCTGATATTGGCGCAATGCCAAAATGGGGTTTGCGTCCTGGGGTGGGAACCAACGACGCAACGCTAATTTCCCCAATTTTATTAAACCCGTGATCAAGAAGTTTTTCCATACGCGCATTGCGTGATCGTCCGGTTTTACCGCCAAACACTACACCAATAATGCGGCGGTTATTTCGCTTTGCGGATGCGACAAGGTTAAAGCCAGAGGCAGCAATATAACCAGTTTTCATTCCATCCATTCCTGCATAAGTGTCCATAAGGCGGTTATGCCCCCGATAGGTCTTCCCCTGATAGGTGAACTCTTTTACAGCGAAATAATGATAATAACTGTGGTAATTGATGATGAGTGTACGGGCAAGCTTTGCCATATCTCTGGCGGTACTAATTTGCTTTGGATCATGAAGCCCTGATGCGTTTTTAAAACGAGTTCTGCTCATCCCGATTTTGCGAGCCTTTGTTGTCATCATATTTGCAAAGCGTTCCTCTGACCCTCCGATTTTCTCGGCAACAGCAACTGCAATGTCATTGGCGGATTTTGTAACAAGGGCGTGTATGGCATCTTTGACTTTAATGGTTTCCCCCGGTTTCAGGCCAAGTTTACTGGGGACCATGCTTGCCGCATGCTCAGAAATACGGATACGGCTGTGCATGCGAAGTTTTCCTTGCTCTAATGCGTCAAATAGCATGAGCAAGGTCATCATTTTTGTAAGAGAGGCGGGGTGCAATCGTTTATTCGCATTTTTTGTATAAAGTATAAGACCCGTATCCGAATCCATTACAAAAGCGGAATATTTTTCAGGATAAACCTCGTCCTTCGCGTAAGCTGGAACTAACGAAGATATGGTAAAAACAAAAAGCGTGAGCATAAAAAGGAAGGCGCTTTTTTTTACGCCAAGACGCCTGAAAATACATGTCGTGTTCACCATAGTATGCTCTCGGAAAAGTCTAAGTATTTCAGATACGCTCCCAATATCTGAATCGAAAATATTATAGCTGAAATCGTAAGTCATGTCTATTTTTCAAGGGGATCAATCCTAAAAAAATAATTGTTGTGCACCGCACAAAAAACTTGACGGGCATATCTTGAATATGTATTTATACACTTGGGTATTGTGCATCGCAAAATTTTTTGTTATTTTGTGTATGAAATATTGCTTGCCTTGCACAATTCCAAATGAAATTTATGGAGATAATTATGACCAAAACATCAAATCAATTTGATACCTTTTTTAAGGAAACGAGTGATTTTGGCGCAAACTATTCCGAAGCTTGCACAAAATCAGGAACAATTTTAATGAAGGGTATGGAAGACATTGTAACAACAATGGTTTCTCTTGCTCAAAAATCAGCTGAAAAACAATCGAAATTTATGAAGGACGCGATGAGCTGCAAAACAATAAATGAATTTGCAGAGGCGCAAAATAAAATCGCGCAAACAGGTTTCGATGATTTCATGAGTGGTGCAACAAAAATTTCTGAAATCAGTGTAAAAGCTTTAACGGATGGCGTAGAGCCTGTAAGCGCTCAGGTCACTAAAGTGATGGAAAAAGCTACGAAATCTATGGCTGCTTAGTTACTGTAAGCCTTTAAATAATGTAAAGCCACTCCGCTTTGGGGTGGCTTTTTTGTCATTTTCTTTTCTGGGCAAAGAGCCACGCCCAAATCTTTTTAGAGTACAAGGATTTATACGCACAATCATGCTTCATGTATTGAATCTCTTTATAGGAAATGTTTCCGCCAGTCTCTTCGATGTTTTTAACAAGTTTTTGTGTTTCGATTGTTGGGTATGTGATGTTGCTATCTCCAGTCATGATGAGGATGGGTGTCTTTGAAATATTAGTGGTTTTGTTTTGATCCCAGTCGGGGCTGTGTGCGATTGCTGCAGCAAAAAGATCAGGTCGCTTATCAAGCGCGCTTAATGCTCCTGTCGCTCCATGACCACATCCCACAATGTAGATTCTCTGTGTATCAATGGGGTATTCCCTAACTATGTCTTCGGCGAGTTTCAGAACGGCATGAAGGCTGTGTTGTTGTGTTGTTGTGCGGTGATATCCCCATAGAAAGTCTTTTGGGAGTTTGGGCGCGATGCTGAATGCGGGGAATTTAATTTTATATGTATTATGGTAGGCGGCGCTATAGGAGGGGGAATCGGTGTCGGATAAATGTATGATGAGCGGGAATTTCAGATTCTCTGGCCAGGGCTTGGCTGGTGCCTGTATCATATATTCCAAATCTATCGCAGATAAGTCTGATGAATCAGCAGATGCAGATTTATAATGTTCGGATGAGTAATCCTTGTATACTTTTGCACTGGGACTATTTTTGCCGCTAGCATGATCACTGGCATCGGTAAGTAGTTTTTTTAAAAAAGGGTCTGATGAGGCAAGTTGCGCATCTGGTGCAACATCCCTTAATAAAAAATAAGGAATAACGAAGAAAATCGGTAGCACCAAAAGCAATATTATGAGCTTTATGTTCATATAAGGAAATCCATTCATATATTTTGAGTAAGAATTTTTTAAACATATAGAGACATTTAAGTCAAAGTATTATTGGGCGATGTTGGGATTATGATGAATATAGGTTTGCTTATAAATGCGGAGTTATTTATAACCGTAAATCATGTATATATCTTTTGAAAAGGCGGTAAGTGATATCATCAAGGCGGGCAATCGTCTTGACGCAATGCAACTCGCCCCTGCCACCAGTGGCAATTACTCTATGCGCACGGGTGAAGATGAAATGGCGATCACCGTATCTGGTGCGCATAAGGGACAATTGCAGCCGAGCCAAATTATGCGCGCAAAACTGGATGGCACGCCCATTGATGATAAAAAACCATCCGCAGAAACATTACTGCATTGTGTCCTGTATAAGATGTTTCCAGATTGTAACGCGATTTTGCACACTCATTCTGTTGCCAATACAGTTCTGACCCGCTTTATGGACAGGGCGGAATATCTTGAGTTATCAGGTTATGAAATGCTAAAAGCATATAATGGAGTTGAGACACATAATTGCTCCGTGCGCTTGCCAATTTTCGATAATACGCAAGACATGAATGATTTATCGATACGTGTTGAGGAAATGCTGCAAAAGAATCCAAATATCCCTGCTTACATGATACGTGCCCATGGCATTTATGGGTGGGGAAAGGATATGGCAGAGGCCGAACGTGTGATCGAGGCCACAGAAATGATGCTATCTTGTGAGCTAAATATGAAACAAATAAAAGGAGCTGTGTAGGATGAGCCGCTTAACGATCTATCCTGATAACCAACCTGATAATGTCATCCTTGATTCGCAAGATGGTACGATCATCGCAAGCGAAATGGACGCGATCGGTGTACGGTTCGAGCGTTGGAAAACGAAAGATCCATTGCCAGAGGGAGCAAATGACGATGATGTGATGGCCGCCTATGCGAATGACATTGCCCGCCTTAAGGATGAAAACGGATATCAGTCCGTTGATGTTATTCGTCTTGATTCCTCGCATCCGCAAAAATTAGAGCTTCGCCAAAAATTCTTGAGCGAGCATACACATAGTGAAGATGAGGTAAGGTTCTTCGTTGAGGGCTCTGGCATTTTCTATCTGCGCGTTGATGAAAAGGTCTATATGACTTTATGCGAGCGCGGCGATTTAATCAGTGTCCCCGAAGGCACGAAGCACTGGTTCGATATGAGCGAGAACCCAAAGCTAACCTGTATCCGCCTGTTTACCTCTAAACAGGGCTGGGTTGCAGACTTCACCGGCGATGATATTGCCGATAAATTCCCCAAATACGAAAATCAAGAAAAGGTCGCATAAGATATGGATCAGGAAATTAAAGCCATTGTAACGGATATTGAGGGTACAACAAGTGCGATATCTTTTGTAAAGGATACGCTATTCCCTTTTGCCTATAAGCATTTACCTGATTATATATGGGATAATGAGGCTGAGCTGACCCATATTCTCGATGCCGTGCGCGAGGAAGAGCGGAACTCTGACTTATCAACGCAAGAGTTGATTGAGGTTATGCTGCGCTATATCGATGAAGATAAAAAAGTAACCCCCTTGAAAACCCTGCAAGGCTCCATCTGGGAAGAAGGTTACAAATCTGGCGAGCTTATAGGCCACGTCTATGATGACGCGCTTGAAGGCTTGAGGCGTTGGAAAGAGCAGGGCATAAAGCTTTATGTGTATTCCTCTGGCTCTGTCCCCGCACAAAAACTGCTATTCGGGCATACAAAGGCGGGGGACTTGAATACGCTATTCTCTGGGTATTTTGATACAAACACAGGCGCAAAGAAGGATGTGCGCTCTTATGAAAAAATTGCGAAGGAGATAAGAACTCCAGCAGAGAATGTCCTCTTTCTATCCGACAGCACAGATGAAATTGCTGCAGCCTCCGATGCGGGGATGAATGTGATTATCCTTGATCGTGAAAAGGCATTGATTGATACACTTGGCTATACGGTGACCTCTTCATTTGATGATATTTTAAACGAAGCGGTGATTGAGGCATAAGAGATGAAAATTAACGGCACACATTATCGCTCTATCGAGGTCAATGACGACGGTTGGTCGGTGCGTATTTTTGACCAGCAAAAGTTACCGTGGGAGCTTGTGAATTTGAAATTGGAAACGATGGAGCAGGCAGCATACGCGATTAAGGAAATGCAAACACGCGGTGCACCCATGCTTGCTATGACGGCGGCCTATGGTATGTGCCTGGCGCTACGCCAAAATGCATCGGATGAAAACTTACAAGCCGCTTATGGCGCTCTGCTCGCCACTCGCCCAACGGCTGTAAATTTACGCTGGGCGTTGGATGAAGTTATGAACGCAGTCAAAGACCTGCCACAAGATCAACGCGCCGCCGCCGCCTATGCGCGCGCAGGTGAGATGTGTGATGAGGACGTAGAGATCAACCGCAATATCGGTCTAAACGGACTCAAGCTTCTCAAAAAAATAGCCGCTGCCAAAAATGGCGAGACAGTAAATATAATGACACATTGCAATGCTGGCTGGCTGGCCACCGTTGATTACGGCACAATCAGCGCACCTATATATATGGCACATGATGCGGGGCTAAAGATTCATGTCTGGGTCAGTGAAACTCGCCCCCGTAATCAGGGCGCGTCTCTTACCGCGTACGAGCTTCAGCAGCACGGCGTTCCGCATACCGTTATTCCTGATAATGCTTCGGGACATTTAATGCAAAAAGGGCGGGTGGATATTGTTTTAACAGGCACAGACCGCGTCACCCGTAACGGCGATACCTGCAATAAAATCGGAACCTATATGAAGGCTGTGGCGGCAAAGCATAATAATGTACCAATGTTTATTGCTCTGCCGTACCCCACGATTGACTACACCATGCAAAGCGGGGATTTGATCCCGATAGAAGAGCGCAGCGCCCGCGAGGTTACCCATATCACGGGGCTTACAGGGGGCGGCGAAATTAAAGAAGTTAAAATTACAGGATCAAATGCGTTCAACCCTGGCTTTGATGTCACCCCCGCCGACTTGATCGCGGGATATATTACGGAACGCGGAATCCTTGAAAAAGTGTGCAGCGGTGATACGGATGAGCCTGTCTTCATGAAAGACGCGGCATAATAATGCCGATTTTGTTTGCGCCAGACATTATAATTTGTTTAGAATAGGGAATAATAAAATAATATTGGGATGAGCATGTTAGCATTAAAACAGCAATTTGAAGACGTAAACGGCGAGGCGATTGAAAATACCGCGCAGGAAGCTACGTTTGATATTAATGCACCTGTTTCAAATGATGCCCTATATTCTCCCGACACCACTTATGAGCGCGAGGTATTTTACGACAATATGCTCGAAAATCCTGACATGACAGTTTACGATAATGATGATATCGCATTGAAAATGACGGATACAGGGAATGATCAGGCATATAACACAGTGAAGGAAATGGCGGACACCTCTGGTGGCGAGCTTGGCCTTAATCACAGAATGGAGCGCGGAGTTGATCAGAAAATGGAGCGTTTTGACGGCAGTCTCAGTCAGAACTTAAGTGAAAATGCTCAGGGGCTAAAACAGGATTATGAAGCTGGCTTAGCTGATAAATTCGGTAACTGGGAGGAGGGCGATGCGCTCACCCTAACCACGCCCGATGAAGGTGATCCAGAATTAAACATGCCCGAAATTTTATATCTATTAGAAAAAGAAGACCCGAGTGTAGCCGTTCAGGCCATATATTTCGAACTTGCCGAGATGGGTGTTGATCCAAATGATTTGGACGCCGCCATGAAGGCAGGCAATGATTATGATGTCCTTGACGCATTATCGGATGTTGCTGAGAAAAATGACCTGACAGACATTGCGCAATACGGCAATGATGTGCAGCAATCCTTCGCGAATATCGGCGTACCCGAAGCCATTCAGAACGTTACACCAGAGATCACGCAAGTTCAGCCAGAATTTGCAATGAACGACCTCAAATGGGATCTTGAAAACCAGCAACCAAAAGTCGCCGCGATGGGTATGGGCTAACACACTCATTATTTCCTTGATTTATAATTTTCTTTTCTATAGTTTGCGCGTCATAGCGTGGAAGGTTTTCTCTTGTCTAAGGCCATAAGAGAGCCGTACCACTAACTCCAACTTCTGTTTTTTTAATTAGAAACAGGCCATAGTTTTAAAGGAGATAGACAATGGCAAAAAAAATATCAGGTTATATTAATCTGACAATCCCGGGTGGCGCAGCTAACCCATCTCCACCGGTTGGTCCTGCTTTGGGTCAACATGGTGTAAACATCATGGAATTCTGTAAGGCGTTTAACGCGAAAACAGAAGATGCAAAAGGTATTCCTACACCAGTGGTTATCACTGTTTATGAAGATCGCTCATTTACATTCATCACAAAGACACCTCCTGCAAGCTACTTCATTAAGCAAGCAGCGAAGTTGAAATCTGGTGCGAATAACCCAAGCCGTGAGATTGTTGGTCAAATCCGTAAGTCTCAGGTAAAGGAAATTGCAGAAAAGAAAATGCCTGATTTGAATGCGAATGACATCGATGCAGCAATGAAAATCATTGAAGGCTCTGCGCGCTCTATGGGCGTAGAAGTTGTGGAAGGATAATATCATGGCACAAGCAACAAAAAACAATAAAGCAGCAGCAGAGAAAGTGGATCGCAATAAATTCTATGATTTGGCTGAAGCTGTTAAAATTATCAAAGGCTGTTCAAAAAGCCGTAAATTTGATGAAACGGTTGAGATCGCTCTTAATCTTGGTGTCGATACGAAGCACGCGGATCAACAAGTTCGTGGAATGGTGACTTTGCCAAATGGTACAGGCGCGACTGTTCGTGTTGCCGTGTTCGCAAAGGATGATAAGGCCGAAGAAGCGAAAAAAGCAGGTGCGGATATCGTTGGTGAAATGGATCTTGTTGAAAAGATCCAAAAAGGCGAAATCGACTTTGATCGTTGTATCGCAACACCTGACATGATGGCTTTGGTTGGTCGCGTTGCAAAGGTTTTGGGGCCAAAAGGTATGATGCCTAACCCGAAACTCGGTACCGTTACGCCAAATGTAGCGCAAGCGGTTAAGGATGCAAAGGGCGGCGCTCTTGAATTCCGCGCGGAAAAAGCCGGTATCGTTCATGCACGTGTTGGTAAAGCATCATTCGATGAGAAAAAACTCGTGGAAAATGTCGCTGCTTTCGTTGATGCAATTCAGCGCGCACGTCCAGCGGGTGCAAAGGGTACATTCATCGAAAAAGTATCTCTAAGCTCCACAATGGGCCCGGGTCTAAAAATCAACCTGGAAAGTGTTCAAAAAGTCGCTTGATGCTGCTTTTTTAAAGAATACTTAAATAATTCTTGACGAGCCGATTATTCTTCTGTAGAAATCGGCTCGTTGAATTAAAGACCTGTCCAAGACTGTATGGCAAAAAAGTAAGTCCTACATAGATAGAGTAAGAAAACCCCTGTAAGCGGGTGATCTTGTTTTGTTGATTTGGGTGGGTGGTTTTATCAAGTAGGATAAAACCATTTTTTGTTTTTTGGATAAACCAATTTAGGAGTAAGACCCATGGGTATGAACCGGGCGCAAAAAGAATTAGAAATTAAAGAGCTTTCTGACCGTTTCGGCAGTGATGAGCTTGTTGTTGTAACGCATTACTCTGGTCTAACTGTGTCAGAGCTTTCCGATCTTCGTGGTGAACTACGTAAAGAAGGTGCATCATTTAAGGTGACGAAGAACTCTTTGGCGAAAATCGCGATTAAGGGAACTCAGTTTGAGGCTCTGGATGGCTTGTTCACTGGCCCAACTGGTGTTGCATCTTCGCAAGATCCTGTTGCTGCGGCAAAGGTTGCACATAAATTTGCAAAAGATAATAAAAAGCTGATCATTATTGGTGGCGCGCTTGGTTCTATGGTTCTTGACGCTGCTGGCGTTGAGGCGATTGCAAAATTACCATCTCTGGACGAGCTTCGTTCAAAGCTTATTGGCTTGTTACAAGCGCCTGCACAGAAAATCGCAAGCATTACTGCGGCACCTGCGCGTGAGCTTGTTGGCGTGACTAAAGCATATGGTGAAAAAGTTTAATAAAAAGGTTTCCGGGGTGTCCCGGGTTTGTTTTCGGCGAATTAGTTATATAAAGGAGAAAATATTATGGCTGCTGATCTAGGTAAAATTGTTGACCAACTATCTGAACTAAGTGTTTTGGAAGCTGCTGAGCTTTCTAAGCTTTTGGAAGAAAAATGGGGCGTTACTGCCGCTGCTGCTGCCGCACCTGTTGCTGCTGCCGCTGCTGGTGGTGAAGCTGCAGAAGAAAAGAGTGACTTTGATGTTATTCTTGATGCTGCTGGTGGAAATAAAATCGCAGTGATTAAAGAAGTTCGTGCTATCACAGGTCTTGGCTTGAAAGAAGCAAAAGACCTTGTTGAAGCCGGCGGTAAAGCTGTTAAAGAAGGTGCTTCTAAAGCAGAGGCAGACGAAATTAAAGCCAAGTTGGAAGCAGCTGGCGCAACAGTTACTCTTAAGTAATTATTGTAAAATACATTCAGGCATTTCCCGCTTGTTTCTTACTCGTGGGAAATGCTTTTTTCGGTTTATGAACAGATTCGTGTTGACAAGTATCGTTTCATAGGCCATATAGCTTGAAAACTTTTCAGGGAAAAAGTGATACCCGTGCTAAAAACGGAATCCGTCATTGCGGAAAACGCTAATTTTTAAACTGCACCACCTTTTATTTCTTAAGGGTTGTGGATGCGGTTTTTTATGCTTTGGAATAAGATAAAGGTAGGACAATATGTGCGCAGCAAAAGCCCAAAAATCATCTAAAGAATACTCTACTCCAGCAAATAGCATCGAAAGCTTCACGGGGCGCAAGCGCGTTCGTCGTGATTTCGGTCGTATTGATGAGGTTGCGCGTATGCCAAACCTTATTGAATTGCAACGCGACTCTTACGAGCGCTTTCAGCAAAAAGACATCCCTGCGGATCAGCGTGAATTCACCGGTCTTCAAGAGGTTTTATCTTCTGTATTCCCTATTTGTGATTTTGGCGATCGCGCAGAAATTGATTTCGTTAAATTTGAATTCGAAGAACCGAAATATGATGTTGAGGAATGTCAGCAGCGCGGTATGACTTATGCGGCGCCTTTGCGTGTAACATTGCGTTTGTCAGTGTTTGATATTGATGAAGAAACAGGGCTTCGCTCTATTCGTGACATTAAAGAGCAAGACGTTTATTTGGTAGATATGCCAATGATGACGCATAATGGTACTTTCGTTGTAAATGGTACGGAGCGTGTGATTGTTTCTCAGATGCACCGCTCTCCGGGTGTGTTCTTTGATCATGATGGTGGTAAAACACACGTATCAGGGAAGTATTTATTCTCTGCCCGTGTAATTCCTTATCGTGGTTCATGGTTGGATTTTGAATTTGATGCGAAAGACGTAATGTATGTTCGTATCGATCGTCGTCGTAAATTGCCTTTAACAACATTCTTGCGTTGCTTGGATGGGGCGGAAACGGAAAAGCTTCGTGCTGAGGCTGAAGCCAATGACGAAGAAATCGATCCGTTAATGGTTCAGGGGATGTCAAACGAAGAAATTCTAGCGACATTCTACGATGTAATTACATATTCATCGAGCAAAAAAGGTTGGAAAACTGATTTTAACGGTGAGCGTTTACGTGGTGTAAAGCTTCCTTATGATTTGATCGATGCGAAAACTGGTAAGGTTGTTGAGGCTGAGGGTACAAAAATTACACCGCGCAAGGCTAAGCAGTTGGTTGAGGGTGGTTTAAAAGATATCCTTATTCAAACAGAGCATCTTACATCGCAGTTCCTTGCAAAAGACATTTTTGATGAAAGCAATGGCTTGGTTCTTTTTGAGGCTGGTCATGAGCTTGAAGAGGATGATTTTACAACACTTGAAGAAGCAGGTGTGAAAGAGCTTCCGATTCTTGCGATTGATTATTTGAATGTTGGTCCATATATCCGTAATACTCTTATCGCGGATAAATGTGATACACGTGAAGAAGCGTTGATCGATATCTATCGTGTTATGCGCCCTGGTGAGCCGCCAACAGTTGACTCCGCACAGGCGTTGTTCTCTTCACTCTTCTTTGATGCAGAGCGTTATGATCTGTCACCTGTTGGTCGTGTGAAAATGAACGCACGTCTTGAATTAACGGCGGAAGATCAATTCCGTATTCTTTGTAAGGCTGATATCCTTGCGATCGTGAAATATCTTCACGGTCTAAAAGATGGTAACGGTGAGGTTGATGACATTGACAACCTCGGTAATCGTCGCGTTCGCTCTGTTGGTGAATTGATGGAAAACCAAGTTCGCGTTGGCTTGCTTCGTATGGAGCGCGCCATTCGTGAGCGTATGTCATCTGTTGAGATCGACACATATATGCCGCATGATTTGATTAACTCTAAGCCTGCGCAAGCCGCGGTGCGTGAGTTCTTTGGTTCATCTCAGTTGTCACAGTTTATGGATCAGACAAACCCGCTTTCAGAAATTACGCATAAGCGTCGTCTTTCTGCGCTTGGGCCAGGTGGTCTAACGCGGGAGCGTGCGGGCTTTGAGGTTCGTGACGTTCACCCAACGCATTATGGTCGTATTTGTCCGATTGAAACGCCAGAGGGCCCCAATATTGGTTTGATTAACTCACTTGCGACATTCGCACGTGTGAATCAATATGGTTTCATAGAATCTCCGTACCGTAAGGTTGAAAACGGCAAGGTAACAGCAGAAGTTGTTTACATGTCTGCAATGGAAGAGGCGCGTTACACAATCGCTCAGGCCAACTCCATTCTTACTGATGCTGGTGGTTTTGATGCGGAATTTGTTTCCTGTCGTCAGGCTGGTGAAAACGTAATGGCCACGGCCGAGCAAATTGACTATATGGACGTTTCGCCAAAGCAAATGGTTTCTGTTGCGGCTTCACTTATTCCTTTCCTTGAAAATGATGATGCGAACCGTGCTTTGATGGGGTCAAACATGATGCGTCAGGCTGTGCCTTTGCTTAAATCCACTGCGCCAATCGTTGGTACAGGGATGGAGGCGACTGTTGCGCGTGACTCAGGCGCATCTGTTGTTGCTCGCCGTGAAGGGCTTATTACAAAAGTCGATGCACAGCGCGTTGTTGTACAAGCGACAAAAATTGTGAGCGCGGATGAGCCTGTTATTGATATCTATAAGCTATCAAAATTCCAACGTTCAAACCAAGATACATGTATCAATCAACGCCCATTAGTGAAGGTTGGTGACACGGTTAAGGCTGGTGATATCATCGCAGATGGTCCGTCAACTGATCTTGGTGAGTTGGCTTTGGGGCGTAACATCACCGTGGCATTCATGCCATGGAATGGGTACAATTTCGAAGATTCGATTTTGATTAATGAGCGCATCGTTCGCGAAGACGTATTCACATCTATTCACCTTGAGCAGTTTGAGGTTATGGCACGTGATACACGTTTGGGCGCGGAAGATATTACGCGGGATATTCCAAATGTTGGTGAAGAAGCGCTTAAGCATCTTGATGAGGCGGGTATCGTACATATCGGTGCCGAGGTTCACCCTGGTGATATTCTTGTCGGTAAGGTAACGCCAAAAGGTGAAAGCCCAATGACACCAGAAGAAAAACTTCTTCGTGCCATCTTCGGTGAAAAAGCAGCGGATGTTAAAGATACATCCTTGCGCCTTCCACCTGGCGCATCTGGTACAATCATTGAAGTGCGTGTGTTTAACCGCCGTGGTGTTGACAAAGATGCCCGTGCGCTTTCAATCGAACAAGCTGAAATCGAGCGTCTTGCAAAAGACCGTGATGATGAACGCCGTATTTTGGAAGATGGATTCTATGGACGTCTTGCACAAATGCTTGATGGTCAAACGGTTGCCACTGCGCCAAAAGGCGAAAGTTTGAAAAAAGGCACGAAAATTACCCAAGCCGAGCTTGATGGTATGAAGCGCGGTCTATGGCGTCAAATCGCTGTTGCGGATGAAACGCGCATGGAAGAAATCGAAGCCATGATGAAGACATTCGACGCGGCTGTTGATGACATCAAAGAGCGCTTTGAAAACAAAGTTGAAAAACTTCAGCGCGGTGATGAATTGCTTCCAGGTGTTATGAAGATGGTTAAAGTCTTCGTTGCTGTAAAACGTAAGATGCAGCCAGGTGATAAAATGGCTGGTCGTCATGGTAACAAAGGTGTGGTTTCACGTATTTGTCCAGAAGAAGACATGCCATATCTTGAGGATGGTCGTACAGTTGATATCGTGTTGAACCCACTTGGTGTTCCATCGCGTATGAATATCGGTCAGATTCTTGAGACGCATCTTGGTTGGGCATCTTTGAATATGGGTAAGCAAATTGGTGAAATTATCGATGCATACCAAGATAAGAAAAACCCTACAAAAGATGAGCGTAAGCTTCTTGATGATAAGCTTGAGGCTGTCTACGGTGAACGTGAATTCAAACAAAAAGTGCAAGATCTTGATGATCGTGAGCTTCTTGAGATGGCGAATAACCTTCGTACAGGTGTACCAATGGGAACTCCGGTTTTTGATGGTGCGGAAGAGGCAGACATTTCTGACCTTCTGGAGAAGGCTGGCGTTGAAAGCTCGGGCCAAAGCCGTTTGATTGATGGTCGTACGGGCGAGCCTTTCCACCGTCCGGTAACCGTCGGTGTGATGTATATGCTTAAACTTCACCACTTGGTGGATGATAAGATTCACGCACGTTCAATCGGGCCATACTCACTCGTTACGCAGCAACCATTGGGTGGTAAAGCTCAATTCGGTGGTCAGCGTTTCGGAGAGATGGAAGTTTGGGCGCTACAGGCTTACGGCGCGGCATACACGCTACAGGAAATGTTGACGGTTAAGTCCGATGATGTTGCTGGTCGATCAAAAGTGTATGAAAGCATCGTTCGCGGTGAAGATAGCTTTGAAATTGGTATTCCAGAGTCCTTCAACGTTCTTACAAAAGAACTGCGGGCACTGTGCTTGAATGTCGATATGAAGCAATCAGGTTCGAAGTCATAGGGGAAGAAATGATGAATATGAAATTTATTTTGATTGTTGCAATCTTGTCTGTGCCGTTGACTGGCTGTATGTCTACAACGGCAAGCAAGGATAAGCTGAGGATGGAGCGCTTAGGTTTTAGTGCTTATGATCTAAATGCTGACACTTATGTGACAGAAGATGAGATAGAATCTTGTTACCTTAAGTCATTCAATAGTATGGACAAGAATTCTGATGGCTTTATTGATTCAGAAGAAGATAAAAGTGCAATGAGTAATTACTTTGTACGCTTTAGAAGTTCTGGTCCTCGTAAGTGTGAAGATGCATTCCAGGTCATGCAAGTCGGCCGCGGTCAATATGCGGGACTCGTTGAGAATTTTGATAAAAACAAAGACGGTGTTTTGAGTAAGTCGGAGTTTTTAAGTTTACGTACAAAATCTAAACTGTATTTCCTTAGCCATGATTTGAATTCGGATTCAAAAATTACAGAGAGTGAGGCTTTGGACTCAATTAAAAGTCAAATGCCTAAGTTAAAGTTTTAATACATATATTATTATAGCAGCCCTAAATTTTGATGGGTAGCAGACAAATAAAAATAAATAAAAGGAAGCGCGCAATGAATGAATTGATGAACTTATTTGGTCAGCCAACAGGACCACAAAGCTTTGACAGCATCCGTATTTCTATCGCATCACCACAACAGATCAGTTCCTGGTCGTTTGGTGAAGTGAAGAAGCCGGAAACAATCAACTACCGTACATTCAAACCTGAAAAAGATGGTTTATTCTGTGCGCGTATCTTCGGCCCCGTGAAGGATTACGAATGTCTTTGCGGTAAATATAAGCGCATGAAATACAAAGGTATTATTTGTGAAAAATGTGGCGTCGAAGTGACATTGACAAAAGTACGTCGTGAGCGCATGGGTCATATCGACCTTGCGTCACCCGTTGCGCATATCTGGTTCCTAAAATCATTGCCATCACGTATTGGTCTGATCATGGATATGACGCTTAAAGACCTTGAGCGCGTTCTGTATTTTGAAAATTTTATCGTGATTGAGCCAGGTATGACACCGCTCAAACCGTTCCAACTTCTAAATGAAGAAGAATATATGGACGCGCAAGATGAATATGGCGAAGAAAACTTCCGCGCAGGTATCGGCGCCGAAGCAATGAAAGAAATCCTATCTGATCTTGATCTAGAGGAAAGCTTGGCGCAGGCCGAAGAAGATCTTCGTGAAACTGGTTCAGAAGCAAAACGTAAGAAATTGGTGAAACGCATTAAATTGCTCGAAGCCTTTATTTCTTCAGGTACGCGCCCTGAATGGATGATCTTGGACGTTCTTCCAGTTCTTCCGCCAGAACTCCGCCCGCTTGTCCCTTTGGATGGTGGTCGTTTCGCAACATCTGATTTGAACGATCTTTATCGCCGCGTCATTAACCGTAACAACCGTTTGAAGCGCCTGATGGAGCTTCGTGCACCAGACATTATCGTGCGTAACGAAAAACGTATGTTGCAAGAATCAGTTGATGCATTGTTCGATAACGGTCGTCGTGGCCGTGTGATTACTGGCGCGAATAAGCGTCCACTCAAATCACTATCTGATATGCTAAAAGGTAAGCAAGGTCGTTTCCGTCAGAACCTTCTCGGTAAACGTGTCGACTATTCTGGTCGCTCGGTTATTGTTGTTGGCCCTGAATTGAAACTGCATCAATGCGGTTTGCCAAAGAAAATGGCGCTTGAGCTGTTCAAACCGTTTATCTATCACAAATTAGAACTTTACGGCATGGCTTCGACGGTTAAGGCCGCGAAGAAAATGGTTGAAAAAGAACGCCCAGAAGTTTGGGATATCTTGGAAGAGGTTATCCGCGAGCACCCTGTTATGCTAAACCGTGCGCCTACATTGCACCGTCTTGGTATTCAGGCATTTGAACCTGTTCTAATTGAGGGTAAAGCGATTCAGCTTCACCCATTGGTATGTACTGCGTTTAACGCGGATTTTGATGGTGACCAAATGGCTGTTCACGTTCCATTATCTATCGAAGCGCAACTTGAAACGCGCTGCTTGATGATGGCAACGAACAACATTCTTTCACCTGCAAATGGTAAGCCGATTATCGTTCCATCACAGGATATTATTCTGGGTCTTTATTACCTTTCCATTGCATTGGATGGTGAAAAAGGCGAAGGCATGATTTTCCGCGGACCAGGTGAGATTATGCACGCACTTGAAAACGATGTTGTGTCCCTCCATGCGAAGATTAAATGTCGTTACAAAACGGTTGATGAAAATGGTGAGCCTTTAACGGAAATCGTTGAGGCAACACCTGGGCGCATGATTCTTTCGGAATTATTGCCACGTCACCCGAATGTACCATTCAGTGTTTTGAACCAGGTATTGACGAAGAAAGAAATCACAAACATGATTGATACCGTCTATCGTCACTGTGGTCAGAAAGATACGGTTATTTTCTGTGATCGCATGATGAAAATTGGTTTCAAATATGCGTGTATTTCTGGTATCTCAATCGGTAAAGATGATCTGATTATTCCTGAAGAAAAACTAACACTTGTTACAGAAGCAAATGACAAAGTGTCTGAGTTTGAACAGCAATATATGGATGGTTTGATCACAAAAGGTGAAAAATACAACAAGGTTATTGATATTTGGTCAAAGGCAACAGATGATGTAGCCGATGCTATGATGGCAAAAATCTCTGATATTTCTGAAAATCTGAACGCGGTTTACATGATGGCTCACTCTGGTGCGCGTGGTTCTGCTGCGCAGATCCGTCAGCTTGCTGGTATGCGTGGATTGATGGCGAAACCATCTGGTGAAATTATTGAAAACCCGATTATCTCAAACTTTAAAGAAGGTTTGACGGTTCTTGAATATTTCAACTCCACTCACGGTGCTCGTAAAGGTCTTGCTGATACGGCTCTTAAAACGGCGAACTCTGGTTACCTTACACGTCGTTTGGTTGATGTTGCACAAGATGCAATTATCACGGAAAAGGATTGTGGTACGGAAAATGGTTTCAAAATGCGCGCGGTTATGAATGGTGCGGATATTGTTGTTCCATTGTCCGAGCGTATCCTTGGTCGTGCATCTGCTGTTGAAATCAAAAACCCATTGACGGGTGATGTGATTGTCAAAGCAGCAGAAATTATTGACGAAGTAACATCTGAGCAAATTGAAACAGCAGGCATTGATGAAATCGTTGTGCGTTCTGTTCTGACATGTGAAGGCGCGGATAGCGGTCTTTGTGCCAAATGTTATGGTCGTGACCTTGCTCGCGGTAGTGAAGTTAATATCGGTGAAGCAGTCGGTGTTATGGCGGCTCAGTCTATTGGTGAACCAGGAACGCAGCTTACAATGCGTACTTTCCACATCGGTGGGGCGGCGCAAAAAGGCGCAGAACGTTCACATGTTGATGCTCATATTGATGCAAAAGTTGAAATTCGCAACCAAAACGTGGTTAAAAATTCATCTGGCGTGGAAATCGTTATGGGGCGTAACACTGAAATCGTTCTTCTTGATAAGAATGGCGATGAAAAGGAAACGCACCGTGTTCCTTATGGCTCTCGTCTTCTGGTTAAAGATGGCGGAAAAGTTAAGGCTGGCGATAAAATGGCCGAATGGGATCCATACACAATGCCCGTCATTACCGAAAAAGACGGTGTCGCGCACTACTTCGACCTTGTTGAGGGTGTGTCCGTGACTGATGATGTCGATGAGGCAACGGGTATTAGTTCCAAAAAAGTTATCGATTGGAGATCACAGCCAAAAGGCGGTGATTTGAAACCTCGTATCTCTCTTCTTGATAAGAAAGGTAAGGTGATCAAACTTGCGAATGATATGCCTGCAAACTACTACCTGTCCGTTGATGCAATTCTATCTGCGGAAAACGAGCAAGAAGTTAAGGCTGGTGACATCATTGCGCGTATTCCTCGTGAAACATCGAAAACACGTGATATTACGGGTGGTCTCCCGCGTGTTGCTGAATTGTTTGAAGCGCGTATGCCAAAAGACTTCGCTGTTATTTCCGAAATTGATGGTTACATAGAATTTGGTAAAGACTATAAGTCAAAGCGTCGCATCGGTGTTCGTCCTGCAAATGCAGATGAAGAAATGCAAGAATACCTTATTCCAAAAGGCCGTCATTTGGCCGTACAAGAAGGCGACTTCGTGCGCAAAGGTGATCCGATTCTTGATGGCGCGCTTGTTCCACATGATATCCTGAACGTGATGGGTGTTGAGGCATTGGCTGAATACCTAACACAAGAAGTTCAAGATGTTTACCGCTTACAAGGGGTGAAAATCAATGATAAGCACATTGAGGTGATTGTTCGCCAGATGATGCAGAAAATTGAAATCAGTGATGTTGGTGATACGACATACCTTGTTGGGGAACATGTTGACCGTCAGGAATTCGAGCAGGTTAAACAACGTTATATCGAAGAAGGCAAGCAAATACCTGATGGTAAACCAGTTCTTCAAGGTATTACGAAGGCATCCTTGCAGACACGCTCATTCATCTCTGCCGCTTCCTTCCAGGAAACAACGCGCGTTCTAACTGACGCGGCTGTGAATGGGAAAGTAGACGGGCTTCATGGCTTGAAAGAGAACGTGATTGTTGGTCGTTTGATCCCTGCTGGTACAGGTGCTTATGTGAACCAGATCAAGCGCGTTGCGGCAGATCGTGATCAAGAGGTTATTGATAACATGCCTGATCGTGAAGAGCTTGAAGCCGCCGCTTCTGCCGAAGTCTCTGCTATTGAAGATGCAACATCAGATGATGCCGAAACAAAAGAAGCGGCAAACGGTTAAGCACCGAATAAGCATGAAATATTTCAAAGGCTGCCTTGTAAAAGGCGGCCTTTTTCTTAAATAAAAACTTTTTTAGGATTTAGTTAATTCTTTTCTTGACGCCAGTGATTCTATGTCATATATTCCGCGCCACTGTGATGGGTGTCCTGAAAATCCTTGAGGGTAGTAGGGGCATGCAACATTCGAAAATAATGGTTTTGGTTCACTTTATTTTAGCGTGGTACAAAATCTTCGAATGCTCTGCGGAATTTCAAGCTTATCGGCACGATTAGTGTTTGACAAGTGTTGTAAATCCGCGCTAAATGCCTCCATCTAAAAACATGAATTTAAGAATTAAGAAGGTTTGATATATGCCAACCATTCAGCAATTAATACGTAGCCCGCGCACGCCGGTCGTAAAAGCAAAAAAGAACAGAGCGTTGAAGAGTAATCCTCAGCGTCGTGGGGTATGTACGCGTGTATATACAACGACACCCAAGAAGCCAAACTCTGCTTTGCGTAAGGTCGCAAAAGTTCGTTTGACAACTGGTCATGAGGTTATTTGTTATATCCCTGGTGAGGGTCACAATTTGCAGGAGCACTCAGTTGTTCTTGTCCGTGGTGGCCGAGTAAAGGATTTGCCTGGTGTGCGCTACACAATTATTCGTGGTGCTTTGGATACGCAAGGTGTTAAAGATCGTAAACAATCACGTTCACGCTACGGCGCGAAACGTCCGAAATAAGAGAGGCTTTATAAATGTCACGTCGCCATAGAGCAGATAAACGCGTAATTCTACCTGATCCCCGTTTTGCGGATTTGGTTTTGTCGAAATTCATCAATAACCTGATGTTGGATGGTAAAAAATCCACTGCGGAAGGTATTGTGTATGGGGCTATTGAGATCCTTGAGGGGAAAAAGCCTGTAAACGAAAATAGTAAAGATGATGATGGTGCGGATGCTGCTCCAGTTGTCTCTTATAAAAGCCCTGGTTTGGCAATTTTTCATGCGGCGCTTAAAAATGTTCGTCCACGTTTAGAGGTTCGTTCTCGTCGTGTGGGTGGTGCAACATACCAGGTCCCTGTTGAGGTTCGCCATGAGCGTGCGGTTGCTTTGGCTATGCGTTGGTTGATTGGTGCTGCTCGTAAGCGTGGTGAAAACACAATGACTGACCGCCTTGCTGCTGAGCTGTATGATGCGGCAAGTGAGCGTGGGGCTGCGGTTAAGAAGCGTGATGATACGCATAAAATGGCAGATGCAAATAAGGCATTCGCACATTATCGTTGGTAACAGAATTTTAGAAATATAAGGAATACAAAAATGGCACGCGAACACGCTATTGAAAATTATCGTAACTTTGGGATTATGGCGCATATTGATGCGGGTAAAACCACGTGTACAGAGCGTGTTCTGTTTTACTCTGGTAAGTCTCACAAAATTGGTGAGGTGCACGATGGTGCGGCCACTATGGATTGGATGGAGCAAGAGCAAGAGCGCGGAATTACTATTACTTCTGCGGCGACAACCACTTTCTGGGATGCTCCAAAAGGTGGTAACTTTGAAAACCAGCGTTTTCGTTTGAATATCATTGATACGCCTGGGCACGTTGACTTCACGATTGAGGTTGAGCGTTCTTTGCGTGTTCTTGATGGTGCTATTGCTGTTTTTGATGCAAATGCTGGTGTTGAGCCGCAAACTGAAACTGTTTGGCGTCAGGGCGATAAATACAGTGTTCCGCGTATGTGTTTTGTTAATAAAATGGATAAAATTGGTGCGGATTTTTATAATACTGTTTCCATGATCGTGAGCCGTTTGGGTGCGACACCTATGGTTATTCAGCTTCCAATCGGTGCGGAAAATGAATTTGCTGGTAATATTGATTTGATCAAGATGAAGGCTATCGTTTGGGATGGTGAGCAGCTTGGTGCGACATATTCGGAAGAGGATATTCCTGCTGATTTGTTGGATAGGGCTGTTGAGTACCGCGAAAAAATGATTGAGCTTGCTGTTGAGCAGGATGATGCGGTTATGGAAGCGTATCTAGAGGGTAACGAGCCTGATGAAAAAACATTAAAAGCTTGTATCCGTAAGGGGACTATAAATAACACGTTTGTTCCTGTTCTTTGTGGTTCGGCGTTCAAAAATAAGGGCGTGCAGCCATTGCTTGATGCTGTTGTTGATTTCCTGCCGTCACCGTTGGATATCGGTGAAACAAGAGGTGTTAAGGTTGATTCTGATGAGGTTGAGAATCGCGCTTGTTCTGATGATGCGCCGTTCGCGGCATTGGCCTTTAAAATTATGAATGACCCATTTGTTGGTTCGTTGACGTTTGCGCGTATTTATTCTGGTCGCGTTGAATCTGGTTCTTATGTTAAGAACTCTGTGAAGGACAAGCGTGAGCGCGTTGGTCGTATGCTTCTTATGCACTCAAATGAGCGCGAAGAAATTGCCGAGGCGCATGCGGGTGATATTGTTGCTTTCGTTGGTATGAAGGACACGACAACTGGTGATACTCTTTGTGATATGCAGGCGCCTGTTGTGCTTGAGCGTATGGAGTTCCCCGAGCCAGTTATTGAAATCGCGATTGAACCAAAAACAAAGGCTGACCAGGAAAAAATGGGTATCGCTTTGCAGCGTTTGGCTGCGGAAGATCCGTCTTTCCGTGTGTCTGTTGATCATGAATCAGGTCAAACGATCATGAAGGGTATGGGTGAGCTTCATCTTGATATTCTTGTTGATCGTATGCGCCGTGAGTTTAAGGTTGAAGCGAATATTGGTGCGCCGCAGGTTGCTTATCGTGAGACAATAACGAAAACGGCTGATCTTAGCTATACGCACAAAAAACAATCTGGTGGTTCTGGTCAGTTTGCGAAAATTGATTTGATTTTTGAGCCTGGTGAAACAGGTTCAGGTTTTGTATTTGAAGATACTGTTGTGGGTGGATCTGTTCCAAAAGAATATATCCCGGGTGTTAAAAAAGGGCTTGAGATGGCAAAGGAGACTGGAATTATTGCGGGTTTCCCCGTGCTTGATTTTAAGGTGACTTTGACTGATGGTGGATATCATGATGTTGACTCATCTGTGATGGCTTTCGAAATCGCTGCTAAGTCTGCCTTTAAAGAGGGTATGGCTAAGGCTGGTGCCCAGTTGCTTGAGCCAATGATGAAGGTTGAAGTGATTACGCCTGAAGAATATATGGGTGATATCATCGGTGATCTGAACTCGCGTCGCGGTCAGGTGAATGCGATGGATGATCGAGGAAACGCGAAAGTGATTACGGCAATGGTGCCTTTGGCAAAAATGTTTGGTTACATCAATAATCTGCGTTCAATGTCACAGGGTCGTGCGCAATATTCGATGCAGTTTGATCATTATGCGGCAGTGCCTGCAGCAATTGCTCAAGAAGTTAGGGAGAGCCTCGGTGCTTAATTAAGGTTTAAAGAAAGAAAGGACTAAATCATGTCTAAAGAGAAGTTTGAGC
>JBOEGX010000003.1:0-105280 GCA_050633645.1 Alphaproteobacteria bacterium
TAAAATTATCGCTTAATTTGATAGGTAGTAGGTAAATATTATGGATACTCAAAGCATAAGAATTACACTCAAGGCATTCGATCATCGTATTTTAGATACGGCGAGTGCGGAGATTGTGAATACGGCAAAAAGAACTGGGGCGGCTGTTCGTGGTCCCATTCCTTTGCCGAATAAAATTAAGAAATTCTCTGTTATTCGTTCACCACACGTGAATAAGGGATCTCAAGAGCAGTGGGAAATGCGTACGCATAAGCGTCTTCTTGATGTTGTTGAGCCGACACCGCAGACTATTGATGCTTTGATGAAGCTTGATTTGCCAGCTGGTGTTGATGTTGAAATTAAAATTGGTCAAATGGCAGCTTAAATTATAAAGCTTAAAAATGACGACTAAGTTGATCATTAGGGTCAACCTCTGGAAAGGAAAAGAAAATGAGAACTGGACTAATAGCACGTAAGGAAGGTATGAGCCGTATCTTTGATGAAGACGGTCGTCATGTTCCTGTGACAGTATTAAAAGTTGATGAGTGTCAGGTTATTGCTGTTCGCTCCGAGGAAAAGGACGGTTATGTTGCTGTTCAGCTTGGTGCTGGTAAAGCAAAAGTAAAGCGCACGTCAAAGCAAAATCGTGGTCACTTTGCAAAAGCAAAAGTAGAGCCTAAAAAGAAATTGGCTGAGTTTCGTGTTTCTAACGAAAATATTATTGATATAGGTGCGGAAATTGGTGCAAACCACTTTATCGCAGGTCAGTATGTTGATGTGACGGGTACGTCAATCGGTAAGGGGTTTGCTGGTGCGATGAAGCGTCACAACTTCGGCGGGATGCGTGCATCACACGGTGTGTCTGTTTCTCACCGTGCACATGGTTCGACTGGTCAATGTCAAGAACCTGGTAAGGTTTTTAAGGGCAAGAAAATGGCTGGTCAAATGGGCGCGGAGCGTGTAACAACGCAAAATCTTGAGATCGTTGCGATTGATGAGGAAGATAATCTGATCCTTGTAAAGGGTGCGGTGCCAGGATGTAAGCAAGGTTGGGTTTTGATCAGTGATGCTGTTAAAAAGCCTGCTCCTGAGGGGGTTCCTCTTCCTGCTGGTTTTAGAAAAGATGCTAAAGCGACGCAAGAAGACGCTCCGGCGGCAGAAAATAACGATGCGGTTGAAGAGATCGCTGCATTAGATGAGGCGAAGGAATAAGCGACATGAAAATTGCTGTAAAAACATTAGAAAATAAAGACGCAGGGGAAATTACCCTTGATAAGTCAATCTTCGGCATCGAAGTGCGTCAAGACTTGTTGCACCGTATGGTAAACTATCAGTTGGCCAAACGTCGTTCAGGTAATCACAAGACAAAACAGCGTCACGAGATTTCTGGAACAGGTAAAAAGCCACATGCCCAAAAAGGGACTGGTCGCGCACGTGCTGGTGATAAAAAGCGTAACATTGACCGTGGCGGTGCAACTGTATTCGGCCCGGTGGTGCGTTCTCATGCAATAGAGCTTCCGAAGAAAATTCGTAAATTGGCGTTAAAAACGGCATTATCTGCGAAAGCTGCGGAAGGGAAGTTGATTATCCTTGAAGATGCAAAGTCAAAAGATCACAAGACAAAGCCAATGGCTGCGTCTTTGAAAAAATTTGGATTTAATTCTGCGTTGATCGTGGGCGGTAACGAAGTGGACGTGAATTTTGCGCGTGCAACGGCAAACTTGCCACGTATTGATGTTATGCCATCACAAGGTGCAAATGTTTATGATATTCTTCGCCGCGATGTTTTGGTTTTGACAAAAGACGCAGTGAATGATCTGACAGAAAAATTGAAAGGCTAGAGCAATGGCAAAAGCAAAAAAAATCGAAGCTGCAGAATGGATGTATGAAATTATTTCTGCGCCGCACATCACGGAAAAGGCAACATTGGGAAGTGAAAACTCTCAGGTAACATTCCGCGTTCCAAACTCTGCAACAAAGCCACAAATTAAACAGGCTGTTGAGGTATTGTTTGGTGTGAAGGTGAAGGCCGTAAACACGTTGATCCAAAAAGGTAAGACTAAACGCTTTAAAGGAATTATTGGTACGCGCTCAGACATTAAAAAAGCGATTATCACCCTAGAATCTGGTCAAACCCTTGATGCGAGCACAGGACTGTAAGTATTAAGAAAATGCAAATCATGGTGGCTCGCCGATAATGAGTTGTCCTCAAAATAGCGAAGCGGTAGGACATAAAAAGGAAAAGAAGGAAGAAAAAATGGCATTGAAAAAATTTAACCCAAGAACTCCTGGTACGCGCCAGCTTGTTCAAATTGATCGTTCGGATTTGTATAAAGGTGCACCTGAGAAAACCTTAACAGAAGGTTTGACGAAAAATGGTGGTCGCAATAATACTGGACGTATTACATCACGCCATATTGGTGGTGGACATAAGCGTAAATACAGAATTATTGACTGGAAACGTACAAAATGGGATATGGAAGCAACAGTAGAGCGTATTGAATATGACCCTAACCGTACCGCTTTCATCGCATTTGTTGTTTATAAAGATGGTACAAAATCATACATTCTTGCGCCGCAACGCTTATCTGTTGGTGATAAAGTTATTGCAGGTAAAAAAGTTGATGTTAAGCCGGGTAATGCAATGCCGTTAAAAAGTATGCCGGTCGGGACTATCATTCATAATATTGAAATGAAACCAGGCAAGGGCGCGCAAATGGTTCGCTCTGCAGGGACATATGCTCAGCTCGTTGGTCGTGACCAAGGTTATGCACAGGTTAAACTTGCTTCTGGTGAGCTTCGTATTGTTCTCTCGGAATGCATGGCATCTGTTGGCGCGGTTTCAAACCCAGATCATATGAACACAAATATGGGTAAAGCTGGTCGTAACCGTTGGAAAGGTCGTCGTCCGCATGTTCGTGGGGTTGTTATGAACCCTGTTGATCACCCACATGGTGGTGGTGAAGGTCGTACATCTGGTGGTCGTAATCCTGTTACACCTTGGGGTGTGCCGACTAAAGGTTATAAAACACGTAAAAAAGGCAAGGACAGCGATAAGTATATTGTTCGTCGCCGCAAGAAATAAGAAATTTAAGGAGCATTAAAAATGTCACGTAGTGTATGGAAAGGCCCATTTGTAGAAAAAAGTCTTTTGAAGAAAATCGAAGGCGCACGCGCAAGTGGAAAAAATACTGTAATTAAGACATGGTCACGTCGTTCGACTATATTGCCGAATATGATTGGCTTGACTTTTGGTGTACATAATGGAAATAAATTTATTCCTGTTGTTGTATCTGATCAGATGATCGGTCACAAATTAGGTGAGTTTGCGCCAACACGTACATATTATGGACATGGCGCAGATAAAAAAGCTAAAAAGTAATGACGGATTAGCGTTGTAAAAAGGAAGAAAAAAATGGGACAGACATCAAACCCGAAAAAAACACAAGAAAACGAGGCGCGCGCATTTGCGAAATATATGCGCACATCTCCGCAGAAGTTAAATCAAGTGGCTCAGACCATTCGTGGTAAGAATGCGTCACGCGCACTTGTTGATCTTGAGTTTTCAAAGCGTCGCATTGCGGAAGACGTTCGTAAATTACTTCAATCAGCTGTTGCAAATGCTGAAAACAATCACGGGCTTGATGTTGATCGCTTGGTTATATCTGAGGCCTATGTTGGTAAAGCAATTACAATGAAGCGTTTTCATGCACGTGGACGTGGACGTGGATCGCGAATCTTGAAAACAATCAGTAATATGACTATCGTCGTTAAAGAATCAGAAGAGGCATAAGCACTATGGGACAGAAAATCAATCCAATCGGTCTAAGAGTAGGTATCAACCGCACATGGGATTCTCGCTGGTATGCGGGTCGTGACTATGCGGACAAACTTGTAGACGATTTGAAACTTCGCGAATATGTTCAAGAGCATTTGAAGGCCGCTGGTATTTCCAAAGTGATTATTGAGCGCGTTGCGAAGTCAACAAAGGTTACTGTTCATACTGCACGTCCTGGTGTTATTATCGGTAAAAAAGGCGCGGATATTGAAAAGCTTCGTCAAAAACTATCAAACATTGCTGGTGGCGATGTCGGTTTGAATATCGTTGAAGTGCGTAAGCCTGAAGTTGATGCTCAGCTCGTTGCTGAAGGTGTTTGTCAACAGCTCGAGCGTCGTGTGTCTTTCCGTCGTGCAATGAAACGTGCGGTTCAAAGTGCAATGCGTTTTGGTGTAAAGGGAATTCGTATCAACGTGTCAGGTCGTTTAGGTGGCGCGGATATAGCGCGTACCGAATGGTATCGTGAAGGTCGCGTGCCGTTGCACACACTTCGCGCCGATGTTGATTATGGTACAGCAGAGGCTCTAACGACTTATGGAATTATCGGCGTGAAGATTTGGCTTTACAAGGGTGATATCATGGAAAATGACCCCATGGCACATGATAAACGTGCTGCTGAGCAAAGTGGTGGAGCGCCTAGAAGCTAGGCAAAATAAAATATTTTAAAAATTCCGCATAAAATGCTGGATTTTTAAATCAAAGTGCGATATGTTCGCGCGAAATCATCAAAAGCTTTGTGAAAAGCGCCATATGGGAACTCTTACCGGGTTAGGTAAAAAGTCCATGTGAATGATAATTTTTTGTGTTTCAAGGCTTGGTAGTCAAGCTAAGAGAATTTGAAAGCGAGAGACTGAAAAGATGTTAAGTCCTAAGAAGTTTAAACACCGCAAGCAATTTAAAGGCCGTATCCACGGTAATGCAAAAGGTGGGACGCAGCTTGCGTTTGGTGCTTATGGTTTAAAAGCGCAAACTCCAGACCGCGTTACTGCACGTCAGATTGAGGCCGCGCGTCGTGCGATTACGCGTTGCATGAAGCGTCAAGGTAAGGTTTGGATCCGTATATTCCCAGATGTTCCCGTGACATCAAAGCCTCTTGAGGTTCGTCAAGGTAAGGGTAAAGGGTCACCTGAATATTGGGCTGCGCGCGTTAAGCCTGGCCGTATCATGTTTGAGCTTGATGGTGTTTCTGAGGAAGTGGCGCGTGAAGCATTTGATCTTGCGGCGATGAAGTTGCCAGTGAAAACAAAATTTGTTAAGCGCGTTGGCGCGATAGAGGAGGCGGCGTAATGAACGTTGAGGAACTTAGGTCTAAATCTGAAGATGAGCTTATCAAGCTAATACTTGATTTGCGCAAAGAGCAATTTAATGCTCGTTTTCAAAAAGCGCAGGGCGCATTGGAAAATACAGCTCGCGTACGTGATAATCGTCGCGAAATAGCAAGAATTAAAACAATCTTAAATGAGAAGCGTTATGCAGATAGCGCCTCATCTAAGAAAAAAGCCGCATAATTAAGGAGTAAGATAATATGCCACGTCGTGTATTAGAAGGAAGTGTAGTAAGCGCAAAAAGTGACAAGACAATTACTGTTCTTGTTGAGCGTCGCTTCATGCACCCTGTTTACAAAAAATATATCAAGAGTTCTAGTAAATATACCGCTCATGATGAAGCAAATCAAAGTAAGGAAGGTGACCGCGTTTCTATTATAGAATGTCGCCCGATTTCAAAATCAAAGCGATGGAAGCTTGTTTCTGATGATGCGGCGCCTGCGCCTAAAAAGGTTGAAAAGCCAAAAGCAGAAAAGAAAAAAGAAGCTGCTCCTGCTAAAAAAGCTGAAGATAAAAAGCCAGCAGCAAAAAAGGCTTCCACAAAGAAGCCTGCTGCTAAAAAAGCAACTAAGACTAAAAAGGATGCAAAATAATGATACAAATGCAATCCCGTATGAATGTTGCTGATAACAGTGGTGCTCGTGAAGTCCAGTGCATTAAGGTGCTTGGTGGTTCACATAGACGTACTGCGAATATCGGTGATATCGTCGTTGTATCCGTGAAGGAAGCAATTCCACGCGGTAAGGTTAAAAAAGGTGATGTTCGCCGCGCTGTAATCGTTCGTACAAAATTCGGTTTACAACGCAAATATGGTGAGAAAATCCGTTTTGATGGTAATGCTTGTGTTTTAATTAGCACAAATGGTGAGCCAATAGGCACACGTATATTTGGCCCCGTAACACGTGAACTACGTGCTGGTGGCTATATGAAAATTATTTCATTGGCATCGGAGGTGCTCTAGTCATGACACAGCCCCAGACAAAAAACAAAATTAAGATTAAAAAAGGCGACCAGGTTGTTGTGTTGACTGGCCGTGATAAAGGAACAAAAGGCGAGGTTTTAAAAGTTATTAATGCTGATCTTCGTGTTCTTGTTCAGGGTGTTAATCTTGTTACGAAACATCAGAAGCCAACACAGGTGTCACCGGGTGGCATTCAAAAGAAAGAGCTTCCGGTTCATGTTTCCAATGTTGCATTGGTTGACCCTAAAAAGGGTGAGGCAACGCGAATTGGTTATAAAGTTTTAAAAGATGGAAAAAAAGTTCGCGTGGCTAAAAAGTCCGGCGAAACGATTGCATAGGTATTAAAGGCGAGAAAAGATATGAAACCGCGCTATAAAGAATTATACGAAAAAGAAATTTCTCCTGCATTGGATAAAAAGTTCGGATATAAAAATTCGCACCAGCGTCCAAAACTGGAAAAAATTGTGTTGAATATGGGTGTTGGTGAAGCAACACAAGACCGTAAGCATATGGATAATGCGGTAAATGACTTGACTTTGATAGCGGGCCAAAAGCCAGTTATTACAAGGGCCCGTCAATCAAATGCATCATTCAAGATTCGTGAAGAGCAAGCGATTGGCACAAAAGTGACATTGCGTGGCGCACAAATGTACGAATTTTTAGATCGCCTGGTAACGATCGCAATGCCTCGTATTCGCGACTTTCGCGGTATTAATGGTAAAAGTTTCGATGGTCGCGGTAACTATGCGATGGGTCTTACTGAGCACATCATTTTCCCGGAAATTGAATACGACAAAGTCGATAAAATTCGTGGAATGGATATTGTAATTTGTACTACGGCGTCTAATGACGAAGAAGCGAAAGAATTACTTCGCGGCTTCAAGATGCCTTTTAAGAACTAAACGGATAATCTAAGGAAAGAAAAAGACAATGGCAAAAGTCTGCATGATCGAAAGAGATAAAAAACGCAAGGCGCTTGTGAATAAGCATGCTGCTAAACGTGCCAAGTTAAAGGCGATTATTAAAGATCAGTCTATCCCAGCGGATGAGCGTTTTCAGGCGGTTTTAAGACTTGCTGAAATGCCTCGCAATGGGTCAAAGACAAGAATGCGTAACCGTTGTGCCCTTACAGGCCGTCCGCGTTCTTACTATCGTAAATTTAATCTGTCGCGCATCGCGCTCAGAGATCTGGCTTCTCGTGGTGAGTTGCCGGGTGTAACAAAATCAAGCTGGTAAAGGAGGGCATATAAGATGACAATGAGTGATCCCCTCGGTGATATGCTAACACGTATACGTAATGGTCAACAGGCTGCTAAAGAAACAGTGGACTGCCCGCTTTCGAAATTGCGCGAAAACGTATGTAAGGTTCTTCAAGATGAAGGTTACATTCGTGGTTTCAGTGTTGAAGAGCGTGAAGGTAATAAAAAATATTTGTCTATTCAGTTGAAATATGCTGAAGGCCAAGGCGCAATTCGCAAGATTGATCGTGTGTCCAAGCCTGGTCGTCGTGTTTATTCTGGCGTAAAAGCAATGCCTCGTTACTATAATGGTTTGGGCGTGTTCGTTGTGTCTACTCCGCAAGGTGTAATGTCAGATCATAAGGCTCGTGCTGCTAAAGTCGGCGGTGAGGTATTGTGTCAGGTCTTCTAAGAGGGCTTTACATCGGAAATTTAATTAAGGAATGTGAGAAATGTCACGTATTGGTAGTAATCCTGTAACGATCCCCGAAGGTGTAGAGATACAGCTTAATGGTCAAGATCTTAAGGCTAAAGGTAAACTTGGTGAGCTTGAGCTTCGTATTCATGATGAAGTATCTGCAAAGCTTGAAGATATAGCAAATGACGATGGTAAATCGTCCAAAATTGTGACCCTTGCACCAAAATCTAATTCAAGATTCGCACGTCAAGTATGGCCGACAATGCGCACATTGGTTGACAATG
This sequence comes from Alphaproteobacteria bacterium, assembly GCA_050633645.1. Taxonomy (GTDB): domain Bacteria; phylum Pseudomonadota; class Alphaproteobacteria; order Micavibrionales; family Micavibrionaceae; genus UBA1672. The sequence goes on from JBOEGX010000003.1 coordinate 8,044, forward strand.
TTTGTGTTGGTGTAAGTGTTGGTTATACGAAGAAGCTTGAAATTCACGGTGTTGGTTATCGTGCAAATTTGCAAGGCAATGACTTGGTTTTGGCTTTGGGTTTTTCTCACGAAGTTCGCTACGCAATTCCCGATGGAATTAAAGTTGAAGTTGAAAAACAAACTGCCCTAACGATTTCTGGTATTGATAAGCAACGTGTTGGTCAAGTTGCAGCAGAGATTAGAGCATATAAGAAGCCTGAGCCATATAAAGGTAAGGGAATTCGTTATGCGGATGAATATATCCTCCGCAAAGAAGGTAAGAAGAAGTAAGGAAATAAGACGATGGCAAAAGCAGCATCCGTTAAAACAACTCCGGCACAGCGCCGCAAGTTTAGAACACGTAATAAAATCCGTCGCGTCAATGTTGATCGCGTTGGAAATCGTGAAACACGTCCGCGTCTGTCTGTTCACCGTACAGGTAAGCAAATTTACGCTCAACTAATTTGCGATATCCAAGGTAAAACTTTGGCTGCTGCATCAACTATGGAAAAAGGTCTCCGTGAGAAACTGAAAAGTGGATCAAACAAGGACGCTGCAACAGAAGTTGGTAAGTTGGTTGCGGAACGAGCAACAAAAGCAGGTATTAAGAAAATTGTATTTGATCGTGGTCGCTATGTTTATCATGGACGCGTTAAAGCTTTGGCTGATGGCGCGCGCGATGGCGGATTAGAATTCTAGAAAGAGGATAGTATATTATGGCACGTGGACAACAAGCTGAACATCAACGCGAAGAGTCTGAATTTATTGAGCGCTTGGTTGGTATTAACCGAGTGGCAAAAGTGGTTAAAGGTGGTCGTCGTTTTGGTTTTGCCGCACTTGTAATTGTTGGTGATGGTAAAGGCCGCGTTGGTTTTGGTCACGGTAAGGCAAAAGAAGTGCCAGAAGCGATTAAAAAAGCAACAGATCAAGCAAAACGCAAAATGATTCGTGTTCCTCTGCGTGAAGGACGTACTCTTCACCATGACGTACATGGTCGCGATGGAGCAGGTAAAGTGTTTATTCGCTCGGCTCCTGTCGGTAAAGGGATTATTGCTGGTGGTCCAATGCGTGCAGTATTCGAAGCCTTGGGTGTTCAGGATGTTGTTGCAAAAGCAATCGGCTCAAGTAACCCATACAGCATGGTAAACGCAACATTCGCAGCGCTTCAAAATACACAAAGCCCGCGCCATGTTGCTGCACGCCGTAATAAAAAAGTTGGTGATATTGTTTCTAATCGCGATGTACACGGTCTTGATATTGCGGCAGATACAGGCGAATAAGTTTAAAGATTTAAAAAAACCATAAGGATATATAGTTATGGCTGAAGATAAGAAAAAAGAAGAAAAGAAAACAGCAGCAAAAAAGCCAGCGGCAAAAAAAGCATCCGCAAAAAAAGCTGCTGCCCCTAAGGCTGAGAAAAAAGCACCAGCTAAGAAAACGGCTGCGAAAAAGCCTTCTGGTAAGACAGTACGCGTGACACAAACAGGATCACCTATCGGTCGTCATCCAAAACAACGCCAGACATTAATTGGCTTGGGGCTGAATAAAATGAATAAAACACGCGAATTGGAAGATACTCCAGCTGTTCGTGGTATGATTAATAAGGTTCAACACTTGGTAAAGGTTGAAGACGCGGCGTAATATTGCGTTAGATAAAAAGGATTAAATCAATGAAGCTGAATGAAATTAAACCACAGGATGGATCAGTCAAAAACCGTACCCGCGTTGGTCGCGGCATTGGTTCAGGCAAGGGTAAAACATCTGGTTCTGGTCAAAAAGGTCAGAAATCACGTTCAGGTGTGGCGATTAAAGGTTTCGAAGGCGGTCAAATGCCTTTGTATCAACGTTTGCCTAAATTTGGTTTTAACAACAAAATGTTCACCAAAAATTACGCAGAAGTTACATTTGTGAAATTACAATTTGCAATTGACACAAAGAAAATTGATGCGAAAAAAGAAATTGATGAAGATGCATTGGTTGCGGCTGGCGTTATCCGTCGTAAACTTGATGGTGTAAAAGTCCTCGCGACTGGTGAGCTTACATCAAAAGTTAATTTGAAAGTGACGAAAATCACAAAACCTGCACTTGCGGCTGTTGAAATGGCTGGCGGTAAGGTTGAGCTGATTACGCGCGACGTTGCACCAGTTAAAAAACGCGGCGAGAAAAAAGCTGAAAAGAAGACGGAAAAAAGATCCGTTAAAAAAGCAGCTAAGAAGTAGTCTTGCTTAGACATAGGAATTTTAAACCCCTGTAATTGCATCAGGGGTTTTTCTTTGTTTTGACATATCGAAAACATAAATGTAAACTGCCAACGGGTATTAATTAAAGGTTTTTTTCAATGAGCTTCCGCCGCGTATCGATCTTCTCACTTCTTTTTGTTTTTTGCTTCATAACCTACAGCTCCACGGCGCACGCATTCCGTGATCGTTGCCCACGGCATGAGGTAAAGACAGAGCTAAAAGCAAAGCGCAGTAAAACAAAATTTTATCACGCAACATTGGAAAATATTAATGACTATCTTAATAGTCACACTGTGTTGGCCTTTGTAAGTAGAGAGAATTTGTTTGTTGATAATCAATACGATTTTGAAGTTTCTGATATTGGTGGCGGCTGGTATTGCGTGAATCTTGAAAAAATGAAATCATATTTTCATGTTGCCGCCACAATTAACATGCCGAAAGATTTTAAACGCGGCAGCTGTGAATATAACATTATTTTGGAGCACGAAAAACGCCATCTAAAGGAGATTTATGATTTCCACGAGGAAAACACAAGCGCTTATCGCCGCTATCAGGCAACCCTTGTTAAAAACCTTCCGGTGTTCAAGCCCGTAAGAACTGAATCTGAAATTGAGGATATTAAAAGTAAAATCGCGAATTATGTTGGAAACAGCTTCAGTGAGCTTATATATAAATCTTTGGATGAACTAAACAAAGCTCAAGAAGCGATTGACTCTCCTCAGGAATACACCTTTAACAACCGCCGCCTTGATCGTTGTAATGACGAAGACCCGAAACGTCCAAACAAAAAATCATTCCCTGGTCACACATTGGATTAAATCTTAATCACTCATAAAATTATTTATGCACATAAAGCCCTGTTTTGATTCTAAAAAGTTATTACAGGGCTTGTTTGTTGATCAACTTTTCTTTATTAATCACCGTTAAAGTAATATTTTGTAAAAGGATTATTTAAAATGGCATCAGCCGTTGAGCAGCTTGCAAAAAATGCAAATTGGGGTGCATTAGCCAAAGCAACAGAATTAAAGCAACGCATCATGTTCGTTCTTGGCGCGTTACTCGTTTACCGTTTGGGGACATATATCCCCGTACCAGGCATTGACCCAAATGTTTGGAGCGAGGTTTTTCAATCAAAAAGTGGTGGTATTTTGGACATGTTTAACATGTTCTCTGGTGGTGCGCTTTCGCGTATGACCATTTTTGCACTTAACATTATGCCTTATATCTCGGCCTCTATTATTATGCAGCTCGCAACGGCGATGTCTAAAAAGCTCGAAGAGCTTAAGAAAGAAGGCGAGATAGGCCGCATGAAAATTAACCAATATACGCGGTATTTAACTGTGTTATTGGCAACGGTGCAGGCCTATGGCTTGGCTGTTGGTCTTGAATCAATGCAAGGGCAATCTGGTCCTGCTGTTCCTGATCCTGGTCTATTCTTTAAGCTCTCAACGATTATCACGATTGTTGGCGGAACGGTATTTCTGATGTGGTTGGGTGAGCAAATCACAAGCCGCGGCGTTGGAAATGGTATCTCATTGATTATTTTCGCTGGTATTGTTGCAGAATTACCACGCGCTATTGGCTCAACCCTTGATCTTGCCTATGAAGGCGCATTGAGCGGGGTTCTGCTTTTGATGCTTTTGGTTCTGGTCGTTGGGGTGATTGCCTTGATTGTCTTTGTCGAAAGGGCACAGCGCCGAGTGATTGTGCAATACCCAAAACGGCAAGTGGGCAATCGCATGTCTCAGGGGCAAACAAATCATATCCCGCTTAAGATTAATACGGCGGGTGTTATTCCGCCCATCTTTGCATCGTCACTTTTACTTTTGCCATTAACAGTGGTGGGTTTTGTTGGTGCAGGGGGCAGTGATTTCTGGTCAGATGTCACAAGATATCTATCACATGGGCAACCTGTGTATATGGTGCTGTACGGCCTATTGGTTGCGTTTTTCTGCTTCTTCTATACTGCGATTGTATTTAATCCAGAGGAAAATGCAGAGACTTTACGCAAATATGGTGGCTTTGTTCCTGGTATTCGCCCAGGTAAACACACGGCGGATTACCTTGATTTTGTGCTGACACGAATTACGGTTGTTGGCGCTATATATCTTATCTTTGTATGTTTGTTGCCTGAATTTTTGATTGCTAAATATCAAATGCCTTTCTATTTTGGTGGAACAAGTCTTTTGATTGTTGTCTCCGTGACAATGGATACCGTGGCGCAAATCCATTCTCACTTGATTGCACATCAATATGAGGGGCTGGTTAAGAAAACAAAACTACGTGGTAGGCGTAGATAGGAGAGCTATATAAATGAATATCATCATGTTTGGCCCGCCCGGCGCAGGTAAAGGAACACAAGCTGAAATATTGCAGCACAAGCACAAAATTAAACAACTTGCCACAGGCGATATGCTCCGTGCAGAAGTTGCCAGTGAAAGCGCTTTGGGGAAAACTCTGAAAGCGATAATGGATGCGGGGGAGCTTGTCTCCGATGAAATTATTGTGGAGCTTATCGGGAATTGTATAGCAGAACCTGAATGTGAGCGCGGATTTATCCTTGACGGTTTTCCCCGCACTGTGCCACAGGCTGAGGCTTTAGATGATATGTTAAAAAATATGGGGCGTAACATCGATCATGTGGTTGTGTTGGAAGTTAATCATGAAATCCTCATTGATAGGATTAAGGCAAGAGCTGCGCAAACAGGTGGCGCGCGCGCGGATGATAACGCGGAAGTCCTTCGTAACCGCTTAGAGGTATACACAAACCAGACGGCGCCCCTTCTTCCATATTACGAAGAAAAAGGCCTTCTTCGTAAAGTTGATGGTATGCAGGGCATTGAGTATGTGACGGGGCAGATCGACGCAGTATTATCGGCTTAGAGCTTTTATTTGGGTTATCCATATTATTTTATTGACGTGGGCGTATTTATTCATATAATGCGCCCATCTTCGTGAAAATGAGGGGGCTTGTCTGTGCTCTGGTAAAGGCAAGATGTTTACGAACTGGCGATGCGAAAGCGTAACGAGCGGAGCATTATACGGTTCGGTTGGTATCTCGGAAAATGGTTTTTCGTGTACTAGGAAATTAAATAAAAGGAAATGAAATGGCACGTATTGCTGGGGTTAACGTTCCCGATAATAAACGTATTCCGATTGCCCTGACATATATTCATGGTATCGGTCGCACGACAGCATTTGAGATTTGTGAAAAGCTTAAAATCGATGTTCAAATGCGCATGGGTCAAGCTGATGACGCAATTCTAAATGCAATCCGTACAGAGATTGATACGGATGAATATAAAATTGAGGGTGATCTTCGCCGCGAAGTTTCAATGAACATCAAACGTTTGATGGACATGAAATGTTACCGTGGTCTACGTCACAGAAATGGTCTTCCTGTTCGTGGTCAAAATACGCGCGTTAATGCACGTACACGTAAAGGTCCAGCAAAAGCAATCGCTGGTAAGAAGAAGTAAGGAGGGCATAAATTATGGCTAAGCCAAAAGTTAAGACAAAAAGAAAAGAAAAGAAAAATATTGTATCTGGTATTGCGCATGTGAATTCCACATTCAACAATACATTGGTAACAATTTCCGATGACCAAGGAAACGTAGTTTCATGGTCTTCATCTGGTATGATGGGCTTTAAAGGCTCTCGTAAATCCACACCATTCGCGTCTCAAATGGCTGCGGAGGATGCTGGTAAAAAGGCACAGGATCACGGCATGAAAGAACTGAACGTTCTTGTTAAAGGCCCAGGTTCTGGTCGTGAATCTGCTTTGCGCGCATTGCAGACAATCGGATTTACAATCAAATCAATCAAAGATATTACACCAATTCCACATAACGGATGTCGCCCACCAAAGCGTCGCCGCGTGTAATTATAAAGTTCTGGTATCTTCCACGTGGTGTGGAAGAGCCATTTTAAAAACTGTCGAATAGATAGAAGACAGGGCAAGAGGCTGGTTAAGAGCCAGATGAGCGAAAGGAAAATAAAATGTTACAGAAAAACTGGCAAGAGCTTATTAAACCACAAAAACTAGAAGTATCGGCAACAGGTACAGTAAACACTGGCCGTGTGGTTGCAGAACCGCTAGAGCGTGGATTTGGTCTTACAATGGGGAACGCGCTTCGTCGTATCCTTCTTTCATCATTGCAAGGTGCAGCGGTAACTGCTGTTCAAATCGATGGTGTACTTCATGAATTTTCTTCTGTTGAAGGTGTTCGCGAAGACGTAACTGATATTATCCTAAACCTTAAGGCTTTGGCTGTGCGTATGCATGCAGAAGGCCCGAAGAAAATGCGTCTTTCTGCAGAGGGGCCATGCGAAGTAACTGCCGCACAAATCGAGGCGGGCGCAGACATCGAAATCATGAACCCAGATTTGATTATTTGTACGCTTGATAAAGGCTCAAAATTGAACATGGAAATGACAGTGAATACTGGAAAGGGGTATTGCCCTGCGGCGCAAAACCGTCCAGAGGAATGCCCAGTTGGTTTGATTCCAATCGATTCTGTTTTCTCACCGGTTCGCAAAGTAACATACGAAGTAACGGACACACGCGTTGGTCAAATTACAGACTATGACAAGCTTACATTAAGTGTTGAAACAAATGGTGTTATCTCTCCTGAAGATGCGGTGGCTTTCGCTGCGCGTATTATGCAAGACCAACTTCAAGTGTTCGTGAACTTTGATGAACCAGAAGAAGAAAGCAAAAAAGAAGAAGAGCAAGAGCTTCCATTCAACAAAAACCTTCTTAAGAAGGTTGAAGAACTTGAGCTTTCTGTTCGTTCTGCGAACTGCCTGAAAAACGACAACATCGTTTATATCGGTGATCTGGTACAAAAAAGCGAGAGCGATATGCTTCGTACGCCAAACTTCGGTCGTAAGTCTTTGAATGAAATCAAAGAAGTGCTTCAAAATATGGGCTTGTATCTTGGCATGCAGGTAGAAGGCTGGCCACCAGAAAACATCGCTGAACTTGTTAAAAAGATCGATGATCAGCAATTCTAGGCTTTTGCCTAAATATAAGAATTCTTAAGTCCGGTTATTCGGGCTTAAGGCAGAAAAGAGGCAAGGTGCTTCGTATCATATGAACGACATAAATATGTGACATATGATTTTATTATGGGATTTCTAAGGAAACCCGCAAAGAGCCTTAAGGGGCAGGAAAGGAAAATATCATGAGACATGGTATGAAACATCGTAAACTAAATAGAGACTCCAGCCACCGTAAGGCGATGCTGGCAAATATGGCTGCTGCACTGATCAAGCATGAGCAGATCACAACAACACTTCCAAAAGCGAAAGAGCTTCGCCCCTATGTTGAAAAACTGATTACAATGGGTAAGCAGGGTGCTGCGAAGCCTGAAACTGCTGTTTCAAAACGCCGTTTGATTATTTCTAAAATGCGTGATGTTGCGCAAGCAAAGAAAATTTGCGATGTATTGGCAGAGCGTTATGAAAGCCGCCCAGGTGGTTATGTGCGCATTATGAAGGCTGGCTTCCGTTATGGAGACGCCGCACCAATGGCTGTGATCGAGCTTGTTGATCGTGATGTAACTGCAAAAGGTCAGGATTCTGGCCCAGTTCAGTTCACTGATGAGTATGCAGACGAAACTGAGCAAGCTGCGGTTGCTGGATAACCCATCTCGACCAATTAAATTTACAAACGGTGCCAAGTTATGGCGCCGTTTTTTGTATTGTATTTAGGGTATGTTATGGGCATAAGAATATATGGAATTACAAAAATTAGGCTTTCTTAAAAATACGCAAACACTACATGGTGAAGAAATTAAATCGCTAACAGCTTTACGTTTCTTCGCCGCGCTATACGTATCATTGTTTCACGTGCATAATTTTTCTGGAATTGATCTTGGGGTGTTAAACACTTTTTTATCGAATGGGTATTTGGCGGTTGATTTCTTTTTCATTCTCAGTGGTTTTATTCTCGCCTATACATATGCTCCATCATATATTGATCAAACATTTTCCTATAAAAAATTCATGATCAAAAGGATAGCACGCATTTACCCCGTTCATTTAGTGTGTTTATTTTTAATGGTTGGAATCTACGCAATAAGCAATGCCGCAGGCTATCAGTTAGATCGCCATCCAGGCGGCCTCTATAATTTTACACTGAATATATTTATGCTGCATTCATGGGGCTTAAACAATCATCTGACATATAACGAGCCTTCATGGTCAATCAGTGCGGAGTTCTTCGCTTATATCATGTTTCCCGTCTGTATGTTATGTTCGTTAAGGTTCAAGCCTTCAATATCATTAATGATTGGGGGTGGTCTTTTACTGCTTGTATATTTTACCCTATTCCTTGGATTAGGGATTAATTTGAATGAATATAATCCCAGAACAAGCTTAATTCGGGTAATAATCGAGTTTTTTATTGGTGTATCGCTCTTCTTATTTTTTAAAACATATAAACTCAATAAGCAGACATCAAATTGTATCGTGGTTTTCATAGTGGCTCTTTTGTTTCTATTGCTAAATAAAGGATTGGATGTTTTCTGTATACCAGTTTTCGCTGCGCTGATTTATCTCTATGCTGAGCAGCAACGCCAAGGCTGTGCCTCTTTCTTCGATAGCGCCATCTTCAATTATCTTGGACGCATATCATATAGCTTTTATATGATACATTATGTTGTTTGGGTTGGGTTCTTGCATGTATTTTTAGGGAATTATATGGAATTGATGAGCGCCGATTTGACCAGCTCTCAAATATTAATATATTTATGCATTACAACGATCCTATTTTTCCCTGCCGCTATGCTCATGCATCATTGCGTGGAATTGCCCGCTCGTAAATGGATCGTAAAAAAATCACTTAACAGCGATATTATCAATTAATCGCGTTTTTCCGATATACGCCGCTGCCAAAACGCGCTCCCAACGTTTGGCGACATAATCAACCTTATCAAATCCCGCATCCAGAAGTTTTGATATCGCGGCTTCGGTGTCTTCTGAAGTTGCAGTGTCGCGCAAAATGATATTAAGCTTCCGCGCAACATCCAATTCATCCACGCTTAAATATGCATTACGAGAAGAGAGGGCAAGCCCGTATTCATCGCGAGCAATAGGGGCACCGATAATCTCAACACCCATATCATAATGATCAACCATCTCACGGATTACCTGTAATTGCTGATAATCCTTTTCTCCGAAAATGGCGATATCGGGATGTATGGCATTAAACAACCTGCTAACGACATTGATAACGCCGCCGAAGAAATGCGGACGAAAATCGGTTTCTAATCCTTGCGCCGCATCACCTGTTTCATAATGAGTTGCATGCCCATCGGGGTATAAAACATCTTCACTCGGTAAAAATAATATATCCACGCCCGCCGTTCGTAACATTTGCGCGTCTTTTTCTTCATCACGGGGATAGGAATCAAGGTCCTCATGTGGCGCAAATTGCGTGGGGTTCACAAAAATACTGACCACGACATGCTCGGCCTTGCTTTTCGCAAGCGCCACCAAAGATAAATGCCCTGCATGTAATGCGCCCATTGTGGGTACATAACTGACCCCTCCGACAAATGCATTCCGCGCAGTATGAAGCTCTTCAATGTTACGTACTATTTTCATTTCTTACCCCTGATAGGTGTATTCATCGGAAGGAAAAGTGCGAAATTTAACTTCGGAAGAGTATTCTTGAACTGCCTTGTGAATGTGATCAGAAATATTGGCATATTTCTTTGCGAATTTTGGTGTGTGCCCGCTGAGCATCCCAAGCATATCCTCGGTGACCAGAATTTGCCCGTCACATTCCGCCGACCCGCCAATACCGATAGTTGGTATTTTTGTCTGTTGAGTTATATGCGCCGCGACACTTTCGATTGTCCCCTCAATCACAACGGCAAACGCCCCCGCACGCTCAACGGCATGAGCATCCTCAACCAGTTTCGCCATTTCCGCATCGGTCTTTCCCTTGATCTTATACCCACCGTCTTTTTCAACCGATTGCGGTTGAAGGCCGATATGCGCCATCACGGGGATACCGTCATTAACAATGGTGCGGATGGTCTCTTCCATATCCATTCCGCCTTCAAGCTTCACCGCGTCGCAACCTGTTTCATCCATAATGCGACGGGCATTTGCACGCGCAACATCAACAGAGTTTTCATAGCTCCCATAGGGCATATCAACCACAACGCAGGCGTTTTTGACATGCGAAGCCACCGCGTGCCCATGGTTAATCATTGTGTCAACGCTTAATCCGATTGTAGAGTTCATTCCATAAAGACACATGCTCATGGAATCGCCGACCAATATCAAATCACAATATTCATCTAAAATTTGCGCCATTGGCGCGGTATACGCGGTGAGGCACACAATCGCGCTCGCGTCATTTTTGCGCGCCTTGATCGCATTTGTTTTAATATGATTGCTCATTATTATACCTTTCACTCTTGAAAATTTAAAAAATCGGTATTAAATTTTCACCTATGCAAAGCAAAATAAAATTTATGACCCTGCTTTTTCTGTGCGTCTTTATAACGCCGTATGGTGTGTCGGCGCAAGAGCGTATTGTGCCTGATAATGAGTTACAGCTAAAGCTCTCTTACGCGCCATTGGTTAAAAAAGTCGCGCCCGCCGTGGTGAATATTTATACAAAACGCACCGTGCAAACAGGTTTCCGTTCTCCCTTCATGAGCGATCCATTTTTTGAACAATTCTTCGGTGGCTCTATGTTTGGTGGTGGGATGAGGGAGCGCGTGGAAAATTCTCTGGGCTCGGGCGTTATTGTCGCGAAAGAGGGGCTGGTGATAACAAACGCCCATGTCGTTCGCGGCGCGCAGGAAATTACAGTTGTGATGCCAGAGGGAAATGAATACGCCGCGCGGCTTCTGCTATCCGATGACGCGTCCGATTTGGCGGTTCTTCGTATAGAAGAAGATAAAGAGTTTCCTTATGTCACCTTAAAGCCAAGCGAATCATTAGAGGTTGGCGATCTTGTTCTGGCGATTGGCAATCCATTCGGCGTCGGGCAAACGGTAACCAGTGGAATTGTCTCGGCGCAGGGGCGATCATCCCTTGATATCAATGATTATAACTTCTTTATCCAAACTGATGCGGCGATTAACCCAGGGAATTCGGGTGGCGCATTGGTGGCTATGGATGGCGGCGTTGTCGGAATTAATACGGCGATAATGTCGCGCTCGGGTGGCTCAATGGGGCTGGGCTTTGCGATCCCGTCCGAAATGGTCGCCAGTGTTATTGCGGCGGCGCTTAGTGGGCAAACAGGTGATAAGGGGATAACACGCCCATGGCTCGGCGTAACCACACAAAATGTAACCTCCGATATCGCAAACAGCTTGGGTTTGGAAAAGCCTATGGGGTCATTAATTGCCGATTTGCACAGCGCAAGCCCGCTATTAAAGGCAGGTGTTAAAATCAGCGATGTCGTAACACAGGTAAATGGCCATATTATCCGTGATGCGCCAGAAATGAAGTTTCGTTTGGCGACTGTACCACTGGGTAAAACTGCAAATGTCAAAGTTCTACGTCAGGGCAGGGAATTGTCTTTTGATATAGCGGCAATCACCCCACCCGATGATCCCCCGCGAAATGAGGTAACGTTAAAAGGCGCGCATATTCTAAGCGGTGCGGTGATTGCGAATCTAAATCCCGCCGTTGCCGTAGAACTTGGTTTAAAAGGGGAGGATAGCGGCGTTGTGGTAATTGAAACCCCGCGCGGTAGCTACGCCGCACGCGCCGTCACATCAGGTGATATTATTTTAGAAATTAACGGACAGAAAATTGAAAGCCCCGAAGATGTTGATACGGCATTTGAAAACTCTGAAAGTGGGGCAAGCCTGATAATAAAACGAGGCGGACGTGTCAGCCGCATATTCATGCGCTAAAGATCCAGTTTTTATTAATCTGTAAAATTAATTCCCAAAACGAAAAAAGACGCCGATTTTTCGGTCGTCTCTTTTACCCCAATCTCAAAGGCGCTTGTTTTGGCCTCTTTTTATATAGTCTCGGACTTTTCGCCCTTTTTTATAGTTTTGAGCTTTTGCTCTTTTTTCAACCGAGAGGATTTCCCCTCTTCTTTTTTCCCAATCTCAAAGGCGCTTGTTCGGCCTCTTTTTATATAGTCTTGGACTTTTCGTCCTTTTTTATAGTTTTGAGCTTTTGCTCTTTTTTCAACCGAGAGGATTTTCCCTCTTCTTTTTTCCCAATCTCAAAGGCGCTTGTTTTGGCCTCTTTTTTTGTAATCTTTAGCAAGGAAGTCCTATTCCTTCGTTCTCATCAAATACGTTAGGTCCTTTGATTTCGTGTTCTAATCTTATAAGGAATTTAGTTCCCCAGCCAACTGTCCTATCTGAAAGTTGTTTAATTTCATCTGCCGTATACTCAGATTTTGGTTTAACGTCTGACGCAGTTTTAAAATCACTACCAGCATTAGTTTGCGTGGGTGTAAATCTGTCTTGTGAAGAGGTGCGGTTAATCTCTGCATCTTTTGTACCTGCACCAGGGATAACACTTTCATAATTTCTATTGTTTGATGCCATCTCCTAAACCTTCCTTATGTTCTAAATATAGCAAATGAAATATATAAAATCAAGAAAAAAACATGTAAAACGCAAGTCAACAAATACAGTAAATGGAATAATAATTTAAGTATTTTCTTATGCTTGTTTTTAAGGGGTGATTATTTGCAGAAATTTTTACTTAATAAATACTTATTAGTCTCGATATTGGTTGATATAATTTCGATATTGGTTTTTTGTGTAAAAATATACTGCATTGCGGCAATTATGAACGCAAGGGCTTGTCTTCTGTCGTTTTTCACGCCATTATGCGCGGTATAAAAAGTCAAAAAAATATGCGTTATTTTGATGGTTTTAAGTAAAACAAATAAAATTAAAGCGGAAAAAAGAACATGAAAGATATAGTTGCCCTTTGTAAACGTCGTGGATTCATCTTCCCTGCCTCTGATATTTATGGCGGGATCAACGGTTTTTGGGATTATGGCCCATTGGGGGTAGAGCTTAAAAACAATTTACGGGATCGTTGGTGGAAAGAAATGGTGCTGACGCCGCCTTTGGGGCCGGATGGCGCGCCGATTGATATTGTAGGCGTCGATTCGTCTATCATCCAAAATCCAAAATGTTGGGAAGCTTCAGGTCATGTCGGTGGCTTTAACGACCCGATGGTGGATTGTAGAGAAACGAAGAATCGCTATCGCGCGGATCATTTGGATGTGTATATGGGGTCGCCGAGTGAAAACAAATATGTCGCATTCCATAGTGGTGAAGAGAAAGAAGCAAAAGAAAAGCGTTTGAAGAAATTAGGGTATAGGCATATTGATTTGGACGGAGAAAGCCCAACGCCATACGATAAACTTGCAAAAGAAGAAATGCCGAAAGTACATGGCCCAGATGCAAAAGAGTTGGGAACGCTCACTGAGCCAGTACAGTTTAATATGATGTTTAAGACGAGTGTTGGCGCAAAACAAGATGCGAGCAGCGAAGCCTATCTACGCCCTGAAACTTGTGCGGGGATATTCCTGAACTTCAAAAACGTGGTGGACAGTTCCCGTGTGAAAGTGCCGTTCGGTATTGCGCAGGTCGGTAAAGCCTTCCGTAATGAGGTCACGCCAAGAAATTTTATCTTCCGTAGCCGTGAGTTTGAACAAATGGAGCTTGAATGGTTCTGCGAAGAAGAAGACGTGCCGATGTGGTTTGATTTTTGGGTCGATCAACGCACAAAATTCTGGGAATCCGTTGGTGTCCCGAAATCAGAGCTTCACTTTTTAGATGTGCCAAAAGACGATCTCGCACATTATTCCTCGCGCACGATTGATGTGGAATACCGCTTCCCTTTTGCCGCCCCTGGATTTGATGAGCTTGAGGGTATCGCCCATCGCGGTGCGTTTGACCTTGGCGCGCACCAAGATGCGTCAGGACAAAAATTGGAATATTATGATCAAACAGAGAATAAGCGATATTTGCCCCACGTGATTGAGCCGTCAACGGGGCTAACGCGCGGTGTTCTCGCGCTGATCTGTCAGGCTTACACGGTGGACGAGAGCCGCCCATCTGGCATGTTCATGAATTTCGAACCTTGCATGGCGCCAAAAAAGGCGGCTATCCTTCCGCTCACCGCCAAGGAAGATCACGTACCTCTCGCGCAAAAACTATATATGGATTTACGTGATGAGTTTGTTGTTGATCTGGATATAAAACAAAACATCGGTAAACGATACGCCCGTCAGGATGAAATCGGTACACCATATTGCTTCACGATTGATAATGATACGATTGCCGATCAAACTGTAACCGTGCGTGATCGCAACACCATGGCGCAGGAGCGCATCCACATGGATAAGGTTAAAACATTCTTGCGTAAGAAAATTAACAAGGTATGATGAGTAAATCATTTTAAAAGGAGGCTTATAATGGCTGGATATTACGAAATTAAACGAGCAAAAGACGGGCAGTTTCACTTTAATCTTAAAGCTGGAAACCACGAAATAATCTTGAGCAGCGAGCTTTACACAACAAAAGCAGCATGCGAAAATGGCATTGCCTCAGTACAAAAAAATTCTGCGGATGATGGTCGCTATGATCGCCGCGAAGCGAAAAATGGCAAGGATTACTTTGTATTAAAGGCAAGCAACGGTCAGGAAATCGGCCGCAGTGAAATGTATGAATCAAAGCAAGCAATGGAAAACGGCATTGCCTCAGTGCAAAAGAACGGTGCATCCGAAGAAGTTAAAGATAAGTCAGAAGATTCTGCTGCGGCATAATCCGTTCAAAAAATCACTCAATCAACGAAGCCGAGTGACGCAAAATGTCTTCGGCTTCTTTTGTGTATGCGCCCTCTGCGTCATGCATAATGATCCCGCTATATATTTTTGAACCAGCCTTTTTGTGTTTCCATGCGCGAATAACAACGCGATTGGCTTCGTCGCCTTTTTTAGAAAATATAGGGAAAATTTCGATATTTCCAAATCGTCGCCCACCTTTAAGGCTATACAGGTTATGGATGATTTCATCCGTTTTGGTGGCCTCATGAATCATGCATAAGCTTCCCTGACCCTTGATATGTGTCCACGCGCATGTGATCCAATCTTGCAGGCTCAAGTCCTCCTCCTGATGCCCCATTGCCAATGCCTTTTTATTCGAGGGGGAGGGGATATGGGCGCCAGATTCTTTATAAGGCGGATTGCAAATAACATGATCAAACATGCCAATGTCATGAGTGTCTCTAACATCGCCGCAATGGAAGGATGCGCGCCCAGACATGGTGTTAAGCGCCGCGTTTTGGCTGGCGATAGCAATATGATCGGCCTGAATATCCAGCCCCGTAAGGTTTGTATAGGCAACGCGTTTTAAAACGCAAAGTCCCGCACTACCAACGCCGCACCCTAAATCGAGAACATGTTGCCCCGCTTTAATCGGGCATGCAGCTCCAAGCAACACACTATCTGTCGACGTACGAAATCCACCCTCAATTTGTAAAAGGGCAAGGGACTTGTTTAAAACATGTATTGGGTTGTAATTGCTCATGCACAGTATTTAATGCAAAGCATCACACATTGTCACGAATAACTTTGCTAGGGACGCTTTGCGTCAGAAGCATAACATCCAAAGGCTGCGCCATAAGGCTTAGAAATGGTGTTGGTTTTGCGGCGGCATCGATCACGCTGAACTGCGATCTTAGTGGGCTGCGCGCCGCCATAGATCCCGCAATATGGTTTGAATAATCAATTTGCCCGTGTTGCACTTGTCCCGAATCGGCATCACGCATGGCCTGTGCGCGTTGCATAATGAGACTGTTTTTGTTAATGGCCATACGGTTAAAGGTCGATGCCTCATGCTGCGCGACTTTACGGCTAGGCATTTCTGGTGGGATTGGCGCACTGGTTATATCCATGCTGCTGACTTTTTCGGATTGCGTATTAAACTTCTTATCAAAAAACGCATGCACTTCCTCAAGACTTCGTGCTTTTCCACTTTGGGAATCGTAAAATACATTACGGTTAGCACGTGCGGCGCGCGGGAATAAATCCGCGGCGGGGGTCATTGGGTTTTCATCACGAGCATTCAAAAAAGCGCTCGCACCACCTGCGCCCATAAAATGCGCGAGATATAATTCTGTAGCACCAACATTGCCGCCCCAATTACGATGAAGAGAAGTTTCGTTCTCTGATGCAAAGGCCGCCGCCATAAAAGATGCGGCCTTAGGGTCTTTACGCATAGCCAAGATATCGGATTTGTTTTTACCGTCAGTATTCAGGCCGTAATCATCACCATATTTATTGATCATATCCATCCATGTGCTATCAATAAACTGATACAACCCCGTAGCAGAGCTAGTTTTTGCTTTCGCATTAGGGTTAAAACTACTCTCTGCCTTGGCTTGATCCACAAGATAGGAAAAATCAACCCCACTTTTCTTGCTGGCGCTATGAATTGCCTCTATAATCGGTTTAGGCGCAGCATGACTATTCTGGCTTATCATATTGTTTTGAAAAGAATTTATATTACTGGTCATTGCTACTCTATAATTTGATCGTTAAATTGATATATCTTCGAAAAGAGTAAATGCAATGCCCATGCCATTTGAACAAAAAGGACGTATATTGTGACGAAATGGGAAGATATGACGGAAAGCCAAGCGCCTTATGATGATAAGGGGTATCAGAATATCCGTATTGCCCTCATTATATCCGTACTGGCCATGTGTCTGTCAGTCTCTGGCCTATGGATTGGGGCGGAGTATTGGAAGTGGCTCACCATAATTACAAGTCTATGCGCGTTTATTCCTACGATTTTAGGGTTTAGAGACAAAGAAAACCCTTATATCCTTTGGTGCGCCGTTGTGATGGCCATCGGTGCGATTATGCTGCAATATTGGATGATTGCTATATTTATTTTGTTTGTTCTGGCTATTATTGTCACGATATTAAGTGTTTTCGGTGTACCATTATCATGAGTAATTGAATGAAGGAGAGTTCATGAGCGCCTATATACCGCCCGTATCTGATATGATGTTTGCCCTTTATGACGTGCTGGGCTTTACCCATGATGATATCGACCGCGAGACATCCGAATCTATTCTTGATGAGGCCGCGAAATTGGCATCTGGTGTTCTCGCGCCATTGAATAAATCAGGCGACGTACAAGGCGCAAGGCTGCGGGACGGAGTGGTAAAAACTGCCGATGGGTTTAAAGACGCATATAAAACCTATTGTGACGGCGGCTGGAACGCTGTTCCCTTCGACCCGGAATATGATGGGCAAGGATTACCCTGGGCGCTTGCTTTTCCGATCCAAGAAATGTGGCAAGGCGCAAATATGTCCTTTGGCTTATGCCCATTGCTTAATCAGGGCGCAGTAGAGGCGATTATCTCTCATGGCTCAGATGTGCAAAAAGATTATTACCTGCCAAAACTTATATCAGGGGAATGGACAGGGACAATGAACATCACCGAAGCGCAGGCGGGCTCTGACCTTGGTTTGATTCGTTCAAAAGCAGAGCCACAAGAGGGCGGAGATTATCGCATTACAGGGCAAAAAATATTCATAACCTATGGTGACCATGACATGGCGGAAAACATTATCCATCTTGTTCTTGCGCGTACGCCAAATGCCCCCGAAGATGTACACGGCATATCCATGTTTATTGTGCCTAAGTTTTTAGAAGACGGAACGCGTAACACCGTAAATTGTATTGGGTTAGAGCATAAGCTTGGTATTCATGCGTCCCCGACTTGCACAATGGATTTTGATAGTGCGGTTGGGTATTTGGTGGGCGAGGATGGTCGTGGCCTTAAATACATGTTCACAATGATGAATAACGCGCGCCTATCCGTGGGGCTGCAAGGCGTAGCCATTGCCGAACGTGCGATGCAGCGAGCCAATACTTTCGCAAAAGAACGTAAACAAGGCAAAGCCATTGGCGGTGAAGAGCGGGTAAATATATCAGAGCATCCAGATGTGAAGCGCATGATGATGGATATGCACGCTCATGTTACGGCGGGGCGCCTCATGACATATAGCGCAGCAATAGAGCTTGATAAGGCGTCTTCAGGCGACAAGGCGGCAAGGATGCGCGCAGATTTCTTAACACCGATCGTAAAATCTTGGTGCACAGATATGGCGTCTCATGTGACATCAACAGGAATTCAGGTTCACGGCGGAATGGGGTTTATTGAGGAAACAGGCGCAGCACAGTATTATAGAGATGCTCGTATTTTATCAATTTATGAGGGAACGAACGGCATTCAGGCTTCTGATCTTTCATTCCGTAAGGTTTTAAGAGATGATGGTCACGTCGCCCATGTCTTTTTAGGGGAGCTTAGCGGACTAATCCCTGATGAAATTGTGGATCACCTAAAACGGTCAACTGATAAACTTTTAACCTTAGGGGAAAAAGGCGACTTAAATGAAATAGCATGGAATGCCACCCCTTATCTAAAAGCATTCGGATATGCATATGGTGGTGCAATGTTGGCACAAGCTTCACGTGTTAATTCTGAATTCACAGGAGGGGCGAAAACCACAATAAAAGATATTAATGATTTCTATACACGAAACATACTGCCGATTGGTTTGGCGCACGCAACAATCACATTATAATTGTTTATTTATTATTGTACATGGATGGGTCGGTACATCGCATAGAGGCAGAAAAGCCAAGCTCTCTCTGAACTGTTCTGCTGTCTATATTGCCCTTGAAATTCTTATATAATCTGGCCCATTCATACGCATAGCATTCACAATAATCTTTTTGGGTTATCGCTTCGCCCATACCTATATCAACTGGAATTGACATGCATGAGGTATATTGCTGTCCCGTTGTGCCAACAACATTCCTACAGCTGTCTTTTAGGTTTGCCATGATAGTGGTTCGCCCCATCTTGCTCCCTTCTTCTTGTCGCATAGATAAGAATTTTGAGGCATAACATTTACAATCAAAATTAATGCTGAAAGCTTGATTGTTGACGCAGTATTCGTATACGTCATTGGCCTCTTCTAGATACACTTGGGGAATATCAGAATAACTTTTATTTAATTTACCAGTGGTTTTCTTTTTGGGGTTTTTGAGGCAGGTATCAGTGTTTATTGAAATTATTTCTTTTGTTGTTGCGGTGTTTCCAAGCTCTAATCGAGTCTCCAGATATTTGGTCGCTGCGCATTTACAGTCTTTCAGGTCGCTCAGTGTATCATTACCCGTGCATATCCCATAATATTTCTGGGCTTCTTTAAGTTGTGCATCACTGGCTTTAGAATAAATACTCTTCTCTTTCGGGAGCGCATTACTTGCCTCCGTCGATGCAGAAGGCGGCTGTTCTTGTGCCAAAACAGTTGGGATTACATACAAGAATGCAAGCATCGCAAACAACGGGATATTTTTGATATTCATACGCATTTATTTATCCGCTCTATCTAATTGATACGGGCAAAGCCACGTACAAATAGTAGCACAATGTACCAATTTATTGAAAGAGTTGAATCTAAAAAGGAATAGAGATGTGCTTAGCCGCGCGCTTTTTTCCAAAAACGAAACACAGAGCTTGATTCTGTTACATTTTCATTCTCCGCTTTAAGGCTGTTCATGCGGCTATCAAGATTTTTTGCAGCCTGACCAGTTGGTTTGGAGAAGTTTTTCTGTGCAGTTTGTACTTTTGCATTTTGTAATCGACGTTGACGAGCGCGCTCTTCACGCTCTTTTATTTGTGCGCGAAGCTCTTCTGCCTGCTTTTGAGAATACTGACTGGTAATCAATACCTGTGATGCCTGCTTTTCCCATTTATCACGTTGATCCATAAGGTCATCAATACGCTCATTCGATGTTGAAAGTTGCTGTTCTAACATCTTGATTTGCATAGTAAGTCGTTCTTTTTCAACAGCTGCTTCAATTTCGGCAGAGGTGACTTGCGTCATTGCCGCTTTCGCAGGTTTTGATTCGCTAACATTCTGCTTTTGAATTCCGAAAACACGTTCAAGTTCAGAAACATCAATAACGCGACGTTGATTCGCATCAAGTTCATAGGAAAGCTTGCCGCTATTCATTGCGCGCTGTACAGTGGATTTTGATTTCCCTGTGAGAACTGCTGCTCTTTGTGCTCCTACTTTTGCCATGATTTCCTCGTTCGTTTCTTGAAGTGAAAGTGATTAAGACTTGTATATTTAAAATATCACAAGCAGGAATCGTGCTTCAAGGGGCAAGGAGTGATAAAAGGCATCTATCCACAAAACTTATCAAGGGACTGATTGTTATGTCATTTTTCTATGTGATGCGATTCGTTTCGAAACTACGCCGCTTCGTCTTGCATTCTCTCGCTTAAAAGCCCTGAAAGACGTTGCCACTGAGAACCAGAAATAAGGTGAGCATAAATAAATGGTAGCCACCCTTCTTTTTTGAGCTCTAGGAATGTTTTGTCATCAAGTTCAACAAACTTTTTCTCATCAATGATTTGAAAGCCTGAGAAATTGATTCGGCGATTACCCGAAACATTGATCTGCACTTCTTTTTGTGTAAGTAGTCCTTTTTCAGACAGAGCCTTTCCAAAATTTAATGTGGCTTGCGCCGCGGCATGATATGATTTGCAAAATTCAAGAGCATTTGTTGCCAACTGGCTAGGTTTACCCTCATCATCAAAAAAATGCTGTTCGCCATTTTCTTCAACAATATCCTTTGTGTTATCAATGCATAACGTGAGTTGCTCACTATTTGGAATTTCAGAAAAAATAAAAGGGTATCTGCGGACATAGGCTGGGATGTAGCTTCCACTTAACCATTCATTCTTTTCATTAAGAAATAAATTTTCATTATCACGTAAGCCTAAAATAGCCACTGGCGTTGCATTCTCATCAGGGCTGAAAGCAATGGGATAGTGGCAGCATATCTGCGTCATTTCCACCATATTCACTGGAACGGCGTTCACGCCCTCGGTAAAGCCAAAGCCAAAATTCTTTTTGAGCGATAGTTTGGTGTGCTTTTTGGCATCCAAAGGAACTGGATTCTTATAAAATAGGGGAAGGCTGCTGTTTGGGGTAGAGTTTGCGCTACCATTTGCCTGTTTGTTATCCTGTGCCATGTTTTATTCCTTGTGCGAATTTTGAGTATATTTATATTTTGAAGATAATAGGGAAATAATAAAATGTATTCCAATGCTTTTTTGAAAAATCTATGTTCAAATTATCATTGTAGGCGCATTTTATTAAGGCTTTATTATAAATTGGCATTTCATCCTTTTATTTATAGTAAAAATCGTCTAGCTTTCGCCAAACAACGATGAATGAAAAAAGGGAGTTTGTGTTATGCGTATTGGAATGGTCGGAACAGGTTATGTCGGCTTGGTTTCAGGTACGTGCTTTGCTGAATTCGGACATACTGTGATTTGCGTCGATAAAGACGAAAAAAAAATCGAGTCTTTAAAAAAAGGTGAAGTTCCAATTTTTGAACCTGGACTAGATGTTTTATTAAAACGCCAAATTGATTCTGGGCGTATTGAATTTACAACGGATATAGCAGAAGCTGTAAAAGGCTGCGATGCTGTTTTTATTGCCGTGGGCACTCCATCGCGTCGTTATTGCCGTGATGCTGATTTATCTTATGTTCATGCCGCCGCGCGTGAAGTGGCGCAAAATCTTGATGGCTATACGGTCGTCGTAAATAAATCCACGGTGCCTGTTGGAACAGGGCGCGAAGTTGAGGCTATTATCCGTAAGGAAAACCCGAACGCTGATTTCGATGTGGCCTCAAATCCTGAGTTTTTACGAGAGGGTGCGGCGATAGATGACTTCATGCGCCCCGATCGTGTGGTCGTTGGGACATCATCCGAACGCGCGCAAGAGGTCATGCGTGGTGTTTATCGTCCGTTATTCATTAATGAAACACCGATTTTATTCACAAAACGTGAAACGGCGGAAATCATCAAGTATGCGGCCAATGCGTTCTTGGCAACAAAAATTACATTTATTAATGAAATAGCAGATCTATGCGAACAAGTAGGCGCGGATGTGCAACAAGTCGCAAAGGGCATTGGTCTTGACGGGCGCATTGGGGCTAAGTTTTTGCACGCTGGACCCGGTTACGGCGGGTCATGCTTCCCGAAAGACACGTTGGCCTTAACGCGTGCAGGGCAGAAATATGGCGCGCCACAAAGAATTGTCGAAGCTGTTGTGTCGGTCAATGAGGACCGTAAGTCACGCATGGCCGATAAAATCATCGATGCGGTAGGCGGTGATGTGCGTGGCAAAAAAATTGGCGTACTTGGTGTTGCCTTTAAACCAAATACAGATGATATGCGGGACGCGCCATCTTTAACCATTATACCTGTGCTGCAACAAGCTGGCGCAGAGATTATTGCTTATGACCCTGAGGCAATGGATACGGCAAAACCGTTAATCGATGGAATTGCGTGGGCGGGCGATTCTTATGCTGTAGCGAAAGGCGCCGATGTTCTGGTTATCCTAACGGAATGGAATGAGTTTCGCGCTCTTGATCTTACGCGTATTAAATCAGATATGGCTGGTGATACGATTGTTGATCTGCGAAATGTTTATAAGCTTGATGAAATGCAAAAACTTGGCTTTGATTATATATCTGTTGGGCGTGACGCAATTAGAAATAAGTAAGGCTACACTATAATGTCATCAAAGCTCCTTTCACACCCTGCCGCGCTCTGTAATATTGTTCGTCGCGCCGCAGTCGAAGCGGGGGAGCTTATTCTTGAGTATTTTGATGGTATTCGCGATATGGAGCATATTTCAAAAACAGATGGCTCGCCTGTAACCTGCGCAGATAAAGAGGCAGAAAAGCTGATTGAAAAGGCATTATACGGCGTTTTTGCTGATATTCCAGTCGTCGGTGAGGAATCTTTCGCCAATGGGAAGCGCATAAATTTTGCAGATAATGAATATTTTTGGCTCGTCGATCCGCTAGATGGTACCAAGGCATTTATTCGCGGAGAAGGAGACTTCACGGTCAATATCGCCCTCGTAAAAGATTCAGAGCCAATTTTAGGTGTGATCTACGCTCCTGAAAAAGGTGATATGTACGCAGGATTCATCAATGAAGATGGCAGCGCAAGGGCTCTACGGTTTTTTGAGGATTCGAATAATGAAAAAACAATTCGTTCGCGTAAAATGCCGCGTGACGGCCTGAATGTGATGTCGAGCAATTATCATGGTGGATCAGCGGCGCAGGATGCATTCTTGGAGAGTTTCAAGGTTAAGAAAATAACCCGCCAAGCAAGCTCTCTTAAAATATGCGCCGTTGCCAGCGGTAGAGCTGACATCTATCCGCGCTTTGGCTCGACATGTGAATGGGACACTGCCGCAGGTCACGCAATATTGCGTGCGGCAGGTGGTGATATCGTGGATATGAACGGAAAACCACTGCGTTATGGCGGCGCTCATCCTGATCTTTTGAATCCGCATTTTATCGCGGCATCATCTGATTTGCTGAATGCAATGCAATTAAATGAAAATCAATAAGTCGTTTTTATTAAACTTGTTCTTTTATAGTGTTATGTTTATAATATCTCATCATGATGACTGTATTTAAAAAATTATCTTTTTTAGTCTTTGTATGCGGAATGATTTTATTTTCATTCGGTATTGCATCGAATTTTATCGTCGCACAAGAGGGCGGCGACCCTGCAGAGATCGCGCAGGCAGACGCAAAGAAAAACAATAAGGGTTTTGTTCCAATAACGGAAGATGATTTGTTGGCACGCGTTTTCCCTGACGATAAAAGCTCATGCACGATGAAGGCGAGCTTATTCACTGTAATAAGCAAGAAATATACTGATGGTGCCGTTATCGAAGAATTTGTGTCCATGGCAGTTTTAAAACCTGTTCTTGAATCTTATTATACGCAAATCAGAGATTCTGGTCTCACTCAGGCAACTTTGGCGAATATTAAGGAATATCAAAATTGTGCCAGATCCGCAAAAGCGCATGAAGATTCTGCAAAGGAACGAGAGCTAAGCGCGAAACACCGTGCATGCGTAAAGTTTGCAGATGTTATGCTGGGCACATTAAATTCAATACAGCGCAGGCAATCGGCGAGCACTGTAATAGAAAAATATCAAAGCAACCCAATCAATATGAAGGGTACGGCTTTTGGTGAATTGGATAACTCAGTTGAGATGTTTATTGGGCAACTATATAAAATCGCACAAAAAAAATCTTATGATGATGCGGTAAGTTTGGGGCAGGGCCTCGTTGCTTCTTGTCCTGCGTAATGCTAAGTTTATTTGCATAATGTTTTTTTATCGGTTATAACCTTCGTAACGGGTTATAAAAATAAATTATATTAAAAAAGGTGATTACTATGTCAGTGAAAGGTTCTCTTTCTTCAAAACTCAGTGCTATTGCTCTTTCAGTCGGTATGATGGGTGCGGTGAATTCATACGGATCTGAAAATGAATATGACAATAATTTTCAGGAATTAGTGGCATTATCTCAGAGTATGGGGGAGGGGGAAAGCGCTGCAACAGTTATGCAGAGATTGCCAGTGCCAGAAGAATTGCCAACATCTTTAAAAAAAGAGGCGAATATTTTATTTCGTCGCTTTTTGTTCATGCAAGAAGATCCAAATAAATTAATTGATAGAGATTTGGCGATGGATATAATTTCAGGTAAGGATACAGATCGTGTTCAACAAAATAGTGCATTGGTAGGCGCCGATTATATACGTCCTACACAAAAACGGTTTGAGGCGATGATATCTCTCGCCTCGGGTGTGATAGGCGAAGATGACCCAACTAAGAAAGAGAAATATAAACAAGACGTTGAAAACAACTTTCCAATGATTAATATTCTTGTTGTTAAAAGTGGGAATGAAGATTTTGATAGAAAATATCAAAGAGCTATATGGGATGGAATGCAAAAAGTGACGCAAAGCTTCGAAGATCCAAATGCAAATATAGCGAATATAATTGAAACTTATCCAGAAAAGAATATGTACAGATATGATGGCAAATCAACTGCGGGTGGAATTCTTGTTTATGTGAATGATTGGGATGTTATACCATTTCATCCAAAATCATTTGATAATAAAGAGTTTACTGAAAATATTAAAAGAGCAATGACATATATGTTTACTTTGTTCGAGAAGGATTATCACCTTATGAGCGATGCTGAGCACGATGAATATTTCTCAAATTTCCCGACGAATCCAATCGTTAATGCAGGTGATGACGGTTCGGCATCATCTGGCAAGCAGGATCAAACACCGCCAGACTTAAATCCTGGATGATAGATACCAAAATATAAAAGTGCCTGCATAAAATGCTAGGCATTTTTTTTACGGGCGCACAAAAACCACAGGGCAGCCCCGTGGAGAGTATTACCCAAATGCTGCAGTCGAAACTGTGGGGCGGGATACAAGAGGCGTCTCAAACTCAGATGTTTTTGGTTTAGCCTCTTCATTACCGACGCTAGCGGCGCTAAATGTATCTGTTATTCTTGCTGTGCTAATAGCAGATCCATCAAACCCTTCGGATGCGAATGAGCCATAGCTCCGTCCTACGTTTATAGGTTCTATAATGCTTTCAGGAGAGGACTCACTATGTGCAATTTCTGACGAGGGAGCATCTGTATCCTCAGAAAAAAAGATATCATCAGATTCTTCGAAGTTAAAATCTGTGTCGAAATCAAATGCCTCGCCGTTCGATTCTAAAGGCTCAGAAAACATCATGGCGATTTCGTTAGAATTGTTGCTTACTAACATGTCTTCATCAGTCGCAGCGAAGACAGAAAGTCCTTCTTCTGGCGTTATTGTTTCAATGCGTAACTTGTTGTTTGAAGCGTCTTGTTTGAATTCTTCTATTTTCTTGGTGTCACCATTCGCAAAGGCAGCTTCGATTTCTTGTTGCTTTTGTTCTTCTAGTTTTTGAATCTGAGACTCCGCGTTATCTAAAGCGTCCTGTCTAGCTTGCCGTGCTATTTCTTGCTGTACTCTTTCCTCTGCCAAAGCTCTGTTTACGGCTTCTTGGTCGATCGATCCATCACCCTGGCGGTAATCATCAAGTGTTCTGCCTTGTCGTGCTAGAGCCGTTTCTACAGTTCTTCTTCTTGCTGCACCAGAGGTGGAATTATCGTTAATATCACCATCTTCTAATGCCTGCTGTGCTTCATCGATTTCGGCTAAATGTTCTTCGATCTCCACGATCTCTGCACGTAACTCACGAATTTGCGCGGCAAGCTGCTCTTGCTCGGTGATTAATGCTTGGGCAATAATATTTCTATATGCCCTAATGCTATCTTTTTTCGCAGAGCTTTCAGAATCTCGTATGCCAATTTTTAATCGGCCGATTTCCGTATCAAAATTCTTATCTACGCCATCACCAGACATGCCCGCGCTATCTTGCTCGTGTGATGTCTCTTTTAATGAATACTGAAAATTATGGTGATCCGAGATGGAAATAACATTTTCTGTGCTTGATAAAAAAGCCTTGTTAATAGCGTCAGGATTATCCAAAGCGTGACCCAAGCTATATTCCGCTCTCTCAAAGTGGTGTAAGAACTGCTCAATATTCTGCGCAATTTCCTCACCGAAGTCAGCCTCTATGAGGGCCTCTTCGCTTGGCGAGATATAAGTATTTTGTAGGGAGCCATTAAGTGCATTACTCGAAAAAGTGGCCATCAAAGTGCCTTTTTCAAATCCTTGAACATTCTCTAAATGTATTCCCCCGACAGTATCCTGTCTTAGTGCTAGTCCCACGTCGTCCAACTTTCTCTCTCCTCCCTGAAAACCCATTTTAAAAAAATAGATTGAAAAAGCTCAGAAAAGGAGAGTAACCCGTAATAGTTAAAATTATGTAAAAGAGAAAACGTGAGCTGCCACACACAAAATAGATAATGAACCACACAAAGTGAAAACTCTACTCAAACCCGCCGTATTCTCTTTCGACATATTGATGATCTGCAGATATTTCTGTCTTTAGCCAATAGAGCTATAATCACCAACAATGAAAAACTACGCCTTTTTTTTGTGCTTTGCAAACTTTTTCTGAAAATAGTTTAAATGGTGTGTATTAGAGGCTAAGCATTTGAAATATATAAAAACACTTGGATGTTATGTAATATATTATTTCTGCATTTTTATATATAAGATATGTACAATAGGTATTCTCGTTATGCGCTAAGCGCATGCCAAGCTATGATTGTTATGGTAAATTGTTATTGGGGGTGATTGTGTTTTTAGGTGAGGCCTCTGAATTTATCAAAATTCCGGAAATGGAATAAAGTATAATCAGCTCTCCAATCCACCAGCTTTGCCACATTCCATAGGCAACCGATGCGACAAGTAAAATAGGAATAAGCGCAGCAACCAAATATTTTTGTGCATGATTATCGCATGTCTTTGATAGGGTTTTAAAGACTTTATAAAAAAGGAATGAAGCAAAGAGTGCGCCGATGGCTCCAAATTCCATCCAAATCTGAACTGCAAAATTATGAGGATGCAAAACCGTATCGTCATGATGGTAAATTTGTGCATGTTCGAAATGATCAACATAGCGCGTCGCCTCAATCCCATACCCGTATAGGGGGCTGCTCATCGCGTATTTAGTAATAAAATGCCAAATCTCAACGCGATTACCCGCATAGGCATCTTGAAGCCATGGTAAATCTTGCCCGTGCATTATAAGGGATGTATATAAAAAAACGGCAAGGGGCGGCGTGAGAATGATAGATAAGATGATAACAGTGGCTAAAACATGATACGAAATTTTATATCGAGCAGGAAAAACGAAAAATGTAATAAGCCCTAAAACAAAGGCGAGCTGCCCAGACTGACTTTGAGAAAAAAGCAGCATCATTCCAATAATAATGCTTAATGTGATGCGTAAAATATAGTGGGTTTTTGTACGAAAGCGAGACAGAAAACCAAGCGCAATGAAATACGAAATAACAACGCATACAATCCCGCGATTCATCTCTGCCGTATTTGCATTTTCATTAAATGATATACCGCGAACCAATCGATATATGGGCATATCACAAGCTAGCTCAAGTAAAATCAAAAGCGCAGCAAGACCCACACCAATAGGGATAAAGTGAAAATAGGGGCGAAAATCATCACTGTCCACACTTTTACACAACGCCACAAAAATGCCGCTAAGCCCTAAAATAGCAGTAACTTTTAGGGCGTCTTTCAGTGCATTTTCTGGTGAAATTGACCAAAGAGTGCTTAATAGTATTAGGGCGCATATACAGCCCGCCCCAATGACATAGGTCTTGGGAATAATAAGCTTTTGCTTTAAACCAAAAACATACCACGCACCAAAAATAATGCCGATCAAGGCTGGCCAAAACGCCAAAAATCGCGGGATTTCAACGGATATAAGCGGGCATAGCGACAACATAAGCATAAATGCAAACGGAAAGGCGCTTTTCTTTGCCATCTGTGAAATCCCTGAACGTTAAAATGAATGAACATTTTTTAGCAGGTTTACCAAAAAAGAACAGGGCGAAAATATTTTTTCCAAGGTTTCTTCTTTTCACACCGTCTTATCTGTATAGAATGACAAACATTCTTGAATTCAAAAGTGAACTATATGAACGGGGCAGGCGAGGATTATGAGCTGATAAAACGCGCAGCGGCAGGGGACGCCGATGCGTTCGAGGCTCTGGTGAATGCCTATTACGAGGTAATGTTCAAGATGGCCTATAAATGGTGCGGTAATCAAAGAGATGCGGAGGATATCACGCAAGATGCGTGTATAAAACTCGCGCGCGGAATTGGCTCATATAACAGGAAATCCAAATTCACAAGCTGGCTCTATATGGTGGTCATCAATACGGCGAAGGATTTCTATAAATCTCAAAACCGCCACCCTGAAGGCTCTGAAATGCTCGAAACTATCGTTGGTGATGACGATGGTGCTGATGATAAATTATACGCGAACCAAGTTCTGGCGGCAGTGCATAAGCTGCCCGAAGGAGAAAAGGAATCTATCCTCCTCGTAATGGGGCAGGGATTATCCCATAAAGAGGCCGCGAAAATAAGCGGTGTGAAGGAAAGCACAATATCTTGGCGAATTCATGAGGCACGAAAGAAGTTAGAAGAACTGTTTAAAAAGGAGGAGCGCTATGGATGATAAAAAACTAGAAGAAATTTTGCGCGAAGATCATGCTCCCAAAATTGACGTAAACGCCCGTAAACGCGCGGTTAATTTGGCTATGGCTGAATTTAAATCGGCTCAAAGCGAAAAAAATAAAAAAACGTCCCAAGGATTTGGTTTCCTCTCTCGTCTTATCGGTATGAACACTGATAAAGGAGTGAAAACAATGGAAAACAAAACAAAGAATAGATTTATGTATGGCGGCGCGGCAACGGCTATGGCTGTTGTTTTTATCGCGGGGCTAAGCATGACGCAGCTCAATGACGCGGTACAAAGATTTGACACAGCGCAAACCAGGCAGGGCGCAGGCGCAAGCTCGGCGGCATTACAGGGCGTGAAATTTAATGCGGATGATTCCCTCACTCCACAAGGATCACAGGTGACATCTATCTCCAAAACAAATGAGGAAATTGCCCCAGCCTATATTGAGGCAGTGGAAGAGCAAAGAGAAGCTGATCCTCTTGCCGATTGGCGCAGAGAGCAAGACAGCGTAGCCAAAGATGTTGTGAAAGAGGAATTGGCACTAAAACCTGTCACAACACCATCCGAGCCTGCACCCGTCGTGGAAAATAAAAACAAAGCGGATACAGACGCACTCAAAAAATGGAGCAGGGCTGATGAAGGTGAAAAAATAGCGTCACAAGACGGAGTATCTAATCAAGTTGCTGAAAAAGAAATGATGGCGGATAGTGCTTATATGCTTTTTGGTTCGATGCCATCGACATCATCTCCATCGGTTGTCGGCAAGGCAAAATCCGTACCGTCTAAAATCCATAATGAACACCAGATAATCGCACCGCCCATTGATGTGGTTACGCCGCAATATAATGATGAAAATCGTGATAAATTCAACGATTTCGAAATCAACCCGTTTAAACAAGTCGACGCAGAACCGGTATCAACCTTCTCATCTGATGTGGATACCGCAAGTTATAGCTTCGTCCGCAAAATGATTAATAATGGCCGCTTGCCAAACACAGATGCGGTGCGCGTTGAGGAGGTGGTGAATTATTTCGACTATGATTACCCATTACCAGAAAACAAAGCCGAGCCGTTTAAGCCGACCGTCACCGTGGTCGATAGCCCATGGGCAGAAGGTCGGAAATTAATGCATATCGGTATTAAGGGCTATGACGTTCCCAAAACATCTATCCGCTCTAACCTTGTATTCTTGCTCGATGTATCAGGCTCTATGAATGCGGCGGATAAATTGCCCCTCGTGAAAAACTCAATGAAAATGCTCCTCGATAGCCTCCATCCCGATGATACGGTGTCTATTGTGACTTATGCGGGGCGTACGGGCGTTGTGCTTGAGCCGACCAAGGCATCAAACCGTTCAACGATTATCAATGCAATGAACAATCTTAATGCAGGCGGCGGTACGGCTGGCGCGGCGGGGATTGCACTGGCCTATGATATGGCGGAACAAAATTTCAACGAAAGCGCCGTAAACCGCGTAATTCTGGCAACAGATGGTGACTTTAATGTCGGTATCACCAATCAGGATGAGCTTAAATCCTATGTTGAGAACAAGCGCGAGAAGGGCATATTCCTCTCTGTCTTAGGCTTTGGTCAGGGCAATTACAACGATGCGATGATGCAAACTCTGGCGCAAAACGGCAACGGCATCGCGGCCTATATCGATAATCTGAACGAGGCACGTAAGGTTTTGGTACAAGAGGCCACATCTTCACTCTTCCCGATTGCGGGTGATGTGAAATTTCAGGTGGAGTTTAACCCGAACGCAGTCGCAGAATATCGTCTAATCGGTTATGAAACCCGTGCCCTTAAACGTGAAGATTTCAACAACGATAAAATCGACGCAGGCGATATCGGCGCAGGGCACAGCGTAACGGCGATTTATGAATTTACACCAGTTGGTAGTGCCGCGGTAAGTGTTGATCCACTCCGTTACGGAAGTACAGAGAAAAAACTCAAACCCGTCGAGCCAAGCAATGAATATGCGTATCTCAAAATCCGCTATAAATTGCCAATGGAAAAAACGAGCAAGCTCATCACAACACCTGTTGTTAAAGGGGGGAGTGAAAATGTTCATGATTTTGTAAATAATCTATATGAAATCATGCCAGGAAGTGCGTTGGGCATTGCTCAACAAGAAGCCCGGTTCTCCACCGCTGTTTCCGCGTTCGGGCAAATCCTGAAAGGCGGGCAATATACGGGTGACTTCTCTTACGATGATGTCATCGCTCTGGCGCAGCAAGGGAAGGGCGCAGATGAGTTTGGCTACCGCGCGGAATTCATCAATATGGTGCGTTTAGCAAAATCTTTGTCGCGCTAAAGGCGTAAGAAACATAAAAACATGAGGAGGGCGTCCAAAGCGGCCCTCTTTTTATTAGCTTTTTCCCTGAAATTATATTACAACGCTCGCGGAACTTTATTGAAAGCATAAAAAATGTCACAGAATTTAAGAAATATCGCGATTATCGCACACGTTGACCACGGTAAAACCACATTGATCGATTCGATCATGAAGCAGAGCGGAACGTTCCGTGAGAACCAAGCTGTGGATGTTTGTGTTATGGATTCCAATGATTTGGAAAAAGAACGCGGTATTACGATTTTGGCGAAACCAACATCTATTCTTTGGGCGCGTGATGGCGTTGAAACACGTATCAATATCATCGACACTCCCGGACACGCCGATTTCGGCGGCGAGGTGGAGCGTGTTCTTCATATGGCTGATGGTGTTATCCTTTTAACGGATGCCGCCGAAGGTCCTATGCCGCAAACTAAATTCGTTCTTGGTAAAGCACTCGCGCAGGGGCTGAAGCCTATCGTGATCATCAATAAAATTGACCGTACTGATGGTCGCCCTGAAGAAGTCGTTGATGAGGTTTTTGACTTGTTCGTATCTTTGGATGCAAATGATGAGCAGCTCGATTTCCCGATTCTTTATGCCTCTGGTCGTAGCGGCTGGTGTACAAAAGAATTGGAAGATGAGCGCGTAGACCTTTCGCCATTGATGGATGTTGTTTTATCACATGTTCCGCCGCCAACTGTTGATTTTGACGCACCATTCGCAATGCTGGCAACCCTGCTTGACGCTGACCCATTCTTGGGACGTTGCCTGACAGGCCGCGTGGCACAAGGACGTGCGAAAATTAATGATACAGTGAAGTCGATCAACCTAGATGGTAAAGTTGTTGAAAATGGCCGCTTGACCAAGCTTTTGAAATTCGAAGGAACTGAACGCGTGCCTGTAACTGAGGTGCAGGCTGGTGATATTATCTGTGTGGCAGGTTTGAGCAAAACATCAGTTGCTGATACAATCGGCGCTCCATCTTTGGAAAAAGCTGTGCCATCAACACCGATTGATCCGCCGACATTGTCTGTGATGATTTCGGTGAATGACGCGCCATTTGCTGGGAAAGAGGGATCAAAAGTAACATCGACAATGCTGCGTGAGCGTTTGCTTGCCGAGGCCGAGGTGAATGTTGCAATTACATTCAAGGAAAGCGATGGCAAAGACGCATTTGAAATTGGTGGTCGTGGTGAACTTCAGCTTGGTGTTTTGATTGAAACAATGCGCCGTGAAGGCTTTGAAATGACAGTATCCCGTCCGAAGGTTCTGTTCCAAACAGATGAAAGCGGCCAAAAGCTTGAGCCTATCGAAGAAGTGTTTATCGATGTGGATGAGGAATATTCATCATCTGTTGTCGATCAAATGAACCGACGTAAGGCCGAAATGACGGATATGCGTTCAAGCGGTGTTGGAAAAACACGTATTACTTTCCTTGCTCCGTCACGCGGTCTGATCGGGTATCAAAGTAAATTCCTGACAGATACACGCGGTACGGGGATTATGAACCGTTTGTTCCATTCCTATGCACCATACAAAGGTGAAGTTGGTCAACGTCGTAACGGTGCGCTGATTTCCATGGAAACTGGGACAGCTGTGGCTTATGCGATTTTCAACTTGCAAGACCGTGGCTCAATGTTTATTGGTCACCAAACTCCTGTTTATGCGGGCATGATCGTGGGGGAGCATAACCGTGAAAATGACCTCGAGATCAATGTTCTTAAAGGGAAAAAGCTGACCAATATGCGCGCATCTGGTACGGATGATGCGGTAACACTTGTGCCCCCACGCCTTATGTCGCTTGAGGATATGATGTCTTATATTAACGATGATGAACTATTGGAAGTAACACCAAAGAACTTGCGTCTTCGTAAGAAGTTTTTATGCCCGCATGAGCGTAAAAAGGCGTCCCGCGCAGCAGGTTAATCAAATAAGAATATTGCGATGCAATGTAAATCGGTGTTGGTAAAACGCCGATTTTTCTTGTCGGGTAAAGTATAAACTGCAACACTCCTGTGTGGAAAATATAAGGAATTAAAAAGTAAATGTATGAAAATGCCGCGATGCGGGTAGATAATCAGAGTGATAAAAGTTCGGTAGAGCGCAACCAAAATCAATCACAAGTAAAAGCAAAAGATACGGTAAGAGAACTGGTTGACCATTGTTCTAAATATCAGGAGTCCGATAACAGGAAAGCGTCATTGCAGGTTGTTAATACATTGGTGCCGTTCTTCGCATTATGCGCGTTAATGTTATACAGTTTCCCCCATGCATATTGGCTCACCGCGCTTCTTACGCCGTTGGCCTCTTTTTTATTGGTGCGCATTTTTATTATTCAACATGATTGCGGGCATGGCTCATTTTTCACAAAACGAAAATGGAATAATCGTGTAGGCCGCTTCATGAGCCTTTTAACATGGACACCATATGATTTCTGGCGCAAGACCCATAATATGCATCATTCAGGTTCAGGTAACCTGGATAACCGAGGCTTTGGCGCTATTGAAACGATTACTGTCGCTGAATATGAGGCATTAAGCCCTAAAATGAAGTTTTTGTATCGTGCCTATCGTAATCCATACATTATGCTTCTCTTCGGCACACCTTTTTTTATTATTATAGGCCAACGTATTCCTAATGCGGAACCGTTTCCATTTTACGAAGCAAAGAAAACAGTGAGTTTGAAACAAATCTGGAAAAGTGTTTTTGGCTTAAATGCCGCTTTAATGATGGTTTTCGGTGTATTGGGTATGTTTTTTGGTCTTGCACCAGTACTACTTACATATATTCCTGTTGTCGTCGGTACGTCATGGATTGGCGGTTGGCTATTTTATATTCAGCATCAATTTGAGGATGCGCATTGGGCTAATCAAGATGATTGGGATTACCATGAAGCCGCCGTAATGGGCAGTTCTTATTATGACCTTCATCCTATTATGCATTGGCTAACGGGGAATATCGGCTTGCACCATATTCATCATTTGAATTTAAAAATCCCAAACTATCGCCTTCATGAATGTCTAAATGATAATGATGATTTGCGTGAAATTAATCGTATTGGCTTTCTTGAGAGTTTCAAATACGCAAAATTGGCGCTCTGGGATGAAAAACAGAATAAAATGATACCATTCTAATTTTTTTGTAACGCTTTTCGTTTCTTATTCGAATATCCTCGCATATCATTAATATCCAAATGACATGAGAGGGAAATATTCATGACAACTAAACTGAAAAACAAAAAACTTGCAACGGCAGCTTTTGCTGGCCTATTGGCAATGGGTGCATTTTCTGCAGCTCCTGCTTTCGCAGGTAGCCATGGCACAAATGGTTGTAGCGCAGCCGGATGTAACGCAAAAACAGAAAAAAATGCATGCAAAACGAAGAGCGGCTGTAAATCTTCGTGTAAGGCAAAGTCAGGATGCAAAGATGCAAATGCGTGTAAATCTAAATGTACTAAATCTAAAGAGCAATGTTCAAAAAAGAAGTCACAATGCACTAAAAAATCACAACAGCATCATAACAACAATGATCGCTATAATGATTAACTCTACATGTGTGTAAATTATTAGTAACGCCATTTGTAATTCTATCGAATATGTATGGTGTTACTATTTTGAAGTTATAAAACAGAAGGATAATCTCTATGAACGATAAATTTAAAAACAAAAAATTGGCAACGGCGGCTTTGGCAGGAATTCTTGCAATGGGCGCATTCTCTGCTGCTCCAGCTTATTCTGACCCCGCAAAGGGTAGTGCAGCAGGGTGCAGCAATGCCGCTGGTGAGAACGCATGTGGCGCAGCTGATGCAAGCAAGGACGCAAACTCTTGCAAAGACGCTTCATCATGTAAGGATGATAGCTCATGTAAAGACGACTCATCTTGCAAGGACGACAGCTCATGTAAAGATGATGCATCATGTAATGGCGAAGACGGTTCACATGACGAAGAAACACACGAAGAAGGCCACGAGTAATATCGCGCTTTCTAATAAATAGAGGGTTTTAATGCATGACAATGCAAGATACAGAATTTCCTCAAATGGGGTATGGGTTGGGCTTTCGTCCGACCCATTTCTCTTACATAAAAGAACATAAACCTGACATTGATTGGTTTGAGGTCATCTCCGAGAATTATATGGATACTGGGGGCAAGCCGCGCCGCCTTCTGGATGAGCTGCGCGAGCATTACCCGATTGTGATGCATGGCGTGTCCTTATCCATCGGCACAGTTGACCCGATCAATTCCGAATATATCGCAAAGCTTCGTAAGCTTATCGATGACGTAAACCCTAAATGGGTAAGCGACCATTTGTGTTGGACGGGCGTAGCGCATAAAAATTCACACGACCTTCTGCCCGTTCCCTATACTGATGAAGCACTGAAACACATTATTGAGCGCATAAAGCAGGTACAGGACGCATTAGGCAGGCGGATTATCCTCGAAAACCCCTCCACATATCTGGAATTCACCGCCTCCACCATGACCGAATGGGATTTCATTAAGACAATGGCGGAAGAAGCTGATTGCGGGCTTCTACTCGATGTGAATAATATTTATGTCAGTTGCTATAACCATCGCTGGGATCCAAAAACATATATTGACGCGCTCCCCCTTGATCGGGTGCAGCAAATCCACCTGGCAGGGCACACCAATAAAGGCACGCATATTGTTGATACGCACGATGACCACGTGATTGATGAGGTCTGGACGATGTATCGCTATATCATTGAAAAGGGCGGCTTTAAAAACACCATGGTGGAATGGGATGATAAAATCCCTGAATTCCCCGTGGTGATGGAGGAGGTCGACAAGGCAAAGCATTGGGCGAGCGCTGATCACGCCCCTACTGAAATGCCGTCCTTCCAATCCTTCCGTGACAATATCCGCCCCAGTGAAAAACTCACACCGTATGAAGATGAACTGGGCGATATGCAAGAGGCCATTTTAAGCGGGGATGGTGAGCATATGTCCCCCCAAACCCGCATCGTGCCAAAGCCAGACTTTGCACCCGAAGAACAAATAGATAGATATATCAAGGGCTACCGCTATCGCCTGTTTGATCTGGTTTATGATGATTATCCCGCTTTGCGTGCGTTGCTCGGTAAGCCCGCGACCGATAAACTGATCCGCGAATATGTGCAGGCCACGCCCTCCACCCATTTTAATATCAGCCGCTATGTTGAGCATTTCCCGGATTACGTGCGCGATAACGCATCGCCCTTCGCTTATGAGCTTTGCGTTCTTGAAACCGCTCTCTCTCGGATTTTCGATGCGCAGGAATCAGCCGCCCTAACTCAAGATGATTTAACGGGATTAACCCCCGAAAGTTTCATGGAGATGGAGCTAAAGCCCCGCGCGGCGCTTAAGC
The DNA here is from genome assembly GCA_050633645.1 of Alphaproteobacteria bacterium. Lineage (GTDB taxonomy): Bacteria > Pseudomonadota > Alphaproteobacteria > Micavibrionales > Micavibrionaceae > UBA1672. Next base: position 45,121 of record JBOEGX010000003.1, read on the forward strand.
TCTTTGCATTTTCCTATCCCGTGAACGCCGTGTATCAGGCGCATTTGAACGGGGAGGGCATCACTGACCCCGAAAAGGAAACGAGCTTTTTGGCCGTCTTCCGCCATGAAGATAAGCTCTGGCGATTGGATCTGGAAGAGCGCGAATATATGGTTCTATCCTCACTCTTCGCCGGTCTCCCTGTGGGCGAAGCATTAAACGCCGCTATATCCGACGATGACGAAACCGCCTTCACCGCAATCGGTGATTGGTTTTCCAAATGGATGGGGAATGGGCTGCTTGCGAAGGCTGCGTAATGTCATTGCGAGGGGGATACAAAAACTAATGTGTCATTCTGAGGCAAAGCCGAAGAATCTAAGATTCTTCACTCTCGTTCAGGATGACGAAGAGCCTTAATCCAATTACATAGCTTTATAAATAGATGCTTTAGTGAGTTTGGCTTAGATATCCTGTGTTTTTCATTTAACTCATACCTAAAATATTTTTCTTTATACTTGTTTCTTATGATTAACTTATCGCTATACAGTTTTTTGTATTTTATGTAGGGATGCTTGATATAAAAGACGGGTTCACATTCTATAATTTCTTTAAAATCATAATTTATTATTGATGAAAAAGGCATGTGGTAAATTAAGCAAGCGTTGGCAATTTCTCGAAACCCTTTAAATGTCCGCCCTTTCGTCTCTATAAAAAAAGCATTGTGCTTATCTATATAAATACTAGATGAGTAAAACCAAATGTGCTGTTGAAAATTTAACCCTGTATTGTCTATATAGCCACTAGGTAATGTTTGTTCTTCGAAGTCATGAAACCAGAGATGATTTATATATGCATCATCATCTAGATTCCACGGGTAGTTTTTCCAAAATACAAAGCGTATTCCAATGTCTCTTTTACCATGTTTGTATTTGCCTAATACGTATTCATCGAGTGGTTTTTCAATACGGTCTCTAAATTCTAAATTGGTTTTTATTTCGTGGGTTTTCCTTTTGAAATTCCAACTGATAACAAATTTTATTAAGTGATAACTGCCAATGAAGAAGATAATGTCCTTAAGGAGGTTTATCCATTCGTGATATTCTCGATATATTGGATAATACTTTCTATACTCACCCCTTCATCTCCTCCAATTCCAACCACCGAAGCTCTTTCTCTGCCAATGTATCTTGCACATCAGGCAGACGAGTAGAGGCGCGCATGAACTTATCCGCATCACTCATATATAAATCAGGGTCTTCAAGTAAAGCCTGTAAATCTGACACTTCTTTTTCGAGCTTTTTAATCTCCTTCGGCAGTTTCTCAAGCTCTAATTTGTATTTATAGGAGAGCTTGCCATCACCTTTATTGTCATTCTGAGGAGGCGTAGCCTGCGAAGAATCTTTAGATCCTTCGCTGCGCTCAGGATGACGGGGTGAGGGCTTCTGCTTCTCTTCTGCCGCTTTTGCCGCCTTAAATGCGATATAATCGCTGTAACCGCCGATAATGCCCTCAACCTCGGCATTGCCTTCAAACGCCAATGTCTTCGTCACCACCTGATCCAAAAAGTCACGGTCATGTGATACAACAAATAGCGTGCCGTCATATTTCTTCAAAATGCCAGTGAGCATATCAAGCGTATCCATATCCAAATCATTTGTCGGCTCATCCATAATGAGCATGCTTCCCGGGTTCGATAGGATTTTAGACAGCATCAAACGGTTCTTCTGTCCGCCCGATAACGTCGAAACCTGCCGCCAAGCGTCTTCAGGGTCAAACAAGAAATCCTTCAAATACCCGCAAACATGGCGTGATTTTCCGCGCACATCCAAATAATCAGAGCCTTCAGGGCATAAATTATCTTTAAGCGATTTTTCTTCCTGCAGCATCGAACGCTTCTGATCGAAATAGCTGAATGTTAGGTTCTTCGCCATCTTAATGCGGCCCGAATCTGGCTCTTCTTCCCCTGTCAAAAGGCGTAAAAACGTAGTTTTACCCGCGCCGTTCTTGCCCAAAATTCCGATGCGGTCGCCTTTTTTAATGCGCATATTGAACTTATCAAGGATGAGCTTATCACCATAGCTTTTGCCAATATTGAAAAACTCCGCGACATTGCGCGATGATTCCTCCGCCGTAATCACGGGAAGGTCAATTTTAGAGGTCACGCGGCGATAGGCTTTGGCGTCTTTTTCAAACTGCGCACGTGCCTCAAACGCTTCTGCTTGGCGGCGAACGTTGCGCTTTACACGCGCTTTTACACCCTTATTCGCCCATTCGATTTCCTGATCAACCTTTTTTGCGCGGTTATGAAGCTCGCGTCCCTCTTGCTCCAACATCTCCTTCGACCATTCCTCGAAATGAGCAAATCCCCGCGGCGCAGTGCGTAAAGATCCGCGATCAATCCAAAATACGCGATCGGTTGTGTTGGCCAGAAACTTACGATCATGCGAAACAATAACAACGGCGCCGGGATAGCGCGAAATATACCCCTCCAACCATTCAATCAGCTCCAAATCCATATGGTTTGTCGGCTCATCAAGCAACAGGATATCAGGCTCTTCCACGAGTGCACGAGCGAGAGATGCACGGCGCAGCTGCCCCCCCGATAAATTCTCTAACGTGTCATTGACATTCAAATGCAGCGGCGCAATCACCATTTCAATGCGGTAATCAATATCCCAATCTTCCAAATCATCAGGCAATCCTTCAAACACATATTCTTTGACCGTCATACCAGGGGCTGGCTTCACATTTTGTTGCATATAGCCCGTCGTCGTCCCCGCAAGCAGGAAACGTTTTCCGTCATCAAGCTCACGCTCCCCCGTGATCATATTCATGAGCGTGGTTTTCCCCGCGCCATTCTTCCCGACCAGCGCGATTTTCCGCCCCGAATGAATATGAAAGGTCATGCCCTCGAAAAACGGTTTCGCCGCAATCATCACGGTGGCTTCTTCTACACTTAAAATCAGGTCGGACATATCTACTCTCTATGGGCTATTTATGCGCCGTTTGTAGCAGAATGAGAGAGGGAGGGGAATATAATATTATGTTTTCATGATTTTAAACGCTTGGGCAAAACAGGAAAAAATGAATACGCATATTATCAGATAAGATAGGGGAACAAACACAGAATGATATGATTTTATAAACGTTGAAAATATACCTATTAACCCTATTGATATTAATGTCGTATTTAAAAAAATTGGAACACACAGAATTATAAAATTCTGCAAAAATATTTTTAGATTCGCTAATCTGTGTACCTTGTAAATATACAGTGCCACAGTAAATAGCGTAGCTAAAAAGAAGTATGTTAAGGAGAAAGGAAAATGTTTTTGGCCAAAGAACAAAAAACTATGGACAGGGCTAAGAACAAAAATAAGGGCTATCAAAAGGTAGATTGTTTTTTCTATCTTTGTTACAGAACCTTTCTTTAACTTTTCTGATAATTTCCGATGATCTAAAATTGTGAACATGTCTAACCCAACACCGCCTTCAAACTCTCATCCTCCATCGCTTGGTAGAGGTCAAACTCACTCGCCACGCTTTGCCCCAGTGCTTTCTCAAAGGCATCTTGGCTAGAGCTTTTAAATGTATCAACGCGGGTTTTATCCGAAGCGTTAGAGGAGAATATTCCCGCCGCACTCACGGGCAAAAAATCCTCATAGGTAATCGGCAGATAATCAACCAGACCACCCGCGATGAGTTCCTCGATATCATCATGGTTAAGGCCTTCCGCCAAGCCCTTTTCCGTCACAAAGTATTGGAAATACGCAAGTTTTTGTTCACGCATTTCAGCGGGAGAGGATGGAAATTTCTCAAACACATCATCCAGAATTTTCATATACTCATCGGCATTAGAGCCATCAGGAGCAGGAATGATCCGCCTGCGCACCTCCGCTAATAATTCATCATACAAGGCGCGTCCCTTCGGCGTTAGAGCTGCGCCGCGCTGTTCAATCTCCCCAAATCGTGCGGTGTGCGAACCCGCAACCCCGTCAAATAACACATCCTCGGTCAGGGCCTTAAACGAAGTCTGGCGCAGCAGAATAGGGCAGCCTGGCGGCGGCCCTTCCACCACATTCTTTGCATTCATTCCACGCCTTGGCATCTCCGCATGGATTATATCAATATCAAGCGTTCGCGGAGTGAGGTGATTAATATGCGGCCCTTTAAAACACACAATATCCGCCGCGCGCGGGTCGGCATCACACAACTCCTCATAAAATTCTTTATCAACAGCCGCATCCTTATGCCATTTGAAGGTGTATGTTGCCTGATCGATGAATTCCTTCGTATCGCCCTCATTCAGGCCGCCGTCTTTCTCGGTTTTATCGACAAGTTCATAAAGCGCGGGCGTGAATATATCGCGAGCCTCTAAAATCTCATCTGAAGTCTTTCGTAAATTCGCATCTTGAATTAATTCAGTGCGCAATAACGAGCAAAACACCCGAAACGGCGAGCGTGAGAGCGAAGCCGCGTCAACAGAGCGAAACGCGGTGGAGTGCACAGGAACATTGGCTTGCGTCAAATCATAATAAGAAACGGGGCGCATCCCCATAACCCCAAAGACACGCGCCATCATTTTAAGCTCAGACGCGGTGCCAACACGAATCGCGCCATGACGCTCTTCATTAATGCGCGCCAGATTATCACTCTCGGACAGCTTTTTCTTTAAAACCGGATCGGCATCCAAAGCGCGCTTATTCGCCAACGCAACTAAATCCAATAACGCACCATAGGCCGGCACTTCCGCTCGATACATCACCGACATAGCGCGTGAAAATCGCGCACGAATATCATCGGGGGATATGAAAGAATTGCTCATGAAATGGCCTTCCTCTGTTTAACAACAACATCATTCATGATACACTAAAGCCATAAATTTTTCATGTGTTTTAGGGGGCTTTATGAACATCACAGCGGAAAAAATCATTCACGATTTAGAGCTTGAAATCGGAACAGGGGATATGGACGTATTCTCACCCATTGATGGCCAAAAGATCGGCGCAGTGCATAAAGATACCTCTGAATCCGCGCGAACGAAAATCACAAATGCACATGCCGCCTTCCTTGATTGGAGAGCTGTTCCTGCGCCACGACGCGGTGAATTAGTGCGTATATTCGGTAATATATTGCGAGAGAATAAAGAGGCGCTGGGCGCACTTGTGACCCTTGAATGCGGAAAAATATACCAAGAAGGATTGGGCGAAGTACAAGAAATGATCGATATCTGTGATTTCGCAGTTGGCCTCTCGCGTCAGCTTTACGGTCTGACGATTGCATCAGAACGCCCACAGCATAAAATGCGCGAAATTTGGCAGCCTTTGGGCGTAACAGGAATTATCAGTGCATTTAATTTTCCCGTTGCCGTATGGGCATGGAACACGGCGCTCGCGCTTGTCTGCGGAAACAGTGTCGTTTGGAAGCCATCCGAAAAAACACCAATCACCGCGCTGGCATGTCAAAAATTGTTTGAACAAGCATGCCAAGAGTTTGGTGATGATGCCCCGCAAAACCTATCTTCACTTCTGATCGGTGAGGCGGATATTGGTGAGGTTTTGGTTGATGATACACGTGTCCCCCTGATTAGTGCAACTGGAAGCACTGCGATGGGTCAAGCCGTCGCCCCACGCGTAGCAGAGCGTTTCGGACGCAGTATTTTGGAGCTTGGCGGTAATAACGCGATTATCGTGGCCCCAAGTGCGGATTTAAAACTCGCCCTTCAGGCCATAGTATTCGGCGCGGTCGGAACATGTGGGCAAAGATGCACCTCAACCCGCCGCGTATTTCTGCATGAGAGCATATATGAAACAGTTCTAACACAAATAAAATCCGCATATAAAACACTCTCCCTTGGCGATCCGTTGGATGAAAAATCGCTCGTCGGTCCATTGATTGACCAAGATGCTTACAACGCAATGCAATCCGCATTAAATGGCGCGCAAGGGATTGTGAGTGGAGGAGGCCGAGCTTTAGAAGATCAATACCCTGATGCTTATTATGTACGTCCCGCAGTCGTTGAAATGCCAGACGGGTCAAATATAGAAAGTGAAACCTTCGCTCCGATACTATATGTCTTTAAATACAAGGATCTGTCCGAAGCCATCGCTCGTCAAAATGCTGTGCCACAAGGGCTATCCTCTGCCATCTTCACAAAAGACGCGTTAGAGGCAGAGTTGTTCACCTCCGAAACAGGCAGCGATTGCGGTATCGCCAATGTGAATATTGGTACATCGGGCGCAGAAATCGGTGGCGCATTCGGCGGGGAAAAGGAAACAGGCGGCGGGCGTGAAAGCGGATCAGACAGCTGGAAAGCCTATATGCGCCGTATGACGTCAACGGTAAATTATTCTGATGAATTGCCACTGGCGCAGGGCATTAAGTTTGATTTAGAGGAATAGAAAAAATTACTCCATAATTCTTGTCATTAATTTGGTAGAAAAATCATGCGCTTCTTCATATTTTATGGCTTTGTCTTGTGCGAGCTGCATTAATTCATCAAAGCTGCTTATAAACTTTGGAAATTGAACATCAAAATTTTCACTTAAGGTTTTTAATGATGCATCTATCCGAGATTTGTCTAAATCATCAGGGGTCACATAAACGCTTTTAACTCCGAATGTTCTGGTTTCTCTGGGCTTTTCTAAATATGAAAATTTACGCTCGTTACCCGTGTAGATAGTTGGTTTTGCACTATGCTCTCCATTTAAATACAGGTTTTCAGTTTCATCTAAAGCATCAGCTAGCCTTAAAATATATTTAAACTGTGAGCGTAAGTTTTGCGCGTTACATTTCTTTATTTCGCTATCTATATGATTAATTAATTCAAATTCTGAGCGTTGGCGCAGGCCATTATAAGTGCCAATATAGCTTTTTGCGCTTGGGTTGTTATGCAAGTTTTTTAATGTACTTTTGAAATCTTTTAATAGTCCAGTCCAAGAGTTATTCTTTTTCGAGTGATCGTAATTTTTAATTTCAGTGCTATATGCATGTGGACGCAATAGCGCTCTAAGATCTTCTAATAATTCGCTCTGCTTTAATATGCGCGCTTCATCTGGGCTAATAAGTGGCGTTTTCTTATTTTTATTATTCCCAAAAATACCGCTGAGCATTGTCATAAAATTCCGTTTGTTGATCGGGATTAATGCCACAAATCACCCAGTAATGTCAATTTTTAAATATTTCAATATTTCTGAAATAAGCATAAAAAAACGCACCCTTGGAGGGGGTGCGCTTTAAAGTTCTCTACTACTTTTACTCTAAACTCAAACTACATTTCATATCCATTGGACGGAGCAGGGCTATATGCAGGCGAGGAAGTTGCCTGCTCAATATCCATTTGCTGTTCAATACCGCCACCTAGGATATAGCTAGATTTATCTGCCGCACACGCGGTGATATTGTGATTATCATCAATCACTTTATCCATGCCGCCTGGCTGAAAACTATAAATTTTACCCATGATCATGCCTAAACCTGATGAACCTATAATTTAATCTACGCCACAAACCCTAATCAATTATTAACGCTCGAGATGAAAATTTAATTTAATATGGAAAAATAACGTTTTGTTAAAACTTTTTCCATATAGTCACAAAATCAATACCGTTATTTCGGTTGGGGAACGGAAATATTTATTAAGTAACCAAAGGGTAAGTAATATGGAACTGGATAATCAAGCTTTTGCACATAATCAGAGTGATCTAGCATCAAAAAATAGTGAAGCAGAGCCACAGGTGATTGAATCCAGTATGAATACAGCATCTGATTTATCATCATCCTATGATGCATCTCATGAGCCTTCTGGCGAGGCGCTCGCGCATGATAATAACGCCGCCCCAAATACACAGGAAATGACATTTTCCGCCAAGCAAATCCAAGAAATATCAATGGATAATGATGGTAATGTAACCATAAAATTCGAAAATGACGAAGGGCAAGACAGCCTCGTAATCAATGACTTCGCAGAATTCTCAGATGGTGTTGGGTGTCTAACGTTATCGGATGGAACAGAAATAAACACGCAAGCTCTCTATACAGAGCTATGCAATGATATGGGTGTGTGCACGATTGATAAGCCTCTCGCAGGAGATGTTCTAGACGTCGCCTTAGAGGGCGATAAATCCTATGATCTGAAATTTGACATTAATGATGGACAGGGCGTAGAGCGAGGCGCAAATGAAGGCGGCGAGGAAATGACGCTGACATTTGATGACGGCGCACAAATAAATTTTCAAACCGCGCAAGATTTAATCGAAGCGGCACTGAACGGAGAGCCTCAAGACGCCGCAGCGGATCAAAGCGCACAGGCAAAATTCTTATCCGCAATGGATGTGATAGAGGGGTTAGTGGGTAAAATGGAAGCCATAGAGGCTTCGAACGATCACTCACCAGAAGCAGAGCTGGCCCTGGCATCAATTGAAGATGATTTAGCCTCAGAACTTGCAGGATTAGAGCCAGCCTCGGTTGAGGATCAACCAGAAAGCACGTTTGAAAATGATAATGGCGGTGAACGCTATGCAATGCTGTCCCGTGTGGAAAATGATAGTGCCGTTCCGCCCTCAACTCCATTAGAGCAGGCGCAAAACGATGAGCAAGATATGGCACAATTCGCACAAGATCTTGCAGGCGTTGAACCCGCAGCAGGAGAAAGCAGTTCCGCATCTGGCGGCGCGTCTGGCGGTGGTTTTGGATTCCAAAGTAATTTCGAAGCACAAGGTGTTATCGGTATAGAAGATGTTGGCCCAATCGACCCGACAAAACTACAATATGGTATAGAATTTAAACAGGATGAGTATTTTCCTGAAGATAAAGAATCAGACGAAATTCCGCCACAAAATCCAGAAAATGATATTCCTGAAATTTTTGGGGCTGCCAGAACATTGGATGAAACAAGTGGTTTTGACCTAAGCACGAGCGGAAATCTAACATTTGATTTCGGTGATGATGGCGCGGGTACAATTACACCAAATAACGATATTACGCTTGGCGGATCTATCACTGGCGGAACAATCTATTCAGGTGGACAAGAGGTTATCATCTCTCAAACTGCCGACGGGTATGTCGGTCAGGCAGGCGGGGGCTTAAACATCTTCACCTTAACGATTGATCCGCTAACAGGTGAGTTTACCTATACGCAGCACCGCCCATTCGATCACGCAGATGGCAGTGATCCTAATGACGCCATTCTATTGGATTTCGGCGTGCAAATCGCAGATTCAGATGGCGATGTACAAGCCAGCCAAATAAGCATTACCGTGCTTGATGATGGCCCGTTTTGTGTCGTGCCGCAAACCGCGCAGGTTGATGAAAGCAATCTATCACCCGATACATCTGTATCTGGGCAATTAGACGCACATTTTGGCAATGACGGCGCTGGCGAATTCAGCGCAACAGGGTCCGCGCCGACATCACTAACCTCCGAAGGGCAACCAGTTGTAGTCACTTTCGATGCTGGTACAAACACTTACACTGGATCATCCGGCGGAAAAGATATTTTCACCTTGTCACTGGCTTCGAACGGGACGTACAACTTTGTCCTGAGCGGAACGCTTGATCACCCGGATGTAAACGATCCAAATGATGCCTTAACCCTTGATTTTGGTGTACGTGCCACAGATTTTGACGGTGATTCCGTTGATGGTACATTAACAATCAAAGTTCTTGATGACGCGCCAGTTGCGCATAATGACTGGGCAACGGTTGATACTTCAGTAGGAAAAATAGAGGGCAACGTAACCGATAATGATGACCTCAGCATGGATCAAAGCAATACGGTTACTCAGATCGAATTCGCAGGAAATGTGGTTAATATTGATCCCATTAATGGAGCATCTATTGATGGAACATACGGCACATTGAACATTAACGCCGATGGCTCATACAGTTATGATTTATTCGCGGGGAACACCTTTACGGATGATTGTTTCAACTATGTTCTTGTTGATGGCGATAATGATAGCTCAATGGCGTTCATTCAATTTGATGCATTAAACGGCGTATTAAAAGTGGGCGAAAATATTGATGATAATAATCCATCAAACACACCGCACCATATCGGCGGTGATGATGGGGCAATTATCGGAACGCAAGGCAGCGATATTCTTATTGGTGATGTTGGCGGAGTAAATGCCGATCTTCCATCTCAAGATTATAACTTTGTCTTTATCGTTGATGTTTCTGGATCAATGGGGAATGCAAGCGACCCAAACTCGAAAATATCATTATTAAAAGCCGCAGTTGCAAATACATTAAACGATCTTGGGCAGTATCAAGGTGGTGATGTGAAGGTTCATATAACACCGTTCAGTACAGATGTCGGTGTATCGGGCACATTTGACTTAAGTGTACCAAACGGGCTAACACAGGCTCTAAGCTATCTCGATGCATTTTCTGGCAATGGTTACACAAATTACGAGGCTCCAATGCAAGAAGCCATAAGTTGGCTGCAAAGTGCGGATCCAATCGGCGGCGATGCCATTACAACGACATACTTCATCTCTGATGGAGAGCCCAATAAATATTTAGATGCTGCTGGTAATCCAACAAGTGCAGGCTCATTTCGTGCCATTGAAGAAATTACGGGCAGTGATGGCACGGATGAAGTGGGCATACTTCAATCTCTCAGTGATGATGTTATCGGCGTAGGGATTGACATCAGTAGCTCTATTTCAAATCTGAATATCATAGATTCCGATGGCGTGGCAATTAATGTAGAAGACCCAAGTGACCTTGGTGCTGCACTGAAGGCAATTAACCCAATTTATAAGCTTGCCTCGGTCGGTGATGATACAATCGAAGGCGGCGATGGAAATGACATTATCTTCGGCGACAGTGTGAACACAGATGCCTTGGCAGATGACCTTGGCCTATCAACTCCAGACGGAAATGGTTGGGATACCTTTGATCGTCTTGAAAATGGTGAAAGCGCAAGCGATCCAACATGGTCACGCGATGATACAACCGACTATATCCGAGGAAATTTAGACGAGCTAGCAGCGGAAAGCAAAGACGCCAGCGGCGCAGGGCGTCAGGGCGGCGATGATGCGCTCTATGGCGGTGCAGGTGATGATGTTATCTATGGCCAAGAAGGCAATGACACCATTCATGGTGGCGATGGAAATGATATACTTTATGGTGGATCAGGCGCGGATAATTTCGTAATGGATGCCTTGGGTCGCGGCGTAGATGTTATTGGTGATTTCGACACCAATGATGGCGATGTCCTCGACTTTGCGGCACTTCTAACGGGGTATGACCCAACACAAAAAGCCATTGATGACTTTGTTTTCTCTCGTGAAGAAGGCGGCGGTACAATTATATCCGTAGATATGAGCGGCTCTGGTGATGCGTCCAATGCGGTTGATCTTGTTGCCTTGGAGGGCATTCAGAACCTCAATGTTCAGGAATTGGTCGAAAGCGGAAACATTAACGTTTTCTAGAAGCTTAGTAAGAATTGTGGGAGAACCAAGCCGGATGTATGTGTGACATCCGGCTTTCTTATTACAGCACCACTTGCACTTCTATATAAAATATATATCCTTAGCCCATACAAAAAAGGATAAAGATATGTCGATCAAAAAGCTTTTAGCTGTGTTGGTGTTAATTGGTCTTATGGGTGGTGCAGCTGCTTATCTGATGAATGTAAAAAAAGCAAAAACCTTTGAAAAGGCGCTTAATGAAATGCCTGCCGATGCCAATATCGCTGTATCGGGGGAGGCCCCACCGATAGATTCAGGGCATGAGAGCGATATAGTCATAGGATCAACCGCGCCAGATTTCACACTGCCCAATGCAGATGGAGAAGGTAGGACATTATCTGAAATGCTTCAAAATGGCCCGGTAATCCTTAGTTTTTATCGTGGTGGTTGGTGTCCATATTGCAATGATCAGATTTACGCATATCAGCAAATTCTCCCGGAATTCGAAGAGTTAGGTGCGCAGCTCGTCGCAATTTCTCCTGAAAAACCCGAAAGTGTGCAAGATACAATGTCTAAAAATTACGTCACCTTCGAAGTCTTAAGTGACGAAGGCAACAAAATAGCGCGCAACTATGACTTGCTTTGGACTGTCCCCGAAGACAAGCGCGAGGGGTTTTCGACATGGCTTAAGGGCGAAACAGGACAAACTCTTGCAGAGTTTAATGGTGTCGATAATTTCGAACTTCCCATTCCTGCGACCTTCGTTATCGCGCAAGACGGCACGGTCGTTTATGTGTTTAAGGAGGAAGACTATAAACTCCGCGCCAAGAATGAAGACATCATAAAGGCGCTCGAAAACCTTGCAGATCACCCCCTTGAAGAGGAATAACCCTACCTCCGCAAAACACCGAGCCATACTTTTTGCTCTGGTGTTAAGCGCTCATCAGGTGTCATAACCGCACCGTTAAGGGCAGTGCGGATTTTCTCTGGCGTTTCCGATATACCATTTTCAAGCAGCTTTAAAATAAGCTGTTTGATTTTACCGATATTTTCGAAATACACGGCGAATACCGCCTCAACATTGACGTGTTCATCGGGGTCTTCATTCCAGCAATCATAATCAGTGGCAATCGCGAGCGTGACATAGCCCATCTGCGCCTCACGCGCCAAAAAGGCTTCGGGTACATTTGTCATACCAACAATGTCACATCCCGCCGCCCCGCGAAGGAAAAAGCTTTCGGCCTTCGTGCCGAGCCTTGGCCCCTCAACACAGGCATAGGTCTTATCAGAATGCAATGGAATGCCGAGCGCTTCGCCCGCTTTCAAAACATCCGCCGCCAAAACGGGGCAGGTCGGCTCTGCCGTTGAAATATGCGCGGTAACCCCGCCGCCAAAAAACGAATTCTTACGAAATCCGCGCGTATGATCAAAATACTGCGAAGCCAGCGCCAAATCACCAGGCGAAATTTCTTCTTGCAATGACCCTGACGCGGAAATACTCAACACCGTGGTCGCCCCCAGAGCCTTAAGCGCATAAATATTCGCACAAAAATTAACCTCTGATGGTAAAAATTCGTGGTTACGCCCATGACGCGGCAGGAACAAGACAGAGCGCCCAAAGGCTTTACCCTCAACCACAGGCGCGGAAGGTTTTCCAAACGGCGTGTCGATATCATGTTCGGCTATAACCTCAAGCTCATCCAAAGCATAAAGACCAGATCCACCAATTATCGCAAGCATATGTAATTCCCTTCATTATAAGATCATTTTTTGTAGCGCGATTTTATATGAAATAAAAGGGCGTATAGAGATATTCTCGCAAACCACACAGCCCCATGATTAAAAGCTTTCCATCGTCACGTATAATCATTATGGTGCGGGTATTATGAGTATATTTTCGCGCTACGCCATTCTGTTTATTTCTTGCGGGATTTTATCATCCTGCGTTGCTGATCGTTTGGCATTTTGGAAGGATGATTCCCTCCATAAAAAATACGTTGTATCAGGCTTGGATGGCGAACCAGAAGTCAAAAATTACATTACCTCCATCATGGATGATCGCTTCGCTAATTTCAAAGTTGGGGATGAAGATGAGGCCGCAATAACCGCCGCCTTCGACTATCACGAAGAAGTCGTCCGCCGCGACCTCATAAAGGCCATGCGTGCCAAGGGGTTTTATGACGCACAAATTTTTTATAAGCAAGGCGATGGCGGTAATGGTCTTTATCAAATTGATGCTGGCACTCAAGCCACGATTGAAACAATAGCAATCACTCCAAGTTCTTATCGTGATGAACTGGCAAAAACAGGTTTGAAAGAGGGCGCCCCCCTTATCGCGAGTGAGGTATTATATGCCCAAAAAGCATTACATAGAAAACTGCAAAACCAAAGCTGCGCCTTTGATATAAGCATTTCCCATCGTGCATTTCTGGACAAAGATAAAAATACCGCTGAAATTCATTTCAATGTGCGCGAGGGCAAGCCCGCAATTTATGGTGCAATAACTTTTGAGGGCGAAGAATCTGTCCGTGAAAGCCATTTGAACAAGCACCTGACGATAAAAGAGGGTGATTGCTTCCGCCATGATAAAATCGAAGCCACCCGCGATAAAATTTTGGCAACGGGGCTCTTCTCCCGCGTAGATGTCGTTTTGCCAGAAAATGGCAATAGAGGCGGTGCAATCCCTGTAAAATTCGTCTTAAAAGAACGCGCAAAACGCACAATAAAGGGTGGCCTAAGCTATTACACTGATGAAGGTGTGGGCGCAACTGCAGGGTGGGAGCACCGCAATTTCCTCGGCGCAGGCGAAAAGGTGAACATCGACCTGACCTTATCAATGCTTGAACAATCTCTAAAAGGCAAATTCAACAAGCCATTCTTCATCCGCAATGATCAATCTTTGATCTTAAAGGCGGGGTTAAACCGCGAAGACACAGATGCATTCGAAGAAATAGCCATTGAAACAGGCTTCGGTATTTCACGCCAACTGAATAAAAGGTTCACCGCCAATATTGGAACAGATTATAAAGTCACCCAAATCAAAGAAGACAACGAGGAAACAAGAATATTCGGCCTTCTATCCCCAAACACATCCCTAAAATATGACAGCCGCGATGACAAGCTCGACCCACATAAGGGCTGGCTTCTCACGGGAAGCACCGAAGCTTTTATTGATACATTGGGCGAAAGCTCTCCATTCACGAAAGCCGAATTTGGCGCGCAAACGTACTTTGAGGCACATAAACGCCTCGTCTTGGCCGCACGCGCAAAATTGGGAACAATCGCAGGAACGCAAACCGATGACGTCCCCGCAACCGAACGTTTCTTTGCGGGTGGCGGCGGCTCGGTACGGGGGTTCGGCCACCAAGAAATCGGCCCAAAGGAAACTGATGGCGATCCCGCTGGCGGGCGCTCGCTCTTTGAAGGCTCATTCGAAACACGCCTGAAATTCACCGATGTGCTGGGCATGGTGGCCTTTGTTGATGCGGGGCATGTCGGCGATAAAGTATTCCCCACATTCGATCAACTTTCCGTAGGCGCTGGGCTAGGCGCACGATATTATACCGATTTCGGGCCTCTGCGTCTTGATGTTGCCGTTCCAGTTTCGGGGAAAGATGATGCAGACGCAGCATTTCAGGTTTATATAAGTATAGGCCAAGCATTTTAGGAATAATATGAGTGCTGTAAAAACAGTATTAAGCAAAACGATTTTCGGTTCGAAAAAATCTTTCGAATGGGTAGGGCATTTTATTATCTGGAGCTTCGCGGCATTATTAGTTGTGTTGGTCTTAATTCAAGCCGCGTTTTGGGGCGGTGTGATCTGGCTCAATTCGTCTTACGGGCAAAAAACCGTGCAATCGACATTGGGACAAAGCCTTGAGGGAACGCCAATGCGCGTGATCCTTGGCGGGTTTAACTATATCGTGCCTAATCGTATCGGAATTGGAAAAGTAACTATATATCAAGGTGTTAATAAATATGTTGAAATAAACGGGCTTCATTTAAACGCTGACTTTTTGCCCTTGTCGCGGCGCGAATTAACCGTGTCCCTGCATGCGGATGATGTGATCATATATGAGGCAAAAGCAACGCCCAAAACCGCCGAGAACACGTCCTTACCATTCCCGATTATTATCCCTCCCTCCCAAAAGCCAGAATTGCCTTTTGATCGAATATTTATCGATAGTCTCCATGTTAAAAGTCTGGTGTTAAAGGGGGCGACAGATACCACTTTTTCTCCCGAAATAAATGGACGCATAGATTTATTTGATGGCAGCTTGATAGCGCTTGATCTGCGTTATAATGATGATGGCTCTCAAACGCCGCCCGCCTTTCCGAAGAAGGTAAAGATAAAAGGCCAATATGACCTGGCCAAAACCACGGCGCAAATCCGCAGCCTTTCTGTGGAATCTACGCTTTATGCATTTTCGGGTAAGGCCAGCGCAGCCTTCCAAAATGAAGGTGATCTCTCTTTTGAAATTCTGGCCGAAGCCGAGGACGTCAAAGATTTGGACATCATTGCGGTGGAGTTTACCGCCAAAAACACGGCTGATTTTATTGCCAATTTGAACATCAATAGCACTTATCAAGGTAATAAAATTGCCGTTAAAACCGCCGCAAAATCTGATAGTGATAATGTTATCCTTAATCCCATCTCTGTTGAACTTCCCGCCATTTCAATGGGTGGTAATATTGCGCTGAATACGAAAAACTCCATCGCAACGGGTAAGGTGTCGGGCACGCTATCCTCTCTTGATCCATACCGCTCGCTTATCGGCAACGATCATGCCTTGTCACCCGTTCAATTCACGTTAAGTATGTCAGGGCAAGAAGGGGCGCAAAATGTCGCGTTTAATGCTTCAACACCCGAATATAAAAACATCCCATCTGGCCTTGTGTTCTACGACTTAAAAGTTGCAGGAAGCGTTTTAAATCAAATGCTTAATATTAAATCCATTACGGCGCGTGATCGTGAAAAAGGCACATTCAAGGCATCGGGAAGCCTCATGATTGATACAATGGCCGTGGAAGCATCAGTATCCGCACGCGCCCTTCACGCCGTACAGGGCGATATTGCCTCCGCCACATTAAGCATGGATATGAATGTAAAGGGGCAGGGGCAAGAATACGCGATTAATGGCGCAATCAAACCCGATGAAATCACTATAAAACTGCCCGAACGCTTTGCTGCATCCATACCCGAACTTAATATCGTGAATAAGGATAAGGGCAAACAAACCGAGCGCATCACAGCAGATATCCTAAGCGGTATTTCCCTTGATGTGCTTATCGACGCGCCATCAAAAATATTCGTGCGCGGATGGGGGCTGGACAGTGAGTTCGGCGGCAGTGTTAAGGTTAAGGGCTTTGCCGATGACCCTAAATTCGATGGAACATTTTCCGTTATTCGTGGCCGCTATAGCGAGTTTGGACGAAATTTCAAGCTTGCTCGTGGAAAGCTCATCTTCGCGGGTTCTGTTCCCCCCTCGCCAAAGCTTGATATTATGACCGAAACCAAAACGGGTGATATATTGGCACGAATAGAAATCACAGGATCGCCAGAAGCCCCGAAAATTGGTTTTTCATCCGACCCCACATTGCCTGAAGACGAGGTACTATCTCACATTTTATTCGGTAAAAATATGGAGAGCATTTCCCCATTTCAGGCGGTGAAACTCACCCAAACCCTGCAACGGTTTTCTGGTAATGGTGGCGGTGGTGGGTTTTCAAGCTTTGATCCGTTGGATACTGTGCGCTCCGCCACGGGACTAGATGATTTACGCGTTGAGGCCGATGAAGAGGGCGGTGCAACGGTCGGTGCAGGAAAATACCTTTCCGATAATGTGTATTTGGAATTCGAAGCGGGATCAGAAGAGGGCAGCGGCAACGCCAATATCGAAATCGAACTCACCCCAAACATCACTATCGAAAGTGAAATCGGCCAAGACGCACAAGGCGGCGCAGGCATATTTTGGAAGCATGATTATTAATAAATGTTCTTGTTATGTTTCACGTGAAACATTGCCTTGAAAAACTATGAAACGAATGTCATCGTCCCAGAATTTTATTAAAAACCCGTTTAATATCCTCATTAATCATATAAAGGGATGGAATAAGAATGAGCGTGAGGAACGTCGCAAACACAATCCCATACCCCAATGAAATAGCCATTGGAATAAGGAAACGCGCCTGGCGTGACGTTTCAAACATCATGGGTGCAAGTCCAACAAAGGTGGTTAAAGTAGTCAGGATAATAGGTCGGAAACGCTGCTGCGCCGATGTGACAACGGATTCAAATGCTTCCAAGCCTTCCTTGCGTTTGGTATTAATCAGATCAATCAAAATCAAGGAGTCGTTGATTACGACACCAGCTAAGGCAATAATTCCAAACATGGAAACAATACTCATCGGAAAGCCCATAATGAAATGCCCGATAATCGCCCCGACAATGGAAAATGGAATGGCAATCATAATCATGAGAGGCTGTGAATAGCTGGAAAATAAAACAGCCAAAATACCGTACATCACAAATAAAATCGCAAACATCCCGATAAACAAACTTTGTAAGCTTTCGCGCATATCAGCTTGCTGACCCTCAAAGGAATAAGACAGGCCAGGATACTGGCGTTGTAATTCAGGCAGGGATTCATTGGTTATTGACGCGATAATCTTATTAGCCTCTGAAGGCGGGTTCACGTCTGTTTCAACGGTTACCACGCGTCGCCCTTCGCGCCTATGAATGGTGGTATAGGCACGCCCTTGTTTGGCCTGTACCACATCATAGAGCCGAACAAAACTGCCATTGGGTGCCTTAATCATCATATTGCGAAAGAAATAAGCGGAGTCACGCTCTTCCTCGGGAAGAAGAACAAGGGTGCGAACCTCATTGCGTCCGCGTTGTTGCTTGAACGCTTCGCTGCCATAAAATGCGCTTCTCACTTGGCGTCCAACCTCGGCAGGAGTAAGGCCAAGCGTATACCCTAAATCAGTCATGGTGAAGTCAAATTGGCGTTTGCCTTGCGCTGTCCCGTCATTAATGTCTTGGGTATTTGGAAACTCAGACAAGCTCTGCGCCAATGATACAGCCGCCTTTTCAAGGATGTCTGTATCTTCATGGCTAAGCTCAACGGTAAGTGCTGCCCCCGCCCCAGGCCCTCCGCGATCAGACATGAATTGCAGGTTTTCTAAACCATCAATCTCACCTGTCTGCTCTCGCCATAAATTTGTCACGTCTTTTGTGCTTTTTGGGCGAGTATCAGGATCAGTTAAATAGGTGCGAATATTGATTTTATTTTCGTTTATTTCGGAATAAATCCCACTGGATAGTTTATCACCGCCATGCGCCGCAATAACGTCCTTTGCTGCATCAATAAGCCTTTTCTCTACTGCGATAATATCTTCATCAGGTGACCCAACTTTGAGGGTAGCAGTAGCAAAGGAAAAATCAGCCTCAACTTTTGGGAACATCTGAATGCCCAAACGTCCACTGGCAACATAACTTCCCATTCCGATTAGAATAAATAGGAAAACAGATAGCGAAACATATCGTATCGAAACTGATTTTTTAATAAACGGCGCGTAAGCGTTTGATATAAAATTATTAAACCCTTTGTTAAATCCTTTTTGGAAATTAACAACAGCGAGAAGGCCACGATTTTTGATGTGCTTGCTCTGTTTAAATGTCAGGTGAGCAGGCAGGATAAAGAGGCTCTCAATCAAAGAAAGAGAAAAGGTGCAAATCACGATTAAGGGTACAATCGCAAATATTTTCCCCATAAATCCTGGCATAAACAACATGGGCGTAAAGGCAACAATATTGGTAAGAACACTGACGAAGACGGGAATGGCCATTTCGCGTGCACCCGTCACCGAGGCCGCCAATGGCTTCATCCCTTTTTCTCGCTTATGATAGATATTCTCACCCACAACTACCGCATCATCCACAACAATCCCAAGCGCGATGATAAAGGCAAACATCGAAACCATATTGATGGAGAAATCGGTCAGGGAGAGAAGCAGGAATGCCCCCATATAGGAAATAGGAATCCCCATGCTCACCCAAAATGCAAGGCGGATATCAAGGAAGATGGCAAGAAATACAACCACCAAAAACAGGCCAAATAAACCATTTCTGATCAAAAGCTCTGCGCGTTGTTGGAAAATGATCGACCGATCATCTGTGATGACAACAGTAAGGTCTCCTGGCAACGAGGTTTTAAATTCATCGGCCACGGCGCGAGCCGCCGCGGAAATGGAGGTCGGGGTTTGATTTGCAGTTGAGCTGATAACAAGTTCAATCGCGGGTTTGCCATTGAAATGTGCGAAGTTATTGGTATCTTTAAATGCATCTTTAATGTTCGCAATATCACCAAGATAAACTGTGCCGCCGCCCTGATTTTTAATAATGGGTATATCTTTGAATTCATTCGCAAAATTGCGGCGCTCTGTCATGCGAACAAGGATTTCACCGCTTGATGTTTTAATCGATCCGCCGCCAAGTTCAATCGAGGTGCGTTTTATAATATCCGAAATTTCAGGGATGCTTAGGTTATAGCGGCGTAGAGTTTCTTGGGGGACTTCGATATGGATTTCATAATCTCGTACCGCCTCGAAATCAACGAGTGAGATATCTGTGTGATTTTCAAGCCGCTGACGTAAGTTCTCTGCCGTAGAGCGCAAAACATTTTCACTGACACTGCCGTGTAGAACAAGGTGAATAACGGTTTCTGCGCTTTTGGCTAAACTTACGGTTAGATTCTCCGCATCAATGGGGAATGTGGAAATTTGATCGACGGCGGTTTTGACATCTTGCAAAATCCGCATCGTTTCATCTTCATCATCAATCTCTGCCATAACATGACCGTATCCCTCAAATGCGGTTGAGGTCATTTCGCCAATACCATCAACATCTTTAATCGCATTTTCAATGGGCAGAAGAATACCTTGCTCCACCTCCTCGGGGCTTGCCCCTGGGTAGGTCATGGTGGTCGTAACAATATCAAGGCTAAATTCGGGGAAAACTTCTTTCTTGCTTTGCATCATAAGCAATAACCCGCCTGCAATCAAAATGATCATAAGCAAGTTCGCAGCCACTGGATGCGCCGCCATCCATCGAATGGGGCCGGCCTCTATGTTTTGAAGTTCTTCTTCGTCGAAATGTCCGCCCATTATTTTGTTCCGGCCGTTTCGCGTAATTGAATATCCATCCCGTCAACAGGGGTGATAATGTCGGATGTAATGATATGTTCTTGGGCATCAAGGCCGCTCGCAACGTATACGAAAATTCGATCTTCGTAAGAAATTTGAACGGGCTGAATCTTCAGTTTTCCATCTTTATAAAGCCATAATGTTTGTCCGTCATGGATATATTGGCTCGGTATTTTATAAGAGTTTTGAAGTGTCTTCCCATCAATTTTTACGTGAACATAATCATTGAGATTCAGCATAAAAGAGCCGTTTTTCTGCTCCTCCCCATGTAAAAGCGGATCAGGAACAGAGATTAAAATTTTGGCGAGGCGACTATTCTCATCAATCATCCCTGTCATGTTTTTAAGCGCGGCCTCACGCGTTGCCTGTCCGTCTGATTGTGTGATAACGGCCTTTACGTCAGTCTCATCATTTTTAGGGAAGCTCAACCACATAAGAGAGCGCACAGGGATATCCGCCTCAATCCAATATTCATCCGTCCCAACGAGAGTGGCCAAAGCGTCATTCATGGAAATCACATTACCAGTGTCGGTGTTGCGCTCTGTCACGATGGCATTAAACGGTGCCGATAATGTCGTGCGCTCCAAATCAAGCTTGGCAATATCAAGTGCGGCCTGCATAGAGGCTATGTTCGCTCGTGCTTGTTCCATTTGCGGTTTGCGCAAGGCCAGATCACTATTGGATAGTTTTTTCCCCGTTGTGCGTTCAATAATTTTAAGCTCATCTCGTGCGATTGATTGCTGTCCTTGCTCTAATTTGAGTGAAGCCACGGCCTGACGCAGTCCCGCCTCTTTTACCTTGATGTTCAGCTCATAATCCGATGGGTCTATATTGATGATAGGCTGCCCCGCATTGAAATACCCACCTGGAATAAATGCATCTGACACGGATTGTATCCGCCCTGAAACTTGCGCTTTTATCACTGCTTTTTTCGCAGGGGTAACCCGCCCCATGGCCTCAATCGTGATGGGATAGTTTCCCGCAGAAAAGGCTTTGGCTTCCACAAAAACAACGGGCTTATCCGCTGCGCCTTTCTTCTCGCTAACATCGGGGTTAGAGATAAAGTAATAGGCAAGGCCTCCCGCGCAGGCAAGAATGAGCAGCGTCAAGAAAACGCGCAAAGCAACGGAATCGATTGGCCTGTGGTGGTCTTCTGTATTTTGTGTTTCAGTATTACTCATTGTTTTTCCGTAAATTTATTGTTCTACGTTGGCTGTGGTGAAATCCTTCGCGGCCAAGTCCCTTGCCCAAGCTGTTCCACCCAATGCACGATAAAGAGCCACTCGCTCAATAGATTGTGCAAGTGTTTCGCGCACCATTTGTTGCTCCAAAGATTGTGTGTTTTTCAAACTGTTTAGAACATTGATATAGCTACTTTGTCCGTTGGTATAGGTCAGTTGCGCTTGTTCCAAGGTGTCGCGAGATGCGCGAAGCTGCTTTTCAATACTAACAAGTTTTTGATCTTGGTATGTATTGCGAGTAAGCGCGTCCTCAACATCCTTAACTGCGCCCAATACGATCTCGCGATAGGCGTGATAACGCTCATCCGCCAAGGCGCGCTTTTGTAATTCTTGCGCCTTACGGTTTCCACCATCAAACACAGGGGCGGTCAACCCCGCCACCATATCCAAAAGCCATGTGTTAAAAAGGCCGTTAATCGCGCTATCCGTTGTTACAATATTGGCAGAGAGATTAAAGGAAGGCAGGCGATTTGCCCATGCCGCCTTGCTCGCCCAATCCGCCGATTGCAAGCGTAGCCAAGCCGCACTTACATCTGGGCGCTCCGCCAATAGCTCGGACGGTAAACCAATATATGGGATAGGCAGTGGCGCGGGAAGGGGCTGTTCACGGACCTGTAGAGCGTCACGCGGCACATTACCAAGGAGGTAAGCCATCGCATTTGCAGTTTGTTTTTGGCTAGAGAGTATATCGGGCAGCGCACTTTCAGATTGTGCAAGTATTTCTTGCTGCTGTAAAATATCAAGAGCGCTCGCCGTACCCATTTCAAATCGCTTTTGTTGAAGGTCAAGAACCGTCTGATTAATATCAACTTGTTTGCGAGCAAGGTTTTCCTGTTCAATTAAGGAGAGAAGCTGTAGCCAGTTTTCCGTGATAGACGCGCTTAACGTAATATACGCCGCATGTAAATCTTCCGCACTTGCCATAAATTCCAGATCATCAGACTTCGCCTCCGCACGGTTCTTACCCCATAGGTCAAGCTCATAACTTGCCGCACCGATGAGAGAAAAATCAGATGGCTGTGCGTTATTGCCATTTTGTGTGTCGCGCTCTGCACTGATTGTTGCGCTGGGCAATAAGGATGAGCGTGTTTGATATGCCGCCGCCTGTGCGCTCTTTAACCGAGATCGCGTCTGCGCGAGGTTAGGGTTATTCGCAAAGGCATAATCCATAAGGGTATTAAGCTCATCACTTTCATAA
Source organism: Alphaproteobacteria bacterium (assembly GCA_050633645.1). GTDB lineage: Bacteria > Pseudomonadota > Alphaproteobacteria > Micavibrionales > Micavibrionaceae > UBA1672. The sequence continues at coordinate 68,166 of JBOEGX010000003.1, forward strand.
AGAGACCACCATCCTGATTGCTTGGTGATGGATGCGTTTTCAATATTCCAAGCAGGAGATTTTTCGAGCGCCTCTAGGTTTTTATACGTCGTATCCAGATGCAGCGCGGCCTTAATATCGCGCATAGGCGTGGATGAACATCCCGATAATAAAACGGAGGTCATTATAAAAAGGTATAAAAAACACCTGTTTTTCCGTGTACTACGACGACTAGTCTTCATACGGAACTCTCTAAATCTATTTTTTTCGAATGATATCTTTTTAAAGCGTTTCACCGTGAATGGAAATAGGCAAAACCAAAAATAATGGTAATAATTTCTGCACAGCTAATAATATTCAGATCACCTATGTTACTTGAAGTTTAGGCTCTGATATCTATGCTTAAATATATTAAGATTCGAAAAGGTAATTAAACAATGCAAAAACTGTGTGTTAGTGTATTTATACTATGTGCTTGTCTACTGACAGGATGCAACGTGTCGAATCAAAACGCGCCACTAGAAAATAGCAATGAAATTCAAGCGTATACGCCTCAAAAACAAATCAAAACATTGGCCGCATGGTGGTCGTATTTTAATGATCCTGTGCTTGATCGTCTCGTAAGCGCAACTGTTAAGTTACAGATGCAAGGGGCTGATTTTAAAGGAGAAAAGGCGGTGTTGGTAAGTGATGTCGTAAAGATATACTTACAATACCGTTCTTTACAGGGGCAGAGCAGCGCTCTTAGTCTGTATATGGACGATATATCAGTGATTACCTCTCGCTTGGATACGCAGGAAAAAAAGAATTTAATAACCCAATTAAACCAAGCCGAAACAGATATATCCGCCGCACGCAAAACGCAGGATACAATTTTAAAGGAAATGGGTGGTATTCAACAGGAATTGGCTGAAAATTCAGGGCTGTTACCAGAATATATCGCAGAAATCCTTAAGGAGAGTCAGCCCTTGCCTGATGGTGATATTAAGCCTGTCTTGATTACGCCAGCAGATGATATGGCTTATATCCCCGAAGTTACGAAGAAACTTAATGCATATTCTGGGGCATCTAAATCTATATTCCCAAGCATGATTATCGGTGATTTTTTTGGTGTTTCAACTGATGCTTATACCGATGAAACCTCGAAATGGAGTGTTGATAGCGGAACGTTTGAACGCCATTTAAATTGGGTGGGGATCGAAAATGAAGGCAATATAACAGGCTTGAAAAATGACATATCTGATTTCCTGTTTGACTTCCAGGGCAAGCTGATTAGCTACGCTGATTTAGGCGTTCAATATGAAACATTGAATATGGCACATGAAAACGCGATAAATGAAAAAGCCGCATTCCCCACTCATAACAGTCGTAATGACAGCGCATCATTGGGCGCGGCATTAAGTATGCAGAAGAAGGTTTACGACACAAATATAGGGGCGTTAAAGGCCAAGTATGAACGTATAAAAATCCTGATTGATCTTTATACATTGTTCAATGTGTATTAAGAGGGTTTTGTCTTTTTCTACTTAAGGTGAGTTTTTTAACGTGCTGAAATATATGGGTAAAATAAATTATGTCATTGCTGTTATTGTCATCGCCTTGGGCATAATCGCTGTGTCTATGGCTATGGGTACTAATAATAACGTCAACATATCACTCACCGAAAAACGGGAGAGATTCGAGGATTGGAGCGTCTTGTGCTTACAAAACGATTCGAATCGGAATGGATCGGATATCTGTTTTGGTGAATATTCCCAAACAGAAGGCAGTACTGCAATTTTAACCGCTCAATTAAAAATGATTGATCGTGCGGGAGAGCTTATTCCGCGTTTAAAGGTCATTGCACCACTGGGAATATTTCTGCCAGCAGGGGTGAGCTTGACCCTACCAGATCAAGACCCGTTCATTGTGCCAGTTCAGTTTTGCGATGTGGAGGGGTGCTTTGTGAATTTAGATCTAGCCAGTGATGTGGTTCAGGCGCTTTCAAATAGTGATGAATTAGGTGTGTCTTATCTAAGGTCAAATCATGAACCGTTAAACCTTGCTATAAAGCTAAACGGTTTTATAGATGCATTGGCCTATTTGAAACAATAATCATTTCATGAATCGGCGCAATGCATAGCTCATAATTTTATAGCAGAGCTTTGCGGTCATAAAATCACAGGCGTGCAATCCATCACGCGGAGCAAGTTCAACCACATCCGCGCCAACAATTGACGCATTATGTGATACCGCGTCTAAAATATCCATGACCTCCCACCAATTCAGGCCACCCGGTTCAGGCGTTCCCGTCGCAGGGATCATACTGCTATCGAATCCATCAATGTCGAAGGTCACGTAAACGTTTCCATTACCAACGGCTTTGGCCACGTCACTGACATCCCATTTGCGTCTGTCTTTCATCCAAAAGATATCAATACGGTCTTTGTTTTGTTCGAGTATTGGTAGCTCTTCGGCGGATATATTGCGAATGCCCACACTGACAAGGCGCACATTGTCATGATCCAAGCACCTGCACATCGCCGCGGCGTGCGAGTAATGCTCCCCTTCATACCCATCACGTAAGTCCGCATGCGCGTCAAATTGCAAGATCGTGATCTGTTCATGACGGCGCACATAGGGGCGAATTGCGCCAGCAGTCAGGGAATGCTCCCCCCCCATCACAAGCGGAAAATGACCCGCATCAAGCGCAGCCTCAACGATTGATTCTAATTGATCCAACGCCTTGGGGAGATCTTTTTCTATGACTGGTTCTTGCACCGTCGCAATGCCATAATCGCGCCAGCATTCGCGCCAGAACACCTCATCAAAATGCTCAAGCTCTGGCGAAGCATCAAGAATCGCTTGCGGCCCCTTGGATGTTCCGCCCTCATAGCTCACACTTGCCTCTAACCCAAACGGAATAAGCAACGCTTTTGCGTCTTTTGGGTCACCTGCGTCATCCGCACCCAAATGCAAAAACGCGTCTTTTGATTTCATATAATTCAACATAGCTTCTTATACTTGATTTTACAGCGGTTTCAATACTATATATTGGGCAACGAAACAGTGGTTTTGATATTAAAGAAAAAAGGAAGACTCATGAAGGTTCTAATTATAGGAGCAGGTGGTGCAGGAAACGTGGTTGCAAAAAAATGTGCAATGAATACGGATGTCTTTACAAAAATCCATCTTGCGAGTCGCACGGTATCAAAATGCGAAGCGATCCAAAAAGATATCAAAGATAATTTTGGCGTTGATATAGCTGTTTCCGCCCTTGATGCCGATGTCGTTGCTGATACGGTTGCCTTGATCAACGACTTTAAGCCTGATCTCGTTATTAACATGGCTTTGCCGTATCAAGACCTTGTTATCATGGATGCATGTCTTGAAACCAAAACGAATTACATGGACACCGCGAATTATGAGCCGATTGACGTGGCAAAGTTCGAATACCATTGGCAATGGGCGTACTCCGAGCGGTTCAAAGAGGCGGGCATCACCGCGATTTTGGGCTGTGGCTTTGATCCAGGTCAAACGAATATCTATTGTGCTTACGCGCAAAAGAACCTGTTCGATGAGATTCATTATATCGACATCATTGACTGTAACGCGGGTGACCACGGCAAAGCCTTCGCCACAAATTTCAACCCTGAAATAAACCTTCGCGAAGTGACGCAAAAAGGAAAATATTGGGAGAACGGCAAATGGATCGAAACTGAGCCTTTGGAATTTCGCAAAATGATCAATTACCCCGAGGTTGGCGATAAGGCGAGCTATCTTCTCTATCATGAGGAAATGGAATCTTTAGTCGAAAATATTAAGGGTTTGAAACGCATTCGCTTCTGGATGACCTTCGGCGATGAATATATCAAACATATGGAAGTGCTGCAGAATATCGGCATGACCCGCATTGACCCCGTGACCCATAACGGCGTTGAAATCGTGCCGATCCAGTTCCTTAAAACCCTATTGCCGGAACCGTCATCGCTCGCGGATGGCTATACGGGTAAAACGTCCATCGGGTGCGTGATTACAGGGGTTAAGGACGGCGTAGAAAAAACCGTTTTGATCTATAACGTGTGTGACCATGCCCAGACCCATGCAGAGGTGCAGGCGCAGGCCGTATCTTATACAACAGGCGTGCCGCCCGTCACAGGTGCGATTATGATGGCAAAAGGCATATGGGGCAAAGAGGCTGGCGTTTGGAACGTAGAACAACTCGACCCTAACCCCTTCATGGAAGAAGTCGCAAAGCAGGGTTTGCCATGGCACGTGGTGGAGCTTGATGGCGATCTTGGTGAACTGACCGAGCGTAGAGCGAAGTATGCGAAGGTTGCTTAGGCGCATCGTCATTCTGAGGCGGAGCCGAAGAATCTAAAGATCCTTCGCTGCGCTCAGGATGACATTTTGGGATGGAGAGTGAAGAATGAGCAAAATTTTCTATGTTTATTTAATAACAAATTTTAAGAACACGGCACTCTATACAGGTGTTACAAGTGATTTGGAAAAACGTGTTTTCGAGCATAAGAATGGAACATACGAAGGCTTCACGAAAAAATATAATTGCACAAAATTGGTTTATTTTGAAGTGTATTCAGATTCAGAAAACGCAATACGCCGCGAAAAAGAAATTAAAGGATGGGTGCGAAAAAAGAAGAATTCTCTTATCAATACGAAGAATCCTGAATGGACTGATATATCAGAGTGTGAGTATCAATTTCCAACAGATTCTTCGGCTATACATCAGAATGACATGATTATAAGCTGTCATCCTGAGGATCACGAAGGATCTGAAAAGGATTCTTCACTCACTTTGTTCCTTAAGAAGGGCAAAGATATGTTTAACGAAATAAAACCCCCATCCTACATCGCGGACATCGCCGCAATCCGCAGCAATTTGACAAAGGCAAAGCGCATCCGCGAGGAAGCGGGCGTGGAAATCCTGCTCGCGACAAAGGCATTTTCTATGTTTTCCATCTTCCCCATGATGGCGGAGTACTTGGACGGCACCACCGCGAGCGGGCTGTATGAGGCGCGCCTCGGCGCAACGCATTTCGGCAAAAACGTCCATACCTATTCCCCCGCATTCACGGAAAACGACTTAACGGAAATCCTCAAATACTCCAACCATATCTATTTCAATTCCGTGCCACAGTTGAATCGCTTTGCGCCAATGGTGCGTGAGCGATGCAAAGATGCGGTCATCGGTTTGCGCGTAAACCCGCGGCTTTCACTAGTGAAGAACAGTGCGCTTTATGATCCGTCCGCGCCATGCTCGCGCTTTGGTGTTCAAAAGGAAGAGCTAACGCCTGAAGTTTTAAAGCAAGTCGATATCCTCCACTTCCATAATTTATGTGAGAATATGGCGCAAGAATCGCTCAAGCTCATCACCCATGTTTCAACCGAGTTCGGCTTTGCTTTAGATAAGGTGAGCCGCGTTAATCTGGGCGGTGGGCATTTCTATTCGCACCCTGATTATGATATTGCTGCGCTTATTGCTGCGCTCAAAGCCCTGAAATCCGATCATGACGTTGATATCACGCTCGAACCCGGCGCGGCGCATGTGTTAAACGGGGGCTATCTGGCGGCAACGGTTTTGGACGTGATAGAGCAGGGCGAGCATAAAATCGCAATCCTCGACGCGAGCGCTTCCACTCATATGCCCGATGTGTTAGAAGTTCCATACACCCCAGAAATTATTGGTGCAACAATTACGGAGCAGGACGCGATAGGAGAGAACACCTATATCCTCGGCGGCAATACCTGCATGACCGGCGATGTCATCGGGACGTATAAATTTGATGCTCCCCTAGAAATCGGGCAAAAGCTTCTCTTCACCGATATGATGCAATACGCGAATGTGAAAAACACAACTTTTAACGGCGTACCACTCCCCGATATTGCTATTTTGCACGAAGACGGCCGCTACGAAGTGGTTAAATCTTTCGGCTACGAAGATTTCGAAGAGCGGCTAAGCTAAATTATTATAGTGTTATCCTGAGACATCGTTGAAGGATCTAAGATTCTTCGCTAACACTCGGGATGACATCAAGACTCTATCCGATCAACGCCAAATCACATGCGCCGAATCCGTTAAAATTCGTGCGGATAGATTGGCTGTAAGCGCCGGTGTTTTTGATCTCGACCCAATCACCCTCACGGATATCAGTGGGGAGCATAAACGGCCCTTCCATCATATCCAGTGAATCACAAGTCGGCCCCGCCAGCGAATAGGCCGCAAGCGTATCATCAAACGCCCCATGCGCACGAATAGCCTGCACAGGAAAGCGCGTATTGAGCCATTTTCCTGCGTCAAACAACCCGCCATATGTACCGTCATTGATGTACAGGCGGTCTCCACGACGCGCTTCAACACGCACCACAAGTGAACCACTTTGTGCAACCAATGCGCGACCCGGTTCGGCCAGTAATTCCATATGATCCAATCCCGCGCATTGTAATGCAGTGCGTACTACATCAAGGCAGGTGTGAATGCTCGGCACGTCTTCGTCTTCATACGGGACAGGAAACCCGCCGCCAATATCAAGCGCGTCAACGCGAACCGCGCTGCGCTCTATTACACCGCGCACGATGTTAATCGCATTGGCGTAAGATGCTGCATCGGAAATTTGTGTGCCAACATGAAATGCAATGCCCAATTTAACGCATTGATCACGACACGCCCGAAGAAGTTCAGCCGCCATATCAGGCATAGCTCCGAATTTCGCTGATAAATCAATCGATGCATTCGCATTTTTCGGCAAGCCCAAACGCACAAACAGGTTTAAATCTGAAGCATTATTGGTTTCACGCGATATTTTTGCAAGCTCATCCGCGTGATCCAAAACAAAGTTACGCACGCCATGTTCGTAATAGGCTTCGCGAATGCTTTCGGGTGATTTGATCGGGTGCATAAAATACAGATCAGCCTTTGGCGCAACAGAGCGCACCAAACGCATTTCCTCAATCGATGCCACGTCAAATGCGTGAACACCGCCTTTATACAAATTGGCAATTGCAATCGGGTGCGGGTTTGTCTTTACGGCAAACATAGTTTTACCCATAAAGGCATTCACAAATGCCGCGCCTGTATCCGCAATCTGTTTCGGATTAAGGGTGTAAACCGGCAAAGCAGGTCTGCGCGCATGCACCATGTCTTCGGTGCTTGCGAAATAAGAATATTGAATGTTGTCTGTGCCTGTTTGAAGGGCATTGTTTTTATTAAAACGTTTATTAAATGATAAAATTTGGCTCATGGGTCATGTGCTCCTTTTTAACGCGTTGTTATCAAAAAGAACGAACGACTTATCCGTTGGGGTAAGCCCTTCAGCCCGCTCCGCACATGCACGAAGTCAGGCGCATTTACCTTACCACATCGTAGCCAATGCACGATTCACAGTACAAAAACTGTGAATGTTATCGCGCATAAAAGACACGCAAGTTGTCGGTTTTATATTTAAAAGGGGATATGTGCCCCAGCTTTTAGCAACATTACGTTTCATAACGCAAACCTTTTCAAATCGAGGGGGTGGTAATTCACCCCGTATTGGTTGGGAGCTTAAAAAACAACTCCGCCCCGCTTTAAAATGTTCACGCCGTTGCATAAACTCGAATCATAAAAGATCGGCCAGAGACACGTGCGTCAGGAGTTATTATATAATTTCTATTCTTAATGCAAAAGAAAAATGCATAATAATATGAAATTAAGTGGAAATACCGAATAATCACATTTCATTTTTAACTTGATTATAGGCGATCACAGCAAACAAAACCGTTCCGCCAATGATGTTACCAAGGCAGGCTGCGACCAAAAACCCAATACATTTTACGAATTCGATTTGTCCCTGAAGCAAAAGAATAAAGGCTTCGGCAGAACCCGCAACAATATGCGCAAAATCACCAATGGCAATGATATAGGTCATCATGACAATGACCCAGAACTCGGTGCCACCGCGCGCACTAGGCAGCATCCACACAAGGCAGGCAATCAAAAAGCCTGCAGGAATGGCCATTTGGAAAACATGCCAAAAGTCTTGATTAACCGCATGCATTGAAATTTCGCTGAACACCCCTAGAAGATCAGGCGATACAAATGTAAATTTTGTAACGAGAAGAGCGGCTATAAATGTACCAATAAAGTTGGTAGACAGTACAACGCCCCATAATTTAAGCGTTCTAATCACATTGCGTGAATTCCGTCTTTCAAGTAATGGAAGTACAACGGTGATTGTATTTTCAGTGAAGAGTTGAAAACGACCGATAATTACAATCACAAACCCAAACGTGTAGCCTAAGTTTTCAATCAGAAAGTTATTCTGCCCATGCGGAAGGTTATATTTAAGATACCCCTCGCAAAATAATGAAAAGCTGATGCAAAGCCCTGCAACCAAACCTGACCAACCCAAAGAGGGGAGGGAGCGTGAAAGTTCTTCTTCACCTTCGGTGGAAATGATTTCATATATCGTCGGCGCCGCCAGACGGAGTTTCTCATCAATATCATCATTTGCTTGGTTCATGTTTAGAGTCCTTCTTCAAAACGATCTTAATTATTATGCATTGTTATATGGAATACCAACTATTTCGAGAGCGACAGGCAATAGGTGTTTATAACTTTCCAATTATTTTGAAAACCATAGGTAAAGTAAAGGAATCCAAATGAATGTAGTTGTCAGAATACCCTTAATGCATTGATATGCAATCCACGCCCAGAACATGTGTTTGCTAGGTTTTTTGAACTTTTTTAAAATCGCAGGTAATTTGAATTTCGTTTTTTCTTCTGCTTTATCCATGATGCATGTTACCTTCCGAGAGAGAATTCTTCACACAAAAGCGGATATAAAGTCAATCCCCGAAGGAAATGTTTAGCGATCAGGAGCATGAATTATGCAGTTAAAAAAGAGTTTTATTATATATACCATGACATTATGTGGTTTTTTAATGTGCTCCCAAAATGCGCACGCTGATATTTTTAACCGAAAAAACACAAATCAGAATAATGGTGAAGTCTTTAATGGTCGCGTTCAATCTACGCCAGAACAGGAAAAGGACACAAAAAAACCTGCGACGAAAACAGGCAAGCCAGAGAACAATACCCCAACCGTGCCAACTCAAGAGGCAGGTGAGCCAGAAACAATGGATGAGTTAAAGGCTTTGAATGTTTATCCATATTATATGGGGGCTGCAAAATATTGTAGCCATGAATGGGAATCACAAATTTGTATGAAAACGCTTTCCGAGGCGAGCCTTATTATGACGAGCAATTTTGCAGATGACCTAAATAAAAATGGCTTTGAAGGTCACTTGGAAGAATTGAAACAGCATTGCGCCGCATCCGCAGCAGCCACAAAAGTTAATGTTCCCGCAAGCGCACAGCGCAGCGCCATTGTTGAATGCATAAATCATATTGTTGATGTGAGTGAGAAAACGGGGTTAAAGCCTGATCCCAATTTTTATCAGCTCATGGTTGGCTCTGTTTTATGTTTTGATAAGAATGCGGCATGTATACTGATTGAGCAGGGCTTGGATTCTGCTCTCGCCGCACATAAATCAACAAAATAGTTTAGCGTGCGTATTGCGAAGTGGCCTTCAAATATGAAAGAAGCTCTTGGTTCGGTGTGCCTGTGACACTAAGGTTCGCGGCACGTTGAAAACTTTCTATGGCAGATTTAGTCATAGGCCCAACTTGTCCATCAACAGGTCCAGGATAAAGCCCGCGCCGCATAAGCTCACCTTGTATATCAGAAATAAGAGCGCTTTGATTGGATGTGGTAGGGAGAGGTGATGCACCGCGCACTTTATCAACGATGCGTTTTACGTCTTCTACATTTATCCCAAGTGCGTTTGCAAGCTGCTCAAGCGCAGACTGCGCTTCGGGGCTTCCTGCATCAGCGGCAATTTTATACCATGTTAAAGCCTCTTCTGGTTGCGGTTGCCCCAGCAATCCATTCTCATAAATCAGGCCAAGATTATATGCGGCTTCTGTCACGCCGTGATCTGCCGCTTTTTGAAAATACTGCGCCGCCTGTGTGGGATTATAGGGAACGCCAATGCCTTCGATATTCGCAATTCCGAGGTTATACTGCGCCTCTGGATGCCCCATATTAGCCGCATCTTTGTATAGGGACATCGCTCGATCAACATTCTTCTCAACGCCCATTCCTTGGTGATTTAGAACGCCAAGATTATATTTAGCATTGGCAATGCCATTTTGTGAGGCCTCGGTAAACCAAAATATAGCGCGTTTCAAATCTTGCTTGATCTGACCGTGACCAGCCACATAGAGCGCGCCCATGTCGTGTTGTGCTTCGGGTATCCCTTCAAAAGCCTGTGTCTCAATTTTCTTCGCAATATCTGTTAGGTTAGAATCTGGTGAGATACGGTTTTTCAATGATGCGATATAGGCACTATTATCGGTTTTTGGCATTTCTGGTTGTTTAATTTCAATGCGTTCTGCGGGCGGCGTGTAAGAGGCTGTCTGTGTTATCTCTTGAGGCTCTCCTGGCTCTATCGCATTAAGGGCTTGCGCGAGCTGCTCGGGACTTTCTTCAAATGCTCGTTCAAGATTCTCCGTGTTTTGCACATCAAGTAGAGTGCTCGCTGTATCATTTTGCGTTGATATAGATTGTGGTTGCTTGTTTATTTGTGAGGGGTCGCTATATCCCTTGTGAATAGTTATGCCATACTCATCTGTATTCTTATCTTCATGTACAGGGGACATATCCTCAGTCGTTTGTGCATAGATAGTACTATAATCCTGATTATTCGGCGTTTCAGTATCCTGATATGTGTCCTCCGTTACATACGAAGACGGCTCGGTTACTTCTGTATTTTTCTGTTGATATGAATTCTCGGAATAGGGAGCATCCAAAGATATCGTCGGCGGCAATGCGCGTTCTGTATCCATGACGACTTTAGACGGAGTGTTAAGTGCGCTGCTTGCTATCCACCCCAGTAACAACACGATCACCATCATCATCACAAGACTTGCACCTTGAAGGCGAACAGGACGCCGCCAAATCGGCATCTGTGCTTCTTCTTGCAATCTGCGGTTCAACGCCGCCGGATCGGTTTGTAAGGAATCATCTCTCTCTTGCGGCATATGTACGCCAGCCACCGCCCCTTGATCTGTTAAAAGAACCATGGCCTTCGCATTCAGGGCATCACGTGTTTCCAGTACCGCTTGCTCAATACGTTCAACTTTACGCAAAATACGATTGCGATCTTCCAATGCCTTGTCAATTTTCCGATCAAGTTTGATATAGTCCGAGCGTGCTTCCTCGATTTTGTTATCAATGCTTTCATGCCGCGCTTCTGCTTCACTAACGCGTTTGGTTAAGGCAACATATGCGGCCACGCTACTGACCATTTTTTCGCCTTGCTCTGTCTGCTTTTTTTCAAGCGTTTTTTGCTTTTCCGCAATATCGCTGTCTAATTTTTTCTGAGAGGTGATCTCCTCTTTAAGTGTATTAAGAGTGAGGGTTTGCTTCCTTGATATGTCTTTCATCGCAGTGAAAGATGCATCATAAGTTGAAGCTTTTTCCTCAATAGCTTTAACCAAAGATTTCGCTTCTGATATTTGCTCTAGCGTTTTTTTGACGCGGTCTTCAACGCGCTCTGCTTTCTTACTGACTTCGCTTTGCTTGCGAGAGACTTTTTGTTCTAAATCAATGTAATTGCTTTGTTGCTCGGTCGTTTTATCTTCAAGCGTTTTAATGGTTTTCTTATATTCTAATAGTTGCGATTTTAAGGATTCCTGATCATTTTTAGAGCTTTTGAGCTTAGCGTTCAATGATTTCAGCAAAAGCAAAATCTGCATTTGCGTGTTATCACGTGGCATAATCGGCTCGGTAACGCCAGGGGCGGGTTTGGGAACGGACTGCTTCACAGGGGGGGTGGGGATATCATCATTATTTGCATTTTGAAAAAAAACGCGACCCTCATTTGTGCGGGTAAAACTCATAGCATACCATCCTCTCGGAACATGCCGAGGAATCGAAATTAAACTTACTCAATAACTATGTTGTAGAGATATTTTGTAAAATCATCCAAGGATTTCGTAAAAGGATGCGCGGAAAGCTTTGGATAAGTTTGTCTGCGGCTTCATTGTGGTTCTATTAAGTTACCTGCGCCAAAAGGCGGTCAAGCTCATTGGCAAATTTCTGACGGTCTTTTGCACTAAAGCCACTTGGTCCGCCTGTCTCTACGCCAGAGCCACGAAGCTCATCCATGAAATTACGCATATCAAGAATTTGGCCGATATTATTGCGGTTATATAATGTGCCGCGCGGATCAAGCGCAATAGCGCCTTTTTCAACCACACGCGCAGCAAGGGGAATGTCGGCCGTAATGACCAAATCCTCGGGGTTGCATCGCGCTGCAATTTCATCATCCGCGATATCGGGGCCGTCAACGACCTGAACCATTTCAATATATGCAGAAGGGGGAAGGCGTAAGTATTGATTGGCAACCAAGATGACGGGTATCTTTTTACGCTCAGCCACGCGAAATAAAATCTCTTTCACGCCCTTTGGGCATGCGTCGCCATCAACCCAAATTTTCATTTAATCCGCCTGTTTTACGCGAATTTTATTTTTACCAATTTTTTTGCCATGCAACTCTTCAATTGCAATGTTGCCCTCATGCTCTAATGCCATCTCAACAAAGCCAAAACCCTTTGATTTATTTGTGTTTTCATCCATTACAAGGGCGCATGACTTTATATTCCCTTTGGTTTTGAGAAGCTCGGCAAGCTCTTGCTCGCTAAAATCTCGCGGTAGGTTAAGGATCATGAGTTTCATTGTTTGCAGCTCCAGTATAAAATTTTCATCCCTGAATATCATATTGAGACATTATTGGATATTCTTTTGTTTTATGAGGGCTTGTGCGCCCTTATCCTTGCTTTGCGTTTGTGATCAATGCTAGAACTCGAACATGATTTTAGATGCATTTCCAACTGCCGAAGAGTTCTACGAAACCTATTGGGGGAAAAAGCCCTTTATCGTGCGTGGCTATATCCCTGATGACGTGATCAATGGCCTGATTGATGGCGATACAATGGCGGGACTAGCGTTAGAGGATGGGGTGAAATCCCGTATCATCACGAATAGCGCAAAGGGCAAGGACTGGTTATGTGAACATGGCCCGTTTGAGGAAGAGCGCTTTGCCGAGCTTGGTGAGCGTAATTGGAGTCTTCTTGTTCAAAATACAGAGCAATATCACACCGATACCGCCAACCTGTTTAAGTATTTCAATATGTCCCCAAGATGGTTAATCGAAGACATCATGGTCAGTTATTCAACACCAGGCGGAAGCGTAGGGCCACATACAGACAGCTATCACACATTTTTGGTGCAAGGGATGGGTAAACGCACATGGAAAATCAGCAATAATAAAATTGTTGATGATTGCTATATTGATAACCCCGAAATGAAAGTCCTTAAAAACGGCTTTGATGGTGAGGAGTTTGAGGTCACCTCTGGTGATGTTATTTATATGCCGCCATTTTTCGGGCATGAGGGGAAAACACGAGAGGCCGCGATGACGTTTTCCGTCGGGTTCTTAGGGCCAAAGCTGTCGGAAATCTTGAGTGAATACGCCTATTATCTGGAAGAAAATGAACATCTGAATAAGCGGTTCTTGGGGGAAGGGCTAAATACGGATAGTGCAGGTTTTAATATCGCTCCAAATACTGCGAAAGCTTTACAAGATGATATTATAGCATCCATTCAATCGGATGATTTCTCGCGGTGGTTGGCATTGTATTTTTCAACGCCGTCACATGAGTATATTGACGGCATGGACGCGGAAGAAAACCACTTGCCAAAAATAGAAGCCCTCAAAGGTGGTGAGGGGTTACGATGGCCAGAACATGTAAAGCTTGTAACCACAATATCATCCAATGGAGAAGTATACGTTGCTGCCCTGGGTAAGGTCACCACCATCACGGCGGCGCAGGCAGCGCTATGGGGGGCAGGAAAAGCTTAACCTGCCTGAAAATGATTTATTAAATTTCTTTATAATATTAGAATTTGCAACACCACAAAAATTAAATCTGCCACCAGTCTCAAGACTAGAATTTATAAGAAAATCCTGCGCCAACAATCCAAGGGTCAAGATCAATGTCTGCGCGTACGGCGCCATTGTTTAACTTACCATCTATATTTAGGTATAATTTCTTCACATCGAGGTTTAAACCCCAATTATCATTGATCCAGTAGTCTGCTCCCACTTGAAGGGCCGTCCCAAAGCCTCCATTGACTTTCAAGTCTGTAAATCCGGCCGCTTTTTTTTCACCATAGAAGTAAGAATAGTTAATACCTGCGCCGATATATGGACTGAATTTATTATCAGGCGTGATATGGTATTGCAGTGTTAATGTTGGTGGCAAAATCCATGCATCACCAAGATCGCCAGCAGTACTGTGCGTGATTTTATGCTTTGCTGTTGCGGCAATAAGCTCTGCGGCAATATGCGGCGTGAAAAAGTAAGTAAAATCAATTTCAGGTACAAATTCCGTGCTAACATCTGTTTTTCCACCAATATTCACAAATGAATTATCATCTGGCGCAACTCCAATAGCGCGAACACGCACTTGAAAGCGTTCTTTTGAAAAATAGCTTTCACCAAGATCTTTTGCAGTTGCGTGCGTCGCAAACGTGGTAAGTGCAATACTGGCTAGTAAAGCCAATTTTTTAAATTTGTTCATAACGTTATCCTTTTATTATACGCTAAGTCTAGGGGGCACGTTGTCATGGAGTAAGGGAAAAGAAATTGATTAGAATCAATTATTCTTTATTTTTATAAACTTTTCTGAGGCAATTAATTATGAGTGTCATCATCATCCATGAGTATGCGGTTAGCAGCGCCATCTAAATCGTCATATTGGCCAGATTTAATACTCCAGATAAATGCAACGAGGCCAAGAAGGCCGAGGAGAAGGGCAAGGGGGATTAAATAAATTAAAATACTCATGGGCGTAATCCTAACCGAAAAGAGTTCGCCACCACAAGTAAAGATGACCCAGACATTGCTAATGCAGCAATAAGTGGTGTCACCGCACCAGATAAAGCAAGCGGAATAGCAATAATATTATAAAGTATGGCCAATGCAAAATTTTGTCGTACCAATTTTTGTGTCATCCTTGCTGTTTCGTATACATCATAAACAGGCTTAAAGTTATCACCCATAAATATGATATCCGCTGCGTTTTGCGCCATATCGATTGCCGTTCCAGGTGCTATGGAAACATCTGCACCTGCTAAGACAGGTGCATCATTGAGGCCGTCACCCACCATTAAAATGCGATGTCCGTTGGATTTCAGTTCGGTCAGAATATTAAATTTTTGCGGCGGAGTTTGTTGTGCATAAGTACCATCAATACGTGTTTGATTTGCGATGTCTTGAACAATAACGTCACGGTCACCTGAGACGAGGATAGGACGAATATCTGCTTTTTTAAATTGACTAATCACTTCGGGCGAATCAGGGCGAAGTACGTCCTGAAAATAGAAACAAGTTAAATGCCCGCTACCATCGTCTAACCACAATTCAATCTTATCTGATGGTGGAGCATTTTCGTCTCCGCAAAAACTGCGACTACCTAATTTTATTGTAGCGCCGTTGTGAATACCTTCTAATCCTTGTCCTGCATGCTCTTGGGTTGCTAGTATTTTTAGCAGTTCCCCCTCATATTTTGTACATAGAGCCTGTGATAAGGGGTGAGAGCTGTTGATGGCTAAAGACGCTGCGATTTGCAGAGCTTTTCTCTCATATGTTCCGATTAGCTTTAATACACCCAATGTTAGTGTTCCTGTTTTATCGAGCATGATGGTATCAATCTTTGCAAGACGTTCTAGGGCATCTCCTGATTTCACCAAAACACCTGATTTCATCAAACGGTTATTCGCTAGAACTTGCACCACTGGAACAGCAAGGCCAAGGGCGCAAGGGCATGTGATAATCAAAACAGTGATGGAAATCATCAGGGCAGATTGCCATTCTATTCCTCCAATAAATATCCAGCCAAAGAACGCGAGTACCGCCATTATGTGAACCACAGGCGTATAAAGCTTCGCCGCGCGATCAGCAATGCGGACATAGGCAGCTTGACCTTGTTGTGCTTTATCCATTAGGCGTACAATGTCAGCCAATAATGAATTCTCTGCGGCCTTTGTTACGCGCATTGTTATGGGGGCATCAATGTTCAGTGTACCTGCATAGGCGTTGCTGTTTGCTTTGATTGATACAGGCAGGGTCTCGCCCGTAACCAGTGAAGTATCAACTGTGCTGCTTCCATTCATGATTATGCCATCAACAGGGAAATTCTCTCCTGCAGAAATGCGTAAGACCATACCTTCTTCTAAGTCGCGGATTAAAACGCGACTTGTTTTATTGCCATCAACGACGTTTGCAAAGCCACTGAAGCTCTTCAGTAAATCATGCGCTGCGCCACGTGCATTCTTGCGAGCGCGAAAATCTAAATATCGACCGATGAGTAAGAAGAAAATAAGCATCACGGCGGAATCAAAATAAACATGTTCGCCGTGATTTATTGTTTCGAATAAACTCATCCCGCCGGCAAGGAAAAGAGCAATGGAGATAGGCACATCCATGTTGGTGTGCCCCTTTGATAAAATATTAAGAGCAGAACGAAAAAATGGGCGTCCTGAAAATAAAATAGTCGGCAGGGCAATAAATGCGGAAATCCAATGGAATAAGTCACGCGTCGCTATGCCCATGGTTTCTGCAGATGTGCTCCATACACCAACCGATAGCAACATGACGTTCCCCATGGCGAATCCTGCAACGCCAAGGCACAAAAGCAAAAATCTCTCTTCTGCATTGGCGCTATTTTCCGCATTTCGCGCATCATAGGGTTGAACATTGTACCCAAGACCCTCTATGATTTCGACATAGTCATTCGCACGGGCAGGTGGGCCTTTCCATTCAATGAGCAAACGTTTGGCACCGAAATTAAGGCGGACATGCGTAACATTTTCTTCGCGCGATAGTGCCGATTCAATTTTTTGAATGCACGCGGCGCAATAGACGCCGTTAACGAGAATAGAGAGCCTAAAGCCACCATTATCACATGCAATAGCCAAACATTCATAGCCCGTGCCTTTAGCGTTACTTTCTATTTCGTGATGAATGTAAGGCGTGTCTGATATTGGTATGTTTTCCATGTTGCCTTCATCTGTGCACTCCATTGACCCTTCATCGGCAAATCAAGGGCAGCTTCGTATATGCCAAGATTTTTCTGTGTTAATGTAACATTAAAATCATGTCCATCTTTTACGGTGCGCACAAGTGTTGCCGTTACATGTGCGGATAATGGTGCGTTGTTTTTATCACGTAAATTCCATCTTAGGATACCATCTTTATAAGATGCCTTTTCATTTAATTGTGGCTGCGTTTTGGCTTGTTCTAATGTTTCGTTATAATCTAAACCCTTGCGATAAGGATTTTCGGTTATAACGCCGCTATGGCTGTTCAGGGCATTGTAAATAAAAACACTGTTCACTGCTATAATAATACCGAAAAAAGCAGTAAACAACAGAAATACCCATGTCCCTTTTTCAGGATTGAAAAGACTATCCATGATTAATTCTTTCTTTGTGTGATAAAGACACTGTCGTAATTGTCTTGAAGACTGTCTTGCTCGGCAGTTAATGTAAAGGTGATATCACGTGGTTTTGAGGCATTAACACCGGCACTGACATAAATTCGGTATGATCCGACGCTGTCAGCGGGAACATAGAGGTTATCAGCGTTCATGTCACCTGCGGCTTTCACAGTAATTTGTGCATTTTCCAAGCCGATAATACGTAATTTATATGTTCTGTGCTCATGTGTTTTATTTTGGATTTTAATCGTATAGCCATTGCGGATTTCACCGTTGGTGAGCTGTACAAACACGGGGTTACGATCGTGTAAAACTGTGATATCCAGCAACGTACGATTTAAAAGGCCATATAACATGATGCCACCAACAGCGCACAAAACAGCTATATAAAGAAATGTACGTGGGCGAAGAAACTTAAAGGGGGTGTCGTGCCCTTCTGCCTGCGTTTCGATGTTTGATTCTGTGTCATATCGGATAAGGCCGCGCTTAAGGTCAATCTTGTCCATCACATCATCACAGGCATCCACGCATAAGCCACACGCAATACATTCCATCTGAAGCCCATCACGGATATCAATGCCCATTGGGCAAACCTGAACGCATAGGCTGCAATCGATGCAATGCCCGCGTCCTTCCCAACTCTCGCCTTTTTTGTGTTTTCCGCGCCCAGTGCCCGCATCGCCGCGCGCCTGATCATAACCGATAATCAGTGTGTCTTTATCAAACATAGCAGATTGAAAACGGGCATAAGGACACATATAAATACAGACCTGTTCACGCGCAAATCCAGCCATAAGATAAGTCGAAAATGTAAGGCCGCCAATAAACATAAGAACGGTTGGCGACACATCAAGTTCGAAAAAACTTTGAACCAGTGTGGGGGCGTCATTGAAATATAAAACGAAAGACCCTGCTGTACACCATGCTATAATGAGCCATATAGAATGTGTTATGATGATTTTTTTTAATTTATCAAAAGTCCAAGGGCCTTCGCGTAATTTTTTACGTGCATTACGGTCGCCCTGAATGATGCGTTCAACCCAAACGAATAAATCCGTCCAAACGGTTTGTGGACAAAAATATCCGCACCATACACGCCCAAATAAACTGGTTATAAAGAACAGACCTATTGCGGCGAGTATTAGTATGCCTGTTAAATAATAAACTTCTTGTGGCCAGATTTCGATCCAAAACCAGTAGGCGCGGGCATGTTCTAAATCGATTAAAATGGCTTGGTTTGGCGCAGTTGGTCCGCGATCCCAACGGATAAAAGGCGCAAGATAATAGATCCCCAAAGTGACAATCATCGCCACCCATTTTAACTTACGAAACTTACCCCAAACGCGTTTGGGGTAAATCTTTTCTTGTTTAGCAAAATATTGCAGCACGAACTTATTCTTCCTTTATAAGCGCCTTTTCTTCTATGTCTTCAATTTGTATTTTTGGTTCTGCTTCGCCGCCACCTAATTGGTGTAGGTATATCGTAAGCTGACGAATGGTGTTTTGGTCAAGGCGATCCTTCCATGCGGGCATCATGCCTGCGCGCGCATTATAGATATTGGCATATATTTCATCGCGATTCCCACCATAGAGCCAGATTTTATCGGTTAAATTGGGGGCGCCAAATTCTCGCAACCCCTTACCGTTTGCGCCGTGACATGAAGCACATTGGCTTTCGAAAATTGCCGCCCCACGCTCATATGTAGGGAGTTTTTCTCCACTAGACCAAGCCAATACGTAATCTGTAACGGCGTTAATCTCATCGCGTTTTAACAATCCACTTTTGCCAAAAGAGGGCATTTGAGACTGACGAGTATCATAATTATCAGCACGAATTCCATATTGTAATGTTTGGTGTATGGCGGAAAGAGAGCCACCCCACAGCCAGTCATCATCATTTAAGTTCGGATACCCCTTGCGGCCTTCAGCGCCATTGCCATGGCATGTGGCACAATTATCTTTGAATGCCGATTTGCCGCCTGCCATCGCAAAGGCATATAGTTCTTGATTGTTCATTACATCTTCGTCTGATGTTTTTTCAAAACGGTCTAAATACGTTGCCTGACGGTTCTGAATTTCTGCTTGGCTTTCAGAGAGTTCGTTAAATTGTGTGTATCCACTTGTGCCTTGTGTCGCACCATTTAGAGTTGGCCAAGAAGGGTAAATCACCCAATACCACATTGCCCATATCGTACAGATAATAAACACCCACACCCACCATCTCGGCAATGGATTGTTCAATTCCTTCAGACCATCCCATTCATGCCCAGTGGTTTCAATGCCAGATAATTCGTCAATGTCTTTTTTATTGTTGCTGTGTTCGCTCATTCTTCGTTCTCCTGAAGCGGAATATTTCCGTTTTTTTCATATTTACTTTTTGCTCCTGGCCTATATGTCCACAGTGCAACAGTACAAAAAAACACAAAAAAGAAAATTAGGCCGATCAAGCCGAAACTAGGGCTCGCAAAAAGCTCTTTCATTATTTTTCTCCTGATGATGTGCCGATGATTTCAACATTTTTGGCGGATTCAAAGTCAACCATTGTTCCGAGGACTTGCAGATAGGCGATTAACGCATCCATTTCAGAAATTATATGGGGTTGCCCGTCAAAATCACGGGTATTTACATTTGTACCATAGCGTTCTTCAAGGCCGCTTGTATCTGATCGTTCTTCGCCTGTAGCTTGAACAATTGCGTCATTTACTGCGGATTTGATCATTTCATCTGTGTAAGGAACACCAACTTTTCTAAGGGCGCGCAGGTGATTTTTTAGATCATGGAGTTTTGCGCCTTTAGTGCGTAGAAAATTATAAGAAGGCATAATGGATTCTGGCACCAAATCACGTGGTTCTATTAAATGCGCACTATGCCATTCATCAGAGTATTTTCCTCCAACGCGCGCCAAGTCGGGTCCCGTACGCTTTGATCCCCATACAAATGGATGGTCATACATGCTCTCTGCAGCAAGGGAATAGTGTCCATAGCGAACAACTTCATCACGAAGAGGGCGTATCTGTTGTGAATGACATGCCGCACAGTTCTCACGGATATAAATGTTCTGACCGACGAGTTCCAGAGGGGTATAAGGGCGCACGCCTTCAACGGGCTCAATAACTGTTTCTTGACGAAAAAGTGGAACAACTTCGACAATGCCACCAATCGAGATAACGATGATAACCAAAAACAACAGTAATAACGCGTTCTTTTCTAAATGTTCATGACTGTTCCAGTTCATGTCGTTGCTCCTGCTGTATTCATTTGTGGCTGATTTTCTTTTAGTTCTTTCTCGCACACATCTCCTCGGATTGTACGCCAGATATTATAGCTCATAATCAAGGCTCCGCTGAGATAGAGTAGTCCGCCAATAACACGTATTGAGTAGAAGGGTTTCATTGCGACTACGCTTTCGACAAATGAGAATTGGAGGAAGCCAAGCTCGTCATAAGATCTCCACATTAGACCCTGCATGATTCCTGAAACCCACATAGCAGCGATGTAAAAGACGATTCCTAACGTCGCCACATAAAGATGGATGGAAACCAGTCTTGTGGAATACAGGCGTTCACGACCCCAAAGGCGCGGAATCATATAGTATAAACAACCAAATGTAATAAAGCCATTCCAGCCGAGTGCCCCTGAATGCACGTGACCAATTGTCCAATCCGTATAATGAGACAAAGAGTTCACCGCGCGGATAGACATAAGCGGCCCTTCAAATGTCGCCATTCCATAGAAAGCCAAAGAGATAATCATGAATTGAAGGATGGGGTCCTTACGAAGTTTACCCCAAGCGCCAGAAAGTGTCATGGCACCATTAATCATACCTCCCCAGCTAGGCATCCAAAGCATGATAGAGAACGTCATGCCTAATGTTTGTGCCCAATCAGGCAAGGCCGTATAATGCAAATGGTGGGGGCCTGCCCAGATATAGATAAAAATTAAAGACCAAAAGTGGATAATGGACAGGCGATATGAATAAATCGGGCGATTAGCCTGTTTCGGAATGAAGTAATACATCATGCCCAAGAAGCCTGCTGTTAAGAAGAACCCAACCGCATTGTGTCCGTACCACCATTGAATCATGGCACTTTGTACCCCCCCAAAGGCAGAGTAACTTTTTGCATCAACAATGGAAACGGGCATGGAGAGACCATTTCCTAAATGCAGGATCGCAACGGTAATGATAAACGCAAGATAGAACCAGTTAGCCACATAGAGATGGGGCTCTTTACGTTTAATACAGGTCATCAAATAAACCAGTAAATAGGCAACCCAAACAACGGTTAGCCAAAGATCAGCATACCATTCAGGTTCTGCATATTCCTTGCTTTGTGTTACGCCTAAAATATAACCAAGTGCGGCCATCACGATAAATGCTTGATATCCCCAAAATGTGAAATTCGCCATTTTGTCATTCCACAATCTGACACCACATGTGCGCTGTACAATATAATAACTTGTGGCGAAAAGCGCGTTGCCTCCAAAGGCAAAGATCACCGCCGAGGTATGAACGGGACGTAAGCGGCCAAAGCTTAAATAGGGCTCAATGTTTAAATCAGGAAAAACCATTTGCAAGGCAATAAATACACCTGCGCTCATGCCAATAATACCCCAAAACATCGTGGCAAGCGTGAACTTACGTACAATTTCATAATTGTAATTTGGTTTTTGTGTTTCTGTGTTCATCTTATACTTCGTCCTTTTTAAAAAATCATCGTTCCGGCGAGTATAAACAGCCACATGCTGCTGACCACCATAGCGACCTGTGACAGTCGCGTTTGAATTTTAGGGTATTTATATCTAGCAGCTTGCCCGCCCAATGCAACCAAAACCAATGCAGGCACTGTACCAACTGCAAAAGCAAACATCGCAAGCCCCGATCCTATTGCGCTTCCTGCTGTTCCTGCCGCCAAAAGAGCTGAGATAACCATACCGCAGGGCATGAATCCCAGTAAGACGCCAAGACTGTATCTGCCGACCATATTTTGTGACTGCGTTAATTTTGAAATGAAGCCAGTGAGAAAGGCAAAAGGCTTGGCAATTTGAACACGCACCGCCCAAGGAAACACCATTCCGAGCTTTGGAAATGCGCTTACTAAGAACAAAACACCAGCCAGCATTAGAATCGGCACACTAATGAGTGCCTTAGTCGGAGAAAAAATATAAGCAAAATTGATGAACGTGCCTAGCACCAAAGCCATAGCAACATATGTTGTGATGCGTCCTAAATGATAAGGGAGTAAAAAGATAGAATTTAATCGCTTTAGACTTAGTTTTCCATCCCCCAACTGCGCCAACACAAAAGGCGCACACATGCCCGAGCAATGTGTGAATCCACCCACTAAGCCCGCCAGAAATAAGCTAATAGTAAGCCCATAAGATGAACTAAATTCTGACATACATTGTGCAAAAATCATAAAACGCTTTCATATATCTTTGTCAACCGTTTCAAATTCGCTAAGCTACTGCCTTGACTAAAATCAATTTGTGTCATAACACGATATAAATTCCAACAGATATTGCGATCATGAAAATAATTAATTTAGATGAATTTGATGTGTTTAAAGGGGGTAGTGAAGAATTTTTAGGTGCTTTGGCGGGTGCCGCGCAGATTAAAACTCATCCTAAAGGCAAGCTTATTATTTTGCATGAAGAGAAAGCTGATCGTTTTTTTATTATTAAAAGAGGCTGGGTGAAATTATTTCGTGAAACTTTAGACGGAACACAATCTATTGTTGATATTTTACCTAAAAATCATATGTTCGGTGAAACAGCTATTTTTCAAAACAATCAATACTCATATAGCGTCGAAGTTATAGAGCCATCTGAAATTATTTCACTGCCGTTGTCGTTGCTAAAAAAAGAAATAGAACAAAATCATAAGGTTTCTTTAAATTTCTTGAAGGCGATGGCGGTATACCGCCGCCAACAAGATATGGAAATTGAGCACAGAACGATACAGAACGCGCCACAACGTATTGGTTGTTTTCTCCTGCGTTTGGTGCGTCAGGACGAAAAAGGTGCAGTAAAGATACAACTTCCTTACGACAAGACATTGGTTGCAGCGCGTTTGGGCATGCAGCCAGAGACATTCTCTCGTGCGCTTGTGAAGTTAAAAGAGAAAACAGGGATACGGGTTAGTGGGGCAACCATTGAGATAGATAGTCTTGACCAGCTGATGCAATATTCATGCGTCGCGTGCTCTTCTGAGTTTCCTTGTAAGGACTTAAAAGTAGCTGTGACGTGAGGGCTCGAAATAAGTTGAAATATGTTTGTTAAACTTCAAAGACTGGCGACGTATCGCAACACGCTACAGCCGGCGCACACACACCTTCAAAGCCGCCATCACTATCGCAAGTCCTGAGCCTAGGGTTTTATGAAGAAAATATACTATCGGATATGGAAGTCTTAGGTTGAAGACATCAACCGCAAAACCTGCATTTTTGTTTCCTCATGAGTTTTTTCAAGCATTTGCGTAAATCCATAGGATGAGTAGAATCTTCGTCCCATAGCATTGTCTGTAAAAACATCTACTTCTAATTTAGGGTGTAGTGAAACGGCTTTATCCATAAGCGTTTTACCGATGCCCAGCTTGTGAAATTGCGTATCAACAAAGATCGCGCCAACTTCATTTTCAATAAGCGCAATAAAACCTACGACTTTTCCATTGTATTCTGAGACCCAAACATCCGCGTTCGGAAGATATATATTGGGTATATCATGACGTAGTTTGTCGACAAAACCCTTCTCCAAAAAGGGGTGAGCAAGTGCATTCGCGCTTTCCCATGCGGACATGACCGCACTTAAATCTGTGTCTTTATAGTGCCGAATTAAAATAGCCATATTGATCGTCTTTCTAAAATAGCCCATTGGCGTTGTGATACGTTTGATATGGCAGCCCTTGCAGTTTGGCACTAACCATTCTCTTTACACAACGGCTTCGGCGAAAGTCCTTAGGCCGTGCTTGTCTAAATAAGACAGTGCCTGTTTTGTAATCTCGCTTTCATGTGAGTGCGTGTTTTTCGCAAAATCATAAATTATTGCCATAAGTTCCCCATTATTTTTTTCGGTATTATGTCATTTGATGGCTTGGTTTGCTATGTTTTTTTGATAATTGTGATAGTCTATGGCTCTTTTTCAGGGGGTGATGTGGTTTCTTCACGTGATTTTTATAAAGATATAAATGGTTTTTCTGGTTTTTCTAACGCATTTGATGTGCGTTATCACCATGCCGTTCCAGATGATTGGTGCGTTGTCTTGGCGGATGTTAAGGGCTCTACGCAGGCCGTGGCGCAGGGGCGCTATAAGGATATTAATGTTGTTGGGGCGTCTTGTATTATTGCGGTTCTTAATGCGGTTAAAGGGGTGGAAGTACCATATGTGTTTGGTGGTGATGGAGCGAGCTTTCTTGTGCCTGAAGTGCTCATGCCAGATGTGGCGGTGGCTTTGTTGGGGGCGCGGGATATGGCGCGGGATGCGTTTGGTATTGATTTGCGTGTCGGAGCGGTTGGTGTGAGCACAATTATGCAGGCGGGGAAGAGTTTGAAGGTTTCGAAATATTGTGTGTCTGAGGTCATTGATATTGCGATGTTTCATGGTGGCGGGCTTGCCTATGCAGAGGATATTATCAAGGCGGATGAGGGTGGGAGCCTATACGGTGTTCAAAAATGGATAAAGGATGGTGTCTTTACGAAGGAGGCGGATTTTACGGGGTTGGAATGTCGATGGAATCCTGTGGCGGCGCGGAAAGATGATATTGTCACGCTTATGGTTTCCACGAGGCGTGGTGATGATGTTTATCAGAGGGTGATGGAGGGGATTGATGCCATATATGGTGAAAGTGATGATTATAAGCCTGTGCATCAAGATGGGTTGAGCTTATCATTTAATCCAGAAAGTTTGAGGCAGGAACATAGCGTTCAAACATCTTCTAAGGGGCTTTTTTCTAGAGTTATTTACGGTATGAAAATGGCGTTTGAGTGTGTTCTTGGTGCCGTGTTGTTTAAGTTTGATCTTAATGCGGCGGGGGTAGAGGGGCGCAAATATGTGCGGGATGTTGCGTTGAATACTGATTTTCAGAAATTTGATGATATGTTGCGGGTTATATTGGATAGCACAAATGATCAAACAAAAGAATTGATGCGTCTTTTGGAAGAGGGCTATCACGCAGGTGATTTATTTTATGGGGCGAATGTTTCTGCATCGACGATGATGACGTGTTTGATATTTGAGCGCACGGAAAAGCACCTTCATTTTGTTGATGGTATGGCGGGTGGCTATACAATGGCAGCAAAGGCAATGAAAGCGCAGATGTCTAAGGTTTGAAATGAGCCGCGTTGCGCGGTGTATGTGTTTTAACCGTTAATTTTTTTGATATCCGCGCCGCAAGAAGAGAGCTTTCCCACGATATCTTCGTATCCGCGTTCAAGGTGGTAGATGCGGTTTACCGTGGTTTCACCTTCGGCCACTAGTCCCGCAAGGACGAGGGCGACGCTGGCGCGTAGGTCAGTTGCCATGACTTCGGCGCCTTTGAGCTTTTCAACGCCGCGCACGATGGCCGAGTTCCCCTGTACCGTTATATCCGCGCCCATCCGTGCCAATTCGGGCACATGCATGAACCGGTTTTCGAAGATTGTTTCTGTGACCATTCCTGCGCCGCTTGCCGTGGTGAGCATGGCCATGTATTGCGCCTGAAGGTCGGTTGGAAAGCCAGGATAGGGTTCGGTCATGATGTCAACGCCGCGCAGGCGGTCGATTTCGCGGTTGACGATAATATCTGTACCGTCTTGTTCGACCTCTACGCCAGCCTGAGAGAGGTAGCCAAGAACGGAGGCGATGGTGTCGATACGTGCGTTTTTAAGGCGCAGTGTTCCGCCCGTCATTCCAGCGGCGATGATATATGTTCCTGCTTCTATGCGGTCAGGTATAATCGCGTGTGTTGCACCGTTCATGGTGCTCACACCTTCAATACGGATCGTGTCGGTTCCCAATCCTGTGATTTTTGCGCCCATCTTGATCAGGCATTCGCCTAGGTCTGTGATTTCTGGTTCTTTGGCGGCGTTGGCGAGGATGGTTGTTCCTTTGGCCAGCGTTGCTGCCATCATAAGGTTTTCAGTTGCGCCGACGGAGACTTTGGGGAATAGAATTTTTGCACCTTGTAGGCCGCCTTTTGGCGCCTTTGCATTAATATAGCCAGCGTCGATTGTGATTTGCGCGCCCATTTCTTCCAAGGCCTTGATATGAAGATCAACGGGGCGTGTGCCAATGGCGCAGCCACCGGGGAGGGATACTTTGGCTTGGCCGAAACGTGCGAGAAGTGGTCCGAGGACGAGGATGGAGCCGCGCATTTTGCGGACAATGTCATAGGGTGCAGTTTGTGTTGTTACGCTTTTTGCGTTTATAGCCATGAGGGATTTATTACGTTTTACGCTGCACCCTAGATGTTCTAATAGCTCAACTTGGGAATTGATGTCGCGCAAGGTGTTGGGGCTGTTTTCCAGATAGAGTGAGCCATCGGTGAGCAGTGCCGCACACATGATTTTTAGAGCACAGTTCTTTGCGCCACTTACGGGAATTGTACCGTTTAAAGGGTTTCCGCCGATAATTTGTATTTTTTCCAAAGACGACGCCTTTATAGCAGAGGAGCTTTGTTCATCAGAGCTTGGGGAGAGTGACTCCGCGTTGTCCCATGTATTTTCCACTTCGATCGGCGTAGCTTGTTTCACAAACATCACTCCCTTTAAAAAATAAAAACTGTGCGACGCCTTCATTGGCGTAAACACGCGCGGGAAGGGGGGTGGTGTTGGAAATTTCCAACGTTACGTGACCTTCCCAACCTGGTTCAAGTGGTGTGACATTTACAATCAATCCACACCGTGCATATGTACTTTTCCCGAGGCATATAACCAATACATCTTTTGGGATGCGGAAATATTCAACAGTATGGGTAAGCACAAAGCTGTTTGGGGGTATTACACAAATATCGCTCTTTCTGTCAACAAAACTCTGTTCGGAGAAGTTTTTTGGATCGACCATTGCGTTGTCAACATTGGTGAAGATTTTAAAATCTTCGGAGCATCTTGCGTCATACCCGTATGATGAAAGGCCGTAGGATATAGCGCCATCACGGGTTTGTTTTTCCACGAAGGGCTCTATCATCCCTTGATTTTGTGCAAGTTCACGAATTTGGTGGTCAGCCAGAATTCCAGGTTGCATTATGGGGGAATCCTCATTTTGAGTTTGTAGAAGTGCCATCTTTACTCTCTTTTTTTTGTTCTTTACCAGCTTTTGTTTTTGCTTTGCGCCGTTTTAAATTGTCGCGCAGAGCCGCTGCGCGCTTATCGAGCTTTTCATTGTTTTCTGTTTTTGTCATATATATACAATACCTGAAAAATGGAAGAGGAATAGAAAAAATATCTTTGATGGGCAAAATGTTTGGGGATATACGGGTTTTGTTTTAAAACCGCGTGACAGGGCGTGAAAATTATTGTAACTTTCGCCTCACTTTTTGGTATGCCGCGGTAGCTCAGTGGTAGAGCGCGTCATTGGTAATGACGAGGTCGGGAGTTCAATTCTCCCTCGTGGCACCATCTTATACTCACCCACCTGAATCTGCTCTATAAGTGAGAATGGAAGCGCCTTTGCGGGAGTTCGAAAACCTTCATTTCGCACATATGGCAACGCTTCCGAAAATGCCAATTTTAGCACTAATCTTTGATAATCAAGCTTGCCTGTTTCCCATAGCCTCTGCGGGTTTCCAAGGAAATTAATGGCAGTTCGACGGCCAGCGGAGCGCCAGACGCGGCGAAGCCAAATGTGTCGTCGAAGGTCGCAAGCGGACGACCGCAATTTTTGATCTTTTCATTGAGTAAAAGCTTAATGCTTCTCCTTGTCGGTTGTGGTGACAAGTTAAATTTACCAGCCTATGAGGTGCAGCTCGGGCGACCTGTTTATGGGCAGGTTTTTGCTCAGTGCTCTGATGGCGCTGATTGAGACTGAAATTTGTAATTTCTATTGAACGCAAGCTGTGTGTTGTACTACAACACGCTTGGAAAGGGAGACGCTGCGCTCTCCCGTTTCATCCCTCTAGCGGATGGTTTTGGGCAGGGGAACACAATACGTTGTTTTGCTTCGAATCATACACAGGGTTTCCAAACATCTAAATAAAATTTTAGAGATAAGATCAGAGTCTTGAGTTGTAAGAATAAAGCGTTTATTTGATTTTTTTATAGAAAGTGGATTTGGCTATACCTAATCCCTTAGCGGACCGTGTTATATTATTATTAAAATACCGCAACGCTAAGTTAATTGCTTCATCCTCTACCTCTTGAATTGTTTTAAAAACACCTTCTGAAGATACCATCCTTATACTGTAAGAGTTTGAATGACTTGCCTCAGACTTTTCAGGGGTTTTTATTATATTACCTTTTGGAAATAAATCACTGAAATCTGAAATTTCCAAAGTGCTTTTATCATTCATAACCATTGCACGACTGATGGTGTTTTCAAGTTGCCGCACATTTCCAGGCCAGTCATGAGCGATCAAAGCAAATTGTACTTCTCTTGACAAAGCCTTTGGAAGCCCACCCTCATTGATACAAAAACGGTCAATGAAATGTTCAGCAAGTGCAATTACATCATCTTTTCTGTCTCGTAAAGCAGGTAAGGCGAGCTGTAGAACGTTAAGGCGGAAGAAAAGATCCTCTCGGAAACGTCCCTTTATTACATCTTCGCCTAAATCTCTATTCGTTGCAGAAATAATACGCACATTGATTGGAACAGCTGTGGATGACCCTACTGGCTCAACTTCTTTTTCCTGTAAAACGCGCAAAAGTTTAACTTGTGCATCTAGGGGGAGCTCTCCAACCTCATCTAGAAAAATCGTGCCGCCTTCCGCTTCCCTAAATTTGCCAATAGCTTTTTCTGTAGCACCGGTAAACGAGCCTTTTTCATGGCCAAATAATGTGCTCTCAACCAATTGAGGTGGGATAGCGCCACAATTAATTGCGATAAATGGCTTCCTCACTTGCGCACTTTCAGAATGTATTGCCATTGCAAATACTTCCTTACCTGTACCTGTTTCTCCTGTGATCAAGACAGGTATACTTGATGTTGCAACTTTACGTGCCGTTGCAACAACAGAAACAAGCCCTGCATCATGTCCAATTAAATTGTGAAAACCAAAGTCACATTTTTTTTCATTTTTTAGCCGACCAACTTCTTTTGATAAGATACTCATTTTTAGGGCATTTTTAACCGTTGTTGTAATTCGTTCTGAATCATAAGGTTTTGTAACAAAATCTGCAGCTCCCATCTTCATAACGTTAACCATACTGTCTATGTCTTTACTCCCTGTAAGCATAATAACGGGGATTGATGAATATCTTTGACTTAAGATTTCCAGTGTTTCCATGCCATCCATTACAGGCATTTCATAATCAAGAATGATAAGCTTAATCATATTCGATTTATCTGCATCGAGTATATCCAGAGCTAAACGTCCATTATTCGCAACGACAGCCCCATAATCCAGTTTTCTACGCAAAAGGGTTTTTAGCATTTGCTGCTGCAATGGATCATCTTCAACAATTAAAATCGGTTCTGTCATGTTTTAATCCTGCCATACACACATTAACAAATCGTTTGAATTTGAGACTTTTCTCAATATTGGGCGTTCGTTTTAGAGCGGGATATAATCCACCCACTCTAAGGTATTGATATAAATTGGTTTTTTGTTGGCATGGTGGTTGCAATGCTCTTGTTTGAGTTTTAGTAACTGCAGGATCAATTTTATGAAAGTTATAGAGAGAAATACAGAATTACAATTAATATCAG
Source organism: Alphaproteobacteria bacterium (assembly GCA_050633645.1). Lineage (GTDB taxonomy): Bacteria > Pseudomonadota > Alphaproteobacteria > Micavibrionales > Micavibrionaceae > UBA1672. The sequence continues at coordinate 98,584 of JBOEGX010000003.1, forward strand.
ACCTTAAAGCGTTATGGACAGACGTAGATTCTTCCCGATGTGTTTTTCTTAGATTTTCTCAAATTCAGTTTAGTAGAAAAGACTGGCTTAATGTATTAATTGAAGAAATAAAAACGTATTTTGAACACGATGTAGATGCTGTATATCGCTGCCATGATAACGATGTTTTTATAACTTCACAGACCTTTACACAAAAAAACCTAGATGTTTTCCTAACCCACCTTAAACACAAACTATCGTCAGCCCCCCTGCAGGGGCTGGCGGCCATTTTTGAAGTCAAGGTGGACTGGCCCCAATTAAGAGCGATATGTGAACGAAAAATTGAAAGCGTAAATATATTACGAAGCAAGAGCCAAGAAATAAAAAAATTTGAATTGGCAAAAATCAATAGAGATCAAGCGCTAAGTACTATAGACCGTGATCTTGTTAGCTCTCTTGTAATGCGACGAGAAGCAAGAAAAACAAGCGCAATTATGGTTGTGGAAGATGATGCGTTTACGCAAAAACTAATTCAAAATACGATCAAAGATACGCATAAGCTATCAATCGCTGGTGATGGTCAAGGAGCCATTATGACCTATGTTAACAAGGCGCCGGATGTATTGTTTTTAGATATAGGCTTGCCAGATATTGATGGGCTAAAGGTTCTTGAAAAAATCTTTAAAATTGATCCGCACGCGTATGTGGTCATGTTTAGTGGTAATGGGGATAAAAAAAATATTTTAAAGGCAATTGAGCTTGGAGCAAAAGGCTTCATAGGAAAGCCGTTTACCAAAGATAAAATTTTCCAATACATTAATAAATCACCACATATTCAAAGAAAATCAAAACAGGGGAATGTTTAATGAATATTATATCAGCAAATGCTGAATCAAAACTCGTCAAGTTAGCATCTTCAATAGGTCGCTCACCTCAAAGCTGGCATGGTTGGTACTGCCTTCAAATTTTGCCAAACGATCTTGATGAAGACCTGCAGCAAGAATGCCTGTTTCTTGTTAAATCATTAATCGGCTCATATCTAAAGGGGTCTCAAATCCATATCTATTTTTGTGAAAAAAATTCAATCCATATTATTGTTAATGCTATTCCACCCAGTATTTTGGAATATGCTGGGCAACAAATATGCGATTTATTTTGTCATGAAAACTCTGCCAAGGTTTCATACTGCCTTTATGACCTGTCTAAAGATGGACAGCTTTACGCTCAGTATGTGCTGGATCAATTGAATGACCTTTTGAATTTTTCTATCGAAGACCATTCTTTGATTTTGGGTGGTTTTGATAAAAGTACCGCGTTAAATGATGTCGTCGAACCCAATAGGCAAAATAATAAAATTAACGATAGTAACCCCAAGGTTCTGTTGGTTGAAGATGATCCCGTCACACGTTGGCTGGTGCGCCAGACGCTGAAAGAAAGTTGTGATTTTGCAACTGCTCAAACAGCAAACAAAGCGTTTAATGTCTACACTAACTATCAGCCTGATGTGGTTTTCCTTGATATCAACTTGCCAGATAAAAACGGATATGATGTTCTTGAATGGATTGTACGCAACGACCCTGGGGCAAATGTTGTTATGTTTTCAAGCCAAAATAATTTGGATAGTATTGCGAGTGCCATTGAAATGGGGGCTACAGGTTTTATCGGCAAACCCTTTGTAAAACAGCAACTCCTTAATTACATACACAGCTATGCATAGAATATTTAACTATCTTTAAAATATTTAGCATTACAATTTACTGCAGGAGATTATTATGAAGGGCATTGTGTTTACAGAGTTATTTGAAATGATTGAGCATCTATTCGGTGAAGATATGATTGATAATATTTTAGATGATTGTGAGCTCGAAACAGGTGGTGCTTACACAACTGTGGGAACTTATAATTATAAAGAACTAATTGAAATTGTTGGAGCATTAAGTAAACATACAAATATTCCGTTTAGGGAGCTGGTTAAAAAATATGGAAACCATCTCTTCTTTCGGTTCCACGAGATCATGCCAGAATTTTTCGAAGAACCAAAAAGCGCTTTTGAGTTTCTGGAAAGCGTACATGGCTATATTCATGTAGAAGTCAAAAAACTATATCCTGACGCGGCTCTTCCCAGCTTTGAAACACAACGAAATACGGATGATGTCCTTACCATGATTTATAAGTCGCAATGCCCATTCGCTGATTTTGCGGAAGGTTTAATGGTGGGGTGCATCGAATTTTATAAAGAAAGTATTACAATTGAAAGTACAGACTTTAATACAGACACTTCGTTTTCACGTGTGTTCACACTCACAAAGCATTGAGATAAATAATGGACCTAGAAGATAGAGTTAAACGCCTTGAGAAGAGACTTTTACGTGAAAAAAACGCACGTCAGCAAGCTGAGGGCCTTTTAGAAAATAAGAGCAAGGAGCTTTATCGGCTTAATAAAAACTTGATGGATAACTCCCGATTACTAGAGGCTACTGTTGTAAACGCTAATGATGGCGTTATTATTACAGATGCTGATCTTGAAAATGGCCCAAACATTGTATATGTGAACGAGTCATTTACAAAGATTTCAGGCTATGAGGCTCATGAGGTAATCGGTAGAACACCAAGAATATTACAAGGCGATGATACGGATCGTAATGTTTTGGCGCGCTTAAAAAAATGCTTACAAAAAGGGCGTTCCTTTAAAGGGGAACTTAAAAACTACACAAAAGATGGTGATCCATATTGGCTTGATATAAGTATTATGCCCATTTATGACGACAATAACACGCTCACGCATTTTACAGCCATTGAACGTAATATTACAGAGCGTAAAAACTTTGAAAAAGAATTATTGAATGAAAAGAATATTGCAGAAAAGGAAGTAAAAGAGCGCCAACGCATAGAAGCTCAGATGCAAGAATATGCAGATAAGCTTGAGTTAATCCGTTTTGATGCCGTTGATGCTCAGAAAAAAGCCGAGGCGGCAAACCACGCAAAATCAGAATTTCTTGCGAATATGAGCCACGAACTCAGGACGCCTTTGAACGGCATTATTGGAATGGCAGAAATGCTTTTGTTTTCTGATTTAGATGAAAACCAAAAAGAAAACACCGAGGTTCTTCACCGTTCAGGCGAAAATTTATTGAGTATTCTCAATGATATCCTTGATATATCAAAGATTGAAGCTGGAGAGTTGGAAATTGAAAATGTTCCATTCCATTTATCAACAGCAATGCGCCAAATCATACAGCTATTTTTACCATTGGCTGAGGATCGCGGGGTAAAGCTGCTCTTAGAGGAAGATGAGAATGCGCCAGATGTCATTATTGCAGATTTGGGGCGCACACAGCAGGTTTTACGTAATCTTGTTAATAATGCCCTTAAATTCACCCAAAATGGCAGCATTACACTCATTGTAAAAGTTACTCAGGAAAATAATAATCCTCTAATATATATTGCTGTAGAAGATACAGGTATAGGCATTCCCAAAGATAAGTTGGATATTATTTTTGATAAATTTACACAGGCTGATGCTTCGGTGACGCGTAATTTTGGTGGAACCGGCTTAGGTTTGGCCATTACCCAAAATCTTATAAAGCTTATGGATGGACAAGTGGGGGTTGACAGTATTGAAGGAGAAGGATCAACTTTCTGGTTTAAAATTCCATACGAGGAAGCCTCACCAGATGTTCGTCCAATTAATTTATATGCAGATAACTTGAGCAATGAAGATATAAATGTTTCAAAAGACATCAGCATTCTTGCTGTTGACGACCATCCTGTTAACCAGCTGTTTGTTCAAAAACTTCTTAAACGTTTTGAGTTCCATAACATTGACCTGGCTGAAGACGGGCAACAGGCATTAGATATGATAAGAAGGAAGCATTACGATATTGTTCTTATGGACTGTCAGATGCCTATTTTGGACGGGTATAAAGCAACAAAAATTTTACGAGAATGTGACGTGGAGGAAAAAAGGGGAGTTCCTGTGATTGCGCTCACTGCTAATGCTATGGTTGGTGATCGTGAAAAGTGCATGAAGGTTGGAATGAATGACTACTTAAGCAAACCAATCAAGCCTGAAAAATTGCTAACTATTATTCACAAATGGGCGGGCGATAAAATAAACAACGAAAGTTTTTCTCAAGATGATTTAGTATACCAGCAACCGGACTTAGAACAGATATCTAACGTTACAATATTAGATATGGATCACCTTAATATGTTTACTGATGGAGACCCTGATGAAGAAAGACAGCTTTTAGATTTGTTTTTTGACCAAGTAGAACTTAGCTTAATGGCACTAAATGAGGGCTGCGTTAACGACGATCCAGAAGAATGGAAAAAAGCAGCGCATAAATTTAAAGGTTCTGCTGCAAACTTAGGTGCAACGGCTTTATGCGGTTCCTGTGAAAATGCAGAAAAAAACTTCAACGAGGGACTCGATGCGAAAAAAAGTATGTTGATAGAAATCAATGCTCAGGTTCTTGCTTTAAAGAGGTATTTGGGGAGGCAACATTAACTCTATAACAACTGGCTACTCTTCGTATAAAATTTAATATTACCTGAATTTATCAAGCAAAGTTTCATAATCGATTAAAATCTAAAACTTGATTCCAATCCTCAAAAACCTTGAATAATGCGTTCGAAGTTTCTCTATCGGGCTGCACCATCTTATACTCACTATCCTGAATCTTCTCTATAAGTGAGAATGGAAGCGCCTTTGCGGGAGTTCGGAAATCTTCATTTTGCACATATGGCAACGCTTCCGAAAATGCCAATTTTAACACCAATCTTTTGTGATTGAGGTTGCCTGTATCCCATAGGTTGAATAGCCCCTATAAAAGTAGACAGCTTGCTACTTCCATAATTGCTGTTTTTCAAAATCTATTGGCGACAGCATTTTGTTATTACCATGCTTTCTTTTTGGATTATAGAAAAATTCAATGTAATCAAAAATATCATCACGGGCAGATTTGCGCGTAGCATATGTTTTTCGCCGTACACGCTCTCGTTTCAGTAATTGAAAAAAACTTTCAGCCACGGCGTTATACCCAAGGGGCAGACCCTCATGACAATTACCGCGCCTGCTCATGCTGGCTTCTAAATTATGCTTAACAAGGAAGGTTTGCCACTCATGAGAGGTAAATTGGCTCCCCTGATCTGAATGTATGGTCACTTTGGACTTTGGTTTGCGGCGCCATACCGCCATTAGCAGTGCACTTAAAACAAGATCCATCTGCATGCGTGATTGCATTGACCAACCAACAATGCGCCGTGAATATAAATCAAGCACAACGCATAAATACAGCCAGCCTTCATGCGTCTTAATATACGTGATATCCGTTACCCAGACTTGATCAGGCGCAGCCACATCAAAGTTCTGTCCCAGTTTATTCTCGGCTAAAATGGCAGGAGATCCGCCGTAAGAGTCAGGCTTTCGTTTATATCCGATCTGTGCCTTGAGATCGGATGCCCGCATAAGGCGCGCCGTGCGGTTGAGGCTCAGTGTTTCACCAAGGCAATGTAAATCATCATGGATTTTACGGTATCCATAGATGCACCCAGATTCCAGCCGCGCTTGCTTGATTAAGCCTGTCAGCCGCCTGTTATCTTTACTTTGATTGCTGATCGGGGCTTTAAGCCATGCATAAAACCCACTGCGCTGAACACCTAATACACGGCACATCGCACAGATTGAGAATACAGCGCGGTGTGCCTTGATAAAGACGTACTTCAATCGGCATCCCTTGCGAAGTACGCCGTGGCCTTTTTTAAGATATCACGCTCTTCTTTAACCCGCACCAGCTCGGATTTTAAGCGCCGTATCTCGGCAGACTGCTCGCTATCTCTTTGAATAACTTTTGTTGGCTTATGATACTGCGTGATCCACGCATAAAGGGACTTTGTGCTTATCCCAAGACGATCGGATACATCATTGACTGAATATCCCCGATCCTTAACTTGCGATACCGCATCGCGTTTAAATTCTTCTGTGTAACGTATTCCTGACATCGTAGTCTCCTTGCTTCTAATTTATACACTGCAAGGTGTCTACTTTTATAGGGGCTATTCAGAAAGTTTTAGAATCGCAGTAACCACGCTGGTTACACTGGCATCGAAGGCGGCTGATATTTTTGATCGTTCGACCACAGACGAAAAACGCCAGTTGATCGGATACGTGTTCTCGAACTTGGAATTAGAGGGTGGAAAGCTGCGGTATTCCTTGAAAAAACCATTCGATATGTTCGTGGATTTACCACTTTGTCAAGAATGGCAGGGGCAGTAGGACTCGAACCCACGACCGTCGGATTTGGAATCCGATGCTCTACCAACTGAGCTATACCCCTATATCAATGCAACACTATATCATATTGATACAATGCGATGCTATCTATAGCGCAAGTAGAATTTCGTGCAATCAAAAAATTAAAAACTCTATTGATTTTTTGTCCGAAAGCCTATAATTCATACATCCACACCTTAAGAAGCGGGTGTAGTTCAATGGTAGAACGGCAGCCTTCCAAGCTGCATATGCCGGTTCGATCCCGGTCACCCGCTCCAATATTTTTTGAAATAGAGATTATTATCGAAATTCATGCTGATTTAGATGAAATACCCATTGACAATAGCTCTGTCTTTTCCTAAATGAGAGCATTAGTTTTTAATGCCGTGTGCGGCAGGTTTATAAAATAGGAGCATTATAAAATGTCTAAAGAGAAGTTTGAGC
>JBOEGX010000004.1:0-403903 GCA_050633645.1 Alphaproteobacteria bacterium
TTTTTTCTTACGCCAAAAAACCATGATAATTCTCCTTTAGTGCATATATTAATTATACGCCCCTAAATCCACAAAAGCACCCGTTTTTGATAAATATTTTATAAGATCTCGGCAAGCAAACGGTTGCCATCAACCGACGTCGTACAAACACGAATTAACGAGCCAACCACCGCATCATCCGGCACAATAACGCTCAAGAAATTCTCCGCGCGCCCCACCCCGCCTTTTTCAACAAGAAGTTCAAATTCCTTACCAATACTCCGCGAAAGCAAAACCTGCTCTTGCGATGCACCCAAAGCCCGTAACCGCGCCGCACGCTCCTTACGTATCGGCACATGCACCTGATTAGGAATCTTGGCTGCTGGCGTTCCATCACGCTCGGAATAAGGAAAAACATGCAAATACGTAATATCGCACTCCTCAACAATCCGCATGGAATTTTCAAACATCTCATCCGTCTCGGTCGGAAACCCCGCAATAATATCGGCGCCAAACACCATTTCAGGGCGAAGATCACGCGCACGATTACACACATCAATAACATCTTGGCGAAGATGACGGCGCTTCATGCGCTTCAAAATCATGTCATCTCCCGCCTGCAAGGATAAATGCAAATGCGGCATTAATCGCGGTTCTTCGGCAATCAATCGCCATAAATCATCATCAATTTCAACAGGATCAAGCGAGGACAAACGCACACGCGGCAATTCCGGCACAAGCGCCAAAACGCGCCGCATCATCTGCCCCAATGACGGTTTCCCTGGTAGATCTGCGCCATAAGATGTCACATCGACCCCCGTAAACACAATTTCATTATACCCTTGCGTCACCAACGCCCGCACCTGCTCCGCAATCACACCAATCGGAACACTTCGCGAATTACCACGACCATAAGGAATAATACAAAACGTACACCGGTGGTCACAACCATTTTGCACCTGCAAAAACGCGCGGCTCTTATCCTCAAACCCTTCAATCAAATGACTAGCCGTTTCTGTAACGGACATTATATCATTAACTAAAATGCGGGCATGCTCATTCTCCCCGCCCCAACTCTCGGCCTTCAGCTTAAGATCATTCCCGATAATCTGGTCAATCTCAGGCATCGCGCCGTACCCCTCGGGGTTAATCTGCGAAGCACAGCCCGTCACAATAATCTTCGCATTCGGATTTTCACGACGCGCACGGCGAATAGCTTGGCGCGCCTGACGCTCGGCCTCTTTCGTCACCGCACATGTATTAAAAATAATTGCATCTTCCATCCCCGCATTTTTGGCATGGTCACGCATCACCTCTGACTCATAAAAGTTCAGGCGACACCCAAATGTCTTAACTTGTGGATCTTTGGCATCATTCATGTCCGATCAATTACGCGTACACACCCCAAAAGTCAAGATTCTTGACATATAACACCTAAAAGCAGTAAAAATAACCAACGGGTTATAAAAACAAAGCCAATAACATGAAAAAATTATTAAACACTTTAAATAAATACGTTGCTTCCCCTTTAGGAAATAAAATATTTGAAACAAATTCAGCTCACGAAATTCACAACCATTACCTTAAAAACGGTAATAGAACAGCAGCCGCCCTTCGCCCCAACCAAGAAGCCTTAAATAACCTTTACCAAAAATTCTTTGAAATTGAAAAAATACTACCACCCGAAACACTTGAAAACCTAGAATTAACAGCAGAATTTGAAAACGGAAAGCTCATAGATTACAGCAGCATAAGCGCACCGACAAAAGACTTAAGCACAGCGACCTTCAACGTCTTAAAAGAACAAGATGCATCCCCCCTTATATCCTCGTTTCAAAATATAGTAAAAGACTGCATCGGCGATGATTTCACAATCAAAGTATTTGGAAAAAATAAAACAGGTATTACGGGATGGCATAAAGATGGAAGTGACGAAATCGTCGGCGTTTTACCATTGAAAGATCATGACTTAACAACAATATTCAGGGGGACATTAGGAATTGAGTTTTCCTCACCAAAACACTCTATTGTTTTCACAGGGGACGCCGAACACACCAACGCAAAATCACCAAGACCCGCAATACATGTCATTGGACACAATACCCCATCACAAGAATAACATCACTAAACGGCTAACACACCCTCAAACACATACGCCACTGGCCCGCTCATCTGCACATGATTATCCGCATCAAGCTCAATCTGCAATAAACCACCATCAAGCTCAATCTCAACTTTGCGCTCTACCAACCCACGACGCACCGCCGCCACCGCCACCGCGCATGCTCCTGATCCACAAGCCTCCGTCATTCCTACCCCGCGCTCCCATGTTTTCTGGCGTAAATGCGTTTTATCAATCACCTGCACAAATTCAACATTGCTGCGGTTCGGAAACGCCTCATGCGTCTCAAAATACGCGCCCAGCTTTTCCACATCAATATCCACAAGGTTATCCACAAAAAACACGCAATGCGGATTCCCCATATTCACCGATACAGGATTACCAACGCAATCCTTGGACAGCTCAAGATCAACAACATCTTTTGGCTCGCCCATATCAACCTGCACACGCTGCTCACCCATTTTACGGCAGTTCAAAATTCCACCCATAACCTCAATAGTACAAATATCTTTGCCGCTCTCACTCATAATGATATCCGCAACGCACCGTGTCGCATTACCACACGCGCCAGACTCTGATCCATCGGCATTAAAGAAATACGCCGTAATATCGGCCTTATCAGATGCATCCATAATGGTAAGCAAATCACAACCAACCCCCCAATGACGATCGGCAATCAACTCCATATCCTCCGGCATTAAAACTACATTTTCTGTACGGGCATCAATAATAACAAAATCATTACCCAGCCCATGCATTTTCCTAAATTTCATTACTTAATTCCTGAATCAAAAAACATTAATACTAACAATCAATCTTCATGATTAAATTGTGATCCACAGCCTTATTCGCAAGATCCAAAAACAAGGCAAAGCCAAATTTTGCATTATGCTCTAAATCGCCAACATCACTGAAACCATCGCGAAGCCACCGCGTTATTTCCTCTGAATCTGCTTGCCATGTCTTATCATTTAAAGCCAACAACTCTTGCCCCAATTTAACAATCGATCCAATCGCAGTATCATGCCCAAAGACATCATGAACAGATAAAACAAACGCAAATTCCTCCGGAACCCACATGTCCGCATTCAACAAAGCCGTATAATTAGACCTAAAATCGTCTGCGGTACTACGTAAGAAAGCCTCATCATTTATCCAATCATCGTCCAAAATTTTAGTGACACTTAAATCATCATGTTCAGAATACGCGGCCCACAATAACAACGCACCATATCCATCCCAATCAGGTTTATCTGTAAAAAAAGATGCGTCATCGCTTTCATCCCACTTAAAAGCGACGGCTTCCTTACCACCAGACGCATCTTTAACATAGTCTTTAACCCCATCTCTCCACTCATCTATTTTCTTACGAAGTTCACCAACTTCATCGGTAACAGGCTCAGCGCCCAAAACAACAAAATCAATCTCTTGCTCTTTGGCAATAGTTTGTGAAATCGTTTCCCAATCTTGCTTATAATAACGTGATAAAGCCCCTACATAAACGTCCAACCCCATACTGCCCTCCAATATATCGAAATTTAACTATCGCCAATAGTCCCTGTTTAAAGAAACATTCAAAACCTTTTCTTGACATCCGCCCTCTTAAAGCATAGTTTACCCCAAATTTCCACTGAAAAGCTGTTTTTCAGTGCTTAACGGTACACCGCAGTCGGCGAAATTACGCTCACTGTGGCTAATTTGGTTATGGATTGCTTAGTCGTTTCGCTTTGCGTTGTGACAAGGCGCAAGAGACGAAGCGTATAATATAATACGTTAGGAACGTAGGAACGATGTCACAAGGCAAATGGAAATGGCTATATGTTTGATAGCTTAAGTGAAAAATTAGGCGGAGTATTTTCTAAACTCAGAGGCAAAGCGTCTTTGAGTGAAAATGACGTCATGGCCGTAAGCCGTGAAATCCGCATCGCTTTGCTAGAGGCCGATGTCGCCCTTCCTGTTGTCAAGGAATTCATCACAAATATAAAAGACAAAGCCGTTGGTGAAAGAGTCATTAAGGGCGTAAACCCCGCGCAACAAGTCATCAAAATCGTGCATGACGCACTCGTCGAAATGCTCGGCAGCGAAACGGCAGATTTACAATTTGCCACTGCACCATGTGCTTATCTTATGGTTGGCCTACAAGGCTCTGGTAAAACAACCTCCACCGCCAAAATATCCAAAATGCTAAGCGAAAAGCACAAGAAAAAAGTGCTCATGGCCTCGCTCGATATTTATCGCCCCGCCGCGCAGGAACAACTTAGAATCCTTGGCGAGCAAACAGGCATTGCAACACTCCCAATTATAGAAGGTCAAAAACCTCTCGATATCGCCAAGCGCGCCATGGATACCGCCCGTAAAGAAGGCTATGACGTTGTCATGCTCGATACAGCTGGTCGCCTATCCATTGACGAAGAGCTTATGCAAGAAGTCGAAGACATCAAAAACTTCGCCAAACCCGTTGAAACACTTCTTGTTGCCGATGCAATGACAGGACAAGACGCGGTCAACACCGCCACAATTTTTGATGAACGCGTAGGCCTAAGCGGTATCATGCTCACCCGAGTAGACGGTGATGCACGCGGCGGCGCCGCCATGTCTATGAAGGCAGTCACAGGAAAACCCGTTAAACTTGTTGGTACGGGCGAAAAATGGACAGAAATAGAACAATTCCACCCTGAACGCCTCGCGGGACGTATCCTTGGTATGGGTGACATCGTATCCTTGGTCGAGCGCGCGTCCGAAACGGTTGACCAAGAAGACGCCATAAAAATGGCAGAGAAACTTAAAAAAGGTCAATTCGATTTTACTGACCTCCTCTCCCAAATCCGCCAAATGAAAAAAATGGGCGGCATGGGCTCCATGCTTAAAATGATGCCAGGCCTCAGTGGTATGGCAAGTCAACTTGACGCCGCAGGCATGAATGACGGCATGATCAAAAAACAAGAAGCCATCATCTTGTCCATGACCCCAAAAGAGCGCGCAAAGCCAGACCTCATGAACGCTTCACGTAAAAAACGCATCGCGGCTGGGTCTGGCACAACCGTCCAAGAAATAAATATGCTCATCAAACAGCAAAAACAAATGCAAATCATGATGAAAAGAATGAAAAAAATGGGCAAAGGCCAAATGATGGGCATGATGAAACAAATGATGGGCGGCAAAGCCGACGAGATGGAAATGATGGCACAATCCATGGATCCTGAAAATCTCGGCGCGGCAATGGATCAACTTGGCGATGATAGTAATGCTTCACCGCTCGGCGCAAATCCATTTGCAGATGGCGGTAATCCACTCGCAGGAATGGGCGGCGGCCTCCCCGGACTTGGCGCTGGCGGAATGCCCGGCATGCCAACACGTGGCGGCACAAAGAAAAACAGAAAGAAAAAGAAACGATAACTTCATATCATCCGACACCCCATACAATGGGATGCCCAATGATCTGAATTAAATGCTTGTATTAAAAGGAGAAACTAAAATGGCACTATCAATCAGACTATCTCGTGGCGGACGTAACAAACGCCCATTCTATCGTATCGTCGTTGCAGATAAACGCATGCCACGTGACGGCCGTTACATCGAAAAATTGGGTACATATAACCCACTTTTGGACGACGCAAACGCAAACCGCGTGCAACTTGTCGAAGACCGAATCAAATATTGGCTCGGCGAAGGTGCAATTCCATCCGAGCGCGTTGCGTTATTCCTTGGAAAGGCTGGCCTTATTGACATGCCCGCCCAACCTGTTCGTCCGACAAAATCAGAAGCCTCTGAAAAGACAAAAATGAAAGTCGCGGATAAAGCAGAAAAACTAAAAGCAGCAAAAGACGCTGAAGAAGCCGCAAAGGCAGAAGCAGCAGACACTCCTGCACCAGCTGAAGCTCCCGCAGAAGAAGAAAAGGCCGCCGAATAAGCGCTTTACTCAATGGATAAAAATATATGACCAGCTCCACAACGCCAGAAAACAAGCGTATTTGCATCGGTAAGATCGCAGGCACGCATGGCGTAAAGGGGCTGGTCAAAATCTTGCCGTATTGCGACAACACGTCATTGCTGAATGGGAAAATATTCACTGAAGAACACGGCGATAAAACGATTAATATTACCCTCAAAAATAATGCGGGCAAATATATCCTCGCGCAAATTGATGGAATAACATCAATAGATGCCGCGAAAACCGTCAAATGTTCACTTTATGTTTCACGTGAAACATTACCCGAAATTGATAACGAAAACGAATTTTACATCGAAGATTTAAAAAACCTGACCGCCTACAACACCAACGATGAAATTATCGGAAAAATTCTCTCCGTACAAAATTTTGGCGCGGGCGAGCTCCTCGAAATAAAGCCTAAATCAGGCCAAAGCTATTTTGTACCTTTTAAAGATGAATACATAATAAAGGTCAACCTAACCGATCAAACCATCACCCTTAGCAACACCGAAAATTTCATTATTGAGTAAAATTAGCTCCCCCGCACAAACCATAAAAAAACATGACTTTTCCAATAAAATTCCATATAAACACCATATGATAAACAAAAGCAAAAAACCGCAGGTTTTCGTAGCAAACGAACTGGATTTTAGCAAAGCCGCAACGGAAAAGCTCATTACCACCGCACGCCAAACCCTAAGCGTGTCACACGACAACACATCCACCATCGTTTTCCCAACGGGCAACACGGTAAACGAAGTAAAAAAATATATTATCGCCAATAAAAATAAGCACGTTTTTGCAAACAATGTTGGAGAGCTTACAAACATTTGGCATAATTTAACCTTAATGCAAATGGATGAAACACTTCACACAAATCAATACGCCCAAGAACTCTCCATATTCGCCAACCAACTGGGCATTCCCGATGAAAACCGCATCCTGATAAACGGTAAAAACATGGATCAGGAAAAAGAAATAGAGACTCTCCAATACAATTTCGACACTCACCCTCCCCAGATTGTTGTTCTCGGTTTAGGCGCACATGACTGCCATATCGCATTTAATCAGCGGGGCACCACAATAAATGACCACGCCCGCATCGTGAAATTCACGCAACAAACCCGCCAACAACAAAATAATGGCGATGAAAACGGTGAAATAAGCCATGGCATAACTGTCGGCCCGAAAGAGCTGTTAGGCACAGATCAAACTCATATTTTAATGCTGGTTAATGGCAAACATAAAGAAAACGCACTCGCCGAAATCCTAAATGGACCAATTACAAACCAAGCTCCAGGAAGCCTTTGCCGGATCAAAGAAGAACAATTTACAATTATAGCAGACAAAGCAGCCGCCGCAGGCCTTGAAAAAAACCATGACAATTACGACCTGAAAGAGTACCCTGCCCCCCATGACTTGGCACGTTAATATACTCACTCTTTTCCCCGATATGTTTCCGGGAACCCTCGGCATGTCTTTGAGCGGTAGAGCCCTCGACAAAGGCCTCTGGTCATACAAAACTATCGATATACGTGAATTTGGTGAAGGAACACATAAAGCCGTAGACGACACACCATTTGGCGGTGGTGCAGGCATGGTCATGCGCGCAGATATCCTTGAAAATGCCCTTCTATCCTGCCAAAAACAAGGCCGTAAAATCTATATGAGCCCCCGCGGAAAACCACTCACACAAAGCCTTGTCAAAGAACTGACAAAGGAAGAAACCCTCACAATCCTATGTGGACGATATGAAGGCGTCGATCAAAGATTTCTTGATGCTCACGATGTTGAGGAAATAAGCATTGGCGACTATGTTCTCTCAGGCGGTGAGCAAGCCGCAATCATCCTGATGGATGCATGCATTCGTTTGCTCGATGGCGTCATGGGAAACAGTGCAACGCCTGATGAGGAAAGCTTCTCCAATGGACTTTTAGAATACCCGCATTACACAAAACCCGCACAGTGGACGGATGCAAATGGTACAGAACACACCGTTCCAGATATCCTGCGCTCAGGCCACCATAAAAACATCAAAAAATGGCGAGAAGAACAATCGCAAACCCTTACCAGTCAACGCCGCCCAGACCTATACGAAACCCACCAAAAAACAAAAAAATAGCTTGTTTTCCGCCCTGTTTTTCTATATACAAAGCGCAACTTGATGAAATCCATCAAAAAGATAATTGAACCGCCGGTATCCTCAAATGGTTGAGTATATTCGAAATCGGGTTCTGATAAAGGATAAAGAAAAGGTTATAAGGCCATGAATATACTACAAAAATTTGAAGAGAAGCAGTTAGACAAGCTTCAAGGAACAAAAGAAATTCCAAACTTTAGCCCAGGCGACACATTAAAAGTTAATGTAAAGGTTAAAGAAGGCACGCGTGAGCGTATTCAGGCTTATGAAGGCATCTGTATTGCCCGCGAAGGCGGCGGCATCAACGAAAGCTTCACTGTCCGTAAAATCAGCTATGGCGAAGGCGTTGAACGTGTATTCCCACTTTGGAGCAGCCGCGTTGACTCAATCGAACTCGTTCGTCGCGGATCTGTTCGTCGCGCAAAACTTTATTACCTTCGCGATCTTCGCGGTAAAGCAGCACGTATTTCTGAGCGTACAACAGGCCATAGCATTCAATCACGCGAAGAAGTTGCAGCCGCTAAAAAAGCAGCAAAAAAAGAAGCTAAAGCTAAAAAATCTTCTGAATAATCTCAATAAACATCATGAGAACAAAATAAAAGCCCTTAACTTAAGGGCTTTTTACTTATCTTGACCTAAGCCACAATAGGCTCGTCTCCATCAGGCTCTCGCAATATTGGCGTCACGGCAAAACCGCCGCTCGCAAAAACTGGATCAACCGTTTTCGCTGTAAACACATTTGATAAACTCATAGATATTCCCCTTAATTTAGTTGACACAAACAACATCCGCATTCAAACGCAACACCGCGCCTGAATAATGCTGTGCACTTAATATAACTTTTTTACTCTCACAAATTTTATTCGCCCAATCCTGCGGAACTGTGCCAATAAAAAACACCCCCTCATGCATCACCGCATGAATTGCATTCGTATCAGGATTAAACATAACACGTTCTGCCTTCGCATAAGACGCATCGTCAAGCTCAATAACAATGTCCTGAGTATCAAGCGCAGTGTATTGAGCACCAACGCCGCTTTGTTCAATAGAAATATGTGCCATAAAAAAACCCCTCTGCTCATAATTCGTACGCTATTGCAACGCACAATCAAAGTGTAAGCGAAAGGAGTTTAAGAAAAGTTAATTACTTATAAATTCTGGCCTTCTAAAGGGGACCTTTGTTGTAAATCCTGAATTTTTTCAGAAAGGTTATTCTGATATATAGCCATATCACGGCCAACTTCTGTCAAACGATCCTTCATAATATCAAGATCTTCCGTCAAAAGAAATGTGTCATTCACAACACTACCCGCTTCCATGCCCTTCATATCATTCGTATACTGCTTAAGAGTTACAAAATTATCACCAATTTTATCCGCGAAGTCTTCATTAGAATAATATTTCACAGCATCACTTTTTATATTACCTGTTCCCTCGCCACTAAAGACACCAACAGGCTCATGAACAAGACAACCTTTTTCTGTCTGTTGAAGCACAATAGAGACCCGCTCTATATTATACTCAAGCTCAACAATACCATCATTGTTTCCAACGCTATCTGCAAATTTCGACTGTATATTTGGAATTAATTCTACATCTGCCATTTTAATATCACCCATAAATTATTTATTTTTTACACTATGCCCTATATTACCCTAAAAAATCAAATAAATTCTTACCATATCTCGACAAAACCATAGGAAAATATTATACCCTATGACACTGATAATAATAAAATTACAAGGCTCTTCACATGGCACCGCGCACTCTTTACCAAAAAATATGGGACGATCACGTTATTGAAACGGGTGAGGATGGCACATGCCTGATCTATATTGATCGCCATTTGGTACACGAGGTCACCTCCCCTCAGGCTTTTGAAGGCCTCCGGATGAGCGGGCGCAGCGTACGCAAAATCGAAAACACGCTCGCCGTGATGGATCATAACGTCCCCACAACAGACCGCTCCAAACCGATTGAAGAGCCAGACAGCAAAATTCAGGTCGACACGCTCCGCCAAAACTGCGAAGAATTCGGCGTAAAACTGTTCGACCTCACCGATCAACGCCAAGGGATCGTGCATATTATTGGCCCAGAACAAGGCTTCACCCAACCCGGTATGACGATTGTTTGCGGCGATAGCCACACCTCCACCCACGGCGCATTCGGCGCGCTAGCCTTTGGTATAGGAACAAGCGAGGTTGAACACGTTCTGGCCACGCAAACTCTGATCCAAAAACCATCCAAAAACATGCGTATCACAGTTGACGGCACCCTACCCGATGGCGTAACGGCCAAAGACATGATCCTCGCCATTATTGGTGAAATTGGAACCGCTGGCGGCACAGGATATGTCATAGAATTCGCAGGAGAGGCAATGAAAAACCTGTCCATGGAAGGCCGCATGACGGTCTGTAATATGGCGATTGAAGGCGGCGCACGCGCAGGGCTCATCGCGCCAGATGAAACAACATACAACTACGTCAAAGGCCGCCCAATGGCACCAAAGGGCGAAGAATTTGATCGTGCCGTCACCTATTGGAAAACATTATTCTCCGATAACGGGGCAATCTACGATAAAGACATCACTCTAAAAGCCGAAGATATTGCCCCAACAGTAACATGGGGTACAACCCCCGAAGATGTTGTGCAAATAACAGGCTTTGTCCCCGCTCCCGAAGATTTTAGCGACACAAATAAACAAACCTCCGTCAAACGTATGCTTGATTATATGGGGCTCACCGCAGGAACGAAAATCACAGATATCACAATTGATAAGGTCTTTATCGGCTCTTGCACCAATGCAAGAATAGAAGATTTACGCGCCGTCGCCGCCATAGCCAAGGGAAAAAAAGTCATAGAAACGGTTGAAGCCATGGTCGTCCCAGGTTCAGGTCTGGTCAAGGCAATGGCCGAAGAAGAAGGAATCGCCGACATATTAATTGAGGCAGGTTTCGATTGGCGTGAGCCCGGCTGCTCTATGTGCCTTGGCATGAACCCTGACCAATTAAAACCAGGTGAACGCTGCGCCTCCACGTCCAACCGTAATTTCGAAGGCCGTCAAGGACGCGGTGGGCGAACACATCTCGTTTCCCCCGCAATGGCCGCCGCCGCCGCAATCACAGGAAAATTAACCGATGTCAGAGAGTTATAAAACCCACGATTGGCCTGATTATTTTGACTTTGAAACAGACACATTGTGTCAGGATGTTTTCAAACCCTTTATCGAAAATGAGTTACAAGAGCTTAAACAATATGATGAGCAACGCCCCGAAGGCATAACCTATATCTTCCACGAACACGCCGCGCGCGTTGCAAATAATATACGTAAAACCTGCCTTCACATGGAGCTTGGTAAAACGGTGGCAAATAATATGTATTGGGCAATACTTCCCCATGATATAGGGAAAAAGAACCTCCCGCTTGACCTATGGGACAAGGAAGAAAAACCAACAGATAACCTCAAAAAATTCCGCCGCACACACACCCTTCTCGGCGCGCAAATAGTGCAAGAATATTTCCCCGACATCACCCACCCATTTAAGGATTTGATGATAGACATCATGGCCTATCACCATGAACAAATGGACGGAAAAGGAACACACGAAATCCCTGTTGATAAGCTCTCCAAACCTGTCCGCCTCGCCGCCATAGTAGAGGCCTTTGACGGATGGAGAATTTGGCGTCCCCATTTCGCCGATCGTGATATTTCAATCCCCTCCGTCCTGAAACGTATGCGCGATGAAAAAGGCGCAGAAATTTTTGACATGGAACTCTTCGAAGCATTTGCAGAAATGAAGATGATTGAGTATAAAAACCAACAAAACCAATAGAGGAAATAATGGACGCTTTCACAAAATTAAATGCCCGCGCCGCGCCACTGGATATGATTAACATTGATACAGATATCATTATCCCAAAACAATTTCTGAAAACGGTTAAACGCACTGGCCTTGGCATTAGTGCATTTTACAATTTACGTTACGATGATAACGGCGAAGAAAACCCCGAATTCCCCCTCAATAAACCCGAATATAAGGGTGCAGAAATCTTAATCACTGGCGAAAATTTCGGCTGTGGCTCATCCAGAGAACACGCGCCATGGGCAATTCTGGATATGGGTTTTCGCTGCGTCATTGCCCCATCATTCGCCGATATATTCTTCAACAATAGCTTTAAAAACGGCATATTACCCATTGTTTTACCAAAAGAACAAGTGAATCAACTTATGCAAGAGGCAAACGAACACCCCGACGCCCTGATCGAAATTGACCTTGAAAAACAAACCATTACGCGCGGGAATAAATTCAGCTTCACCTTTGATGTGGATGAATTTCGAAAGCACTGCCTCCTAAACGGGCTTGACGATATCGGCCTCACCTTGCAAAAAGATGCTGCCATTACAAACTTCGAAGAAAAACGCAAAACAACACAAAGCTGGATTTAACAATATGACCACATACACCCTTCAAATACTTCCAGGTGATGGCATCGGCCCCGAGATTATGAACGAAGCTATAAAGCTCATCAACTGGGTCAATGACAACACCGATATCACAATCAACACGATAGAAGACAAAATCGGCGGACAAGCATATGACGAATACGGCATACCACTCGCAGACTCAACCCTTGAATCATGCCGCAACGCCGATGCCATTTTAATGGGGTCAGTCGGTGGCCCGAAATGGGATGGTGTTGATTATAACAAACGCCCAGAGGCTGGCTTGCTCCGCCTTCGTAAAGAGCTAGATTTATTCGCCAATCTACGCCCTGCTCTCGTGTTTGACGCGCTCATTGACGCATCAACCCTCAAACCTGAAATCGTTCGCGGCCTTGACATCTTAATCGTGCGCGAGCTAACAGGCGGCGTATATTTTGGTGAACCACGCGGCATAGAAGACCTCGGCAATGGACAGCGCCGTGGCTTCAACACACAAACCTACACCACAGCAGAGATAGAGCGCGTCGCCCGCGTCGCCTTCGAACTCGCTAGAAAACGCGGCAATAAAGTGCATTCTTGCGAAAAAGCCAACGTCATGGAAAGCGGAAAACTCTGGCGCGAAGACGTCACCGCCCTACATGCAAAAGAATATAGAGATGTCACGTTAGAACACATGTACGCCGATAACTGCGCAATGCAACTCCTCCGCAATCCATCACAATTTGACGTTATTGTCACCGATAATTTATTCGGCGATATACTATCAGATGCCGCCGCTATGCTCACTGGCTCACTCGGTATGCTCCCCTCCGCATCGCTCGGCGCGGATAAGAACACCGCATTATATGAGCCTGTCCACGGCTCTGCCCCTGATATTGCAGGTCAAGGAAAAGCCAACCCCCTCGCCACAATCCTAAGCTTCGCAATGTGCCTGAGATATTCTTTTGATCAAGGCACACTCGCCGATAAAATCGAGGCTGCCGTTCAAGCTGTGCTTAATAGCGGCACAAGAACCCCCGACATAATGGCCGATGGTTGCACGCAAGTCTCGACATCTGAAATGGGAGATGCAATAATCGCCGCACTTACAAAATAATTATTTTGATGAAAGGGGCATTATGATCGCAAGCCTGATCCTATTGTTACATTTTCTGGGGATCATAAGCCTCGAAAGTGCATACACATCTTTATACATCGCAGGGGCAATGTTACTCATTGCGGAAATCGGCGTTGTATCCCTCGGCCTTCTCACAATAAATGGCCTCCTCGCACTTTACGCGGGCTATACCCTACATATGGGGAGCAATACTATGTTTGGCATAGATATAGGCTGGCCTCTCCTTTTCGGAATCGCCTTTGCCGAATTCCTCGTACTTGGAATTGTCATCATGGTTTATCTAAAAATCAAACGCACCAAACAATCCTCTGGCACGGAAAGTATGATCGGGCAAAAGGCCACAGTCATAAGCTGGAACGCGAAAAAAGGCAGCGTCCGCTATGAAGGTGAGATATGGAACGCCATATCAAAAACCGAAATGGAATTAAACGAACATGAGGATGTACGCATAGAAAGCGTCGACAAACTAAACCTCATAATCACAACATAACTTAAAAAAAACAGGAGAAAACTATGGAGTTTTTAATACCCCTACTTTTATTCATCGTCATCGTACTTTTTTCATCCATCCGTATTATTCAAGAATATGAACGCGGCGTCATTTATACACTTGGACGCTATACAAGCAACCGTGGCCCAGGCGTGCAAATCATCTTCCCCGTTTTGCAACGTGTACTGGTTGTTGATATGCGTATCCGCACCGTGGACATCCCCCCGCAAGACGTTATTTCCAAAGACAACGTGTCGGTCAAGGTCAATGCGGTTCTATATTACCGTGTCGTAGACCCAGGCAGCGCCGTCAACAAGGTCGAAGACTTCATCATGGCGACAAGCCAACTGGCGCAAACAACAATGCGCTCTGTTCTTGGAAAACATGACCTTGACGAAATGCTCTCTCATCGTGAAAAACTCAATAATGATGTGCAAGTCATCCTCGATCAACAAACCGAAGGATGGGGCATTAAGGTTACCAATGTTGAAATCAAAAATGTAGATATAGACCCAACCATGGTGCGCGCCATCGCAAAACAAGCCGAAGCAGAGCGTGAACGCCGCGCAAAAGTCATCAATGCCGAAGGTGAATTACAAGCATCAGAGAAACTAGATGAAGCCGCTGCCATTCTCGCACGCCGCCCCGAAACGATGCAACTCAGATATCTTGGTACAATGGCCGAATTCACAAATGCAAAGGGCAACACGATTATCCTGCCCATCCCACTTGATATGCTTGGCGGCCTAAAGGAAATCGTTGATAAAGTGTCGAAGAAGTAACGCTCCCCATACAAAAAACAAAAAAAGAGCCAGAAATTTCTGGCTCTTTCCAATTCTAACTAAGTAATAATCTTATCCTTGGATACGAACTGAGAACCCACACACTGCAGTTGATGTTCTCTCAATATATCCAGCAGCCGCAGTGCCACAAGCCGCAGGACCGACACCACCAGCAGAACCAGTCGTTGGATCACCATCATCAATCTTACGATCCATACGTGCCGCATCAAGAGGCTTGAGGTTTTGACCACCTGGTGTACCAGATGTAGAAACAGTCAAGTAATGCCCCGCACGCGCAGCTGCGAGCAGACCATAAGCACCACCAGCAGTATACCCTGGAACAATCTCATTCGCGGCAATATCAGCATCCATATAACCAGTTGCATTCACATTCGTAACCAATTCAGCCGCCTGTAAATGCGGGAAAAAATTCAAATTCTCCCCAGTACCAACCAACGAAGTTGTTGCTAATTGGTTATTACCATTTCCTGCAACACAAGCAGCAGCACCACAGTTTGGAAGACGAGTATTTGCCGCCAACATATCACCTGGGAATGCATCAAAAACATCACGGAATGTGCCTGTTGCAGCATCAATCGCTTTAAGCTGCGCCACAGTTGATGTTACCTGTGCATTCGCAATCATTTCTTGTCCTTTAAGAATACCACCAACCAAAAGGCCAATAATAATCATCACAACCGCTAGCTCAACCAGAGTAAAACCCTGTTCAGAACGCGCAGCATCATACATACGTGTTTTCATTTTGTAATCTCCTTCAAAAGATCTGTAAAAATTTGTTATTAAGTTTAAGAATAGTAAGAACGTGCTGGACAGCACTCGCGAATCATACACGCCTTTTCTCTTCTTTAACAGTCCCAATATCTATAAGAATGGGTTTTTTTATTAAATTTGAGATTAAGAAAATGAGTATTTTGGCCACATTGACAAACTGGTCAATCACAAAAACAAAACGGTCAAAGTGCGTGTTTCTGTTAAGATTTACTTAATCATATTATTGCGGTAACTGCTCGGGCTTTGTTTGGCACACTCTTTAAATGCCCGATTAAATGATGTCATGGAATTAAACCCAACTTCCGTTGCAATCACCCCCATCTCCGCATCTGTATCAAGCAATAATCGCTTGGCATCCTCAACACGGTGTTCATTCAAAAGCTTCGGAAAGGACTTCTTATAATGAAGATTAATAATTCGCGATATACTCGCCTCAGGCACATTCAACTCCTTCGCCAGATCACTGCGGGAATAACTCGGCTCATGATAAACCTTATCCATCGCAATCAAACGCTCAATCGCATCAATCAATGACTGATCATCTTGCCCCAAAAAATCTTTACGCACGGGCTTAACATCCGTGAATAATGCACTGGGATATATCCGAAACATACTGGTCGAAACCAAATACACAAAACCAAGTCCTAAAACCGTACGCATCAATATAGGGTCAAAATTCAAAGTATACCCCGTTGTTAAAAACGCCGTAAAAATCAAAAACGCAACATTAACGATAATCAGCGCTAAGATAAGCCAATAGCGCTCCCTCCCTGCCGGCTGATCCAATATCCCCGCAAACAAGCCACGCCGCGCCCATATCACAAGCAACGCAACCGCCCCCGCAACCACGGTAGAAACATTAAGCCAATCTATAAGCGGCGGGCAAACGCCAACATACCCATCACATTCACCATATAGGCTTGATGTCAAAGAATACGAACCAATCAACGCCAAGGGAACAACAAGTAAAACCAACCAGTTTAAAACGGACGGGATTTTTTTAATCTGCGCCATCTGAATAATAAGCAAAACACTAAGCGGGATAATCATCGTCCACGCGACCCAGCTCATAACCTCATAATAGGAAAATAATTCAGAAACATACCCCCGCGCCAAATCACCAAAAAACGCCACCGATAATGTAAAAAAGAACAGTGCCGGTAAAATAACCTGCCGCACATTACCCGCACGGAAAAACACATGCACAATAACGTACACACATTGGAAAACACCAATTAATGATAAAACCTCGGAAAATGTAAAACGTAAATTTTCCATCTATAAAAACACGACCCTTTATTATTCACCAACATTTTAGGCCATATAAACCACTATGCAAATACTATTAATATACACCTTCGCATAATGGATCTTTCGCCTTTTGATTTTCTGTCAAAATTTGATCACAAATATAAGCGCGCGCGGCATTAACTTCACTGGGGTGCATTTTTTCAACATTGGATTTCAAAATCTCAAGCATAAGCGCATAAGCCGCCTCTTTATCTCCACTCGCCTTCATCACAAAAACAGGCATCTGCCGCACCCAGGCCGGCGCATCATCTGGCGCAGTATCCGCAAGTTTTTTCGCCAATTCCAACGCCTTATCCAAATCATCCATAACAAAGCGCGAAACATACACAGCCTGCGCCAACCACCGCCAATTCTCACCTCCACTCCGTGCTCCAACCATTTCCAAATAATCAAGCACAGGGTAAAATTTATCTGGCTCTTGAACGCCGCTAAAATAATACGCCGCCAGATAGGGAATAAAGTTAGATCGCGGGTCAAGCTTATCTTGCAAGAAAAACCACTTGGATAATCTATCGTAATCATAATCCTTAAGTGGCGTATAACGCCCCCCCGTATCGCCAAAATTCTGGATCATAATCGCATTTAATCGATACGCCAATGAGGCATCCCCAAGCCCCATAGCACCAATAAACTTAGTATCAGGTGCCGGTGGCACATTTCCCCATTTCGCCCGAACATCCCGCACAGAAAACCAATACAAAATATTAAATGACAAACATATCGCCATAATGATTTGAATATAAAATATATGCCGCGAATATTTCATAAACGTGCTTTCACCTTAAAAAGCGCGCCGCGAAAAATCATAACAAGCCGCGCAAAGAACCAAAGAGCAAAAAACAACACCCTGCCCTATAATTTGCATCATTCCAAAACCATCATAAGGAACACCATAAAGAAGCCACGATGACTGCCCTAACAAATCAAGCCGCGGCGTCACAACAGAAACAAGTTGAAGAGCCATAGACAAACCACCGCCACTATCAATCAGTGATGAATCTATAATCCCTATCAACTGCCCCATCATCCGAGCCAATGCATAAAAACCAAAAGTCACCATAGCTGCACTAGCCGCGCTCGAAATATACATTGAGAAAAACAACGCAGCACTGACCATAATAATATTCTCAACCAATATACTAAGCAGCCATATCAAATGTGCCTGAGAAAATAAATGCGGCGAAACGGCATAAAGACATAAACCAACGGCAAAACTCATAATAAAACACAATATTGAAAATGCGACAAAATACGAAAGAATAAGATGAATACGGCCAACTGGCCGAGAGAGCAAAAACTCAATATCCTTCCCATCAAATGATCTACGTATAAAAAAAATCACAAACAGGCACAGCCCCATAACAGATAGAATACGCAGTGAGCCAGCCGTAAAAACCAGTGTAAATTGGTCTTTCTCTATGACAGCAGAGCTTCCAAAGAATAAAGATAAGCACGCCCCAAGAGCAAACATGACAAGCATGGATAATACAAGCTTGTCACGCATAGCCGCCATTAACGCATATTTAATTAAAGGAAGATTCAACACAAAAATAATACCCGCTCAAATCCATTACATTTTCAACGGACGACGGTCTCCCGAAAATGCCTTATACAAGTCACGATCAGTATTGTGAATTGTATCATTCCCGTCCTCAATCAATGTCGCTTTCAAGAACACAACAAGTTCAGTCTTGCTTACAAGGTCTTTTTGTTTACGGAATAATGACCCAAATAAAGGAATTTCACCAACGACTGGAATATTTTCATTATTCGCAACGGCACGATCCTGTAACAAACCACCCATAACAATCGGCTGACCAGAATTCACCTTAACAACAGTATCAATTTCCTGAACATTAACCTCTGGAATTTCAGAAACAATTCCTGTATCGCCCGCAACAAACTGCACAGACGGATCACTAACCGTTCCAACAATGCGCGTCACCGTTGGACGAATAAACATAGATATTGTTTTATTCTCAAGATTAATAGAAGGTTGAACATTAATCAAAACACCTTCTGGTACGCTTTTAATTTCGGAATCTATCTCAAGTGTCACATCACCAGTATCATCATCTGTCTCACGATCAAGATCAATTTCAAAAAACACACGATTGGTTGCAACATTCAGAACGGCAGATTGATTATTCATAACAGTCAATCGAGGGCTAGCCAACGCCCGAACAGTACCAAAACCTGATATAGCTTCAATAAATGCACTAACCTCACCACCAAGATACCCCACTCCAAAATTCGAAATAGTCGCAATATCACCACCAGGAGCCGTAATATCACCAATCGATCCACTCACGCCCTCAAGAAATCTAACGATCCCTTTATTATCATTCGTAATAGCACCCCACTCAATTCCATTAATATATTCATCATAAAGGGAAACTTCAAAAACCTTCGCCTCAACAAGCACTTGGGAGGTCACAGATTTTCGTAAGCTAGAGAGATACGCATCAATTTCTTTTTGTGTATATTCATTGGCATATACATTGATCATACCCGCTTGCTTATTCAAGCTAAATGTATAGCCGTTTCCACTTTCTTCCGCCCCCATAGAAGGAGCAGTATCAGCATCATCAACGGGCAAAGACTCAACACGAAGAACCGCTTCAGGTGGTTGCACTTGAACACCGCCCGCGCCCTGTTGCGGCGATACTGCTGCAATTTCAGGATTCTGCTCAACCGCAGTAATACGTGGGTCTCTATTGGTTTTCAAAGTCTGCGAAGCGCCACCCAAAATTTGAGCCATATTAGCCTCAAGTTCACCCCAGAAATCGGAAACACTATCAGATGTAGCAGAATAACTAGACCCCGTATCAGCCCCCTCACCCGAGACAACAGAAACAGCGGAACTAACAGCCCCCTGATTAGAGCGAATAAAGCTCAAATAATCGATTTTATAAGTCTTGTTATAAGGCTTATCAACTTCCACACGAAGGAACGAATCTTCAAATTTATAGCGAAGCCCTGAAATTTCAGATATACGCTTCACAACCATATCAAATGGCTTATTACGCGCCGTAAAAATAATTGATCCACGTATATTGGGATCAAGCTCAATATCGTATTCCGCCTGCTGCGCCAACTCATATAAAATATCCTTTATTGGCACAGATTGATTAACAGAAACGGATACCAACGGCATCGCCTCTATTGATGAAGACGTCATTGATACATATGGCTGTAATTCTGGAATAGACGCAATTTCAGACGACGCCTTATTCTCATCAACTTCAGGCAACCGATCCGCTAAACCATCACGAAAGTCTTGTATTTCTATATCTGCCGCACGATCAGGCTTTGTATAATTTTTGGCAAGGTCACATGCAGACAACGAAAATACACACGCAAAGGCAAGTAAAACCCTAAAACCTTTTTTCACAAAAACCGCTTTGATTAAATCAGATGACATGACAATAAAAACTCCGAAAACTCTAACAAATGAAAAACCGACATGAATATGCCCAAGGACGAATCTCTTTTGAATTATAGAACAAAAAACCAGATAAAATCATCACCTCTTTTGTTTTTCTGCCCATAACAGCTGTGCATAACATTTTTTAGATATTTTATTCACTGAAAGAAATTCTAGATGTGTCGATAGAATGAAGCGCATCAACCGAGCCTCCTCTGGAACTTTGAATAAGCTTGGCTTTTTGAACTTTAATTTTCATATCAGACGGCTTATCAGAATTTGTAATTGCCGTATCTTCAGAAATAGAACCATCAACAAATAAATTCATCAATGACTGATCAAACGTAGACATTCCAATAGAGTTATTTTGCTCCATAACATCATGGATTTTCCCAATATCACCTTTAAGGATAAGCTCACGCACCAAACCCTGATTAATCATCACCTCAATCGCTGGCGCCAAACCACCATTAATCGCTGGCAATAGACGCTGTGAAATAATCCCCTTAAGATTCATTGATAAGTTCAAACGAATTTGATTGTGATAATCTTCGGGAAACAAGTTCACAATACGCTCAATCGCTTGATAAGAGTTATTCGTGTGAATGGTTGCCAGGCATAAATGTCCCGTTTCCGCAATGGACAACGCTTGCTCCATAACCTCACGATCACGAACCTCGCCCACCAAAATAACATCGGGACGCTGACGCAAAGAGTTTTTCATTGCTACCGCGAAACTTTCCGTATCAACACCAATCTCACGTTGCGTAACAACACACCCCTTATGATCATGAAAAAACTCAATAGGATCTTCAATCGTAATAATATGCCCAGAACTATTTTTATTACGCTGATCAATCATAGACGCCAATGTCGTTGACTTTCCTGACCCCGTC
Source organism: Alphaproteobacteria bacterium (assembly GCA_050633645.1). GTDB lineage: Bacteria > Pseudomonadota > Alphaproteobacteria > Micavibrionales > Micavibrionaceae > UBA1672. Next base: position 21,432 of record JBOEGX010000004.1, read on the forward strand.
ATTCCCGTCACAAGAATCAATCCACGTTTTTCCATTGCCAGCGTTTCAAGAATAGGCGGTAAACGAAGCTCATCAAAACTGGGAATATCCGAAACAATTCGGCGGATAACCAACGCAGGAAATTGACGTTGACGCAAAACATTCACACGGTAACGCCCATGCTGCCCCATATCAAGAGACGTATTAAGCTCCATATGCGCGTCAAAATCTCGACGCTGACGTGATGTTAAAATAGAATTCAGAATCTCCTCTAACGAATCAGGGGTAAGCTCATCTTGCGATAATGTTATAAGTTCCTTATCACCACGCAACGTCGCTGGCTGACCAACAGTCAGATACATATCACTCGCTTCATGCTCGTTCATCTTCTGAAGATAGCTGAATATTAAAGGTGCCTGACTCAAAATGAATACCCCTCGCCACTTCCGCCGCCAGAAGACGAGGAACCAGAATCACCCATTTTCCCTCCGCCAACCGAGCCCGATGCATAACCAGATTCATGATCATCACCATCATCTGATTCATCCGATGTCTTCAACAACGCCCTATGCGCCTCATCTTTATCAATAATTCCCGCATCTCTAAGATCGCCAATCGCATCTTCCATCGTGATCATTCCATAACGAGATCCGGTCTGCATCATCGAATACATCTGCGGAATTTGATTTTCGCGAATAAGGTTGCGAACCGCATTCGTCCCAACCAAAATTTCAAACGCACCAACACGCCCACCTTCCGCGCGTTTCAACAATGTCTGTGCAACCACCCCTTGGATAGAACTGGAAAGCATAGCGCGAACCATCTCCTTATCCCCCGTTGGGAACACATCAATAATACGATCAATCGTTTTTGATGCAGAATTCGCATGCAACGTGCCAAAAACCAAATGCCCCGTCTCCGCAGCAGTCAACGCCAAGGATATAGTTTCATGATCACGCATCTCCCCAACCAAAATCACATCGGGATCTTCACGAAGTGCGCTTTTCAACGCACGTGAAAATGACTTCGTATCTTGTCCAACCTCACGGTGATTAATCAAAGATTTTTTGGAGTGGTGAAAAAATTCAACAGGATCCTCAACCGTTAGGATATGTTTTGCATGATGTAGGTTAATATGATTAATCATCGAAGCAAGAGTCGTCGATTTACCACTACCCGTCGGACCAGTAACAAGAACCAAACCTTTTTCAAGCTCCGCAAATCGCTTCATCACAGGAGGCAGGTCAAGCTGCTCCATCGTTGGAATTTCAGTGGGAATAGTACGAAAAACCGCTGCCGCGCCCAAACGAGTTGTAAACCCATTCACACGAAAACGCGCCTTTTCACTAAGCGTAATCGCAAAATCAAGCTCCATATTCTTCTCATATTCGGCCCGCTGCTCTTCCGTCATAACAGAATAAAGCATTGTGCGAATGTCATCACTGCCCAAAGCATCAGCCTTAACACGCTTCATTCCACCATTCACACGAATAACAGGAGGGTTGCCAGAGCTCAAATGAAGATCAGATGCATTATTTTGTAATGTAAAAACAAGAAGTTGAGTTAAGTCCAAAGCGGTACTCCTGAAGATTAAGAAATGCGAAAGCAATATTACTCAAAGAATATAAATGTAACGTATACATTTTAATAAATTTATAATAGCGAACCTTGATAAAGAAGCAAAATATAAAAAGATAAAATTAACGCCGGGCCAAAAGGAAATTTTTCAGAACCAGTAACAACACGCCAAATCAACGATGACATAACACCGATCACACCCGATAAAACCATGAAGTACGGCAATGCAGGCAATCCAAGCCAGATACCCGACACAAGAAAAAACTTAACATCCCCAAACCCAAGAGCATTCTTCTTTAAAACACGGGTCATAACAAAACCAATCCCCCACGAAACAAAAGAAAACACCACCGCCCCGCCAATATAAGGAACAAATAAATCAGACGGGCTTGCAAAAACATCGTGAATAGAAAAATAAAATAACCGTACAATCCCAATAACCAATAAAATAAAGACAAGCTCATTCGGTAAAATCATTCGCTCAATATCAATAACAAGAAGAGATAATAAAAATGGAACCGCCAAAGTAACAAACACGAGTTCAGCCCCAAAACCAAAGATTAAATATGCCCCGATACAGATAAGCACAGATGAAACTTCTATAATCGGATAGCGCGCAGATATTTTAACACTGCAATAACAGCATTTCCCGCGTGATAAAACCCATGAAAAAACAGGAATAAGCTGCAAAGCACCAAGAGGCTTTTTACATGACGGACAAGCAGAGCGAACTGCCCCCCAAGATAAATTTCGTGGAACTCTATATATTAAGGCTGTAGAAAAACTGCCTAGTAATAAGCCGAGGATAAGAACAAGCGAAAACTCAATCACTGCCATTGAAACGGCTATCGTATTTGTGCCAAACGCTGATAAACAGAATCACGGGGAATACTGCGCCCTGCACCATGAATTGTATCAACCTCAAGCGCCTTCTCATAATATTTCACAGCGTCATCTTTATATCCTGCGCGATCCGCAATAACTGCCATATTAAACAAATGATTAGCATTACGCGGCTCCATACCTGCTGCCGCCCCCAAATAACTTAAAGCAGACTGAGTATCACCAGCCTGCGCATACGCAACCGCCAACTGAGCAGTCACTCCAACATGGCTTTTGTTATTATTATGAAGCTCCATTAATCGACGAAGTGCAACTGACGGATAACGCGTGCTTAAAAGCCCCAGCATGTTCACCTGAACATCAATATTACGCGGCTCAATATCCGCCAGTTTTTCATACATCTGCATCGCTTCATCAAAACGGCCAAGCTTCTGCAAAGTTGTTGCACGCCCCATAACGACACGAGCGTTACCAGAGTTTTTTTCATACAAAGCATCCAAAATAGTCAACGCGGAATCATAACGCCCCAAAGCCATCGCACGCTCCGCCGCAACATATTTCGCATCAACACTATTTGCACTTTTATTTTTCGTTACTGTAACAAACTTCGACGCAGGCTGCGTTGACGGGTTCACAGGCACAGGCCCCTGCCTTGCCATTTCACCTTGCGGAACAATATCCGCCGCATCAAAGAATAAATCTTCATCGATATTTTCTGCCATAACAGACGGCGCCGATATAGAACTCATCCCCCCCACAGAATCCACTTCAACTTCCACATCAACCGTATTAAGCTCCCCCAAATTCGGGATAGTTCCCTCTGCATCAACATCTTCAATAAGAAGCGGCTCATTTTCTTGAGCATGAACACTCCCAATAAGAGCGAAACAAAATAAAAAACCAAATAAAACCGCAACATAAGAAGGAAGACGATGACACATAAACATACTCATTACTTTCAGACAATTACTATGCGAACGCACAATATAAGGAATAACGAATCAAAGAAATGATTCTTAAAGAAACATAGCACACAGCATACTAATTCTCAATATAATCAAGGAAAGCCCGCTCTAAATTATCTGTATGAGTTGTTTCTTTTAATTCATTAGGCGCGCCAACAAACCGTATTTTGCCCTTATGCAAAACGGCAACGCGATCACAAATCTCCTCCATATCCGCCAATATATGGGAACTTAAAAATATTGTATTATGCTTACCTCGCATATTTTGGATCATATTTTTCACCAATGACCGTGCCATGGGGTCAAGCCCGCTCATTGGCTCATCCAGAATAAACAAACGCCCACCCGTCAATAGCGTCCCCATAAGACCAAGTTTTTGCTTCATCCCTTTTGAGTACGTATCCATGCGGCGCTTCAACGCATCCGTATCCAATGCGAGATTTCTGGCCACATCCAACATCACATCAGGATCAAACGGCTTTTTATAAAGTGACATAGAAAACTTTAAAAACTCCATCCCTGTCAAAAACCATGGCGGATCAAACTTTTCAGGCAAATAAGCCAAAGACTTACGACTTTCAGCCGATAACTTATCCTCACCCAATATTTGGATTTGCCCGTTATCTTCATCTCGCAAACCAAGAATAGCCTTAATGGTGGTTGTTTTCCCCGCACCATTAAGGCCAATTAGACCAAAAATTTCCCCCTGCTTCACATCAAGTGAAACATCATCAATAACCTTTTTATCGTCATATGAAATGCAAAGAGATTTTAAAGATAACGCAGAAACCACATCTTCACTCATGAATATAATTTACCCTGGAAGGAATATACGTTGATCCATATTAAACCGCTGATGAGAACGCAACCGTATTGGAAAAACCTGGTTTGTGTAATCATCAAACCATTTCAACTCAATATAATCTTTATAAACCTTCAAATCCAAAACCTCAGGTGGCACAGCGTTAGGTGTAATACGTTGTCCATTAAACCAGATTGTCCAATCATCATCACCTGAAAAAACAATCCCCGACAAGGCTAAATAACGTTCCGACGCATCGGGCTTCAAATCATCTCCCCGCTCAATCGCAGCAAGCTCAGCCTCGGTCGGCGGACGCACAACACCGCGAACACTTTTCGAATCACGAATTGATTGGTGCTGCCAATACGTAAAAAACAACGATGGTATTTTATCCGTATCAATCAAGCGCTTCGGCTGCTCTTTTGGAGGGTCACCTTGCCCCTCTTGAGCAAACGCAGCCATGCTATAAAATGAAATCACAAATGATACGATAAGGAATTGAACTAGATATTTATGCATTACTTAAATCCCCCCGTAATTTGAGATTCTGGCACCATAGACCGCCACGACAAAATTATGTCAGCCTTAATCATAACGGGATTAGCTCCACTCGATATAGCCCTTAAAACTGCGGCATTCACATCCCTCACCCTTTCAATCTCAAGTGAATCAACTGATATATGCCCTGGAAAATCCTTCTCTAATAAATCGATATAACGATAAAGATCACCATCATCAAACGCTTCAATCTTAATGGTAATTGGACTAACCAAAACCTTATGATTAGCTTTTAACGCCTCAGGATCATCAACAACAGTTCCTGGCTTAACACTCACAACCGCCGAAATAACATTAGATTTATTTTGCAACTGACTAAACATTTTCTTTGCATCACTGCGCGACTGCATAGAAAAGAAACCACGCTTCTTCAAAACATTAAACTCATCCTGCTGCTGATCCAACTGCTCAAACTCAAGCTGAACACGGTCAATATCCGCCTGAACTGTTCGAAGTTGAGTACGCAAACTACGTTCACGTATCTCCTTACTATCCTGCTCTGGCATCAAATACATATAAATAGCGGCTGCAAGACATGCATTAATTGCAATAAACACAAGCAGAATAACCAACCGTTTTAACCCAATAACACCAATCATTATTGCAATGGCCCCTCTATTTCTATTTCAGCAACATAATCCTGCTTCGCTCCCTTTTTATCCGCTTCACCTGTTTCAACAACAATGGCCTCACTATACTCATAATCTTCCAAAAACTTCGTAACACGAACGATATGATCTGGCATAATGCTTTGCAATTTTGTTTTTAAATCGGAAACCTCTTTATTCCCTTTCTGCGCATTAGTAGAACTAGGAAATGTCATCTGAAACTTCGCAACAAAAACAGGAGCCTTACTTTCAGATGAACCAAAAACCATTTGCGAAACTGGCGGAGAACCTTTCTCGATTTCAATACGATCAATACGCATATCACGACCAAGCGCATGACCTATATTATAAATCAACGGTAAATTTTCGACCTTATCATTTTCAAAATCACCATACACAGCCAAAGCGCTCTGAATAAGCTGTATATCAAACCCCAACTCTTTTTTACGCTCAATTTCTTTTTGATACTGCAAATCTAACTGACTTTTACGATGAATAATCGTTTCTATTTCATCATCAAATTCCGTAACCTTCTGATAGATATCCAAAAGCTGATACCCCTGAAAGGCCGCCCCCAACATAAGAAGAACCGTCATCAGTAGCGCAATTTGACGGGGCTTGGAAACACCATCAATTTGCTTGGCACGCATAGGTAGAATAAAGCGAGACTTCTTCGCAATCCACCCCGCATGAAGGAAATCAGCATAAGGCCCATATCCTTCGGATGGCACAGAAACCCCCGCGACCTTCGCCATACTATCAACAGGCATTGATTTAAACTCACAATCAACTTCAATTAATTTGCTAACCTTATCGGCAACATCGTCATCCGCCGCAAGGATAACGTTGAGCCCATCATCAGAATGGAAACCAAAACGTGACAAATAGCTAATAGTTGCCTGAAATTCCTGATAAACATCAGTCGCCCAACTCTCTGGGTTTTGCGATGGATCCGAAATTGGCGTCATCCGCGTCAACGCAAGATTACCATTACGAACAACAATCTGACGCAATCCACCACCTTGATGCTGTCCAATAAACACTGTCCATGACGTCTTCTGATACGCTTTACCAAAAGCCGCAGCCGCAAGCTTTTGAATCATATCCGATGTTTCAACAGGCAAAAGACAGAATCCCGCAATCGGCGCCAATGAACGCCGCGCCGCCTCCATAGTTTTATTAAACGCCTCACTCGCAGGAACAGCAGCAAAAAGATAAACAGATCCAGCCGCAGCCTTAGACGTCTTCGCAACCTTCTCTTTTAATGGCAAAGCCGCCTGAACTGGGTAATTTGGAAAAGCCACCATCAGCTTACGCTTAACAATATTTTGCTTATCCATAGCACTAACACGAGGGATTTTCTCCTTACGATAATGCTGCTCAACCATATCATTAATAATAAGAACAGGCTTACCACCTAAATCCTTACCAATAATATCAGAAACATGCGAGACAAAGCCCTCAACATGCCAAGGCACAATTTCAACGAGCCTTACACCACGACCACCAGTCATGAAGATGCCAAGACCATCATCCGTGATCATCAAAACTATGCGTGAAGGTGTTAATAAAGATAATGCCATTTATAAAACTCAATACTAGAAATCAACCATGTTACCCAAATTCATATAGATCGGCCCCAAAGAACCCGCCGCAATCCAAATAATAACCAAGGCAAGTACAAGCGTCAAAACGGGTTGTATCATCTCGGTTAATGCATCGATAGCTTCATCTACGTCCTTAATATAGAAATCCGAAACCTGATCCAACACATTGGACAGCCCACCAGACTCCTCACCAATACGAACCATACGAACAACCATACTCGGAAATTCACCAGATGCATTAAAAGCATCAGACAGCGGACTCCCTGATTGTACATACTGCTCGACACCTTCCATCGCGTCAATCAAAACAAGATTTGAAACAGTTTTCCGTGCCGCCTTAAGCGCCTTAATAACATCGATACCGCTCGAAAACATCGCTGAAAAAGTCTGTGCATAACGTGCAATCGTTATCTTTCTAATGATATTTCCCGCCACAGGCATGCGCAAATACATCGAATCGAGCTTAAACGCAACATTATCCGACAAACGCCGGGCGCTAATAAACGACACGATCAACAATACAGGCACAAGAATAACAATATACGCTCCATAAATAGGCAATCCCAATACGTTAAACTGCGATTGAACGAAAAAATTAGATGTTGCAATAAGCGACGTAGAATACCACGGAAGCTCAAGCTCAAGATATTTCAAAAACCCAACAATCTGCGGAACAACTGTGCTCATCATAAAAATAATAGTCCCCAGAACGACAACCCCAGCAATCATCGGATAACGCGTTGCTTTCTTAATCTTCGCCTGCATCTCCGCCACTTTTTTCAAATAAGAAACCAAACGAACGTAAGATAATGTTAAATCCCCTGTATCCTCACCCGCCTTAATCATTGAAATATAAAGCGGCTTAAATATCTTCGGGTGCTTTTCAAGCGATTCCGACAAAGACGCCCCATCGCGAACATCTCTGTGAACCTCGCTAATCACATCGCGCATCTGGTCGTTATCAGACCCATCGCGAATATCAGACAACGCATCAAGCATAGGAACACCCGCGCTTTGCATTTGCTCCATATTAATAAAAAACTGCGTTAAATCCCTGATTTTAATTTTATTAAGAGTAAGGCTGACCTTGCTTTTACGTGAACTCAAATTCGTACACTGCACAAGCTCAAGCCCCGCCGTTTGAAGCTGGTTATGCAAGTCAATTTCGCTAAGTGCCGACAACGTCCCACGAACAGGACGCCCCCTCACATTAATTGCTCTATATTTATAGCGTTCGATAACAACCACCTTTGAAACAAGGAAAGAGATAAAATCGCCACCCTTTAAAAAACACTATTTTCTAAGGTCAACGACTTTGGAAAGAGATGCAATATCAGTCACACCTTCCAATACCTTTAGAATGCCATCGTCCTTCATACTTTTGAAGCCTTTTTTTACAGCCAGAGCTTTTAATTCAGCTTTTGATTCATTTCTAGCCACAACTTCGTCTAATTCCTCATCAAATGATAGAATTTCAACAACCGCGACGCGCCCCTTATACCCCTTACCACGACATACCTGACATCCTTCACTATGTGATTTATAAATTTTAGGCGGATTTCCCGAATCAACACCAAGAATTTCACACTCATTTTGATCTGGGCTGTGCTCAATTTTACATTCACTACATAATCGACGTGCCAAACGTTGCGCAAACACGGCAATAATCGCCCCCGCAAGCATCCCGGGCTTCATTCCCAAATCAAGCAATCGCGGTATAGCCCCAAAAGAATCATTTGTATGCAATGACGTATAAACCTGATGCCCCGTCATCGCCGCCTTAAGCGCCATTTCCGCAGTTATCTTATCGCGAATCTCCCCAATAAATATAATATCTGGATCCTGACGTAAAAGCGCCTTAATACCATCCGCAAACTCAAGAACACCTTCACGCACATGTGTCTGACGGATCATCGGCAATGAATATTCAACTGGGTCTTCCAAGGTCTGAATATTCACCTCAACATCATTAATTTCATTAAGCATCGAATAAAGCGAGGTCGTCTTACCACTCCCCGTAGGACCAGTAACAATAATAATACCCTCCGGTTTTTCAGACGCATTTTTGATTAGAGCCATATTCGCATCACTAAAACCAAGCCCTTCAAGCGGCATAATACTCGCGCTTTTATCCAAAACACGAAGAACAATATTCTCACCATTAACCGTCGGAAGAGATGACACACGAAAATCAGCTTCGCGCCCACCAATATTCAAATTAAAACGCCCATCTTGCGGAGATAACTTATCCGCAATATTCATCTCTGACATAATTTTGATACGCTGTGAAATTCCGTTCCAGTGCTGCTTGTGCAAGATCTGTGCGGTAAACAAGACACCATCCAAACGATAGCGCAAACGCACAAAGTTTTCCTCTGGTTCAAAGTGCAAATCAGACGCACCAATTTTCACAGCATCAAAGACAAGCGCGTTCACCAAACGCACAATCGGATGAGAAAACGCATCCTTTTCTGATAACGACGCAACATCTTTTTGTGCCTTACCCTCTTCCAATTCCTGCAAAATATCTTTGATCGAACTGGCATAACCATAAGACGCATCAATCGCATCTGATAAAATCGCCGCCGTCGTAACCATCGGCTTGATCTGCTTATCCTTCGGCAGAAAACGCCGCAAAGTATCAAGGGCAACGACATCATACGGGTCAGACATTGCAACCATAATATCTTTATCTGTCATAGATACAGGCAACACACAATGTTGAACCGCAACAGATTTATCGAGCAGCGCCAAGACCTCACCATCAACAATCGTATTGCGCGGGTCAAACACTCCAAATCCAGAGCTTTCAGCCAAGAACAGAGTAAGCGCATCTTCTTCAATAAAACTTAGATCAACAAGAATTTCCCCAAGCATTTTGCCTGAAATTTTCTTTTCCTGTAGCGCGACATTGAGCTGGTCATCTGTAATAAGCCCCATGGAAACCATGCGCTCACCCATTCTCCCCTTACCCGAATCAGCACCATCTTGCTCTCCTTCATAAGCGGCAAGCTCCGTTGAACCGGAGGCAATAACCTCACCAGAAGATACATCACTGGCATCAGGTGCCACCACATCAGTAACAGACGACACAACCTCAACCTCGATATCATCAAGATCAGATTCATCAACATCGAACAAAACCTCTTCCATATCCTCATCATCCATGACATCAGTCGGCGTATCACCAAACGGTTTGTGATCCAATTCATTCTCCGAAACAACTTCCAGCTCAATATCTTCCATAGTCACTCAAAGCGCAAAACGCTATCCAATCTAATAAAATGAAGAAATACGCAGAAAAAAACAAAGGTGCTATCACCCTAACACCTCTTTGTAACAATAAAATATTAACAAACAATTAGAAACCCATAAAAAAAGAGGGCATAAACGCCCTCTTTCCACAATAATTTTATATTTTACTCAGCAGCAATAGCAAATTTTGCATTTTTACGTGGCCACGATGAGAACTGCATCACAGACTCATCAACACCACAAACAGTTGCACATAAACGCGCAGCAACCAAATAAGGATCAGCATTCGCACCTGGACGACGGTCTTCGAAATAACCATACCCTTTTTGTGCCACCAACTGAGGAATACGAATTGAACATCCGCGATCCGCATTACCAGACTTAAAAGTATTGATATCACATGTCTCATGTGCCCCCGTCAAACGACGATCCAAACCATATCCATAAAGAACAATATGCTCTTTATGTTTTTTAGACAAAGCTTCAACAGCAGCATCAATCGCCGCCTTACCCTTAGCTTTATCACGCGTATCCTTAGTAGAGAAGTTCGTGTGCATACCAGCACCATTCCAATCACCAGTCACCGGCTTGTTATGCGTTGAAACAGTCACGCCATAATCTTCGGCAATTCTGTACAACAACCAACGAGACAACCAAGTATGATCCGACGCCGTCAAAACATCATTTTTTTCATCATCCGCACCACGATAACCAATCTGAAACTCCCACTGACCAGGCATAACTTCTGCGTTAATACCATAGAAGAGAAGCCCAATATCGATACACGCCTGCGCATGATCTTCAACGATATCACGACCAAATGCCTCATCCGCGCCAACACCGCAGTAATAAGGCCCTTGTGGACCAGGAAAACCGCTTTCAGGCCAACCAAGTGGCTGACGACCTTTGAACATCGTATATTCTTGCTCGAACCCCGCCCACGGGTCTTGCTCCGCTGCACCAGCATCAAGAACAGCACGCAATTGCGCGCGCGAATTTGACTCATGTGGTGTCTTACCATCGGGGTTGTAAACCTCTGCTAAAACCAGATAATTCCCCTCACCACGAATTGGATCAGAAACAAATGTAACAGGCTTCAAAATACAATCGGAATCATCGCCTGCTGCCTGGTTTGTAGACGAACCATCAAAGCTCCACTCTGGGAAATCATCAATAGAGGGGCTTGCCCCCAAATTAACAACACGTGCTTTTGAACGCAAATGACGCGTAGGAAGCGCCCCATCCATCCAAATATATTCGGCCATAGTAAATTTTGCCATGTAAACTCTCCATTATTCAACATTCATGATGAAACTCATTGTGCATATTTACAAAAACCAATCAAGCATTTTAAACATAACTGCCATGCTATTTTTGCATAACAGGGGCGGCTCAGCCACCCTACTCACTCACAGCATACCCATCCATGCCCTTAACTTTATTGATATGCAACACGATTTGCTTGGAAAACTGACGCACCACTTGTTGATCATGATCAGAAACATTAGCCATAGTATCCATAGCGCCAATCGCTTCATCCATCGTTTTCTTAGCCTCAGGAATAGAATTAATCAACGCAGCAACTTCAGGGGGCATTTGCTGAAGTCGCAATTTCATATCTCCCGCCTTATCTGTATTCGCCGCATAAAAAGCCGTCATAATACGGTCACCCATTTCTCCCCACTGTTCCAAAGAATCATAAGGCTTTTCGGATTTATCATTCATATAAGAAATCGCCACACTAGAAAAACGATCATAAAACCCTAAATGATTTTCCTTAACATACTCTACATTTGCCTGATATGCAGGCTGTCCTGTTTTCGCCAAATCCATAGCCTTAGGCCGAAAAATGGAATATTCACCAACAGAACGGAATTCCTCATCAATCGGATACATCTGCTCTTGAATATTTAAAAAAGATGCAACATCAGAAACCAAAAGCTCATCCGCTATAGCATTCTGTACAACCCCAGCCATAAAAAATACAGCAAAAAACACACCCAAAAAGAGGGGTTTCAAAAAAGGCATAATATCTCCTATTTATAAATTAAGTATCAAGGAAGCTTCGAAGCTTACGAGAACGACTTGGATGCTTCAGTTTACGCAATGCTTTCGCCTCAATTTGACGAATACGCTCTCGCGTAACATTAAATTGCTGACCAACCTCTTCCAAGGTATGATCAGTATTCATACCAATACCAAATCGCATCCGAAGAACACGCTCTTCACGTGGCGTCAACGACGCAAGAACACGGGTCGTTGTTTCACGAAGGTTTGAGTGAATAGCACTATCAACAGGCAACAACGCATTCTTATCTTCAATAAAGTCACCCAAAGACGAATCTTCTTCATCACCAATCGGCGTTTCAAGAGAGACTGGCTCTTTCGCGATTTTTAAAACCTTACGAACTTTATCAAGCGGCATATGCAAACGTTCCGCCAACTCCTCTGGTGTCGGTTCACGACCAATCTCATGCATCATCTGGCGTGATGTTCGAACAAGCTTATTAATCGTTTCAATCATATGAACAGGAATACGAATTGTACGCGCCTGATCCGCAATCGAACGCGTAATCGCCTGACGTATCCACCATGTCGCATAGGTTGAAAATTTATAACCACGGCGATATTCAAATTTATCAACCGCCTTCATCAAACCAATATTACCTTCCTGAATAAGATCAAGGAACTGCAAGCCGCGATTCGTATATTTTTTCGCAATTGAAATAACAAGACGCAAATTCGCTTCCACCATTTCTTTCTTCGCACGCGCGGCTTCACGCTCACCTTTTTGAACAGTACCAACAATGCGACGCCATTCAGGAATAGGAAGCATACACTCTTCGGAAATCATGCTGATTTGATCACGCATTTTTTGAACGGCTTCACCATGCTTTTCAACAAAAACAGCCCAGCCCTTACCCTTAAGACCGCCAACACGCTCAACCCATGTTGGGTCAACTTCCGAGCCATAATATTGCTTAAGGAAATCTTCGCGCTTCACTTTGCTATCCACTGCAAAACGCATAATTTTACCTTCTATATTAACAAGCTCACGATTAATGCTATATAAACGGTCTATAAGCTGCTCAATACGCGCATTATTCAAATGAACCTCGTTCATTTGCGCAACCATATCATCGCGAAGCGCATGATATTTCTTATTCGTCGCCGCATCTGGCTCATCACCTTTTTGCAACGAATCCAAACGGGTCTGCTGCACTTTTTGCATCTTTTTATACGTTTTTTCAATATTCCCGAAAACTTCAAAGACAAGTGGTGCTAACTCTTCTTCCATAACAGCCAGAGAAACATTTCCCTCATCTTCATCTTCATCATCTGAATTTTCACTGTCTGAGCTTTCACTGTCTGAACCTTCATCATCAGATTTAGAATCATCTTCATCCGACGAATCTTCCTCCTTACTATCATCATCTTCTTTTACTGCGGCCTCAACCTCTGCAACATCAGGCCCCTTGTTATACGTAGTATCAAGATCAATAACCTCACGCAGAAGAATATCCCCCTCCTGCAACGCCTTATACCAAGCAATAATAGATTCAATCGCAAGCGGGCTTTCACACATCCCACCAATCATCATTTCACGGCCAGCTTCTATACGCTTGGCAATCGCAATCTCACCCTCGCGTGACAACAACTCAACCGCGCCCATTTCACGTAAATACATACGCACAGGGTCATCGGTGCGCCCCGTATCATCATCGGCGATATTACCACCTGATTCGTACTCCTCCTCATCATCTTCATCAGATTTTTTTGAATCAGACGAATCAGAATCCTCAGCATCGCCTTCATTTTCAACCAACTGAATACCAACATCAGACAACGCCGCCATAGCATCTTCTATCTGCTCGGAAGAAAAATCTTTCGCTGGCAACGCCTTGTTAAATGAATCATAAGTAACAAATCCTTTGGATTTACCCTCAGCAGCAAGCTTTTTAATAACACTTGCCATTGCACCTTTTGATGTTGAATCTTGATTGTCTTCGTTTTTATTATCACTCACAGCAGTATTTCCAACCATAATTAAATAGGCCCTATTTTTAAAATCGTTTAACGATAATCCTAAATTGAATGAATTTCAAAGGGTTATAAACAACATAATAAGTTTTCCCCGAAGTTTTAAAGATAATCACACATCACCAGAAGATTTACTCTCCAACAAATGCCTTAACCTCTCTTCATCTTCTTCACTAGAATCTAGATACGCCTTTTTCCATCCATTTTGTATTTCTTTCTCCAAGCCCGCCGCATTTCCATCTCTCCAGTATTCGAGCCATTGCCCCGTAATATCTTCTTCGCGCGCGGACGGAGAACTAAAAGATGCGTGAACATAGACAGATTCGTTACAAATGTCACTAATTTCTTGTGAATAACCTGAATTTTTTAGGTTTTCAATAAATCCACTAAGTTGAACATCGCCATCCGTCAACTCACTCACAATTTTCTGCCGCAATCGTTCCAAAGATTGATCGCGCAAAGACATCCCACAAATAATATCCTCAACACTCTCAAAAATCTCAGGGTGATTAACAATCCCCGCAAGCAAAACACGTGGGAAAAGCCGCTGAGCATGGCCTTGCGGCGCTCTGGGGCGCACAGGAACACCGCCACCTTTTCCAAAACCACCTTTACGCGAATTATACGAAAAATCTCTTCTCGGGAAGAAAACCTCTGAAACTTTATTCTTAAGCTGAGACTTGTAATGCACCTGCACATCATTATTCGCAATCCGCGCAACATCATTTTCAAGCTGCTTAATCACCCCTGCGCGCATCTCTGGCGTGCGTAAATCCTTACCCTGCACATGAGAGTTCCATACAAAATCAAACAACGATATGCTTGATTTAATTATTTTCCTAAAGCCTTGAACGCCAGCCCCCTTAATCAAACTATCCGGATCTTCTCCATCAGGCATAAACGCAAAAGAAACGCTTTTCCCTGGCTCAAGCAACGGTAAAATACGATCACAAACCCGTCCCGCCGCCTTACGCCCTGCATTGTCACCGTCAAAACACAGCACGGGAACCTTGCTGAAATCAGGAATCATATTCCACATAGAGATAATTTGCTCTTCCGTAACCGCCGTTCCCATAGGCGCGAGCGCACCACGAACACCGGCTTGCGCGCACGCAATCACATCCATATACCCCTCAACCAATATAAGGCTCTGCCCATCCGCCGATGCTCTGCGCGCGGTGGGCTCACCGTAAAGCATACTTCCCTTATGAAACAATGGCGTTTCAGATGAGTTTATATATTTTGGCGGCGTAAAATCCCCACGTTGCGGGGGCCGCAAATGATCTGGCAAAATCCGTCCACCAAACGCCACAATCCGCCCGCGCCGATCGGGAACAGGAAAAACAATGCGGTCTCTGAAAAAAGCATAAGGATCACCACCTTTAGTCGACTTCCGTAACAAGCCAACCTTAATCATATCCGCATCGGTATAGTCCTTTGACAATAAAAACTTCCGCAATGCCTGTGCATCATCTGGCGCAAACCCAACACGAAATTCCTCAATCGTTTCCTTAGTAATTCCTCGATCCACAAGATACGACATTGCATCCGCATTGCGTTGTTCATGCAAATACCCTTCAAAGAACCGCGTGGCATCATCCATCAACGCGTATAAATCTTTTTCCTGCTTCGCCTTCGCGGCCTCTTGCGGCGTAGGCTTAGGCACTTGCATTCCCGCCTCAGCCGCCAGCATTTCAATCGCATCCATAAATGTAATATTGTCATGCTTCATCACAAAGCCGATAACATCACCATGCTCCCCACATCCAAAACAATGGAAAAACTGCTTATCGTCATTAATCGTAAAAGATGGTGTTTTCTCATGATGAAACGGACAGCAAGCCTTAGATTCTCTGCCCGCCCGCGTAACTTTAATCCGCCGCCCAATCACCTCGGAAAGGGTAATGCGGTTACGCAACTCATCTAAAAAACGCGGACTAATGACTGACATAAACTACTACTAGCAAAAGAAGCGCCCTTACGCCATAGAAGAAGAACACATCACAAACATTTTTAGCTTATGCACAATTTTGAATAAAAATATTAGCAAATTTGCATAAAGTGCTAGACATCTGTATATTTATACATAATGTATGAGTGCATTAAATATTTCAGGTATCTTTTTAGATACACCTTTAATATTAGAAGTTAAATATACGGAGTATAAGAATGCCAGAGATCTTCTCAAAAGACTGTAAAGTAAAGCTCATCGAATACGGTGATAACTGTAGCTCTTTCCCGTTATGGGATTCCATAAAACAAAAAATTGCTGCCCTGTTCAAAAAGAAATAAAAAAAGCCCAGATCGCTCTGGGATTTTTTATACCTAATTTATGACTGCAGTTTTAGCCAAGACGAGCTTTAACCAAACCACCAGCTTTCCCCATATCAATCTGACCCGCATATTCAGATTTAAGAACGCCCATAATTTTCCCCATATCTTTAATGGACTCAATTTTTAACGCGGCGATCTTTTCATCAATAATGGCGCCGACCTCTTCTTCTGAAAGCTGTTTTGGCATAAATCCACGAATAACATCAATTTCAATCTCCTCGCGCTCCGCCAAATCATCACGACCTGCCTCACTATAAATTTTGGAGGAATCTTGGCGCTGCTTAATCATTGATTGTAACATCTGTAAAATTTCTGCATCACCAATACCGTCCGAATCACCTTTTTCACGCGCAGTAATATCACGATCCTTCAACGCCGCCATCATAAGACGTATTGTTGACATCGCAATTTTATCCTTATTTTTAAGGGCTTCCTTCAACGCTACACTAAATTCTGTTCTTTTATCCATTTTTTTCCTTTTCTTTTCCTTCAAAACATATTAGGAACTGTGTCTCTAGCAGGTAATGACTAAATCACTTTTGCTGGAGCATATCACCAATGACTAAATTGTCTAATATAAATCGCCCCCCAAACGCAACCGCCGTTATTGTTTTATCCAATGGAACCGTCCTTTGGGGACGAGGCATCGGCACCGAAAAAACATCAGTCGGAGAGATATGTTTCAATACATCCATCACAGGATATCAGGAAATTTTAACGGACCCCAGCTACGCCGGACAAATCATAAACTTTACTTTTCCACATATTGGTAATGTTGGCACAAATGACGAAGACATTGAAACAACCACGCCCTATGCACGCGGACTTATAATTCGCGAAGATATAACAATGCCATCCAACTGGCGCGCCAATCAACATTTCGATGCATGGCTTAAAAGCCAGAACCTCGTCGGGATTAGCGGAATAGACACCCGTGCGCTAACCCGCGACATTCGAGATAACGGCGCACCGATTGGAATCATTGCACACAACCAAAAAGGTGAATTTGATTTAGATGCATTGTTAAAAGAAGCCCAAAGCTGGGACGGATTAGAAGGGCTAGACCTCGCCAAAGAAGTCTCCTGCACGCAAAAATATTCTTGGGACGAATCTCTATGGTCACGTGAAGACGGCTACGCAAAACAACAAAACCCCAATTTCAAAGTCGTCGCCGTTGATTTTGGTGCAAAACGTAACATCCTACGTTGCCTTGCTGCAGTTGGCTGCGATGTAACCGTCGTTCCCGCACAAACCACCGCCGAAGAAATCTTAGCGCTCAAACCCGATGGTGTGTTCCTATCCAATGGCCCAGGTGATCCAGCAGCAACGGGCATATATGCCGTTCCGATGATCAAAACACTCATCGAAAAGAATGTTCCTATATTCGGAATATGCTTAGGGCATCAATTATTATCATTAGCCCTCGGCGCAAAAACACGCAAAATGCACCTTGGCCATCGCGGCGCAAATCAACCAGTCCAAGACATCAAAACGGGCCGCGTTGAAATCACATCACAAAATCACGGCTTCGAAGTCATCGCTGACAGCCTACCCGAAGGCATCGAACAATCACATATAAGCCTGTTCGATGGATCAAACGAAGGCGTCGTGGTAAAAGGAAAACCCATATTCTCCGTACAATACCACCCCGAAGCCTCCCCCGGCCCAATGGACAGCCATTATTTATTCGAAAGATTTATTGAAAATATAACAACAGCAAAAGCCGCGTAAAAAGGAACAATAACATGCCAAAGCGTACAGATATAAAATCCATTTGTATTATAGGTGCAGGTCCCATTATTATCGGACAAGCATGCGAGTTCGATTATTCTGGAACACAAGCATGCAAGGCATTACGCGAAGAAGGCTATCGCATAGTTCTTGTAAACTCTAATCCCGCCACAATCATGACCGACCCCGATATGGCAGACGCAACCTACGTTGAACCAATCACCCCCGCAATCGTTGCCAAAATCCTTGAAAAAGAGCGCCCTGATGCCCTTCTACCAACGATGGGCGGACAAACAGCGCTAAATACCGCGCTTGCTCTCGACACTGACGGCACGCTTGAACGCTTAGGGGTTGAGCTTATCGGCGCAAAGGCCGATGTTATCGACAAGGCCGAAGACCGTGAAAAATTCAAAGTCTGTATGGATGAACTCGGCCTAGAATCAGCGCGCTCTCAGACTGTTCATAACATGGAAGAAGCCCGCGAAGCCCTCGAAAAAATCGGTCTCCCCGCCATTATGCGTCCATCATTTACAATGGGTGGTACAGGCGGCGGCATTGCCTATAACCGCGATGATTACGAAAAAATCGTACGTGATGGCCTTGATGCCTCACCAACAACCGAAGTTCTAGTCGAAGAATCATTGCTCGGCTGGAAAGAATACGAAATGGAAGTTGTCCGCGATAAAAATGACAACTGCATTATTATTTGCTCCATCGAAAATGTTGACCCAATGGGCGTACATACGGGCGATTCAATCACCGTTGCCCCCGCTTTAACGCTCACCGATAAAGAATACCAAATCATGCGTAACGCGTCCCTCGCCGTTCTTCGCGGAATTGGTGTTGAAACAGGTGGCTCAAACGTGCAATTCGCCCTAAACCCCGAAGATGGTCGCATGATCGTGATTGAGATGAACCCACGGGTTTCACGCTCCTCCGCCCTTGCATCCAAAGCCACAGGATTCCCGATTGCCAAAATCGCGGCAAAACTGGCCGTCGGATATACATTAGACGAGCTTGGAAACGATATAACAGGCGGAAAAACTCCCGCAAGCTTCGAGCCAACAATCGATTATGTCGTCACAAAAGTCCCACGCTTTGCATTTGAAAAATTTAAAGGCAGTGACCCAATCCTCACCACCGCAATGAAATCAGTCGGCGAAGCCATGTCAATCGGCCGTTGCTTTGAGGAATCACTGCAAAAAGCCATGCGCTCTCTTGAAAAAGGACTAACAGGTTTAGCGCCCATTTATATCGGCGGCGCAAATGATGATGACCCAGACGCGCAAAAAGATGCCCTACGCGCAGCCATCGCAAAACCAACACCACAGCGAATATTATTCATCGCACAAGCCTTCCGTCACGGTATGAGCCTTAAAGAAATCCAAACCATTTCAAAATTTGACCCATGGTTTTTAGAGCGTATTGAAAACATCATAAACATGGAAAAACACATCATCGAAAATGGCCTGCCCGTTGACACCTATGGCTGGATGAACGTCAAACGCCTCGGCTTTTCCGATGCACAACTTGCCGATTTGGTGAAGGTTTCAGAAGTAAGCGTCCGAAACGCCCGAAACGCCCACAATATCCACCCCGTCTATAAACGCGTCGATAGCTGCGCCGCAGAAATCCCATCAGAAACGCCATATATGTATTCCACATATGAAGGCAATGGAATGAACCCCGCCGAAAATGAAATCGGCGCGAGCGGCCGCGAAAAAATCATTATCTTAGGCGGTGGGCCAAACCGTATCGGTCAAGGGATAGAATTTGATTATTGCTGCGTTCACGCCGCCTATGCCCTGCGTGAGGCGGGCTATGAAACAATCATGGTAAACTGTAATCCCGAAACAGTCTCCACCGATTACGACACATCAGACCGTCTGTATTTCGAACCGTTAACCGAAGAAGACGTAATCGAGCTTATCAAAGCCGAACAGAAAAACGGAACAGTTAAAGGCGTTATCGTACAACTTGGCGGACAAACCCCGTTGAAACTCGCGCAAGTCCTGCTTGATAATGATATCCCAATCCTCGGCACAGATCCCGATGCGATTGATCTCGCCGAAGACCGAGAGCGCTTCCAAAAACTCCTAAACGATCTTGATCTTAAACAGCCACCAAACGGCCTCGCCCGTACAAAGGAAGAGGCTTTGGGCATGGCTGATGATATTGGCTTCCCACTTGTCATTCGCCCCTCTTATGTTTTGGGTGGTCAGGGCATGGAAATCGTCCACAGCATGGATGAGCTTGAGCGCTATATCAACACCGCCGTGAAGGTATCGGGCGACAGCCCGGTCCTCCTCGACCGCTACCTCAAAAGCGCGATAGAGCTTGACGTTGATGCCCTATGCGACGGTGAAGATGTCTATGTATCAGGCATTATGGAACATATCGAAGAGGCAGGAATTCACTCTGGCGACTCCGCTTGCGTCATACCACCACACTCATTATCAAAAGAAACTCTTCAAGAGCTCAATATACAAACAATAAAACTCGCCAAAGCCCTAAACGTAAAAGGCCTAATGAACGTGCAATTCGCCGTCCGCAAAGACGATGAAACAGGCGAAGATGTCATCTATATTATCGAGGTAAACCCACGCGCATCGCGCACCGTTCCATTCGTCGCAAAGGCAACAGGCGTGCCCGTTGCAAAATTGGCGGCGCGCATCATGGCAGGTGAAAAACTATCAAGCTTCAAAGGAATGCTCACAGGTATGCGAAACGATCATTACGCGGTCAAAGCGCCCGTATTCCCATTTAATCGCTTCCCTGGTGTTGACCCACTCCTCGGCCCTGAAATGAAATCAACAGGCGAAGTCATTGGCCTTGATAAAGACCTCGCTCACGCCATCGCAAAATCACAACTTGGCGCAGGCGTAAACTTGCCGACCAAGGGCACTGTTTTCATGTCGGTTAAAAATTCGGATAAAAAAGCCATCCTCCTCATTGCAAAGGAACTGATCGATATAGGATTCAAAATTGTTGCCACTGGTGGAACGGCGACATTCCTGAACGAAAACGGAATTGATGCAAAACGCGTCAATAAGGTCATGGAAGGCCAGCCCCATATCGTGGATGCCATCATTAACGGTGAGATCGATCTAGTCATAAACACAACCACCAAAAGCGCACAAGCCATATCCGATTCCTCATCCATACGCCGCATGGCACTGATGAATAAAATTCCGTATTACACACTTGTTACGGCGGCAACGGCGGCGGTTCAGGCCATACACGCCCTCAAAGACCGAGATTTAGACGTGGCCTCTCTAC
Organism: Alphaproteobacteria bacterium; assembly: GCA_050633645.1. Lineage (GTDB taxonomy): Bacteria > Pseudomonadota > Alphaproteobacteria > Micavibrionales > Micavibrionaceae > UBA1672. Next base: position 43,012 of record JBOEGX010000004.1, read on the forward strand.
AAAGCTATTTTGAGGACAAAAACAAAAGCGAAGCGGCTTAATCTAGATTTTGACCTGATAAAATTTGACCAAGCGCACTTTCTGGATCATTTTGCAGAATTTTTTGATGCTTGTCGCAGATACGTTCCAAGTTTCTTTCAACAGAATCGCGCGCATCATTAATCGTCAAATGCAGAACATCTTTTTCAGGTTTTGTAACGACAGAAGGACGACCATAACCATAAGAAAAATCAGCCTCAACATCAAGTCGCTCCATAGCAGAAAAAGAAATCCTACGTACAGAAGAAGGGTGAGCAAGCCAAAACACGGCATCTAACAAAGACAGTTGCTCCCCCGCACGCTTAAGAGGAAACCCAAAAGAAACTTTTGTCTCATTTTGAAAAGACTCTTCAAACCAATCCAACTGCGTCGAAAACCCCATCATTTCTAATTGATTAACGTAAGAGCATATAGCCCCACCCCATTTCATAACACGATCAACATCAACCTCTGCACTAAAGGAACTATCAACGCGTATCTTAACAACGGGCTTGTGCTTAAAATCTTTTCCCTTTGATACCATACAAAAAACATCACCCGCTGCGGCTCTCACTGGATCGGGATACCCACCTGCAATATCATAACGTTTAATTGCATTGGGAACCTGAACCCCTAACTCCATCGCAATCTCTACGCGTTGTTTGAGAACTTTCAAACCATCAACCCAACCATATTTGGCCAGATTATAGGCCTCATCATAAGTATCCGTTCCCGCCCAATCACGGCCACCCTCACTACGACTTGAAAGCACCCCCTTCCACTGACAGGGGGCCTTTGTCGCCCATTCAAGATATTCTGCCGGAGATTTGAATGTCTTAATAATGTCCATGGTTAGTCCTGAGAGGGATAATCATTATTTACAGGTTCAGAATATCTTTCTTGAAGCTTTGAAAACGTTCGAGCCAGCCTATCACTAACCCCCCCAAGAACATCAGAACTCAACGATCTCATAACCTTGGAAGATTCATTTATGGCTTCATTAAGTTCAGTAATATCACTTATAGATTGATTTAAAGTCTTTTTAATACCAAATGATTTCGATAATGTCTGCTCAGCCTCCTCGTTCAACTGACGTAAACTCCTCTGATATTCCTCTAATTTATGTAAGTTTTCAAAAACACCACGTATTCGTGTACGCATATCCTCTCCCGCATTCATTATTTTATCCGCCATCTCGTTATTGACAGATCCTTCCATATAATGAATAACACGTTCTTTTTCTTCAGGGGTTCGTAGCTTATCAAAAGTACTAAGAGCAAAAGCCTTATCAAGCGGCATACCCACTTTCAAAAAATTCAGCCCCTTAATCAAACACCGCGTTGACGCCTCAAGATTCAATCCCAAATCCAACTCTACGGAAATATCGCGCGCCTGATGAATCATACCCAATAACTTATTGCCATCCTTACCCAAATCATATTTTTTAGTAATGGCCGCTTCCAACTTCGTATCATAACCAAAAGGAATTACAGTATAACGGCTCAACGTTGCTCCATCCAGTTTAGTACGCGCGCTAAAGCCTGCCGTCGCCCCTGAACCCGAAGTATTACCAGCCGCTATCAATTTAAAATCAGGGTGCATCTCTATAAGAAGATCAGGAACAGGTGTATCAAGTTTTCCATTCGCTATCGCCGCATTCACCGCAAGCAATGCACCAGAATCAGATCCATCCACTTCATCCATCAAAAAAACTCCACCATTCTCATATTTCTCAATAAAAGGGGTTCTTTGAAACGCTCCATTTGGACTTTTAAATCCAACCAACTTAGATTCATGGGAAACAGCGCCCGTATATGAATATTCAAGGCCAAGATCTCCTGCAATCTGTTCTGCAATAAAATTTTTTCCCGTTCCTGGCGGCCCCACCAAAAACGGATACTCACCCGCCTCAAGGATTTGTTTCACATCATCATAAGCATAATGAAATATTTGATCTTCTTTTTTAGACATGTCTTATCACCCTTAAATATTTTTTTAACCTATACAACATCAACCACATATATGTCAAATCTAAGAACACGCTTCCACTTGACGCATAATTCACGATGCGATAGCGTATAGTGAATTCTCCGCCTTTTTTAGGCGGTGAAGTTTTTTATAGATAAATTACCCGTCATTGCGAGGCATAGCCGAAGCAATCCAGACTGACCTATGGATTGCCACGCTCCTTATAGTCGTTCGCACTGAAAAAAAGGAAGCAAAAAAATGGATCAGATTCCAGTAACCAAAATTGGTTTTGAAAGACTTTCAAAAGAGCTTGAACACCTTAAAAAAGTGGCACGCCCCGAAGTGATCGAATCTATCGCCACTGCGCGCGAACATGGCGATTTAAAAGAAAACGCCGAATACCACGCCGCGCGTGAGCAACAAAGTTTCATCGAAGGCCGCATTCAAGAGCTAGAAGCCGTCACAGGTCGCGCTCAAGTCATTGATCCCACAACATTAAATGGCAACACCGTTAAATTCGGCGCAACTGTAACCATCGTTGACGAAGAAACGGACGAGGAAATTACATATCAAATCGTTGGTGATTACGAATCGGACATGGAAAAAGGCAAGCTCTCCATGAGCGCACCCGTCGCCCGCGCCCTTATTGGGAAAACTCAGGGCGACTCCGTGCCTGTAAGAACCCCAAAAGGCAAACGCGATTATGAAATCCTCAACGTCGAATATAAATAGGGAGAAATAATGAGCGATAAACTAAATTCCGCCCTTATTATTACAGGCCTATTGATCGCCATTGGCCTGTCTTCTGCCGGATATTTCGCAAGCCAAACCTTATATAACGCCAAGGTAGCACTCAACACCGCCGAGGTTAAAGGCCTCGCCGAGCGCCGCGTCAAGGCAAACCGCGCAAATTGGACCGTATCCTTTTCTATCGCAGGGACAAGTAAGGCTCAAATCCCTGCCCTTTATAAAACATCAGAGCAAAACCAAGCCAAAATCATCGATATTTTAAAAGACAATGGTCTTGACGAAGCAGAAATCACACCGGGAGTTATCGATTATTATTACAACGAATACCGCGATGATAACCAAAAACTCATCGACCAACGCCACACCCTAACGGGCTACATCAATGTTGAAACTGATAAGGTTGATCAAATTTCAAAAATCCGTGGCGAAGTCAACAAGCTCATCGCGCAAGGCATCCAAATCAATAACCCACCACCCACTTATCGCTTCACTGGCCTAAATGACATCAAACCTGAAATGCTACGTGATGCGACGAAAAATGCGCGCCTCGCCGCAAATGAGTTTGCCGAAAATGCCGATGCCACAGTCGGCGGAATACGTGATGCACGCCAAGGAAACTTCTTCGTACGGGATGCGGGCGAAGAATACGGCGACACCGCAAAAATCGAAAAAGATGTCCGCGTGGTCACAACAATTACATTTTATTTAAAAGATTAAATATTAAACCAACGTATTCAAACGCCCATCATCATTAGACAGCGTCGCAGTTTGGTTCTTAGATAAAGACGCGGCCACATCCTTTGCCGCCTGTTCGGCTTGCGCCAAGTTAATAGCTTCCTCAGAAATCTGCACCTCATCCACAGGAGCAGAGCTTTCGGCCTTTTTCACTTCATCTTGTTTCGATGATGAATTTTTAACAGATTGAATAGATTGTGCCTGCCCCACGGGGTTAATTGAATCAACCATTTTAATCACACTCCTCGTGCTTTTACTCAAGTTATCTTATCCATAATACATGAACAAAGGCTTAAATTACAAGACTTTCATTTTCCAGAACAACCGAAGCATCTTGAACGGTGGCTCAACTTTAAGTTTTTCAGATAGAATATTGTATTTATTATCTTTTATATTTTTTAAATATATCTGCGATAACGCCTGCGCTCCCTTCAAAAACACCTGCTCCGTCGCTACTATTTCAAGCGCCCCATCCATTGATCCTTCAATAACCGCCCTTAACCCACCCGCATGTTTTTCATCAAAAAAACGATCAAGTGTAACGCCATGTTGATTGCATAAATCCTCCGGCAACATCAACCGCCCGCCTTTCGCAAAATACGGCGCAGCCATCAACACTTTGGCCAAACCATAATTTATCGCAATCGGCTGGATAATGTGTTGCGCGGGATCATCACCCGTAATCTGCACCGCCAATTCAAATAACGGCGCAGTTGTAAAATCACAATAATTAAGCAGCCCCTCGACATTACCCGGGCTAACATTCTCTAAATCAAATTCCCGCGCATAGATCAATTTATCAAAATGATCACGCGGTAAGTCATATTTTTCAATCGCATCCGCCAACGGCTTTAAAACCTCATGCGCTTGTACGTATCCGTCATCATAAATTTCACCAATGCTATCGCGCCACCATTGCAACCGTATAAGCCCAAGCGTACTTTCACTTACGACATCGCGCGTTTTCGCAATCTCATGATGAAACGCAAACAACGCCCATAAATCCTCGCGCCTCTCCACATGTGCAAACATAGAGAGCAAAAACAAATCAGGTTCGGCCTTTTGAACCAAATCCCCACAATAAGACAACATATTTTTTTTCATTTGCTCGTTATAAACCCTTTATGTCTTAGAACAAAGCCTCTACTGTACGCGTTAAAGATTTATACTAAAAGAAGCAAAGCAAGGAGAACATAATGTCCGCTTTAGACCTACCAAAACTACCATATGCATATGACGCACTTGATCCATATATGTCCGCAGAAACATTGGAATTCCACCATGACAAACACCATAATGCCTATGTAACAAACGGCAATAAAATCCTCGAAGGATTGCCTGATATGGGCGCAACATTGGAAGAAATCATTGTAAACGCACATAAAAAAGGCGAACAAGGCCTGTTCAATAATGCCGCTCAACACTGGAATCACAAATTATTTTGGAACTGGATGAAACCAAATGGCGGCGGAAATCGCCCTGGAAATCTGGACGCAGCCATCACAGACAGCTTCGGTAGTTTTGATGCATTCCGTGAGAAATTCTTAAACGCTGGTGCAACACAATTCGGCTCTGGCTGGTGCTGGCTCGTACTCAATACTGATGGAAAATTAGAAGTCACAAAAACACCAAACGGCGAAAACCCGCTCATTCATGGGCAAACGGCTTTGCTCGGTTGTGATGTGTGGGAGCACAGCTATTACATTGACTACCGCAACGCCCGCCCGAAATACCTTGAGGCCTTCGTGGATAATCTCGTAAATTGGGAATATGTGGCAGAGCTTTTTGAACAAGGCCCGATAAAAATCGCCGCTTAAATTATCTAAGGGAGCTTATCGGCTCCCTTTTTTATAACTCTATTATTATGGCTTCATACCGCCCATCGCAGGTTGAGACACCCCCATGCCCGCAGCTTCACCATTATCAATTTGAATCTGTTTTAAAGCATCAAGCAATGCTTGCTTCTCCATCGGCAAATCACCTTGCTGGGATTCTTTTTCAAGATTACCCATTGTAAAATCACGCTGCCCCGCAGGCAGATTTTTAAAACTCGTCACATATTGATCATATTTTGTTTTATAATCGGGGTTATTCTGTCTCTCACGCTCCGCCGCGACTGCTACCTCGGTCTCACGCGTCATTGTCTCTCTAATATCGGTGACATTCTGCGCCGCTTGCTCCTGCGCTTGCGCCTTAAACTCACTCACACGACCCATTAGCTCATCTTGGAACGCTGGCGACATCACAATCTCGCTAATATCCTGACGTGTCATTTCACGATATTGATCCTGATTATCATAAAGCCCCTGCTTCAAATCACCGATAACACCATCCATCTTAGGCAAAACAGAATCAACAATCCGTCGCCCTGCGTTATCAGGATCATTTTCAAGAATATCTCGAACACCCTCTTCCGTAACCCCTTGCATCACGGCATCCGCAAATGCCGCCTTATAATTATCGCTCTGCGCGCTATCAACACCAGCATCTTGCATCTTCTCATAAAATGCAGCCTCTAACGCGGGGGAGACCACACTCAACTGCTTCGACAAGCCGCCAAGTTCAACATCATCACGCTCATTGCGGCTGCTCTTATGATCTGGAAAATGCTCTTTTTTCAAATCCTCAATAAATTGCAATAACTCGGCTTTTGTGTCATTCACACGTTGCGTCGCATTTGGATCATCAACACCATTCAAATTATTAGTATGAACCGCAGTTGATGCATCAACATAAGACTTAAGTGCATCAGACTTATAAACCTCTGTAAACGCCGTATTAATCCATTCTTGATTTGCTTGTGCCGTCTCCAACGCTTCACGCGCTTCTCTCTCGGCTTCTTGCGTAATACGATTCGCCGCTTCTTGCGACAACCGAAGTTCCTGCTGCTCTAAATGAACCGCAAATTCCTGCTCTTTAATACCATCCAAAGAGGTTTTCGCCTCATTACGAGCATCCTTTTTATCCATCCCATTTTCAACGTTGCTTTGATACTGCGCCATAACTGCGACTTGTGCATCAAAACCATTCGCCTTCAAATCATCAATGGCCTCATTAAGCTCGGATTTAAACTGATCATCACTATCGAAATTCTTATCACGGCTCAAATAGCGTAAAACACGTGTAACCTCACGGTTAATATCCGCTGTTTTCTGTGCGTCATGATCATCACTGGAAATAATATTCTTATACGATACTCGTGCCTCATCAACCTGAGTATTAGCAGGCGACGTATCTTCCGCCTTTTCTTTAAACTCAGGCGTCGGCCTAGCTTGTTTGGGATACGGGTTTTCAGGTATAACAATAGGCGCGGCAGGTGTAGGATCATTAGACCGAGGCGTAAGTTCATTTTTACGCGATTGAAATCCCTCTTCAATAAAAATAGCGCGTGAAGACTCAACATCTGCGGCACTCACCTGAATATCTGCTGTCCGATTCCCCAAATATGCAAATTCAGCCTCTGAAATAGCTAGGTTTGTTTGTTTCATCAAAAAATCATTAGAAACCGCCTTATTTGCACTATCACTTGAATGAACAGTTCGAATTTCATCAACAAGCTTATATCCATCAAGCTTATGGTCCAGATCTGCTTGGTTAACATTCCCATCTTGCACATCAGATTTTGGCAATACCGCAACATCATATGGGCGTGGTTGCCCCGTACGCATTTGCCTTTGATTTACCCATTCGCCATTCGCATCAATAGCCGTCACTTCATCGGCAATCGCACCATTCTGACTGCTATAATAAACACGCTCATAATCATCCGTAGAAACAGAATCGCCCGTAACGCTATTCTGAAACACTTGCTTCCCAGTAAATTCAACTGACTTCGCCTGACCGCCAGCCGTATCTGGCTTCGCATCAGGCAAACCACGGATCATTTCATAAATTTGAGATTTGTTCATAAGCGCAATTTGATTAAACTCCGCGCCCTCTTGACCGCCATCACGCATAAGCATGGCAACATAAACCTGATCATCCACCTTCACGGATAACGGTTCAGCCAACGGATGATAAATATAATCATCTGGAAATTGCTCCAAAATACGCTGATTTTTTATAAGGTCATCAACCTGTTTATCAAGGTTTTCCGCCATTTTATATCACCCTATTATCTTTTCTTTGGATTATATGGGAAAATCATGAAAATTGCAAATTTATTTAATGCACGCTAAGACGGCAATAACGCACACGCAACGCGGCGCCCCTCTGCCATTAAGACGTTATATGTGCGGCACGCGGCGCCCGTATCCATCACATCAACCTGCAATCCATTTGCCTTCAACGCATCTCTTAATGGACGCGGTAAAAATGCAATCACTTTCCCCGTCCCCAATAAAACAACATCAAGCTCATTAGACTTATCTAAGAAAATTGAAAAATGATCTTCCGTCAAACCACTCACATCGGATACATCGCCAACGCACCATTCTTCCGTTCCATCAGGAAAAACAATCACCGCATTGGAATGTGTAACACCACTGATTTTAAAAACACCACCGCTATAAGACTGAATAATTTGCTGCCCCTTACGGACAAGCGGCGTAACATCCATCAGGCAACAACCTCTGGCTCACCCGCCTTCGGCTCATCAGTTTTCTCTGTTCCCCGCGATATATTCATCAATAACAAAACAGGCGAAGCAACAAAAACCGAAGAATACGTCCCAATCATAATTCCGAAAATCAACGCATAGACAAAACCACGAATAACCTCACCACCAAAAGTATAAAGCGCAGTCAACGCAAGAAGAGTCGTTAATGACGTCATCAATGTACGTGACAATGTCTGATTAATAGAGAGGTTAAAAAGCTTCGGCAGTGGTTTTTTCTTATATTTTCTAAGGTTCTCCCGTATCCGGTCAAACACAACCACAGTATCGTTAATCGAATACCCCGCAATCATCAAAATCGCCGCCACAGTCGAAAGGTCAAACGCCATCTGCGTAAATGCAAACAATCCGATTGTCGCAATCGCATCATGCGCAAGCGCGATTAACGCCGCCAATCCAAATTGCCACTCAAACCGAAACCAGATATAAATCATAATCCCAAGCAAAGAGAATATAACGGCATAAAGCCCCTTCATCTTCAATTCACTGCCCACTTGCGGACCAACAAACTCAACACGGCGATAATCAATAATCTGCCCTTCAAATTCCTCGCTCAACGATTCCTGAACCAATTCAATCGCAATCGCATTGGGGTCATCTTTTTCTGTCGCCGTATCTTCGTCCCAATGATCAGGCTTCGGCTGATCTTGCAATCGAATAAGCAAATCATCAGATTTCCCGAATTCCTGAATAGACACCGCGCCAAGCCCAAGTTCATTTAAACGCGAACGCAGAACCTCGATATTCGGCTCAACAGGCGTCTTGATCTCAATCACTGTACCGCCCGTAAAATCAATACCTAAATTCAACCCTTTGGTTGAAATTATAAAAACAGAGCTCAGAATAATCAGCGCAGAAATAACATACGCAACAAAGCGCATTCCAACGAAATTAATATTGATATCTTGCGGAACAAATTGAAATCCACGCATCATTTTATACCCCTTTTAAATCGGTAATGTCTTTGCTTTTGACTTACGGGTCCAAAGCACAACAAACAAACGTGTCACCATAATCGCCGAGAACATAGAGGTACAAATACCAATCCCCAATGTCACTGCAAACCCCTTAATCGGCCCCGTCCCTAATGAGAACAAAATAATCGCCGCAATCAAGGTTGTTAAATTCGAGTCAATAATCGTCGACATCGCCCGTGAATACCCAATATCAATGGATGAAAGAGCTGAGCGCCCCGCCGCAATTTCCTCACGAATACGTTCAAAAATCAAAACATTCGCATCCACCGCCATACCAACGGTAAGAACAATCCCCGCAATCCCTGGCAAGGTCAACGTTGCTTGAATACTGGATAGCAACGCAAGGATAAGCGATATATTAATGACCAAGGCCAAATTCGCAAATAAACCAAAAAGCCCATAACTGCCAAGCATAAATAACAAAACAAAGACAAGACCAATAATACTCGCAATTTTACCCGCCGCAACAGAATCGGCGCCAAGTGATGGCCCAACGCTGCGCTCTTCAACCACTTTCAAATCCGCAGGCAACGCCCCCGCACGAAGGAGCAACGCCAAATCACTGGCTTCACGAACATCAAAATCACCAGATATCTGGCCACTCCCGCCACATATAGCCTCATTAATACGCGGAGCACTGATGATTTCGTTATCAAGCACAATCGCAAATGGCTCATTCACATGTTTGCGCGTTACATCACAAAACTTACGTGCCCCCACCGCATCAAGACGAAACGTCACAACCGCGCCGCCACCTTGCTGGCTAAATGATGGTTGCGCATTTTCAAGCATCTCACCCGTCACCATGGCAACACGCGACACATTCAATTTCTGCCCCGGGCTTTCCACCATCGGCAATGATATTTCGGACACCTTGCGACGTCCCTGCTCACCAACCAAATGAAACCCAAGCTTCGCCGTTTTACCAACCAAATCACGCACCTGCGATGAATCGGCGCCCGGAACCTGCACAACAACGCGTTTATCCCCTTGACGCACAATCACGGGTTCTGTCGTTCCAAATTCATCAATACGGCGGCGCACAACCTCAATCACCTGTGCAATCGTCTGATCCTGAACATCTGCAACATAATCTTCCCCCATAGCCAAACGAAACCCAAGGCCATCATCGTCATTGGTCAAAATAAGGCGTGGGTCAGTCTTGCGAATATGCCCCTTTAAAATACTCACATGCTCTGCATTATCCATCCGCACAAGAACATCACGTCCCTCGGACTTAACGTCATGCTTTTTAATGCCTTCTTCTTTCAAAAAATCATCAAAGCCCTGCGCGATCATATCCGCACGCTCTTCAAAGACCTTCGGCATATTCACTTCGTATAAAAGATGCGCGCCACCGCGTAAATCTAAACCCAAATTCACAGTTTTATGGGGTATAACAGACGACATCGCCGCCAGGCTCTCAACACTATCTTTCGACAAAAAATTTGGCGCGCTATACGCAAAACCATACGCACACACAGCAAGAATGAGAAAAATTTTCCAACGGGAAATTTGTGTCATGACCTTAGAAACCTATACTTTTTTTGTATCTTTTTTTGCTTTAGAACCTTTAGAAGATTTAGCCTCTTTAGAGGGCTTCGCTCCCTTAGTCGGCTTAACGTCTTTTGCCGCAGACTTCGCGTCTTTCGGCTGGTCATTCGCTGCCTTTTTCGAAAATTCTGTCTTCCCTTGAATCATAGAGCGCAACGCCGTCACTTTAACACCATTTCCAAGGTCAATAAGAACCTCTTTATCATCGACAAGCTTATCAACAGTCCCAACAAGGCCACCGCCCGTCACAACGCGATCACCTTTTTTCAAATGAGACAACATCTCGCTATGCTCTTTAAAACGGCGCTGTTGTGGCATAATTAACAGAACATAAAACAAGGCAACCAATACAACGACCAGCCCCATATTCCACATAAAAGCTTCCATTGGTGTTGGCGCATTCGCCAGCGCATCTAAATCCGCACCCATTTCATCTGCTGCCGCATAAGCCATAGAAATAAACATCTATAACGCTCCTTAAATAAAAAGTTATTCTTACAATCGATGGGACTATAAAGACATAACACCAAAACGCAAGGGAACTTTGACGCTCCCCACCAAAATATACACCGCTATCGATATTACATTCGGTTTTTAAATTGCCGCCCATTATAAAGCCGTGCAACTTTCATATTATCCATTCCCGCCAACATCAATAAAAACGCCGCCAAGGCCAATCCGCCACTCACCGCCCAATTCCATATCCCACGATCAATCATGGCATCACCTGAATCATCGGGCATATACAACACATTTACTTCATCACCGCGCTTATGCATACGGTGGCTTGAACCTATACCATCCTGAAACTTCACAAGGTTTCCGCCACCATCTGTAAACTCTACAATCGAATAATACGTGTAACCACTTCCATCAGAGGTACTTGAATACTTGCTTTCAAAACCCACAACCTCCCCTTGCGCGGGGATACCAACGCGTAATTTCCCAACCATATTGCCGCCCAAATAATACGCCCCACCAGCACATCCAACCGCAAGCAATAAACAAATATAACCGCCAACCACATAATTCTTCCGATGTGCCTTCATGCGCTCACGAATTTCATCAGAGCTTAAAACACGTGCATTTTTAGAATCCCCACCACCAGAAGATTTCACCGAAAACCCCTCTTTACGCGCATCACGAAACGCCGCCATTCCCTCGCGCCAGTCATCCTCAGAAATTTTCGAAACAACCAGATAAATTTTAAACCCGATAAACGCAAAAAACATCAACGGCAAAACAACCATCATATAATTAAATTCAAAGGTCTGAACCGCTTGCCGCATAATAAACAACCCTGGCAAAAGAAAGATAAAACCAAAAATAAGAACCGCGATATGCGGCTTTTTCATCTTGTTTGGATAACGCGGAGAAATCAAAACACGCACCTCCCGCCCCGGAATATTCTTACCCAACGCGCCAGATCCCCAAGAGCTAACCTTCTCACGCAACTCACCATTGGGCAACTGATATTCATAGACGGCATAATATGTTTCACTGCCCTTCCCCGCTTTTCCAACCGCCCGAACCTCTTTAATCCGCCCCTTAACGCGCTTCCCGCTGAAAAGCCACATCAACTCATAAACAGAAATCCCACCACCAATCAAAATAAAAACAGCGGCCATAATAAATAGCCCCATAGAATTCCACGCCGATACACCATCAAATATAAGATCAAACATAGCAGGGCTACTCCATGTACTTCGTCGGGTTCATCGCCGATGTCCCGCGCCGCACTTCAAAATGCAACTGCGGCGTTGACACCCCGCCCGTAGAACCAACCTTACCAATTACGCTCCCACGCTTAATTGTTTGCCCTTGCTTAACGCCAATAGAATCCAAATGCGCATACGCCGTCATCCATTGGTTATCATGACGCAGTAATATCAAATTCCCGGACCCTTTAAGCGCATTCCCCGTATAAACAACAACGCCATTTTCCGCTGCCTTCACAGACGCCCCACGCGCCGCAGCAATATTAATCCCATCATTATGAAGCCCACTTTTCTTCGCACCATAATTCGAAATCACTTTACCATTCACAGGTTTTAAAAACTTACTCGACGCCCGTTTAGGCGCTCTGCTCATCACTTTGGCAACCCTCACAGGTTTACTATCCGCCGTCGCCACTTGCGGCTTATCTTTCGGAACAGGAACACCATTTTTAAGAACTGTGGTTTTAAGAACTGTGGGTTCAACCTTAGATGGCGCAGACAAAGCCTCACGCTCCACAGGTGCAACCTTACTCGATGACATTGTTTGAGAAGCACTTGCAACCGCAACCGCTTTCTTCTTCACAACAGATGGCAAGCGTAAAACCTGCCCTGTACGTAAAACATAAGGTGATGAAATATCATTCATCCGCGCAATTTGCGTAGAATCCACATTAAACAACCGCGACACACCATAAAGCGTATCCCCTTGTCTCACCTTATACTCACGCGGCGGAGGCAGATTCAACCTCTGCCCTTCATACAAAACAAATGGAGCTTTTAAACGGTTAAGCACAACAATATCTTGCATTGGCAATCGATAACGGTTCGAAATACTATACAGCGTATCCCCCCGATTAACATTATGCACCCCCGCACTTCCCCCGCCACTGCTTTGCCCGTAATGAACCGCAGGCGCAAGCGTATCTGACCCGCAACCCGATAAAAACAAAACAACAATAAGAAAAAGTGAACGAACGCTCATGATGCTCACATGATACACATTGCCAACATAAAAATCATTATGAATTTACAGCCATATCATTTTGTTCAAGGGATATATCAGGAAGCAACGGCACAAAACGCACAGGCATAACATCGCGCACTGAATATGCCTCATCACTTTCCTTTTTATACAGCTTAAGGCTCTGCGCGCCGCTCTCGCCCACGGGAATAATCATCATCCCACCAATTCGAATCTGATCCAATAATGCCTGTGGAGGTTTATCCCGCGCCGCCGCCGTCACAATAATCTTATCAAACGGCGCTTGGTCAATCCCGTTAATCGTCGGCCACCCCTTCATACCATCCGCCGCAATCGCGGTAATATTACGCAAACGAAGGCTTTCCAAACGCTTTTCCGCATCTTTCGACAAATGCTTATGCCGCTCTATCGTATAAACGCGGCGACATAAATGCGACAAAACCGCCGCCTGATAACCGCACCCCGTGCCAATTTCCAAAACCTTATCTCTATCCGATAATTTAAGCGCTTGCGTCATCATCGCCACAACAAAAGGCTGGCTAATTGTCTGACCAAGCCCAATAGGAAGCGCCATGTCCTCCCATGCCTGATCACGCGAATGCGCGGGCACAAATGCATCACGCGGCACGCGCTCAATCGCGCTTAAAACATTCGTATCCGTGATCCCCTTTGTCCGAAGATCCATGATAAGGCGGATACGTTTATTAATCGCTTGTGTGTTCATCTAATGTGCATCTTTAAAACTATATAAAATATCGTAACCCATAGAGTTCAAAACAGGCTTGTCGTCTTTAATTTCACCATAAGCGCTCTGTATATCCATCCGCATCTTTATGCGCTCATTTTCAAACTCGATAAACAAATACTTATCACTATTTTGATCATCTTTATGCTCAAGCAAAAACGCCGAAAAATCATACTCCGCAATCACTATGCTTTCATACTTAAAAACAAGCTTTGCACTATTTTCCGCTCTATAAACCTCCACCAAATCTGGTTTATCGATTTTACATGACGAGCTTGAACATCCTTGAGAACCAAGGAATTTCAACCCACCATTCTTAACCATAAAATCATAACCCGATATATCGCGAGGCTTATTGTTATTCTCTGATGTCCAGATATTGATACGGCTTTCGTCCTGCCCGCGACCATAATTATAGCTATATGCGTCTTTAAACCCTAGGTGCTCAGTTAAATTATGCCCGCTATAACACCTCCAATCTGCCTTACCATCTGCATTAAACCACGGCGCAATCATTGCATCACGGTCAGTTTGACACAAATAATCGATAATAGAGCCAATCGAAATCTGATCTTCGCGAGATACCGAATCTTCATCTCTTTTAATAATATTTCCATCAACCAATAACTCGTTTTTCACCAACAGGCTTTCAAGCCGCGCAAACTGGCTAATACCCGAAATACTCACCGCGCCCCACGGGCCAAAAGATGCAAAAACCAATAATATCGCCAAGCTCGCGGGGATAGCCTTAATCGGCATCTTCCCTTTAACATTACCAAGTGCAATAATCATAAACCACACCGCCGTTATCAAAATAAAATACCGCTGCTCCGTCACGCCATAGGCGCTAATCCGCTCCCATATTGCGAAAAAATGAAACCCCACAGGGATAATAAGCGCAGGAAAAAACACCTTGTGAAACAACCGCAACTGAACCGAGCCACTCTCTCGCAATGGCCACGACACCAAATAGGTCACAACACCCGCCCCGACAAAACCACTAATCATATAGGCCAAAATGCCCTTTGGAACCTCCTGATCAATGATAATTTTCCCGAAATACGCATAAAGAATGCATAAATACACAATCGCCATCGGCGCGGAAATCCAGTTCACGATAAAGCTTAAGCCCGCAGGATCACGACAATCATCTTCCGTAAATTCAAATTGTCTCGGCACCCAACTCAACGCATAAACAGGCCCCAAGACAAGACAGGAAAACGCCCAAATATCGAAAAATATTTCTTCACTAATATGAACTTCAAACAGAGCCTCAATAGCCCACAGCGCAACACAAACACCACCCGCAAACATCAAAAGTGCAATATAAGAAACCGCAATTCCAAACCACATTTGACGGTTAAAAAACCAGACAGATGTATCATCCCCACCCTTTAAATATGGTGCCACCATTAATATGAGCAATATAGCTGGCGATAAGAACAGAAGGTTTTGCGTCCATAGAGAGCTTAAGAAAATCAAAGACGATATTAACGCAACACCCATCCCCGCAACAATGCCATGCTTAATAAAATTTAAACTCTGACTCTCCGACATCAATTTCGAAATCCCAAACCACAAATATGAACAGGATAAAATCACAACGATCCGCGCCATAAAATCTTCGTCATAGTCAATAAGATCATGAATGCCTAATATCGCAATGATGAATACCCCAAGGGCGCACATCACCGATAACGGAAACCGCTTTATTGTCGCGATCAACTCATCAACAGGAAATAATTTCTCAATCAAATTTTTCATACGCCCTCTAATAATCCAAATTCAAAGCATTTTGAGTCGAAAAATATAATTTTCGAGAACCGGAAGCGTAAGTGTATAGCGAATACATGCGAACCGGAAGCGCAGAAAATTATATTTTGCAGACCAAAGGGCGAAGAATCACTTCACAATCTTCGTCAATCCACCCATATACGGCTTCAAAACCTCTGGCACGAAAACGCCGCCATCATATGGATCATAATAATTCTCAATAACCGCGATAAGCGCACGCCCAATCGCAACCCCAGAACCATTCAATGTATGAACAAAGCGCGTGTCCTTTTCGCCCTTCGCACGGGTGCGCGCATTCATACGCCGCGCCTGAAAGTCCCCGCAATTTGAAACGGATGACACCTCACGATATGTTTCCTGCCCCGGAAGCCACACCTCAATATCATAAGTCTTAATCGCGCCAAACCCCGTATCACCACTACATAATTTCACAGTGCGAAACGGCAGTTCCAGCTTTTTCAAAACACTTTCCGCGCAATTTAACATACGCTCATGCTCTTCTTGCGATTTCTCTGGCGCAACCACACTCACCATCTCCACCTTATAAAACTGATGTTGACGCAGCATCCCACGCGTATCCCGCCCCGCAGAGCCCGCCTCACTACGGAAACATGGCGTAAAGGCCGTAAATCGGCGCGGCAAATATTCTTCCTCAACTATTTTATCAGCAACGATATTCGTCAAAGGAACTTCGGCGGTTGGAATCATAAAATGATCAGTCTCCTTCGTGCTGAACTGATCCTCCGCAAATTTCGGCAACTGCCCAGTCCCGTATAACGCATTATCACGCACCAACAGCGGCGGTGAAACTTCGGTATAGCCATGCTCACCCGTATGGGTATCAAGGAAAAACTGCGCGAGTGCACGTTCCATCCGCGCCATCCCACCGCTAAGCAACGTAAAGCGCGCACCGGACATCTTCGCCGCCGTATCAAAATCAATCAAGCCAAGCGCCTCACCAATCTCAACATGATCGGGGCCACTCGCAAATTTAATCTCACCCCATTTGTGAATTTCAACATTATCATCCTCATCCGCGCCCATTGGCACATCATCCGCCATGATATTCGGCAAAGATGAGAGCAACGTGTTTAACTCATCCCCCAGCGCCTTTTCTTTTTCCTCTAAATTCGACATAGCGGTTTTAATCGCAGCCACCGCATCCATCTGCGCGCTCGCGTCACCACCTTCTTTTTTAATCTGTCCGATTTTTTTGGATTCTTCATTGCGTTTGGCCTGAAGCTCTTGCAACTCCGTCTGTGCCCCTCGACGCTCTTCATCCAAAGCTAAAATAGCAGAAGCTTGCCCCGATAAACCACGGCGCGCCATCGCCGCATCAAATATTTCTGGTTCTTTTCTGATTGCGCGTATATCGAACATGCTACTACCCTTGGCTTAAATTATTCAAACCCTATAACTAAAAGCAGACAAGATAAAACGCAAGAGCGGCATTCAAGAATTAATGATCAATCCGACAAAAATTTCAGCCATTCATAAAATCATCCAGACTAACATCACTCGGAGAAACCGCAGGAGCAACATCCGCAGGCGCGCCCATCTCTGATATATTATCCAGCACAGCTTCAGTGCCACCTAAACCAGCCGCACCACTTGATGCGCCATTCGTCATGTTCATCGCCATATCAACGGATGACTCGGGCATATACGGGGCAAGCCAATCACTAAACGGCCACATACTAAGAAGCCCCGTGCCTTCTTCTCCAAATCCCCATGCATCATGCATCCAACTAAAATTATCCATCGACCATGCCTTATATGCCGATACATTAGGATTGGTAGAAACATGAATAGGATCAAACATAAACGGATCAAACAAAGCATTATCAACATAACCCAGAACAAAAAACGTAACGGCAGAAACAGCCAAAGGAACAACAATAGACGACCAGTTAAAACTTTTCGTCAAACTTCCTTTTTCATCATGATCACCTTTGGATTTCATTTTTGTACACCTTGAGTTATATTTTTAGATTGACACTGATAACCATTCTCATTAAACATGGCACAAGTCAATAGTAAATGCGATTCATTATCATTTTAATTTATATAGAGTAGCTAAAATGCCAAAAGCCAATACAACACAAAATCCAATCATCGCCGCCATAGCCGCCGTATCATTCAATCTGGTAAGCCTTTCAAGCGCGAATGCTCAAGAAATGGAGATCTACAATCCATACTATGGCGGCAACACAGGCGGCACAGTAACCCTAAATTGTAGCAGCTTAAAAAAAGGCCTCACATGTGATTTTGTGGAAACATTAGACGGGCAAGAATTTTGTGATGATAAAAAAATCGAACAGCAAATAGAAAAAAGAGCCCAAGAAACAAACAGGCAAATCGACCCCATTCTAACGCGCAGCAACGCGGTTATGCTAAGCGCTATTGATCACAATGGCCGTACACATTTTGTATGCACATCCAGATATGCACGAACACATATAAGAAACCTTATTGATAACTACCTCCAACCAAGCATAGATAAAGGCACGCCCCTAACGGACAAATCCAAATTGGACGACATAACAAGAACAATAAGAGCAAATATATCAACCATCCAGGAAAAGCCAAATGTAGCGGTGTCACTGGGTGCATATACCCTAAAAGATTTTACAAGCAAAACCTTGGAAAGTTTGGAAAAATCCTATGCAGAAAATTCACAAATCTCCATCGAAGAGCTTGAAAAAGTAAAATCACTTTATAACCAACTTTCACGCCACCCCGTTTGGGACACACCAGAAAACAAAGAATGCATCGTCGCAGAGGCCATAAATATGTGCCGTGCACACCCCGATTTTTAAAAAGGGCATAAAAATAATACAATGCAAAATATCACAAAAGATCATCACGCCAAAAGCACCGCTTCGGGCATCCTAAACTCCGCGCCATTGACAAGAACATGGCGCAAACACCACTATTCTGAGCGCAACCAAAATCCCCTGCCCGCAAAAGCGCATGAGCTAGAACAAATAGAAGACCTATCAGAAAACCCGCAAGCCATAAAATTCATCTATGAACTCGCACAACTCCACATCGGCGCACTCAATCGTGCATCAAAGAAAGATACCGAATCCACAGAATTAAAAGAACAGCTTAAAAATCTCTGCGACCATCTCATACAAATCACCTACCCCACAAATCTGCTTGATGAAATCAATTTAAGCAAAAACGACCTCAAAACCTTGGAAGCCATCAAAAAAGAAACCGTCCAAGGCGCAGGTCCGATCAAATCATTTTGGAAATCCGTTAAGGGAATGGCCAAGCACACTTTCGAAGACACCAAAGAATTTGCAACGCAACACCCCAAAACCGCCGTGATAGGTACGGCTATCCCAATCGGCGCCGTGGCATTCTCATACGCAAATATTCAACCACCCGCGCCCAGTGCCATCGACCCCAACGCAACATGCTACACCAACTATATGGAGGCAATGCTCGCCGATGAACCAGATGCACTTGTATGTGACCAAACCCAAATCATTGACAACATCGCCCTCGGTTGCCACGACCATTTGGAACAACTTATGTTTGGATGGAAAAAAGGGGCTAATTTCGTTTCTGAAACATTCAGCCTCGATGAAAAATATTTCGAACATTGCTCCTACATCGCAAATAATATTTATGATTTAAATTCCGACGCACAAGCCATCAAAGAAAATTGGCATTTACGCATCGATCTGACCACGCTTGAACCCATGAAGCACGTCATTCAAAACATCATCCCCGAATCCACATGGCGCGAAACACTCATCACCGCCATGAACAACACCCATGACTTCTTCAAGGCGGGAAATGATTTCGAAAACGCCCTACACCCCCTCATCGCCGCCGCCGTCGCTATATCCGTTTATAAACTCGGTACAAAGGGCTTAGACGAACTTAAAGAGGTCTTCAATAACACCGTTGATTTCGGACGTCGCTCCGCCGCAGTGCCATTAAACTACGCCCTCATGACAGGCGGTAGCATATACGCCTATAGCGCGAATAACTCCTTCACCGAAGCCGTCATCGGCGCCGCCGCAGGAACATTAGCAGGCGAAATCCTTCATCGTACATACAGAAAAATAAAATCGCCTGACTTCGTAAAATCCTCAACACTATCCGTTCAAAACGATCTGGCGGCCTTCTCAAACCAAAACCACATCGTCTCTGAAAAATCCGCATCGGGGCATATCACCGACACATCACACGAAAAAAACTTTTTCGATAAATGGGTAAATACCAAGACCACCACATTTTTTGGTGGTGCAACAATTCTAACCGCTTTAGACCTCGCCGCAACAGGCGGAAAGGTCAGCTCATCCGTAATGGGCGCCATCGCTATAGGCATCCCCGATCTTCTCTATAACCTGATTGAAGACCCAAGCCTCCACGCCATATTTGCCGCCGCCGGTGCCGCCATTGGCGGAACGGTAGCAGGACTAAAACGGGGCGTTCAAGGAACAAAACACCTCCTTGCAAAAACAGATAAAGACGCGGATAATACCCCCACATAAAGGGGAAACACGTGCAAAATAAAAAAATCGAAAACATTCTTGAATGCATCACCCCCAATAACGCCCTGCCCGTTATTTTCGACTCCCCCCACAGTGGTACTGTTTACCCAAAAAATTTTAACTATTCATGCGATTTAAATAACTTACGAAAAATTGAAGATGCCTATATTGACGATCTGTTCTCCGCCGCGCCAAATATGAATGCACAATTCTTAACCGCCCTCTTCCCCCGCAGCTATATCGACGTGAACCGCGCGATTGACGATATCGATCACACCTTAATCGATGGAAACTGGCCGGCCCACATACATGGCGATATCACCCCAACATCACGCTCTGATTCAGGGATAGGCCTTATATCCCGCCTTATCAAACCAGGAATGCCCATCTATAACCGCCTATTATGCCCCGATGAAATCATGAACCGCGTCAAAACATACTATGAACCGTATCATGACACGCTCTGCACATTGCTGAATAACGCCTATTACGCCTACGGAAAATTCTGGCATATCAACTGCCACTCCATGCCCTCATCCAGTGCATACCCAAAACGAAAACCAACCCTTTTGGGCAACATCATAAGGCCAAGCGACATCGTATTAGGCGATAGTGACGGGCGCACCTGCTCGCGCGAATTCCTCCACACACTACGCGATTTCTGGACAAATAAAGGCTACCGCGTCACAATCAATGATCCATTCAAGGGCGTAGAGCTCGTCAACCGCTACTCAAGACCAACCCAAGGGAAAAACAGCATCCAAATAGAAATCAACCGCGCCCTATACATGAACGAAGAAACAGGCGAGAAAAATAAGAATTACGAAACACTAAAAACCCACTGCACTGAAATGATCCAAACCTGCACGGTTTTCGCGCAAAACAACCTTACGAATTTAGCTGCAGATTAAGAAAAGACACCTGCAAACACCCGCCGCATCGCCGCATCAACCTCATCCATCCCGACATTTACACCAAGATCATGCAAACTCGTCACACCATGCTCGGTAATGCCGCACGGGACAATCCCGCCAAAATGCGATAAATCAGGGTTCACATTAATTGCAATCCCGTGATAGCTCACCCAACGCCGTATTCGCACCCCAATCGCCGCGATTTTCTTCTCTGTACCATTGGGCATCACAACCCAAATTCCAACGCGCCCGTCGCGCCGCTCACCAACCACGCCAAACTCCGCCAAACTGCGGATAATCCATTCCTCAAGCTGCCAGACATAATGCTTAATATCGGGCCTACTCTGTCGCCGTTTCAAATCCAGCATAACATAGCCCACACGCTGCCCTGGCCCATGATACGTATATTCCCCGCCGCGCCCACTTTGATAAACAGGAAAGCGTGAATCAAGTAGGTCTTTGGCCTTCGCACTCGTGCCCGCAGTATATAAAGATGGGTGCTCCAACAACCAAACAGCTTCCGAGCCTTGCATTTCACGAATATCTGCCACCCGCTTTTCCATTTCAGAAACAGCGTTTTCATAAGAAACAGGCTCTTTTGCAATAATCCAATCCATATCAATGCGAAATAAGCATGATTTTTATTGCGGTGCAACGCTTTAAGTGTCTTGCCCTTATTATTAAGATTTGTTATCTCTCACCCAGCATTAATTTTAGATGCTAAAAATGTTTACTGTGCGGCCGTGGCGGAACTGGTAGACGCGCAAGACTAAGGATCTTGTGATAGCAATATCGTGGAGGTTCAAGTCCTCTCGGCCGCACCACTTTTTTAAATCTAAAATAGCCAAAACACAAAAACCGATATATGACGGGATAAAATTATGAGCAAAAAAGAAGAAGAAGCCGCATTCAGACTAAGCGCCTTAAGATATCACAAAGAACCAACACCCGGTAAAATTGCGATCCGCGCAACAAAAGATATGGCAACACAACGCGACCTTGCTCTCGCATACTCCCCTGGTGTCGCCGCCCCATGTGAAGAAATCGCAAAAGACCCACTCACCGCGTATGATTACACATCCAAAGGAAATCTCGTTGCCGTCATCTCAAACGGAACGGCCGTCCTCGGCCTTGGAAACCTTGGCGCATTGGCATCAAAGCCAGTCATGGAAGGAAAGTCAGTTCTTTTCAAAAAATTCGCAAATATCGATTCAATGGACATCGAAATTGATGAAACAGACGTTGATAAACTCGTTGATATTATCGCATCTCTTGAACCAACTTTTGGTGGAATTAACTTAGAAGACTTTAAGGCACCCGAATGCTTCGAACTTGAACGCCGCCTCAAAGAGCGCTGTAACATCCCTGTATTCCACGATGATCAACACGGTACAGCCATTATTGTTACGGCTGCCTTCACAAACTGGATTCATCACTCTGGCCGCAACATGGAAGATATCCGCCTTGTCGCATCTGGCGCGGGTGCTTCTGCGATTGCATGCCTAACATTATTAGTTGGCGCAGGTCTAAAACGCGAAAATATTATCGTGTGTGACCGTAACGGCGTGGTATTCGAAGGCCGTGAAGAAGGCATGGACAAACAAAAACTCGCCTTCGCATCCAAAACAAATGCACGTACACTCCAACAAGCCATCGAGGGCGCAGATGTATTCCTCGGCCTGTCTGGCCCTGGCGTATTAACAAAAGAAGACGTGTCTAAAATGGCCGATGCACCATTGATTATGGCACTGGCGAACCCAACACCGGAAATTATGCCCGAAGATGCGTATGAGGCAAAACCAAATGCAATCGTATGTACTGGTCGCTCTGATTACACCAATCAGGTCAATAATGTTCTTTGCTTCCCATTCATCTTCCGTGGGGCGCTGGATGTTGGTGCAACAACCATCAACGAAGAAATGAAACTGGCATGTGTGAATGCAATCGCCGCGCTCGCCCGTAAAGAAGCCGTCGCAGAAGTCGCAAGCGTCTATAGCGACGAAAAACTCAGCTTCGGTCGTGACTACCTCATTCCAAAACCATTCGACCCACGCCTCATCGTTGACCTTCCAATCGCTGTCGCAAAGGCCGCCATGGAAAGCGGCGTTGCAACACGCCCTATTGAGGACTTCGAAGCCTATGAGCATAAACTACAACAATATTTCATCCGCTCACAACTGGTCATGCGCCCCATCTATTCACGCGCAAAAGAAGACCCAAAACGTATCGTCTATTGCGAGGGCGAAGAAGAACGTGTTCTTCAGGCCGCACAAATCGCCATTGATGAAAACCTTGCAAAACCAATTCTGATTGGCCGCGAATCTGTTGTACAAGAACGTATTGAGCGCCTAGGTCTTCGCATGGTTCCTGGTAAAGATTTTGACCTAACCGATCCACAAGATGACCCTCGTTATCGTGATTATTGGGAAAATTATCATGGCATCATGGAACGTCGCGGCGTAACACCCGATGACGCAAAAACACTTGTACGTACAAATTCTACCGTCATCGGCTCACTCATGGTTTACCGCGACGAAGCCGACGCAATCCTCTGTGGAACACAAGGGCATTTTCATGATCATTTAGAGCATGTGAAAGACATCATCGGCCTTAAACCTGGTGTAGAAACCCCTGCCGCACTTAGCCCTCTTTTGATTGCACGCGGTACATATTTCTTCTGTGACACACAAATCAACACAAACCCAACTGTTGCACAGATTTCCGAAATGACACTTCTGGCCGCCGAAGAAGTACGCCGCTTTGGCATTAAGCCAAAAGTTGCACTCCTCTCTCACTCTAACTTCGGGACACTAAATTGTGAATCTTCACAAAAAATGCGTGACGCTTATGCAGATATCCGCCGCCGTGACCCTGAACTGGAAATCGACGGTGAGATGCAGGCAGACACAGCACTTTGCGAAGCTATTCGCCACCGCATTATGCCAAATTCAAAACTTAGTGGCCCCGCAAACTTATTCATCATGCCAAATGTAGAATCCGCAAATATTGCCTTCAACATGGTAAAAACATTTTCAGACGGCGTAAGCATTGGCCCTGTGCTACTTGGCGTATCAAGATCCGCACATATTATGACCCCTGCCGTTACAACGCGCGGTATTGTAAACATGACGGCTCTCGCCACAGTTGGCGCACAAATATTCGAAGATTCAATGGTTGATAATGTAACGCATCGCCTCATTCAAAGTGCATAATATCGTACTTCGATAAAGAATATTACTGGGTGCAATCCCCTTAAAACTAAGGTACAAACTAAAGCATCCCCTTCAATGGGGATGCTTTTTCGTTTATTTTAAATTTTGTTAGGTATATGAAACAGGAATCAATCACCGAAGAATCCGAATCATCCTCTACAAATGATGATGTTTACACCCACCTCCCCGATGAAGACATCAGGGATATTATTGAGGCTGTCCGCTCTCAAGATTCCGACATCGTCCATTCTGCCCTAGAAGACCTTAGCAACGCCGACACCGCAGAATTGCTATCCAAAATCAAAGACGGAGATCGCAACGAACTCCTAAACATGTACAGCAGCTCAATCGATCCTGAAATATTCACCGAAATGGATCAAGAGCTAAGCCGCGCATCTCTTTCCGCAATGTCGGCCTCAAAAGTCGCCAAAATGATTTCAGAACTAGAGAGCGATGACGCCCTCCTCCTGATTGAACCCCTGGACGCCGAATTCCAACAGAAAATCATAAAAAAACTATCCGCAAAAACCCGTCTGGTACTCGAAGAAGGATTAAGTTTCCCAGAGGATAGCGCAGGCCGCCTCATGCGCCGCGAGCTTGTCTCTATTCCAGAATTCTGGACAGCGGGAAAAACCATAGATTACCTCAGAACCGCGGCTGATAATCTCCCAGAAGACTTCTTTGACATATTCATTATTGACCCATCACACCACTTAACAGGCGAAATTCCATTAAGCCGATTGGTTCGTGCAAAAAGATCCGAAAAAATAAAAAACCTGACCCTTGATGAAACACATCCAATCCCCGCCACAATGGATCAGGAAGAAGTAGCCCATTTGTTCCGCCGCGATAACATCGTGTCCGCCCCCGTGGTTGATGATAATGGCCGCCTCATCGGGATGATCACGATTGATGACGTGATCGACGTTATTGATGAGGAAGCACAAGAAGACATTCTGCGCCTTGCTGGTGTTGATCAAGGTGATATGTACCGCGCCGTAATTTCAACAACAGGACTACGCTTTCGATGGCTCTTTATAAACCTACTCACCGCAATCCTTGCCTCCATCGTCATTTCATTTTTTGACACAACAATCGAACAAATCGTCGCCCTCGCGGTGCTCATGCCTATCGTCGCATCTATGGGCGGCAATGCGGGAACGCAGGCCCTCACCGTTGCCGTACGCGCGATTGCCACCCACCAATTATCCGGCACAAACACATGGCGCGTGGTTTGGAAAGAAACTCTTGTCGGCACAATAAACGGCGTACTTTTCGCCGTCATCATTGGCATTACGGCCGCCTTCTGGTTCCAAAGCTATACGCTTGGCGTTGTCATCGCCTCTGCAATGGCGATAAATTTAGTTGTAGCAGGAATTTTCGGCGCAGGAATCCCAATCCTCCTCAATAAATTCGGCAGCGATCCCGCAATTTCATCCACAGTTTTGCTAACAACCGTCACGGACGTCATCGGGTTTCTATCATTTCTGGGGCTTGCCGCACTATTCCTTATATAAAATAGTAACGATGTCACAGCATAAATGCAAATAACTATAACGTTTGAAAAACCAAACAAAATACAATATAAACATTACCTTATATAAACAATATCATGAGCTAAAATGTCAGCCGCAAAACTCGAAAAACCAAGCATTGAACACAAAAAAAGCTATATAGAAGCCTTACGTGAATTCCATGAAGAAGGCCGCTATACCTTTCTTGACATCCATGACATTGAAACCAATTTCGAAAGCTTCATTGAAAAGCTCAACAACGGCAAACGCAACCTCCACAAACCTTACGCCGATTGGGTGGAGCCTGTTCCAGAAACAGTTCTCTGGCTGGTAAAGGGCAATGAGTTTATTGGCACGCTTAACATCCGCCACCGCCTGAATTGGCATTTAGAAAAATGGGGCGGACACATAAACTTCATCATCCGCCCAACGATGCGCGGCAAAGGATTCGGTAAAAAACTTCTGCAAAAGGCCATTCCCTATATTTCCTATGTTGGTATCGATAAAGCCCTCATAACAATCGATCCCAAAGACATCTCCGCGAATAAAATTGTACAATTTTGCGGCGGAGAATTAGAAGACACCCTCCCCGCAACCGATAAATTCCCCGAACGCAATCGGTACTGGCTTGACTGCACCTGATGTTTAAGGTTTGCTAAGAAATGGCCAAAGCAAAAACAAAATCCACTCCCAAAAAGAAACATGCCTCTTCAAAAAAGAAGAGGAAAAAAACCACATCCAAGAGAAATCAAAAAAAATCACTTATAATGCGCCTAATAAGATGGGTATTCATCCTTGCAATATGGGGCACTTTATTCCTTGGCGGAGTTATTCTTTGGTATGCAAAAGACCTACCCGACATTACAAAAGCTGCAACCTTTGAACACCGCAATTCTATCATCGTAAAATCAGTTGATGGGCAAATACTCGCGCGATATGGGGAAACAAAGGGACAGAATTTAAACGTCAAAGACCTGCCCGATAACCTCATCCATGCCGTCCTCGCCACAGAAGACCGCAGGTTTTACTCACATTTCGGCGTTGACCCCATCGGCCTCACCCGCGCCATGGCAACCAATGTAATAAAAGGGCGCTTCGTACAGGGCGGCTCAACCATAACCCAACAACTCGCAAAAAACTTATTTCTAACCCATGACCGCAAAATCACCCGTAAAATCAAAGAAGCCATCCTCGCCGTCTGGCTAGAGCGCGAACTCACCAAAGACGAAATCCTAAGTGCCTATATGAATCGAGTCTACCTTGGTTCTGGCACATATGGCTTTGACGCCGCCGCACGCCTTTATTTCGATAAATCCGCCAAGGACGTAAACCTACACGAAGCCGCAATTCTCGCTGGCCTCCTCAAAGCTCCATCAAAATATTCCCCGCATAACAATCTTGATTTGGCAAAAGAACGCGCCCAAGTCGTTCTTGGCGCCATGATAGATGCGAGATATATCAAAAAATCTGATATGACCGAAACAGCAATGGCACTCGCTCTGCCTCATAAAAAATCGGCAAATGGTAAAAATACACGCTACTTCACCGATTGGGTTATTGAGGGTGTAGACGACCTTATCGGCCACCCCGATATGGATTTAATCATCGAAACAACTCTAAACGCGAATCTCCAAGACAGCGCGCAAAGCATTCTTACCGGCGCAATAGACACCGCTCCCGAAGACTATTTCGTATCTCAGGGCGCAATATTATCCATGCGCCCCGATGGCGCGGTCATCACCATGGTCGGCGGATATGATTACGGCCAAAGCCAGTTCAACCGCACCACACTCGCCCTGCGCCCGCCTGGTTCATCATTCAAACCCTTCGTCTTCCTTGCCGCCCTGCGTGAAGGCTGGCACTATGATGACACAATCCTCGACGCGCCCATTACTGAAGGCAAATACCGCCCGAAAAATTACGCTGGCAAATATTACGGCGAAGTGACCTTGGAACAAGCACTGGCAAAATCCATGAATACCGCAACGCTGCGAATCGCGCAAGATATCGGCGTATCAAACATTAAAAAAACCGCACGCGATCTTGGTATCCTCGAAAATCTCAATAACGATATGAGCATAACCCTAGGAAGCTCTGGCATCCCCATGCTGCAAATCGCCACCGCCTATTCAACCATCGCCAATGGCGGACACCGCGTTTACCCCTACGCCATAAACCGTATAACAAACGGAGATAACGGCCGTGTTTTATACGAACGAAAAACACAAAAGTCCTATCAATCCATCATAAATGGCAAAAACATTGCCGAACTCTCTCACATGATGGCTTCCGTAATAAATGACGGTACAGGCCGCGCGGCAAAACTTCCCTATCCTGCCTATGGAAAAACCGGAACATCCCAAGACAACCGTGATGCATGGTTTGCTGGCTTCACTGACAAGGTCGTCACCATTGTCTGGCTTGGCAATGACGACAACAGCCCAATGCGTAAAATCACTGGCGGCGGCGCGCCTGCCCAAATCTGGCGCAATGTCATGTTAAAGGCGCACCCATCACAACCAAACCTAAACTTTCCAAAAAACAACATCAATGAAAATGGATTCTCTAATCTTTTAGGGCGTTTAATATCGGGCAACCAATCATCCCCTCGCCCCGATAATAGCCGAAGCCCGTACGGCAATTTAAACGATTAACGCCGCAACGCATCAATCAAACCAACACATCTTCGCGCACAACACTGTGCAACTGCCTGAAATCACCCGATGGTTTTTCGTGCGATGATATCTGATTAAACCAATATTCCTGTAACGCCATTAACCCATCACTCGGCGCACCAACATCCCAATCTCGGCGCATTAATGTACGATCCGCAAAATCCAAAAACGAATTGGGAAACGCCAATCTCGGCGCGCGTAATCCCATTTCAACCAAAACACTCGCAATATATGCATCGCTATTATCCGTCATATCGGCTGTAAATTGGATGGATGATAGAATCTTTATCTCTGCGCGGCTCACGGGAACATGTCGCAAATGCCCCATAAAGCGAAGATAAAGCGCCCTGTCCTCTGAAATAGCTTGTGTTAATTCAAGATACGGTAAAGTGATATTCTTATCGTTAAGGCTAAACATGGTTTGCTCCTTTCGGTAAAAGCTGCTCACACATAAAGCATGCAACGCCAATACTTAACGAAACCTTAACCACCCCGCTTTACGGGTATTTGGGATGTGGATAAATGAAATACTCACATACACCCCTTCATGATTTTAATCCTCCATCAACAAGGCCATAAAACTTGCTTAAAACATGAATTTTATCCTATAATAAAACCCGCAAACGCATAAAAAATATCTGCGGAAAAACACCCCACCCTCACCAAAAATTCAAAATGATAGAACCGGAAATAGACAAATAAAATCAATGGCTTACGGTATACTTGGAAATTGACCACTTTATCAAACTGGTCAACAAAAAGGGGCTCAAATCAACCTCGTGGAATTCCCGCACGCGCCAATTCATCCGCACGTTCATTTTCGGGATGTCCTGCGTGACCTTTAACCCATATGAATTCAACATTATGCGCCTGAACCACTTCATCGATTCGCACCCACAAATCGACATTTTTGACGGGCTTCTTCGCGGCAGTCTTCCAGTTCCGCGCTTTCCACCCTTCAATCCACTCCGTGATTCCCTGCATAACATATTTGCTATCGGTATAAAGTTTAACATCTGATCGCTTTTTAAGTGCATCAAGCGCCTCAATCACCGCCATCATTTCCATGCGGTTATTGGTTGTGTCCGCTTCACCGCCATTCATTTCCCGCTCATGCAAACCAGATCGCAGCAACGCGCCCCAACCGCCCGGCCCAGGGTTTCCACTACATGCACCATCTGTATATATCTCAATAATCTTAGACATTAAAAAAACGCTCTCTTATCATCCTGGGCCGAGTCAAACGGCTCGAAGCGGCAAAGCCGCATGAGCCAACTCGCCCACGCAGCTCCGCTGCTTCGGGCGCATAAAGCCCAGGGTTTCCACTACATGCACCATCTGTATATATCTCAATAATCTTAGACATTAATTCTCCAGATACTCCGCAATAATAGTGATAAAATCATCCGAATTTTTCATCACATAAAACTCTTTCGATGGAATAGTAACCCCATATTGATCCGCCAAAGCCTGATATTTTGGCTTACGCGATTCAAATAATTTCGGAAAAACCCATCGCGAAAAATTATTTGGATCCACCGCTTCAACGCCATCAATAGAATAAAGCTCTATATATTCATGAAGCCACCCCTGAAAATGGGACGGTGGAAAAAACAACGGCTTCGGATAATCTTGCGCGCGTTGCAAAACCGTCTGCTCCGCATCCTCATCTGCCTTTAAATACACAAATAACGTTTTTTCGCCCAAATCCCCGATTAAATCATCATCCATTATCTCGCATAAACTGCCCGTTGAATCATGGATAAAATGCGAATCAGAGTTTGCCAAAGCATCACTCATATCCGATAATGCCTTATGCTCTGCGTCATAATAAGCCTGTTGCCGCTCCAAAAACAAATCGAGCGAATAGCCACCCTTCGCCGCATCACCAACCTTGCCCAAAAACACGGATAACGCGCTAATATTCTCGCCCGTGACATCACCAAAACCGTTCAGCGCATCCTTCAAATATTTCGTGCCAATCTCATAATCACAGGAATAGCTTTCCCACCCTTGCTTTGCAAGCATCAACGAAATATGCGTTTTCCCCGACCCCGACATCCCCAAAAGGGTAATGGCTTTCCTTGGCATATCAATAAAATCTTGCTTTGAAATCTTCATATCTAGTTCAAGCCGTTAAAAGTTTTGGAACTTTGAAATTCACATTTTCCTGAGTGATCGCAATTTCTTCCAAAGACACATCAAAAAACTCCTTGGCCTTTTCAATCACCTCATTAACCAGAACTTCAGGCGCAGACGCTCCCGCGCTCAAACCCAATGCATTCACACCGTCAAACCAATCCCAATCAATATCACTCACCCGTTGTACCAACATGGCCTTCGCACATCCATTAAGTGCGGCAACCTCAACCAAACGATTTGAATTCGATGAATTCGGCGCGCCCAAAACAATCACCGCATCGCTTAAAGGCGCAATCGCCTTCATCGCCGCCTGACGGTTTGTTGTGGCATAGCAAATATCTTCCTTACGCGGCCCCCTAATATTAGGGAAACGCACCTGTAACGCCGCAACGATATCCGCCGTATCATCAACAGAAAGTGTCGTTTGCGTGCAATAAGCCAGATTACTCTCATCCTCAACCACGATAGATCCAACATCCGCCACCGTTTCCACCAAAACAACCGCTCCTTTCGGTAATTGCCCCATCGTGCCAATAACCTCTGGATGCCCCGCATGACCAATCAACACGATTTGATTACCCGTTTTAAAATGACGCTCTGCCTCACGATGAACTTTGCTCACCAACGGACATGTCGCATCAATAAAAAACATCTCACGAGAACTCGCCTCTTCAGGAACACTCTTCGCAACGCCATGCGCCGAGAAAATAACAGGTCGCCCATCATCGGGTATCTCATCAAGTTCCTCAACAAAAACCGCACCTTTTTCACGCAAACCATCAACGACAAATTTGTTATGCACAATCTCATGCCGCACATAAACAGGTGCTCCATATTTCTGCAATGCCAGTTCAACAATCTGTATCGCACGATCAACCCCTGCACAAAATCCGCGCGGCGCAGCCAATAATATTTTCAAAGGACGCTTATTCATGCGAACCTTATACTGAATTATTTATAAATAATCCATCCCCTTGCACAACTGCATTTTGTTGCGTAATCTATAAAGATAATTCGTCTCTGTGATTTTAGGATCAAGCACAAATGAAAAGCCTTAAAAACATCATCCTCATATCAGGAATACTACTACTTGGCGCCTGTGAGCCCATGGACGACTTCAAAAGCGACCTCGATGATTTAAGCGCAGGAAAAGTGACTTATTCTAATATGTCACAAGACCCAAGCGAGCGCTTGCTTGAAAGCCCATGCCCACAAGTTGAAATCGTCGACGACTTAAGCTCAATAAGCGACTTCACAAACCCACAAAAACAAAACAAAGCCAATCTTGTATCGCGCGTTGATTTACGAAGCGCAGAAAGCACATGCAAACTAGCATCAAAAAGCGCCGTAGTTGACCTGAAACTCATTTTTGATGGAAAATTAGGAACAAAGGGCAGAGCCAATAAATCTGACAAACCCTTCTTCTCATACCCATTCTTTGTTGCCGTAACATCCCCAAGTGGAAAAATAATGGCCAAGGAAATTTTCGCCGCATCCTTAACATATCCGCCCAATGAAACGTCCCACACCTACTACGAAAAACTCCGCCAAATCATTCCTATTAAGGGCAAAGATCAGGCGCGTTATTACAAAATTCTCATTGGCTTTCAGGTAACTCCAGATCAGTTAAATTACAACCGAACACATATGGTTCCCGTTGCAAATTCAAAAGCCGTTAAATAATTTTCTATGGAGTTAAATGATGTCCTTCAACCTTGAAAACCTATGGGAATCAGAAACACTCTCTCACCTTGAATGCGCCCAATTAACAATCAAAACATTAAAACATGACTTCTCCACAGTTTTAAACACCTGCACAGCCGCCATTAAAAATGAAAAAAAAATCATGTTCATCGGTAATGGAGGAAGCGCCTCGGACGCGCAACACCTCGCCACAGAACTCACCGTAAGATACGTCAAAGACCGCGCGCCAATCGCCGCCATCGCCCTGACAACCGACACATCAACACTAACTGCCGCTGGGAATGATTTGGGATTTGACCACATATTCGCCCGCCAAATAAATGCCATCGGCAATGACGGCGATGTTTTAATAGCCATAAGCACGTCTGGTAATTCGGGAAACATCGTCGAATCCCTAAAAATGGCACAATCAAGAAACATCACAACCATTGGCCTATCCGGCCGTGACGGTGGAAAGATGCCCCCCCTATGCGATCACTGCCTCATCATTCCATCCGACATAACCGCAAGAATACAGGAAATGCACATCCTCATCGGGCATATGCTATGCGCGGGATTAGAGCAAAAATTAGGGTTAAGCACCTAAACATCTTGAGATTATTTTTTACCTGACATAGACTGCGAGCCCATAACATAGACATAGAATAAATTTGAAAGAGTAATAATGAGCGAAGCACAAGCGGTAGAAAGCCTCAATTTTGAAGAAGCATTGAGCGAACTTGAAACCATAGTCAGACGCCTTGAAACAGGTGATGCACCATTAGACGACTCCATAAAATTTTACGAGCGCGGCACAAAACTAAAACAACATTGCGAAAGCAAGCTCCGCGATGCACAGGCAAAAATTGAAAAGATATCCGTATCAAATGACGGATCAATCACAACACAACCCCTCGATACGGAAAGATAATCATGGCGCCATCACCCAGAGACGCAGACCCCATCCTACAAAATGAAATGGATGACATTTCAGAAGCAATCAATAAAACGATTAACCGCCTTCTTCCCCAAACTGATTTGGCCGAGAACCACCTCTATGAGGCCATGCGTCACGGAACATTAAACGGTGGAAAGCGTTTACGTCCCTTCCTTGTGATCCAATCCGCCGCATTATTTAATGTGGATCCGTCCCGCGCACGTCGCGTTGCCGCCGCGTTAGAATTCGTTCATTGCTACTCATTAATTCATGATGACCTGCCATCAATGGACGACGCCGCGCTTCGCCGTGGAAAACCAACTGTCCATAAACAATATGACGAGGCCACCGCAATTCTCGCTGGTGACGCCCTTTTAACACTCGCCTTTGAAATCCTAAGCGAATCCGAAACGCATGAAGACCCGCGCGTACGCTGCGAACTCATAAGCGCTTTGGCAAAGGCATCTGGCGGACACGGCATGGTAGGCGGACAAATGCTCGACATCATCGCCGAAAATCAAGACTTCGACCTTGGTACAATATCCCGTCTTCAACGCATGAAAACAGGAAAGCTTATGGCTTTCGCCTGTGAGGCAGGTGCAATCCTTGGAAAGGCCAGCGACCAAAACAAACGCGCCTTATGTAATTTCGCGCATGACCTTGGCCTCGCCTTTCAGGTCACCGATGATATCCTCGATGTTGAGGCCGACCCACAAGACACTGGCAAAGACACTGGCAAGGATGCACAAGCTGGCAAAGCCACATTTGTCTCCACAATGGGTAAGGAACAAGCCAAAAACCGTGCAGAAATGCTCGTCGAACAGGCCGTATCACACCTAAAAGTCTTCGGCGGCCGTGGTGAAATGCTCAACAAACTCGCCCATTATGTTTTGGAGCGCCGCATTTAAAAGAAAAAACTATGCAAGGCAACCTTATCCTCAATCAAAACAATGAAATTGCCTTTATATATGGCGCGCCCTTAGGTTTCGCCCCCGATTGGGTGTCCATTGATGTAGAACAAGAAGAGCTCTATATCGGAAACGAAGACGACACAGGCGAAGGAAAACAAATCCAGCTCGATAAAATAAAACAGGAAATATACGAGCGCATTCTGCCTGACACACAAATTTTATTAATTCTGGTAAAAGACAACGACATTACAAAACCACTGGCCGCGAAATGGGTTCCTCTCATGATCGCGCAACAGTTATTGTAAAAGTTTGAATTTATTTTACCAACGGTCTATAATACCCGTATAGATAAGGAATATAGCCATGAACCAACCAATGCCCGAAGAAACATCAAATACACTTGATGAAAAGGACTTCTCCCTTAAACAAGGTGATGGTCAAGATACAGGTTGGGATAGTGTAAAACAATTCGTTATTGGACCACTAATAGCTTTTGGACTTTTTGGCGCGGGAATGGACGCTGCCGCTGCTGGCATAGATGGATTTTCAGCAGACGCAATCAATTTTGACGACATAGAGGTCATTGGCGAAATGAACGGTGGCATTGCCAATCTTGAGGCCCAACCTGCTCCCGCTCCTGCGCCAGAAATTGCACCAGAAATCGAAAATAATATTGGCCTCTCCGCACCAAGCATAATGGCGCCATCATAATATCACCATTTTAAATTCGTTAAATTCGGGTAAAATGAAAAAACACTTTGCCCGTTTTGCTTGTTTGCGCTAAAACTGCACCACCATGGTACAAGCAAACACAAAAATAAACGCAGAAGATCCCCCCCCGCGCAAAACCAATGCGCCAACAAACATGCTTGATACGATAAACTTCCCAAATGACTTAAACAATTTATCCACCTCGCAACTCATAGTTCTGGCAAATGATTTACGCAATCACATGATCGCATCAGTTTCCAAAACAGGGGGACATCTGGGTGCAGGTTTAGGAGTGGTCGAGCTAACCGTTGCCCTCCACGCCGTCTTCAACGCCCCGGAAGATAAACTGATTTGGGATGTCGGGCATCAGGCTTACCCACATAAAATTCTAACAGGGCGCAAAAACCAAATGCACACCCTTCGTAAAGGCGACGGTTTGTCAGGTTTCACCAAACGCAGCGAAAGCGAATACGACCCCTTCGGCGCAGCACACAGCTCAACCTCAATTTCCGCAGGGCTCGGCATGGCCGCCGCCAGAGATTTATCAAAACTTCTGGGTGAAAATAAAAACAATCACGTTATCGCCGTAATCGGTGATGGCGCAATGTCCGCTGGAATGGCCTATGAGGCAATGAACAACGCGGGCGCGCATACAATCAATGGCAAACGAAGTAAGCTCATCGTGATTTTAAACGACAATGAAATGTCCATCGCTCCGCCCGTCGGCGCAATGAGCAAGCATTTAACGCGCATCGTGTCATCAAAACCATATATCAATGCCCGCGAAATAGGAAAAAAAATCACTGACCTCCTGCCTTCCCCCATCAGACACGCGGCAAAACGCGCAGAGGAAAGCGCCCGCATGGCAATGGGCAGCGGAACATTATTCGAAGAACTCGGATTTTACTATATCGGCCCTGTGGACGGACATGATCTGGACCAACTTATTCCCATCCTTAAAAATGCCCGCGACAGCGAACATGAAGGCCCAATCCTGATCCACACAATCACACAAAAAGGCAAGGGATACCTGCACGCCGAAAACTCTGCCGATAAAATGCATGGCGTAAAAACCTTTGATGTCATAACGGGCGCACAATCAAAAGGAAAAGCAACAGCTCCAAACTATACAAACGTATTCGCCGAAACACTTATAAAACTGGCCGAAAATGACAGCAAGATAACCGCCATAACCGCCGCCATGCCATCGGGCACAGGGCTCGATAAATTCGCCCATGCCCATCCAGAACGGACATTCGATGTAGGAATCGCCGAACAACACGCCGTCACCTTCGCCGCAGGAATGGCCACAGAAGGCTATAAACCCTTTGTCACGATATATTCCACATTCTTACAACGCGGTTATGATCAAATTGTTCATGACGTCGCCATCCAAAACTTACCCGTACGTTTTGCCATTGACCGTGCAGGCTTGGTCGGCGCAGACGGCCAAACCCACGCCGGCAGCTTTGACATCGCCTATCTCGGCTGCCTGCCCAATATGGTGATTATGGCACCCGCTGATGAAGCCGAACTTGTAAACATGACCGCAACCGCCGCCGCCTATAACGATGGCCCCATCGCCTTCAGATACCCGCGCGGTGAAGGCACAGGTATAGATTTACCAGAGCACCCCGAAATTCTAAAAATTGGAAAAGGCCGCATAATCCAAAAAGGGGAAAAACTCGCAATACTAAGCCTTGGAACACGATTAGAAGAATGCAAGGCCGCCGCCCTCATCCTAAAGAAAAACATCGGCTATGATATAACCATCGCCGATGCCCGCTTTGCAAAACCATTAGACGAAGGCCTTATAACAAATCTCGCAAAAAAACACGACGCCATCATTACAATAGAAGAAGGCTCACGCGGCGGTTTTGGCGCATTCGTCATGGAATATCTAACAAATTCAGGACAGATGGACAAAGGGCTAAAACTCCGCACAATGACTCTGCCCGATATATTCCAAGATCACGACAACCCCGCATCACAATATGATGAAGCCAAATTGAACGCAAAGCACATTGCCGCACTTGCATCATCCTTGCTTTAAACCTATTAAAGGATTGCCACACAAGGCATTTCGCTCTAATCTTATACCCCAAAATAAGAAGATTTGAATGAGCATAAAAAAACCAACAATAGTAATATTCGATATGGACGGAACGGCGGTGCGGCATATAAACCCGCGCCTTTTACACATTCTCGAATTTTTAGACAGTGCTTGTTACAAAATTTCAAAAATATTTTCTTGGATTTTCAAACGCGGTGGTAAGGGTCGGATCGTCCCCACATGGCACGATCCCGAATGGCTCAACAAAAAGAAAAAACGCCCCAGCCTTCTCGTCCATCGTGCAATCCACCGCTTTCGTAGAAAACCCGTTGAACAAATCGTACAGCCCTGCCCTGGCCTTTATGATGTTTTGACCTATCTTCAAAAACAAAAAATCCCAATGGCACTGGTCAGCAACGGCCTCGGCAAAGGCTATGGGCACGACATCCTTACAAAATTTGATTTAAATGATTATTTCGAAACAACCGTATTTCGCGAGGATATTTCAAATTCAAAACCCCACCCAGAACCTATTCTTCTCGCCTTAAAACGCATGAATATCGAACCATCAAAAGAGGACATCATTTGGTATTTAGGCGACCGCCATAAAGATGTAATCGCCGCTCTCGCCGCATCCAAAGTAATAAAGGGAAAAGTTATTCCTATCGCCGTCGCCTTTAACGCCGCCGTTGCTATTTTAGAGAAGAACCTCGGATCCGACCACATCATCATGTCCTACCATGATATGTATGACCAACTTATTCCAATGTTCGAAGACATCGACGATGCAGGAGAGGTCATCAATAAAAAGGCAACAAGCGAAAACTATTGCACCGATAACGGCTCGTAAACACTTCCCATCGAGGACTGCTTGACCACATTTAAATGGCTCAATACTGGACGTAATTGCGATATAAAATCGGCCTGTAAGCCAATAACTTCACCCGCACGCACCTGCCCCTCAAGCAATTCAATGATTTTTTCAACCGCGCTCAATGGCTTAGGCATAACCTGAACATTAATATCATTGCGCCCAGCCGCTCCAATTTGCATCGCGGCATAATCAAGCGCCTCATTCAATCCACCAAATTGATCAACAAGTCCAATTTCAATCGCGGATTTCCCCGACCAGACATGCCCACGCGCAATCTTTTCAACGTGCTCTGGCGACATATCACGCCCCTTCGCCACACGCGCTATAAACGAATCATAAATATTATCAAGCATCGCGTTCATGCGCTCCGCTTCACTTTCAGAAAACGGCGTATTCATTGACCACATCCCTGAATTCTCTCCCCATTGAATGCGCGCCCAATTCACACCCAGCTTATCCCAAAGCCCCCCAAGCGATACCTTACCGCCCAAAACACCAATAGAGCCTGTCAAAGTCAACGGCGACGCAATAATATAATCCGCATAAGCCGAAACCCAATATCCACCAGACGCCGCCGCCGAACCCATCGATACAATAACAGGCTTACCCGCCTCGCGAACTTTTTCGACCGCGTGTAATATCGTTTCAGACGCAACGGGCGAACCACCAGGGCTATCAACACGCAAAACAACCGCCGCAATAGAACTATCTTTCGCCGCATCCATCAACGCTTCTGCAATTTTCTCTGCATGCGCATATCCATCATTCATCAGGCCAGCCGGCGCCCTCGAAACCTCCCCTGACCCAACAATCGCTCCAACAACATAAACAAGTGCAACATTTGACTTAGAAGCATGCCCCCTTTTACCCTTATGATTCTCAACATAGTGAACATAACGGTCAAACTTCACATATTCCGCTAAATTTCCAACGTCCAAAATAATCTTATTTTCCAACTCATCTTTATAACCAAGAACATCAATCAACCCTTTATCTTTCGCCTCATCAGCCAAAAATAAACCACGATCAACATAGGATTTAAATACATCCGCACTCACGCCCAAATCAACCGACAAATCCGCCGCTATAACATCCGTAATATCATCAATTAATTGAGTCATAGATTCTTTATTCGCAGGCGATATTTCAGAATTCGTCAAGCTCTCATACGCACTCTTATATTCTTTTCTTTGAAAAAATTGTGGCTCAACCCCGACCATATCTAACGTATCTTTAAAGAACGGAATTTCCGCATTAACGCCCATAATTGCCAATGTTCCCATTGGCTGTAACCACACTTCATCAAATGCAGAAATCAGGTAATACGCGCCCAATCCCGAATTATATGATGGCGCATAAATATATGTGAATTTACCACTTGTTTTAAAATCTTGAATAGCCGTGCGCAATTCTTGAATCTGGCTCAATGCATATCCGCCACCCGCATACTGCGCATAAATCCCTTTTACACGCGGGTCATCTTTGGCCGCATATATCGCATTAATAAACGTCCGCAAGGTTTTAGGATTGTCACTAAACGCATCAACAACCCCTTCCTCAACAGGCAAATCACCCAATTTCCCATCAAGTTTCATAAACAAAACCATATCGTTAGGAAGGGCTTGCTGCTGCTCTTGAAGAAATGGCGATAATGCACACATTGTCAAAACAGTAGAGAATAGAACCACCGCACCAATTAACATGCATGTCTTTTTTATCGCAAGCCAAATAATTTTACCAAACTTCAATTTAAGCTTAGGCTTTTCAATCGCCTTAGGAACGGAAGAACTGAAAATATTTCGTTGCGATAACCACGGATTTTTCTTCATAGATAAATACACATATTCTTATTTCAGGTGAACTCAAGAACAATATAAAGCAAAGAACGAAAATCAAAAGCTCTATTCATTTTTATTATTAATCTACTTACTTCCTCGAATTTCTATACATCATATTTCGAGAACCTGTTCGACGATATGAACTATCCCCCTCATCCGCAAGAAATAAATTTGATTTGTTAATTTCTACTTCAACTTCTTTTTTCTGAAAATAAACAATATCGCGGAACAAACGATTTCCATCTGAAAACGCCGTATCCTTAAAAAAATGGGAATAAATCAAAGGAGTAGAAACAACACCCAAAACAAGGCCAAACGAAAAAACCGCCACGCTCCAACGTTTTGAAGAAAATAAGTTTGTGCTTTTATTCTCTCGCTCCAAATTATTCATCTCTTATTTTTATATATTTAACGTGATTGTCACTTCATCAGATGATGTTTTTGATATTTTATAATCTACCAAACCATGATTACGAAGCTTTTCCTCAACCTTAGCCAACGGACTGTACACTGTACTAACGGTATTCCCCCAAGCCACAGGCGTAAAAACTTCACGCACCGTATCACGAACACCTTGGTGGTCTGAATGCTTGATATGACAAACGTCTTTCATGTCAACTCCTTAAAACTCAATTCATATAGTATAGCGACACAACGCAAAAATTACAAACATTGTGCCTTATGGCGTAACCAATGATCCGCCAATACACACGCCATCATCGCCTCCACCACAGGAACGCCGCGAATTCCAACACATGGGTCATGTCGCCCCTTGGTCACAATATCGGTTTCATTTCCACCTGTATCAATCGTTTTACGCTCCGATAGAATAGAGCTTGTCGGCTTAAACCCAACGCGCGCGATAATATCCTGACCGGAAGAAATACCTCCCAAAATACCACCTGCATGGTTAGAAAGAAAAACAGGCGCACCATTTTCATCAAGCCTTATTTCATCGGCATTTTGTTCACCACCATAGGCCACCGCATCAAATCCATCGCCAATTTCAACGGCCTTAACCGCATTAATGCTCATCATCGCCTTGGCAATATCA
The DNA here is from genome assembly GCA_050633645.1 of Alphaproteobacteria bacterium. Lineage (GTDB taxonomy): Bacteria > Pseudomonadota > Alphaproteobacteria > Micavibrionales > Micavibrionaceae > UBA1672. Next base: position 83,900 of record JBOEGX010000004.1, read on the forward strand.
GAATCGAGCTTATCATAAACTGGCGCGCCAAGCCCCGCAGGAATTCCGCTCACATGCACTTCAACCAACGCGCCAGCGCTCGATCCGCTTTTACGAACACCGTCCAAATATTTCGCCCAATCTTCCGCCGTTTTCGCATCTGGCGCAAAAAACGGGTTTTGGGATACCTGATCCCTATCCCATTGCTCTTTCGGGACTTGGATTTTCTCTGTTCCCACCTGCACCACACAGGCACGAATTTTAACATCTTCACCAATTTGGTGCTCCAATACTTTACGCGCCACCGCACCTGCCGCAACACGCATCGCAGTTTCCCGCGCCGATGATCGCCCGCCACCACGATAATCACGAATGCCATATTTATGGTGATAGGTATAATCCGCATGACCGGGGCGAAATTTGTCTTTAATATCACCATAATCCTTGGATTTTTGATCCGTATTATGAATAAGCAAGCCAATCGGCGTTCCTGTTGTCATGCCCTCGAAAACACCCGACAATATTTGCACCTCATCCGCCTCTTTACGCTGCGTTGTATGTCGAGATTGACCAGGCTTACGTTGATCAAGAAATTGTTGGATAAACGCCTCGTCCAATGGAATACGCGCGGGCACCCCATCCACCACCGCACCAATTGCCGGCCCATGGCTCTCCCCAAAGGTTGTATACTGAAATAATGTTCCAAAACGATTACCCGACATGATTATTTAACCCAACTTTCAAACAAACAGCTAAAGCCTGAATCTTTAAAGAAAACAATAACTAAGCCTAAGAATGTAAAAAACATCATTATAGAAAATATATAAAGCAAAAAAGCTAAAACTCTTGCTATTATAGAATAAACAGATAAATCGAGAGCATTACAAACGATTTTTATTTCATCATTCGTTACATTTGTCGAAACAGCCGATAATAAAAAAAAGAGAAAAAGACAAAAACACATTACCATTGGCAATAATAAAGAAAACTTAAGAAAGGGATCGCCTATATTAGATAAATAATAAGAAAGGATAGCACCAGTAACAGCATAGCTAAACATCGTTAATTTAATAGCCAAATCCATGTAACCACGATGTAATGATACCTCATGTTCATAACGCTTCCATAAAAAAGCACGTTCAGATTCAGAAAGCTTACCCGACATGAACAACCTCTTTCTGTGTACTTAATGTTCCGTGCTCAATAATCGCGACCGTTATCCGCGACATAGCAGAGCGCTTCCCCGTGGCCTCTTCTTCCATATCAATCTGCCAAACTTGTGTTCGACGACCAACATGTAATGGGCTGCATGTTCCAATCACATGCCCTTGCGTCACCGCGCGAATATGATTGCAATTAATCTCTAACCCCACCGCGCGACTTTGATCTGGGTCAATCGTCATCCACGCAGCAACACTGCCCAAAGTTTCCGCCAAAACACAGCTCGCCCCGCCGTGCAAAATGCCAAAGGGCTGCGTCGTACGATGATCCACAGGCATACGTCCTTTTATGAAATCGTCCCCAATCTCAATCATCTCCAACCCCAAATGCTCCCCCATATTGGTGGCACGCATTTTGTTCAGGAACTCAATATCGTAGCCTTTGAACCAAAGTGACATTTTTAAACCTTATAAATCATAAAGAAAACGGCGTTCAGGTGTGGTTAGGCAAATAAGCCGACGCGCACAAGAAATACACGAGGCGAAATTTAACAACGCCACAACAAAACGACGGACGCTACGCCGCTTCACCCTTATCTTTCGGTACCATACTCGCAAGCAGTGCCGCCGTTTCTGCAACACTATCCACGGATAACATCCCAACGGTGTGATACCCGCTATCCACATGAAGGATTTCACCCGTTACACCACTGCCGAGATCAGAAAGTAGGAACAAGCCCGAACGACCAACATCCTCAATCGTAACATTACGCTTCAATGGTGCGTTTAACTCATTCCATTTCAAGATAAAGCGGAAATCACCAATACCACTCGCCGCGAGCGTTTTAATCGGCCCTGCACTTATCGCATTGACGCGGATATTATCTTTACCAAGATCCGCCGCCAGATACTTAACCGAAGCTTCCAACGCCGCCTTCGCAACGCCCATCACGTTATAATGCGGCATCACTTGCTCCGCGCCATAATAAGTAAGCGTAAGCAACGACCCACCATCTTTCATTAACGGCACGGCGCGCTGCGCCACGGCGGTAAATGAATACACAGAGATATCCATTGTACGCAAAAAGTTATCACGGCTCGTATTCAAATACATACCATCAAGCTCATTCTTATCGGAAAATGCAATCGCATGGACAACAAAATCAATTTGCCCCCACTGCTTTTCAATCTCCGCAAACGCCGCATCAATGCTCTCACCATCCGTAACATCACATGGAATAAGTATATTTGCGCCGACCCTTTCGGCCAATGGCTTCACACGCTTCAACAACGCATCACCTTGATAGGTAAATGCAAGCTCCGCTCCATTTGCTGCGGCTGCCTCGGCAAGCCCCCAAGCAATAGACCGATCATTCGCAACGCCCATTACCAGGCCACGTTTTCCTTTTAAAAAATCACTTTGCATATCTTATTCTTCTTTACTTTGATGACATATGAACAACATGATATCCTACACATTTCAGACGCAACGTCTAGTGGATTAGGCCACAAATACTCACTAAAAAAAAATGCTTGGAAAATATCCTTATGAAACAGAATAAAATCTGTTAGAATCGTCCAACAAACCCGATAACATAGAATATGTAAGTCGCCACATGACAATAGATTATAACTCAGCAAAACATGCATGTAATGTCCTGAAACGGCAAATACAAAACGCGTATCCAGAACTTCAAATTCACTTTTTGCTACACGAAGAAGGCAAAAGATATCAAAAATATCTAAAGGAAAAAACACAAATCCTCGGCCATCCTGCCGGCCATAATTTATGCAACCACCTCGATCAACCAGATCAAAAGGCGCTCCTACTTGCAAACAGGTCACGATATGCTTGCATTGCACAAAAACGAAAGCCTGGTTTTCTAGGTTTTTCAAAACAAAACAGCTTTATCGGGCTGTGCCTATTAAATACCGATAGATCCGAAACCATTGAACAAATCACCCATAATATCCGACATCTCGCATGGCATGCCATTGATGCATATTTAAATAATAAAGATAATATCACCATCAAAAATCCACAAAACATTGATACCAAACGCCAAAATCTTCATGCAGATATTTTTGCTAGCAGCCTCCAAATATTAGAAGGAAACGCTCAGGCAATTAACAATTTACTCAAAGATCGTATTCAAAAAACCATCACAAAAGAAAAGGGGTTTTATGCCGAAGAATTCCCCTTCCCCATCTGTGTTGATACTCTGGAATTTTCAATTAAAAATAACATCCAACAATACAAAAAAGAAAAAAATACGATTAATGCCGCCATTAAAATTACAAATGATGTTGGAAAAACATTCGACGACACATCCCTTGAAAAATGGTATAGCTTCAGCCTCCCCGCCCAGGAAATGGCATGGCTAAATTACTCCCCCGAAAAAATACTGGGAGCGGCGCTTTACACAAGTGAAAACACATACACCCAATCAAACGCAGATATGGTAGCGGAAAAACTGGAAATAAGACCTCAAACCACAGCCTCCATCCCCGATTACAATCCCTTCGCAAATCAGGAGGTAAACATCCGCCTTCATAAAAAACTTTGCGCCGAAAAATACGAAAAAATTGCCGCTAAAATTAAATCATGCACTGATTACAACTTACTCCTGCACATGGCGAAAAAAGAAAACGAAGCCCTTTTTGAAAAATCCTCCATCGGATGGTGCGCCAACGGTTTTGTAAAAGCGGCGGAAATCCTACAACACGAAACAGATGAAACCAAATACCACGAAGCAATGGAATCCGCACGCAAAGAATTTGAGAAAGAAATCAACGAACTTGCATGGGACACATTAGAAAATTTTAGCAGAGAAATATTTTATCGCAAACGCATAGACAACAATATAACCTTAGAAAACCTATGCTCTATCGCGCAAAAAGACGAGGAATATGGATCCATCCACTACGCATTAACACACACATCATCTATGCCCGAAGACTTTGAATTACTACCAGAGCATAAAATCCAAACTGCCCACCAAATCCCACAAAAAACATTGACCGAAGTTTAATAGCAAACACAAAAAAGGCCAGAAACAAACTGGCCTTTAATTTAAGAAAATAAGAATTCAAATTCTTACTTCACAATTTCCCAACTACCATCGGGCTGGCGACAAGCCTGTCCATAAGCAGTCTCTTCCTGACCGCCAACATAGATTGTCTGCTGATACTCACGGCAATATTTACCACTAGAACTATAACCATCTTTTGTCGCGACAACCTGACCATGATTTCCGCTTTCTGGATTATTCCATGAAATCGGCTCACCCACCGGGGCATTATGCGCTTGATAAACCGCACCAGACATTTGCTGCTTATCCGCCGCATCTAAAGACTTACCAATTTCGCTACCAAGGAACGCCCCAACAAGAGCACCCGCACCAGTCGCCCAAAGCTGACCACTACCGCCACCTACTTTAGACCCTAAAATCCCGCCGATCAACGCGCCACCACCCGTACCAACAGCCTGTTTCGTACCTACGCCATTCATTGATTGACACGCCGTTAAACCAAATGATGCTAAGACCATCACACATAATGCTAATTTTTTCATCCGCTATACCTTCGCTCGTGGATTGACAATATATTTAAGTTACGCAGTATATCTATTTACAAAATAGATTCATAGAGTGATACGCATAAAAAAATGAAAGCCTTCGAAAATGAATAAAAAACATCCTGAAAACCCTGTTACTTTTTTTCAAGAGTGGCTGAACAAAGCCCGCGAAACAGAAATAAATGACCCCGAAGCCATGGCTCTGGCCACATCCACAAAAGATGGGCATCCATCCGTCCGCATGGTTCTACTCAAACATATCGATAATAACGGCTTTAAATTTCATACAAACGAACAAAGCCAGAAAGGATCGGAATTAGACCAAAACCCACATGCTGCGCTTTGCTTTCATTGGAAAACCCTGCGAAAACAAGTGCGCGTCGAGGGCATCATCAAAAAAGCATCCCAAACCGAGGCCGACGAATATTTTAAAAACCGCCCCTATGCGCGGCAAATCGGCGCATGGGCATCGGATCAATCACGCCCATTAGAAAGCCGTGAATTCCTCGAAAACAAAATCGCACAAATACAAAACCAATATCCCGAAGGATCAAAAGTCCCGCGCCCACCCTATTGGATAGGCTACCGCGTCATCCCACAAAAAATGGAATTCTGGTGGGACAACCAAGACCGCCTACACGACCGCATTCTCTATACCCAAACATCATCGGGGCAATGGGAAATCAAACGCCTCTACCCTTGATTTTCAATAAATTTAAGCCCATAACTCTAACACTGAATAGAAAATAAGGATCACATCACATGAGCACAGACACAAAAGCCAAAGAACAGCAAAAAGAATTCAGCGCCGATGTCTCTCGCCTTTTGGATATCGTAGCACACGCCCTCTACACCAATCACGATGTGTTCCTGCGTGAACTTATATCAAACGCCGCCGATGCCTGTGACCGCTTGCGTTATGATTCGATACAAAACCCCGACCTTATAAAAGACAACCCGGATTTTCGCATTTGCGTCTATAAAGACACCACCGCCCGCACAGTAACCCTTACTGATAACGGAATCGGCATGAATGATGCAGAGCTATCCGAAAACCTCGGCACAATCGCAAAATCAGGCACAGCCGCTCTGATGGAGCAAATGAAAGACATAAAAGACGGCGATGACAAACTAAAACTCATCGGTAAGTTCGGCGTTGGTTTTTATGCGGGCTACATGGCCGCTAATAAAATAGAAGTCGTCAGTCGAAAATCAGGCAGTGATAAAACATTCACATGGAAATCAGACGGTAAAACCGGCTACACAATCCGCGCCGCAAACGAAAAAGAAAAGGCCCGCCTAGACGGAGAGCGCGGCACAGCAATCACCCTCCATATAAAGGACGAAGCCTGCGAATTTTTAATCGATGAAAAAATCACAACCACCGTTAAGGAATATTCCGACCATATCAGCGTCCCAATCTTCCTCGGCGCACCACGGCTCGTATCTGAAGACACAGAAGCCAAAGCTATAAATGAGGCCTCCGCCCTTTGGATGAAACCAAAATCCGAAATCACACAAGCACAATACAATGAATTCTACCACCATATCTCCAACAGCTTTGATGAACCCCTCCTGACCTCTCACTGGAAGGCAGAAGGCGCGATTGAATTCACATCCCTACTCTATATCCCCGAACTGCGCGCATGGGATCTTTTCGACCCCTCCCGCAAGCATTTCGTAAAACTATACGTACGCCGCGTCTTCATCACCGATAACCTCGATACACTTATGTATCCGTGGCTACGCTTTGTGCGCGGAGTAATAGACAGCGAAGATTTACCCCTGAACATCAGCCGTGAATCCTTGCAATATAATCCAACAATCGAAAAAATAAAAAACGCCGTGGCCCGTCGCGTCCTTGGTGATTTATATAAATTATCACAAAATGACGCCCCCGCCTTTGCAACATTTTGGGGACAATTCGGCCCAGCCATTAAAGAAGGGCTTTATGACGCGACAGAACATCGCGATGGACTATTGAAAATCTGCCATTTCTACTCGACTCATGAAAACGCAGAAAAACTTCAAACTCTCGAACAATACGTCGATCGCATGAAAGATGGACAAGATGAAATTTTCTACATCAGCGGTGAATCACTCCAATCCCTTAAAAACTCCCCCCAACTCGAGGGGTTCAAATCCCGAGGTTTAGAGGTGCTGTTCTTCACCGACACCATCGATGATTTCTGGCTTCAATCCGTTTTGGATTACAAAGGTAAAAACTTCAAATCAATCACCAAAGGCGATATCGCATTTGATAAGTTCGAAGCCAAAGATAAAGACCAACCAGAAGACAAAAAAGAAGAACCCATTGATAATGAGGTTTCATCCCTCATCATAAAACTTCAAGACACATTAAAAGACCACGTCAATAATGTACGCATTTCAAAACGCTTAACAGACTCTCCCGTTTGCCTTGTTGCACCCGATGGCGGCGTGGATATGTATATGGAGCGCGTATTAAGACTTCACCAAAAATACGAAGCTGAAAACAATAAACCAGTTTTAGAGGTAAACAATAAACACCCGCTTATTATAAAACTTGCAAAACAACAAGATGAAAAAGACGTTGAGGATATCGCATTTTTACTTCTGGATCAGGCGAAAATCATACAGGGAGAAACCATAGACGACCCCGCATCATTCGCGCGTCGCATGTCTGATTACATGACAAAAGCTTTAAAATAAGAAACAACGAAAGGCATTACTGCGAACATGTGCCGTTTGCACCAACAGATGTCGGCGGATTAAACCAACATCCTGGAACTGTACAAAAGGCATCTTCATAAGTCTGCCCTAAAATATCAACAACCAAAAACCCAGTCTTAACTGGCGAACCACAAAACGGCGTGGGCGGTGAAAGAACACCCTCGCCACGAAGCTCCAAATAATCAACAAATTCATCTGGCGCACCAGCCGCACCAATTATGGGATTAGCCCCAGGCTGAGCTGTACTCCAAACAGGGCTATCACCATCTGGTGGAGGAATATACGCAGAGAATGTCGTTAAGAATGAACTAAACGAAGAAACATCTGGAAAAGGAAGTCCATGCTCAAAAAAATCACAGACAATGTCAGAAGTATCAGGATCAGAATCAACCGTTGGCGCAGAGCACGCCCCCGCCTTCGTTCTAAAATCACTGTTTGTCGCCGCAACATCACGATAACGCTCTAAAGAATAAAACCCATCATGCTCACTAGATACACCACCATAAACAACCGCTGGCGGTGTGCCAGAAACAACCCCCGCCGGATTCATATATCTCGTAGATTCCATCGCAAAATCATAACATTGCGCGCGGGTCCAAACCCGCATCATCATGTCACAATTATTAATGTTACCAACATCATACAAAACATTACTATCAAATAATGTATTAATTTCAGTAAAACCAGATGTATTTGTAATAGCAGCAGGAGGAGTATTTATCTTATCAATCGCGCGCTCCCCCAATGCCAAATCAGGGAAATTATCTTCCAAATAAACATCCTTACCACCACAAGCAGCCGCCGCACCAATAAAATTAGCACCATCCTCTAACCGCCCTAAATCACTAACGTCATCAACCAACTGATCTAAAACCAACAATTCCAATAAGGCATACGGCATGATACCACCTGTCAACCAAGGGTCACCACCATTACCTATCAACGCATCCGATATAACTAACGATGCCTCATACCCGAGCCCATCAGGGTCAAAGTTCTGATACCCCAAGGTAACCGCAATCCTAAGCCTAATACCATAAATTGCAAGATTATTCCAGACATTAGGTGCAAGCTGACCAGCCGCTTCATCTGGTTCAAGCGGAAAGTTTTCATGCCCATAATGCGCCAATTTATTCATATAATGGTTAAAACACCCCAAAACCATCACACTATCTGGACGAGGAACAATATTCCAATTCTGCGTAAGTTCCCTTTGCGCTTCCATCCACGCGCGGTCTTTCATCACATCCCAAAACTCAGGATCACATGTATTGCGCTCCCCATCAGATATCCCTTCTAAAACATTCGTACCACTATCAAATAAATCTATATAATCATCAACAATAACGGGGATTTCGGCATCTTGAGAATACGCGGCAACAGGCACAAACAAAGTCGTGAAGAATAAGAAAGAATATATTACACAAATCAAACGGAGCAATTTAAAGTCCTATAAATTTTATCGCACGCAAATCTTAGCATAATGAAAAAGACTTTGCCTAGCATTGAATCAACATCCTATATGTTATTCAAATCACGTCTTATATACAAGTTTTAACGTAAAAACTTTAAGAATTATCGGTCATCTGACGAATATCATCGTCTGACAAATCAAATACGCGCCCTATTTCTTCGATCATAACCTGACGAATAACACTCTCCAGATCGTCTTCAGACTCACACCACATATCTAAAATAGAACGCCTGTATAAAACAAGAACATCCTCTTCATTCGTAATTTTTTTCTGCACACCTGGCGCAATTTCTTTTCCATTCTTATAAAACGCGAGCAATTCAAACGGGTCATCAATATCCAAATCACTCATAATCGATTCTTCAACAAAGTCCTCAACTGAAATTTCAACCTCTTCACAATGCCGCAATATTTCGTCAGGCAGGCTCTCCAAGATAGTTTCCGCCAGCGTGACAACATCATCAATGCTCGGAGGGACACTGTAATTCATAACTATGCGCCGACATTCCATACAAACGACCTCCCACTTTGCAAAACATTTCAAAAAAAATTATATTTACGAAATAATGTAATGTGAGTCGCAAAAATCAACAATAAGCTTCTTGAAACCATCCTCATATTTCTGAGAAAGCGCATACACTCGAATTTTTACTAAAATTTAATGGCGCATATGTTATACTGAACGACAGATAAAGGATTCGAAAAATGAATTTACCACCAACAATCGCCGCAGAAGCCGCCTTAACACGTCAAAATGTGGCTCTATCTGTAATCAAACAAAGCGCAGATCAAGCACAAGCCATTGCAAAAATCCTTGAGCAAAGCGTACCTGTATCAGGTTCACGCGGGGCAAACCTAAATACTTCCGCTTAAACAATCTGAAATCCATATAATATACATCTGGCAGCGTTCACTATAATCGTTTGAATTGATTTTTAGACGAGGCACAAGCAACGAAGCGTAATACACTACGTTAGGGAATGATAACGCTGACTAAAAAATAAAGGAAAGCGACTATGCAACTGCGCGCAACATATGATTGCTCTGCCACAAATCCTGCAAAGTATTCGCCATATATTGAATATCTTCCACCGAATGTGTCGCCGTCGCCGTTAAACGCAAACGCTCCGTCCCACGTGGCACGGTCGGGTAATTAATCGGCTGCACATAAACATCATATTCATTCATCAGTAAATCACTAACTTCCTTGCAACATGTTGGCTCTCCAACGATCAAGGGCACAATATGACTTTCCCCGCGCATATATGGCAAACCTGCCGCCTCTAGCATATCTTTAAACAACGCAACATTACGGCGTTGTGCCTGACGCTCCACATCAGAAACCTTTAAATGCTCAACCGCCGCATGCGCCGCCGCCAAAACCGCGGGAGGCAAACTCGTCGTAAAAATAAAACTCGGTGAGAAACAACGTATAGCATCCAAAATAACCGCAGGCCCAGTAATAAATCCACCCATCGCGCCATAGGCCTTACCAAACGTTCCTTCAATTATATCAATACGATCCAGCAAGCCACGCTCTTCCGCAACACCACCACCACGCTTACCATACATGCCAACCGCATGCACCTCATCAATATAAGTCATCGCATTATATTGATCCGCCAAATCACAAATCTCTTCAATCGGTGCAATATCGCCATCCATCGAATAAACAGATTCAAAGGCAATCATCTTAGGACGATCCACATCTACAGATTTGAGCAGCTCTTCCAAATGTTCTAAATCATTATGACGGAATATAAATTTCTCGCATTTACTGTCTTTAATACCATGAATCATAGAGGCATGATTCATTGAATCAGAAAATATCGCGCATCCTGGCATCAACTTGCCCATCGTGCCCAGCGCCCCCTCATTGGCCACATAACCAGATGAGAAAACAAGCCCTGCCTCTTTATGATGAAGATCAGCAACAGAGTTTTCCAACGCCACATGATATTTTGTTGTTCCTGAAATATTGCGCGTACCGCCTGCTCCCGCACCACAAGAATCCAACGCCGCCTTCGCCGCTGCCAAAACCTTTGGGTGTTGTCCCATGCCTAAATAATCATTACTGCACCACACCGCGACTTCACGGCTTTCACCCGTACCATCATGAAAATTTGCATACGGAAACCGCCCTGCAATCCTCTCCATTGTCGCAAAAACCCTGTAACGTCCTTCGGACTTAACCTGATCAACACAACCCGTAAAATGCTTATTATAATCTATAGACATGCGCTTCGCCTCTTTTTCGAACCTGTATTATTGCTTTTACAAAACAATTTCAAGGGTTTTCCTTCATTTATTTATCGAATCAAAAAAATAAGGTAACCTGAATAACCTACACTTTTAATGGACAAAAATAAATGATCCTTGACTTTGGTTATGTTTGTATGGAAATCGGCGTAAAAATCTCACGCCCCTTACAAATCGGAAAACATATAAAAGCCGAAGAAACCACATTACAAATTGGTGGGTCAGGTGCAATTCAAACCATCGCCGCCGCCCGCGCAGGGGCAAGAATATCTATTATCGGAACAATCGGAAATGACCTATTCGCAGAAAACATCAAAACCGTCTTTCGCCGCGAAGGCATCATCACATCATCCATTTTAAAAACAAATACCTCAACGCCAATTTCTCAAAAAATCACTGACCTATCAGGAAAAACAACGACCATAGAAAATAAAGCAGGCACGCTGACAATGCCAACCAATCAATCTGCGACAAATATGTTCAATGAACGAAACTTAATACTACTCCACGATAATATGAACACCGAACAAAACCTTGAAATACTAGGCCGCGCAAAAAACGCTGGATGTAAAATAATCATGAGCTTTCAAACAGAAAATCATATCAACAAAGGTTTGCTAAACAATCTTGATGTCGCCATCATATCAGAAGGTTTAGCCATCCCAAAATCCGATAATTGCCATATCACCCCCGCCGCGCAAAATGGCTTTGATTGCTTTTGTGGAACATTTGCAGCCTGCATTCAGGCTGGCCTAAAGTTAACCCGTGCGCATGAATACGCCGCACACGCACAAACCCTATATCAAGAAAATGAAAACAGCGGATACGCCGCGCTCCCATACCTCACCGACATCGAAAAACGCGTTAAAAAACACAAGAGAACTGGCTAAAACCCAAGAGTATCGGCAACACTCTCCGCTCGCTCTAACGCTTTATCAAGCGCGGCCATAGTCTTGGCCAAATCCGCGCTCTCATCATCTTTCCACACGCGAAGCACCTTCAGATAAACACCGCTTAATCCTGCAACCTTCAACGCGCCCTTAATCCCCGACGTTTCAATCCCTGCCGTTTCCAACATCCAACTCATCGAACGACATAAATGCGGAAATGAAATCACCATTTGCTTGGGGTCACACTTAAATGACTCTAAAATTGAAACCAACCCGCCCCGATAATCATTTAAAACCTCATACCGATCCATCATAATATCAAACAACCGATCACGCGGCGACGCCTCATCATCAATCGATATACCATCCAAAACACGACGATCAATCATGCGCCCTAACAGAACAAGTACATCATTCTTATCATCGATAACATCATATAGCTCGGCTGGCTTAATCTCCGCCCGCGCCGAAATATCGCGCAAACTGGTATATTCCCACCCTTGCTCTACCGCCAATTCCAACGCACAAGCCACAATTTTCTGCTTAATATCTGCGTCTTTGCTCTTTTTTGCACTCATACCCTTGGCCTTTGTCTAAATTCTGGTTATAGAGATAACACAGTATTATTAACACTTAAAGAATTGGAACCACAAAAATGTCAAAAGCAAAATATGGAGTAGTCGCCGTTGGAAACGCACTCGTGGATGTTATCTCCGAAGTATCAGACAGCTTTATCGCCGATCAAAAAGCCGCCCACGGCATGGAAAAAGGTGCGATGACATTAGTGGATGAGGCTCGCGCCGTCGATTTATACGCACAAATGCCACAAGGTGTTGAAACCTCTGGCGGCTCTGCGGCCAACACAATGGCGGGTTACGCCTCATTCGGCGGTAACGGTGCATTCATTGGTAAAGTCGCGGATGATGAACTTGGTAAAACCTATCAAGATGATATTAAATCTTTAGGCGTGAATTTCGAAACACAGCCCCTCGTCCTTGGCGCATCAACAGGAAGATGTATGATCTTGGTCTCCCCAGATGCAGAGCGCACAATGAACACTTTTTTAGGCGCCAGTATTGAACTCAGCCCCCAAGACATTGACGCAGGCCTTATCGCCTCTGGCCAAATTACATATCTCGAAGGCTACCTCTTTGACCGCGACCAAGCAAAAGCCGCCTTCATCGCCGCCGCCGAGCATGCCCATAATGCAGGTCACAAAATCGCCCTGACATTGTCCGACCCATTCTGTGTTGATCGCCACCGCAGCGACTTCCTCCGCCTTGTGGAAAACCATGTAGATATCCTGTTCGCAAACGAGGATGAAATCAAATCTCTCTTCATGCAGGAAAACTTTGATGATGCCGTAAGCGCAATCAGCAAACATGTTGAAATCGCCGCAATAACACGCAGCGAAAAAGGCGCAGTCATCATTGCAAATGATGAGGTGATTAAAATTGACGCCGTCCCTGTTGCAAAAGTCATCGACACCACAGGCGCAGGTGACCAATTCGCGGCTGGCTTCCTTTATGGATATACCGAAGGCAAATCATTGGAAGAATGCGGAAAGCTCGGCGCAATCGCCGCCGCCGAAGTCATCTCCCATATCGGCCCTCGCCCCGCCGTCAAACTCGCGGAACTTGCGGCTTAAAAACTTGACACGCGATTATTAATAATGCTATATCATCCGCCAAATACGGGTGATATAAAAATAAACACGGGTTAAGAATAAAATGAGCGTACAAAAACCTTCATCGCTTCGCGGTTTTATCGCTGCAGCTTCACTTTCAACATTATTAGTGAGTGCATCTGCGCCAGCACAGGAATCAACAGAAACAAACAATCCACAAGACCAAAACACAACGGAGCTATCCACCACCCCAGCCAAATCATACATGTCTGAAGCCACCCGTAAAACCTATGGGAAATATATTGATTTTGTCGCCCAATATACACCTGGCCTTACATTTGTGGTCTTAACCCCTGATGATTTAGACGCAAAATTAAACCAAGATGAACTCGGCGCCCTTGGAAACGCAGCGGGCTGCGTCCCAATCATACCAATAGACACAACCGAGCATGGCGTAAATGCACTACTGAAAATGGAGGTCGCACAAACGCAAATCCTCGATATGTTAAAGTCATCCGCCGAAAGCGACAATCCAATTATCAAGCAAGATATTCTCGTCAATACCCTATACAACAACCCCTTAAAATTCACTCAAACGGTTACCGCCGCCGCGGCAAGCGCTCTAACGGGGGAGGCCGCATCCGTATCCTTTGATCGTGAAATCGTAAACGAAACCCCTTTGAATTTCGCAATTATTTCTATGCCAACCACATTTAACAAAACCGAATACGCAGAAGGATTCGCCGGCATTTCTATCAATTACTTAGACAATTTAAAGGCAACCACAGAAGATTGGGTACTTGATATTCTTGGACATGAAATCGCAGGACACGCCCATAACGCACATACAGGGGCAGAACTAAACGCAGAGTATAACTGCTCCATCATTAATTCCGAATGGATTGATAATTCAAATTCACAAGAATCAATCAGTGATGTAATAGGCAGTCTCATTTACCGCGATGCTCAAAAAGAAGGTATTGTTTCAAATACCAACTTCGCAAAAGAAAAAGAATCCCTGCGCGCACTGGGTAACCTATATATCGCACCTAATTCATCATCATACGCAAACACAGCTGATATTAATGACCACGTCACAACCCTCGTATTCGATGCAGACGCCCCTGATTATATATCAGATCTTGACCACAAAGAAATGAACACATTGCCAGCAACAATAAACCGCTTGGCCGATGCAATATCGGGTTACGTCTCAATGATAGATTTCAAAAAAGAGCTAAAACAAAACCCAGAAAACTATCACCCCGAACAACGTGCCTATTTCGAATCAATATCGCACGATCCCGCGCATTTAGAAGAAGAACTAGATAAATTCGCATTGGCTGGACAAGAAAAAAGACTGGGTAGCCCAGGTGGAAATGGATTAAACCCTGTCCCTTCTGATCCACAATGGCATTACGCGGCAATCGCCTTCATTCATAAGAATAACTTGCTTAAAACCGTAAAACAAGAAACGCTACCAGTATATAATCAGGCAATCGACGATCTTATTCAAGATTTTCTAAACGCCGCCGACAGACACGGAAGCAAACTAAAAAACCCTGAGATCATACAGAAAATGGACAATAGCTTAAAAGCTGAAGATTTCAAATTCTTGGATTTCAACTCTTTCTTGGGCGTAAAAACTGATTCAGTTGATATCTCCCCCAACCAACCAGAACCTGGGGTCTAATCCCCCCACCCCACAACGCGGAGCTTCCGGTCAAACACCTCCACCACTGCGGGGGTGTCGCACACAATTCGTACGTCCTCGATATTCTCCTCCATACGATCTGTTATGCCCTGAATAATCAAACGCGCGGACTTTGGCTTTGCAAACATCCCACTCCCCGATGCCAATGGTGGAAACGCCACAGATTTAAGCAGCATACACCGCGTAAGCTCCATCATTTTACGCACCACCTGCGCCAAATCAGAATCCTTCATATCAAATTCAGTGCGATAGCGCGGCATAATCCCAAGCAATATATGCTTGCACGGTAAATCCCCTGCGGGCAGAGCATAAACATCACCAATACGCGGCTTATAAACATTCTCTAATATAAAAGAATCAAGGTCATAACCACACCCCGCCGCCACACTTTCATTAATCGACCCTTTAAAATCCAGATTTTGCGGAACAACAATACCAATCGCATCACTATCCTGCATGGTAATATCCCCATGCAACAATGCAATCCGTTCAAGAAACGGTTTGGACACTGTACCAGAGTTTGATATCAATACATTCATGATGAAATATTATACGCCGATTCTTACTATATTATTTATTTTCTGCATTTCTATTGCACATGCTGAAAACACACCGCCCTTTGGCCTCGCCATGCATGGACAAACCAAATATAATGCAAAGAGCAAAAACCTCGACTACGCCAATCCAAATGCCCCCAAAGGCGGGCATCTTAAAATCGCCGCCATCGGTACATTTGATACACTCAACCCTTATTCAATAAAGGGCATCGCCCCTGAAAACATGAACTTGGTTTACGACCGCCTGATGCGCCGTGTCTGGGACGAACCCTTCACCATGTATCCCCTCATTGCCGAGCGCGCCGATATTTCAGACGACCGCGCCGAGATCACCTTCCACATCAATCCTAACGCCCGCTTCCATGACGGCTCACCTATCACCACGCAAGACGTTATGTACTCCTTCGAAACGCTCAAACAATATGGCCGCCCGAATATGCGCCGCATTTATAAACTCATTGATAAGGCTGAAATCAAAACTCCGCATGAAATCTATTTTCACTTCGGCGAAGGGCATGACCGCGAAACAGTAATGATTTTCGCCATGATGCCCATTTTATCAAAAAACTGGTGGTCATCACGAAACTTTGATTCAACTATTAATGAACCCCCAATTCTCAACGGCCCCTACCGAATAAAACAATCCGATACAGGACAAAAAATAACCTATGAACGCGTACCCGATTATTGGGCAAAGGATTTATTCGTCAATAAAGGCCAATATAATTTCGACACCATAACATATGAATATTTCCGCGACGACACGATTGCACTCGAATCCTTCAAAAAAGGAGATTTAAACCTACGCCGCGAATGGGATATCAACAAATGGCAAAGCGCATATGATAACTTGCCTGAAAACTATATCCGTCGCGAAACTACGCACCACCGCCCCGAACGCGCCCATGGCTTCATCTTCAATCTCCGTAAACCCATTTTCAAAGATCACAACACACGCAAGGCACTCTCCCTTGCCTTTGATGATCAGTGGGTATCGAAAAATATTTTCCATGATGAGTTTAAACGCATCCAAAGCTTCTATCCCAATTCCGTTCTTGATGGCTCGCGCATGTTAAACGAGCCAACACTCGCCCTCATGAAAGAATGGCAAAACGATATCCCCCCCAAAGCCTTCACTGCAAACCTCACCCCGACAGAACCAAGAAACTACCGCACGCAATTAAAAGAGGCCGTAACTCTTTTAGAGCAATCTGGCTGGATCATTGAAAACGGCCAAAGAGTGCATAAAAACACAAAAACGCCCCTAACTTTTGAAATCATCCTCTCCACCCCACAGGAAGAAAAAATCGCCCTTTCTTATAAACAAAATCTATCCCGCCTTGGTATTACCCCAACAATCCGCATGCTCGACAGTGCATCATTCCAAGAGCGCAAAAAAAGCTACGACTATGATATGATTGTCACATATTGGCAAAATTCACTCTCCCCCGGAACAGAACAACTGCTCTATTGGTCATGCAATGCGGCAAATCAACAGGCACAATTCAACTATTCTGGCATATGTAACCCTGCTCTAGACCATTTTTCTGCTGCCATAGCAAATGCCAAAACATATGATGAACTCACATCCTACGCCCATATCATTGACCGCATTTTATTAACTAAAAACATAATGATTCCGCTGTTTTACAAGGGGTCTGATTACGTATCACATAGCAAAACCATAACTTCGCCCGACATAATTCCTAGTTATGGAATTGTTCTCGAAACATGGTGGGAAAATGAAATAAACAATTAATTTATATAATTATATTGAGATAACTCGTTATCCTTGCTATATTTTTATCTGGTTATATTAAGTAACAAAGTAAAGATTACCCACATGATGATTTTGCGTTCAATTCTACTATCTGGTTTTATCCTAACATTTTCACTTCCTGTTTTTGCTGGCGTCAATGACGCTATCGAGGAACGCGGCCAATACTGGCAGCGTGTTAATACATCCTCTTCGCTCTATCTTCGCGGACCAAAGGCACAACAAATGCTCAACCGTAACATCGCACGCTGCGTTGTTGAATTACGTGAATTAGAACGTTTAGGCGCCGTTAAGGACGCAATTCCCGCATATGCAGAAGGTGTTGTTTTAAACTCTGATGAGGCAGAGCTTGCTGGCGTTGACTTCCCAGAACGTGACAAAGATTTATTCGCGGAACATTCAGATTACATCGATTTCGAAGGATGTATGCTCGCCAATGGGTGGGAACGCATCAAATACGTCCCTTATGATGTTGTTGGCCAATCCAACGAAAATTTCAAAAAGACCCACACATCAACCAGAGATTCTTACAAAAAACCTAAAGGTAGGAAATCAAACAATAATGATTACAGCAATCTAAACGATTAACCGTAATCCCATTCAAAAATTCAAAAGCCAGTGCGTTTAATTACGACTGGCTTTTTTCTATAGCGACCTTCACCATATCAACACTAAGGCTATCCATTAAACATCCACATGTCTTACTGTCATAACCATCAAAACCAATAAGCTCATCAAATGTTTCAGGCGTCCGCGCATAGGCCGCATTCTCTCCCCATGGGTGATAAATATGCGGATAGCTCGGGCCAAACACCCCAAATGTCGTAATACCTACCGCCGCCGCACAATGCATCAATCCCGAATCATTGCCCAAATAATAATCACACCGCGCCAAACACGCCGCCGCCGTTCCGGGGTCGCTCTTCGCAATTAAATCAAGCGCCCTGCCTTGGGGAATACTCGCCAAAACCTCACGCGCGGCTGCTTCCTCACCTGGCGCGGCAAACACCGCCACCCGTGCATTCGGCATAATACCATCATCCGCCGTCATCCATTTGACAACCTCAATAAAACGCTCCACTGGCCATGTCTTCCCTATCCAATTCGCCGTCGGGCCCACACCCAATACTGGCGCTCCATCAGAAACCAACGCCTTCGCCTTCGCCTTTTGCTCCTCGCTAAACCATAATTTAGGCGCGGGCGGCGTAGATAATTTCATAACCGACGCATTCTGCTCCACCTTATGCTTTGATTTATCAACATAAGCCCCATAAATATATCGCTCACCAGACCGTATCAACCGCGACACCGCCGAATTACGCAAATCCACAACCACATCAAACCGCGTCCCAACAACCTGCGCCCATAAATCAATCCAATGCTTATTATACTTTTTCTTTTTTAATGGAATAATCCTCTCTAAATTCGGAAATCCCTCAAATAATGAAACCACCAACGGCGCACAAACAATCGTCACCTTTGCATTTGGCGCGTGTTGATATATATAATTCAGCAAACCAGACGATAAAACCGCATCGCCAATTCGGCTAGATGTGATAAAAAGAATACGCTTTGTTCCAACATTAAGAGTCATAACGCATCATGCCACAAGAACCCTTTTTCACAACACTAAACAACCGTGGTCTAATCAATATTTCGGGAAAAGACGCGCGCCCATTCCTGCAAGGCCTTATCACAAACGACATCAACCTACTCGACACCCAACCTTGTATCTATGCATGCCTATTAACGCCCCAAGGAAAATTCCTCTATGATTTTTTCATCACTGAAAACAATGGAACACTAACTCTGGACGGCGAAGGTGGCGAACGCCTTCAGGCACTCACAAAGCTCCTAAACATGTATAAACTCCGCGCCGATGCAACAATAGAAACAAGGGATTATATTCCCGTCTATACCATCATCGGCAAAGACACAGGGCATAAAGACCCGCGCCATAATGATATGGGCTACCGCAGCTTTACAAAACCCGAAAACCTCACCGAAAAACCATTTGATGAATGGGACAAACATCGTATAAAATTAACCATCCCAGACGGCAGCCGAGATTTAATTCCGCAAAAATCCACAATGGATGAGGGGAAAATGGATGCCCTAAACGCCGTTTCATATGATAAGGGCTGCTATATTGGTCAAGAACTCACCGCCCGCATGCATTACCGTGGCTTGGGGAAAAAAAATTTGCAAACCGTCAACCTAAACGCCCTCCCCGAAGGCGCAGAACTCCGCTCATCCTGCGAAGATATCGGCATCGCCCTCGTCAAAAACACTAATTAACGCGGCATCCTTTTCTCTTCGCAAAGCGAACAAGGCCCATCCCTTGAAACTCAACCCCCCCCGCCAGCTTAGCCGCAATTTCTTGTTCGGCCGCTCTAACTTCGCGGCGCCACATACATACCCCATAATCAAAGGTCAAAACACGTTTTGTACGTGCATTCGCCCCCATATTATTATGAGCACCCTGCATCACCACGCCCTTATTTTTTCCGCCCTTTGAAATCTCTTCATCCCCGATATCACAAAATTTTATAATCTTACCCTCATCCATCGCGGGATCATCCGCCACGATAGACTCAATGGCATTACGCATATTGCGCTCATTTTTATCTTTCCCCGGAGAGGTGAAAAAACCATATGTCTCCAAATACTCATCAACATATGCCATCAAACACCCACATAATTTATCAGTACCGTGTGGATTCGTCTTGCAGGCATCATACGCCTTCTTTTTAAAATCAGCGGCATTTACGGGTGCAGAAGAAAAGACAAAAAACACAGAAAAACAAAGAAACAAAAAACGAGTATTCATAATTTAAACCCCTTAAAAAATTCAAAGTTCATGATCATTGTCATGATCATTGCTTTTATTTAAATGCGGATAGCGCCGCCTATGCAGCCCCCAAACCGTATACAACATCAAAGAAGATATTCCCGCATTCATAGCATTAAGATCCCAAACTTTAGAAATCTCCGAAGCAGGAGGCAATCTCATCGCCTGATCAAGACATTCATCCATATAAACCGTCTTATCACTATAATCGGCTGACCTTTCAAGCAAATCTGAATAATTGCGATCATAATACGCATCGCAAAAAGCATCAGGATCCGACTGCACCTCATCAACCCATTCACTATGACTAAGTTGTGAAGAAAACCCAAACCACATAGACAAGCACATCGCTGCAGACGCCCCGTTAAATAAATATTTCCATGCCTTATCTGTCGTCTCAGGGGTCATAACTACGCACTCTTCTTATCCTTAAGCGCAACAGTCTTCGCATTGCCCTCACGAATGGCCGCCTGTGACGCCGCCAAACGTGCAATCGGCACGCGGTAAGGTGAACAAGACACGTAATCAAGGCCAATCTTCTCACAAAACGCGATAGAAGCCGGGTCACCACCATGCTCCCCACATATACCAAGTTTAATATCAGGGTTCGTTTTTCGTCCGCGCTCTTGCGCAATATCAATCAACGCACCAACACCTTCAACATCAATAGAGACAAAGGGGTCACGCTCATAAATACCTTTTTCGGTATAATATGGCAGGAAGTTAGACGCATCATCACGGCTCATCCCCAGTGTCGTTTGCGTCAAATCATTTGTACCGAAACTGAAGAAATCCGCGCATTCCGCAATATTATCGGCGGTAATCGCCGCACGCGGAAGCTCAATCATCGTTCCAACGATATAATCAAGCGTTTTAGCCTTTTCTTCAAACACAGCCTTCGCCGCGTTATCAACAACGGCGCGCATCAGCTCAAGCTCTTTCTTTGCACCAACAAGCGGGATCATAACCTCAGGAATAACACTCTCTCCTATTTTATCAGCAACATTCACCGCTGCTTCAAATATAGCACGCGCCTGCATCTCATAGATCTCAGGATATGTAATCCCTAAACGACATCCACGATGACCAAGCATCGGGTTCGATTCTGTAAGCTCTTCTAAACGATGGCGAACCTTATCTTCTTCAAACCCTGCTGTTTTTGCGAAGGCCGCAATATCTTCCGCCGTATGTGGCAGAAATTCATGCAATGGCGGATCAAGCAAACGCACCGTAATCGGGAGGCCACGCATAATGTCAAACAAGCTCTCAAAGTCAGAGCGCTGCGCCGGAAGCAGTTTCTCAAGCGCCCCGCGACGTGCATCTTCTGTATGTGCAAAAATCATCTCACGCACATTCTGAATACGCTCTGGGTCAAAGAACATATGTTCCGTGCGACAAAGACCAATACCTTCCGCGCCAAAATCACGTGCAGTCTGTGCGTCCAAAGGCGTTTCCGCATTGGTACGAACCGCCAAACGACGGCGCGCATCCGCCCATTCCATCAATGTACCAAAATCACCAGATAGCTCGGGCTTGATCGTATCAACCGCGCCAACCATAATCTCACCGGTTCCACCATCAATCGTAACAATGTCACCTTCTTTAATCACAAGCCCATCTTTGCGAATAGTCTTGCTCTTCACATCAATATACAAATCCCCAGCGCCCGCAACACATGGCTTCCCCATACCCCGCGCGACAACCGCCGCGTGACTGGTCATCCCACCGCGAGAGGTTAAAATTCCCATCGACGCGTGCATACCGTGAATATCCTCTGGCGAAGTTTCCTGACGACACAAAATCACCGCCTCACCTGCATGAGATTTAACTTCTGCGTCATCCGCCGTAAACACAACCTTCCCAGACGCCGCGCCAGGTGACGCTGGTAAACCTTTTGAAATCACATTACGCTCTGCATTCGGATCAAGCGTAGGATGTAAAAGCTGATCAAGGCTCTGTGGATCAATCCGTAAAAGCGCCTCTTCCTGCGTAATAAGATTTTCTGCAACCATATCAACTGCAATCTTAAGCGCCGCCGCCGCCGTGCGTTTACCGCTACGGGTTTGAAGCATAAACAAATTGCCCTGCTGCACTGTAAATTCAATATCCTGAACATCACGATAATGCGTTTCAAGCTTCAAACGAAGGCCGTCCAACTCCTTAAACACATCGGGCATCGTCTCTTCCATAGAAGGCAAAGCGCCTCCCTCTTTCTCACGACCCTTAATCGTCAAAGATTGCGGCGTACGAATACCCGCAACCACGTCTTCACCTTGCGCGTTCACAAGGTATTCACCATAGAAATAATTCTCGCCCGTTGATGGGTCGCGGGTAAAGGCAACGCCAGTGGCACAATCATCCCCCATATTCCCAAAAACCATAGATTGAACATTTACGGCCGTACCCCAATCACCTGGGATCTCATTAATTTTACGATATGTAATCGCACGTGGAACCATCCAAGAGCTAAACACCGCACTAATCGCACCCCATAGCTGCTCTTTCGGATCAGATGGAAACGGCTTACCAAGCTCACGCTCCACCAAATCCTTATAATCCGCCACAATTTCCTTCCACCCTTCGGCGGTAATATCCGTGTCCTGCGATAATCCCTCACCACGTTTATACCCATCAAGGATATCTTCGAAATCATGGTGATCAACGCCCAAAACAACATCACCATACATTTGAATAAAACGACGATATGAATCCCACGCAAAACGCTCATCATTGGCTTTCTTCGCCAAGCCAGCAACCGTTTCGTCATTCAAACCAAGATTAAGAACAGTGTCCATCATCCCCGGCATAGATACACGCGCACCAGATCGAACAGAAACAAGCAATGGGTTTTCCGCATTGCCAAATTCCATGCCCATAGATTTTTCAACATTCACAAGCGCCTCTTCAACCTGCGCGGCCAATTCTGGTGGATATTCATGCCCATTATCATAATACGCGGTGCAAACCTCGGTGGTAATGGTAAACCCTGGGGGAACAGGCAACCCTAAAGATGCCATTTCAGCCAAATTACAGCCTTTTCCGCCAAGAAGGTTACGCATCGTAGCGTTACCATCATTTTTGTTTTTACCGAAATTATAAACCCATTTGGTCATTGAAATCGCGCTCCTGATAAAAATATAATAAATTCACTTCGGTTTAGCACATATATACGCAAAAAAGGAAGGTCTTAATCACCTGAATTTACAAAAAAACTTCAATTTCCCAAGCTTTTCATCATCATGAGACTTAAATTCTCGTCAATCGGCTTAAAATCACCAACACCAACAGGTTTTCGATCATACGTCACCCCAAACCCATCGGGAACATATCCCATCTTTATATAAAGACGTTGCGCCGCGCCAAAAGATTGATCTAAACCGACACCAATCCCCATAACGTCATAGCCTCTCTCCGCCGCACGATCCTCACAATACTCCACCAATTTACGCCCAATGCCCCGTTTCCTGAATTCAGGTATTACATTCAAATCCTGAACCTCAGGCACTCCTAGTTTTTTAAACAACCCATAACGCGGTGACCAATTTAAAATGCAATGCCCGACAAACCCAACATCTCTAAACGAAACGGCATATAAATCGAAATCACCCAACGCCTGCCGCTCAAAACACTGCTCGTAATACTCAATATCCGTAAAATTTGAATATTTATCGAGCAACGCCCAAAATGCCGCCTCTTGATCCTTGCTAACTTTACTGATGTTTATATTCATTTTCGGCGATTACTCTTGCATATTCCTACAAAATCCCACTAATATTACCCAACATACTACGAAAGAGATTAAGCCAATGTGCAAAAATTCAAAACTGTTTTTATTTGTTTGTATGATGTTTTTGATTGAAATCCCAAATTCACAAGCAACTGGTCCCCTTACTGATTCTAATCCCCCAGAAAAGGGAGCTGAAAAAGTAGCTGAAAAAACCAAAGGCATGCGAAGCTGGGCGCCTGCCCCTCAAAAAACAGAGGAAAAAGAAAAATCTCCACAAAAAACAGTCAAAGACGAATCTGAATTATCCAAAGAAGAGCGCAGCGTTATCGACGATATAGACAAGCTCCTATCAGAAGACGAAGAACAAAAAAACGGTGATGACAAAAACCTAACACCCGAAGAAAAGCTTTGGAAAAAATATAAAGACTTGGCCAAAAACGGAAAAAAAGAAAAAGAAAATCCCGCCAAATCGGATAAGGACAAAGAAGACGTCGAAAAAGAAAAAGACGACCAAGACAAAGAAACAGCAGAAGCGTCAGAAACACCTCCCGAAGAAGAAAAGGCAGCCACAGGAATCGCCGCTATTTTAGAGAAATACAAAAAGTCTCAAGAGGGAAAAAGCGGTATGAACTCACGTTCATTCGGAAACATTGATTAAATCCACCTGGTTTTCAAAACCAACGCACTCTTTACGCTTGATAGAGCACATAAAACCTGTTTTAACTCAAACCATGCAGACATTAAGCGCAGAAAAACCAAAAACCATCGCAAACCCATTGCAAAAGCTCTCGGATTTGCTCGATGCCGATATGCGAGAAGTCGATGCCCTCATCATTAAAAACATGCAATCAGATGTTCCGCTCATACCAAAACTTGCGGAATATCTAATATCCGCAGGGGGAAAGCGTATCCGCCCTCTTCTAACCCTTGCAAGCACCGCAATGTTCGACGGCAATATGAAACAATCATATCTTCTCGCCGCTGCCGTAGAATTCATTCATACCGCCACCCTTCTCCATGATGATGTGGTAGATGAAAGCAACGAACGCCGCGGTAAAAAGGCCGCAAACCTTATCTACGGAAATCAGGCCAGCGTCCTTGTTGGCGACTTTCTCTTTTCCAAGGCTTTCCAAATGATGGTAGAGAGCGAATCGCTCAAGATTTTATCCATCCTATCGGGCGCATCCGCCATCATCGCCCAAGGTGAAGTTCTGCAACTCTCAACCACCAATGATATCCAAACAGATCTCCCCGCATATTTAGAAGTCATCGAATCCAAAACCGCCGCCCTGTTTGAGGCATCATGCGAAGTCGGCGCGGTTATATCAAATCAAAACCAAACAACAATCGATGCCATGCGCGATTACGGTATGAAACTAGGCACAGCCTTCCAAATTATTGATGACGCCCTCGATTACGCCGCAGATCAAAAAACTCTGGGCAAAGAAATTGGCGATGATTTCCGCGAAGGAAAAATGACCGCCCCCGTAATTTTCGCCCTTCAAAACGCCTCCGATGAAGAACGTAATTTTTGGAAACGCACCTTGGGATATAAAAACCAAAAAGACGATGACTTTGACCACGCCATGCATCTGATCAACAAACACAACGCATTGGACAAAACAATAGACCTCGCAAAAGAATATGCCCTCGGCGCACGTAACTCTTTGGCGTCCACTCCGAATAACACTTATAAGGCACTTCTTTGTGATTTAACAGATTACACAATATCCCGAAGCTTCTAAGTCAGAGAATAAAATGGATAACCACGATCATAATAAGGCAGAGCCAACGGGCAGATGCTGCGGCACGACAAAACCCGCACCAAACAATCACGACAATCACGACAATCACGACAATCACGACAATCATGGACACGCACACCCACAAAAAAAAATCGACTATATCTTATGGGGAAGCGCCCTTATCCTATGCATAACCATCGGCGCAAGCACCCTCCTGCAATCCCCTCCGCAACATCTTCACCACTTCGCACATACCGCAACACAAATCCTACACAGCATGTGGTGGGGAATCGCCATCGGTATAGTGCTTATCGGCCTGATGAGCAAAATTCCACGCGACATTTTCACCGCCCTCATGGGACGAAGCGATAGCTTCGGCGGCCTTATCCGCGCCGTATTTGGCGGGGTTTTCCTTGATTTATGCTGCCACGGCATCTTACTCGTCGCAGCAAAACTCTATGAACGCGGGGTCAGCCTCGCACAAGTCGTCACATTTCTGGTCGCAAGCCCATGGAACTCATTCTCCCTCACCCTCGTCCTCATCGGGTTAATAGGCCTAAAATGGACGATTGCCTATATCATCGGCTCTATGATCATCGCCGTCATTACAGGCATGATATTACAAGTGATGACCCGCAAGGGCACACTACCCGCAAATCATAATCAGGCCGACATCGCCGAAAATTATAATATAAAGGAAGAATTGGCACAGCTGTTTAAATCCATCACCATCACAAAATCAGGGACATTCGGCATTTTAAAAACGGGCCTCACCGAAGGACAAATGATCATCAAATGGCTACTCTTCGGTACAATCATTGCGGCATCCCTTCGAACCTTCGTACCCGCCGATATGTTCGCCACATGGTTAGGGCCCAATATCGCGGGACTATTCATCACACTCATCATCGCTACCATCGTTGAGATATGCTCCGAAGGCTCCGCCCCAATCGCAAGTGAAATCGTCACAAGCGCAAACGCCCCTGGAAACGGCTTCACCTTTTTAATGGCGGGCGTTGCAACTGATTACACCGAATTCATGGCCATCCGTGAATTCACAGGAAGCTGGAAAATCGCTCTGGCCATCCCCCTCATCACCGTCCCCCAAGTCCTGCTCATCGGATTCCTAATGAACATGGCCGCCGCAGGATAAAGAGCATAAAAAAAGCGAGGCAATCACACCCCGCTTTTCCAAAACTTCAAACTCGACGAACTTATTTCAAAACACTCGCCGCATCTTGCCCATTGATCAAGGTCTGACCATCTGGCGTAACTTCAAATGTATAACCATAAGCAGGCTTGCCATTCGGCCCGCTCTCCGCTGTTCCAATTTCTTTGATCTTCAACAGCCCCTCATGTAAATCGCGCGGCGCACCTTCACCTTTGGCCTCTACCACAGAAATCAAAACATCCAATCCCTCAAATACAGTTTTAAGCTTCGCCGTAAACCCCATCATGGCTTTCAAATCCGCAACGGCTTCACCATTCATCGAAAAGTCATAAACACTATTACTCAAACCATTTTCAGAAATAGTTGCCTTCACCCCCGACTGCGTCAACAAGGCCGGTAATTTCATCATAAGACCAAGCCCAACCATCTGCGCCATCTCTGGGTTTGCGGCAATAGACGACATCGAATTCTTACCCATCTCACTCAACGACGTATAAGGAAGGTTTTCCAATTTAATATCAATCTTTGCCTTGGTTGGAATAACATCCTGAATATCTTCCATATCAGATGATTGAATTGAAAGACCATTATAATCCCCCGTCAAATCAAGAACACCTGCATCAGATTTAAGCCCCGAAAAAGCCATACCAAAGGACGCATCACCAAGACGAACTTCATCATCATTCCCAAGTGATTTCACTGACAGGTTTTTCAAACCATATCCCGCCGAAAAACCATTCCAATCAAAATCATAAAAATCCGTCAACGCATTAATCATTTCCTTTTGACTTTCAGGTGTCTCTTCTCCGCCATTTGTTACCGAACTCATCGCTTCGGCAAACCGCACAACCTTTTCTTGATACTCAACCAAACGTGGCAACTTAATTTGATCCATATCACCTTCAAATTTAAATTCTTCAAATCGCACAGATTCTGCCTCCTCAGGCGGTGCAATTTCAACATTCCCCAAAGACACTTTAAATGGGCCACTGTAATAACCATCAGAAACCTCATTAAAATTTTGATAAATCTGAACGCCACCAAGCTTAAACCCGACATCTTCGCCATTGGCATCAAACGTAATATCAGAAACATTCATATTAAGCTTCGTGAAATAACCCAGATTCTCATTAAGAATACCAATCGTATTTTGCTTACCCAAATTAACTTTAAACACCGCCGCATTCTTATCACCTTCGATCAATGTAAGGCTTTCGGGAAATTGAATAACCGTCTTCCAATCACCCGCCTTCGCATCGGGAACGGCGCTCATCGAAATAACCCCGACGTCAACAACACCGCCATATATCTCTTTATTGACCTGCGCTAATTCATTCGGCGCTTTTAATAAAATACGCGGAAACGTAACAGCGTAATAATCGGCCATTTGCTCAACCACAACTTCACCGTCATATTCAACAACAACGCTGTCAAACGCCTCACCAGTTTTCTTCTGATAGTCCAACAGTCCCTGAACCATTTTTTTCAAAGACTGCGCCCCCTGATCATTAATTTCAACCGCCATAGCCTGAACGGGTAAAAACGCAAAAACACCCAAAATGGTAAGAAACCTGAACATAATATTCCCTTATCTTTAATAAAAACATTAATTATCGGGCGAATTTATACAAAAACTCTTGCTGTGTCCAAGGATAATCGGCATTAATAGGCATCCGTTTAACAATTAATATAAGATTTTTAAAATAATGTTGGAATCCAAAGCGTCTCAATTTTCTCTTTCTCCTGATGGCCATATATTGTGGCAGGAAAAACAAAACAACCCTGTCCCTGGTGTCGCCGTTGCAAAACTTGAAAAAGGCGCACATGCCATGCACCCCCTGATCAAGGTTTTAGAAACGGATCTCACGGCAAAACAAGACGCCAACACATTAAAAAATCATTTGGCGATATGGCTTAAAACCCACACCCAAGAAGTTTTAGAGCCTCTAACACTTCTCGAAACACCACAAGGTGTAGAGCCAAAACAAGACGCTGTTTCAAAAATTGCAGCCAAAATATATGACGGCCTTGGCATCGTCCCGCGCGAAGACCTCGAAGATGTAATTGCCGATCTCACCCCCGAAACCCGTGTTGATTTACGCGCAAAGAAAATACGCCTCGGCCCCGTTTTGGCCTTCATACCAATTTTGAAAAAACCCGCCGCTGTGAAACTCCGCGCAATTTTCTGGTCGCTCTATAATGACGCACCTCTTCCTGCAAAAGTCCCCGCAGACGGAATCGTATCCGCCCGCATAGACGATGAAAACCCGAACGAAGATTTCTACCGCGCCATAAGCTACCCCCTCTACGGTGGCCGCGCCGTACGCATTGATATGCTCGACCGCGTCATAAGCTGCGTTTACGATCACGCGGATAAGGGTAAATTTCAGGCACGCCACGAAATGGCCGAATGGCTAGGCTGTACAATCGATGACCTCTACAAAGTCCTCGAAGCAATGGGGCACACAAAAACCTATGACCCCGCCGACCATATAGAGCCCGAAACAACGGTGGAAGAAAAACCAGCAGAAGAATCGCCAAAAGCGGAAGAAGCAACAACATCTGAGCCAGCACCACAAGCCGACACACCAAAACCCGAAGCCAAAAAGCCAGAGCTAGCAACCTTCCGCCTCAAAAAGGGCAAGGCCTTCCAAAAGGGCGAAAAAGCCACAGACCGCCGTGATAAAAAGAAATTCGATAAATCAACGGATAAGAAAAAAGATTCATCACGCAAAAAAGACTTCAAATCAAAAGATAAGAAAAAACCGCGTGATAATTCCCCTCGTATCATAAGCATCGAAGCAAAAAAGAATGACGAAGATTCTCCTTTCGCAATTCTTCAACAACTTAAGAAGTGATTTTAAATGATACGCCGTGCATATAAAAAACCCTTGTTTTTATGCTGCATGGTTTTTCTTCTGTCCCTAACCATATCCACACAAACGCATGCCGCGCATTTCTCAGGGGAATATTTACACAAGGTATGCTCCGTCGACAAAGCCGGAAAAGAGCTCATCCAAGGCGGGAAAATCGCCTGCCAATCTTATATCGCTGGCGTAATTGACTATCACAACATGCTCAAATCCATGGATTTAACATCAGACATGAATTTCTGCGTGCCTGAAGACATCTCCCTCAATGAGTTACAATTAAAAGTCCTCTTCTACCTCAGCAAACGAAATAAACTACACAGAAAATTCGTCGCCGCCCCCGCCGTGACAATGGCTCTATATTCCTTCTATCCATGCAAGTAATAAAATAGTAAGGTTTTTCTGGTGTACTCTAATTTGAATAAAACCAAACGGGCAAATAATGGCTAAGAAAAAATATGAACATGTCATCCGCTTGGAACGAGATACAGATGATTACATCCTTCCAAAAGATTTCTACGACATCCTCGTCAACCGCCTCCTTCCCGTCATCAGCCTGACATACATCGCCGCCATCATCGGCATATCCGCAAGCAAAGGCGACTTCATCCATTACATGTTTGAGGAACGCACCGCCTATATGATGGCACTTTTCGTTGTTCTTTGGGTTTCGGGCCCCGGTATCATATGGATTTTATTGCACGGCAGCCCGCTTTTTAATCACGTCGCCGATATCTGGTATAAAATACTCGCCGCTCTCATGGTTTTAACACTCGCCGTAAGCTTCATCCTCTTCCCCGAAGCCAATATCTATGGCTTAAGACTATATTTCGGAATGTCGATCCCCGTATTCGTCGTGATCTATTTATTCTTCATCAAGGGCGGCCTACCAGAAATCGCATCATATCCGCTCAATGCACTTGGCTTTTGCGCCCTTCTCTATGGCGGCGCGGTCAATTTCTTATTTTAATATATATGGGATAATCGCATTAAGCCGCAGCCCCCCCTCCCGCGTCAATTTGACATTATCCGCATCGCGCACCAACCACCCCTCATTTTGTGCAATCTTCATATGCGTCAAATCTATCATATCGGCGAATTCCAACCCCGATAGCGCCTCACATCGCGCAATCGATATACCATCACCAAGACGCAGCCCCATCATAACACTCTCGAAAAATCTGTCTTCGGCGCTTAAATTTTCAAACGGATGCGATCCATGCCCGTTCTCTTGCACGCGTTTAAGCCATATTTCCGGCGCGGCATGATCACGGCTTGCATATTTTTCCGCGCCTTTCATAAAGCGCCCATGCGCCCCCGCGCCCACTCCGATATAATCCGCCATCTGCCAATAAATCAGATTATGGCGACATTCCTGCCCTGCATTCGCATGATTGGAAACCTCATAAGTGCCCATCCCCGCGCCCTCCATAATATCCTGCGTCACATGATAAAATTCCGCGCCCTTTACATCATCGGGAATTGAAAACTCCCCGCGAGAATGCCGCATATAAAACGGCGTATTACGCTCAATAGTAAGCTGATACAGTGACATATGCCCGCGCGCATGGCTAACCGCTCCACTAAGCTCACGCTCCCACTCCGCCAAAGATTGTTCGGGCCGCGCATAAATAAGATCAAAGCTATAGCGATCAAAACATTTCCGCGCGATATCGATGGCTTTAAGCACCTCGGGCACACTATGCTCCCGCCCGAAAAACTTCAAATCCGCATCATTCATCGCCTGCACGCCAAGCGATATCCGGTTCACCCCCGCCGCACGAAATCCTTGGAACTTCTCAATTTCAACCGAGGTTGGATTGGCTTCGAGCGTAATCTCAATATCATTGGCGACGCTCCACAAACGCTGCACTGCGTCTATAATACGCGCAACGCTTTCAGGCTGCATTAAGCTCGGCGTACCACCGCCAAAGAATATCGAAACCACATGTTTATCGGGAATCATCACCGCATAATGCTCAAGCGCCTTAACATAGGCATCCACCCAAACGGCTTGATCTATTTTTTCACGCACATGGGAGTTAAAATCACAATACGGGCATTTCGCCGCACAAAACGGCCAATGAATATAAACGCCCATTTGATTGGCGCGAAACATAGCTAGCCCTTCAGGCAATTTTGAACAAGCAACTCAAACGCCTTGGCGCGATGCGATATCGCCTGCTTCGCATCGCCATCCATCTCGGCAAAGGTAATATCATAGCCATCGGGTTGAAACACAGGGTCATAACCAAACCCCTTCGCCCCGCGCATCGGCCAAATAATATTGCCATGTACGCGTCCCTCAAACACCTCAGAATGACCATCAGGCCACCCAAGCGCGAGCGTACAAACAAAAGACGCACTGCGATCTGGCATATCGCCCAATGCCTCATGCACCTTTTTCATGGCGAGATTAAAATCCTTGCTCTCGCCGCCCCATCGCGCCGAATAAATCCCTGGATCACCATGAAGAGCATTCACCGCCAAACCACTATCATCCGCCAAACATATCTTGCCACAGCTTTGCGCGGCGGATTGCGCCTTTAAAATTGCATTCTCCGCAAAAGTTGCCCCTGTTTCCTCTGGCTCGGCCAAATCCAAATCACTGGCAGTATAGAATTTAGAGACATATGGTGATAGAAGTGCAGAAATCTCCCGCGCCTTCCCCGCATTATGGGTCGCAATCACCAATTCATCGCCTGTGAATTTTCGCATCAATTACAATCCTAAAACGTCTTTTTGCATCGCGGTCAAAGACGTACACCCGTCCTTTGCCAAGGCCAACAACGCCAAAAACTCCGCCTCGCTAAAAGGCTCTTTCTCCGCCGTACCCTGAATTTCACAAATACCGCCCTTGCCCGTAATCACAAAATTCGCATCCGTATCCGCATCACTATCCTCATCATAATCCAAATCGGCAACAGGCACACTTTTATATACACCGCAAGAAATCGCCGAAACCATATCCGTCACAGGAATTTCATCCAACGCACCAATATTTACAAGATGTTGAAACGCCAAATGCATCGCCACGAATCCGCCCGTAATCGCCGCCGTACGCGTACCACCATCGGCCTGTATCACATCACAATCAACGCGTACCTGACGCTCCCCCAATGCCTTCATATCCACAACCGCGCGCAAAGCCCGTCCGATCAAACGCTGTATCTCCTGCGTACGGCCAGATTGCTTACCCCGCGCCGCCTCACGATCCATCCGCGAATGTGTAGAGCGCGGCAACATACCATATTCCGCCGTCACCCATCCCTTGCCCGTATTCTTCATCCAACCAGGAACCTTTTCCTCAACGCTGGCCGTACATAAAACATGTGTGTTGCCAAACTTTATAAGGCACGACCCTTCAGCATAACGGGAGTAATTCGGGATAATTTCAATATCTCTAATGGCATTTGGCGCGCGGCCTGATGGGCGTGTCATTTTCAAATCCTTAAGCTTTTTTATAATTTCGAACGCACTGTAGCGCCCCACACAAAATTGTCAAAAACCTTTTACAATCGTTTCGCTTTATTTTGTAACAAGCTGCAAGCAACGATACAACAAAGCAAACGGAAACGATTAGATAAAATTTAAGCTTTGCTTCCAAAGCATTTACACGCTAAAGTCAAAGTCGAAGTTTTAATTATTTGGGTAAATTACTATGTCATTGAATATTCGATTTTTTGTTTTTTCTCTGTTTTCCGTTCTGCTTTTTATTGCTGCACCATCATCGCATGCACAACAATCCAGCAATACACAAATAGAGATCATCCCCGATTCACAACCAAGGTTATTTAATCGTGATGGATATTCAGTTCAATTTTTGGACCAACCCTATGACTCAATTTCAAAATTCACAATGCGTATTGCTGCTTATGAAGAGGTCACTGGCTGCGCCTCCATGTCTCAAAGCAAAGTAACGGTAAAAGACACATTGGAAAGCAAGAATATAGAAGTCAAAGAATCTGAAATAAAATTAGACAATAAAACCCCACGCTATACAAATTATGACTGCGACATAAAAAGCAACAGCTCTTATTTCGACATCATACTTGATCGCGATGACCTCATAAAAAGAGGCATTAAGAAAATCAAACTCACAAGCGAAGATTACGGTGATTTCACAACGGCTGATATTGAGGTCACAGAACAAAAAATCGACTTTAAAACAAAAACCGCAGATGGTGATTACCTTCTGACCTATTGGTTTTTACCTGAAAACACAGTCATCCTCCACACACCTTATGCAAACTCAAACCTTGATACAAAGGATCTGATTAAGTCATACGCAAGACAACGCGGCCTTTTACCAGTTGAAGAACGCTTTGAGGGCTATATGCTCCCATATGATGCGAAACATTACGCCATGTTCATCGATAGATGGAATCGTATTATTCGCCATATAGAAGACCCCGAACAACATACTGTCATTGGTGGTATTAATGCCGCACGCACCGTATACGGCGTCAATGGCCCCGTAGAAGAGCCTGTACACCTTGATGTATATGCATTCCTTCCACCACAACAAGCCGTCCTGATAAAAAAATAACGACACGGCTTCACATTTCATATGAATTGCGATAGGCATATAGACCATATGCTAAATCGCTTTTAACTTAATTTCTTATGCAACATTCGCAAAGGGATAAATCAATGTCACAAAATGATAACCGCGCCGCCAATGAAGATGCAAAAAGAGCATCCGACCTTGAAGACGCACAAAACGCTCCACTAGAATATGATTCATTCTCCGAAGGCTTGGATGCTCCACAAGCACAAGAAACAGAAATCAACGAAGAATCGGCACGCATCACAATATTAGAGAGCGAGCTTTCCCGAACAAAAGATCAAATGATCCGTGCAATAGCCGAAGCCGAAAACACAAGAAAACGCGCCGCAAAAGACCGTCAGGACGCAACAAAATTCGCCGTATCATCCTTCGCTCGTGACCTCCTAAGCGTTGCGGACAACCTACGACGCGCTCTTGAGGCCGTCCCTGGAGAACTCCTAACCGCACACCCACAAGTCAAAAACTTAACCGACGGTATAGAAGCCACCGAGCGCGAACTTCTGCGTTGTTTCGATAAAAACGGTATTGAAAAAACTGACCCTATAGATCAAATATTCGATCCCAATTTCCACGAGGTCATGTTCGAAGCCCCCATGCCAGATAAACCCACAGGCACAATCATTCAGGTATTAGAGTCAGGCTATATCCTAAATGGACGAATACTACGCCCGGCCCGCGTTGGAATATCAAAAGACGGCCCAGAAAGCCAATCTCCAAAAACAGGTGAGCCAGGACAAAACGTGAACACCGAGGCTTAAAATATTAACGCTTTTTTCATTTTTTTTTGATAAAGGCTAGATTTTTTATTCGCATTTGTTATATAATTCAAATATCAACGTAAACCCTTAGGGAATCGTCACAGTGCCAAATGGGCTGTAGGTAGATTTGCCGCAACGAAAGAGGAACACAATGAGTAAAATAATAGGTATTGACCTAGGAACAACCAATTCATGCGTATCAGTAATGGATGGTAAAGAACCCCGCGTCATCGAAAACGCAGAAGGTTCGCGAACAACCCCTTCAATGATTGGCTTCACAAAAGACGGAGAGCGCCTTGTCGGCCAACCCGCCAAACGTCAGGCCGTCACAAAC
Organism: Alphaproteobacteria bacterium; assembly: GCA_050633645.1. Lineage (GTDB taxonomy): Bacteria > Pseudomonadota > Alphaproteobacteria > Micavibrionales > Micavibrionaceae > UBA1672. The sequence goes on from JBOEGX010000004.1 coordinate 119,652, forward strand.
CCGCATAACACTGTTTATGCGATAAAACGCCTCATCGGCCGCCCCTTCGGTGACAAACAAGTCAAAGAAATGGCGAAAAACGCACCTTTTAATATCGTAAAAGGCGATAATGGTGATGCATGGGTGGAAATCGATGGCGAAAAATACGCACCATCACAAATTTCTGCGATGGTTTTGCAAAAAATGAAAGAAACAGCGGAAAGCTTCCTTGGTGAAAAAGTCACAAAGGCAGTTATAACTGTCCCCGCTTATTTCAACGACTCACAGCGTCAGGCTACAAAAGACGCGGGTAAAATCGCAGGTCTGGAAGTTGAGCGCATCATTAACGAGCCAACCGCCGCCGCTTTGGCCTATGGCCTTGATAAGCAATCATCTGGCACAATCGTAGTTTATGACCTTGGGGGCGGTACATTCGACGTATCCATTCTCGAAGTTGGCGATGGTGTATTCGAAGTTAAATCAACCAATGGCGATACATTCCTTGGTGGTGAAGACTTTGACGACCGCATCATCAATTATCTTGCCGATGAGTTCAAAAAGGAACAAGGCATTGACCTTCGCGAAGACACTGTCGCGCTTCAACGCCTGAAAGAGGCCGCCGAAAAAGCAAAGATCGAGCTTTCAAGCACCTCCCAGACCGAGGTCAACCTGCCCTTCATTACGGCAGATGCCTCTGGGCCAAAGCACTTGCAACTAAATCTCAGCCGCGCAAAATTGGAAAGCATTGTTGCCGACCTTGTAAAACGCACGATTGATCCGGTAAAGGCCGCACTAAAAGACGCTGGTTTAAAAGCCTCAGAAATCGACGATATCGTTATGGTTGGTGGTATGACACGCATGCCTAAAATCATCGAAACCGTCAAAGACTTCTTCGGCAAAGAACCACATAAAGGTGTAAACCCCGATGAAGTTGTTGCCAATGGCGCGGCGATTCAGGGCGGTGTCCTTCAAGGCGACGTGAAAGATGTTCTCCTTCTTGATGTAACCCCTCTTTCCCTTGGGATTGAAACTTTAGGCGGAATGTTCACACGCTTGATTGAGCGCAACACAACAATTCCTACTAAAAAATCTCAGGTGTTCTCTACGGCTGAAGACAATCAAAATGCCGTAACCATCCGCGTTTTCCAAGGCGAGCGTGAAATGGCGGCTGATAATAAAATGCTCGGCCAATTTGATTTGGTTGGCATTCCACCTGCCCCGCGCGGCATTCCACAGGTTGAGGTCACATTTGATATTGACGCCAACGGCCTTGTGAATGTCTCAGCCAAGGACAAAGCCACAAATAAAGAGCAACAAATCTCTATTCAGGCAAGTGGTGGGTTATCTGACGCGGATATAGACCAAATGGTCAAAGACGCCGAAGCCAACGCCGATAGCGATAAGGAAAAACGCGAATCTGTCGAAGCCAAAAACCAGGCGGAAAGCATGATCCATTCTGTTGAAAATTCATTGGAAGACCTGGGTGACCAAGTCCCTGATGATGAAAAATCAACTGTTGAGAGCGCTGTGGCCGACCTTAAAACCGCTCTCGAAAGTGATGATACAGATGACATCAAGGCAAAAACAGATACCTTGATGCAGGCAAGTATGAAACTCGGTGAACTGGCCTATAAAAAGGCACAAGAAGAAGCCGAGGGCAATGCTGATGACGCTCCTGATTCACCACCATCTGACGATAGCGATGATGCCATCGATGCGGACTTCACCGATATCGAAGTCGAAGAAGAAGAAGAAGATGACGAACAAAAATCTGCTTAAATAAAACAATCCAAAGGACGCCTTTTCATAATTTGGCGTCCTTTTCAGGATAACCGCCCGAGCAGGAAAGATTAATAAGCAATGTCAAAAGATTACTACAAAACTCTGGGGGTTGATAAATCCGCAAGCGCCGATGAAATCAAAAAATCCTATCGAAAACTGGCGATGAAATATCACCCGGATCAAAACAAGGGCAACGCCGAAGCCGAAGAAAAATTCAAATCCATTAGCGAAGCCTACGACATCTTAAAAGATGACCAAAAACGCGCGGCCTATGACCAGTACGGCTCATCCGCATTTGACGGTTCGATGGGCGGCGGCGGTCCACGTGGCGGTGGAATGGGCGGCGCTGGCTTCTCCGATATATTCGAAGACATGTTCGGCGATTTCATGGGCGGACGCGGTGGTGGAGGCGCACGTCAAAATGGCCCTGCGCGTGGCTCTGACCTCCAATATACAATGGATCTCACCTTGGAAGAGGCCTATAAAGGCAAAGACGCCAAAATAAAAATCCCCGTAAATGACTCTTGCGATTTATGCAACGGCTCAGGCGCGGAAAAGGGATCATCTGCCGAAAACTGCGGAACATGTAACGGCGCCGGTCGCGTTCGCGCACAACAAGGATTCTTCACGGTTGAACGCACCTGCCCAACATGTCATGGGCAAGGATCGACCATTAAAAACCCCTGCAAAAAATGTAGTGGCTCAGGCCGTACACGTACAAGCAAAACTCTGAAAGTTGATATCCCCGCAGGTATGGAAACAGGACGGCGAATTAGGCTAACTGGCGAAGGAGAGGCCGGATTACGCGGCGGACCGCGCGGTGATCTATACGTCATGATCAACGTCAAACCTCATAAATTATTCCAGCGCGACGGCGCAAACCTATATTGCCGCGTTCCAATAACCATAACCCGTGCCGCACTTGGTGGTGAAATAGAAGTTCCCACCGTTGAGGGCACACGCGCAAAGGTCAAAATCCCCCCAGGCACACAAACGGGGCAACAATTCCGTTTACGCGGCAAAGGAATGACTTTATTACGCTCTGACGCACGCGGTGATATGTATATAGAGATTTTTGTAGAAACTCCTGTTAATTTAAACAAGAAACAGCAAGACTTACTCAAAGACCTCGATAAAACAATGAGCGATGGCAAATCTGCAAATAAAAACTCGCCAGAAAGTTCTGGGTTTTTCAAAAAAATCCGTGAGTTTTGGGACGATTTAAGCGAATAAGAAAGAAGTCAATACAATGAAAATTGGTGTAGTCGGATGTAACGGTCGCGTTGGAAAACTCATTATCGAAGAACTTCAATCAGGCAATTGGGCAAAACACGATCTAGAACTAAGCGGCGGCTCTGCCCGTGATACCACAGGCGAAAACGCGGAATTTTTTATCACCAATAACGAAGATGAACTCTTCGAAAAATCAGATGTTATAATTGATTTCACCCTGCCCGATGGCACGGTTAATCACGCAAAGCTCGCCGCAAAGCATAAGACCACATTAATTGTCGGCACAACTGGCCTAAATATTGATGACGAAAACATCCTTAAAAAAGCCGCCGAAGAAACAACCATCATCTACGCCGCGAATATGAGTGTTGGCGTAAACCTGCTCCTCGCATTGGTTGAAAAGGCCGCCGCAACATTAGATCCTGAATGGGATATAGAGATTTTCGAATCCCACCACAAATATAAGGTTGATGCTCCATCAGGAACGGCTCTGGCGATTGGCCGCTCTGCCGCAACTGGCCGTAACAACAGCCTCGAAAACCTCGCCGATTATAATCGTCATGGCCATACAGGTGCACGTGAAAAAGGGAAAATCGGGTTTTCCGTTGCCCGTGGCGGCGACGTTGTTGGCGAACACACGGCATTTTTCTTTGGTGAAGGCGAGCGTTTGGAACTCACTCATAAGGCAACAAACCGCAATCTTTTTGCAAAAGGCGCCCTTCGCGCTGCAATCTGGAGTGAGGGAAAAGCCCCCGGCTTATACTCCATGCGTGATGTACTCGACCTACATTGACCTCACAATAAATTAACATCGATTTTTTCGATGCTAAATAAGATTAATATCGATTTTTTCGATATTAACGCGTTTTTTACACTGCAATACCTTCTTCGCATAAAATCTGACGCTTCAAATCCACGCCCCAACCGTAATTTCCGATTGCACCTGACTTCTGCAAAACGCGATGACATGGCACAATTAAAGACACGGGATTCTCGCCCACTGCCGACCCAACCGCGCGCGCAGCCTTAGGCATTCCCAAATCATTCGCAACATCACCATATGATTTAACCTCACCGCGGCGAATATCAAGCAAAGCCTGCCACACAGATTTTTGAAAGGTTGTTCCGCGCAAATCAACAGGGATCAAATTCTCCTCCCCCTTTTCCCACGCATTCAAAATCACAAATCCTATATCGGCAATTTCATTATCATCCCGTACAAATTCCGCCGATTTAAAATGCGCCTTCATCCGCGAAAAACCATCACCCTTATACCCATCGACCATAAAACCAAGCCAACACAAGCCCTTATCACTCGATCCGATCACCATTTCACCCATCGGTGTATCAAAAAATCCATATGTAATTTTTTCCATGTCTTGATCCTTCACTGTGGGTTGTGTAGTTATATTGCACATGAAACAAGCGAACGTCCACGAATTTTTCAAACGATTACACGCGATAGACCCCGCGCCCAAAAGCGATTTAGAATATACAAACGCGTACACCCTGCTCGTCGCGGTCACCCTATCGGCGCAAAGCACGGATATCGGCGTGAACAAAGCCACAAAAGAGCTGTTCAAAACCGTGGACACCCCGCGCAAAATGTTAACCCTTGGAATTAATGGGCTAAAGGAACACATAAAAACCATCGGCCTGTATAATAACAAAGCCAAAAACGTTATCGCCATGGCCCAGATTTTGGTCAATGATTTTGATGAGGAAGTCCCATCCACCCGCGAAGAGCTTATGACGCTCCCCGGTGTTGGGCGCAAAACCGCGAATGTGGTTTTAAATATTATTTTTGAACAGCCAACAATGGCAGTTGATACGCATATTTTCCGCGTATCCAATCGCACCACCCTCGCCCCTGGTAAAAACCCCGACGCTGTTGAACAAGCCCTGCTCAAGGTCGTGCCAGATGAATTTGCACTACACGCGCATCATTGGCTCATCCTGCTCGGGCGCTATACTTGCAAGGCGCGCAAACCCGAATGCGAACGCTGCCCTGTTTATGATTTATGCGCCTTTGACGAAAAAACCACATAAAAAAAGTCGGAAATTAATTCCGACCTTTTAAAAAATAAAATTTTATACTCAGGGATAGAGCAAATGCTCAACGCGATATAAAAAAGCGGAATTCACAAAAGTGACAAATCCCGCTCTTTCAAATAATTAATATTCGCCGCGCGCTCGTGAAAACAGACCATTTTCTGTGTTCGCAGGCTCCCTGCTATCCTTTTTTGAAGGAGCATCCTTTGCTTTCGCCATCGCAGAAGCTTCGCTTCCCTTACGGTAATTATCAACGCTCTTCTGATCAACAACACCTTTTAATGGGGTCAAACGACCATCAAGAACCGCACCAGCTTCGATTTCAAGTTCGCGATACGCGATTGATCCAGTAATCACACCAGAAGCCTTTAACGTCAAACGACCATTCACTGTGATATCACCTTCAAAACGGCCAGCAATAGTCGCTTCTTCGATTTCAACAGTACCATAAAAAGTGCCACTCTCTGCGATTTCAAGAAGTTTTGCCCCTTTAAGCGCCGCTTCAACCGTACCTTCAACCATCAAATGATCACAAGCTTCGATTTCACCAGACATGTTAATACCGCGACCAATCGTCAACGTACGATCAGAACCGCTATAAGCTTCATTGCCTGTACCATAAGATGGAGCAGTATATGATCCACCGCCATAATTTGAACTTGGGCGCGATATAGATGGCTGATAGCTTGGACGTGAAGCCTCTACGCTTTTATCATCTTCTACATCTGCCTCATATTTCTCTTGTACAGCTGTTTCCTTTTTTGCCATTTCTCTCTCTTCCTGCTGTGCATTAACGGCGCTACGACCATAAACGCGTGGTGAATTATTCTCCTCTAAGGGCTGCTTCTCTGCTTGCTCATAACGACCAACAGGAGCTCGTTGCTCATCCTGACGGTAAGATTTAACCGCATCCTTCTGATTGTTTTGCTCCGCATCCTGAACTTCTGATTTAACACGATGAAACATTTTTTTTCGCACCTTTCGTAGAGTCGTATGAATATTAATAAAACCCAACGCAAACGCCCTTGCGTATGCATTAAAATTACATTGTTTTGTTACTGAATTGACTAGACGCTAACACAGAGACTAACCCCTCGCAAGATTTGATTCGCAGTTTTCCCCAGACAAAAAAGTATCGTTTTGATTCATAAGGAATTTAATTTTTTGTTCTACTTTTATGCAAAAAAACAATACAGCACACAAATTAAAATACGTAATTTTCTTTCCTAATTTGACAAAGCGTGACAGAATAAAGTACATAATATACAAATATAATTTTTCAGGTGATGAAAATGCGAAATGCACATTTAAAAGCCGCCGCAGGCAAGCTACAAAACTTCATTGGCATCAATGAAAAAAACACGGATAAAACACAAGACAACGTTTTGGAATTATTTCCAACAGGCGAAACGCATTCCGAAAAACCTGATTACACGCACGCACCAGAGCTAAGCTTGTAATCCATTTTCTTCAATGGAAATGATCATAGATTTTTTGTGCAAGGGCGTGTGATACGCCCTCTACTTTTGCCAAGTCATCAACGCCCGCCCCTGAAACAGCCTTCCCCGAACCGAAATGAAGCAACAAAGCCTTCTTCCGCTTTGCGCCAATCCCACCAATATCATCCAATGGCGATGCGGATATAGCCTTCGACCGCCGCGCCCGATGCGCGCCAATCGCAAATCGGTGAGCCTCATCACGCAAGCGCTGTAAATAGTATAAAACAGGGTCATTAATAGGAAGCTGAAACATCTCTCGCCCTGGCATAAAAAACTTTTCACGCCCCGCATTACGGTCTTCCCCTTTGGCAATCCCAACAATAACCACATCATCCGCAATTCCAAGCTCCTCCAAAACCTCCAATGACGCGCTGAGCTGACCCGCGCCACCATCAATCAATATAAGGTCCGGCCAGTTTTCATGCCCTGCGCCCTCACCACTTTCTAAGCTGCGTTTAAAACGGCGCGTCAAAACCTCGCGCATCATGCCATAATCATCTGCGGCGGCGGCTTGCTTGATATTAAATTTACGATACGCCTTTTTGTTAAACCCGTCCTCGCCCTCAACAATCATCGCACCAACCATATTCGTGCCTGAAATATGGCTATTATCATAAACTTCAATACGTCGCGGCGGTTCGTCTAAACCAAACAAATCCGCAACCCCATTCCGCAACTTCAAATTTGTCGCAGACATTGCCAAATGCCGATCCAGCGCCTCACTCGCATTATTCACCGCAAAATCAACCGCGCGTTTATACTTCCCGCGTGATGGAATTAGGATAATAAACTTATGCCCCCCCTGCTCACTTAATGCCTCCTCCAACAATGATATGTCCGCAACCTCCATATTAAGGACGAGCGTTTTCGGCAAAGATTTACTCTGATAAAATTGTGCGATAAAAGACGAAAATATCGCCGCCTCGCCGTCATCAACGCTATGACGCGGGTAATAAGCACGGTTTCCTAAATTCCGGCCACCGCGATAAAAAAACACCTGAATGCAAGTAACACCATTCTTTTGCATCAAAGCCATAACATCGGCATTCCCAATATCCACATCCACATCATGGCGCGTTTGAATAGAGGTAAGCGCACGAATGCGATCACGGTACCCCCCCGCAGTTTCATAATCCATCGCCTCACTAGCAACCTGCATTTTTCGTGTTAAATTATCCTGCACATCGCGGCTTTTACCCTGCATAAAATCATGCGCACCTTTGACTTGCTCTGCATACTCAAATCTGCTCACCATCCCCATACAAGGGGCAGTGCATCGCTTAATATGATATTGCAGGCACGGACGCTCGCGCTTGCTAAAATAGCTATCACTACAATTCCGAAGCAAAAAAGCCCGCTGCAACACCGCCAGCGTACGGTTAACATCCCCCGCGGATGGAAACGGCCCGAAATACTCCCCCTTAACAGTTTTCGCCCCACGATGCTTTAAAATTTGCGGAAAGTCATGATCCGTGCGAACAACAATATAAGGAAACGACTTATCGTCACGCAAAAGAATATTAAACCGCGGCCTAAGCTTTTTGATTAAATTCGCCTCAAGAATAAGAGCCTCGGCCTCAGTATGTGTATTGATAAACTCCATACGAACGGTCAAGGACACCATACGCTGCAAACGATGCGGCAACTGCTCAAAATGCGTATAGGAAGTCACACGATTGCGAAGCGCCTTGGCCTTTCCCACATATAAAATATCATCATCCGCCGCAATCATACGGTAAACACCCGGCGATAATGGCAAGCTCGGCAAATACCCACGAATAACGCGAATGCCATTTTCAATAGATGGTGATTGAATATTTCCCATACCCATACCTACCGCCAATAGCGCCCTTTATCAACGCAAATTAACAGCTTAAAAACACAATTGAACACCATAGCATTCAAAACATTATCCATAAGTATATAATAAGAAAAACAGAAGAAAACCATATAACATACTAATATAAATATAGAATTCAGGATATCAAATCAAAAAAAAACATAACGATCGACATTTTTTATTTGACATAAGATAATCCATCGTTGAGTATCTGGATACTTTTACAACCATGTGGGGAACTAAAATGAACTATTACGCTTTAAAAACATATACCGACAAAAAACGACTACATGAAGGGTATTTCGAAACCTTCACACAATGCATAGAAGATGCAGTAAAAAAAAACATAGACCTTAATCATGTGGATTTACGTGGAGAAAACCTGAGCAACGCCAATATTGATGGTGCAATTATGAACGATGCCCTTTTCGAAAGTGCAAATTTAACAGGCGCAAATATGTCAGAATGCCTATTAAACAACAGCAATTTCCAGAATTGCACGATTTACAACACGTGCTTTGCATATTCAGATATGAATAATGTTGATTTTACAGGGGCAAGCTTCGGCGCAACCCTGATTGATGGATGCAATTTAAAAGACTGCCTCTTCTCCACATTATCCAGCCTTGATTTAAACTTTTCGTTAACCGCATCTATGCAAGGGTGTCAGTTCACAGAGGAAAATGGACAAACGCACCCAATGTCCGCACCACCAATCATCTTAAAGGGGTTTATAAGCACCCCAATCGTCATATTCGATGAAACAGTGAAAATCGGAAACAACATTTTCTCAAATGATATTGCCCCCGCCCTCTTGAAGATGATGGATAACGTTCTACAAAGCACATGCCCCCCTCATCAGAAAATAGGAGCTTAATCTAAAAAATTTAAACTATTTCGCCCAAGAGTGATTGCATCATCTTAATAACCGTACTATAAAAACGCTGCTCCTCTCGATTGAGTAGCGTTTTTATTTAAGGGCCCGTGGCGGAATGGTAGACGCTGCAGACTTAAAATCTGTTGTCCGTATGGACGTGCCGGTTCAAGTCCGGCCGGGCCCACCATTTTATTTCTTCCTAAATTTATTGTAACATTCTGATCCTTTATTCTTAGGCGATTAGGGTTATGCTTGAACGATTAGGATAGAATTACTTTTCTGAAAGTTACCGAGACACGTCTTTGTCGTTCCAGCTTTACGCCATCAACCACATCTGATTTTCTAGCAGGAATACCCGACGTATGTGTGCACAATGATATTCTGATCCGGAGAATACAAGCAGATGTTTATAAGATGGTAAAACACACATTTACTCATATCTGCTTAGGTTCGGCGGGCAGACCAATCACATTAAAACACGCTGATTTATTTTAGCTTAGAACCAAGAATAGTTATACTCTTCGCCATGCAACGACTTACAGGTTTATTTGCTTTATTCGGGTCGTACGTGATACCAGATATGCGTATCCGATCATACGGTTTCACGGTACGGGAAAATTCATCCCCGCCATTTTCTACTCTTGCGGCTTCATTACAATATGTCTTCCACTCTTCACGCCCCTCTACGCGTACCCGAAAACCACTTCGTGTGGTCTGTAGGTACATCCCTTCAATATCTGGCATGGTATACGATTTATCTTCCGCTTTCTTTTTAAATACAGGCGCGAGTTCGTTACCCTCAACGTCCTTCGCTTTACATGACGTACAATTCATCCAATATCTACGAGCATATTTCATACCGATATTTGCTTTGGTTTTAATCGCATTTACGCCCTGATCACAGGTGTTATAACATTGTTCAGACTGATTTTTATTAATGGCATTAATATTCTTATTTGCCATTATATCTCCCCAATATCCCGTGGCTGCGTTCAGATCAGCAACAATATCTTTGAGTGTACTCGGCGGCTTTGGCATAGTCTCTATTTTTTGAGATGTTGTGTTTGCTGTTTGACTTTTCACACTCGCATAAGCGTCATTACATCTCTTAATCCCCAATTCGCTTAGTATCTCTGGATGTGATTGCAAAGACATTCCATACCTAAAACAATTTATAATACAGCCCTTACTGTCTCTCAAGCTAAGCTCTCCCGTTGCTTCCCAGCTCTTGCATTGTTTGCCTTTTTCAAGAATTTCAGCCGCCGTATTAGCCTGCGCGTTTTGTACAAATGATACGAACAAAAAACAACCGACCGAAAGGAACATCAGATTAAATTTTAATAACTTATTGATGTACATGTATAACCTCACGTTTGATTTATTGTATGAATATTTTCAAGTATTGGAGGCGAGAATATCACAGCATCTTTATATTCTACATATGTTTTCTGACATATTAAATCTTGTAGTTTCAGAACCCCCGATTATTACCTTCAGCTAGCAAAAAATTTTCATATTTCAAAAACATCAAATAACCAGTTCGATTTTTCACCTGATACCTCCACCATCCCCACCTGCAATTTGACAAACGCCCCCTACCTCACTTATCATTGGATAATTAAATTAAAGAAAAACATACGGGGACGAGAAATGAAGAGTTTAACTCAAATTTTAGAAGATAAATATGCCGCAAAAACAGATACGTCAGAAAAGTACCTCCAGAAACTGCAACAACCAAATATGGATTTCCCCGAAACTCCACCACGGCCTGAAACAGAAGATCCAACATGGGAATTCGAATAAACCGCTACTCCGCAACCACATCCGCCTGTGCATGTTTCATAAATGCGGGGTATATTTCCACCTTACAATATTGCTCCCGCGCAGCCAGCGCCTTACACCGCGCATAGGCATCGGATATATCCTCACCCCTTAAGCCAACGCGCAAGCTATGCTTTCCCGTATCCGCATCCGCAAAACTTTCCGTTGGTGGAACAAACAAATCCCCCCCAACAAGCATTTGAGAAAACCGAGAGCGCAATTTATACCAAATAACAGACATCAATAAGCGCGAGTTATATTCGCCCAGATTAAGAACCAAATTATAATCCTGCCCAAAATCTATATGCGGATGATTACCTTTATAATCTTCCATATCCGATAAGATCTCACTCGGGATATCCCCAGCCCCTGCATTCACGTAAATATCATTCCCGTAAATAACTGTACCATCATAACCAATTTCTATGGCCTGCGGCTCTGGCCTTATAAAATTACTATTTTGTGCATCTTTCGAATCAATAACCAATAAATAGCGCCCAGGCGGGATTTGCGTCAAATAATAAAACCCAGTCGTGTCAGTCTTTGTTTCGGCCTCAACCACACCTTGATCATCATAAATCTTAATTGATACATTCCGCAGCGCCACAGGCAGAGCCGAATCACGCCCATCAATAGAGACAGCCCGCACATAAAGCGTCCCATCGACCTCCCCCGATATATGAACGGGAAAATCAACCTGCGCCACATACCCCTCACGCGGATAAAGTGACACGCCTTCGAATCCTGGTATCCACGTCGGGTCTTGCAACGTATCTTTATCAACATAAACATCAGTAAGCTTTAAAACTTGTAGACGGTGAAACAAAGCCACACCATTTTCATCAGTTCTAACGCGTTTTCCACTTTGCGGTGCGCTCACCAATACTTCTGGCAATGGTTCATCTTCTCCATTAAACAAACCATCACCATCTTTATCCAAATACACAAATGCGCTGGCAAGCCCAAGGTTTGTTATATTTTGATCATAAAAACGAAGCTTATTCGATGAAGGGTCTTCCAAAACTCCAAAGCGCGTATTTAACCCAGCAAAAAAATCACTCTCTGAATTATATCGTACACTTGGCGATATTCTAACAAAACCAGCCTGCCAATCCAGCCGAGCTTGATACTCGGTCAGTGATGCAAGCGGACGATGAGTGGCCGAAAAATCAAAATCAAGATCCTGCGTTATAGCCCGATTCAACGACGCTGTAACATTATTAAGCTCCGCTTCTGGCAACACGTCATAATTCGCACTCAACCGAAGACGATTACCCGAAATACGCCCTGCAACATTCGCATTAAAATCCATCCTATCATCCACCAAAGAGCTCCCCGAATTATAGGACAATAAACCATTTACATTCATATAAGGCAGCCCAAGACTTAACCCCGTACTCGCTGCCAAATTATGGCTCCCTTGATCTGTCCATGAATATCGGTTTGTGGCCAAATAGTCCAAACGACTTCGTGACCCCTTCCACACAGGCCCATTAAGTTGAAGATTACTGGAATATGCGTCAGAAACATTATTATTTTGAGCAATAGAAGCCGCAGACAGCGTCCCACCATTTGCAGCATCAAAACCACCCATTGTATAATCAAATGAAGCTCTGGCCTCGTGCTCTCCAAAGTTGCGCCTAAGAACAACATCCGTTGAAAATTCGCCCTCATCGTCAACAGCCAGAGTCGTATTCAAAAGTGCCTGCCCCAAAGTCGTTGAAACACCAATATTTGCGACACTATCACGCACCCCCTGATTTTCCTCACTACGTACCCCGAAAACACCCGTCACACTATCAGATAATGGTTTTTCATACAGCGCAGATACGCGAATACTATCATCATCGACATCATCCGATTTTTTTTTCCGATACGCATTACGCCCCTTCAGGCTAACCGAAACGTCATAAACCCCATCATTCTGAGAAAGAAGCCCCCTATCAACAGGAACATACACATCTTCTTCCCGTATCTCCCCTTGAGGACCATAAAAAACAAGCCTGAAATTATTATCTGTCAAATAAAGGTCAATACCTGAAAATTGATAAAACCCGTCTTCACCAACCTCCTGAACAGCCAATAACTGCGTATTTCGATAAAGCTCCACACCCCACCCAGGAATAGCCACACCCGATATCCCGGTACTCGGCGTTGAAAAGCTTCTGATCGGACTTACATTTGTAACACGCGCACCAATCTCCTGGCCAGAAAACGCACCATCAGGCAAAACCACACCAGAAACGTCTCCCAATTCAAATTTACGAGCCTTCATAGGGCCCAACAAATCAGCTTCAGCAGATTCCCGCTTGTAATTAACACGCGCGAATTTTAATTTATCAGTATTATCGAATTGTAAATCAGACTTTAACGTCCCCTTCACAAAATCCTGAACTGTTCGCACACTCATTGAATGGGCATCAATCCCCTTATCTGCACCATTACGCTTTCTATATGTTGAGGCCGTTGATACATCAACCACAGGCGCAGAAAGCATTGTGTATGAATCATCGCTCAACGGAAGCTTAGCATCAAAAACCTTACGAATATTTTTTTCAAAACCACTTCGCCTCAACTTCGCCAATAATGGATGAGGAATATCCGTAGTAACCCGAAGCTCCTGCGAACTAATATTCACCTCCATATCAAAATCCAACCACCGATTCAAACTATCAAGTGAAATCCAAATATCATTATCATCCACATAGGCAGAACCACCAATTTGAAACTCACCCATATGGGTTTTAATAATGCCTAAATTCATATCCAATGATATCATGCGATTCTCGCGCAAATACCAACCAGCCGCAGCCCCACTTGCAATATCAATATCGATTGAAAAGTCAAAAACACTCACAAAATCAATCAACGAAACCATCATTGCTTTATTTTCGTAACGCGCCGTTACCACACCATCAATCTTTACGCTTTTTTCAATAACAGGCTGTAGAAGCAATATTTCTCCATCCTCAAGAATATTTTGAGCCACTTCCACGTGACGATCGCCACTCAAATAACGATCCACATCACTAAGTTTTGATTTCAAACTGGATAAAAAAGATTTGGCAAGAATGTGCCTTTCCTGATTCGATAACTCATTATTTTGAGCGCAACTCACACCACTCATCCAAAATAAAGACAAGGTAATAAAAAACAAAAACTTCGTAATCCGAAACTCAGACATTAAATAATGACCTAATGAATCCTGTTGAAAAATAATGTATAAACTTGTGGATAATACGCAGAAAATGATAATCACAGTAAAACACACTCACTTGACAATGACAATAACTTAGTGGTATCTATCAAAATGTTCTGGAGCTAGCCAATTCAAAGTTAGCCACATCTATTTTTTAATTTCGTCATATTAATAATGTATTAACCATTGTTGTGTGATATTAATTTAGAGGATATGTAATATCTTACCCGCATACTGAGTAGCAGTAGTTCAAATCTAGGGAATAAAGGAGAAACCTAATATGAGACATAACACCCTTAAACTTATGGCATTGACGAGTGCATTCGCACTAGGCTTTGCATTTTCAGGCGACGCACAGGCCCAAACAGGCAGTGTCCAAGCTTCAATCACAACATCATCAGCAATTACCGTAACAGCAGGTGCTGACCTAGATTATGGTACATGGTTCTTAAATATGCCAAGTGGTACAGATGATACATTCACGCTTGTATTAGACCCCGTAACAGGTTTAGTTGTTGACACAATCGGCGCAGGTGCAGATACAACAGTACAATCCGCGAGTGCTGAAATCGTCGCATCTGTTGGTGCCGGTGATATCGTCATACAAACACCAGCATCAGCATCAGTTGATATGTTTGCGACAATAACAAACAACTTCACAACATCAACACAGTTGACGTTCGGTTCACCCACATATTCATTGAATGGCGCGGCAACAGCCTCCCTCTCAATTTTATCAGGTACGCCAACAACGATCACAACAACTGGTGCTGCCGACGATACGATTGATCTTGGCGGAACAATTACTGTTTCAGCTGGCGCAGGTATCACAGATGCCACACACACAGCTGACATCGACGTTACATTTTCTTACTAAAGAAGAAGAAAGAAATAACCACATACTTAAAAGGCGCTTACTAGCGCCTTTTATTTTGCCTAAATTAAATAATTAACCACACACAAAAAAGAGCGCCCAGATAGGACGCTCAAATAAATTCAAAAACAATTAAACGTTACTACTCCAACGGAAATTCTCTTTCAGCATAAACAATGTTTTTTTCAAAATCATAATAATGCAAAACAACACGTAACCGCCCGCCTGACAACTCCTTCAAAACCGATGACGTTAAAATACGATTTTGTATTTCGGAAAATAGATTGGCATTCGAAACCTCACCAACCAATTCCTCAACACCATCAGCAGAAATATGATAAAGCTTCAACCACCCCAAAACCGAGTATTTCCCATCCCTAACAACAGGGATTTTCGCTTCCAAAGCTCCTGATTGGGTATTTCGAACCATCTCCATCTGCCCAATACTTGCAGAGTAATCTGCCTGACCTACACGTAAAACCACAGGAATTGTATAATTGACATTAATCCTAACACTTGCCTCCGCATGATCCTTTTCCAAGGCCACAAGGGTATCATCAACAACATTAGGCAAAGATTTAAACATCAAATGAGTATGATAGTCCCCATCAGGGATGCTTTCCGGACGCCGCAACGCCAACCGAATTTTTTGTTTTGCACCAGGCACCAAAGTAACGCGCCGAGGTGAAAAAACGATATATTGCGACAAATCAAAATCGCCCTCACCATATTCCGCGTCCTTATATCCACCATTACCCCCAATCATTTCCATAGCTTTCCAGCCAATTTCATATGATTTAACCTCCCTGCCATTATTAACCAGCGTCACGACAGCAAAACGATCACGATCCTCAAGAACAACCTGCGTTGGTGTAATTAAAATACTAGCCGATGAATTGTGAACCGCAATAAACGGAGAAAACAACACCGCCAAACCCAAAAAAAACTTACAAAACCTCATAAAATTCTCCTCTATAGTAAAAAGCTAAAAATTAATTGTAATATCGACTGATCCCAAATACGTCTGATCAGAATAAGGCGTTCCATTGCCAGAACTACGCGCAGTGGCGCCAATATAAATCTGCGCTTCTCCAACTCCGTTTGTCGTGGCTGGATGTGTTTCTTGGAAATCGACCAAACTAAAAAAACTCCCCACACCAATCATCGGACTACCCTGCGTAACATCCACACTTGTAATAGCAGTCGAAGAAGGAAGCCCATCAAACAAGTATATTCCAGGTTGTGGGGGTAAAATCTCAACATACGCCGCCCCATCATAAGAATATGATCCATCTGTATTCACAACAATATCGTATGAAACATCGTTTCTCATAGCAATAAATGAGCCAAAGTTAAATGCCTGATCAACCGTAACCGCCGCATATGAAACACTCATAGGCAAAAAGTAAAAGGTGAAAAATATAACGATCAACTGACGCATGAACACACTTAAATTCGTAAAATGATTGCCTATACCGATAACACAAACAGCCAAATTTTCAACACATAATATAAAGAGATTCGCCTAAGCTTCTAAAAACAAACAAAAGATCAAGACCAATTTTTTCTATTTTTTTAATTATCCTGTTGATGACAATCACCTTTTCAGGCTATGATTCTAACTGGTGTTTTCTGCTGCGTATTTTTTTAAGTTCTAACGCCCCTATTCTGGGGTAAACGGTTCTCTGGTGTATGTACAATAAACTAGCTCTGAGTCTATGTTTTATCGTTATTACGGGCATGCTTTCGGCATGTAGCCCCAAGGGGATTTTGCAACTTAACAAAGCCGAATCACCCCCCTCACAAAACCAAGAAACCACATCAGAAAATACCAAAAATGATGGCATTGGCGCCCCTGTGGCACTTCCTCCACAATACGCAAAAACACCTTTAAAACCCGGCCAAGTCGGAACACAATATATGCCAAACGGCCTCCCTGCACTCAGTCCGATGAAAGGCGTAAACGTCGATACGCTCTTCGCGGAAAACATTAGAGACAGCGGTGACCGCTTTAATCGTGTTGAAAATGCGGTTGTTGATCTCCGCAAAGAATTCGAAACATACAAACCATCCATCGTCCGATTAGCAGCTGTAGAATCGGACATCCAGAACCTTATCAAAGAACTTGAAGTTATGTTGCAGGAAACACCAACTCCACAACAACCGACAAGCTTGATACCAGGAACTGAAAATGCACAGCTGCAAGTATCGCAGCTCGAACCGCAGCAACCACAAGCGCCTCCTGAAAATAACGACATTGCAAGTAAAGTCTTGTCGGAGCCCATTTCAAAACCAGCGCCACCTCCCACAAAATCACCACCAAAAAGGCCGAAAATTACGCCACCCGATAAAAAAACATATGATGGTGATGTCGCTCAAAATCTGCGTGTAGGTGAACACGCGGATAAATTGCGTATTGTGATAGACACGAATAAAAAGTTTAACTTCAACATCGATATCGATAACGAAGAGAAACTCATTATCGTTGAAGTTCCTGATGCGAAATGGGTTGGAAAAAAGGCTATGAAGTTTAATGATTCAAAATTACTTGACTCATACACCGTTGAGACAATGAACGATAACAAAGGCACTATGATTATCATGTCCTTGAAAAAAGCCACCACCATCCTACAAAAAAGCAGTCTAACACCTGATAAAACGAGCCCCTATCATCGCATTTATTTCGATTTAAAACCCTAATGATAAAAACATTCTCAATAGCACTACTGCTGATCATTGGCGTGGCAATGGCCGTAACCCCAAACCTACTCCCCATGGGATATCAAACAGATAAAATGCTGCACCTATTTACATTCTGCATCATATCTACTTTGGCGACATGGAAATATCTTGAACACATAAAAAAACTTATCGCAAGTCTGTGCACACTCTTATGCCTCGGCGGCATAATAGAACTCATTCAAATATTCGTGCCCAACAGAACGGCTCAAATAGAAGATATGTGTTCAAACATTCTAGGCATAACGCTTGGAATAATAATCGGATATCTTTTGAAAACGGGGTACTACGCACAAAAAAAACCTAGTACATAACACCAAAGAAAGCCGATATTTTTAGCTATCGTAATCAGAATCATCATGGCCATGTCACCAAACGTGCCATCACTGCCCCCCCTTTCAACATCGGAACTCGAAAACTAAGAACGATCTATTATAATTGGAAACAAAGACTGTAAAATTGGGACGCGGATAATTTCTTAAGAATATTTGTGTTCGGTGTTGATGAACTAAGTGGTGAAATTTAAATTGATTAAAAGGGCTATATAACAATCCCCTTAATTGACGAAATGCTAGAAAAAGGTATAGATAAGCATGACTTACAAAATTTTATTTCCTAAAATAACACCATCAATATGGATAAGGCGTAACTTCTTTTTAGGTGTATTTATGCTATCCCTTTTATTATGTGCCTTAATTACATCATTCACCCCTGTTCTCTACACCGCAACATCAATAATAAAAATCACACTACCATCACCAGACATTACAAAAATCAATAATGAGCACAATGTCAAAACCCCCAACATACGAATAACAATCAATTCAGTCTCATCGAATATTAAGTCTAATGACATCATGCTGGCGGTCGTAGAAAGCTTGAATCTAGAAAACAGAAAAGAATTCAATCCCAAAATTGATAAAAACAGAGCAATCCCCCTACAGATTTATGATTTTTTATTACAACAAGGTATTGGTTCAGATGATAAAAGTACAAAAGATAAAATTCTAACGAAACTAAAAAAAAATACATTTATAAAAGAAACGGATACCTTTATATTTGAAATTAGCCACACCTCAACATCCCGGCACCTCGCCCAAGCCATAACAAATTTATTAGCAAAAAACTACAGCAATCAACCAACTCTAAACACTCAAAAAGAAATAATAAGTGCCGCAGAGTTACCAAAAGACTTTTCTTCCCCCAATTTAAAAATATCATTATATTACAGCATCATATTAAGCTTTGTAATTGCTATCATGGCCACAATCCATATATATCCGCGTAAAAAAAGAAGGCGGCTATAACCACAAAAAACATCATCAGCTCAAACGGTCAAGCATCTCAATTACATCATTCTTCGCCGCAGATAGCATATCCATATCGCTACCGCGCAATACAATATTCACTCCCAAAAGCCCATCTTTAAAATAGGGATAACTTCCAATATCAACGCCCACATATTTTTCCTGTACCATCCCCAAATCATGGGCAATTACACTCTCTCGTAAAACAGAGGAAACGCTGCGTGAATGAATAACATCCCCGCCCTCTAAGCCAACCGCAATATGATCCATCATCGCCTGCATAATCCTCGGAACACCTGCCATCACATAAACATTATCAATCACAAATCCAGGCGCACCAGAAACGGGGTTAGGAATAAGAGATCCACCAACAGGGATTTGCGCCATACGAAGCCGCGCATCGGTTAAATCCGCTGCGCCGTAATACCCCAATAAGATATCATACGCCTCTTTGCTCTGCTCCAAAACACCATTACACGCCTTGGCAACACACGCTGCCGTAATATCATCATGCGTCGGTCCAATCCCGCCACTAGTGAAAACATAATCAACTTTGGCTTTAAGCTCTTGAATAGTATCGATAATCACTACCTCAACATCGGGAATAATACGCACCTCAATAAGGCGCACACCGCGCTCCACCAATTTGCATGCTACATAATTAATGTTCTTATCTTGCGTGCGCCCAGAAAGAATTTCATTCCCGATAACCACCATAGCCGCAGTAAATTCTTTACTCATTTCACATTTCCCGTAATTGTAAACTTTACACAAAGCCTTAGAGCCTATATTTAACATGAGTAACAAAACTATATAAGTGCAAATTCTGATTATAATTAAGGAATTAAAATGACCATATCCCCAAATCCGTTTAACCCGCCCCGCTTCACCGCCGAGGGTATAGAGCTGCACGGAGAAGAAGGCTTTAAAGGGATGCGAAAGGCTGGAAAGCTTGCCGCCGAAATTTTGGACATGGTCACAGATCACGTAGCTCCGGGCGTCACGACAGAGGCGCTCGATAAATTATGTCACGATATGTGCACGAAAGCCGGTGCAATCCCCGCACCATTGGGATACGAAGGCGCTGCGCCAACACCATTCCCAAAGGCCACATGCACATCCGTTAATCATGTTGTATGCCACGGCATCCCCAATGATAAAACCCTTCGGGACGGCGATATCGTTAATATTGATGTTACGGTAATTTTAGACGGATGGCACGGCGATACATCACGCATGTATATGGTGGGTGACAATATCCCCGTCAAGGCACGCCGCCTTGTCGACGTAACCTATGATTCCATGATGGCAGGTATTGAGGCCGTAAAGCCAGGTGCTACTCTCGGCGATATTGGTCACGCCATCCAACAAGTCGCCGAAAGCCAAAGATTTTCCGTTGTTCGTGATTTTTGTGGCCACGGCCTTGGGCGCGTTTTTCACTGCCCGCCTTCCATCATGCATTTCGGTGAACCCAATACAGGAACGGTTTTGGAAGCAGGCATGATCTTCACCATCGAACCCATGATTAATGCAGGGCATTACGCCACAAAAATTCTCAAATCCGATGGCTGGACAGCCGTGACAAGAGACCGCAGCCTATCCGCACAATTCGAACATTCTCTCGCCGTAACCGACGATGGCTTCGAAATCTTCACCCTCTCTCCAAAGGGATACACAAAGCCGCCATATGCCTAACTCCACCGCAAAAGAGCAAAAGCCCCACTACGCTGGACATCGTCAACGGCTGCGAGATCGTTTTGTAAATGCGGGAGCAAACGCATTGCAAGATTATGAGCTTCTCGAACTTCTCCTTTTCAACGCCATCCCCCGCCGCGATGTGAAACCCCTCGCAAAAACTCTGCTATCGAAATTCGGCTCATTGCCAGAACTCATGAGCGCCCCCCATTCCATGCTCACCCAAGTTGAAGGCATAAGTGAAAACACCGCCACCACAATAAAAACCACCTTCGCCATCGCCGAACGAATGATGAAGCAAGAACTCATGAAAAAACCGCTCCTTAATAATTGGACACGCTTGATGGATTATTGCCATATGACCATGGCACATGAGAAAAAGGAACATTTCCGGATTCTCTTCCTCAATAAAAAAAATGAGCTTATCGCCGATGAAATTCAGGGATCAGGCACAGTCGATCACACCCCGGCCTATCCCCGCGAAATTATGAAACGAGCGCTTGAACTTGGCGCAACCGCGCTTATACTGATGCATAATCACCCAAGCGGTGATCCCAAACCATCCGCCGCAGATATCGACATGACAAACAAAATCATTGCCGCCGCCGAACCATTCGAAATTACAATCCATGACCATATTATCATCGCACGAAACGGCCACACCTCCTTCCGCAACGAAGGGCTTATCTAACATGCATTACTGGATGCCGTTCTTCGTCATGATACTCCTCACCCTTGTTCTATTTTTTTCGACAGGGTGCAGCAGCTCCGCATATACACGCCGCACACCGCCTCCACCAAAATATGATTCCATCATAAAACAAGGCGATGAGGTTTTAACAAAAAACAAAATCAACAAACAACTCGAAGCCATGCGGAATAAAAATTTCTCCGTCCTGCGCACCGAAATGGTGATGAGCGGGATGAGCATGGACAACCCGATGTTAATCCGCGCTTTTAAATCAGAAATGCAGCTAGAGCTTTGGGTGCAAAACTCCTACACAAAACAATATGACCTTTTCCGCACTTATAATGTCTGTAAAAAATCAGGCGCTTTGGGTCCAAAATTACAAGAAGGCGACCTCCAAACCCCCGAAGGATTCTACAGCGTCACTAAAGACCGCCTCAATCCAAACAGCCAATATTTCCTATCCTTTAACATCGGATACCCCAATGAATATGACCAAAGCCACGGGCGCACTGGCTCGCTCCTCATGATCCATGGGAATTGCGTATCCGAAGGTTGCCTCGCCATGACCGACAAACAAATCGGCGAAATATACCTGATTATCGAACAAAACTTTAAATACGGACACCCCAAAATCCCCGTGAATATCTACCCCTTCCGCATGACCGCCGCCAATATGGCAATGCGTAAAAATTCACAATGGCATCCGTTTTGGAAAAACCTGAAACAGGGCTATGATTATTTCGAAACCTACCGCACCCCCCCCGACATCTCGGTGCGCAGCGGGAAATATGTGATTGAAGGAAATCGGTATTATTGATGAAAAACAAAAAAACGTCTTTCATAAAAATTATTAGCGCGCTCCTATTTAGATTCACCATCGTACTCATTCTGATCATTGGACTATTTATCTTTCTATTTATACAAGCCATTAATGCTAATCTTCGTAATGCTCCCGCAAAAATGGCAGCATATGACAAAGCGCTAGCAAAAAGCATACAATCTCAAGAGTTTGAAAAAATATGCCTCACCCACTCTTATGGCACCTATGGAAACAGCGTGGAAATTCAAAACAAGATCATACTCATCCCTGAAAATAGTTTGCCAAGTCCAGATGACGGAATATGGGTGATTATTGGTATTTCAGAGAATAATAAAAATAAAGCATATGCTATTGATCGTGAGGCCGTTCTGAAGTATTTCGATAGCTACAAAACACAATGCAAGAAATTATAGTGCGAGCGTCAAACAGATTTTGTTTTTGACTAGGCACAAGGAACGAAGCCTAGTATAACCTAGGCGAGTGAAGCGTAACGCAGTAAAAAACAAATATGGACGACAGAAAATGATACCCCGCTACAGCCGCCCCGAAATGGCAAACATCTTTGAACAAGAAAACAAATTCAAAATCTGGTTAGAGGTTGAAACCCTCGCACTTGAGAAAATGGCGGAGCTTGGCACTGTCCCACAAAGCGCTGCTATCGCCCTTCGTGAAAAAGGGAATTTCAATGTTGATCGCATCAACGAAATAGAAGAAGAAGTCAAACATGACGTTATCGCATTCTTAACATCTGTCGCAGAATTCGTCGGCGAAGACAGCCGATACGTCCACCAAGGAATGACAAGTTCTGACGTGATTGACACAAGCTTTGCGGTTATGCTTACACAGGCTGCAGACCTTATTATCGGCGATCTTGAAAAACTTATGGCCGCCCTTAAAAAACGAAGCCTCGAACATAAAGACACAATTTGCATTGGGCGCTCTCATGGTATCCACGGCGAACCAACAACATTCGGCCTGAAACTTGCGGGGCATTATGCCGCATTCAAACGCGCGCGTGATCGCATGATCGCCGCAAAGGATGAGGTTTCCACCATCACAATTTCCGGCGCGGTCGGCACATACGCCACCGCCTCCCCCGAAATTGAGGCGCATGTTGCGGATAAATTAGGCCTACGCCCCGAAACCGTTGCAACGCAAGTCATCCCGCGTGATCGTCACGCCATGTTCTTCGCAACACTCGGCGTCGTCGCAAGCTCGATTGAGAATCTAGCCGTAGAAATCCGCCATTTGCAACGTACAGAGGTTCGCGAAGCCGAAGAATATTTCGATGCGAAGCAAAAAGGCTCCTCCGCGATGCCGCATAAACGCAACCCAATCGGCACCGAAAATATGACGGGGCAAGCACGCATTATCCGCGCCGCCGTTATTCCCGCTCTTGAAAATGTGGCTCTATGGCATGAACGCGATATTTCGCATTCATCTGTCGAGCGTACAATCTTGCCCGATGCACTTATCTCCGCCGATTACGCAATCAACCGTCTGGCAGGTATTATCGATAAGCTCCTCGTCTACCCTGATCGTATGATCCATAATTTGGAAATGACAGGTGGCCTCGGCTTTTCTCAACGCACTATGCTCGCCCTCACACAAAACGGAATTAGCCGCGAAGACGCATACCGCATCGTACAGAAAAACGCGATGGATGTCTGGGCAGACCGCAGCACAGGAAAAGGCTCTCTTACCCTCCGCAATGCGCTTGAGAATGACCCGCAAGTCACTGAAAAACTTGACAAAGATGCATTGGATGCTATCTTCAGCTACGATGCTTATACAAAGAACATCCCCGCGATTATTAAACGGGCACTAAACGAATAAAACATTTACGCGTCAATCATATCTTGAACTGGACAAGGCATGAGCGACGCAGCGTATACATATACGTAAGAAGCGATATAACGCTGTCCAGATTAAGAGAGGATTGACGCCATGAAGGGTGACAAAACAGTATTAAAATTCTTAAACGAAGCTTTGAAAAAAGAGCTTACCGCTATCAATCAATATTTCCTACATTCGCGCATTATGGATGATTGGGGGATGACAAAGCTCGCCAAACATGAATACAACGAGTCAATCGAGGAAATGCAACACGCGGATGAGCTTATCAAGCGCATCCTATTCCTTGAAGGTCTTCCGAATTTACAAGATCTCGGCAAGCTTTATATCGGCCAAAACGTCAAGGAAATTATGGAATGCGACATGAAGCTTGAGGTTGATGGACGTGCACATTACGCCGAAGCCGTTGCCGCCGCCGAAGCAGCAAAAGACTATGTTTCACGCGACCTCTTCGCAAAAATCTTAGGTGAAGAAGAAGGCCATATTGATTATCTGGAAACGCAGCTCAGCCTAATCGAGAGCATGGGCGTTCAAAACTACATTCAGTTGAATTCACAAAGCCCGCTCGACGCGGAAGGGTAAAACGAATTACAGAATAAATCACAAAAAGGAGGCTTCACAGCCTCTTTTTTCATTTCCCCCCTAAAAAACCATCAATATAATCAGGATCAAAATTTCCTTGTGACACTGGTATATTATTTTCATCCAGTAAAATAAAATACGGTATTCCCTCCCAAGGCAAAATACCAAAACGTCCCAAAGTATTGGCAAGCTTATATTCACTATCCTTGCTTAAGATAAGCTCAAATGGCGGATCACGCATTTTCTTCACATAGCGCGCAAAATCCGATCCACTTTCATCAACCGATATCGCAATAACTGAACCCGGCTTAGCGCGCTCCAAATCCATCATCGCGGGCATTTTCTGGCGGCAATATGGGCACCAGGATGCATAAATCATAACAACCCGTCGCGTCCCCGCCGTCGCATCAATATGTTTCGCAATATAAGATGACGGCAACTCATATATCTTGTCACCCTGCCCCGCATAAGAATCAGAAGGCACAAACAAAAACACCAGAAACGCCAATAAAAACCGATTAATCATAATACCCTCTTCAACAAATTCCTCACAAAAGTTACATGAGAGAGGAAAAAACATAAAGTTATTAATACAACAAAACAGGCAAATGATAATGACTTGCAACAAAGGCGCTTAAATGATAATAATTATCATTAGTAAACGAATCGGGAATAATCCATGTATGTTTGTCTTTGCAACGCCGTCACCGACACAGATATATCCAATCACTTAGGTAGTTTGGATAGCAAAACCTCTGCTAAAGAAGCCTACAGTGCCTGCACAGGCGGTTTTGATCACGTTTGCGGACAATGCAAACCCATCGTAAAAGACATGGTGTCAGAGCATAACAACAAAATTAATGTGCAAAACCTCTCAAACGCAACAAGCGTCGAAAAACACAAAGAACCTGTGTAATTCCGCCATCACCTATTGCATTTAATATCTGTCTATGCCACGAATATTATCTTATTAACTCTTAAGGGGATTTATCAATATGCTTAAGAAATTCATGCTTACACTATTCGGAGGTCTATTAATCATGGCAACAGCTCAAGAAGCACAAGCGGCTGATCCCGCTAATATTGCAAAAATGGAAGTTTCATCGGGCGGCACCGTTGTAATTGAATTGCTTCCCGATATTGCACCAAAACATGTTGAGCGCATCAAGCAGCTCGCAAGTGAAGGCTTTTATGATGGTATTATATTCCACCGGGTAATCTCTGGCTTTATGGCACAAACAGGTGACCCAACTGGCACTGGTATGGGTGGTTCTAACAACCCTGACGTCCCTGCAGAATTCAGCCAATATAAATACAAACGCGGAACCGTTGGTATGGCGCGCTCTCAAAACCCTGACAGTGCAAACTCACAATTTTTCATCTGTTTCACAGATACAGGCTGTAGCTTCCTTACTGGGCAATATACTGTCCTTGGTCAAGTAACCGAAGGCATGGAATTTATCGATAAAGTTGCCGTTGGTGAACCACCTGCAAACCCAGATAAAATCGTGAAATTCACAGTTGGCAACGCAGAGTAATCTGCAAAAACCCCAAATTATGATACAATAAGACCACCCTGTTTTAGGGTGGTTTTTTTTATGGAGGGCTTACTCATTTCAAAAAACAACTCAAACTGGTGGCGCGGCGCGTGTATCTATCAAATCTACCCACGAAGCTTCCTCGACACCAATAATGACGGCATCGGTGATCTACGCGGTATCACAGAGAAACTAGAATACGTGGCATCACTTGGCGTTGATGCGATATGGATATCCCCATTCTTCAAATCTCCCATGAAAGATTTCGGATATGACATTTCCGATTACCGCGCCATAGATCCAATTTTCGGCACAATGGACGATTTCGACAATCTGCTTGCAAAAGCACACAACCTGAACCTAAAAATAATTATAGACCTTGTTCTTTCCCACACATCAAATGAACACCCTTGGTTTTCTGCCCCCGACAAAAAAGATTGGTACGTCTGGGCAGATGCGAAACCAAACAACGCCCCACCCAATAACTGGGTATCCGTTTTCGGCGGCAGCGCATGGGAATGGGACGAGAATCATAAACAATACTACTTCCATAACTTTCTGACCGAACAACCAGACTTAAACTTTCATAATCCAGATGTCCAAAACGAAGCTCTTGATATTTGTAAATTCTGGTTTGATAAAGGCGTCGATGGCTTGCGCCTTGACGTCGTAAATTTCTATTTCCATGATCAAGAATTACGTGATAACCCACCACGCAAAGCCAATGCAGGCTTCGCCACGCAATTAGAAAAGAAAACCCCCTACTCATCCCAACAACATATCTATGATAAATCCCGCCCAGAGAATTTAGAGTTCCTATCCCACCTCCGAACCCTTACTGACCAGTATGACAATCGTGTCCTTATTGGTGAGATTGGCGATGACCAACCATATAAACTTGCGCAAGAATATACATCCAATAATAAGTATCTGCATACGACATATAATCCGCACATGATGTCAGGAACAGAAAAAACGCTAACAAAAGACTTAATCGAAGATCCTATAGAAACCTTTTTCAAAGAACATAATTCCATACAAACCCGCTGCCCAAGTTGGGCATTCTCAAACCATGACGTCGTACGCGCCGCATCAAGATGGTATAAACTCTACGACCATAACCCCGATTTTTCAAAACTCCTCATCGCCCTTCTGGGATGCATCCCTGGCACTGTATTTCTATATCAAGGCGAAGAGCTCGGACTCCCAGAATCAAAAATCCTCGTCGACATGCTCCAGGATCCTTGGGCGAAAGAGACATGGCCAGAATGGCAAGGACGCGATGGATGCCGAACACCAATCCCATGGGATAACAAAAACAAATACGGCGGGTTCTCTCAAAACAAGCCTTGGCTTCCTTTGTCCGATTCGCATAAAAGCTTAAACGTACAGGCACAAAACAGTGACCAAACATCTGTTCTAAATTTCACCAGAAAGTTAATAAAATGGAGAAAAAATCACCCGGAAATTATTAATGCACGCTTCGAGATTATCAACACAAGCAATTCAAATATAATACATATTAGAAAACGCAACAGCAGTTACGAAACGAATTGTATATTTAATGTTTCAACAGAAGAAATATCATATAATGGTATAATTTTGAAGCCTTACCAATTTTGTATCGACGGATTCGAAGGAAACCGAAAGTAAAAGCGTACACCACTTAAAAAATCAAGCATCATCCTCAAGCTCAAAACCAACATTATCAATCAGAAGCCCCTCATCTATATCAACAATTTCATTCGTTCCAACTGAATTTGACCGTTTTCGCAAGAGTGATTCGCTCTCCCCCTTACGTAAATCCATAATCTTGGCCGCGGATATCAAAGACTTAACAATTTCATCTAGTTCTTTGGGGTTATCAAAAGGCAATGGCGTATCAAAACGAAGCAAGCCACTATCAGATAAAAACAACAAAACGACCCAAGCCTTATCTTTTTTCATCAATGAAATTAATGTTTCCGCACGCTCATCATCAAAATAATGCTCAACAACCTTATTATCTTGAGTCCTAATAATATAGGAATCATCCCATTCCTTTAGCGATGGCTTATATTCATGATTAAGATCAATCGGCTCAACAACAGAAACCATCCCCCCACTAGCAAACGCAGCAGAAACAGGCAAACTTGTATGCAAACTCACTTCAATCGCTGTCAAACGACGTTGTGATCGTTGGTCAAGTTCTGAATGCTCACTCGCAAAGACCGACACTTTATATCCATCAATCGCACCGCTTAACGATGGAGTCTCCAAAAATCCATTTGAATGAAACCTAAGATTCCGCTTCTTCGCAAACAACTTCCATCCATTAATCTGACGATATGTAATAAACGACGTCCATGCCCAAAACCACAAAAAGAAAACAACAATAAAAATCCACAGCGCTAAAGTGAGAGACAAAACTTCCTCCGAATACTCTTAAAATACTGTTTTATAATACATATCTTTGCTTATCTCCGCCACCCCAAACAAACGCCCAAGCAACAAAAAAGACCGAGCATAAGCTCGGCCAGATTTGGATTGAACAAAGATCAGAATATCAATTTATCGTCACGCCCTCACCTGGGGACAGATGCGAATAACTTGAAAAATTATGAAATGAAATTTGCTGATGCTCATCAGGCTGATGCGTCACAGACATTTTGTCCGCGATAACACCCATACGAGAAAGCAATGCTTCGGCCTGAGAAACAAGAGCCTCAGTTTTACCAACACTAATCACATCAGCATCGGCATACTCCTCAATTCTCTCATTTAAGATCTCTTCACTCGCACCCACTGTCTCAACCTTTTGTTCAAGACGATGAATAGCATCACCAAAGAAACCTGTTTGTTTATCCACAATTTCAACCTTCTCCTCAAGCTTTTGTATAGACCCAGTAAATGCATTGGCTTGATCACCAACATTACTAACCTTTTGTTCCATCACTTCGATTGCATGAGAAAACTTACCAGTCTGATCATCTACAATTTCCATTTTTTCTTCGAGCTTATGAATAGCATCACTGAAAAAACCCGTTTGCTTACGAATAACTTCAAACCCAGAGCGCAACCGTTCAAAGCCCGCACCCAATACTATACTTGTCCCCACCGCAGCAACGGCAGAAAACACAGCCATCATAACCGAGACGGCAACAACTGTTTCTACTTCTATAGACATACCCAATACCTTTCCTGAAAATAAAATACTAATTTCTCTACAAGTGAAACTTGGGCTTACCCTAGCCTAGCGAGAGAAATATATGCGCCTCAAAGATACCGCATCTATTATTATGGTAAATCTATTTACCTCATTACACCAGAACTATCGTTTCGGAATTATTTAAAATTTTAGGAAAGTTTTTATATTATGAACAAAAAAAAACAGCGCTCACAAAAGCGCTGCAAATTAAAATTAACTAAAAGTAACACCTAAAATGGATCAACATAAATCTCATTTAGACTTTCCTGCCCACCACTTAAATAATCCTTATTAGGAGAAACAACCTCCTCGACCTGGGCTTCCACAGTTTCTTTATGGGTAACAACAACATCACTGGACTGCATCTGCTGAACCAATGTCTTATTATAAGTTTCATAAGGGGATTTCGACGGCGGCGGCGGCGCAATAGCCGAAACCTTACCTACTTCTTGCGTCACGGCCTCATCCATAATTTTAACTTCTGGAATCTCTATTTGCTTAGGCGCTTGGGATATATATTCTTCTGCGCTCATATCATTTGACGCAGGCTCTACAAAGTTAGGCTCTACAGGTTCAAAACCAGCCATATCATGATCATTTTCTTCCAAATCCATCGAACTATGATCTTCTTCTTCAACAGCAGGCTCTGGCTCAGGAGAAATAACTTCACGCTTCATCGGCGCACTACCTTTTGTTTGCGCTTCAGTGAAAATTTCATCCGCTGGAGCGATGGGAGCTGGTTCAGGCGTAGGCTCGGGAGCGACCTCTTCTGCTACAGGCTCAACCTTCAATTCTTTTTCAGGCATCATCTTCGCACGCACATAAACAACCCCATAACCAGCCGTTCTTTGATTACCATAAGGGAAATACGTATCCGTTTTCTGCGCTTCCCATCCTTCACCACAAGCCGTAAGAGCCAATAAAGGCAGACATAACACAGACAAACGTAATAACTTAACGGACATAATTATCCCCTCTTACAAATTATAAAATTGAAGCTTACGCAGAAAACACAAAGACAACACTCGCCACACACGACGAATATAACAAATCGATATTACGCCGAGCAGTTTAAAAAATCAATATACCTATTTGAAAAAACGTTAAATTTTAGTAAATACAGCTTCTGCACGTTTAACGAAGCCACACACACGCATGCTCGATTTAGAATATACGCCCAGTCACAGATGAAATTTTTTGCTTAAACCCCTTGATTTCGGTTTTAATCTCTTCAAGAACACGCCCATCCTCGCGTACAAAAAACTCATTATAGCCCGAACCAATCATCCCCTGCCACGATGATGCATATCGGCACAGCTCTTTCGGGCGCTTTTCAGGTTGAAACCGCAGCTTATACTCAAGACGCGCACCATATTCCCCATCACCCGACATATTAATTCCATCAACATCCATCGACAACCGGCTTCTATCCCATTCATAAGCAATCACTGCTTTACGGTCAAAACGGTCCTTTAGCCTGCATTTATACTCGGTTTTTTCGACTTTTTTCAAACCCAGCGCCTCAGAAACGGACGAGTCACCATCGCCAAGCCCCCCTTGATTGGACACAACACCCTGCGCCATAAGATTCTGCAACATCGGCGATAAATGAGAATTATCACTCACCGCATCACCATCATACTGGGATACAGCTTGCTTATTTTGTTCAATAATGTTTTGAGATAAAAAAACCCTATCTGGCGGCGAAGGAGCCAGTGGAGCTGAATGATCAGACGTAATACATCCCGAAATGTTGAAAGTGCTAACGCATAAAAATAAGGTACTCAAAAACTCCTTCAGTGTATAAGAACATTTCGGGGGGACACGTAAAGTGGTCACCAATATTCTCTTCATACTCTGATTTTAGCACAAACACGTTACTGAGCGCGAGTTTTAAAGAATCTTTATGTGCTGCATCGCAGCCAATTTAAACAAATATACAGACATTTCAAAACGATAGAACAATCGAAAAACGTCAAGAATCAAAGAATTTAAACACAACAACCATAATAGGGATCCCGATAATCGCCGTCGCTGCCGCCCATGTATAATATGGATCAAACCAGTTTATATCGAAATCCAAAAACACGTACATTATCATCGGTATATAAGAAGAAAGCTGCGAAATTGCCAAAAACACACCCGCGCTAATAACAAAAATCCTATTACTCACATCCTGCCAAAAAAGAGAGGATACATAAACAACGCCAAAGGCAAAAACCCCAATGATAACAGGCTTAATCGTATCCGTCTTATCCGAGATAATAAAGGCCGACGCCCCAATAATCACGAACAACGCAATGAAATACCATTTAAATGCCTTAAGTAACGCTTCATTCATAGTCAAATCCCTTATTTTTCAAGCATATTAATGTCAAACCCACAAAAAAGCCAGAATATATTAAATGTAAATACAACATCACACAAAAACAACTCCCAACATAAGCCATTGTTCTATAAAGTGATTTCCATGTTCTATCATTTTGATTTTTTGAGCGACCCCAACCCTGTTTTTATCCTCCCACACTATCATAGCCCTATACTATCCTTTGTTATTTCACGGATAGGAAAATAGCATAAAATAGGAATTTATTCAAGATTTGTGGATTCGAGATCGCATCTCATCAGGGGTCAGCATTTCAATTTTGCCATTAGATTTAATCGCAAGCTTCGTGCCGTGGATCTCCGCATCACGAATAGCAATATCAATCGCCCCCGCCGCAAGATTACGAGATTTAGACTTAACAGTCTTTGTTTCATGTAATAAGTCATTAATGTTCATCTTCAGCCTCTATAATCTTTCTTATAAAATCAGAAAAACGCTTATGATCAAACTGTATATATAGCTTTTCAACGCATTTATCCGCAATTTCTATCGGATTACCGTCTGACGTATCATACACCCTGATTTTATCACAAAGATCATAATACATGCCATAATTCTTTAAACTCCGCCAATAACGGCGGCGAATATCCGCGACAGGCACATCATGCCCGCCTTGCTTTGCGCGGAGTTTAACCCGTTTAATATTCAAATTTATGTCACGGCAAAAGATATAGTGCATTTCGATTGAATACCCCGCTGCTTTTGCTACGCGGAGTTTTTTGATTTGCGCCGTCCCCGATAGAGTGGTTTCAATGGCAAAGCTCACGCCCTTTGCGGTGAGTTCATCAATGCGTTTGGACACAAGCCGCCCCGCCGCCATCGCCTGCCCCGTTGGGTTCATGGGCGATAATCCAAAGGCGATATTATCCGCATTGACGAATTCGTTGATTTTAACCTTCGGCAACAACGCCCGCGCCACGGTCGTCTTCCCCGATCCATTCGCCCCTGCGAAGATAATGAGTGTTGGTTTTTTCATGATGCGAGATTAATGAAATCTCATGGGTTTGTCATCCTTGAATCGCCCCCCTATCGTCATTGCGAGGAAAAGCGACAGCTTTGACGCGGCAATCTATGGATTACTTCGTACACGGGCAATGACGATGAGGCGCAGGAATTTATTCAATGTTTGTGTTATCATTCCTAATATTACGAGAGTAATAGAAAAATATTTTTTGGAATCACAAAGACGCAAAGCCTACCGCGCCCGCGGCAACCCCACCAAAGATCAGCTTCGCGCCTTAGCGACTTCTTGATTCAGGTAGATAGGATTCTTCGTAGCACTCAGAATGACACCCCCGTCATTGCGAGGAAAAGCGACAGCTTTAACGCGGCAATCTATGGATTGCTTCGCTCCACTCGCAATGATGATAAAGGAAAAAGCTGTGAATAATACTGCGATGCAGCAGAAATTATATTGTGATAATTACATTTTTACAGCATTATTATTTCAATGTTGTTTGCCTATATAGGGGGCAACTAAAGAAAACCTTGTCACTCAAATACGAAAGGAAAGTATAATGACAACACCAAAAGACTTAACATTAGAAGAAATTGCAACCATCAAAGGACGCATCATTAAAGGTGATAAACATCAGGACATTTCTGCAGATTACCGCTTAAACATTGGTCGCATTTCAGATTTAAAATATGGGAAGATATATCCACAGGTTCATCCCGCAGACTTATCAAAAGATAGCGCTAAATTAAAACCTCTAAAATTTAAAAACCCTTCTAACGATCAAAGCTCTTTAGATTTATTCAAGAAAAATAAAGACCAATAAAACACTCAGATAATAGCATCACATAAATGATGCTGTTATCACACCCCGATCTCCAAATCCTCAAGCCGCTTAACCTCATCCCGCAATCTTGCGGCTTCCTCAAACTCCAAATTCTCCGCCGCAATCAACATCCGTTTTTTCAAGCCATCAATATGCTTATGCAGTTTTGCGGGGTTGTCAATGAATTCGGATACGCCGCTATCATGCAGGGTTCTTACGATATGCTCCTTTTGCTCATACACATGATCGAAGGCGGTGCTGAGGTTCTTTTTCACCGTTTGCGGGGTGATGCCATGCGCCAGATTATGGGCGGTTTGCTTTTCACGGCGGCGGTTGGTTTCATCGATGGCGTATTGCATGCTGTCCGTGATTTTATCGGCATAGAGAATGGCTTTGCCCTCCAGATTCCGCGCGGCGCGTCCAATGGTCTGTACCAATGAGGTTTTAGAGCGCAAGAACCCCTCCTTATCCGCGTCCAGTATCATCACGCGCATAC
This sequence comes from Alphaproteobacteria bacterium, assembly GCA_050633645.1. Lineage (GTDB taxonomy): Bacteria > Pseudomonadota > Alphaproteobacteria > Micavibrionales > Micavibrionaceae > UBA1672. Next base: position 153,884 of record JBOEGX010000004.1, read on the forward strand.
ATTCGGGAATGTCCAATCCTTCACGAAGCAGGTTAATCCCGACCAGAACATCAAACGCGCCACGGCGGAGGTCTTGCAGGATTTCGATGCGCTCCAGTGTGTCCACATCCGAATGCAGGTAACGCACGGCGATATTATTATCATTGAGGTATTCGGTCAGGTCTTCCGCCATTTTCTTGGTCAAGGTGGTGACAAGCAAGCGCCCGCCTTTCGCGATAACCTCCCGCGCTTCATGCATCAGATCATCGACCTGCGTCGCCGTCGGGCGGATTTCAATTTCGGGGTCAATCAAGCCAGTGGGGCGCACGACTTGTTCCGCCGTAATCCCGCCCGATTGTCCAAGCTCCCACTCCGTCGGGGTGGCGGACACAAACACCGTTTGCCCGCGTAATTCATTCCATTCATCGAACTGCAACGGCCTGTTATCCGTGGCGGCAGGCAGGCGGAAACCATGCTCCACAAGCACAGATTTACGCGCCTTATCGCCATTATACATCGCGCGCAGCTGCGGGATCATCACATGGCTTTCATCCAAGAACATGATGGCATCATCAGGCAGATATTCGATTAAAGTGGGCGGAGCCGCACCCGCAGGCCGCCCCGTGAGATAGCGGGAGTAATTCTCAATGCCCTTACAACTGCCCGTCGCGGCGAGCATTTCCAGATCAAACTTCGTGCGCTGCTCCAGACGCTGCGCCTCTAGCAACTTCCCTTCGGCATTGTAATATTCGAGGCGGCTTTTCAAATCTTCTTTAATGCGCGTAATGGCTTGCTGTATCGTTGGCCCCGGCGTGATGTAGTGCGAGTTCGCAAAGATACGCACGCCTTCAAGCTCCTCAAACTTCGCACCCGTCAGCGGGTCAAACTCGGTAATTTTCTCAAGCTCATCCCCGAACAGGGAAAACCGCCATGCGCGATCCTCAAAGTGGGCGGGAAATATCTCAATCGTATCGCCGCGCACGCGGAACGTCCCACGCTCAAACGCAATATCATTGCGGGTATATTGAAGCTCGATAAACTTCGCGATAATGGCATCACGCTCAATGATTTGCCCCTTGCTCATCGGGAAGGCCATCGCCATATAATCTTCTTTCGAACCGATACCATAGATGCAGGAGACCGAAGCCACGATGATGCAATCTTTACGCTCGAACAAGGCGCGGGTAGCGGCGTGGCGCATACGGTCAATCTGCTCATTAATGGAGCTGTCTTTTTCGATAAAGGTATCAGTGCGCGCGACATAAGCTTCGGGTTGGTAATAATCGTAATAGGAGACGAAATATTCCACCGCATTATCGGGGAAGAAGGATTTGAACTCACTATATAGCTGCGCGGCAAGAGTTTTATTCGGCGCAAGAATAAGCGCAGGGCGTTGAAGCTCTTGAATTGTTTGGGCAATGGTAAAGGTCTTCCCCGTCCCCGTCGCCCCCAATAATGTAAGGTCGGTCAGACCATCGCGCAGCCCCTCACATAGTTTTTGTATGGCGAGTGGCTGATCTCCCGCAGGCGTGAACTCCGTCTCCACGCGAAAGGCTTGCGAGCGGTCAAACGCGGCAGGAATCATAAGAGGGCGGTCATTATTCGGGATCATTGCTTTCATAAAGCTGTTATACGATGTTCGCATCCCAAATAAAAGTCTATGAGTACATTTCACCATCTGCTATTCCTAAATCAAGGAGCGCGCATATGACATTTATCGGTTTTTTATATTCACTCGTCGGGATCATCGCATTATTCGGATACCTGCCACAAATCATCACCCTTACAAAGGCAAAAACGCCATGCCTTGATGTTAATATTCAAACATGGTGTATATGGCTGACCTCATGGGTCATAAGCCTGATTTACGGCATTATAGAATTACACGATTTAAAATTCTCTGCGGTTGCCCTTATTAACGTCGCGGGGCATTGCGGGATATTATTCACAACCATCTATAAGCGAAAAAAATATAGCAAAGAAGAAACAATACTGGCTTAAGTCAAAATATATACCTTATTCGAACAACTTATCCCGAAACGCCATAACAATATCAACTTGCTTTTTCTTATACATATCAACCAAGCGTTTATTTCTACGCACGGATTCAGGAAGATTTTGATCTTCTATAATTATATTGGCCACATCCGAAACCACCGATAACAACTCGCGTTTTTCCTCAACCGCATTATTTTTAACAAGATTTGCCAGATACATTAAATATTCACTCGACAACCCCGTAGTTTCATACGTTTCGGATAAATATCGGTATTTATGAGAGCCATTTAGTATTTTATGCCCAGCGGGTAATTGCATAAGAAGTGCCGCACGATGACGATTAAATACCATCGGCCATAAACGCGTTTTAAGATGTTGCGCTCCATATGGCATAGGATAATAGTAATGGTTAAGCTGATAAAAATCATCATCCCTCAGTTTTTCGATATAATGTAAAATACGGGCGTCAATAAACCATCCCCGTGAATCAGGATCAACATCTTGAACATCCGCCCAATGGAATAACATGCGTTCAACAACTTGATTATAATTCATAATATCCGACAATAATTCATCCGCAGGCATAACCAAAAGCGCGGAAAGATCCTGCCTTACAACTTTATCTTCATATATTTTAACGTGCAAATCTGGTGTATCCCCATACCCACGCAAATTAGGCAACGCTTCATAAGATTGTAAAACATCCAAAATATCTCGATCACGTATATTTTTTGAGATAAGATGGCCATACAATGTGGCACGGTTATTTGCCAACTGCTCACCGAACAGCTTAAAGAACAATGGCAAAACCTTGTTGTCTTCTTTCGTGACAAGCCGAACATAAGACACGAGAACAGCCTCCCGAGTAAGCGCTGATTTTTTCGGAGTGCTTTGTATTGAATCAACATGATCACCGCTATAATCATAAACAGTTGAAAACCTGATCTCCTTTAGAAAATCTTCGGCATAGAGATATTCACCATCTTCTTGTTTGTGATTATCGTTATCATCCCACCACAACATCATCCATCTAAAATCCGGATCGCGCATATCAAAGACGCCATCCTTATTTTTATCCAACTCCTGAAAAACACTCCATTGAGTGCGGTTTGAAGGACGCAAAAGCTCATACGCATCATCAACACGTCCATTTTTATTCTTATCATAAAACAACACCGCGCCATTTTTATTGACCCATGTAACGCCATCCCCATCACCATCACCGTCACTATCAAAATAAGATTTAATATCTTGCACATGCCGTATCATGCCTTCAGGTTTTTGAGAGGGTGATAGCAATAAGAAAAAACCACCAAAGATTTCAGGGGATTGATAGCGCGGAACATCCTTGGATAAATTATAAGAAAGCTTAAATGCTTGGAGCATAATAACTGTGCGAACAGCCTTAAACGGGAATTCGGCAACGAAAAGAAATTGATCACCAAAATAGCTGGCATCACTCTGTCCTATTTTTTGAACAGGCCAATCCGTCTTTAAAATCCAGTCACTCTTTTTATAATCAGGCGCAAACATATAAAATGAAAAGGAAATCACGGCAGCAACGCATACAAACCAAAACGTTCTAGTACCGTCATTTCTTTGATGTCTTTTCGGCGTCGCATTCATTTTTATATCCTTTAATTTATTTCGGCTTCAATGTCGGGAAGCAGATAACATCGCGGATATTGGATGAATTGGTCAGCAGCATCGTCAAGCGGTCAAGCCCAATTCCCCAACCACCACATGGCGGCAAGCCATATTCAAGCGCTGTCACAAAATCCTCATCCAGCATTTGCGCCTCATCATCGCCCGCCTCACGCGCGGCAACTTGCCCTTCAAACCGCTCACGTTGAACCTTTGGGTCGTTTAACTCTGTAAACGCATTAGCGATTTCCCAACCGTTACAGAATGTTTCGAAACGCTCCACAAGGCGCGGATTTTCGCGGTGAGTTTTCGCCAAAGGTGAAATATCCATCGGATGATCTGTAACGTGGGTCGGGTTTATAAGCGTATGCTCACACCGTTCATCGAACATGGCCTCAACCACCTGCCCCCAATTTGATTTTGCATCAACATGAACGCCAACACCTTTCGCTGCTGCCTGCGCCTGCGCCGCCGTGTCAAAGGAAAGGAAATCAACACCTGTTTGCTCCTTCACCAAATCAACCATAGAAACGCGTTTCCATGGGCGTGTAAAGTCAATCTCATGCGTCTTCTCGCCCTCTCCGAATTGCACTTTCAACGAGCCATGCAACGCCTCAACCACATGACAAACAAGCTCTTCGATAAGATCCATAATATCAAAATAATCTTTATAAGCGTGATACGCCTCAATCGAAGTAAATTCAGGGTTATGCTTTATGGATATCCCTTCATTACGGAAGCAACGGTTAATTTCAAATACAGCGTCCGCAAGGCCGCCAACAATCAAGCGCTTCAAATGAAGCTCCGGCGCAACACGCAGGTAAAAATCTGTATCCAACGCATTATGATGGGTCTCAAACGGCTTCGCCGATGCACCGCCAAGAATACCGTGAAGCATTGGAGTTTCAACCTCCAAAGCACCCATATCTTCCATGAAACGGCGGATCATAGAAATAATCTTACTACGCGCACGTAATGTATCACGACTGTCTTCGTTCATAATAAGGTCAAGATAACGCTGGCGATAGCGCTGCTCTATGTCCGACAAGCCGTGATATTTTTCAGGTAAAGGAAGCAGAGATTTCGTCACCATCGTCAATTCCAACGCAGAAATAGACAGCTCTCCACGAGGTGTACGACGAATTTTCCCCTTCACACCAATAATATCACCAATATCAAACAGCTTAAGTTTTTCAAGCTCTGCCGCAGGGCTGCGATCCTTATGACAAAAAATCTGAATACGCCCGCTTGTATCGCGCAAATCAATGAACATCCCATTATTACGCATTGCATGAATACGCCCCGCAACCACAACCTCGTCATCGGTTTCGCCGCCGTCTTCAAGATCAGCATACTTCGCCTGCAAATCCCCTGCCATATTCTCACGCCCGAAAACATGCGGGTATGCAGGCAAACCAAGATCACCCAAAGCCTTAAGCTTATTCTCTTTTGATTCACGAGAGGTAGGGGCTTCGATTTTCTTTTGCTTTGGCTGGTTCATGTCTTTTTTCTTTATTTAATGAATGGGTTGTATAAATTTACTGTTGCTTTAACTACCCTTCTTAGGGCGAAAAATCAATGCTCAAACGCAATACAATGCAATTTTCATAAAAATTAGATAAAATTTTAAGTAATTTTTAAATAAGTAGGTGCTAAACTAAAATCATGGTGGGCAAAACGCTTGAGAATGTGGGGGCACATTTCTATTTAAGGCATTGCCAATAACAATAATAAAAAGAGTAAGAGTAACTATGCTGAATATAGAAAACGCACGTCCGAAAACGCAGCAAATCCTGCAACACTTGGAAACTTTCGAAGGGTACTGTCTTGGAAAAGAAGATTACATCCCTGCACGTTACAGAGAAATCAACGAAGAACTCAGCATTACCACTGTCCTATTCCTTGGAAAACGTAAATATTATAAAGACACCAAGGGCAAAAGAATTATTTGGAAAGGTTTAGACGATAAAGATTACGATCTTGGCTATACTCATAATGCAAAGGTCATGCGCGACTACCCTGGCTTTCATAGAAAAACGATAAAGGCCTTAGGCGAGAATCAAATAAAAGAATGTAAGATCATTCCTATCTCGGATCAGAACAAAAGCATCGCTATGGTAACGTTACATGACGATACAGTAGGGCTAGGACATGATTACAGAATTGCTTTACGCAACGCGATTTTAAAGCAGCATTTAAAAAAGCAATTCAACATGGCGAGCCTATCCGATATTTGGAATAAAATTTGGGCTCATGCCTAAACCATAATTATCTATAACTTACCCTTGAAGATGCAAGCCCTTCTGGCTATCCTGCTCCCGAAAATATGCAGGATGAAAAATGTCTCAAAACACAGAAACCCCAAATTCAATTATCGAGCAATCCCAAACACTTTGGAACGAGGTTCTAAGCGTTTGGTACAATGGCTTTATGGGCGTTGATATCGGAAAAATTATCGTTGCCCTCCTCATTTTTAGTGTCTTTTTATTCCTACGCGGCGCGTTCACAAAATATATCCTGCACACGCTACACCGATGGACCGAAAAATCAAAAACCGATATTGATGACAAAATTATACATGCGCTCACCCCTCCAATACGCTTTATACCAATCGTTTTAGGGCTGTTTTTCGCAACACAAGCATTAAATCTAGATGGCACCTTAGCCGAGTTTACAAGCCGCATCATCAGGTCAATGATCGCTTTTAGTATATTCTGGGGACTACACCGCGCTCTCGACCCTATCAAACATATTTCAAAAAAATTAGAAAAAATGCTCACCCCCACGATGATGGGCTGGATTTTTAAAGTTCTGAAGGTCGTAGTTGTCTTTATCGGCGCGGCCGTCATCCTTGAAATTTGGGGCATCGCCATCGGACCGTTACTCGCTGGTATGGGGTTATTAGGGGCGGCTGTTGCGTTGGGCGCGCAAGACTTGTTCAAAAACCTTATCGGCGGCATGACCGTTATCGCCGAAAAACGATTTCACCCAGGTGATTGGATCAAAGTAGATGGTGTCGTCGAAGGAACAGTTGAGGAAATAGGCTTCCGCTCAACCCGTGTACGACGCTTTGATAAAGCCCCCGTTTACGTCCCCAACGCCAATTTATCCGATACAGTTGTTACAAATTTCAGCCGCATGACCAACCGCCGTATTTACTGGATGATTGGCGTAGAATACCGCACAACGAAAGAACAGCTTCAAATCGTGCGTGATGAGATCCAAAAATACTTACAAGAATGCGAAGATATTGAACAACCACCAAAAGTTCCTCAGTTTGTACGTATCGATAACTTCAATGCATCATCCATTGATTTCATGATTTACTGCTTCACCAAAACCACCGATTGGGGTGAGTTTTTAAAGGTAAAGGAAGATTTTGCGCTCGCGGTAAAAGAGATTGTAGAAGAAAAAGCAGGTACAGGCTTCGCCTTCCCGTCACAATCCATCTATGTTGAGAGTATTCCCACAGGAACACCTGAGCCCTTCACCCCGCCACAAGAAAAAGATTAAGCCTCACCTTAAAAATCTGCTAATAAATGATTATGAGTGCAGATAAACAGATTCGCGAAGCCCCCACAGACATGCCAGAGCGCATCGCCCTGCCCGATATTCCTGCGATGTTTGTGAATGCGCGCGAAGCCATAATCATGACCGATGAGGGCGAGCTTATCACCCTTCCTCACCGTGACGCTCCGGAAATGATTGGGAACAAATCCGTAATGGTGTGCCACGCGCCATATACAAAAAAACGCTTAGGATTTGAGGCGTTCTATGGCTTTGACGTATTGGAGCTTTTCGCATTCACCCATCCCACGCGCTTTTGCGTGCCCACCCCGCACGGACTTGCCGCCGCGCTGCATTTACCCGCACCATCAGATTTTGAAGATTACCCGCTCACTCTCATGAATATTGCAAAAACACTGCTTAAGGATCTACAGCGTGACGTCTTAAAAGACAAAGCCGACGCGAAAAATATTGCGGGTGTTATGGGTTTGCGCGGAAAAGGTTGGAACTGGACACCCTTTATCTATGAAGCGCTTGGCGACACCTATGAGAGCGAGGCATTGATCAATTCCCGCCGCGCCCTGAATGTGTGGAAACACCTCCCCGAATGGGCAGAAGACGCGCCCATTCCTCCACCATCACATCACGGTGTAAGTGAGGACGAAGCCCATACACGCCTTGAGGAACTTCTTAAAACTGGCGACAAGCCCCCCGAAATCAGAGAGCAACAAAAAGCCTATAGCGCGGGGCTAGCTAAAATGTTCGAACCCATGCGCGAGGACGAAAACCCGCATATCGTTTTAGCAGAGGCCGGAACAGGTGTTGGAAAAACCCTCGGCTACCTTGCCCCCGCAAGTGTATGGGCCGAAAAGAACGAAGGCGCGGTCTGGGTGTCGACTTATACCAAGAACCTGCAACGCCAAATCGATAGCGAGCTTGACCGTCTCTATCCGCATCCACAGGTTAAAGACGCCTATGTTTCTGTACGAAAAGGTCGAGAGAATTATCTATGCCTTTTGAACCTCGAAGATTTAAGTGGTGGAGCCGAAGCCGCCTATACCCCGCGCCACGCGATTGCCGCAGGAATAATGGCCAGATGGGCAGCCGCCACAAAAGACGGCGACTTAAGCGGCGCGCAATTCCCTGGCTGGCTCGTCGGGTTACTCGGCTACGCCAATACCACAGGCCTGGCCGATAAACGCGGTGAATGCATCTTCTCGGCTTGTGATCATTACAACAGATGCTTCGTGGAACGCTCTATCCGCAAAAGCAAGCGCAGCCGTATCGTCATCGCCAATCATGCCCTTGTGATGATCCAATCTGCGATTGCCGGTAGCAGTGAGTCATTACCCACACGTTATATATTCGATGAAGGGCATCACTTATTCGACGCCGCCGATAGTGCCTTTTCCGCCCATCTTACCGCCCGCGAAACTGCAGATTTACGGCGATGGATCATCGGTATTGAAGGTGGCAAAAAAGGACGAGCACGCGGCCTGAAACGCCGCACCGAGGATTTAATCGAGGGCGATCAAGATGCGATTAAGGCATTGGAAGATATTATCCATAACGCCGACATACTTTGCGCCCCGAATTGGAGCCGACGATTTAAAGACAAAGCTCCGCACGGCGCATGCGAAAAATTCCTGCTAGAGCTTTATCGACTGACTTATGCGCGTTCAACCGATCAGGATAAAAACCTGCCATACTCCATTGAAACGCCGCTATTCCCGGTTGATGATGAATTACTGGCGGCTGCGGTAAAGCTCAAAGAAAAATTCCAAGAGCTTCTCAAACCAATGGAGAATTTACAAAAAACCCTGCAAACCCGGCTTGAAAATGATAATGGAGAAATGAGCAGCGACACCCGCAAACGCTTTGACGCGCTATGTTCATCACTAGAACGCCGTGGCAGCCTAACCCTCAAAAGCTGGATTGCTATGCTCCAAACCCTTCTCGAAAGGCAAACGGGTGATGCATTCGTCGACTGGATGGAAATCGAACGCATAGATGGAAAGGCCACAGATGTTGGCATGTATCGTCATTATGTTGACCCAATGAAACCATTTTCCACCGTCATACGCCCGCATATCCATGGGATGGGCGTGACCTCAGCCACGTTATGTGATCACACGGACGATCAAGAACAAAACTGGCAAGCAGCGCAGGAACGTAGCGGCGCACGGTATTTAACGAACAACGCCATTCAATATAAATACTCGTCCCCCTTTGATTACCCAAAAAACACCAAGGTCTTTATCATTAATGACGTAAACAAAAATGATCTAGGTCAGGTTGCCAATGCATATCAGGCATTATTTTCCGCCAGCAACGGCGGCGCACTTGGCCTGTTTACCGCGATTAACCGCCTGCGCGCAGTGTATGATAAAATCGCACTCCCCTTAGAAGAAAATGGAATCCCACTCTACGCACAACATATGGAGGAAATGGATACAGGCACACTGATTGATATTTTCAGGGATGAAGAGCATGCTTGTCTGCTCGGCACCGACGCGGTGCGTGATGGCGTTGATGTTCCGGGTGGATCGCTGCGCCTGCTCGTCTTTGATCGCGTACCATGGCCGCGCCCAACCATCTTACACAAAGCCCGCCGCGAAGCCTTTGGCAAACGCCGCTATGATGAGATGCTCACCCGCCTGAAGCTTAAACAAGCCTTTGGCCGCCTTGTCCGCCGTGCCGATGATAAAGGTGTTTTCGTAATGCTCGATTCCATGCTGCCCTCACGGCTTCATGGCGCATTCCCCGACGGTGTAGAAATTATCAAAACAGGATTAAACGAAACAATTCACGAGATAAAAACATTTCTGCCATATTAAAGACCATACTCATCCAACGCCGCCTGAACAGATTTCTTCATGAATCTATGAACATTTCCATCCTCTCGTGTGAATTTTTCGGCTCTACCTGCATTGATCAAACAATGTCGTAAACAGACCTCTCGCACCTTCATTCTCAAAAGCCCGCGGTCCAGTCAACGTTTTATAAAGATCGTATATCTCAGGATGACGCTGCGCAAATCCATTAAAAATGCTATCCAGCATCTCATCAGGAATTTTTGATGTTCTAACTGTCATAGTTTTTCACCGCAAAATATTCTTGTTATTAACGCTAATTTTATAACAAACTTTGTGGATTTAATGCAACTAATCCTATAATTTCTTGAACCTGTAATAATATTTTAAAGAAAAAATTTAAGTTTATGAAACCATTTGTCCACGACATCACGGGAATTGACCCAATTAACGCCTTCGCCGCCGTGAAGCACTTACCCTACAGCTTGCTGCTGGATAGCGCCGACCGCAACCACCCAAACAGCCGCTATACCTTCATTGCCTGCCTGCCGATTGAAACATTAGAGGCCAAAGACGGAAAAATTAGCGTCACAAACTGGGAACAACGATTATCTTTCACTGGTGAACCATTCGAAATTTTGAGTTCCCGTATGAAGTCATGGGTATCCTTTGCCACGCGCCACCCCAACCTCCCTCCTTTTCAGGGCGGCGCGGCGGGGTTATTCGGATATGATTTAGGACGGTATTTAGAGGATCTCCCCAGTCACGCAAAATCGAATAGCAAAATCCCCGACATGGCGATTGGCATTTATGATCAAGTCATTGCCCATGATCATTTGCTCAAAAAAACATATATATTCACCCATGCCCGCAGCGAGACAGAAGCCATCCAAAAACGCACTCATCTGCTCAACATTATCAGTCAAAAAATGGATATCCCTGATTACGAGCCGATAGAACCTGAATGGAAATTAAACTTCTCTAAAGACGAATACCTGCAACGCGTGCAAAAGGTTATCAATTACATTCATGATGGTGATATTTTTCAGGCAAACATAGCGCAGTGCTTTAACGCCCCGCTGCCTGATAATTTTGACCCTTTCGTACATTACTTGAATCTACGCGACATCAACCCCGCCCCATTTGCCACCTATATGAATTTAGGGGATATTAAAATTTCATCCGCCTCCCCGGAAAGATTTATGACGGTGAAAGACAAACAAGTTGAAACCTGTCCAATAAAGGGCACACGCCCGCGATCAGACAAACCCGCTCAAGACCGCGCTAACAAGGCCGATTTAGAGCATAGCGAAAAAGACAATGCCGAAAACACAATGATTGTTGACTTGCTTCGTAACGACTTATCACGTGTATGTGACCCGCACTCAATCAAAGTATCCTCGCTGTGTAAGATCGAAAGCTTCGCCAGCGTCCATCACCTCGTTTCCACCATCCAAGGAAAACTTGCACATGACAAGACATCCATCGATCTTCTATCCTCATCATTCCCCGGTGGATCAATTACAGGCGCACCAAAAATCCGCGCCATGGAAATCATAGAAGAAATCGAACCCACGCGCCGCGGTGCATATTGCGGATCTATAGGCTATATCGGGTTTGACGACAGCATGGACACAAACATTCTGATCCGCACCCTTACATATGAAGACGGCAAAGTCAGCCTGCAAGTCGGCGGAGGCATCGTTTCTGAATCAAACCCAGAGGCCGAGTATCAAGAAACACTAGACAAAGCAGACGCCATTCTTGCCTCGTTTGAATATACACGCGGCACAGGAAACAACCGAAAATCCGGAACATAATATTTGACATAAAACAAAAACCAGCTTAGCATGACAAAAAAGAGCGGACAAAGTTGAATGACGGACAAAAAGAAATCAACGGTATTACAAACATTCGGCCTATATGCTGCAGCGGTTGGGGTTTCCATTCTTTATTCTTATTGCAGTGTTGATCATAGTGATGATCAACAATTCGATCCCAATAAATACGACAATGATAAAAAACCTGAAAATGTGATGGTAATTCCTCCTACACAAGCGGAAGAAAACAGCAACAATGCCATCAAAACAGATGAAAACACGACAAACATTGAACAACAAAAATCACCACAGATCATTTTTCCCGTTTTCTTCGAAGGCCAGAAAGACACTCTTTCTGAAGATCAGAAAAAAACACTCGACAATATGGCGGAATATCTAAAAACCACTGGAGATAAGTTCGAAGTCAAAGGGTGTGTTACACCTTATGAAGAAGAAAATTCTGATGTTGCTCTATCATTCAGAAGAGCGCACCATGTTGCCAACCTCCTAAAAGACAGCGGCATAAACGTCATAATTAACAAAACTATAGCAAACTGGAGTGAAGCACAAAACAACGATATCTACGGTGCATACGCGGAAGAATGCGAAAAATACGATAATAAAGCATCGACCCAAAGGCGCGTTGAAATCATCACAAACGGTATATCTTATAATAACGATTAACCGCCCCCCTCTCTTTTTATCTTCACTTTTCCAAAAATCATTTTATGATCACCGCCATGATATTGATCATCGATAATTATGATTCCTTTGTTTACAATCTCGCACGTTATGTCGCGCAGCTTGGGCAAAACTACGTGGTTCATCGCAATGATAAAATCACACTGGATAAGATAGAAAAGCTCGCCCCAACCGCCATCATCATTTCTCCCGGCCCATGCACCCCAAAAGAGGCAGGCATAAGCATCGAACTGATCAAACAATTTGGCCATAAAACGCCAATCCTAGGGGTATGCCTTGGCCACCAAGCCATCGCCGAAGCCTATAACGGGCAAACGGTAAAAGCAGAAAAACCCGTTCACGGAAAATCAAGTCCAATAGAGCATGACGGCTCAACCTTATTTCACAATTTACCAAGCCCCCTTCAAGTAGGGCGTTATCATTCACTCATTGTTTCTCTTCCAAAGGAACATGAATTTAATATCACTGCTCTCAGTCACACCGACGAAATCATGGCGATTCAACACAAATCACACCCCGTTTACGGCGTCCAATTCCATCCTGAATCCGTCCTCACCCCCGATGGCACAGACATCATCAAAAACTTCATCAATGCCGCGCAAGATTGGCATGCCGAACAATCGATTGAATAACACATCAAAACACCATAAAATCATACACACACAGTAAACTCTTACGGATATCTCATGACATCAATTCAAAAACTCACCGTCTATCTCGGCTCTTCAGGAAGATGCCGCCCCATTTTCAAAGAAACAGCCACGAATTTCGGGCATCTCATCGGACAAAATGACAAAGCCCTGATCTATGGCGGCATGGATGCAGGATTAATGGGAATCGTCGCCAATAACGCCCTTGAATCTGGTGCACATGTAACAGGCATAATCCCCAAAAAACTAAAAGACAGTGAACGCATCCACCCGAATTTAAGTGAGACAATCCTTGTCCCCGACCTATGGGAACGCAAATTAAAAATGTTCCGCCGCGCCGATGCCATTATCATTTTACCTGGCGGATACGGTACAATCGACGAAGCATTAGAAGCCCTATATTGGGCGCATCTTGGTTCTCACACCAAACCCATTATCTTCTTAAACACCGAAAATTACTGGGATGATTTTTTAAGCTATCTACAATCCCTTCCCGACCTTGCATCAGATTATCTTCTCACCTGTAAGACGGGCGAAGAAATATTTGAAATTTTGAAGAAATGGAACGCTCCCGAGCGCAGAGGAAAAAACAAAGACCTTCCCCATTTCGAAGATGAAATACTGACCGATACAAAAACCCCACTTATTTTCAACGAGGCCAGTGTTAAAAACAGCTATATGCTCGCCACCGCTCTGGGGCTCAAGCAACTTGATAAACATCAACGCCATATCGGCCTTTTAAATGATAACGGGCAATTCGATGATTTATTGAAATGGATTGAAACCGCAAAAACCGAACATTTCATTACTGATCGTTGCACCGAGTTATTCAGTGTCGATACAAATGAACAATCACTGAACGAAAAACTGGACAAACAAAAAGATATTCATATAGACTTAGGAGTTGAAAAATGGGGGCCAAGCGAAACGAGCACCCATATAGAAATAAAAGAAGTTTGAGCGTGAGGGCGACATGCCATTAACACAAGAATTTAAAGATCAGGTAACATCAATAACGTCTGATTTAAAAAATGCAGATACTTTATGCCATATTTTCGGCAAAGGCATTACGGGAGTAATTGATGAAAATATAAGTGATGAACAGGTCAGCATAATAAGAAAACATGCAAGCCCGAGCGTATTTCATAACATTATAGGGGATGAAAAAACCATCGCCGAACAAATTACGCATACATTTTCCGACCCTATCAAAAAATCTAACCTTGCATTAAAACTTGCATACGATAACCATTCTTACCTTGCCGCATTGGTGACAACCGAAGAATCCTTAAACAGTGTAATCCACAACATGCCCAAAATCCTAGGGTCAAAAATGTCACCACAAATGAATACGATATTAAAAAGTTACGAAAATATTCTCAACACTATCAATAATATGATAGAAACAGCATCACAAAACATTGATAACGCAGAAGAAATAACAAAAGAAACAAAAGAAAACATGATAAATGGTATTGAGTATATAGCTCCGCTACCTGATGGTTTCCCAGAAATATAAAAATCAATCCCCCTCTTCACGCAAGGTCATGACTTTCTAATGGGTCACCCACCGACGCCTCAAGAATTCCATGTTTGCGGTTATAATCATGCTGTTCTTTTTGACGCTTCTGCTGCTCAAGAATTTTATCCGCCAAATAATAAAAACACAGTTTTTCAACAACATCCTCAACAAGCGTCATGTCCTGCTCAAACGTCATATCAAACACCCCCATCAAATCACGGATCAACTCTCCACCTACTAACTGACCATAATTAAGATCAATGCTCTTGGAAAGGTCATGCTTGATCTCATCAAACGTGAGTGAAACAGCATTCGCTCCTAGCTCTTCCTCTACCTTCTCCATATAAAAAACAAAAAATGCTTCTGCTCGATCCATCAAATGCTCTTTATCGAACATCGCCTTCGCGTCATCCCCATGATTTTGTAAAACACCATTTACAACATCTATGAACTCATCTTCGTTTCCTGATTTATCTAATAATTTCTGTGCCTTAACACTTAAATCCTTGTCACCACCCTCACATGAAAACAAGGCATCATAATACGCCAGCCTATCCTTATATGTCTCATGGTGATCCTTCGCCATAAGCGCAAGCTTATAATCATCATTCAAATAATCACCAAGCCAAAGCGATAAAATCTTCCTACTGTTATTTTGACTATTCAAATATGCTATTTCCGCCGTTTTATCTTTACATTTATCAATGGAATCGTCATTCACCGAGAGAAATTGTTGTATGTCAAAATTCAAAACATCTAATTCCACAAACTCACCTTGATGATAAACAGCTACATCTTTTGGCTTTTGCACCTCATTTGAGCGTTCAACATCATCACAACCTGAAATCCCGCCAATGCCCAACGCCGCAGTCAATACTGCAAAAGAGTGTTTTATATTCATTAAATTAACCCGTTTATGTCTCATTTCACATATTAAAAACACAATAAAAGATTTCAAAGCCAAATGCAACAAACCCCCGAAACAACCGTTCAGGGGTTTTGAAATTTATAATAAGATTAAATTTAGGCCACAGCAGCAATTTTAGCTTTGGTCACGGCAATCTTACCAGAAACACGCTTTTTATCATGTGCTTCTTCCGCCAAATTCAAATCTTCGTTCAAATCAGACAAATATTGCTCAAGACTGTCTTTGTTCAGATTTTGAACATCAATCGCCTCTTCCGCCAATACGGTGCAATTTGCGGCCGTAACATCGGCAAAGCCACCAGCAATAAATATCTTGCGGGTATCTCCGCCTTGGCTCTTGTGAAGTGTAACAACGCCCGCTCTCAATGATGAAACCAAAGAGCAATGCCCAGCCATAACACCAAAAGATCCGTCATCCCCAGGAATTTCCACCAGATAAACGCCCTCAGAAACAAGCTTTTCTTCTGGTGATACAAGTTCAAATTGAATTTCTGTGGTCATGTCATAAATCCTATTTTAAAATTAAAGCAAAAAGCTTTTTATGCTGGCTAGGCAAACAAGGCAAAGCGTGTTTTTCATACGCGAGGCCGAAGTTAAACGCCGCCCAGCATGAAAAGATTGAAGCTTTAAGCTGCTTCTTTCGCCATTTTAGTCGCTTTTTCAATAACCTGCTCAATCGTACCAGTCATATAGAACGCACTTTCTGGCAAGTGATCATACTCACCCGCAACAATCGCTTTAAAGCCTTTAATCGTATCTTCCAATGATACAAAAATACCAGGAGATCCTGTAAATACTTCCGCAACATGGAATGGCTGAGAAAGGAAACGTTGAATTTTACGCGCACGCGCAACAGTCAACTTATCTTCTTCTGAAAGTTCATCCATACCCAAAATCGCGATAATATCTTGAAGGTTTTTATAGCTTTGCAATGTTTGCTGCACTGAATTCGCAACATCGTAATGCTCCTGACCGATAACACGTGGATCAAGAATACGTGATGTGGAATCAAGCGGATCAACAGCAGGGTAAATCCCCTGCTCTGCAATCGTACGAGACAAAACAGTTGTTGCATCAAGGTGAGAGAACGTATTCGCAGGCGCAGGATCAGTCAAGTCATCCGCAGGCACATAAACCGCCTGAACCGATGTAATCGACCCCTTATTCGTTGATGTAATACGTTCCTGCATCGCACCCATTTCAGTCGATAGCGTTGGCTGATAACCAACCGCAGATGGAATACGTCCAAGAAGCGCAGACACTTCTGCGCCCGCTTGTGTGAAACGGAAAATATTATCAAGGAAGAACAAAACGTCTTGTCCCTCTTCATCACGGAAATATTCCGCCATCGTAAGCGCAGACAAGGCAACACGTGCACGCGCACCTGGTGGCTCATTCATCTGGCCGTAAACAAGAGCAACTTTTGACGCTTCGTGATCGCCTGGCTTAATAACGCCTGATTCAATCATTTCGTGGTAAAGGTCATTCCCTTCACGTGTACGCTCACCAACACCACCAAACACAGACACACCACCGTGGCCTTTTGCGATATTGTTGATCAATTCCATAATTGTAACGGTTTTACCAACACCCGCTCCACCGAACAAACCAATTTTACCACCTTTTGCATATGGGCAAAGAAGGTCAACAACCTTAATACCCGTCACAAGGATTTCAGTATCCGTTGCTTGCTCTGCAAATGTAGGAGCTTCACGGTGAATATTCCACTTTGTTTTAGACTTAACAGGCTTGCCCTCATCAATCGGCGCACCAATAACGTCAAAGATACGTCCAAGAGTTTCTGGGCCAACAGGAACCTGAATTTGATCACCCGTATCAACAACAGCCTGACCACGCGTCAAACCATCCGTCATATCCATCGCAATCGCACGAACAGTGTTTTCACCAAGGTGCTGTGCAACCTCAAGAACCAATGTCATGCCATTATTATCTGTATGAAGAGCATTCAGAATCGGCGGAACACTGCCCTCTTCAAATTGAACGTCAACAACCGCGCCCAATACCTGCAAAATTTTGCCTTCACTTGTTTTAGCTTTTGCCATTTTTACTTCCTCTCGTTTAATTCGAAGTGTTTATTTTGGTTTAAATCCTATTTCTTGCCATTCCGCCGCAACCTCTGGCATAAGTGGCACAGCCTCACCGCGAGCGGCAAGGTAATCTTTATATTTCAGAATTGCTTCCGCACTTGGCTTCGTATAAGACGCTTTTGCATCCTGATATTTTTTCTCGAAAATCAAGTTCTCCCGAAGCTTCGCCAAAACATCAACCGCCAACTTGCGCCCTGCGATACTATCACTCACATAATGAAAACCCGCAATTTCACGGCGGTGCGTCACATCATATGCGAATTGCTTATAGATCATTTCATTCTCTGGGTCAAAATCTGACAGCACCAAGGCCACCATGTAAAGTTGGCTCGCATGCCCTGACGGATACGCCGCATGCCCAGGATTTGGCAACACAGTTTTGATATTTTCATCTAATTGATTGGGGCGCGCCCGCGCAAAATGCTTTTTACGCTCCAAAATAAAATAAGAATGATCAACATCAATCATTGTCATTAACTGATTTGTTTTATAGTTATCCTGATTGAGCAAACCTTCATGTTCAAAGATTTGATGGGCTTTTTTCCCTGTGTGCTCGAAAACTATTCTTTTAATTTCTTCATCACTACGCTCTGCCTCTTGTATAGCCAAAAGATTATCAAGTTCTAGACGAGTAATTTCACTATCATTAGATGGTGGAGCAGCAACATCAAAAACAACATCACGTGTTAATATTCGCGGCCCCGCCTCGATGATTTCCAAAAGACTAGGATCCCAAGTTCCAATAGCAAACTCAATATCATCAACATCTTTTTCTGGCGCATCAACGGCAACAGAACCACGCGCCACCAGCAAGGATAGAAAAACCACCCCCAAAGTAACAAACAACACTGTTTTAATCTTAAAAACCATCAAAAACACCAGCGTCTAAACCGCCTCAGCCCCCGAAATAATTTCAATCAATTCCTTCGTAATATATGCCTGACGCGCACGATTATATTGCAAGGTAAGATCATCAATCATCTCACCAGCATTCCGCGTTGCATTATCCATCGCCGTCATACGCGCCGCTTGCTCTCCCGCCGCACTATCAAGCATCGCTCGGAAAATTTGCACACCAACATTACGTGGTAACAACTTACTAAGAATTTGTTCTTCATCCGGCTCAAAGCTATACGGAGATTTAACGCCTGTCGCACTCTCTGCGGCACCCTCTTCATCATCGTTCAACTGAAACGGAACGAGCTGCTGCGCCATTGGTTTTTGAACAAGAACGGATTGAAACTCGTTATAAATCAAAGAGCAAACATCAAACGCACCCTCTTCAAATTTAGACAACACAAATTCCGCAATATTATGAGCTTGTGCATATTCCACGCGATTCTTACCAAATACATCACGGAAGACATGTAGGATTTCACTGCCAAATTCACGTTTTAATGCGTCATAGCCCTTACGACCAACACAAACAATGGAAACATTTTTACCCTCGGCCTTCAAAGCCGCAACCTTCAAGCGAGCCTCTTTCGCGATATAAGCATTAAAGCCACCACACAGACCACGATCCGCAGTCACAACAATCAAAAGATGATTTTGGTCAGCCCCCGTTCCCGCCAGTAATTTCGGGCTAGCCGCACTAATCACAACATTAGACGCCAATCGAGACAGCATCCCCGCCATACTATGAGCATAAGGCTGTGACATCTCGGCTTGCTCTTGTGCCTTACGTAATTTACTGGCCGCAACCATTTTCATCGCTGACGTAATTTTACGTGTCGATTTAACGGATTTAATACGATCTCTATAGTCTCTTAAATTTGGCATATTTAATATAGTTCCCTACAAATTTCATTAAAAGCCGACGCATTTAAGCACTGCATCGGCGATTATATAATTTATGCCGCTTCTTTATCAGCAGAAAAACCCTTACCGAAATCTTCGATAAATGTACGAAGTGCAGCATCTGTTTCATCCGTAATTTTCTTCTCATCGCGGATAGACGCCAAAATCTCTGTACCAGATGCACGCAAAGCCTCAAGCAAACGCTGCTCATACAACTCAACCTGATCCAACGGAATATTATCCAAGAACCCTTTTGTTCCCGCAAATATAACTGCGACCTGCTCCTCAACCGCCAATGGCTTATATTGAGGCTGCTTCAAAAGTGACGTCAAACGCGCACCACGTGCAAGCAACTTCTGTGTCGCAGGGTCAAGATCAGACGCAAACTGCGCGAAAGCTTCCATCTCGCGATATTGTGCAAGCTCAAGCTTCATCGAACCAGAAACCTGTTTCATCGCCTTAATCTGCGCGGCAGAACCAACACGAGAAACAGACGCCCCCACATCGATCGCCGGACGAATCCCCTTAAAGAACAAACCTGTCTCAAGGAAAATCTGACCATCTGTAATTGAAATCACATTTGTCGGGATATACGCGGAAATATCACCGCCCTGTGTTTCAATAATAGGCAACGCCGTCATTGAACCACTTCCATGCGCCTCGGATAATTTACACGCACGCTCAAGCAAGCGAGAGTGAATATAGAAAACATCACCAGGATACGCTTCACGACCTGGAGGACGACGAAGCAGCAATGACATTTGACGATACGCAACGGCTTGTTTTGACAAGTCATCATAAATAGCAAGAGAGTGCATTCCGTTATCACGGAAAAACTCACCCATACACGCACCAGCATAAGGCGCAAGATATTGCAATGGTGCAGGATCAGAAGCCGTAGCCGCCACAACGATAGAATATTCCATCGCGCCCTGCTCTTCCAATTCCTTCACAAGCTGCGCCACGGTCGAGCGTTTTTGACCGATAGACACATACACACAATACAAATGCTCTTTTTCATTCTTAGAGGCATTAATCGTCTTCTGATTAATCATCGCATCAACCGCCACCGCAGTTTTACCTGTCTGACGGTCACCAATAATCAATTCGCGTTGACCACGGCCAATCGGCACAAGCGCATCAACAGATTTCAAACCAGTTTGCATTGGCTCATGAACAGATTGACGCGGAATAATACCCGGCGCCTTAACTTCAATACGGCTCGATGTTTTTGTCTTAATCGGCCCTTTACCATCAATCGGGTTACCAAGTGGATCAACCACACGACCAAGCAGTTCACGGCCTGTTGGAACCTCAACAATTTTACCTGTACGGCGAACAATATCACCTTCTTTAATTTCACGGTCACTTCCGAAAACGACCACACCAACATTGTCGGCCTCAAGGTTAAGAGCCATGCCCTTAACGCCACTGGCAAAATCAACCATCTCACCCGCCTGAACATTATCAAGACCATAGACACGGGCAACACCGTCACCAATGGACAAAACCTGTCCAATTTCCGCGACATCGGCTTGCGCGCCGAAATCAGCAATTTGTTTTTTCAAGATATCGGAGATTTCCGCTGCTTTGATTTCCATTATACGACCTCTTTCAAGTTGACTGTATTTTGATTTGAATTACTTTTCAGAGCGACATCAAGACGCTCCAACTTACGACGAACAGAATCATCAATCATGTACGAGCCAATGGTCACAACCATCCCGCCCATAATTTCAGGAGTAACATCTTCTGTAAGTTTAATTTCGGTTTTAAGTGTTGTTGAAATTTTCTTTTCAAGGCTTTTTTTCTGTGCGGCACTCATTTTAGAAGCCGTTTCAACACGAACTTCCACTTGACCAGAGCGAACAGCAATCTCACGCTCAAACGCTTTTATAATTCCAGGCAAGGCACTTAGGCGGCGATTTGCAACCAACACACCAAGAAAGTTCTTGGTTAGTTTCTGCAACCTCGCTTTAGAAGAAATATCAAAAACAACGGCTTCTTGCTTTGCTACACTTACAAGTGGCGAGTAAATAACATCTTTTAAATCATTCGAAGATTCGATCATCAAGCGTATATCGCTCATATCTTTACGAACTTTTTCTATGGCCTTGTCTTTCTCGGCCAAATCAATAAGAGCGCCAGCATAGCGGCTACATACAACAGAGGAAATCGGCATGGACGATGTCACGTGTCAGATCCTTTACTTAAATACTGCAGTTACATTTATAACGTTGACGGGAGAATTAGCATACGAGCGCAGCCGTGACAAGTAAGAAGAGCACGGTTTTTACTTTTTTTTTAATAACATTAGTAAAACCATTAATGAAATAGCGAAAGCGCGCCAGCCGGAACAATTTGAAAGTTTAAAAAACCATAACTTTCTGGGTAAAGATACATACAGACCAACCGAAACAAAACAACATGAACCACATATATTTCAAGGGTTCTTCGTCCAAAAAATTGAATGATACGAACAAATGAGCGCGCCATTATTTTTTCCGCATCAACATATTCAGCAGCACGAAAACGCGACAACAACACCGCAACCGACGCAATACCTCCCGCAAATACAATCGCCTGCACGCCAGAGACATGTGGCATAACAATGCCCTGCCACAAATAAAACGCTAAGAACGTCGCAAAAACATAAAGGGTTATATATTTATTTTCTATACGCGTTTTAATATCATCCCTATTGCGAACCGCATACCCAACCAGTGCAAGCATCATCCCCATCGCACCATATTCAAAAAATATTGCCGTTGGAAACGTCAAAAAGAATAAAATAAGATAAAGCCCCCTAAGAGATTCTGCGGAATGAAACGCCGCGCGCGCAAACTTATCCCGAAAAACACGCACAACCATAATCGTAAACAAGATATTGAGTGGCAAAATAAACTGCCCCGCCACAACGGCAGACACACCAACAATAAGAGCCCCACCCACCAACATTTTTGAAATATCCGCACCCCGTGCATACCCAATCAAAAAAAACCACATCGGCACACAAAAACGCCCAAAAACGCGAAACCACATTTCATCAGGATAAAAATGATGCCCAACATGGTCTGTAATCATCAAAATAACGGCAAGCATTTTCAGAAGATCATAAGATGTAAGGTCACGGGGTAAAACTTTGGTCATTTAATTACTCATAAGACTTTTATTTTGAAAACAAAACATACTATACTGCGCCAATATAATTTTGATCGGGGTCGCATGAAAACACTAAATCACACATTATTGCTTTTTATAATCATAATTATAGAAGGCTACGTTGTTCTTTCTACAGAACTTCTTGCGATCAGACAAACGATTCCTTATGTAGGCAGTGGTACAGACACCGTATCAATCATCATCGCAGCCGTTCTTATGCCTCTCGCTTTTGGCTATCAATATGGTGGACAGTTCAAACCACATAAATTATTCGGACAATTCATAACCGTCCGTAAAAAACTAATATTAAACATACTCATTGCATCCGCCATCCTATTAATCGGAATGAGCCACGAAGCACTACGCATGTTTTTCACGCGCCTACCGTCATTAGGTATTGAAAACCGCCTCATACAAACAACAATTTACAGCGCTTTATTTTTAGTTATCCCTGTTTATCTTTTGGGGCAAACCGTCCCACTGGTCAGTAATTTTTTCTCAAAAGAGCGTCTATCAAAAATCACAGGGAAAATGCTATTCTTCTCAACTGTTGGCTCGTTTTTAGGGGCGATATTCGCAACCCTCGCCCTGATGCCCACCATTGGCGTTCATCACACCGTAAGCTTGAATTTCATACTCATGGCATTTCTTGTCATTCTGCTCAGTAAGAAAAAAACTTCCGCCCCCATAATCATCAGTGTGGTTTTGGCATTCGGCGCCATGTATCTCAACTCTGACGATGTTATGAAGCAATACAAAATCCGTAAAAACAACCAGCACCACACCATTGTTGCCGCCACCCTAAAATCAGGCGATAATGTCTTATTCTTAAACCGCAACAATTCGTCAAAATATAACGACATGCGTGAAAAGCACCCCTATATCGAGTTTGCCGAACGCATCGCCATCAACCCCATCATGTATTCAGAAACCCCGCGTAACATTCTTGTTATCGGTGCGGGCGGCTTTACATTTGGCCATGAAGACAAAATCAACCACTACACATATGTTGATATCGACAAGGACCTCCTCCCCATTGCGGAGAAATATATCCTGAAAGAACCCATCGGAGAGAACAAACAATTCGTCCCAAAACCTGCACGCGGTTTCCTATCCTCTACAGAACAAAAATATGATGTCATTTATCTGGATGCTTATCTTGGCGGAATTAGTGTCCCCGAACATCTGATAACTGTAGAATTCTTTGAACAGGTTAAAACACATCTAAAAGAAGATGCTATATTAATGACGAACTTCATTGTATCGCCAAATTTCAACAACCCATTTTCACGAAATATTGACAACACGCTGCGCTCCGTATTCCCACATATTTCCCGCGTCGTGATTGATGAACAATATAATCTATGGTCAGAGAGCACCACACTGCCTGCAAACGTGGCCTATATCTATCGTCACGAAGGAAACTATGATGAAGGGCATATTTACACCGATAATGTGAATACGGTTTTCTACGATAAGCCAAAGAAGCTGACCCCATAAGATAAAAGCGGAGAAAAAAACAAATGACACGGCTTCAAAACACACTATTCCTGTTTGTGATAATAATTCTGGAAGGTTTTATCGTCCTGTCGTCTGAGCTCATGGCTATACGCCTGACAATCCCCTTCGTCGGCAGTGGCACAGACACGATCTCAATTATTATTGCCGCCGTACTTATGCCCCTTGCAATTGGATACCATGCGGGCGGCAATTTCAAAAAAAAGCGTCCCGATGGGACATACCGAACCATACGCACAAAATTAATAAACAATATTCTTATATCCGCGGCATTTCTTATTCCAGCCCTAAGCTACTTTATACTGCAATTCTTCTTCTTCGCCATGGATGAGGCAGGAATAGAAAACAACATCATCCAAACCACTCTTTATTGCCTGTTCTTTATTGTAACCCCTGTATTTTTACTGGGGCAAACCGTTCCTCTCATCAGTAATTATTTTTCAAAAGAACGCCTATCTCAGATCACAGGGAAAATGCTGTGCTTTTCAACACTCGGCTCATTTGGAGGTTCAATAATAACAACACTTGTCTTGATGCAATATATAGGCACCCACCACACGGTAAGCGTATTATTCGCATTAATGAGCATTCTAGTTCTTATGCTCGCAAAAAAAAATATGCGTACCAAAACATTGATTATTTTAGGGATGTTCGGCTTTTCTATTATGATCAATTCAAATCAAATAATGGAAATGCTACACATTGTTAAAAACAATAAATACAGCACAATGATGATCATGACATTGGATGAAGAAAACAATGAAATCCCACATCTTATCATCAACAACAATGACTCCTCAAAATACGCAAAAGAAACAACAGAAAAGCATGAATACATTGAATTTGCGGAAAAAATCACGATAGAGGCTATCCCCGAAACCGCCGCCCCAAAAGACGTACTGATCATTGGTGCAGGCGGCTTCACATATGGCCATAACGATAAAAAAAACAACTTCGTCTATATTGATATTGATAAAGACTTAAAAGAAATTTCCGAAAAATATATCCTGAAGGAAAAATTAAAGCCCAACAAAATATTCTACCCTCTTCCCGCGCGCGCCTACCTAGGCAGCACAAATAAAAAATTCGATATCATCTTACTTGATGCCTATTTAGGTGGCTTAAGCATCCCAGAACACCTTGTGACCCAAGAGTTTTTCACAGAAATCAAAGAGCACCTGAATGATAAAGGGGTTTTAGTTAGTAATTTTATTCTATCACCAAATTTCAACAATATTTTTTCAAAAAACATAGACAACACGTTGCGGTCTGTTTTCCCTTATATTTCAAGACATGATGCCCATAATGACTATAAGATATGGACAAAAAGCCAATCAGAAAATTCAAATTTTGTTTATATTTACAAGCATTTTGAAAATCTCGAGGCAGGCGCAATTTACATAGACGATAATTAAGAAAGAATAAGATGTCTGAAATATATGATTTTCTCAACTCAAAATCCTTAGATATACTTGAGATTCTAATATTCGGCGTGATATTTTTCTTCATTGAACGCATTCGCCCTGCGGAAAAAGACACGCCCTTTTTTAAAGACGACCTCAAAAACGAGGCATTCCTTGCCTCTATCAATATTTTTGTCTTCATCCCCATCAATGCGTTTTTAGCAGTCATGCTTTTAAATATGAGCCTGCGCCCCCTTTTAGGCGAACAATTATTAGCGCCAAATATAGAAGCTCTACCAATCATCATACAAATCGTCTTAGGTGCAATTATACTCGATCTTTCCACCTATTGGAGGCATCGCTTCACCCATCGTTATATGTGGTCATACCACTCGCTCCATCACAGCGCCGATCAAATCACATGGCTCACCTCGCTGCGCCTCCATCCCATTGATCTCCTCGCTGCCGCACTTCTTGATACTTTTGTATTGTATATTTTCGGCTTCAGTGGAGCAGGATTCCTCGGCGCAATGATCCTCGCGCGCCTAATGAATTACTTCACCCATATCAATATGGATATAAAATTTCCACCACCCATTCGCTATCTCATTGCATCACCACATTATCATCGCTGGCATCACGCCACCGTAAAATCGGCATATGACAAAAATTTCTGCGGCGCATTTCCGTTTTGGGATATTTTATTCGGCACATATTACCACCCCGAAGAACTCCCCCCCGCAACAGGGTTATCAGCCATCGAACAAAAAGATTTCCCACGCTTGGCTTATCTCGGCTGGCTCACCTACCCGTTTCAACGCGAATATAAAATTTGGAAAAAGAAATTTTCGAAATAACAATCTATTCATACAGATAGTTATATGAATTTATTATGTGACGAGGCATAAGAAGCGAAGCGTATAACAATACGTAAGCGACGAATAACGATGTCACAGGATAAAGCCATATAACTAAAGGAAGCTTTGGGGGTCGATATCGATATAAACCCGCACCGTCGACGGCACTTTCACCCCATTAACCCACGCCGCCACAGTGGCCTGCACGTTCACGCCCTTATCCGCCCGCACGAGCAAACGATGCCGATGCCGTCCACGAAGCCGCGCAAAGAGCGCAGGCGCGGGACCAAGCGTTTGTATCTTATGCCCACTTTCGCTCATCCCTTGTGGTGAGGTTTTCCCCAAGGCCTTCGCAACGTCGATAACCTGCGATTCCTCTCTGCCCGAAACAATAATCCCGACAAGACGGCTAAATGGCGGCATATGCGCGGTCTCACGTTCCCCCGCTTCGACCTCTAAAAAGTCATCACGACTACCCTGCATCGCCTTCATAATACGGTGTTCAGGCATCCAACTTTGTAGGAGCACCCGCCCCGCCTTATCCTTTTCACGCCCCGCGCGCCCCGCCACCTGATTAAGCAATTGATATATCCGCTCTGCCGCACGCAAATCACCGCCCTTAAGCCCCAAATCTGCATCCACAACACCCACAAAGGTCAGATTCGGAAAGTGATGCCCCTTCGCGATAATCTGCGTCCCAATAATAATATCAACCTCATTATTCGCGATACGGTTCAACATAGCCTTAAGCTCTTCGGGGCTTTCCGCCATATCACTCGCCAAAATCATCACCCGCGCATCAGGGAATAACGCTTTGGCTTCATCAAATATCCGCTCCACCCCCGGGCCACAAGCCGCGAAACTGTCCATATCATCACAAGACGGACAATGTTTCGGGATAGCAGCATAAAATCCACAATGATGACAATGAAGCTTCCCACTCCGTTTATGCTCCACCAACCAAGCGGTGCAGCGCGGGCATTCCATCCGATGCCCACATGTTCTACATAATGTAAGTGGCGCATAGCCACGGCGGTTCAAGAACAGCAACGCTTGCTCCCCCGCATCCAGAGTTTTCTGCACCTCATCAACCATCGTTTTGGACAGGAAACATTGCCGCTCTGGCTTATCCTCGCGCAAATCCACCACAGATATTTCAGGCAAACTCGCCCCACCATAACGGCTTTCAAGAATCAAATGCTTATATTTTTCATCCCACGCATTCATCATGGTTTCCAATGAGGGCGTAGCCGAAACCAAAACCACAGGGAACTTCCCAATAGATGCCCGCAAAACGGCCATATCCCGCGCATGATAAATCACGCCATCTTCTTGCTTATACGCTTGATCATGCTCCTCATCCACCACGATCAGGCCAAGCTTTTGATACGGCAAGAACAAAGCAGATCGCGCACCAACTACCACGCGGGTATCACCACTCGCCACACCGCGCCACGCATCACGCCTTTGCGCTGGTGTTAAATGTGAATGCCACAACGCGGGGGCACACCCAAAGCGCATTCGAAACCGATCAAGAAATGCATTCGACAACGCAATTTCAGGCAGCATAATCACCACCTGCTTACCCGCCTTTAATGCTTCGGCCACGGCCTCGAAATACACTTCCGTCTTTCCTGCGCCCGTTACACCATCCAAAAGACTTGGACGAAACTCACCGCTTCGCACATCATCACACAGTTCATCCGCCACCATTTGTTGATCTTCGGATAAGTCCGCCAAATACCCTTCGGGGTCTGGATCAACACATGGGCATGGTGATACGAGACTCACAGTTTCCAATAGTTTTTTTTCCGCCAATCCCTTAACAACCGCCGCACTCACTCCTGCAAGATCAGAAATCTCACTGGCACTACGCACCCGTCCATCCGCCATAACCGCCATAACCCTTTGCCGTTGCGGAGTTAATTTACCTGCTTGCAATCCTGATACACAATATCCCGTTGACGGCTTCGGCGGGATGAGCCCCGCAGGGGCGCTGAGTGACATTTTCAAAACCGAACCCTTCATCGACACCGTATAACGCGCCACACGATCAATAAATTGGCGCGCCTCATCCATCATCGGCTCCAAATAGAATTTTGAAATAATAGGTTTTAGTTTTGCGGGATTCACATCCCCCGCGCCCGTGCCCCACACAACACCTGTAACCTCACGGTTTCCAAGGGGTACACAAACATAATCACCAAGAACCACATCCAAACCACCAGGCACGATATAATCATAGGCCTTATCAACGGGGTACGGTAATAACACCGCCACAGAACGCACCGCACCAACAGACGGTGAATTATCTTCTGGCTCGTCAAAGAGTTTTGCTTGAAAATTATCCTGCATATGATTAGCTATACCCCAAATTACAAAACCGCAAAAGGATAATGAAGTATGAAGTTTTTCGCAGACACCTCCAATATTGAAGAAATTAAAGAGCTTGCCGATTACGGCCTATTGGACGGTGTAACAACCAATCCATCGATTATCGCGAAATCAGGACTAGAATTTCTTCCCCTGATTAAAGACATCACAAAAGTTGTCCGTGGCCCCGTCAGCGCCGAAGTAGCCTCTATTGATTACGAAACTATGCGTAAAGAGGCCGAAGTCCTTCGTAAAATCGCCGATAACGTTGCAGTGAAAGTCCCATTAACACCTGCTGGCCTTAAGGTATGTAAAGAGCTTTCCGATGATGGAACAATGGTCAATGTAACGCTTTGCTTCTCTGCTGGGCAAGCACTCCTCGCGGCGAAATCTGGAGCGGCGTTTATATCACCTTTCGTTGGTCGCCTTGATGACATCTCTCAACAAGGCCTTGATCTGATTGCTGACATCTGCACGATCTACAGCAATTACCCCGAATACGACACCGAAGTCCTCGTTGCCTCCGTTCGTAATCCGATGCACATAATCGAATCGGCGAAAATGGGCGCACATGTTATGACCGCGCCACCAAGTGTGATCAAACAACTCTATAACCACCCATTAACTGATAAAGGCCTTGCGGCGTTCGTTGCCGATTGGGCAAAAACAGGACAGAGTATTTTGTAAACAAAACATCAGAGCCGCCGATAAAAATAAATCGGCGGTTTTCCTTTGTGGGTATAAAACAATACGATATTCCTAAAAGTTCTAATTTTTGCTAAAATCTAAACATGACAACACTGATTCGAGACATGCCCCAAACAGCACTCACCGCAGAAGAGATAATTCAATACTTGCGGAACAACCCCGAATTCCTAAAGTCAAATCCACAGGCTTGCGAACTTCTTCACCCCCCCGCAACGGTAAGCGGCAAAGGAATCGCCGATTTTCAAAGCTATATGATAGAGCGCTTAAAGGCCGATAAAGAAGAGGTTATAACCTCAACCCGTGAAATCGTGGAAAACGCGCGCTCCAATATGAACAATCAACAACGCGTACACCGCGCTGTTTTAAGACTTCTCGAAGCCCGTAGTTTCGACGATTTCATCCATTGTATTACCATGGATTTATCCGCCCTACTTGATGTTGATATTTCCGTTCTGGTGGTTGAAACCGAGGACACATCCATCCCCCATGTCCAACAAAGCGGTATCCGCATTGTCCCCACAGGCACGATAGACAAATGGATGAACGGCACAAATATCCTCTTACAAGATAACATCAGCGGCATAGAAGCCATTTATGGCGGCGGCGCAGCGCTTGTTGCCTCTCAAATCTTACTGCGCGTTGATATTTCCATGAGCACCCCCCCCGCAGTCATCGCCTTCGGCAGCCGTGATCCAAATATGTTCGCACAAGGGCAAGCCACAGATCAGGTTCTCTTCCTCGCCCGAGTGATTGAACGCTCTTTCCGCTCTTGGCTGGATATCCCCCGACAATAATTGCGTTACGGTAGGTTTTCCAAATAGAGCAAATAACTCGCCCCATCATCTAAATCGAGCAAATGATCAATCAAGCTATCATTAATACTTTCACGCACTGAATCATCAGATGAAAACGAACCAAAAAACCCAGACTCACGTATATGAGTTGCGCTTTTATCCGCGTGAGACAGATATTGTTCACCTGCATGATGCACAAAAACAGTACCTAACTTTTCAATAGGCGCACCAGTCATATGTCCATCACGTTTGCACTCAATACGATGAACAAGCATTCCAGCCTTCTGCGCGAACTGATCTGATAACATTTCCGTACAGTCAAGATAATTCAATCGTAAATTCGAAATACCCGCATTTCTCAAGTTGCTATTAATATCTTGAACGGCATCGCGAATTTTCTTTGTTTCTCTATCCAAATCAATCACCACATTTATTATTTTCTATAAAACAGCATAAGGATTTGTTACAATAAAATCCACAAGAATTCAATGAACATAAGCCCCAAATGAAACAACATATTCTCGCCCTTTGCGCCGCAGATTTATCCGCACAACTCCAACGTTGGAGCGATTATTTGCGCTATGAAAAAAACATGTCCCCCCATACTTTACGCGCCTATCATGCGGATATCTCACATTTCATCACATTTCTGCACGATCATCTGGCAAGACAACCCTCACTCAATGATTTATCCGAAATATCCATTCGAGACTTTCGGGGATGGATGTCAAGAAAGGCAATGGATGGTACAAGCAATGCTTCACGCGCACGCTCCCTCTCTGGAATTAAAAATTTTCTAACCTGGCTTGATAAGCAAGGCATCATGCACAACGCCGCCATCAACACCCTTCGCAGTCCAAAGCTCCCCCACAAAATTCCACGTGCCCTTAACACTGAGCACACACAAACCCTCATCGAAGAAGCTGGCGCCCTAGAAATAAAAGACTGGATGTCACTCCGAAACACGGCTTTATTCATGCTTCTATATGGCTGCGGCCTAAGGATTAATGAAGCGCTATCCCTGAATATAGAAGACTTTCCGCGCGATGGCTTCCTGCGCGTCATAGGTAAGGGGAACAAACAACGCCAGATCCCCGTTCTTAAAATTGTTGAGAATACCCTACAAAAATATTTAGACATATATCCCTATCCAAAATCAATAGAATGCCCCCTCTTTATCGGCGCACGCGGCGCACGTCTTAATCAAGGTATCGCACAAAAATCTATGCGCGATATACGCGGCATCCTTGGCCTACCCGCCAATGCAACACCTCACGCCCTACGCCACAGCTTCGCCACACATCTCTTGCAAAATGGTGCAAATTTACGAGAGATCCAGGAGCTCCTCGGACATGCATCCTTAAGCACAACGCAGCGTTATACGGATGTTAATGCCGAAGAAATGATGCGTATATATAAGGCCGCCCATCCGCGCTCAACCACAACACAAAATACTCAGGAAAGCCTACAATCATGACAAATTCATCCCAAATACTTTGTGCATATGAAATAAAAGGAGACGGAACAGGCACCCCCTTAAGCGGTGATGATATAACCAAAAAACTCAAAGCAACGACCTTGGCATGGGTTCACCTTGATGCCACACATCCTAAAACCCGTGGATGGTTAGAGGAAAACGTATCCTATCTTGACCCGTATATTCTAAATGCCCTACTCGCTACGGAAACTCGTCCGCGCATTACAGAAATAAAAGATGGCATGCTTGTTATTTTACGTGGGGTAAATCTGAATGAAAACGCCAATCCCGAAGACATGATTTCCATTCGCCTTTGGATTGACGAAAACCGTATCATATCAACCAGAAACAGAAAATTAAAAGCCATTAGTGATATGCGCGCACGCTTGGAAGATGGTACAGGCGCAAAAAACGCCAGTGATTTTATCAATATGCTCTGCACCAGATTATTTGAACGCATGGAACCTGTCCTTCGTGAGCTAGATGACCGCACAGATCAGGTGGAAGAAGAAATCATCGAAAAACCCGACACTGCATTTCGACACGAAATCATCGATATACGTAAAAAGGCAATCGTCTTAAGGCGATACATCGCCCCCCAAAAAGACGTCCTTAGCCGCATGTATACGAGCAAGCTCCGCTGGATAGACCCAACGCATCAACGCCAAATCCATGAAAATCTTGATCGCGTTACACGCTATATCGAAGATTTAGACGCCATCCGTGAACGCGCATCCATTATAAAGGATGAGCTAGCCAATATCATGTCAGACAAAATGAACAAGAATATGTACGTGCTTTCGGTGGTCGCAGCCGTATTTCTTCCTCTCGGATTTTTAACAGGACTACTAGGCATTAACGTTGGTGGAATGCCTGGCGCGGATAACGGCGCAGCCTTCTGGATTGTATGCCTGTTATGCGTCGGCGTCGGCATCGGCCTGCTTGCTCTATTCAAAAAATTGAAATGGATATAAAATGCACGCACTCCCTCCACCTCCTGCTGTTATATCTATACCAGTTATTCAATATAACATATCATTGGAAATAGATGTCTTAACAATCTCTGTTGATCATGCGCGCTATGACGCTATTGCCCAAAAAGCCATCCTCGACTTGAACCAAGCCTACGAAAAATCAGGGAAAATAATGAGCCATAAAGGGAAAACAATCGCCCTGACATATCAAGGCAAAATTAAAACTGGTGACATTAAAGATTGCCCAGAAGTACGCGTTCCCTACACAGATATAAAGCGCGACATTAACTTTATAAAAAACACGGTCACATTGACCATTTCAAATATAAACCAGGACCTTGCCGATAGAATAAGTACATCACATTGCCTGAGTGTTGATAGCTATACGGTAAAAAAAGTAGTAAACCCTGATTTCGATAAAAAACCAGGCAGCAAACTAAACCGTTAAACATTCTTCTGGGGTGGTAGAAAAAATCTCAAACGAATGATCATCATCCATTTTATCAAATGGAGAGCGCAGAGGAATATCCAAGTGCCGCGCAACGGCAAAGACATTTCCCTCGTAAAAATCATGCAAGGAACTATCGCCGCCCATTTCAAGACGTTCCGCCTGATTATCAATAACCGCCAACGTAAGGCGCTTATACTCATCACGCGCTTGCAAGGAAAGATTATTGAAAACTTTCAAATCTGGTTTAGGCATAAAGCCCCCTTATATATGGATTGGGCGTTTATGCACCGCAAGCGCTGCCTCTTTCACCACTTCCGTCAATGTTGGATGTGCATGACAAGTGCGACCGATATCCTCGGATGTTCCTTGAAATTCCATCACAGTCACAACTTCGGAAATCAGGTCACCAACGTTCGGCCCAATCATATGCGCGCCCAAAATGCGATCAGTTTGCGCATCAGCCAATATTTTCACAAAGCCGTCCGTCGCACCCATTGCACGTGCACGACCATTCGCCATAAACGGGAATTTACCGACATTATATTTAACGCCTACTTCTTTAAGCTGCTCTTCGGTTTTGCCCACACTTGCCACTTCTGGCCAAGTATAAACAACACCAGGGATGCAATCATAATCAATATGACCACTTTGCCCTGCCAGAATTTCCGCCAATACAACGCCCTCATCTTCCGCCTTATGCGCAAGCATCGGCCCCTTAATGACATCACCAATCGCAAAGATCCCCTCGACAGATGTTTCAAAAAATTCATCTGTTTCGATTCGTCCACGTTCGTCCAATTTAATACCTACTTTTTCAAGACCAAGACCATCTGTGTAAGGCTTACGACCAATCGCCATCAAAACGACATCCGCCTTAACCGTTTCGGCTTTTCCACCTGCGGCTGGCTCAACCGAAAGCTCAACACCTTTGGCAGATGTTTTCGCGCCCGTTACTTTAGACGAAAGCTTCAAGTCAATCCCTTGCTTAGCGAACAATTTCTTCGCCTCTTTACGGATTTCATTATCCATGCCAGGCAGGATATTATCCATAAATTCAACAACGGTCACCTCCGCGCCCAAACGACGCCATACGGTACCATGCTCTAACCCAATCACGCCGCCGCCAATCACTACCATTTTCTTCGGCACTTCGGAGAGCTCAAGCGCGCCCGTAGAAGACACAATGCGCTTCTCGTCAATTTCAATATTCGGAAGTGATATAACATCCGACCCCGTCGCAATAATAATATTATCAGCTTCGTAAGTATCTTTACCAACCTTAACTTTACCTGCTTCAACGATTTCCGCCGCGCCAGTAATGCTCGTAATTTTGTTCTTTTTCATCAAAAACTCAATGCCCTTGGTGTTGTCAGAAACAACCGCATCTTTATGCTTCATCATGTTTTTAAGGTTAAGCTTCGGCTTACACTCAACTCCCATCTCCGCCATATGATGCCCTGCATCCTCATATTTTTCAGACGCACTAAGCAATGCCTTCGATGGTATACACCCAACGTTCAAACATGTCCCGCCAAGCGTTTTACGCTTTTCTATTATTGCCGTTTTCATTCCAAGTTGCGCACAGCGTATAGCCGCAACATACCCACCAGGACCAGCACCAATGATAACAACTTCAAATTTTTTTGACATTTTTCGCCTAAACCTTATGTTCAATCATAAAAAAACCTTACGATCACGCTTATAAAACATGCGATAAACTTGTGCAACCGTGAAAGACGATAATCAGGCGATATCATAATCTTCAAACTGATGATCAAGGGCGTGCTTTTCAACAGCTTCTCGAATTGTCGGATGAGGTGATGTCCATCCCCCCAAATCCATCAACCAATTATAAAGCGGGTTTTTAACCTCTTCAAACGGATGAATTGTTTCAACAGGGTTTTGAACAGGGACATAAATCATATTCTGGTCTTGTATCTCACCAATTTCTATCAATGTTTCCCGTGGTGTAGACGTTGCATAAACATTAGTCCCTGCATTCAAATCACCGCGCTGCTCCATAATTTCAAGCAATTCATCATGCGGGGCGATGATGCCACTCGGTAACTCACGTTCGGCATTTTCAATAATCAAATGAATACGATCGGCACCCGCCACACCAAGCTCTTTCAAAGCCATAATAAACGATATTTCCTGCAAACCACCAATGCCACACCCTTGTGCAACAGAAATCGTTTCCATAGCTGGATCTTTTTGTAATTCATCCATTTGTAACATTTGCCACATCCGTTCAAAAATATCCGGCGATACAACACCATATCCGCCCCCCATAATTTTACGCATCGCATCAAACGGCGCACCTTCTGTTTTCATCGCATTCGGATCTTGCGCTCCCATAACCACATGATCACTCCATCCCTCACGGCGCAGCTGTAGCCCCGCCCAAGACACCATCCCCATTGGCCCCGACATCCCAAAACCACTTACATTATCAAGCCCATTTAAACCACAATTCACAGGAAGCTCATAAGCATTCTGCAAATCAACCTCATGGGTTGAAGACGCTGATTCCAAAAACACAACGGCTTTAGACCGCTTTGGCAAGGCTATTTTTTTATGCTTTGTAAAACAACCAAAATCCTCACTAAACAAAAGCCTTTCTTTAATGTAGTTGGCATTTTTTCTAACCTTATCCGCCCCGCGATAAAGATGACGCACATTCTGTGCAACCATGTTTGCGCGCTTATAATGATTGGCCATCCTTTCAAATTCAGTAAGCTTATCCCCATCACGCAAGAATGCGATAGGAAGCTGAACGCCACTTAATTGCTTATCAACCACGGCACTCGCTGGCATAAGCACGCGATTAACCCAAAAATGTTTGTCTTTTTCCATGATAATATTTGGAAACAACAAGGCATTTGCATTATTCACCGTATCACGTATATCGGCGATTGAACGCATCTGATCTTTACGGACAGAAAACTGCAAACCTGCCTTTGCCAGTTTTTCGCGGATTTTAATTTCACCTTCCTCTGGGATAGGATGAGGACAATGAACAACTGTATCTTTAACCTTATCAAACTCTGCTTTCAAATCAATCTTACGCTTTGGCACGCGCGCTGCATCCGAAAAACCGCGTATCGCTTTTGCAATCGCAAGATTTTTATTCATCCATGGATCATTTTCATCTTCTAATTCCGCCAGTGTTTCAATACGTCCAACTGGCTTTTGAAAATGCCTTTGTGTTTTAAATTCAGGATTAATATTATTAGCAGAAATCATCGGATCAGGGCTAAACTCAAACTCCTGAACAGTTGTAGCCTTATATGCATAATATCTAGGGTTATCCCAATCCTCTTGATCAAGAGGCATAGACATAACAACGCAATTATCAAGTACGCGTGTATCGACTTCTCTCCCCTCTTTTTCTATTATTTCCTGTAGACCATTTTCTACGACTTTATAAAAATCGGCGTTTGTTCCAACCGATTGTGATACAGGCTTTGTATCCGCTCCTGGAAATTCCGACAAAAAATGAGATTGATTGAGATAAGGTTGAAAAGCCTCTGTATCACGCAAACCACGCTCGGCATAAAGCTCCCCTCCATCGTAAAACAAAAGCCCAGTCTGCTCACGCGTGAGTCCCATAGAGTTCAGAACCTCATCAACATGCGGGTTTTTTTGTTTATCTTGAACAGTCAACAAACCCTTCGCAAAATTATTACCCGCAAATGTAAACTGAAATTCAGGATCGTGCTCACTCTGACCACCAATAACTTTTGCGTCCCTTATATTCATCTTCGACCGCTGATCACTTAATGCACGTTTGACATCCTCGATTTTTTCCTGACTGCTGGTTGCTTGAAAAGTGTTATCAGGAATAATTTGCGGTAATGGTGAAAGCTTTTTCTCTGCATCGAATGCGATTGCCTTCATCCGACCAATAGCAGTATTTTTATCCTCAACAACAGCCAAGCGCACAAACTGTGAATTTCTTTCAAAAATTTCGTTTAAATTATCAACCGCCTCCTGATAATCTAAGCCCAACATCTTCAGGACAGGCGTAAACCGTTCAGTTGAATTATCAATAAGAATTGCACGTTCACCATTATCTTTTCCTCCCACAACACCCCTTAAAATTTTTATGGTTTGAGATAAGGAAACAACATCTCCTTTTGCATGTAACATAAGATTCGGAGAACGTTCATAGAGTTGATGATAATCACGAGGATCGCGGAAATGCATATCACCACCCGCAACCGTAAAATTATAAAGATGCACCTTAGAGGCCCGGCCAAAAATCACATGATTTGTTTTAAAAAAATCATCATGAAGAGGGTGAACCTTCGTATTAATTTCTTGAACACGCGGCTCCCCACCGCGCTTAACTTGCTCCGGCGTTATATAATAGCCTTCTGGGCGGGTATCCAAACTCCGATACATCACCTGATCAAAATCATCTGGATAAAGCGCATGTAAATAATCGATGAAAAGCTTTTCTTTTGAAATATCGGGGTCAAGATAAGGCTTCTCTCCACTTAAAACCTTATCCAATAAACCATCAACATACGCCAGATCATCCAACAAAGATAATAAGCCGACCATATCCCCCACTGCGCTCTCTCTATTTTTTTGATACATTATTATATTATCGCCCTAAAGCACACACCCTCGTAACATATATTTTTTGTATCACGCAAACTTTTATTACAAATAAATAATATAACTAGAATATA
Source organism: Alphaproteobacteria bacterium (assembly GCA_050633645.1). Lineage (GTDB taxonomy): Bacteria > Pseudomonadota > Alphaproteobacteria > Micavibrionales > Micavibrionaceae > UBA1672. Next base: position 191,771 of record JBOEGX010000004.1, read on the forward strand.
CAACTTTAACAAAGCTTTAACCCCTGCTATATACTCTTTATATCAATGGATATATTATCATGATAAAAACGCCTTTCGACCACATGAAACTCGCCCTTGAAGCGGAAGAAAAAAGCCTCCATCCAACACATAAGGTTGGAGCACTGATCTGTGGTTATGATAATTCAGATCATTTCTATGCGATTGCCCACGCCAATCACTGGCCGCCTTTATTGGAACAACATATCGGACGCGAAACCAAACTCGGCAAAGCCAGCACAACTGTCCACGCCGAGGTTGCCGCAATTTTAAAGGCCCCCGCCACCGATGGCGCGGAAATTTATGTCACAGACCTTCCCTGCCCCAACTGCGCAAAAATCATGGCAGAGGCACGCATCAAAACCATTTATATTGATTCACACACACACAACACACCTTTAGGAAAAAAGCTCAAACCATTCTTTGATGATATATCACTCCCCATCCTTCAAAGCGCAGGAATTCAAGTTTTTGAAATGGATTGTGAACAAAGCACAATTCACGAATTAGGAGAGCTACAAACCAATATCCTTCGCCCGATTGAACGTCCCGTTCATCATATCCCTCTTGAAGGTGGACAAATTCACATAGACCATTTCAACGCAATGATAGAGGAACAGCACGCCGTTCTAAACGCTCCATTCGCCGCATGCTACGCCAAAAGCGACCTCGATCAATACACGTTTTTATGCGCGCAAAGCCACCGCTCTATGGGGCTTACAAAAAACCAAGCAGAGGAAATTAGCGCCGCACAAAACAAATACACACCCACAATTCAACCCATCAACCGTCTACTCCTAACCTGCGCGCGCTATGGGCTAAAAATTGATGAGAATTATCTCTACTCATCACAAACCCCAAGCTCCCGCGAATTCGTAAACCTCATCGGCGCGGGCTACACCTCATTATCCATTGGCGATAAAACAAAATGCATAGATGAATGGGGGATAATGGCCTTGAAACAACTGACAAATCATAATATTCTTAAACTCATTTAAAAATATCTTGCGTATCTCACCCACGCCCCTAAGATAATTTCATGAATGATGCCCTGAAATTATTATCAAAAAGCCTAAAGCCATTCGGGTATCATATCCGTAAATTTAACACGCCCAATTTGCTAAAACTTAACGCGGTTGAAACACCCGAAAACATGCAAAACGTCAAATCTTTGCGCCTTTCGATTGATCATCCGCACATCACAAAAGATGCAAACACAAACCACATGATCATCTATATGCGTACTTGCATTCGTGCCAATCGTAATATCGATAAAACCGCACGCATCACAGGCGTAACGTTAGAGGAACACACGCTAAGGTGCCTAAATTCCCTTCTCAAATCCATCAGCCACGCGCAAAATCATATGACAGGAAAAACGATTGAACTTATTGTTCTGGATGATCGGTCAGACGCAGAGCCTTTAAACAAAATCAAAGCACTGGTTGAAACCGCCACCTGCCCGCACACGATAAAAACAACAAAAGAAACAGGGCAAGGCAATTCCCTCCATCAACAATTCAAGGACAGCAGCACACAAAACGCGCTGCTCTATTTCTGCGAAGATGATTACCTGCATGAAGAAGACGCAATTAAAACCTGTTGGGAGTTCTATGATAAAATAATGCACGACATGGGCACGCATTCCTTTATCTACCCGCAGGAACACCCCGTGATATATGATAATTTATACCCGTCCTATATTGTTTTAGGGAGCGACCGCCACTGGCGCACCATCCGCAACGCAACACATACGTTTATCACTCACGGGCATATCGTACGCGATTTCTGGGATTATTTCGAAAACACAAAATATGTAGGGGTAAAGAAAAAGCGAAAACTGGGGTCAGAAGCGCGGACAACGAATAAGCTATTCAAACACATCCCCGCATTTTCACCCTTAAAGCCAGCCGCAGTGCACCTACAATTCGAAGAAACCGTTCCCCCGCTCTATGATTGGAAGAATTTGTGGGAGAGTAATAAAATTTAATCAAACTTCAAATTCATCAATACAGTGAGCCGACTCTGGACGGAACAAAAAATTATCTACAAAATCAGCAACTTGCTGAGGATTAGAGCCCTTTAAAATTTCAGAAGCCTGAACAGAAGTAGAGGACATAGATGCTTTTACAGCAATAGCTGAAAAAATAGAGATAATATATCCATCATCATTCAAAATAGGAGACCCAGAGTGCCCTTGGTGCAACAACGGTTCTTGCGTTTCAAAATAGGATAATGAATTAATATCCATTCCAGTTGGATTATCATGCAAATCCCCTTGAGAAAAAGAAGGATGAGCCGCATTTAAAAAATGAGTTCCCATAACATCCGCCACAACTTCCTTATTCCCATGAATATTTTTAGCAAACACAGTACCTATACGACCGTTCTTTTGAATATCAATATTACTCAACAAATGCCTATTTACTGGCCTAGTATAAACATCAGCTCCTATTGTTTTATCCAGCTCCACAATACATAAATCGTGCTCTGTTTTACGTGATTTATAACCACCGTCTATCATACTGGCGGTATCACCCTTATGATTAGAAAACTCCAAGCCACTTTTCTGTGCCCCAGAAATAACATGCCATGCTGTCAAAACATGACTAGGCGTTATAAAAACACCATTACCAAACCCTTTTTGAATACCACCTACAACACGTTCTATTCTATTAATTTCACAAACAGATTTAAAATATTCTGCTTTTTGCTCTTCTGATAATGACATATTAATATCCGCTTTTGTTTTTATACTTTTATCATGCATCCCACAAAAAAGTCAAAAGCCCTCCAAATCGAAGGGCTTTTTATAAATTCACAAAAAACTATTAAACGTCCAGCAACAAACGCTGCGGATCTTCAAGTGCCTGCTTGATACGCACAAGAGAGCTAACCGCTTCACGGCCGTCAACAATGCGGTGGTCATAAGACTGCGCCAAATACATCATCGGGCGCGCCTCGATTGAACCATCCTTCATCACCATCGGGCGCTTTTGAATGGTGTGCATACCCAAAATACCAGATTGCGGTGTATTCAAAATCGGCGTCGACATCAACGAGCCAAACACACCACCATTGGTAATCGTGTATGTACCACCGCTCATTTCATCCATAGAAAGCTTACCATCACGGGCGCGCTTACCGAAATCAACGATTGTTGATTCAATTTCTGCCATGCTCTTTTTATCGCAATCGCGGATCACAGGAACAACCAAACCCTGCGGCGTTGAAACGGCGACACCGATATTATAATAGTTTTTATAAACAAGCTCATCACCCTGAATTTCTGCATTAATCGCAGGAAACTCCTTAAGCGCCTGAACCGCCGCCTTAATAAAGATCGACATAAAGCCAAGCTTAATACCGTGCTTCTTCTCAAAAATATCCTTATATTCACTTCGGAGCGCCATAACAGGCCCCATATCCACCTCGTTAAACGTGGTGAGCATAGCCGCAGTATTCTGCGCCTCTTTCAAACGGCGTGCAATCACCTGACGAAGCTTCGACATCTTCACGCGCTCTTCACGTGGGCCAGCATCAACAGCCGACGTAGGAGTAGAAGATTTACCCGCGCCACTAGCCAAAAACTTCTCAACATCTTCTTTCGTAATGCGTCCGTCTTTCCCACTCGCAGGGATTTTAGAGGCATCCAAATTGTTATCACCAATCATTTTACGAACCGCAGGCGATGTCTTTGCATCCGCGCTTGGCGCTGCCGCCTTTTTCGTCTCAACCGCCGCCGCAGGAGCAGCCTTCGGCTCTTCCTTCTTAGCAGCAGGCGCACTATCATTGGCAACCGCCCCGACTTCCATCTCACCCAATATTGCACCAACTTCAACGGTATCGCCCTCACCAACGGCAATCTTCATAATCACACCATCCGCAGGCGCATTGACTTCCAATGTCACTTTATCAGTTTCAAGCTCAACAATCGGCTCATCGGCTTTAACGGCCTCGCCCTCTTTTTTAAGCCACTGCGCGACAGTCGCTTCGGCTACGGATTCACCAAGTGTTGGAACAACGATTTGAGTCATGATTTTGTGTCTCTTTCAATAATATAAAATTTTCAAAAAACAGATTTTTTTAAGAGCGTAATAAACGCTTGCGTAGAGTTTTACGCCTAACTTTACGCAAAGGCAAGAGGCAGAGCAATGGAAAACACCGAAAAACCACCAAATTAATTACGTCCAAAGCCTGTTTTTACTAACATAATACTCACAAAGTTACCAACAGCCGAATCGGCAAAAACACAATAAAAAACGTACATCCTTTCAAAAATGTTTCCAGCCAAAGGTTTTAACATCAATACGATCCGTCAACGTATTCAAAATCGAAACTCCTAAAATATTACTTCTGAATTCTCCAATAACAGACGATTTTATATCATTTTTTTGCAGTTCATATTGCAATTCATCAATCACCCCTTTAGAAATAGCCATAATCAGCTCATAATCATCACCTGAGGATAAAATCTCCTGCCATGAGATAAAGTTTTCCACAAGCGCGCGCTGTACGTCTTTTGAAATCGGCACTTTTGACGGATCAATTTCCACACCCAAAGCCGAGGATTCTGCAATATTCGCCATATCTGCAAGCAATCCATCCGACACATCCGCCGCCGCATTCGCATATTTCTGCATAGCATCAAACGCCATCACTTTTGGCTCTGGCACACGATACCGAGAAACAGCGATCGGAAAATCATTCTCTCGCCCTGCCCTAATCGCCTTTAAGCCAAGCGCCGCATCGCCAATCTCGCCAGTTACAATCAATAAGTCACCATCTTTTGCGCCACCACGGCGCACTGCACGACCCTTTGGCACAACCCCCATTGCGGTAATAGAAATCGATAAATACCCACCCTTAATAGAAGTCGTATCCCCGCCCGAACAATACACACCATAATACTCATTATCCTCTTGCAACGCATTTGAAAACGCCGAAAGCCAAGCATCAGAAGGTTTTTCAGAAAAGGCTAAATTAAGTTGATAACACAACGGCTTCGCCCCCATTGACGCAAGATCAGATAAATTCACACGAAGCGCCTTACGCGCAATATTTTCTGGCAATTCATCTATCAAAAAATGCGTATCTGCATTAAGGGTATCACTGGTCACAACCAACTGATGCCCATCTGGAATATCAACAACCGCGCCGTCATCGCGCAAACCCGCTGCTCCCGCCTGCCCCATAGTCAGGGGTACAAAATACCGCTCTATCATCTCAAATTCAGTCATGCGCCCTATCCGTATAAACCTTTAAAAGCATAAGCATCATAATAAAAGGGATTTCAACCGCCACTGTAAATAAAACAGCATCAGACGGGAAGTATAGAACGGCAATTCCAGCGCAAAGCCCCGTATTATTAACTCCAGAACCAATCATATATGTTTTCTTTAGCTTTACAGGATCTCGCCACGCAAACACCCACCCAACACCATAAAGAACGGAAAACAGACACAAACCTATCGCAATTATATTAAAAAGAGCCCGCAGGTCCCCCAAAATAAAATCTTTTTGAAAGGAAATAACAATCGCCAACATACACCCCAGTGCGAATGTCGATGCAAAACTGGCCTCTTTTCGAACGAATTCTTTAAGAATTTTAATTTTACGAACGTATAAAAAGTAGAAAGCAGCAGGCATAAGAACACTCAAAAACAATGTCACAAACAACTCAAATACATTAATTTTTATATGCGCTCCTCCGAAATAAAAAATCATCACGGGAATAATAATCGGTACGAGCATATTGGTAATAACCGTAGCAGACAAAACAACGGATGTATTTGCCCCACTCAACCGCGCCAATGTTGTAGAAGCCCCCCCAATCGGAGCCAGACTCACCAGAAATATAGCCAACGCATACTCAGGCACAAAAAATTGTGCTATTTGCAAAATAATAATCGGCAATAAAACAAAACGCAGAACGTAAAATAGCATAACCGACCGCGGCTTTATCCCCTTTAATTCGTCCACAGACACACCAGAACAAGAGAAAAATAACGCCACAGAAATAAGGATAAGCGCCGTAACCTTGGGTAAACATTCCAATCCTGGAACGACAAACCCAATACAAACGCATAAGGCAAAAAACAAGTTATAATGTGTGACAATAATATTTCGTGTCATGCGCTTTCGCATTTCATATATCCATGATGCACAGGGCCACAACCCCGCCCGACAGACAACTCATCCGCATGCGTTATCGCCGCAGTCACATATATCTTGGCCGATTCAACCGATTCTGCCAAAGAAAAACCACGCGCCAAATACGCTGCCACCGCCGAGGATAATGTGCATCCCGTCCCATGCGTATTTTTAGTGTCAATGCGCGCAGTCTCATATGATTTCACCACCTCATCATATGCTAAAACATCAGTTGCCGAACCTTTCAAATGACCACCTTTAAGCAAAACCGCATCAGAACCAAGACTCAAAAGGCTTTCCGCCGCCGCCTCCATATCAATCACAGCTTTTCGCATAAGCTTCTCAGCTTCGGGGATATTCGGCGTAATCACACTTGCCATCGGAATAAGTCGCGCCTTCATTTCATCGACGGCCTCCGAAGAAATCAAACTATCGCCGCTCGTTGCCACCATCACAGGGTCAAGAACAATAAACTCAGGCTTATACCGTTCAAGCGCATCTGCCACAGATTCGATAATTTCCACATTTGCAAGCATCCCAATCTTCACCGCCACCACGTCAATATCATCAAAAACCGCATCAATTTGATCTTTCACAAATGCAGGAGGAACAGCAACAAATCCGCGCACCCCTTGCGTATTCTGCGCTGTCATCGCGGTTATCACCGCCATACCATAAACACCAAGTGCAGAAAAGGTTTTAAGATCCGCCTGTATCCCCGCCCCGCCGGATGGGTCTGATCCCGCAATACTAAGCACATTAGGAATTTTCATATCGCACCCCCCTAACCTTTTCAACAAATTCACGAGCAACTGCTTCAACATCATCAGCCTCACTAAGGCTACGCATCATAGCAACGCCACTCGCCCCTGCGACAATAACAGAGGCCGCATTTTCCGCCGTAACTCCACCAATCCCAACAACAGGAATAGGCACACCATAAACCAAATTCTTAAACCCTTCTGCCCCCAAAACAGCTTTATCAGGCTTCGTTTTCGTCGCATAAAAAGGCCCTGTTCCAACATAATCCACCACAGACGAATCAATCGCCGCATAATGAGCCTCCGTATATGCGGTCACCCCAAGGATAGCCGATTCTCCAATAATATCTCGCGCATTCTTCGCACTCATATCCTCTTGCCCTATATGCACACCATCCGCGCCTATCATTGCCGCCAATTCAACGTGATCATTCAAGATAAAAGGGATTCCAGAATCAGCCAAAATATCTTGAGTTACCCGCGCCTGACGCTCGACAACATCAATCGGATCGGTTTTATTTCGTAGCTGCACCATTGTAACCCCGCCACGCGCCGCCGCCGCCACAACGGATTCCACCTCCCGTCCATTACAAACGGATGGATCAACGACAAAATAAACAGATAAATCAAATGTTTCACGAAACCTCATCTCCGCAAATTGCACAAAAAACATTGAAACGTCAATGTGTTAGACTCCACATCAATAAATTTTCTTGCCTGAACACATCAAAACACTGTATTTTATCGAAAATTAAAAATCATAACAGGGCTTGATAAATGGGAAATTCATTAGCAATTCAACACGAATTCAAAAACACCACCATCAAAACGCCATTTGAGAAAATGCGTGCCCGCGCAATAATCACGGCAAGCCTAGACGCAAAAGGGCTTAGCTTAATCAACTTCAATCTCACGGCTTTTCTTCCATCTTCCAAGCGCGATGATGCGATTTTAATTTTATGCCTTTGGGCCAGCGAACCGCTAAGAAAACAAGCTGATAAATTCCGCGCCCATCCAGAACAAGGAAAAGAAGCCCTCAATAAACGTATTGATTTACTGTGCCAAAACATAGGACAGCGCAAAGACTTACCCAACGGTTTCCTTGAAACCGCTCAAATCAAAATGAAAGAAGCCATCAACAGTGATATGGCTTACCTCATAAACTCTGCCGCTTAAATTATTTTTGCACCATCGGCAACTTATCAACAATCTGAAAATCATTGCTTTTTTGCCATAGTTCATCAAGCATATATGTGTTTTCATACCCTAACGCATGAAATTGAGGCAAAGATGTATGCGTCAATGAGATCATCCGCGTCGCCATTAATGAGTTTGAACAATATACAATAATGCGCGTTTCCTTATTCGGAACGATTTCCGCCAATTTCTTTTCGTCAATATCTGCGCCAAAATGGATTGCTCCCTTAATATGAGAGCGCTCATAAATATCACGTCTCCTTAAGTCGAGAATAATGGTGTCTTTATCCTCGTACCATTCCATAAAACGATCATAATTAACGTTATATTTTTGATAATCAAAATTCTGAAATACGTTTTTCACAACGTCCGGACCAATAGAATCATCACCATCTTGCGCTCTAACAACCATACTCTGGAGGCTAAAAAAAACGACTATAAACAACACAAAAGCAATAGGCGCAGGAATCCCGCTGAATATCTTTAACATCAAACACTCAAAGCATCATCAACCAAAGCCGCTTGCTCCATATGGTGGCGCGCATTCGATCCCGTCGCTGGCGAAGCAGAAGCCACGCGCCCCGCATATTGCGGACGACCTGCCTTATGCTTAAGCTCGCTCAGCACACCCTCAATCGGACGATCAACAAAGAACCAAGCCCCTTGATTTTCTGGTTCTTCCTGACACCAGACAATATCTGCATTTTTAAACGCTTTAAGCTCAGTAACCAACGCTTTATGCGGGAATGGATATAATTGTTCCAAACGAATAATAGTCACGTCATCAATGCCACGATCACGGCGCTCTTGCAGAAGGTCGTAATAAACCTTCCCCGTACATAAAACGACCCGTTTCATTTTATCGGCCTTAACAAGCTTATCCTTATCATCATCCCAAAGTACACGGTGGAATGTACTATCCTCTGTAAACATGTCCATGGTCGATTGCGCCAATTTATGACGAAGCAATGATTTCGGCGTCATAATCACAAGCGGTTTACGGAAATCCCGATGCATCTGACGGCGCAACACATGAAAATAATTCGCGGGCGTTGTACAGTTACAAACCTGCCAGTTATCATCCGCTGAAAGCTGTAAGAAACGCTCAAACCGGGCGGATGAATGCTCCGGCCCTTGCCCTTCATAACCATGTGGCAACAATAAAACCAAGCCTGACATACGAAGCCATTTTGATTCACCCGATGCAATAAATTGATCAATCATAACCTGCGCCCCATTGGCAAAATCACCAAACTGTGCCTCCCAAATCGTCAATGTTTTGGGGTCAGCCAATGAATACCCATACTCAAACCCTAAAACCGCCATCTCCGATAATGGGCTATCATGAAATTCGACCTTCGGCTGATTCTCTTTTACATGTTGGAGCGCAACATACTTCTTAGCCGTTTCTTGATCATACCAAATTGCATGACGATGAGAGAACGTCCCACGCCCGACATCTTGGCCAGATAAACGAATGGCATACCCATCATCAATCAACGTCCCAAACGCCAAACCTTCGGCCATTGCCCAATCAAAGCCTTCACCAGTATCAAGCATGGTATCTTTCGCCTTCATAACACGGAGAAGTTTTTTATTAATATTAAACCCATCCGGAACATTGGCAATAATTCCGCCAATACGCTTAATATCTTTCTTAGACACCCCCGTATTCCCACGGCGATCATCACCATAGGCAACTTTCATGTCCGACCAAGCGCCTGCCAGATAATCCGCAGAATTGGCCTTATAGCTTTCCACTGCCTCAAAGGCCGTATCAAGGATTGCCGTGAAATCATCTTCTATTTTCTGACCTTCCGCTTCATCAATCACGCGCTCAGCGATAAGCTGATTCACATATTTACTGCGCGTCGTTTCTTGCGCCGCAATTTTCTTATACATTAATGGCTGTGTAAACGCTGGCTCATCCCCTTCATTATGGCCATAACGGCGATAACAGAAGATATCAATAACAACATCTTTCTTAAACCTTTGACGAAACTCCGTCGCCACGCGTGATACATGCACAACAGCCTCTGGATCATCACCATTCACATGAAAAATTGGAGCATCAAGCATTTTTGCCACATCCGTACAATACGGACCAGAGCGCGAAAAGCTCGGCATAGTCGTAAAGCCAATTTGATTATTAATAACAATATGAAGTGTTCCACCAACGCGGTAACCAGGAAGCTCAGAAATCATAAATGTTTCCGCAATAATCCCCTGCCCCGCAAACGCCGCATCGCCGTGAAGAAGCAACGGCAAAACTGCCTTTGATTCAGAATCACCACGCTGGATTTGCTTCGCGCGCACTTTACCAATAACCACAGGATCAACAAACTCAAGATGCGATGGGTTCGCCGTCAATGACAAATGGATATTATTCCCGTCAAAATCACGGTCACTCGATGTCCCAAGGTGATACTTAACATCACCCGACCCAAGAACATCATCCGGCGTAGAAGACTGTCCCTGAAATTCCGCAAAAATCGTTGTAAACGGCTTGCCCATTACATTGGCGAGAACGTTTAAACGCCCACGATGCGCCATACCAATCACAATTTCTTCTAAACCAAGCTGCCCACCGCGCTTCATAATCTGTTCCATCGCAGGGATAAGCGCTTCACCACCATCCACACCAAAACGCTTTGTGCCTGTATGCTTCTTATGAAGATATTGCTCGAACCCTTCCGCCGCAGTCAGGCGCTCTAATATCGCCTTTTTACCTTCAACTGAAAACTCAGTTTTATTACGCTCTTCTTCAATACGTGTTTGAATCCATTTTCGCTGCTCTGGGTCAGATAAATGCATATATTCAACGCCAATCGAACCACAGTAAATCTCACGTAAAGCTGCCAATATCTCGCGCAAGCTTGCCTGATCCATACCAAGCATGCCATTAACATATATTAGACGGTCATAATCCGCGTCAGTGAACCCATAATGTTCAGGATGAAGTTCAGGGTGATCCTCAACAGGCTTCATCCCCAACGGATCAAGATTTGCCAAAAAATGCCCGCGAAAACGATAATTACGAATAAGCATCAACGCACGAATAGAATCGAGCGCCGCCTGCTTCACATCCGCGCCACTTGCCGCGCCCTTTTTCTTCGCCGCGTCATTCGCCGCCGCTTCGACCAAAATGCCATCGGCTGGCGTAACTGCCGCACTACCAAAACGACGTTTATCTTTTGCATTTTCATCAGGCGTCCAACTCGCCCCTGCCAATTCCTGCAAAAACGATATTTCGCTATCTTTCAAATCACCGAAAAATGTGCTCCAACTCTCATCAACATTCATCGGGTTTTTTAAATATTCGGCATATAAATGCGCGATATACTCGGCATTAACGCCTGAAAGAAAAGTTTGATCCTGCATATCTGCCTGTGTCATGACGAACGGTCCTTAAGGTTAAGCAATAAATTTAGAGTTTCACATGATGTGAGATAAACCAATATAATATGTGTTTCAAGAACAACTAAAGAAAAACAACGCAAAAATTTAGATATGAGATTTAAGCGCCGCAGATATACGAGAGATAGCACTATCTTCCGCCGCGCTGATATTCATCGGATGATTAGGCTCATCAGAAGATCCATAACCGCTAATAATACGGGTCATCGCCTTCCCAAAAAAACCTTTGGGCTCTTCCTCTTCACCAAACTCGCCATAAGCCTGTGCAACCGCTGACGCGACCTCAAGAACCATTTTAACGTAATCCTTGGCCACATCTTTCCCTGCCACACGTAAAACCGCCGCCGAGGCTTGCTCACATAATGGTTCAATATTAAACACGCCCTGCCCCCAAGACTCCCATTTATCATTCATCGCAAGTGTTTTTTCGGCAACCTCCTTGGTCAGCCCCTCGCTTTTATGAACAACTGCGGTCAAACACGCCTCAAGCGCAGCCATCTCGCGCTCATCATCTTGCTCACCATCTTCATCATCCGCATAACTCACATTAAGACCAACGCGATAAGGCAAGCTCACAATAAGTTCGACATCTTGTTCTGAAAAATCTGATAAAGCCGTCATTCTATTTCCTTAATTATATATATTTTGTACCAAGTGCCCGCGCCACAAATTGCAATGCCTTGCGCTCATCCAAAGAAATATTGATAAACTGTTCCCATTCTTTGTAATGCTCACCTTTTTTAGAGGCTTTTTGTTTACCAACAACAAAATATAAGTACACTTTTATTTTGTTAATCAAAGACGTACCTTTACCATACTCCCGAAAAGCCAGAGCAACAGACTCACCAATCTCAATCAAATGATTTCTAAAGGCATTAACCTCCTTTTCATCAACGCGCATCGATAAAATATCAATCGCCTTGTGACACTCACCTTCAACATGTTCAAGATCAGATGACCATCCCGCCCATTCTGCCTTACGGCGCACGGTCTCACTAATCACATATTGAACAGTTTCGGCGCCAAAGACCTCTTGAGAATACGCAGTTATAATACTAGAAAGCGCCGCCATCTCCGCTTCCTCTGAATCATCACCGCCAGAATTATCACTTTGACTAACAAGCAACCCCACGCGATAAGGCAAGCTCACCAACATCGTGCGTTGATCTTCTGGTAAATCATCAAGAAAATTCATACTATTTTTCACATCCTCATTAATCATAAAAATACTTTACACGCAAAACCCATTTATCTCAAACAGCTTTTGCCTTATTTAAATACCCATTGACTTTTATCATTGAACTCCCCGTGCAGCAGGCGCATATTCAAAACAATGAAGGAGATAAATCATGAGCTACATTCGAAAAGTCACAGGCACCAATGAAAAACTCATTTTAATCACACGATTACACTGGATATACCTTATAGAATCTATTCTTTGGTTTGCCGCAATCACAGGACTTGGAATTTTCATTGAATATATGCTCTGGAAATATGCAGGCAGCAAAATCCTTATCAACTCCCTTCTCCTCAACATGGATATATGGATTTTTCATTTCGACCAAAACCACACACCCATCCCATGGATGTTCGCCCTTGCAGGTTTTGCAGTATTTTGGCCACTTTTTTCAACATATATTTCAACCGAAGTTGGCCTAACAGATCGACGTATCATCCATAAAAAAGGCTTGATAATGATCGAAATCCAACAAGTCGAACTTGAAGACATACGCGGTGAACAGGTCAATCACGGCTGGTTAGGGTGGCTACTTGGCTATGGACGACTTCATTTTGATTGTCGCTTCATTGATGATGTGCTCCTCCCCGCAATCCGTGACCCATACCGCCTCGTCAAAGCGGTACATACCGCCCGCATGCGTCATGACAGCATTCCCTATACCATTGATAATTTAGATGGTGATATTGTCAGAATTGATGAACAGCGCATCAAAGCCTTCAAAGCGCGAGAAAAACTAAAACGATTAGGACGAAAAACCAAACGCGACTTTGATAAAGCAGAACACCAATAAAAAACGCCCTTTAAATTATAAAGGGCGCTTTTAAAAACTCTTATAATACAAAAATTAAGCAGCCATCGCTTCCATCATAGCCGTCCCAAGACCCGCAGGACTTTCAGACACAGCAAAACCAGCAGAACGCATAGCATCCATTTTCGCAGGCGCTGTATCATCCGCACCTGAAATAATCGCACCAGCATGCCCCATACGCTTACCCGGAGGAGCAGTCGCCCCCGCAATAAAGCCAGCAATCGGCTTTTTATTCTTAAGTGATTTATAATACTCACAAGCTTCAAGCTCTGCCGTACCACCAATCTCACCAATCATCAAAATACCTTCAGTTTCCGGATCATTCATGAACAACTCAATACAATCGATAAAGTTCGTCCCATTCACTGGGTCACCACCAATACCAATACATGTTGTTTGGCCAAGACCAACTGCGCCCGTTTGCGCAACTGCTTCATAGGTCAATGTCCCAGAACGTGAAACAATACCAATCTTGCCACGTTTATGGATATGACCGGGCATAATACCAATTTTACATTCACCTGGTGTAATAATTCCCGGACAGTTCGGCCCAATCAAACGGGTTTTAGAACCATCAAGCGCACGCTTCACCTTAACCATATCCAAAACAGGAATGCCCTCGGTAATACAAATCGCAAGTTCAATCTCCGCGTCAATCGCCTCTAAAATCGCATCTGCCGCAAACGGAGGCGGCACATAAATCACAGATGCATTCGCGCCTGTACGATCTTTCGCTTCACCGACAGTATCAAAAACGGGCAACCCAAGGTGATCAACGCCGCCCTTACCTGGTGTAACGCCACCAACCATTTTTGTGCCATAAGCAATCGCTTGTTCAGAATGGAACGTACCTTGCGCGCCCGTAAACCCCTGACAAATAACTTTCGTGTCTTTATTAACCAAAACAGACATAAGAATACTTTCTCCGTATAAAATTCTATAAATCAACAAACCCGCAAAACATGTTCCGCAAATCCATGGCGCAATTAAACGCGCTTTACTTGCCAAAATCAACATAGGAATGTAAAAATAAAGGTGAAAAATATAAATTTTTGCATTTTACAACCCAAAGGTCTAAAAAGACATAAAATGACATAAGCAGTGATACAATAAAAATGGGTATGAAACCTCAAAAAAAATGGCTCCCGAACGCATTAATGAGCGTTTTCCTCACCACGACGTCCTTGACGACCTTGGGACAAGACACTGCGCCCACCACAAAACCAAACAATACACAACCAACGACTACGATCGAACTCCCACAAAATAATTATTCAACGATTCAGCTCACACCCGACTTAAAAATTAGTACTAAGAATTTTGATCTCATCGCAGACTTATACAAAAAAACATTAAAAATAGACGCGGAATATGAAACGGTAAACAATAAACCTGTTCCCGATTTCATGCGAAGACCCGTTTACCTGTCAGAACTCCTCACAGGAAGCCCCCACGACACACAAATAGAAATCATGGCGACAGAAAGTGGCGGCTTCACACAAACAGACAACGCCACCAGTTCAGGCCTTGGCTACGGGCAATTTATGCGCCTGACAACCATGTATAATGCAATGATGATAACCGAAAACAAATTTAATGACGACGTCACCAGAAACATACAACCCGCATTCCCAAAAGAAATGAAGGTTCTTCACAGCATTCACCTTCGCTCAAGCCGCGCAGCCCGCATAACATTCACAGATCCAGACAAGCTTTCAAAGCTAACACAGGATCAACAACGCCTCCTCATCAATCAAAACGAGCCCATTAATCATTGGGATGACACATTGAATGAAGACACGGCATTTCAAAAACTTGCCATCATAAATCCAGAAACATACGAAAGCTTTAAAGAAGAACATACAGACCTGCAATCCGATCTACAGGAAAAACAAAAAGCATATAGGCGCGCAACCTCCCCCACATCTGCAATTACTTTAGAGGAGTTTGATTTGTTATACGAACAAGCGCAAATTGCATATCAAAATACACAGGATTTCAACGCACGCCTCATTAAAGAAACAGTTGATGAATATACAAGACTAGTACATAAAGCCGAGGATATAGAACTCACCAACGATTTTCACAACGCCGTAAACCATAACATCACGGTCTCAACCCTTCTTCTGGGCTGGCACACCCACAACAATATAAAAGAAATGCAGCGGCAGGAAATCCCCGTTTCAAAAAACTACGCTTATGACGCACATTTTAATGGTGTTGGCGGCGCCATCGCAAAACATAAAGAGCTCATGAAAAACCCCGACAATCCATCTTACATGATGTTTTCCAATTCAAGAGAAGAAGCAGAAGAAAAATACGGACATATTATTTTTAATGAAATCAATCGCAGCTTTTTCTTACACCCTGATAACGAAGACGGCACGCATAGATATAAAACGATCAAAGAAATGAATGACTACACCATTGATGTAAAAGGGTACGATGATCAATCCTTTATCACCCTTGGAGAAGCTGATACAGCCTTAACTGAAGCCATCAAAAACAGTGACATTGAATTCATCCTAACATCACAAGAACTGACCCGCCTCTATTCCAAAATAGAATCATACGCGCAAAAAGTGGATAACATTAAATACAAATTAGACAACCCAACCCCACCCAAGGAAGAGCTGGAACAATCACCAGAGAAAATAATTCCACCGCAAGAAACCATCCCCAACGCACCAGAAATATAATGTAAGAAAAAACGCGAAAAGAAAACTTTCCGCGCCTTACAAATCAATATTCAAAGGCAACGACTAAGCCGCTTTTGCTGCCTTTTCAGTCGCTGCAACAACTTTCGCCGCCGCATCTTCAAGATTATCCGCAGAAATAATCGGCAAACCTGATTCTGCCATTAATTTCTTACCTGCTTCAACATTCGTCCCTTCAAGACGAACAACCAACGGCACGGATAAATCGACCTCTTTCGCCGCCGCAATAACACCCTGCGCAATCACATCACATTTCATGATGCCGCCAAAAATATTCACAAGAATACCTTTTACATTCGCATCGGATAAAATAATTTTGAATGCGGTCGTAACGCGTTCTGCCGTTGCGCCACCACCAACATCAAGAAAGTTAGCCGGCTCACCACCATGAAGTTTGATAATATCCATGGTCGACATCGCAAGACCTGCACCATTAACCATACAACCAATATTACCATCCAAACGGACATAAGACAGCTCGTTATCCGCCGCTATCTTCTCATTCGCATCTTCTTCACTCTCATCGCGCATCTCATAAATCGCCTTCTGACGATACATCGCATTCGGGTCAAAATTCATTTTCGCATCCAAGGCCATCACATCATCACCCGCAAGAATCATAGGGTTGATCTCGACGATAGATGCATCAGTTTCTATAAAGCACTTATAAAGCGCCGCAAAAAACTTCGTCGCACTCTTCACCTGCGCGCCTTTAAGGCCAAGACCAAATGCCAATTTGCGGCAATGAAAACCAGATATCCCCGACGCTGGATCAACAGTAACCTTGATAATCTTTTCTGGGCTATTCTCCGCCACTTCTTCAATATCCATACCGCCTTCGGTCGACACCATAAATGTCACGCGACTTGATGCACGATCTAAAACCACTGAGCAATAATATTCTTTGGAAATATCAACACCATCAGTCACATATAAACGTTGAACTTGCTTGCCTTCTGGGCCAGTTTGTTTTGTAACCAAAACCTTACCCATCATGGCTTCCGCGGCCTCTTTCACTTCCGCAACGCTTTTACAAAGTCGAACACCGCCCTTACCTTCTGGGTTATCTGTAAAATGCCCCGCACCACGTCCACCTGCGTGAATTTGTGCCTTAACAACATAAAGATCACTCGACATCGATTCGGCCGCCTTAACTGCCTCATCCACACTCATCGCTGGAATGCCCTTTGGCACCGCAACACCATATTTTTCTAACAATTCTTTTGCCTGATATTCATGAATATTCATGGAAAGCGACTCCGTTCTGCTTAATATTTGTAAGGCTCACCGCCCGATAAATTCTACAAATTGTGTTTAACACTCTTAACAACATTTGAAAACCGTAAATTTATTACAAAACGTTGATTTAAGAGCCACGTAAAAATTATATCAGTTCTTTTTGACAAAGAACCTTTCAATACACTACAATAGGGGAAAATAAATTGGGTGTGTTTTATGAGGAGAAATTCCTTAAATAAAACATTAAAGAAAATATAAGGAAATATAATTCCATGGCAATTCTAATACAGGGTGACGACAATAAAAAAGATAATGAGATAACCTTAGAAACTAAGGATCAACAACAACCCGAACAAGTAAATAATTTAGAGCCTGCAAAACCTGCGGAAACGGCCGGCCTTTCTGCCGATCAACTCGGCATGGGCGCCAAACAAACATCTAGATTACAAGACCCAACAAACCCTGAAAATTCTCGCCAAGGGCCAGACGCACAAACTCTCAATAATCAAATACAAAGCGAAGAAACTGTATTCACCGCCAGCCCTCACAGCAATGAAGTAGCCTTTGATCAAATCAACAAAGGTCTTCAAGGCGCCGCAGAAGGGCACGTTGCTGGAGTTATGGGCTCGGAAATCGAAACATTTGCACTAAAAGAAGAAAAAAGACGCAAAGATGCGAGGGCCGCCCTTGCTTACGCAAACATTATGTCGCAAGAAGACTTGTTCAAAGCATTTGATGAACTCGATGACAAAGTTGATGAAACAATCAACAGAGCCCAAGAAATTATAGATAGACTCAACGCATCATACATAGAAGTAAGAGATTATACATGGGCCGCGGCAGCAGAACATGTTGAAGAATTGACAAAACTCCAAGAAATGCAACGCGAATTAAAATCTGCACAAGACGAACTTGCCGCCATGAAAGCAAGCGGCAATGCATCCCCCGAAGAAATAGCGGCAAGACAAGCTGAGATTGATGCACAACAAGAAGCCGTCGACAGACAACAAATCATCTCAAATGGCGCATCGGCAACTTATGAGGCACTAGCAACACAACTCACAAAAATTGAAGCCGAAAGAACAGCACTCGCACAAAGCATAACGAATATTATTGAGGAACGTTCTGACCTTAAAAGAAAATTAAACAGCGGCGAATTATCAGAAGAAGAATGCGCCCAAGCTCAAGCACGTTTAGAAGCAATCGAAATAGAACGACAAGAGCTTGATCGGCAATCTGTAGAAGCAGAAATCAGAGCAAAAGAGCAAATGAAAATTGCCGAAACTATTAAAGACCGTATGAAAGACGGAAATATCAATATATCCGATATTAAAGAACTACAGAATATGGCAAAAGACGATCCTAAACTCATGGGGTTTATTGCAGATATAGGCGAAGCGAGCCTCGCTAAAGGCATCACCGTAACCGATGCGGATGGCAATTTTGTTGGCAAAGGCGACATAAAAGGCTTAATGCTTGGTGAATATGACAAAATCATTAAAGAACAAATTGCAGTTGAAGAACAAATAGACACAAGCAGCGCCGAATTAGCCGCCCTTAAACTACAAATTGACCAGGCAAAACAAACACTCCAAACTGAGCAGTCTGAACTCAGCGATGCTCAGGCCGCATTAAAAACGGAACAAGCTCAAACCACGCAAGCAACAACAGATGCCCAATCCATTACAGCCATCATGTCACAATATGACGACATTCAAGACTATATGCAGAAAAATTACAGTATTGGTGGTATTGGTGATGGTGAAGATATCGGAGCGGTAGCGCAAGACGAAAGCCGAATACTTAAAGATTCAGGCGGAAACTTCGTCTACATGAGCAGTGAAAATCAAGCACTATACACCCTTGCAAAAAACGAAGACGGATCAATAAAACTTGTTGATGGAGAACAAGTAAAACAAGAGCTAAGCGTTGAAGAAGCATTATCTTTGCAAAGCAAAATGTATGCAGAAAAACTTGTACCAAGAAACTTTGTCCGCGATGACGCATTCCCAGAACGCAGCACAGGAAAAGATACATTCGGGCGCACACTCATAAGCTCTATGACTGGAATGGAAAAAGGTGAGCAACAGGCCAATATTGATGCCGCCATTGAAGAACAAAAAAGACAAGAGCTTGCCGCACAAGATGCAGAGGGACAGGCGTCACAGGAATTGGCAGACGCACAAAACGCAGTATCAGAACAACAACGAAATGTAACCAATACACAGGCAACCATTACAAGTTTAGAACAACAATATGCCGCGCTTCTAGAAAAAGAAGAGGCATTAAAACAAGAAGCTCTCGCAAATAACATTGACCTTGAGGCAGAATCAAAAACAGCCCAAACAGAGGAATCAAATTCCGATACCGCCCTCGCCGAAAATACAGAAATGGAAACACCTGCACCCGCCTATGACCATGACCACAGCGTATATTTAGGCAAGCTGGAACAACAAATCGGAAATGGAACGGTATCCCCCGAACAACTGGAAGAGCTTCTCGCCGAAGCGCCCGAAGGCGTTGACCTCGACAAAGTAAAAGCGGATTTAGAAGCAAAAGGCATGCTCACACCAGAAGATCAAAATGATCCACAACTGGCACAAAACACGCTTGAAGACCAACCTGCTCCATCCAATACAATAAGCGTGACATACCCATATCTGGGCGCAACTGCACAGGTTCAAGTCATCCCCGCAGCATCAATTGCACCATCAAATAACGGGGTATCTCCAGCGCCATATTCAAGCTTCGCAGATGGCCCGGAATTCGCCGCAACAAACGACCCAAAAAATCCAGATGCAACATACTCAGCACCAATAAATAACGGTACAAGCAACGTTGTGAATGCGTCGTCAAGCTTCGGAAAATCCCCTGTTGATCAACCTGCCGCAGGTACAGGCGCACCAACGCCCGAACAACTTGCCACATTGGAACAAGAACGCATACAAAGAGAGGCTCTCTTGCAACAACAACTACAAAATCAGCAACTCGCCCAAAATGATAGCAAAATAGCACCAACATCTGGTACGGGAACGGGTGCAGGCGGAATAATGTGAGAACATCAAAAGTTTGACGAATTAAGGAAAACAATATAGTATTCTTATATATAAGCGATAAATAAAGCGTGAAAACACGCTAAACGTTGAAAAAAATATTTTAGGGTGAATAAAATTGGCAGAAAATCAAGGCGTTAGCCCCACCATAGCAGATCCACTGGCCTCAGACGGTTTAACCACGGCTGAGCGCGATAAACGCCGCGAATCTGATCGCCAAACCACCGAAACAGCCGATAAAATGAATGGCCTAAATATTTTTGCCTTCTTCATTTCAATGTTTATGGGTAAAGACAGTGAGTTATTAAAAAATGACGATGCCATAAATTCCATTACAAAAGCGTTCTCATTAGATTCATCCGCATTCAAAAATACTATTCGTGATTTTCAAAATGGTGACATTTCTGGATTTCAGGCTGCGGCACGCACTAGAAATAGTATTTCGGACATTTCAAATGTTGATTGGGCACGCGCCGAAGAAACCGTTTCAAAATATGCTGAAACTGGTAACCCTTTACTGGAACTCATTGCAGATAAAGAGTCTGGTGGAGATTATAACCGCATATATGGTGCAGGACATCAGACCCGCCCGCTAACTGACATGACCATTAACGAGGTTTTAGCATGGCAAAAAAGTCACGTAAACAGCGGATCCCCTTCATCGGCCGCAGGTAAATACCAAATCATATACAAGACACTGAGTGGTCTGAAAGATGAAATGGGATTAACCGGAAACGAAAAATACGATGAAGCTATGCAAGATAAAATGGCGATGACATTGTTGAACCGCCGTGGATATGATGACTTAATTGCAGGTAATATTTCAGAACAACAATTCATGAAAAATGCCTCCATGGAGTGGGCTGCCGCCCCAAAAGACATGAGCGGAAAAAGTTATTACGCCGGTGATGGCCTAAACAAAGCGCATATTGACCCCGCAACAATGTTGTTGGCAATACGCAGTGCAAAAGACTTTGAAACCGAACCCGCCGCAAGAACACAACTCGCATCAAATTTCGAAACGGCCAAAGCGGCAGAAACCCCGCTCGACACAGATGGAAAACAACCTGATCCGCTCACCACGTCATTTGATGGAAACGGCGTAGATGAGGTTGAACGCCAAGCGCAACTGGCACAACTCGACACGCCAGAAACAAAAATATCAAATGGGATGAGCGCACCAGCGGCTTAAACCACCTTAGCATTTTCTTCATAAACAATCGGTATCCTTAAGACAGGTGCATTTCGCGCCGCTCAAAAAGATGCCGATCACATGAATACAAAATACACCACACTCCTACTCATCTCTTGTGCTTTTTTAAGCGCCCCTATCGCTATGGCCGCAGACAATCAGAGCCACATAAAACCGCATCACATCAAAATTTCACACGCATCAAAATCCAATCACGGAATTACAATCATTAAGGGGAAGATATTAGAACCACAATCATTCACCTTAATCACCCCTGCGATAAGCAAAGAAGAGCCCGTGAAATCTTCACCCTCCCCCAACATCATCTCAAATCGTTCATGTGCGCAAACGCACAATTCGAATCGAAGTGTAAAATTAGCCGATTCGCTAAAAATTCATTTATCAAATAGAAACCAAGACCCAACACTCATTGATGATATCTTGCGCGCCAGCCAAAGCGTTGGCGTTGATTTTGACCTGATGGTCGTTAAAGCAATGATCGAAAGCGACCTCGGACGCCTAACAAAAAACACAAAAAGCACCGCCAGTGGCCTGTTCCAATACATTGACTCCACATGGCTTACCCTCCTGAAACGCTACGGCGATAAAATTGGTGAGCCGCAATACGCAAAAGTTCTAACCACAAACCCTGCAACGTTACAAACCAACGTCAATGAAGATAGCCAATTCTCTCGTGAAGAACTACTGGCTTTACGTTTTAACAACCGCATCGCCGCACTGATAAAGGCACACCAAACAAAAGAAGATGCAAACGCATTAAAATCAATTAAAAACAACGGTATAATCACCGCAACAGATCATTACATCGCCCATATGATGGGCATCCCACTCGCCAAGGCATTTTATAAAACATTAGAAAACGAATCGGATATAATATTGATCAATTTGAACAACAACCGATTCGAAACAGCCGCCCGCCTCAACCCAGCCTTTTTCAATGACCGCAACGGCAATCCACTAAACGCACAAGATGCATATCAACAATTCCATGATAAAATTTCAAGACGCTATGACGCGCTTCAAACCATCCAATTCAAATACGGCAATAAAGGCGTAACATTAACAAACTCTGACGGATGCAACCTTCCATCAGTTAAAACGGTAAAGCTGTAAAACATAAACGCCCCGAAAAACGGAGCGTCTAAAATATAATGATCAAATTATCATAATTATTTAAGATAGTTTTGTGACAAGGCGTAAGTGACGAAACGTATTTGACTACGATAAGAACGAAACAAAGATGTCACAAACTAAAATCAAATAATTATCAGGCGGCGACTGACTTATTCGGGAACAACCCCTGTACCGCCGCACGCTCCTCACGAAGTTCTTTATCCGTTGCATCCATTTTCGCACGTGAAAACTCATTAACCTCAAGACCCTGCACAATCTCATACTTGCCGTTTTTGCAAGTCACTGGATAACCGTAAACAACACCTTCTTCGATGCCATATGATCCATCAGATGGTATACCCATCGACACCCACTCACCTTCAGGCGTACCAAGCGCCCAAGAGCGCATATGATCAACCGCCGCGCTGGCTGCAGATGCAGCAGAAGAAGCCCCGCGCGCCTTAATAATTGCCGCGCCACGTTGTTGTACTTTTGGAATAAATTCACCCTCATACCATGCCTGATCAACTTGATCCAAGGCCGCAGCCCCCTTAACAGTGGCATGATGAAGATCAGGATACTGCGTCGCACTATGGTTCCCCCAAATGGTAATGTTCTTCACATCCGTATTATGCGCGCCTGTTTTCTCCGCCAATGAACTCATTGCACGGTTATGATCAAGACGCACCATCGCCGTAAAGCATTTAGGATCAAGATCAGGTGCATTTTGTTGTGCAATAAGCGCATTCGTGTTCGCCGGATTTCCAACAACCAAAACCTTCACATCACGTTTTGCATGATCGTTAATCGCGCGCCCTTGAGGACCGAAAATGCCGCCATTCGCCTCAAGCAAATCTTTGCGCTCCATCCCGTCTTTACGGGGCATCGCGCCAACAAGCAAAGCAAAATCAACATCCTTAAAGGCAACATTCGGGTCATCACTTGCAACCGTACCCGCCAAAGTTGGGAACGCACAATCATTTAGCTCCATAATCACACCCTCAAGCGCAGGAAGCGCAGGCGTGATTTCAAGCATATGCAAAATAACAGGTTGATCTGGTCCAAGCATCGCGCCCGATGCAATACGAAATAACAACGCGTAACCGATTTGTCCTGCTGCGCCTGTTACGGCTACTCTGACTGGTGCTTTCATGATAGATGTCCCTCATTTTGAAAAAGAAAAAGTTCAAGCGCAAGAGTAGCTGCTTTACAAAATCAGAGCAAGGGGGGTGCACCGAAAATCTATCCATTTTCAAGACGGCGCTGCATATCCGCCGCATTATCAACAGATTGAATAATAAGGCGCAATTTATCTGCATTATCTCTAACAAATCTTGCGCGATCTTGCGATCTTTCAGCTTCTGCTGTTTTATATGTGCCTGACTGACTCGTAAACCCGCGTTCCAGCGTATCAGAGCTATTTTCTGCCTCACGCACCATTTCATCAAGCATATCCAACAACCGTTGCTCGCTCATTCTCTCGAACGGATTCTGCGTTTCGCCAATCATGCGATGCCCAAATAAATACATAAGATCCTGAACTTGCATGAAATCTTTTTCTTCATCCCCTATAAGTTCAATAGCTGAAATCTCATTTTCCAAAGCCG
This sequence comes from Alphaproteobacteria bacterium, assembly GCA_050633645.1. GTDB lineage: Bacteria > Pseudomonadota > Alphaproteobacteria > Micavibrionales > Micavibrionaceae > UBA1672. Next base: position 216,307 of record JBOEGX010000004.1, read on the forward strand.
CATTCATTAACGCGTCAACTTCTCCGTCCTCATATCCCTTTTTAACCGCTTTTTCTTCGGCTTCTTGCATCAAAGAATAAGCACGGTCGCGCGCCGCCACATCCTTAACAAAAGGAAATCCACCGCGTTTTGTAAGAGCATTTGGGTCAGATGCCACGGGGCGCATATTTTTAATTTGTTCTTGAAAATCCGCATTTACCGTCATTTTTATCACCAATTAGTATTCTTTATATTTATAAATTCGATTGTAAGGTCTTTTACGATTCTACGCAAGAAAATCACGGATATTCATCGCTCTGCATCTCAAGCAAGCGTGAAACGGTGCGCTCAAACTCATAGGCATGGTCATGCCCAGCATAAAGCTTTTCAGGTTTAGTCGCCGCCGAAATAACAACCCGTACCCGTCCTTCATACAAGGCATCAATCAAATTCATCAGGCGTTTGGCCTCATTCCGTCGATCATAGGATAACTTTGGCACACCTTCCAAAAATACGGTATGGAAACGCCGCGCGATCTCTAAATAATCTTCTGCTCCATGTGGACGCTCACACAACTGCGCGAAAGTAAATCGAGCATATCCCCCCACAGCCTCACGCACGTAAATCTCTCGTCCCTTAACCTCAAACCTTTCTTCATCGGCAATCGCCCCATCGGTAAGAGCCTCAAACACTCCATCCATACTTTTTTGCGTAGAGCGATTTAACGGCGTGAAATACGTGCCCGCAATTTGTTGGGTCTGCGCACGATAATCATGAGGCGAGTCCAAATGAACCTCCTCCACCTTACTCTTGAACAACGCAATAAACGGTAAAAATCGATCACGTTGTAACCCATCCTTATACAAATCATCCGCCGCCCAATTGCTCGTCGCCACAACAATCACATCAAGTTCAAACAAAATCTTAAATAAACGCCCCAAAATCATGGCATCGGTAATATCAACCACGTGAAATTCATCAAAACATAAAATACGCGCATTTCTCGCAATCAACGCCGCCAATGACGGCAATGCCTGATCCACCATTCCCATATCGCTATCGCTACTACTACGTGAATGAATGTAATCATGCACTTCAATCATAAATTCATGAAAATGCACACGGCGCTTTTTAACGTTTTCAGGCAAGGTGTCATAAAACATATCCATCAGCATGGATTTGCCACGCCCCACCCCGCCATACATATAAACACCACGCGGAGTATCGACTTTACTGCCCCCCGTCAGCCGCGCAAAAAAGCTTTTCTTCGTCGCGAACTCATCCTCCATCAACTCATCATAAAGCCGTGTTAACACCTCCACCGCCCGCGCCTGCTCTGGATCAGCCTTAATATCGCCCGCCTTAATCAGCGCATCATATTTTTTCTGTGGCGTTTGCGTCATTGGGGTTTTTGCCCATTTTGATTAAAAGAATTGAAACCTCATACAGCGCCAATATAGGCACCGCGAGCATCACTTGTGAAATAATGTCAGGCGGCGTCAGAAGAGCAGCCATAATAAATGTAATAATAATCGCATATTTGCGTTTATTTGCCAGAAATTCCGCCGACACAATTCCAGCCCGCCCAAGCAATGTCAAGAAAACAGGCAATTGAAAACACAAGCCAAACGCAAAGATAAGCGTCATAATAAGGTCAAGATACTCACTCACTCGCGCCTCTAATTGTATCGGCAACGCCATATCCCCGCCCGCACTTTGAAAGCTCAAAAAAAATGGCCACGCCATAGGAAGAACAACATAGTAAACCATCGCCCCACCCGCAAAAAACAACACGGGAGTAGCAATTAAAAATGGCAAAAATACCTTGCGCTCATTGGCATAAAGCCCTGGTGCGGCAAACATCCAAACCTGCATCAATAATATCGGAAAAGTTAGAAATATCCCCGCAAAAAAGGCAACCTTCATATAAGTAAAAAAGGCTTCAGTCAAACCAGTGTAAATTAAACGGTTCGTATCGTTTTCCCCCATTGAGTTCGCAAGCGGCTGCACCAAAAAGCTATAAATTTCATCAACAAAGGCAAAACAAACTGCCGTCCCCAAAAACATCACACCAATCACCCATAACAACCGTGTACGAAGCTCAGTTATATGCTCCAAAATCGGCTTTGATGTTTGCTCGGAATCATGCGTCATTTTTGTCGCCCTCGCCCGCTTTGTTTTCTGCCTTACGCGCCGCCTCTGCGGCATCAGCCATCACCGCAATTTCCGCATCCGCGTTCGTCTCATCTACACTGGATTCCTGCGCTTCAAAATTAACGGTATTGCGGATATTATCCAAATCCGCATCATGCATTAAATCATCAAACTGCCGCGACACCGCAAATTTAATATACTGAAAACGGCGAAAAACCCGTCCAAGACCAACCATAAGCGCAGGGATTTCATCGGGGCCAATAACAATAATGGCAATCGCCACTATTAAAATCAGCTCTGTCCAACCAAAATCAAGCATTATCAAAAACGCCCTTCCCTACATTAATCCTAAAACCCGAAGGCACAAAACAAACCCCGCAACATATCCAGGAACAATAACAACCGCGTTAAACAAAAGCGCCGTATTCAACAAGAAGTCACGCTCCCCCTCACTCAACTCAACTTCTTTTTCAAGCTCAGACTGTGCGCGCGCCGTTTCAATATTCGCCCGCGTAAATTCCCAAAACACTCCAATCATAAACATCGGAATAATGAGATACCCAATCAAATCAATAATAAAGCCATTAAAAAAACCAATCACAAAGATATTGATTGAGAACACAGAAAACGCGGAGGATATAATGCGATTAAAGGATCGCTCCTCCCCCGAAAACAACCCCGCGAAGAACAAAGACAAAAGCGCGAATAAATACGCCCACGCCCACCATGGCAATACAAAATCCAAAGCCATTATGACGCGTCTTCATCCTTTGGTTTTTTATCATCGGCGCTCTTCTTCTGATCAGAGGCATCAGAAGACGTCCCATCATCCTTCAACCCTTTTTTAAAGCTGTTCACGCCCTTGGCAAGGTTTTCCATGATAGTAGGAATACGACCCGCGCCGAACAACACCATAACAAGCAGAATAACAACAATAATTTGCATATAACCGGGAGCCATCTTTACGATCCTTCTATGTCTTCAATATCAATATCAATATCATCTTCGCTCTGTTGCATTGATCCGTCAAGCCCACCAAGCGCGTCCCCATCTTCTACGCCCTCTTTTCCCGAATGTCCAGTGAACAGGTCATCTTGATGAATTGTTTCAATCGCAGGACGCCGGTCCAATAATCCAGAAGACTTCATCTCATCCATCCCTGGTAAATCCGTAATCGCCTCAATCGCGAAATGATCAAGAAAACCACCCGTTGTCACCCAAGTAAGTGGCCGCCCCAATGTTTCACGCCGCCGACCAGGCTTAACCCACCCCATTTCCATTAATGTATCCAGCGTCCCCTTATTCGTAGACACCCCGCGAATATTTTCAATTTCCGCCCGCGTAATCGGTTGATGATAGGCAATAATAGATAACGTCTCCATCGCCGCGCGTGACAAATTTTTCTGCACATGTTTTTCAACATTAAGATCATCCGCCAAATCAATCGCCGTACGAAACGCCCATTTTCCTTCAACCTCAATCAAATTAACACCGCGCCCGTCATACGCCTCTTGCATGTTCATCAATAAACCGCCAACATCCGCGCCCTCAGGCATACGCTCATAAAGCACAGACGGGCTAAGCGGATCCGCACTCGCAAATAATACAGCCTCCAAAAGGCGAAAATTTTTATCTTTAAAACTCATTTATCAAATAATCCATGAATACGCATACATTGCCAAAAACACCAAAGCCGTAAGGGTAAAGGCAAGAAAAAAAACAACACCAAATGCACTCTTTCGCTTTCCCTCATTATACAATCTACCACGCCGCCCCATATCATATTTATGGGTTTTATCACTTGTATCCACACGCCGAACCATATCATCAGGAAATCCGCTATACCCATCATGATATTTTTTTACATTGCCCCGCTTCATAAACCAGAACAAAAAGAAAATATACATCACAATAATTTCAGTTGAAAAAACAACCACAAACATCACAAGAAACGGGTCAAAGCTAAAAACGATATCTCGCGGTATCCCCATTTGCAAAAGAATCTGAACAAGATAGCCCCGCATTTCTATCCCCCGTCGTCACCTTCATCAACACACATATGAGAACTCCGCATGTAAATCGGACGAAACAAACCATCCTGCCGAAACTCGATCTTCCCCTGCTTGGCAAGCTCTAACCCTGCCGTAAATGTCGACGCCAAGGTTGAACGCGCATAAAGATTATCTTCCATATCATCGGGCATAAAACTGCTAAGCGTTGTCCAAACGCTATGAGCCCCAGATTTTGGCAACGCGCCCAACATCTTCGCCAAACGCGTCATGGCACTATCCATTGACACCAATTCAAATGACGGTAAATCATATTGACTATTATCCTTACGGCGCTCAATATCACCATAAGATTTCAACAAGTCATAAAGCGAAACATTCCATTTTGTGACAATATTGGTTTCAAATCCCTCAACCATTCCCCGCGAAAAAAACTCCCTCCCTAATTGCGGACGCTCCAAAAGGCTTTCCGCCGCATTCTGAACAGCTTCAAGGCGCTGCAACTGAAATTGCAAGGCCTGCGCCATATCTTCGGCGCTTGGCTCATCGGGCTTTTCTTCCTTTGGTAAAAACAATCGGGATTTCAAATAGGCAAGCCACGCCGCCATCACCAGATATTCCGCCGCCAGTTCAAGATTACGCTCTTTCGCACGATCTATGAACACCAAATACTGCCGTACCAACTGCAAAATAGATATTGTCGCAAGATCAACTTTTTGATTGCGCGCAAGATCAAGCAAAAGATCCATTGGCCCCTCATACCCATCAATATTGAGTAACAACGCATCAACATTATCACCTATATTATGAGAATCGTTCTGCACTTGCCCATTCCAATCATTTGCATTTGCTATTTCATTTAACATATTTGCAAAATTCCGTGCATAGCCGCATTTTGCAAGCGTTTTAGCGTTATCTCATTCAAAACAGGTAGGTTTTCTGCCAATTCCTCCATTTTAGACAGCTCTCCCGCACAATACAGCGCCAAATCACACCCCGCATTTAAACTGGCCATCGCCTTTTCAGATACCCCACCATAACAATCCAGAGCCTTCATATCCAAATCATCGGCAATCAAAATACCGTCAAACCCGATATCTGTACGAATAACATTTTCAATCGCCTGCTCAGAAACAGATACAGGGTGATCTGCATCAACATCATCAAACACAATATGCGCGGTCATCGCCCACACTGCCCGCCCAACATCAGATGCCGCAATATCACGAAACGGCGCAAAATCTGTATTCGAGAGCACATCATAAGATGTCCCAACACGCGGCAATTCCAAATGACTATCCGCCCGCGCGCGTCCATGCCCCGGAATATGCTTAATAATCGGTGTAACCCCACTTCGAAGGAAATGCCGACACGCAGATAAACCGAGACGTGCCACAATTTCGGGGGCATCAGAAAAAGACCTATCCCCAACAATGTCATGCGCTCCATCAACAAGGATATCGAGAACAGGCGCACAATCAACATTAATGCCTAAATCAACAAGGTCATCAGCCAAACGAAACGTCTCAAATCGTAAATTCTCAAGCGCCTGTTCAGGCGCTATCAAATACAAATCACCAAAGTCCTTCATCGGCGGATAATCACGCCAATGCGGCGGACAAAGGCGCGCCACACGCCCACCTTCTTGATCAACCAAGACAGGGCAATCACGCCCGACAATCCCCTTCAAATCATGGACAAGCGCCTTAACCTGCGCAGGGTTATCAATATTACGTTTAAAAAGGATAAACCCAAACGGTTTAGCCGCACGAAACAACGCCCGCTCCGCCTCACTCACTTCCATTCCTGATAATGCAAAGATACAAGCCAGCGCCTTATCAGCGCCAACCGAAAAATCATTACTTAACAACGAGACACCCTCCGGGCTTACCGGATTTCTTCAAAGACTCACAGATTTCCTCTGCACTGCTCTTACTCATTGGTCCTGCCTGAATGCGAAAGAATGTCCCGCTACTTAAGGACGCTTCTTGAACACGGAAATTCGAAGATGATAACGCAGAATACTTCGCTTTCATCTTACTCCACTCACTGCCCGCCCGCGCAGCGTCGGTAATACTAGCAAGCTGTACAAAATAATCGCCTGGTGCAATAGCCACTTTTGCTGGTGCAGATGATATTCCACTTGCTGGCTCAATTTGGCTAATACCTTCCGCTTTAGAATTTAAAACACTGCGAACAAAATCAATGGTTTCTGGAGACTGCGCCGCCGCATGCATTTCAGAAGGACGCTTCGCCACTAAAGACGGCGGAGCATTCGGCTTACGCTCAATCGCCGCATTTGCTGTCATTTTCGCAAATTCTCCAATTTCCTTATCATCAGAATCCGCCGCACCAATCTTTTGTAAAACATCAGACGGATCAGGTTCGACCAAAGCAGGTTCTTTTAATGGCACCAAAACTTCAGGCTCTTTAATTTGAAACGGCTCATCCACAACGCCACCATCCTGAGACGAAAGAACAATAACTTGCTCGCCCCCTACATCTGGTGAAGATTGAAGATCAACATTATCAGGCATCATGGGATGGTGTTTCATCGCCTCTTCCAAGGCTTGCTCTTTACTCACTAGTTCCTCAGGTGTATTTGCCAATAAGTTTTCAATGTTTTCACTCGGAATCGAAGATGGCGGCTGACCGACTTGCGCCAAAATAGTATTCTCTCGCTGCGGAATACTCATCCCACCGCGCTCTTGTGGCATCTCTTTTATAGGTGTCAAATCAGCCTTAATAATTGGAACAGGCTGCTGCACCCCATCACCAGACGGGTATGTTGCATAAATAACAGCAATAAAAATCGCCCCCGCCCCAAGTAAGGCAACTGTTGCAACCGCCGGACTTTTCAATTTCCTCATTATCCTAGTCTTACCTGATACAGCACTTCCTTCACCACCATCCTGACGACGAGGGGCTTTTAAGTAATGATCGTAACCACGTTGATAAAATTGATTGTCCTGACTCATATCTAAATCCTGATTCTGTATACGCAAAGTTTTTAAAGCAGTTAGAATTTTCCAACTTTAAAAGCCTTATCGCAAGTCCCAATACAGATCAAAAAGCTTCTCATGCTCACGAATCGCATATCTATCCGTCATTCCCGCAATATAATCAGCCACAATTCGCGCTCTAACCCGCTCATCCTCTACGCCGCCCCCCTCTTCCATACGACGTTGCCAATTATCGGGAAGCAATTTATAATTCTTGTGGAAAGCTTGGAACAAATCACACACGATACGCTCCACCTTCACCCCAATACGTTCAATCGTATAATGTTTATACATCCGTTTAAACAGGAATTCCCGTAACTTACGCACCTTTTCAAACATTTCAGGTGAGAATGCCACAACCTGCATTCCCGCATTGCGAATATCCTCTGGTGATTCGGGTTTCACCTGCTCCAAACGCTTCTTGGTTTCCCGCAAAACATCATCCACCATATAGCCAATCATGTCGCGCTTAAGCTCTTGAACAAGGTATCGCTCGGCAATATCAGGGTACCTTTCACGAACCTCCGCTAAAACATCTGCCAATAGCGGCACCCTCTCTAAATCACAAATAGAAAACAATCCGGCTCGTATTCCATCTTCTACATCATGGTTATTATACGCAATATCATCGGAAAGCGCGGCAACCTGAGCCTCCATCGATGCATATGTATGAAAACGCATATCCATTTGCTCATTCAATTCACGCGCGGCGATATGCGGTTCCCCCGTCACGGGGCCATTATGCTTAATCACCCCCTCTAACGTTTCCCACGTCAGATTAAGCCCGTCCCAATTCGGGTATTTGCGCTCTAACGTAGTCAAAACACGCAAAGATTGGTCATTATGCTCAAACCGCCCATAAGGCTCCATCGCCACTTTCAGATGATCTTCCCCCATGTGCGCAAACGGCGTATGCCCCAAATCATGGGCAAGAGCAATCGTTTCTGCCAAATCCTCATTCACCATAAATGAACGGGCAAGAGTCCGCGTAATCTGTGCAACCTCTAAGGTATGAGTCAAACGTGTTCGGTAATGATCCCCCTCATGATACACAAATACTTGCGTTTTGTATTTTAAACGGCGAAATGCACTGGAATGAATTATACGATCCCGATCACGCTGAAACGCATTACGATGACGGCTTTCAGGCTCTGCATGCACACGCCCTAATGAATTTTCAGGGACACTCGCATATGATGCCAAAGGCAACGCACAATAATTATAAGAAAGCTCAGTCATGATATGTTGATTACCTATACTAAATGAATATATAATACTTCCATGACATTAAACATCGACAAAAGCACTGTAAAGCGTGTAAACGAGCTTCGTAAGGTGCAAGATAAACCATCACTCTTCTTACGCGTACGCGTTGACGGCGGCGGATGCTCTGGCTTTCAATACCACCTTGACCTAACAGAAGAAAAAAAAGAAAGCGACCTGATATTTGATGACGTAGTTTTAAGTGATGATATCTCTATGGGGTTTCTCAATGGCGCAACCATTGCCTTCGAAGAAGGCCTCATCGGTTCAGAATTCACAATCAAAAACCCCAACGCTACCGCAGGATGTGGTTGCGGTACTTCATTTTCAGTGATGTAACCTCACAAATAACAACACCCCAAACTTAAAGAAAAATGATTACACTATGAAAATCGTAAGCTGGAACATCAATTCAATCAAAGCGCGGGGCGAGCACGTCAAACGCTACCTCACCGAAAACGCTCCTGATGTTTTAATGGCGCAAGAACTAAAGGGTCTTGAATTCCCACATAATGATTTCGAAGGCTATCACACCCACGCCGTCCCACAAAAGGCATATAACGGTGTTGCCGTATTTTCAAAAAGCCCGATCACTCTCATTGCCGAAAGCTTAAAAGGCGATGAAACAGATGAGCAAGCGCGATATATCGAGTTTGAAACAAACGGTGTACGCCTGATCAATATCTACCTCCCCAACGGAAACCCAGTGCCGGGCGATAAATATGATTATAAACTAAGCTGGATGGAGCGTCTATACACCCGCCTGAAAGATCTAACCGATAACGACACCCCCTTTATCATCGGCGGTGATTTTAACGTAATACCTGATGATAAAGATTGCCACGCCCCCAAAGACTGGGCGGGCGACGCCCTTTTCCGACCTGAAACGCACAAGGCATGGAGAAAACTCCTCAATCTCGGCCTGACAGATGCTTTTCGTGTATTCAACACCGCCGCGCAGCAATACACTTTCTGGGATTACCAAGCCGGCGCGTGGCAAAAAAACAACGGAATCCGCATCGACCACTTCCTTCTCTCCCCTCTCTATGCCGATAGGTTAATTTCATGCACCATCAACAAATCCCCACGTGAATGGGAAAGACCATCCGACCACACTCCGATAGAACTCGTCATCAAATAACGATAAGCTGTGGAAAAGCCAATAGTTTTCTAGCCGCACGCGTGCCTAAAAAATAAATAAATGATAGCGTTTGAATATAAATATAATAAAGTTCAAACACGGTAAAAGATAATGGCTTTTAACAAAATAACTGGTTTCCTTTCATTAGTTGCTCTTGGTGGATGTATCGCCACAACATTCCCCTATATGCGCGCGGAAACAGCGCAACGCATAGCCGCTCCCGCATGGATGATCAAACGTGACATCAGCGCCCAACCATTTGCCCTTCGCGCCTATGAGCGCATTCACGACCGTGGCGGTGTTGCCAATATATATATCGAAGGTGATGGCGCCGAATACACTTCCCCTGAAGAATGGGAAGGTAACCCAACACCAAAGAACCCCATCGCCCTTCATCTTGCATCAAAAGACAACGCGCAAAACGTAATCTACATTGCACGCCCATGCCAATATACGGAAATGCTTTCAAGCACAGAAACATGTGATAAAAAATATTGGAAAGATTCGCGCTACTCCTCCGAAGTTATCGGCGCTTACACAAACGCCCTTGATGAAATCGCCACACGTTACGACATTGGTGCATTTCACCTCATCGGCTATTCAGGCGGGGCGGCTATCGCCACCTTACTAAGTGCAGAACGGGGCGATATTCTTTCCCTACGCACAGTATCGGGAATACTAGATCCTGCGGCACAAAGAAACCTTCTAAACTTATCAGAGTTAACCAACTCCCTAAACCCCACGGATGAGGCATTAAACTTAACAAAGATACCACAATACCACTTCATAGGCGGACAAGATGCCATCGTCCCGCCTGCTGTAACGCACAGCTACCTTCAATCCATACCGCCAACAAACTGTGTACAAACCATGGTCGTACAAGAGGCGGGATATGAAGATGGATGGGTCAATAAATGGCCAGAGTTACTCAGTCTTCCTGTAAAATGCTACGGTGAAAAACCAGCCATGATGTTTGAGGAGGTAACACCTCCTGCGCCTATGCCACTTTTTACAACACGTGAAAAACCGGCAAAACCATAATGAAAAATAATTCCCGAAAACTGATTTTTGGAATTTTTATAATAGCTATCATTGCGGCAACGTCATTCTTTATGCTCAACAAAACCACTCCGTTTGCCCCTTCATCACCCACACAATACAATGAATCTACGGTAAAACAAATTATTGCCGAAGGAAAAAACGACACCAAAGGCATAAAATGTGATTGCACCAATCAAAACAAAAATACAGGCAAGCGGGATTCGAATGATCCCATGGCTCTATTCTTCCGTTTAGAATGTGAAAATATCTGCAACGCAACCCCAGAATAAATATATGGAAAACAAAAAACTCCTGCTATAATACAAAGCATGGACAAAGCACGTATAAATCTTATTGTTTGCATTACAATCGCCCTAACTTGCACATCCTTAATAGCGATCAAAGTACAAGATTACGCCACCACCCGAAAACCAACCATCACAACAGACAACGACCCCATCCACCAATGGGAAGTATTAAGAGAAGAACGTGAAAAAAACCTTACTGAAGCACGCAAAAAGGGCATCCCACATGAACAAATAATTCTACAAAAATGCGATTGCCCCCATTCCAATTTTAACACCACATCACAAAACGAAACCCTCGATATACTAAATCATTGGCAACATGCCCGCTGTAAAAAACTCTGTGAAGATTCTGGGCAATCTGTTAAAACATCGGAATGAACGAACAAACAAAAACATTACTCAAACGCGGATTTTTCAATCGCTGTCCATCTTGCGGACAGGGAAAACTTTTGCGTGGCTACACCTCGCCCAATAAATCATGCAGAGAGTGTAATCTGGATTTTGAAGCCTTACGCGCCGATGACGGCCCCGCATGGGCAACAATTCTAATCGCCGGGCATTTATCCATGCCGTTTGTTTTCTGGATTTTAGAACAAGGCCTTGATAACACGACCATCGAAATATCTGCCAGCATTGCTGTGATCCTCACCCTAAGCGCAATCATTCTTCCCCGCGCCAAGGGTATATTTATGGCCATTATCTGGCTCATGCATATTAAAAAAGAACAAACAGATGATGCCTAAAAATCACATCTCCAACACAACGCACCCACCATCAATCGGCTTACGCACCATCATCACATCACATAAATTCTGCCCCTCCACCCGAGATGAAACCACACCAAGCACACGGTAATAATCTGTGCCATTAACTTTCACATTGTAAATCCCTGGCAATACATCAGATAACTCCTCATGCTCCGCCCAAAGCTTCTGCTGCGCCCCTTCTGCACCCTCAATGGATGACATCGACCCAAGATGAATATAAATCCCAGATGATTGCTCTGGCGCATTTGACGCCGCATCTGAAACCGCCAATACCTCATCCATGGGCGCACGACGCAGCGAAGACACACTCAAATTCACATCTGTTACAATCGGCTCTTCATAAGACAAATGCACGCTAATAGATGGATAACTCTCACTCTCATTCCAAATCGGAACGGCTTCCACACGATATTCCCCCATCGGCAAAGCAGAGAAAATATAATACCCATCATATTCACTATTCATAGACGATACTTCTTCGCCCGTTTCCGCGTCATATAAAACAACAATAACCCCCGCTAACGCCTCATCATCCGCCCCCAACGCCATCGTAAACCCATCGATCTCACCAAGTTGAGCAAACGGCACATCAATCGTCGCCGTTGCACCCGCGCGTGGAATAATCTCTATCGCCTCATTCACAGGTTTAAGATAAATACTCGACAAAGACGCCTCTTGAAGATAAAAAATCGTTGGCCCTTCCGGAAGCCCATTAATAAATAATGTCCCATCATCCGCCGTCTGACCATCCAATGCCCCACGATTAGATCGGAACGAGACCCCCTTAATCAAATGTTCGCCCTTATCAAATATTCCATTTTCATTCACATCAACGTAAGTCCGCAAACCCACAGACCCAAGACCACCATCACGCGCACTCACAATATGATACTTACCGGCATCATCAGGCTGCAACGCGGTGCGCAATGTCACGCCGCCATAATATGAACTATCATTTGTTCCGCCCACATTGAAATCTATTGAATACCTATCAAAATCCCTTGTATATCGCGCATCCGCAGACACCAGATTAGAAGAAAACGTATAATCACCACCCAAGCGAAGCGTAGAATGTCGCCCTATTTTCTTATAAGCAGATAACGAAGCATTCCTCAATTTATCCTGAACTCCCTTTTCTAGATTATACCCCATATTCGCGCGCAAACGCCAATCCGCAATCCCGCTCACAGCCGATAATTCGCCCCTAAATTCTTCCTGAGCCTGATTATCCGAATACACGCGATCAAGTGAATTGGTAAACTGCACTCGCCCAATATGCGTCGAAATATTTGCACTGACATGCAACTCATCTTCTTTCTTCTGATAACTGTTTTTTTCCACCCCTCCACTTAAAGACAAACGACCAAAATTACGATGAACATTTAAAGCTGTCGCCTTTGTTAAGTCTTTATCATCCTCATGAAACCCATCGTAAACAGTATGCGCCGCCGTAATATTAGCCCCCTTCACTTGCGTGGTTACATCAACACCATAGGCACTGCGCCCTTCATTCGCCGCCGTAGCCTGCACACCAGTCTTAACACCAGCAACCGCAGCAACAACCGATACCCCTGCCGAAGTTTGGCGCTCATCATTAAGGCTCGAACTATCACCACCCGAATACACATTCGCTCCAACCGTCAAATATTCTCTAACGCCATAACCTACCTGACCACTCCCCCCAAAGGCCGAAGACGTTCTCGCATTTTCCGCCAATGGAATAAAATCTGACTCGGGCTGCCCCACCGTAAATTCATAATCAATTTCCCCCTCACGCAAAACATCCTGCCCCCTTATGATACGCTGAGTTTCTGTTCTTTGCTGCCCTTCAGGGCCATAAAGAATGATTTTAATCAAGTTAAACCCACGCACCAGCTCAACATCTTCAAAATTATAACGCCCATCTGCGCCCACATCCTGAAAGGCAACATAATACCCGTTTCTATATAATTCCGCATCCCACCCAATCGGCGCATCCCCATCAATATCGAGCTTTTCAGAACTTGAAGAGCGTGAATTCCCATACCGTGAATCAGATGCGACCGAAATACCGCGCCCACGCTTACGACCAATAACCAATGGAACATCTGGATAATTAACATCACCAAATGAAACCCGACCAGCCTTAAGTGCCCCCAACAAACCATTACCAGGATCACGACGCTCAAACGTCAACGTACTTGTATTTATTTTCGTATCCGATTCCGTCCCCGTCGTTCCACTTAATAAAAACTTCGTACCAAATCTCATTGCATCAAAACTGGATTGCATAGAAAAATTCGCGTTCATGGATTTTTCACCTTGAGCGCTCCGCCCTTGAACACCTTGCTGCAATACGATGCTTGGCTTACTCCACCATTGATACGGCAAAAGCTTATCCGCCGCAAAATCACGGGCATTTTTCCCATATCCCCCCGCCATAGCTTTGGCTTTATTTTTCCTATCCTCCTCTTCCTCAAACGGCAAAGGCTTTTCAGAAGTCACATACAACTTCAACATAGACATATCAGGACGGAACTGTATGCCCAGCCATTCACTCAAAATATCAGCACGAACATAGATATCATCATAATGAACCTCAACGGCACCTTTCGGAATCAAAGATTCAACACCATTAACAAAAACCGTGTTGCGCTCAACATCAACCTGCAACACATTGTTTTCATTATAAAACCATCCATCAATTTTTCCATTCACAGGGTCAGACTGTAATGAAAAACTAAGAATCCGAGAAACAGAACTGACAGGAAACAACGTTTGGGTAATATTTGCCCCCTCTGGAAGGTAAGCCAATACTCCCGAACTGCGCTGTTTATCGTTCACATATGTCTCAAAAATAAGCAGCTCATCCTCTGATCTTTCAATGGCCTGAGCACGCGCAAAAACGGCTTCCACTGCTACAAAACAGAGAACCATATATGTCAGAATCGAAAGCAAAGTCACGCAAGAAACTTTGCGACTTACATATGTCATATCTATCCGTTAAGTTAAAAAAATGGCACGCGAGTATGCGTACCAATTCAAAAACTATGCCAATATCAATATGATTTAAGGGATTGAAACATAATATGTTTTTATAGGTTGTTCTTCCGATACGCGCTTATCATAAAGCTTTACACCAAGCTGCGAACCAGACACCAAATCAGACGACTCCAACTGTTCTAATAAAAAGCTATGTTTACGCTTATCAATCTCCCTATAAACAGGAACATAGCGACGAGATGCAGCCGCTTTACTACGTCCATCAGATGTCAGCAAGTCAACCTCAACCAACGCCTCTCCCTGCCCGTTACCTGAACGCAATAACGTAAAAGACAATATCGGTTGTCCTTTTTCATTCTCCTCCGATTTAAGTTCAACGGCATCGAGTGATACAGCCACTTTCCCCTTTGATAAAACAATCGGAATTGCCGTTGTATACGAAATTTTTGCCGAAGCACGCGCACGCGCCTCCGTATCATCCTCATCAATGTCATTAACAATAAGGCGACGGCTAACATCCTCCAAAAACTCTAAATGTGCGTGATAGTCACCATCAGGCGTTCCCTTCGGATAACGTGACATTACACGAATAACCTGCCTCTCACCTGGCTGCAAATCAAATTTACGGGGAACAAAACGCAACATTCTTTTTGCTGAAAACTCAAAATTATCAACACGTCGAACATCTCCATCTTCAAACATAGCCAAATCTTCCAAAGATATATTATACGACATTGCTATATCCGCCATATTCGTCACACGAATTTCCTGAACAGGTTTATCATCCGTAAATTCAAGACGCGTCGGCGCAAAAAACAACACAGATTGCGCATAAGAAATTGCTGGAAAAAAGAAAAAAGAGAAACACAAAAGCCCTAAGCAAAATCGAATCATATTACACCTGAAAATACGTTGAAATGAAGGAGAAGACGTTACATTAGTTTTCATTGCACGACAACAGAGAACGTTATTGGCGTTCCTGCCCCCCCTGTGGAATAAGCCCGATCCGAAGGCAACGTAATCGCGCTATTAATAACAACTTCTCCTCCAATATAAATATTAGGATCAGGCAACGCATCCATATCAACAGTCACAGCAACCCCATCGCCACCACCAACACCATTACACGCATTGGCAGAACCAAATGTAGTCCCCATATTAACCGCAATTTCTATATTGCTAATCGTTAAGTCCGTTGCGCCAGAACCTGCCAAAATCGCCGTAGAGCTACACTTCACATCAACCAGCCCCGTATCGGGCAACGTAATGCGAATATGCCCAACCACTTCCCCCCCATTAGACACAATCCCTGAACCAACAATGCCCAAGTCCCCATTTGTTGCAAGTCGAATCGTTGCATTATAGGCCGTATCGAAATCAAAAGACCCCAAACCTAAACCTGAAATATTATCAATCGTTTGAGCATAGCTATGGCTTGGAACAAAAATTATACCAGCGAAAAGCACCAAAAATAATCGTTTAACATTCATAAATGCGCCATAAAAAAACTGCGGAAGAAACACCCCCGCAGTCTATCATCTTTATAATAAGAAACGAACCCTTATTGGAAAACAAGACGGAAAGTAACTGGGTTACCTGTACCAGTCGATGTATCAAACGGCGTAGCACCAGAACTACCATTCAACACGTTCGATCCAATAGTCAATTCAGCACCAATAAAAATTGATGGGTTATTACTGACGCCCGTATCAATAGATCCAGCACCAACACCAACACCACCACATGTATTTGCAGCAGCAGCAGTAGTATAATCAGTAGCCGTTTCATCCCAAACAACCTCTGTAACTGATAAAGGCGTCGCACCATCATCAATAATAGCCGTCGCATCACATGAAACAAGAATAGTTCCTGCAGAAGATGTCACGTCCAACTGACCAGCAGCAGGAGTCCCCGTCAATGTCAAACCAACTGGACCAACAAGAGCAGCATTTCCATCTGGACCAAGCTGAACCACACCAGAGTGAACCGCAACAAAGTCAATACCACCAAAATCAAGATCAGCAGATTTTGCAACAGAAACAGCCGCCGATGCAGTCATCGTCGCATCAACATCAATATCAGTCGCGTTTACACTATTAAATCCGAACCCCGCGAAACTCGCAATCGTCGCTAGTAAAAGAATTTTTTGGCTTTTAACCATCGTTTTTCTCCTCAAAACATTGTTTATCAAAATACTATTGATACATCCTATAGCAATCGGAATCACTATAACTTAGTATTTACAAATAGTAAAACCTAAACATTAAAGTTCCAAAAACAATAAAGTTTAATATAGTAAACAATCAACACACTTAACAAAAATAAAAACAATGCCTTCAAAAACAGAAATTCAAATTATATATGATAGAGAATGCCCATTCTGTCGCAATTATATAAATTTAATAAGGGTACAAAAAAACTACACAGTTACACTCATAGACGCACGCACACCGTCCGCCATCACTGACGACATAAAAAACAAACATCATCTAAATTTTGACGAAGGCATGGTCGTTAAAATTAACGAAAATGTATATTTCGGCGCAGATGCCATGCACATGATATCATTATTAAGCACAAAATCAGGATTTTTAAATCGTATAATATCTTTCATTTTCAAATCCAAACATGCATCTTGTATTATATACCCAATATTAAAATGGTTCAGAAAACTGACCCTTTGGCTTTTACGCATACCTTTAATTAACGAGCAAAAGCATTAAAATATGAACTGCACGCGCATAACACAAAAATGGAACGATTTAACACAACGCCCCTTCGAAACGCATGACGGTGCGTCTCTCGCTGTATTCCGCATAATGCTTGGCATACTCCTCCTCAGCGACGCCCTAAACAAATTCCCCAAAAAATTTATTATAAAAGACTTCAGACCAACCTATCACGGCTTTGATTGGATACAAGCCAACCCCGACCTCGTTAATTTATGCATCAATATCCTGCCTTATACCATAATATGCGTGATTTTTGGCTTCCTCTATCGCATCACCATGCCCGTCACCACACTCATGGTTGCCTATCTCTTTTTTGCCTTCCCCGAGCATTATTTAAACCACTATTACCTGCTCCTGCTCTACCTCATATTAATGAGCGTCATCCCCGCACATAAAACGTGGTCAATCGATGCCATCATCCAAAACAAAAAAGAGGAAAACACAACGCCCAGCTGGTGTTACCTCATACTAAAACTCCAAACAGAAATTATGCTAATTTTCGCAGGATTGGTGAAAATCAATAACGACTGGCTGCACCTGCTCCCCCTCTCTGGATGGATAAGAATAGGGTTTCAAGATATCCCAATCATCAACCACCTCGTCCTCTACGACACAACCATCGCCATCGGCGCATATGGAATAATCCTGCTTCACATACTCGGCGCGCCACTTTTATTTCATCGAAAAACGCGCCCATGGATTTTTGGCCTTTACGTCTGCTTTCATTTAATAAACAGCCAAATATTCCATATTGGAATTTTCCCATTCATGGCCATCGCCGCAACCCTGCTCTTTTTTGCACCCAACTGGCCAAAAACATTTTGGTCAAAGATTTCCATCTACATTTTACCGCCCCTTACCCACATCAAAAATGCAACATCAAAATCCAAACTTCCACGCAAAATCATTATTGCGCTCATATCCATATGGCTACTCGTACAAATCGTCCTTCCCATTCCGGCCCTTCTCTCAACCAATCTTCAGGTCGAATGGACAGGCCACCGCGATATGTTCAGCTGGCGGATGATGCTCAACGAACGAAGCATAAAATCTGCAGTCTTCGCTGTTCACATCCCGGAAAGACGCCGCATAGAATTCGTATCACTCAAAAGCCACCTCACCCCAATGCAATGTTTCCGTATCACTTGGAGCGACACCACTGTCCAGTTCGCAAATTATTTAGAAAAACTCTATCAGGAAAAATATGATACCAACGATGTAAGAGTTCACGCATATATCATCATCAGAGTAAACCTGCGCGAAGAAGAACTCTGGGCGAACCCAACAATCGACATCTCAAAATACGAAACCAAATACGGTACTTATGAATGGTTAGAACCTGCGAACAACAAACTCAGAACATGGAAAGAATACGTGCAATCATCAAATTACGAACCGCCAACCTACGGTGAAATATTGGACGCCATGCAACTCCCCAACGAAGAAATCATCGTATTCGCAGATGTAAATGATAATTTGAATTCACATCCATCAAAACCACGCTGTGAATAGATACAAAAAAAGGCGCCTGAAAAAACAGGCACCTTTAAAATTCCATTGTTAAACGGAGTTATCCGAAAAACTTATGCAACATCTTTAAGATTAGCTGCATTTTCTTTATTTCTTTGAGTATCTTTTTCGATGTCAAAAGAGATTTTTTGACCTTCTCTAAGAGTTCTCATACCTGATTTTTCAACGGCACTGATATGAACGAAAACATCGCCACCACCATCATCGTTTTGAATAAATCCAAAACCTTTTGTTTCGTTAAACCATTTCACTGTACCTGTAGACATATTATTTCCTTCGTCATATTTTAGATTAGAACGCCTTTTGTAAAACAACAAAAAACGTGGTTAAAGCCTGAAAAACGCTTAACTACCAAACTATAACTTTGTGGAAAATGGTGAGGACTTCTTAACGAAAATTCACTTATTATCTTATAAAACTATATCTCGTAGATGGCATTTTGCCAAACTCTTCGGCATTAATGTCAGGTATTCCAAGGTTTGTCAATTTTTCATTTTAAAATATGCGCCCAACTTTTTGCGTAGTTTATAAAAATATTATAAATTAAAAGAAAAACATAAACATAAACCCGCCCCCCTAAAGCAAGGATGTAATTACATGAACACATTCAAACCAAAACGTTACTTCATGACTTATGGCTTGCATGACAAGATAACAGATATTGTGCGCGGATCAGATGGAAAGGAACATACTGTCACTATGCGAGGCTGGCATTGGAACAATCTTGATTGGATCAAAAAAAATGTCCCAACAACTGAAGAGATGCTCGTTGATAATTCATATATAGGAATGTTTGAAGGCAGCAGACATAGCTTATCAGAAACACTAGAGACAACAATCTACCACTACATTGAATCATTCCATCATTCTCGCAAGGAACGTGAAGCGAAGCTAATAAAAGACGAAAACAATGCTTGAAAGCAGAAACAACAGAAACATTTACACTTTGGCCAGCCAAGCCCCCCATTAAAATCGAAGAAACAATAAATAAAATCGCCATCAACACACTACGAAATATCAAAGGATATGGCGAAGAATACTTACAAAATAATGGCCTGCCACACACATTATCAGACGGTATTTTTGCCGCTGGCTTGGCGCGCCACACAATGCGCGATACGAAAAACAAACAAAACGAATATATCTCCATCATCGGTTTAGACGCTTACTCCATCATGGAAACGGCAAAAAACATCCAAAATCATCCAACTTATTTCCACTCACCTTCAGTTTCCCCTGAGGCAAAACTTCTACATCTTATTACTGTGAAAATAGATTCTGATAAAATCCTCCGCAATTCAGAGGAACTAGATAAATACCAGCCACAAGACCAATCAAACCACATAAACGGAATCCAGAAATTCATAAACCATATTGACCAACTAAACCTAATTCCTGAAAAATCGGGGCTAGAGCGCATCACCACCCTTCGCACAAACGAGGCCAAACAAAACCTCGATGCCTTCTCATCCTCTCCACCATCCTTTGAAATCATTTAACAAATAATTTTTCTGGAAAATATTACGCATATAAGCCATAATAGAAAAAATATAAAAGTACGTGGTAATGGTTGATAATTCAGATTCAAAAAACAAATCCTTAATTCATGCTGTATTCAATGCAAGCAACGCTATTGATGCACAACAAGTAAATACACAAAATGTGTTAAAAAAATATGGCTATGAGAATCTCATTGATAATTCATATAAAAATTTTCTAAATAAAACAGCGTCAGAACACAGTTCAGTGTTAGAGAGCGCTTATAAACGCTTACTCTCACGCAAATACAATGGAATAGAACCTATTCTAGAGTCAGCAACTCCAAAAGGACGCCCTGCTGATGAAATAATCTCTCAAATATCCGCACATCTTATCCCTGCAAGGGAACGCCCATTTCTTTCAGGTTCAGTTGAAAGGGCAAATGCTATACAAAAACATGCCCCCGAATATTTGGGTTCAAACGAAGCCATCTCAAATGCCTTGCGAGTCGCCAATTTGGAAACGCCTGAATTACCTAAAATTTTCGATACATCATCGAATGACTACACCGCCCACATCAATGAAGATGCTAAAAACATTATTGATCAAGTTTTCAAATTCGATCTAAATCCAGAAACTCTAAAAAACAGCCCACACAACGAAGCAAAACTTTTACTCTTATGCCGAACATCCGAAGCTTTAAAAACCTTGGTTTCTGCTGGAGAATCTCTGTCAAAAGATGGCGGAATGTCGGATGATGAAAAACATTACGGCTCGGTCATGGTTGAATATGCAGAGGAAATAGCACAAATCCTTGAAATGAGCCCAAATGGAACTGCCCTAGAAAAAACAATTCTGCAACAATGTACTGATCTTACAAAAATCATAGAAAATGCACCATCAATAGAAGAAATGAAACAAGAACAAGCCACAATATCAAATGCCGAAAATGTAACACGCATGCCTATTCCTGGTGAATAATAAAAACGCCCCTTGGCAATAATACAAATTCGCGCTAAACCTTCCCTATGATCGCAAATAAAAAATTCATATTCGCCATCCCCAAAGGCAGAATCCTAGAGGAGCTAACCCCTCTTTTGGAAAAATGCGGCATCATTCCCGAAGATGATTTTACAAATGATAAAAGCCGCAAATTACAATTCACCACCAATCACCCCGATTTAGACATCATCCGCGTTCGCGCCTTTGACGTTGCCACTTTCGTGGCCTATGGCGGCGCACATATCGGTGTTGTCGGCAGTGACGCCATCGAAGAATTCAATTATTCTGAACTTTATGCCCCATTGGATTTAAGAATCGGAAAATGTCGCCTATCCGTTGCAATGCCAACGAAAGAAGCTGAAAAAGAAGACCCCAGCAGTTGGAGTCATATTAAAGTAGCAACCAAATACCCAAACCTAACCGCACGTCACTTTGCCGCGCGCGGTGTTCAGACAGAATGCATTAAATTAAACGGCGCTATGGAAATTGCACCAGCCCTCGGCCTTGCCCGAAGAATCGTTGACCTCGTTTCAACAGGAAACACACTCACAGCCAATAATATGGTTGAAATAGAAAAGATACTAGACGTATCGTCACGACTAATAATCAATCGAAGTACGCAAAAAAACCATCCCACAGAAGTAAATGGCTGGATCGAAAAATTCAGAGCAGCTCTAAGCACCAGCTCGTAATACTTCAAGTATTTTAACTTTTATTAAAGAATGTACTAATATTATAAGCACCGCAGCAATTCACTTCGGTAAAGGCTCTATAATGTTAGATACATGCATAAAAACCGCAGATAAAAGCCAGATTCACGCCCTTAATATAATGGGTTATGATGAAGAAAACAGCTCGTGCCCACTTCAAATGGATCGTGATATCGCCATCAACGACCTAAAACATGACAGCTATTTTCAACCCATTAAGGATAAAAACGGCCCCTATGCACTCGAACTCTATATCGAAGATAACAGGCTAATATTCCACATTCAAAACGCAATCGGCCAAGACCTCCCCTATATGGTTTTATCACTCAATCCTTATCGCCGCCTGATAAAAGATTACTTCATGATCTGCCAAAGCTTTGATAAGGCCGTGCGCGAGGGAAAACCATCACGTGTAGAAGCCATCGATATGGGACGGCGCGGCATTCATAACGAAGGCGCAGAGCTCCTCATCGAACGCCTCAGCGACAAAATAGAGCTAGACACAAACACCGCCCGCCGCCTATTCACACTGATTTGCGTCCTGCATACGGGAAAAGCCCATGCATTGCGCTAAAAATTGACGCAAACAAACCTGCTTGTTATATTCAAAAATAAAAAGGATTAGGGGCAATGCATTGACATATCAAAAATCACCATGGTTTCAAATTGATACAATGAATCTGTATCATTCCCTAAAATACATAAAGAAACACCTAAACGCTGACTTCCCAGATAAACTAACTCAAGACCTAAACACACAAGAAAACAAAACCAACAACCCATTGATTTACAATCGGTTATCCTCAATTTTTAAAAAAACAACACAATCAGGCTTAAATAAAAAAGACTTCCAAACCTTATATGACACAGCCAACAAATGGCTACAAAACGGCTCAATCACTGATTTAGAAACAGCAAAAGCTCTAAAACCCTTCTTTCCCTGCCTCGACGCACAAAAGAAAAGTGTCTTAGATTTTCGCGTCAAAGATAAAAACGGTGAAAGCAACGATTACACGAAAAACTTTGATATGCTTGTTCATGCCGCAAGTATCACAGAGACACTAAAATTTTGGAAAGACGAAAACCTTCTAGAATCTTCTCAATTCGCCGAAATCGTTAAAAAAAATATAGAACGCTTAGATAAAGACTTCAGCTTCCCCCCTCCTGCAAAAAACACCCCCCTTCCATCATCCGCCGCAAATGACCCCAAACACGACTAACGCAATTTTTTCTTGACGAATTGACCATAATAACGCTACGAATGCCCCAAATAAAAAATATATATCGCGCTAAAGCCCTTCCCAAAACAACAAGCGCAAAAATAAAGAGCGATAACTAAAATGATAAGCGAAAAAGAACAGCTTCAACTCGACATAAACGAATTCGCAATCCTTCTCCAACATCTACACCGAGATATTGCGAAGGAAAAAGAGCCACATTTTTCAAACTCACTCCAAAGCAAAGCATTCGAAGAAGTTAATCACAGATATGACTTCAAAAGACTTAAGGCTACGTTCACGGAAAATGCCGAAGAAGAAGAAATCATAACAAAAACAGCTGGAATAGAAGAAGCCAAAGCCCTGTTCAATGAAATAGATCTCTGGCTCGAAAACGGCTCTAACGGTAAATCACTATTAAAAGCAGCAAACGCATTCAATCACTTCCTTGATAATCAGGGAAAAACAATTATGGAATCACAAAGCCCCGTACAAAAACTAAACAATGATCATATTCGCTACGCTGTTGACGTTTGCAAACACGCATCTAAACTTACGGAAATCATCAATCGATGGGATCAAACAACAACAAACTTGCAATCCAAAGCATTAAAAGAGGTCATATCGGAAAAACTGGGTTTAAACGAAGTCGATCACGATATAGAAACAACTCAAACCACACCTGAACACGAATAAACCAAACAACATCTTGATTTTTTCTCTGCAATCAGTATAAATCTGTACGACTTTTATTTTACCTAACAAAAAGAAATATCATAAGCCCATGGCAAAAGAAGATTTAATTGAATTCAAAGGCGTTGTAAGCGAAGTCCTCCCCAATGCGATGTTCCGCGTTACACTGGAAAACGACCACGTCATCCTTGCACACACCGCTGGCAAAATGCGTAAAAACCGCATCCGCGTCCTTCAAGGTGATACAGTTGTTGTCGAAATGACACCTTACGACCTAACCAAGGGCCGCATTATTTTCCGTGAAAAATAAGCCATAGACAAAAAGGCCACGCATGACGGCCAGCTTAAGACAAAACCACAAACCGCTTATACTCGCCTCGGCATCACCAAGGCGATTACAGCTTTTGGAACAAATAAACATCACCCTATCGCAGGTCATCCCCGCCGATATCGACGAAAATGCCCTGCCCCAAGAGCTCCCACGTGACCACGCTCTGCGCCTTGCCAAACAAAAAGCCCACAAAATAGCCGATTCGAATAAGGGCACATTCATCCTCGCCGCCGATACGGTTGTCGCCTGCGGACGCCGCATCTTGCCAAAGGCAGAAACCGAAGAACAGGCACGCCAATGCCTAAAACTCCTATCTGGGCGCCGCCACCATGTTTATGGCGGCATATGTATTATCACAGATTGCGGCAAAGAAATAACACGTCTGTGTGACACCACCGTTACATTCAAAACTTTCACACCCCAAGAAATCGAAACCTATATCCACGGCGGCGAATGGAACGGTAAGGCTGGCGGCTACGCCATCCAAGGCCTCGCCGCATCCTATATTTCTTTTATGCAAGGGTCATATTCCAATGTGGTAGGACTATCACTTTATGATACAATGCAAATACTCCGTGGAAACGGATTTTTCCACCCATAATAAGGATTCCTAAAATTGGATATTTTAATCGAAGAATTTGAAGAAAATATCTGGGCCGTTGCCCTCAAAGACGGACAAATAGAAGCTCTTGAAATCGATCCACCCAATGAAAATGTACGGTGGGGGTCAATTTATTGGGCAAAAGTAACAGGAATAGATAAAACCCAAGACGCCGCCTATGTCGACCTTGATGGTGACAACACAGGCATTCTATACAATCGCGATGTGCGCTACACCGACGAAAATGGTATCGTTCATAAAGGCGGCGATAAAGAGATCGGAAAAACCCTAACCCCTGGCGATATGATCGCAGTACAAGCCAAAACAACATATATCGCAGGATCAGGAGATGATCACTGGGGCGGAGAGAATAAAAAAACCCAAGTCAGTATGGACATAACCCTACAAGGGCGATACCTGATTTACGGCATCATGATGCAAAAAAACACACTATCCAGCCGCATACAGGGCAAAAAACTTCGCGCCGCATTGGAGCTCATGCTTGAAAACTTGGACGACATGCAAGGATTCATCCTGCGCTCTGCTGCCGCCGATATGCAAACAGAAATCCTCAAACGCGAAGCCAAAATCCTCCAAAACATATGGCTACAAATAAGCGTATATTTCGAAGGGAACGAACCATCCCTTATCGCGCTCGGCCCCGATTCAATCCAACGCGTCCTTGGTGATACCGCAATGAAATCCATCGACCGCATCGAAATCGTCACAATGGACCATTACGAACAAATCGAAGATTGGTGTACGGTCTTCGCCCCCGATCTCGTCACTAAAATCCACCCCGTAGAGCTAGACGACGCTTCCAGTGATCTGGCCCTATTCGAATACAGAGATTTACTCGGGCAAATCGAATCCCTCTTCCATGATTACGTCCTCCTTCCTCATGGCGGAAATGTAATCATCCAGGAAACCTCCGCTCTTACCGCGATTGACATAAATTCAGGCGGTGATAAACGCGGACACTTGGCCATAAATATAGAGGCCGCCCATGAAATTGGCCGCCAAATCCGCCTAAGAAATACGGGTGGTATCGTAATCATAGACTTCCTAAAACTAAATAAAAACGATGAAAAAGAACTACTTAAAACATTAAAGTCAATTTCATTAAAAGATCCATGCACCGTCCAAATTCACGGAATGACAAAACTCGGCCTTATCGAATTAACGCGTAATCGCCGCACCGCCCCCCTGCAAGATCGCTTCGAAGGCTTCGCATTTTAAAAAAGATACATTTTCGCACAACGCAGGACTAGACAATCATGAGAGATTATTCTATAAGCCCTATACCTCGTGATTAAATTCACCCACGCCCGGGTAGCTCAGGGGTAGAGCAAGGGATTGAAAATCCCTGTGTCGGTGGTTCGATTCCGCCCCCGGGCACCACTTCCCATAATATATTGCATTTTAAAAATATTCGTATTATAGTCCCTCAAAAATGGTGGATAAAAATGTCAACACAAACAAATATAAGAAAAAACTACGCGCAACGTAAAAAGCTTATAAATGAATTTGAAACGCTCTCTAAAAACTTTACCGCCACAAAAGATTCAGATAAAATAGATGACTTACTCCTTATCTCCACCCAGATACTGGAAAGAAACCCAAGCACCCGCGATGCCCAAAAGATAGCCAATAACCTATCAAACATATTCAGCCTTCTAAATATCCACAACATCAAACTCAAGGCCGACACGCAAATATGGGCAAATGAAACTTACGACGCCTTTACAGAAAAAAGCAAGAACAACCCAAACAGTGACTTGCCCACTCAATCCTTAAACGAGTTTTATCAGCTTGGCAGAGCCCTAAGCACCCAAGCGCCAAAAACAGAAGGTGAAAAAGCACAACTAAGCCAAGACCATACGAACATCATAGAAAAAGCAATAGAGCTTTTAAAAATGCATCAAACCGACGGGCTAACTCTTAATAAATTCCACAGTAAAAAAATGATGGACACACTGTCAAACATTGATACGAACCTGACCTTTCACAAGGTTGAAAAAGACGCTACAACCGCCGAGCCTGAAACCGTGGTGATTTCATCCCTAAATGATATAAAATCCAATAAAACAAACCATCCCTCACAATCACAAGAAAACCTCACACTATGAGAAATATCAATCTTTTAAAATCCACATTTGACGATATTTTTACTTAAAAAAGAATCGGATAAACACATAACCAATAAAAATAAACACCTAAAAACAATTTATTATAAACAGAATCGCACAAACGAGATTAATAACTAACGCCCCTCACTATTCGATACGATACCAATAGATATATAAAATTTTATCTAAAAATCATCACTTCTTAAAGGTTTCTATATTACCATAAAAAAAAGCCCGCTTTTACGGGCACTTTTCAATATAAGAAAAGAATGGTATTTTAACAATGTGTGGATTTACCTGTTTTACAAGACCTCAAAAGAGATCATAAAACAGTCAGGGGAGTAAACTAAATGGCTTATAAAACCTTCGATGACTATTACGAAGATCTTCAAGCAGTGGATAATGGTGATATTAGATTATCCGCTCTATCCGAAGATAACCAGGTCACCCTCCCCGATGAAAAATACATCCGCGATGCAGAGCTAAGCCGCGATGGTACAGACCTGATTTTAGAAACATCAGACGGGACAGTAATTATTGAAGGCTATTTCGCCATAGAGCCAACACCAAACCTTGTCGCCCCCAACGGAACAACACTGACACCAGATTTGGTGAATTCATTCACCCGCGGCGGAAGCGAATACGCCAATGCAGGTACACAATCCAATGACGCTTCCCCCATCGGCGCCGTCCAAGAAATAAGTGGAGAAGCCAGCGTAACCCGAATTGACGGTACAGTTGAAACCGTTGGCATAGGCACACCAATTTACCAAGGCGACGTCGTTGAAACCGACGAAACAGGCGCGGTAAATATCATGTTTATTGACGAAACCACCTTCGCCGTCTCCGAAGACGCTCGCCTTTCCATTGATGAATATGTTTTCGACCCATCAACACAATCAGGCACATCAAACTTCTCCGTTCTTAAGGGCGTATTCGTATTCACATCTGGCCTGATTGGCCGCGACGATCCGGATGACGTTATGATCGACACCCCATCAGGCTCTATCGGTATCCGCGGAACAATAATTGCTGGCGACGTAAACACTGGCGAAATCACAGTGATCGAAGGCGCAATCGTCCTTACCGATTTTTCAGGAAACAGCGTAACCCTCGCCAATCAATACGAAACTGCGAAGTTCAATCCATCAGATAACAATATCGAGAGCATGGGAACATTAGGCGCAGAAGAGGTTTCAAGCAAATTTATGAGCGTTTCAACAGTCGCCGCCGACTTATTCTCATCCATTCAAGATTCCGCCAATGAGAATAACTCATCAGACGAAAAAATGAACGCCCATGACGGACAAGAACCAGACGCGCAAAGCGAAGATTCCCAAACCCAAGAAGGCGCATCCGTGCAGTTACAACAAGAAATCATCACAAGCGATGATATCACTGGCAAAGCAGCCCCCAAGGCAGCAAACGAAATGAACGCAGCTGCAGATAAACCCGCATCAATAACAAACAATGCGAGCGACATTAACAACGAAGGAACTCAAAACGACCCTCCTCCAAAAATTGCACAACAAGACACACCATTTACAATTTCCGTACAATCCATCGCAACAACAGAAGGCAATAATGGTGAAAACGTCGCTCTTATTACGGGAAACTTTACAACATTCACCAATGCCTCATTGGTTGGGCCATCCAATAACTTCTATGACATCATTCGTGTAGATGAAAACAACCTCATGGTTAAATTAAAACCAGGCATAAGCATGGACGCGGAAAGACCATACAAACTTGGCATCATCGCAACAAACGCATCGGGCGCGGCCAATATACAAAAAACAATCGATCTAAACGTCGTAAACATTGACGAAGCCACCCAGTTTACTGGCTCCATGCCAAACAATTCTGGGGCGGAGAACGCTTTCTCTGGCTCAGAGAACTCAGTATTCACCTATAATTTCGGCAACGACTTCTACGACCCCGAAGGCAATATTACGGGGTTTCAATTTACAGACGGCGGACTTAATCCAGAAATTGTTACACCATCTTTAAACTTTGACACAACGACTGGAATACTAAGCTTCCAACTTGATAACGCCATCGCAACAAACAGCACATACGGCTTCACCATTCAAGCGTTAAGCAGCTCTGGCAATGTAAGTCAAAACTTTACATATGATATCATCTCACCAAGCACAGCTACACCAACAATATTCACCCCAGGTGATATATACGCTGGAACAGACCAAACCGTTACGGTGATCGCAAATAACGTAAGTATTTTTGCCGATTCCGCTGTGCAAGATAATACTATTAATATTTCATCTGGTACAAACGCAACCATCAAGGCTGGTGAAGGTAACGACACCATCAACATCGCCACAGGAAGCACTGGGTTTATTGCATTCGGCGATCAGGGAAATGACTCCTTCAATCTAAACGAGGCCAGCGGACACGCTTATGGCGGCGAAGGACATGACCACTTCATCCTTGGAAACGCTGGAACGGTAACAACACTAGAGAGCGCAGGAACAGGTGTTGTTCTCGATGGTGGGCACGGAAACGATGTTTTCCACCTATCCTCTGCTGGAAACATTGACTTCACCGCGATAAACGATGGGTTTATCAAAAATGTTGAAAAAATTGCATTTATTAACGCCAATTCAAACACGGTAACACTCTCATACACAGATGTGATTGCCATGACAGATGATAGCAACACCCTCATCATCGATATGGACGATAACGATACTCTAAACTTCATAGATAATAATCCAAATGGATATAATTTTTATCAAGTCGAAAATAGCAGTAATGGCCATGATGTCTATACAGATGGCATCGTAACATTACTGGTCGACACCGATGCCTCCGCGGTAACGGGCATCATATAAATAATTACTTTGTGAAAAACGTAATAAATGGTCAGGTTGTGGACAAAAACAAATCAAAAAGTTTTTTCCACAACCACTTTCCACTCAGCATATATTTTATCCACAGCCGCAGGATCTTGCTTTGGCTCATATCTTCTGGCGCACTGCCAACGCGATGTCGCATCCTCTAAATTCTCAAAAACACCTGCTTGAACACCTGCCAGACACGCCGCCCCCCATGCTGTACTCTCTGAAACCCTCGGAACCTCAACTGCTACCTGCAATATATCCGATAAAAACTGGCACATAAATTCATTCGCTACCAATCCACCATCCGCACGCAAAACACTCATTTTTTGCCCACTATCCTTTTCCATCGCCCCCATAAGATCACGCGTTTGATAGGCCTGCGCCTCAAGCGCCGCGCGCACGATATGCTCCTTTTTCGTATCCCGTGAAAGCCCGTAAATTAGGGCCTTAGCCTCAGGATTCCAATAAGGCGCTCCAAGCCCAGTAAAAGCAGGAACAAAATAGACTCCGCCATTATCAGGCAACGATAACGCCATTGGCGCACTGTCTTTTGCATTCTCAAAAAATTCAAAATTATCACGTAAAAACTGCACCGCCGTTCCCGCATTAAAGATCGACCCTTCCAATGCATATGTAACCACCCCCTCAATAGAGCACGCAATAGTTGTAAGAAGCCGATTCCCTGATACTACGGCCTTGTCGCCTGTATGGATAAGGGCAAAACACCCCGTCCCATAGGTTGACTTAATCATGCCCGATTCGATACATCCCTGCCCAATCATTGCAGATTGTTGATCCCCCGCTATACCTCCAACCGTCAAACCTCTACCAAAACGCCCAATGTCAATTTGGCCAAAATCAGACACACTCTCCCTAACCTCAGGCATCATACAGTCATACACGCCAAAGGATTCGAGTAACTCATCATCCCACTTCATAGAATGGATATTATACAGCATCGTACGCGAGGCATTGGTCACATCAGTTGCATGAACTTGCCCCCCCGTTAAATGCCACAAAACATAGCTATCCACCGTACCAAAGCACAATTCACCATTTTTGGCCTTTTCATGTGCCCCATCAACATAATCCAAAATCCACCTTATTTTGGTCGCTGAAAAATAAGGATCAAGCAACAAACCCGTCTTTTCTTGAACGATACCATCAAGACTATCCTTCCTTAAAGTTGCACATAAATCTGCCGTACGTCTATCCTGCCAAACAATCGCGTTATAGATCGGCTTCCCCGTTTTGCGATCCCAGATGATTGTCGTTTCACGTTGATTGGTAATTCCAATACCAGAAATCGTCTCAAATCGATCGTCATTAAGAATTTTGCACACTAAATCCACAGTATTACCCACAAGCTCTTTTGAGCATTGCTCGACCCATCCACTCTGTGGGTAAACAAGGGATAACTCATTTTGCTCCACATGCACAATATTCCCATCCAAATCGAAAACAATCGCACGTGTGCTACTCGTCCCCACATCAATCGACAATAATTGAGTCATCTCTCCTCCACGCATAAAAGAACATAAAAAGTAAAAATTATTCGGCCACAGCCCGAGGCTCAGAACGAACCCCTTTTAATGAAACAAAAGAATCCACCGCACGCTCAATGGCGTCAACCGTTTCATCAGAAATATGTAAGCCAAGCTTCCCGCGTCGCCAGATAATATCTTCCGCGCTTTGCGCCCATTCATAATTCACAAGATACTTGATCTCCACCTCATAAACATCATCTCCATAATGCTCACCCATATCCTCCATCGCCTCTTTACCATGAAGGAAGTAATCCATCCGCGTACCATAGCTGCGCAAATACCGCCGCAACAAAGCATCAGATAAAAATGAATACTGCTTTTTCTGCTTCGTCAAATAAACATCAAAGCCCTGCCCGCCGAAATCACCGCCCGCCAGAGGCTCATACGCGCTCCACCCTGCCGCAACATGCCCAGATAACCGCATCAGCGTATTAGTAACATCCTCAGACACCGCGCGATATGTCGTAAGCTTCCCACCATACACCGATAAAAACGGCGGATCAAAACGCTTATGGTGATATATTTTATAATCACGCGTTACCTTGCTGGAATTCTCTTCGCCATCATCAATCAATGGGCGCACACCACTTAACCCGAAAACAACGTCACTCTCTTTGATTTGTTTTGCAAAACTCCCATTATATGCATTAATTAAATACCGCGTTTCCGCGTCTGATATACGCGCATCACGCGGGTCGCCTTCAAAATCCTCTTCCGTTGTCCCAACCAAGGTAAAATCATCCTCATACGGCGCGACAAACACAATGCGCCCATCATCTTGCTGCAACACATAGGCATGATCACCATCATATTGCTTCGGCAATAACAAATGCGATCCCTTCACAAGACGTATAGCAGGAAGATCAGGGTCATTCCCCCCCGCCCCCACAGAATCCAGAAACTGCCGAACCCATGGCCCGCTTGCATTCACAACCATTGATGCGGATACATATTGCGGATTTTCTGACGTCTCAGACAAAAGCCCAACACGCCAATGCGCATCCACAACCTCCATGCTCACGCATTTCGTGCGCGTCAAAATATCGGCATTACGCGCCGCAGCATCCACCGCATTGGATATCACAAGGCGCGTATCATCGCCCCAACAATCATAATAAGAAAGCCCATCGGTAAAATGCGATAACAAAGGCTTGCCCAGCGCATCCTCTACAAAATCAACCATCCGCGATTTTGGCAAAGAACTACGCCCGCCCAAACGATCATATATCAATAACCCCAACCGCAATAACCATGCTGGCCGCGACCCATCCCCTTGCGGAATAACACATTCAATCGGGCGAACAATATGGGGGGATGTTTTATAAACAATCTCACGCTCTTTAAGAGCCTTACGCACCATAGAAAACTCAAAATTCTCAAGATACCGAATCCCACCATGGATAAGCTTTGAACTCGCCGACGACGTCGCACCAGCAAGATCCTGCGCCTCAACCAACACAACGGACAAGCCCCGCCCCGCCGCGTCTCGGGCAATCCCCGCGCCGTTAATTCCACCACCAATTACACATAAGTCATAATGAAGATCGCTCATCTTATCCACAAGGATACATGATGCGCGCCCCTGTGGAAAGTATTCACTTAATCAAATTTGTTTTTTTCGCCACAACACGCAACTTCGCCTCTAACTGTGACGGTGAAAACGGCTTCCGAATATATCCTGTAACCCCCGAAGCCTTAGCCTCAACCACAGAATCCATATCACTGCGCCCCGTAACCATCAAAAATGGAAAATCAGGATCAACACTACGAATTTGCCTTAAAAATTCAACGCCACTCATCCCTGGCATATTCCAATCGCACACAATAATATCCACAAAATCAAATGCAGCATCCACAAATGACAATCCCTGTTGCCCATCGGGCGCTTCAAACACTTGTGTTATCCCAAGTTCCATCATCATATTACGAAGCATTGCCCGCATATCCGCCTGATCCTCAACAATAAGAACTTTTAAGTCATTAAATTTTTTGTGCTCGCTAGCCATTTTAAATACTACCCTGTTCTTTTATTAATCGCTCTTCCATTGAGGCATCGCATCCAGCACATCATTCGCCGCCGTATTAATCCCCCCTTCTCGTAATTTACGCAAAAGCACCACCGCAAGATTGTCGTAATCCACTGGCTTTGCGATAAAATCAATATCATCCGGTAACTCCACAGGCGCCATTTCCCCTGTTGAAGGATACCCACTCATAAAAATCACTTTGATATTAGGATTAAGGGACGTAACAAGCTCCGCAAGTTTCACACCATTCATCTCTGGCATAACCACATCCGTCAAAAGGATATCAATCTCATCCTCATACTCATCCACAAGCTCTAATGCCTTATTCCCGTTTTCCGCTCCAATAACGCGCAACCCGATATCCTCAAGCATATTCGTCACCAGCACCAAGAGATCAGGCTCATCTTCTGCAACCAACGCCGTAAATCCATCAAGACAAATCGTTGATAAATCGGCCTCATCTGCAATGAGAATACTCTTGGGCTCTTCCATACAGCGTGGCAAATAACAAGACATCGTCGTCCCCTCATACAACACACTTGAAACATCCATAAATCCGCCAATTTCTTTAACCAATCCATACACAACAGACAGACCAAGTCCCGTTCCCTTTCCTTGATCTTTTGTTGTAAAGAACGGATCAAATATACGGTCTAACGTCTTTTGATCCATCCCCATTCCATTATCGACAACACGGATACAGACACACTCAATATCACCTATAACAGCCTTCGCGTTTTCTGGAAGATCACCCAAAGGAACCGCCAAAACATCAATCGCCAAATCCCCACCATTAAGCATCGCATCACGCGCATTCACGGCCAAATTCATAACAATCTGCCCCAATGAATCTTCACTTCCCCGAATATTCATGTGCTCTTCACTAAGGCTAACCTCCAAATCAATACTCACACCAAGAAGAGGCACAAGAAGCTCCTCCTGCTCCTTCACAACATCGCACACACTCACAACCGCATTGGAAACAACCTTATGACGACTAAAAGTCAACATTTTACGAGTAAGCCCCGCCCCACGCTCCGAAGCCGCTGTAATTTTATTCAAAAAATCGACAATACGTGTATCACCATCCTCATCCTTCACAAAGTTTTTCGCCATCACACTATACCCACCAATGATAGAGAGGATATTATTAAAATCATGCGCCACCCCTGCGGCCAGCTGCCCCAAAGATTCAAGCTTCTGCGCCTGATAAAACTCCGTTTCCCGCTGCTTCAAAAGTGTAATATCAGTCATGATTCCAATGAATAATGGATTTTCTTTTCCTTCATCAGAAACAGGCGAAAATTTAAACGTATAGTAAGATGTTTTTTCATCATCGGGGACATCCAAAGAAACCTCAATTTCTTCATGCCTATCAACTGCGCCAACAATACTCACCTTATTTTCTTCTGAACAAATAAGTGATAACAACCCATTCCAATTCATTTGCGTCAAAAAAACTTTATCCTTCCCTAAGAAACGACAAAATGCATCATTAACAAATAATACAGGAGAGCCCCGTCGACCTGGATCAGTAATGATAATACCCGTTGTAACCGCTTCAATAGCTTGTAATAACTGATCATTAAACTGGCTGAGTTGAATGATATTCTCTTCTCTCTTACGCCCCTTATTTATATCCAATAAAGTAAATAAAACAGCACCAGAGGCTAACTTCTTGGCTTCAACTAAATGCAGCCCCCTATTTTGCGAATAGATAACCTCAACAAAATCACCCCCACGCTCTTCATTACGATTTTTATATTGTTCCAAAATTGTATTTCGAATACTCGCATCCGTCTCCTCCGCACTATCGTAAAGGTAGTCAATAAACTCACTACAAGAAATTTCATATAAATCGTCCAGAGTTACGGGATAAATACAATCCAACGCAATTTTATTTGCCTGCACCAACCGCCCATTTTTTGAAAACACAATTTTTCCTGCTTCAGAAGCATCAATAACATCCTCTAATATCTCTACTTTAGAATTACTTTTAGATTTCATATAATTAGAAAACAAAAACACGGATAAACCACCCAAACATAAAACACCACCTAGGATTGTGCGAGCATGTGCGTTTCAAGTAAAGAAAAATCGGGTTTTGACATACACCTGTATTTAAACCAAAATAATAAGATCGACATTCGTCACCCGCTCCGACCGAAACACACCTAATATGTATCCATTTATCGCTTTAGTCACAGGCTTGATACTTGCTGCTTCAACATCTGAAACAGCATACGCAAATCAACAAAAAAGCCCCATGAACACAGGGTTTATCGGACTAAACACCGTCCCCACCGCACGCATGAATCCCGCAGGAAAAATTACAGCAGGACTTTCAAATTTAGACCCCTTTATACATGCCTATATCGGCCTTCAAATTGCCGATCCGCTCTTTGTAAATATCCGCCAAACTGCCGAAATATCAAACATCAATAAAGATGCTAAACACCTCTATCCAGGTCTTGATTTAAAGCTACGGCTTTTAAAGGAAACAAGATCACAACCAGAGGTGTCATTGGGATTGCAATCCGCATTCGGACACAAACGCATGGCGGGGGAATTCATCGCCTTATCCAAACGCCACAATAACCTAGATCTAACCATGGGCATAGGATGGGGGCGATACGGAACCGCCGCCCATTTCAAAAACCCATTAAAATCCATCAGCTCACACTTTGAAAACGCCCGAGATTACAACAGCCAGCTCCCCAATGAACCCCAACACTGGTTTACTGGCGAAAATGTTGGTATCTTTGGTGGCATAGAATACTTCCTCCCTGTAAAAGGCTTATCCGTAAAAATTGATTACGGCGCAGACCGCTACACCGCCGAAAAAGCAGCTTTCGCATTTAATACCCCCTCTCCATGGAGCGCCGGCCTATCCTACTCTCCATTTGACTGGCTCAACGCAGGCATCGCTATCCAAGGCACAGATAAAATAATGAGCAGGATATCACTGCAATCCGCCCCTGAAAAATGGCCATTAAAAGGACATAAATACGCATCCCCCAAACCCTTCTATAAACACCGAAGCGGCAATCAGCCAAACATCACCACGATCATCCAAACCGCCGCAAAAGATGATATCCACCTTTCCAACACTCATTTCTCTGGGCAAAGCATCTTCGCCGAACTCGAAATCCCCCAGGGCGCCAACACCCCCAAACATATTGGCCGCGCCATCCGCATTATCGCGGATCATTCAGGCACAGAAATAGAAGAAATAATCATAACTCCAACACGAAACAACTTACGCGGTGCAACCATAAAAACCATGCGATCAGATGTGGAAAAAGCATTGGATAACTCACAAGGCAGCCCTCAAGAAATCTGGAAAAACACAGAATTCCTAGTTACGGAAGAAGAAAATTATATCCACACCCCATTTATGCACAAAAAAGGAGGGAACAACACAATATCCTATAACCTCACCCTTGAAAATCAAATCAGCCTCTCCGAAGAAGACAGCGGCACTCTCTATCGCGCAAGCATTATCGGTGAAACAAAAACATCGCCATTCCTCGGCTTCTTCACGGGATCTGCTCTGCGTTTAAACATCAGGGATAATTTAGACAATCTCGACAAACTCCGCCCCGCATCGCTTTCTCCCATAAAAGACGACGTCAACGCCTTCACAAATGAACGTCTCTCCCTTGAAAACGCGCATATCACATACGCACACAGCCTAAACCCCGCGCTACACACCTCCATAAGCGCAGGGTATTTAGAAGAATTCTACGCTGGAATAGGTGGACAAATCCTTTACCGTCCGTTTAAATCACGATTATCCCTCGGCGGTGAAATCTGGCAAGTTATCCGCCGCGAACCGGACACATTACTCAATATCGGCCTATCTCCTGATGGCATAACCACAGGCCACATAAACGCATGGTATGACCTCCCCCATCACGATATAACCCTAAAAGCCCACGCAGGGAGGTTCTTGGCCACAGATATCGGATTTGGCTTGGGATTAGAGAAAAAATTCAACAACGGCGCAAGCCTCGAAACAGACTTCGCCATAAGCAACGCCGCAGACCATGATATCTTCGGCGGCACAACCCACGCCTATCACAGCATAAGCCTAAAACTCCCCCTCGGCAGCCTCCCCTACATCACCTCAGGCAGCACCGCAAACACCATCATCGCACCTTTCGGACGCAACACCGCACAAAGCTTAAACAAACCCTTTGATTTATACAAAAAAACAGAAGGCTTCACCCTCAACCACATCGCCAATCACTGGAAAGAAATTTTAGATTAAGAAATATCAAAATTACTATCTTCAGGTAATGGAGACGAACAAGGAAATAAATACCCCAAATCTTCCAACGCCTCTCTTGTCATGGACGCTTCCGCAAACGGATAAACGGATAAGGCAACAGACTTCATCTCCATACGCTCATCTCTTGAAAAATACTCGTCCTCATATAAACTATCATTTTCATATTTAAATAAATCATAAATAACATTATAAGACTGCTCTTTAATAGACGCTGGCATATACGCCTGATGCTTAAACAACACCCTATCATTCAAAAAACCAATCAACTCACCTCTGTCCATATTATCATTTCGAGCATGCACCTTGAACATCCGATTTTCATCAACCTCACAATCAAAAACAATCAATTTACCCGAAAATTGATCACGATAACGTTTTGGCAACTCCAAATATTCATTAGTAATAATTTCATTGTCAAATTGCGCCGCAATCTTAATCTCTCTGGTTTTAGGATTCTGATATCGCACACCCCGCACACCATTATCATATGCAAAACCAAAAACATACTGATCCGGCTCAACCAAAACACCTGGAACGCCCAATTGATGTATTTTGGCTAAAAATTCTTCCAATGCATCATGCTCATCATCACCAATCTTCTTTGCACGCAATTCTTGCGCTGCTTTTTCAAAATATCGCCGCGGCATCATCTCATTATTTTCGGATTTACATGCGTAATCCGATGCCTTTGGGCTAAACTTATAAACCTCTTTACGTCCAAATATTAAATTCGTTCCACCTTTAAGTTGGGATTCCTTAAGGCTTTCAGGGTGTAACGACTCTGATACACCATCAAAATTAATCTTCTGAACAAGCCGCGCACTAATTTTGCGCATACTATCAACACCGCGTTCACAAAACTCGGTCAACGTATCATGAAACGCCGCATAAGCAACCAAAGCGCCGAACACCGATACCGTCGCCTCTGGCTGAAATGGCATAAAAACTGCTGCAACAGGAACTGGTATCAACATCTTTGTTGGCCCAACTGCATGCACGTTATTCGCTAGCGTTTTGAAAAAGGTAACATCTGGGCACAATAAACCATCTGTAATCTTATCCTGCTCCCATGTTTTCTGACTTATATCACGCCTACTCTTATCAATGGCCAAAAAAGCCTCCTGAGCCGTGCCGCCTTTAGCAACATCCTGCCGTCCATATGAAAAACCATTGAGTAAATAGTTTCTATTCAGTGTAAGTTTTTCGAAAGACCCATCTTTCCGATAAATGGACTGCAATCTTTTTACAAAATTCGTCCCCATATCATGGATATATGCATTATAGCCCTTGGCATTAGACAGCACATTCCGCCCCTTGCCATAACTCGTGCTGCTAACATCATTAAACTCAAGAGGATTATATGCAAAATTAACCCCAATATAAAGATAATGCCCCGCACGATCAGACAATCGCTCATCAACATGTTTAAATTGATTTGTAATTTTCTCAATATCCACAGAATCTTGACTATTAATTCGCTCAACCGCGCTTAAATAGCTTCTTTTTGTTGATTTTTCTTGTAAATACGTCGAGCCCAAATCCCCAGATTCAAGCAAAAAGTTTTTGTTTTTAGAGGTCCAGCCCTTAACAATCTCTT
Source organism: Alphaproteobacteria bacterium (assembly GCA_050633645.1). Classification (GTDB taxonomy): domain Bacteria; phylum Pseudomonadota; class Alphaproteobacteria; order Micavibrionales; family Micavibrionaceae; genus UBA1672. The sequence goes on from JBOEGX010000004.1 coordinate 255,703, forward strand.
TCTCAAAATCAACGGTCATACACGCACCAAAGCCCGATGGACTAACAAACTCCCCACGACTATTATAAACCCAATCAGTCTGCGTCTTAATCCCCGACAACTTCGTTTGGCTTGAAGATAAATACTGCTGAAAATAACGATTGCTGAACTTCATCTATTATCACCTAAAGACACTCATTTTCTGAGCATTAATTATATACCCGCTTATACGCCTAAAACCAAAATATGGCAAATAGTTTAAGGGGACCTAACTTCAACCCAAGAAATTACAACCTAAGAATGCTACATAACATTAAAAAAACAAAAACAGACAAAAAAATCCGCCCGAAGGCGGAGAAGGTATCGTACCTGAAATCTGAAGATTTTTTTTACACAAGATATTGGGGTTTTATGCGTAAAAAATTTAAATTTTATTCTTATATATTTATATTCTTATCGTTTCGTATATTTAACAATTTTACTACAAATCTATCCCGCTTACTGGACAAAAGGCTTATAAAGAAATATTCGCTTACATATAATTACTTATTCATACACCTTACATTATCTATAATACATAAAGTTTTATGTAAATACAAGGGTTTTTTATTTATATAACATTTTCAATGCATTAGAGAAGCCATCTGGCAAATCACAAGAAAAACTCATATCCTCTTCCGTCACAGGATGGACAAAACAAATCTCCTTCGCATGCAACATTTGACGATCTAAAGACATAATATTTTCAATTATTTCAGGCGAGTAATTAGACTTCCTGAGATTTGACCTTAATCCTGTTGGCTGCACACCATAAAGGGCATCACCAATAACAGGATTCCCAAGCGCCTCCATATGCACACGAATCTGATGCGTACGCCCACTCTCAAGCTTACATTCAACCAAAGAACACGCCTCACCATAACGCTCCAAGACACGGTAATGCGTGCGCGCTTCACGTGGTGAATTACTCATAACACTCATCTTTAATCGATCATGACGATGCCGCCCAATCGCACGATCAACAGATCCTTTCACCGGCATAGGAATCCCAAACACAAGCGCGTGATAAACACGGCTCAATGTTCTATCCGCAAGCTGCTCTGACAAATGCTGATGCGCATGATCATTCTTCGCCACCATTATCAAACCGCTGGTATCCTTATCCAGCCTATGCACTATCCCTGGCCGCACAACACCGCCTATCCCTGAAAGACTGTCACCGCAATGAAACAGCAACGCATTCACAAGCGTACCCGTCCAATTCCCCGCACCTGGGTGAACAACCAAACCTGCCGCCTTATTAATAACAATAACATCATCATCTTCATAGACAATATCAAGCGGTATATCCTCCGCCTCAGGCTCGCATTTTTCAGGCTCGGGAATATGAACAGTAAAAATATTCCCCTGTTCAGTTTTTAACGATGGCTGCTTTAAAGGTTCGCCATCAAGTAAAACCTTTCCATCCGCAATCAACCCTTGCAACCGTGAGCGCGACAAAACATCACAGACCTGCCCAAGATATTTATCGGCGCGTATACCAATATCTTCGATGCACACCTCATAAATTAAATTATTTTCTTCCATATCAACCACATCCATTTGTTATTTATAATGTTTTTTAAGTACGTCTAGTGCAAACAAGGATCTTCATACGCATTTGGTGCATCTGCAATAGCAACCCACGCATTATAGGTCAATGGAATTGATTTGGCCGAATCATTATCCAGACCGGCCCCCGCCTTCGCATCCACGTCCTGCGCATGAATATTCTGACGTAATTTTGCCAATCCCGCTTTAGCCTTATCACTCATATCCACATCAGGCAAACCAACAAAACTTGGTTCCAACAAAGGCTCATTAGCATCTAAATCATTTTTATCATTCATTTTATATGCATTCTCTTGCGGAACAATCGTGCGCCCCGCCAATAAAAACCGCCCATCACGAAACGAAGAAAACCCAAACGCATCGACACCCTTCCCATACACATAGGAATCACCAGAAAGCGTTACACCTCTAGGATTTAATGTTAAAAACTGAGTAAAATTCAAATCGATTGGAAACTCATCACCCAACGCATTTTCGTCTTCTTCTTTCACCATATCATCCGCACGATCAGGATTAAACACTGCCCCCATCGCCAAAGTGATTAAACCATCATCATTCTCAAAAACACCCAATGGAGAATAATCATGCGCACCCGTTTCCCCATAATAATAACGCTGCCAAATCATCTTCCCTTCAACTTCATCGAGCCGCATAATCCATGTTGCTTCACCACCACCATTAACAGGAAAAACTCCACCAACAGTAACTATTTGACCATTCTTGCCTATTATAGATTTTTGTAAATTAGCCGATTTTCCGCGACTAAACTCCTTTTGCCAAACCATCGACAAATCATTATCCAAATACATAAGCCAGCCTTGACGCTTGCCAAAGTCATTTTCGAACCATCCGGTTGCGATATAACCACCCACTCCCTCATCAGAATTCGATACATAAAGGCTCGAAATATAATTCCTATTCCCCAAAACATATGCTCGCGAAGAAACATCCTTACCTTCATGATCAAGCGTATATATAACTGCATTTTGACGTATCGTTTTGCTTTCCCCGCTTCCTATTTCATATGAAGATGCAACAGGAACAACCCACCCGTCGCCTGCAACTGATAGATTTATATCACTTGCGGACAAATCAAATCTTTCATCACGAATATGTTTTTGTGACACCATTTTTCCATCGGCATTAAAAAAACCCACCCAAGAAGAACGCCTCTCCTTACCTTTCCTTATATTGGCAAGGACAACAAAACCACGCTCACCCTGCGCGTTTTCTGCGCCATACGCTTCACTCCCCACCACCTCAAAAAGCCCGCTAATTGAATGATATTTTTCCCACACGATCTTCCCGCGCCGATCAAAGCGTACAAACATCAAAGATGGACCAACACCCTCCATACGAACCATTTCACCGACTGCAAGAACACCATCGCCTTGTTCAAACGAGTCTTTAAAAACCTCCTGACGCCCCCCCTCACCATAATCCGCGTCCCAAACAGTATAGGTCCCTCGATCAGGATAAAATAATTTTGTCACCATCTCTGGCACCACATCACATTGCTGCGCTCCCACCGATAAAGGCGCAACAAGAAAAATGACAGAAACTGTTAGGGATAACACTCTTGATAATCTATTTTTATAAAGCATATTTATTCTGCATCCATTAATGTAACCAATATATAAAGTAACAAACGCAGTTATACACAGACTTACACACAAGGCAGTGTAAAGCCGAATGAACAAAATGTCTATGAAAGTTCTTATAATTTCAGATGCTTGGCACCCACAAGTTAATGGTGTCGTCCGAACCTATGAATATCTTGAACAAGAAATCAAACAAATGGGGCACAAAGTTGAGATTATCGGCCCTGCCGACTTTGCTGCCAACCTCCCCATGCCCTTCTATCCCGAAATAAAACTGGTTATCCGCCCCTATACACGATTAAAAAGACTTATAAGAGATTTCGCACCTGACCGCATCCACATTGCAACCGAAGGACCACTGGGCTGGGCCGCACGCAAATACTGCCTAAAAAACAAAATCAGCTTTTCAACGTCATACCACACACAATTCCCTGATTACCTCGCAAAGCGATTTGCGTGGCTTATCCCACCCTTATATAACGCCGTCCACCGTCACGCTGTGAAAATTGTTCGCAACTTTCATGCCCCCTCATCTGCCATCATGGTCGCAACAAAAAGCCTGGAAATTCAATTACTAGAGTGGGGCTTTACCGCTCCAATAAGACGCCTGACCCGTGGCGTTGATCCAGACATATTTTTCCCTGACAACGGAACATTATTCAAAGATTCAAAACGCCCCATCGCCCTGTATGTCGGACGAATTGCCATTGAAAAAAACCTCAATGCCTTCTTGGGGATGCCATGGGAAGGAACAAAAGTAATTGTCGGTGATGGCCCTGTGCGTTCAGAATTGGAAAAAAAACACCCAAACGCCCTGTTTGTTGGTAAAAAGAAAGGCAAAGAACTTGCCGATTACTACAGATCATCCAATGTCTTCGTATTCCCATCAAAAACAGATACTTTCGGCATCGTTCTGATAGAGGCTCTCGCTTGTGGACTGCCCGTGGCCGCATATAATGTTATGGGGCCAAAGGACATAATCACCGATGATGCCTATGGCGCATTAGAAGAAAATGACCTGCATAATGCCGCCCTACGCGCTCTAAAACACACAGATAAAGAAAAATGCGCCGCCTACGCCCTAGAAAACTACAGTTGGGAAATAGCTGGAAAACAGTTTATCGACGCATTGTAACATTCGTAACACAAAATAAGTATTTGCTTTTTCAACGTCTTTTTATTTACACTCCATTTCAATATAAAAGATAACTTGGGTGACATGGCAAAAATACTAATCGCAGAAGATGATGAGTCTATGCTCAATTTTCTAACCCTCGCATTAGAGCGCGCAGGCCACCTTGTGCACGCCGAAAAAGATGGCAATAACGCGCTTAAGGCATTCGGCGCCGATGATGGCTACGACCTCCTCCTCACTGATATCGTAATGCCTGGAATTGACGGCATAGAACTCGCAAAAAAAATAACAAAAAAATCCCCTCAAACAAAGGTCATGTTTATAACAGGCTTCGCAGGAATGGCCCTAAGCAGCCCCGACGAATTAGAACAGAATAAAACATCCACCATGTCAAAACCCTTCCACCTAAACGATTTGGTGAAACAAGTCGAAGACTTGCTAAATACTTAATTCAAAGAGGCACTCCATTTTACACTTGAAATACCAATCATTTATCGCTACGACTATCACCCTATCTCTAAATAAGAGTGGGCGGTTAGCTCAGGGGTAGAGCACTTGCTCGACACGCAAGGGGTCACAAGTTCAAATCTTGTACCGCCCACCATTAATTTAAAAAACTATCCCAAACACTCAAAATTTATAATATAATCAACACTCTATGGTTTAATATATCGATAGAGCGCATAATTACAGAATAATGAGCACATCTAAGGATCCATTTATGCCCGAAAATAACAATGAAAAACTTTTAGATTTATCCACGCTTATGGAATATGCCGATGGTGATGAGGACGTCTTAAACGAACTTATTCAGGTCTTCTATGAAGAAACAACCAGCGCCTTAAATGCATTAAAAAATGGAATAAATGACGAAGACACAGAACCATGGAGAATGGCCGCACACAGAATCAAAGGCTCTGCGGGCTATGTAGGCGCCGATAATTTAAGACAGCTATGCACCGAAGCCCAACAAATGATCAACTCCACCACAGAAGAACGACAAGCTTGCTATAAAAACATTGAAAATTCTTATACAGAAGTAGAAAAAAATCTAAAGGAACACACCTCATGATCCTTGCAAAAAAAGACAATAACGCCGAACTCCTTGCCATTGCCCCAAGCATCAAAAATAACATGATGGAATGGCAAATTGTGAATTTTAACACCAAAGAGAACAACACCATCACCCAAAAAGAAATCCTATCTCGCCTTATGGAGCAATATCGCGCATACGATGGCGTTATTTTTCCTGCATCATCCAAAAAAATCGTCATGATTATTAGAATGGGCATTGTTGAAAATTTCGCTGCAATGAAAAGCGACATAGAAAAAAAGATTCCCGGACATGCCTGCCGCGTTTTACTGAGGAAAATGAGTACCCTTGGCATGAAACAAGTGCAAATTGACCTTACGCAAAAAAACACATCGATAAGCTTAATTGATGACCTCTATATCAAACGTGCAGAGCGCAAAGAAAATGTCATTCTTATTGCTGATGATGACGCCTTTATCCGAAAATCCATGAGTGCCCTTCTATCAAACTCTGGTAGAACAGAAGAAGTAGCCAACGGCAAAGACGTTGTTAAGGCCTACCTAAAACACAATCCAGATCTTTTATTACTCGACATACACATGCCCGAAAGAACGGGTTTAGAAGTAATTTCTGATATTATGGAGGTCGACGCAGACGCCTTCGTCATCGTGCTAAGCGCGGATAGTTGTTCAGAAAATGTTATAAAATCACTAGACCAAGGCGCAGCAGGATTCCTCACAAAACCACCCGCAAAAGATAAGGTGCGAGACTACATAAGCCAATGTATCACAATGGCAAAATAACCACATACTACATCTCATCGGTAATGCCTTCCGACGTTTCAGGAATACTCTTATTTCTCATATATTTATGCATCACGTAAAACAACGCCGTAAACCCCAAAACCGCGGCATTCAACATTTCTGTTGTTAATGGTGTATAGGCCTGATTAAATGTGTAGGTCATTACTTTTCTCCTTGTCTTTCAACAAATAATGTATCTATTTTATGACTGAATATTTTGAGGTTTTCAAAAAGATAAGACGATTGAACGTCATAACTGCCTGTTTTGGAAATCGACACCCCCAAACCTGAAGGGTGGACATAATACGTAGAGCAACCATGCCACTTTGCACAGCTAAACGCGACTGGGTTGCCATTGATTTCCCTCTGCTCTGTCTCAGTTAAAACATAGAATCCATTTTCATCGTTTGTTAAGACGTGAAGAACACCGTGATCATATTTTGTAACTTTGTTATTATATTTCTCTAATTTTTTATCGTACTCTTGATCGAAATATTTCCCATTACGCTCCTTCGGTATACTTAATCCCAAAAAACCAACCACCATATCAGTTCTAATACCGCTTACAATTTCAACGCCTTCCTGAAACTCAACACTGCAATCCTTAGAAACATCTTTATATTTTCTAAGAGTATTTTCTTTATCGGGGTTCGGGATATAAATATACCGAACCTCATCTCTCTCAAACTCCAACAAGTTTCCGCCCATTTCAACACGGATTTTTTCGTTCGGACATTTTTGTTCTGCAGCCGAACTTGACTTCGTATCACTTTCATCACAGGCACAAAGCAACAAGCACAAAGCATCAATGTTAATTTTCTCATGGCTTTTGTTTCGGACATCGTCCGAACCTTCCTAAATTGTCTTTTTGAAGCCCCCCACATGATCTTGAATAATCAATTTCTAGCACATTAAAATTTTCGATTGCAAGCGCTTTATAAATCAATTCCTAAACCTCTTATTTTCATTCACAAACAACAAAACAGTTTCAACATAGCCTTCTGTTTCCTCATATGGTGGCACACCTCCATACTTATTAACGGCGCCCTGCCCCGCGTTATAAGCCGCTAATGCCAAAGACACGTCACCATTAAAAAGGTAAGCGTAATGAACTGATCATCCGCTAAATATCCATCATACGAACTGGCAACATACGCGATTAATACCGCTGATATAGCGCTCATCGGCGCCGTAGGACCAGAGCATTGTATACGCGTCCCCCCCATTATCGACGTAATAATAGGAATGATGCCCGTGGCAATCATACCCGCAAACGCCCCGCGCCCCGACAACACGCCCAAAGAGGCACCAAGCGATATCGCAACAAAACTAACCGCCAATCCTATGACTATATTTCGAATAATATTACCTAATAACGTATCCATCTTAAACCAACTCAAATTTTTCAATCACGAACCTTATCCTCATTACAACATGAACACGCTAACGAAAGCCCCACCGCAAACCACAAAAACCTTGTATACATAAGCTCATGTAATACCGACATCCCTGCAAACATAATCAAAAACATAAACATTGCGCGATAATACCCACCCTCATCCCTGATAAATCCACGCTGAAATAAACACCACGCACACGAAAGAAAAAATGCAGAAAAAACCAAAAGCCCGACCGCACCAGTTTCAACCAATAACCACAACCCCGTAAAATCCATAACATTGATGTATTCCCCACGCTTGTCAATTTGAAACGGCTTATAAGAACCAAGCCCACCACCAACCAACGGATCGCTTTGACGATACAACTCCAAGCCATCTTCAACAGCTATATATCGCTGACGATCTCCTATATATTCTGGCTCTTTCTCTACAGAATGAATGAATTTTATAAAATAAGCGGCCTGATCCCCATTCAAAATCGTTGAATGCGTTGTCACATAATAAGATCCATACGCAACAACAAAACCCACAAAAACAAAGGGCACAATAAACTTCAAACGCGCCACAGGATTACGAAACAACATGACAACAGTTAAAACGGCAACAGCTATCCATCCCGTGCGAGAATCATTAAACACCCAAAAAACAGGAAGACAGAACCAAAACAAACCCTGCAACCATTTCGGCAAAACAATCCCCTTATCAGCCATCCCCCAAATCAAAAAGATGAAAACCAGAACAAAAATAACCATATAGGAATTTCTATTCGCCATAAAACCATCCCATGGATATGCAGGCAACCACAAAGAAAACGAGAAAAACGGCTGCATATAAAGCATTACAACACTTAAAAACGCAGTAACAATGAAGAATCCAGAAAAATATTGCACAAACAACCCAACCAAACGCTGTACATCATCACAATTCGTTACAAGCCACCCGCCCAACAAAAAATAAGAAAGTAAAAGAAAAAACCCAATATACTTATTAACAAATGCCCATAATGAAAACTCACCAACAGACATATAACCATTAACCAAGGAAACGCTCATAACCAGAGCCAAAGCAGCCAACCACAAAATGACATAAGGCGACGAGAACTGAGGGAAAACCGACTTTTTTGATAAAATACTAAAAAGTACAAAAACACCGATAAACGGCACAAACAAATCCGCAATGCCTATACGAATCCCAAGATAATCCCCTTGCTCCAATATCGTAACTTGAATTTGCAACGCAATGGCAAGAAAAACAACAAGCCATTCCATCGCGTATAAGAAAAAACAGACTTTATTTTATGACGAAACATTTTTCTTCTTTATGATATGACGACCATTTAAAAACTCACGCATATCATATTTAATAAAATAAGGCAGCCCAACAATAAACGGCGCAATCATAGTAACAACACCGACTTGAACAGAAATGAAAAACGCGGCTTCCCAGCTATATCCAATTAAACCAAGACCATAAATAAATGCCCCCTCACGTACCCCCCCAGCCACCAAAACTAATCGGCAAACTCGCGATCAAGGCCAGCACAGGCAACAACGCCATAAATGAAATAACATGCCAAAAATCAAAAACAGCGCTACTCAACCCAACGGAAAGAACATACCCCCCCACAAAGAAACACCCCTGTGCAACAATGCTATATAAACACACCTCTTTCATAAGCTTGAAATCTTCTATATACGAACGAAAAACAGCCAAAATCCGTGCTTTCTTTCTGCTAGACATAATATACCTGTTCAACGCACCAGAGCGTAAAACCAACACAAACCCCACGCATAAAAAAACAACGCTAACTACTGATAAAGCAAGCATCACAATCAATTTGTAATCCAAAATATTGTGCAAAAATGGCAAACTAATTGCACTAAAAATAACCAAGGCAAACAATGTCATAAACCGATCAAGAAATGTCGCCGCCAAAGAGTGAAACAGATAAACCATATCGGATAGCCAAGCCTGATTTTGCAACAATCCCTCCCACAGATGTAATGAATAAGATATTGGCAAGACTTCCCGCCACATTAATCAAAGTAGCAGTAGCAAAAGATACCTTAACCCGCCCCGCATTCATCAATACATGCCAGCGCATACTCAAAAACAATATCTGACACACCATCATTATCATAGACAGCCCAAGCGCAACAAAACTAACATCTCGCGACTGCTCCAAAAGCACGTGCAAATCAACACGCGACAATATAAATACGATAAGAACCGCACTAATCACATATTTCCAAGTGTCTTTAAGCAAATATTTTTTCATTAAAAGCTATTCAGGTATATCGATGAATCATAAAACATCAATATTCTACATATACACTTCGAATATCACAAACGCATTTTATACGAATAAAAACTTACACATAAAAAAGAGGTGAAGTTTTATTGATTTCAACGTATAATGAATATTGTACGTTCCTCAATCCCGATCCTTGGGAGATAAAAATGATCAAAATAAACAATTCAAAAACCCTTGCAGCCCTTGCTGTAATATCTGTTTTCGGCGCATCACCTTACGCGTTGGCCGATAACAATACTGTCGATATCCTACCGCCTGTAATACAGAGCGAAACCCCAGATGCACTAGCAAAAGAAACTCACCCCACAGTTAACCTAACCCCCGATAAGTCGGAACTCATCCATATAGAGGAAGAAATAGGAAGCATAATTATAGGTTCCCCCGCTCATATAAATGTTTTGGCCGATTCGGCACATACACTGGTTATTGTCCCCAGAAAACCTGGCGCAACGCACTTCTCTGTATTGGACAAAAAGGGAAAAATACTAATGCAACGCCACGTCATTGTCGCCGCACCAACCGAAGATTATTTACGCGTCAAACGCACATGCACAGACAAAGATTGCGAAGACACCAGCATCTATTATTGCCCCGATATGTGTCACCAAGTAGAAACACCGATAAAATAATCGAAATTAAATCAAAACTATATTATGATGCACAAAAGAATTAAGGCAGAAAGACAAATACTATGCATAAGCTTACAAAACTCGCTGTTATCGCGTTGGCCACAACACAATTAACGGCCTGTAACACGCTTTCAGAATCAAGACCAGAGCGCGAAGCAACACAATCAGAAAAGATTGACGCTGCGCTTGAAAAAGCGGCCGCACAAAGTGGAAATCAATCCGCAAGCCTTATTGCACTTGAAAAACAATATAAACTAAAGCCTGAAAACGCATCATCTGCCCTCGCCTACGCAACGGGATTACGTCACGCTGGATACTTAAATCGCGCAAAAATGATCCTTGAACCATTTGGAAAAGAACAAACCGTTGCTGGCGGCGTAAACACCGAAATGTCAATGATCGCACTTGGCCTTGGCAACTACAATTCTGCGGAAAATTACGCACAAAAGGCTGTCCTCCAAGACCCCGAAGACTATAACGCCTATCAGAATCTCGGCATAGCCTTAGACGCCAAAGAAATGCACCCCGAAGCCGAGCGTGCCTTCCGTAAAGGGCTGGAGCATTGGCAGGGCGACCCAACAACCATTATGAACAACCTCGCCCTTAATCTCGCAACACAAGGCTTCATTGATGAAGCCGTCGAGGTGTTAGAGCGCGCCAAAGCCCTCTCCCCCGATCGTATAGAACTAGAGCGCAACCTTCGCATCATCCGCACTTTAAACGAGCGATAAAATTGACAATTTTCCGTAAATAAATGATAATACCCTAATAATAAAAAATCAGGGTGATACATTGACGGATAATACGGATAAATCTTTGGCCAAAAGCGCTGAATTAAAGGATAGCTTTAATGATTCAGGGAATTTCACGCCTGCCATAAAGACCGATCTAAATGGACCAGTTACAAGCCTAAAAGCATTAACCAATAACGACATTGGAAAAGACGGAATTCCCGAATGGGATCGCCTAACGGGCATACATGTCATACACTTAGATCAAGAAACACTGACAAAAATAGCAAACGATTTTGCACGAAAAACTTCTGAAAGTGGTATGAGTGATATAATATACGATAAAACAGATCCAAATTTCGATCACGAAAAATTACAAATTTCATATCAAAGCAATAAAATGTTCGTCATTGAGGCATATAAAGAACATAGCCCAGACATAATAAACATCCTGGAAAAACAAAACATTGAACGAGGGTACACGAACGATGATATGATGTGCTTCACTCTTTTTGATATGATGCGTAGAGCAGGATCACTTAGCGCAGGAGCCATCAACGTCTCCGATCAAGCCATTGTAATAACACCCCCAAAAGAAACCCCCACGCGACAACTTGCCGCTGGAATAATGGGCCTGAACGAAAAAGACCTTCCACCAGAAATCGTGGGAACAACAGAAGAATGGCATGCCTATTTTATTTTGCACGAATTAGAACATCTCAAAAAGCAATCCGAAGGGAAATTAACCCTCAATTCAGAAGGTCAACCTAATTTCAATAGACTATCACTACACACATTGAACGAACTGGACTCTGATATAACAAGTAACACACTACTCAAACCACTCAGCAACCAAGCTTTCATCGATTACACACATGACGCACGCATAATCGGCACAATCAATAATCTCGTTCTCTCACAAAATCAAAAAGACAACCTAAGTTATCAAGCCGACGCTTACAAACACGCCATCGGCTTCGCACTCCTCTCAACAGATGATTTTGACACCCAAGAAGAAATGAAAGAACATCTCAAAGATCTTGACGGCTTCGTAACTAAAATCCGCGAAGAAAACGTTATTTACCATGATCAAGAGCTAGAAAGAGACGAACAATTATCACTCGAAGATATCGCAAATACAACGGCGGAATTAATATCAGCCAATATTGTCGCTGAAATTATCAACAAAAACACCCCTTCATCAACAATAGAGAAACCTCTAACCGAAGATGAGTTTGAAATTGCCACCCAACTTTTAAAGTCATTAAACGATACGGGCTTCACAGATCATTGGAACAAAGACAACGCACCCCAAATTGACCCAACCAGCAGCGCTTCCAACGAAAACACGATACAAGCGCCACTTATTAAGCCCTAAGACACATCATCTTAATCCATCGAACTCACTTCGATCCCCGCAGGACCAAGAATAATGATAAACAACGCGGGTAAGAAAAACAAAATCATCGGCACTGTCAATTTCGGCGGCAAAGACGCGGCCTTTTGCTCTGCCTTCGCCATCCGCATCTCACGCAGCTCATCCGACATCACGCGCATCGCCTGTGACACAGACGTACCATATTGCTCCGCCTGAATAAGGGTGGTGGCAAAGCTTTTCCCCGCCCCACTCCCCACACGACGCGCAAAATCTTGCAACGCCTTCTTACGATCATTAAGCATCGCCATCTCCGCACTTAAAATCCCAAGCTCCTCAGATAAAACCGGCGATTGCTCTGCGACCTCACCCGCCACACGTTCAATCGTCTGCTCCAAACCAATACCGCCTTGTACGCAAATCAACATCATATCCAGCGAGTCCGGAAACGACAAATTCAACTCTTCTTGACGTTTAAGGATTTTATTCTTGATCAAGATATCCGGCAATTTAAAGAAAAACAACGTCCCGCCAAAAACAATCAAAAGCTTCATCGTATCACTTGGCGCTTTTTCTTCTGGCAAAACGGTCAAATACAAAACCGCTAATCCAAAATACACAATAGGCAATAAAATACGGGCAAACAAAAACTTCATATGCGCCTTTGGATTCCGAATTCCCGCCTGAAGCATTTTATCACGGGCATTCTCACCCATTTTGCCCGCCATCTTCTGAAAACGATACATCATCGCCATATTATCACGCGCGGAAACATCCTCCGTCACAACTCTTTGCGGTTCGCGAGATTCCTTGAACAAATCCTTACGGCGCTTTTCAATAATAGATTTCGACTTTTCCTTTTGATCCGATTTCTGCAAAAAAGGAAACGCAAACGCGGCAAACGATATGCCCGCGAAGATCGCCGCAAATATTGTAATAATCATTTCATTACTCATATTCTTTTCCTTCTTTTGTTACGCTCACATTCGTAGAGCAATCAGCGTCCATATTTCTCTTTTACGCAATCTAGTCATTTGGCTTTCTCTCACCTGTAAATCGCAAAGAATGAGGCGAAAATGACGATTCTTTTGAGAACCGGAAGCGTAAAGATACATGTTAGTATCTGCGAACCGGAAGCGCAAAAAAGCGGCATTTTCAGGCCATTATGTGCGATTTACTCCTAGATTTTGAAGTTAATCATCTGCTTCATCACCAAAACCCCACATGCCATCCAAAACAATGCGCCCATCACCAAATTCTTACCCGTTGGGGTCGTCCATAACGGCTCCAAATATTCGGGATTCACCAAATACAAACCTGACGCCACCACCAATGGCAAACACCCAATAATACTTGCCGATGCAATCGCCTCGGACGACAACGCCATAATTTTACGTTTAAGACGAAAACGCGACCGAATAACATTGGATAAATTCATCAAAACCTCGGACAAACTCGACCCCGTCTGCGCCTGAATAGCCAATCCCGCCGCAAACATCTGCATCTCTGGCAAGGGCATACGACGACACCCCTCTAAGGCAGCCTCATGCAACGGAACACCAATTTTCTGCTTATCATAAACAATCGACATTTCCTCACCCACTGGGCCAGTATATTCCCTGCTAATCATTTTTATGGCCTCGGACACAGGCATCCCCGCCTTCAAAAGACGCACAACAGCATCCAACGCATCTGCAAATTCAGAAAGGAACTTTTTCTGCCGCCGTTTAATCATTTTGTTTAATACAAACTTCGGAAAGCCGAGAAAACCAGTTACTGCCAACAACACCAAGGCAAGCGGAGAACTGGCCAAATAAATACCCAATAACGTAAATCCCGCACCTGACACAACCGACATCAACCAAAACTTCTTTGGCGTTGCAGTTAACCCTGCTTGCTGCAACTTCATTGCAATAGAATCCCTGCTCTCTTGCTCTTTATCCTCTTCCTCTTTGCTCGCCTTCAGCTTTTTGGCTATTTCGGCGCGGCGTTTATGCTGCAAGTCCTTTTCATTCACATTAATATCACCACCCGCCCCACCGCGAATTAGATCAATATTTTTCTGCTTACTGCCACCGCCAATATTCATCACAACAAAAATTACGACCCCAACAATCAGGAACGTGATCAACGCAATCAGAATAATTTGAACAGTCGTCATCTAAGACTCCCCGAATAAGACATTAGGGCAAACAGATTCTTCGCACAGAAACTTGATAGCAAACAGCATTTTTGTCCTGCAAGGCAAATGAGGCGACGCGCATACAACATTAGGGCAAACAGGTTTTGTATTTGTGTAGGCGTAAAGCACGCCGCGTATTTTAATACGCAAGCGATGAAACAACGCACACAAAGGCAAAAGATGAACGCCCTAACCATAGGCTTCCTCCATGGCATCCATAACCATATCCGCAACCCCATACTGACGCGCAAGATCAAAGAATTTTGGACGCAAACCTGATGAGCGCTGTTTGGTGATCAGCTTGCCATCCTCATCTTCCCCTTCAACATCTAAGGAAAATAAATCCTGCATCGTCACAACCTCACCCTCCATGCCCGTGACCTCTGTCACATGGGTTGTCTTCCGCGAACCATCACGAAGGCGCTGCACCTGTATAATAACCTGAACGGCAGAGGCAATCTGTTCGCGCACCGCAACCGTTGGTAAATTCAAACCGCCCATCGCAATCATATTTTCCATACGCGATATTGCCTCACGCGGATTATTCGCATGCACAGTGCCCATTGACCCATCATGCCCCGTATTCATCGCCTGAAGCAAATCAAACGCTTCTGGCCCACGCACCTCACCAACGATAATACGTTCTGGGCGCATACGAAGACAGTTTTTCACCAAATCCCGCATTGTAATTTCACCCACACCCTCAAGGTTCGGGGGACGCGTTTCCAAGCGCACCACATGCGGCTGCTGTAGCTGTAGCTCACACGCATCCTCACAAGTCACAATACGCTCACCCGCCTCAATATACCGCGTCAAACAGTTAAGCATCGTCGTCTTACCAGACCCCGTACCACCAGAAACAAGGACATTCACGCGGCAACGTCCAATCGCCATAATCAACTTCGCACAAGACGGCGACATCGATCCAAATCCAAGTAAATTTTCAAGCGTAAGTTTATCCTTTTTAAACTTACGAATGGTCATACACGCGCCATCAACCGCCAAGGGCGGGATAATCACATTCACACGCGAACCATCTGCCAAACGCGCATCACAAATTGGCGAGCTCTCATCCACCCGACGCCCAATCGCCCCCACAATACGTTGACAAATCGTCGTCAAATGCTGATTATCGCGAAAATTAACATTGGTACGCTCAATCTTACCTCCCACCTCGATATAGGTCACATCAGGGCCATTAATCATAATATCGGCAATGTCATCACGCTCCAGCAATTCCTCCAGAGGCCCAAAACCAAGCATATCATCGGCACATTCCTTACCGATCCGCTCAAGCTCAACTGGCGTTAAATCAAGGTTACGGAATCTGGAAATTTCTTCCACGGCAGATTGCACTTCATCACGCGCCGCCTGCGCCTCCATCCGCGCCAAAGCTTTAAGGTCAATACCATCACGCAAATCGAGCCAGATTCGGTTACGACACCGCTGCAAACGAAGAGAGGTAACGCTATCCTCTTTCTCACCCATATCTTCATCATCATCTTGAACAGGCGCAAGAATATCATCATCCATCGCTTTCAATGGCTTATCATGTCCTTTTTTGCCCGATTCTTTTTCGGGATCAAGCTTTGATTTGCCAGAAATCAGGCTCTCATCCAGCCCATCAAGCATCGCCTCGATATCATCCGCACCATCTTTTTTACCCACATCACCAGAAACCTTTGAAATACCAGTATCAGAATCGATTTCATTAACAGACTTATCAACAGATTTCGGTTCTTCAACCTTATCTGCACTCTCCTCAACTGGAACAGCAACTTTCGATGCTTCTTTTTTCACCGAATCCGCCTTATCTGTTCCACCTGCTTGCTTTTTCCCAAACATAACTATTTTCCAACTTTCAAATTATAATAAGCAAACGCAGAAAACATTTACTCTTCTATTTTGCAGTGATCTTATTTAAGAAACCACCAAGAATACCTGAATTTTTATCACTCGGCTCACCATCGACATCTGCAGAAGTTATCGCCTCACCCAAAATTGGCAGAATTGCAGTTACTACCACGCCACCATCTTTATCTGCAGCAATCCCCGCAATGTTACTTTCATGCTTTAAAAACACCTGCGGTATATTATCAATAGTGGAAGACACTTTAAACTCAATCGCATTTTCAACATCAGCTTTTGAAACTTCATGCCCCTTTGAAAGACCGCATTTATTCAAAACCAACGAAACAACGTCGGTTTTACCACCACGAATATCCGATATTTCCTTCAACAAACTTCGGCAAAACCGCAGAGATGTAACTGTTGGCGTCGAAACAACAACAACACGTGACGCCCTGCCCAACACTGCCTTACGCACAGATGTTGGCGATGATGACAAATCAACCAAAACAACTGGAAACTTAACCATTAAATTATCAAGAATACTTTCCGCTTGCTCCGCAGAAATAGACGGATCAAGCATCGCATCAGATCCCGTCGCAAGAACACTAAGCTTCTCATTCACCACTTGTATCATACGCTTTAACGTATCCTCATTGCCCGCAGATACCGCGCGCGCAACCTCAGGAAAAGTGGCTGCAGGGTCATACCCCAATCCCACACTGGATGACGCCCATCCACCGCCGCCATCAACAAGAATACATTTTTGCCCCATTTTTTTCGACGCCAAACAAGATGATAACTGCGCCAAGGCCGAAACACCAACACCGCCTTTCGCCCCAATAAAAGCAATAAGCGCGCTATCAGACACCCCCAAACGAGTAATCAATGCCTTCGCAATAACTTCGGATATAATTTCAGGCTTAATAGGCTTAACCAGATAATCACTGATCCCCATATCAATAAGCTTACGATAAAGATAAACATCGTTCACAGGGCCAACGATAATCGCGGCCGTCCCTTCATCACAATACCCCGACAACTCACCCAAACGCTCGGTAAAGGCATCATTGATATCTTCTGTTTGAATTATAAGTAAATCAGGCGAGGACTCCTCTTGATAGGCACTAATCGCGGCTTCAACATCACCCTTAATAGCTTTCACCTCAACACGCGCAAAACGCCAATCATCCAAAAGCGTCTCAGCCGAAGAAATAGTCTCTCCATCCATAGAGAACACCGCGATCCGTGCTGACGGAAGTAAAATATTTGTCCCCTGATTACCTTCTGCGCTCATCTGTATTTCCTAAATATTGCTCGGAGCCGAGCATGAATAGTCTGTTTACCCACGCCTAAATTATCATCCAGCCCTTAACAATCCCCTAATATAAGGCAGAAAATAAAGTTTTTTTTATTCGCTTGTGGCTTTCTCTCCATCCAACGGTTCATTCGGCGCACCACTGCGATAAACATCAACAATATTTGTGGCCGCGCGCCCCTCTGATGTTGCATCAATTACGCCATTGCCCATCAAATCTGCTGGACGCGATACCTGACGTGCAATTATGCTCTCAACACTACAGCCAAGCCTATAATCCTCATCATGTTCCAACGCATCACCATTTAACCCAGGAAGAAGGTTTTCACACCCCTTCGGCGCAGATGCGCTATACCCTTCATAACTCACAATCATGCGCGAATAATCACCCTGGTTTTTCACAGGCAAAACCCCGACATCCAAATCACGTACACCATTTCTGCGTAAAATCTTCGAAATCTGTGCGGCCTTATCACCGGCCTTCATTGCCGTATTACTGGTTGATCGTGCATCATACGTCACAACCACATCCATCAAACCATCACCGTATTTCGAATAATGCTTGGCAAGACCACCTAAATACACCTCATTAACATCTTCAATCGGAACGCTATCTTTAAAATTCTCGGAAACAACCTGCACACGTTTATCATTTAACGTGCCCTCTTGGTACATATCAATGCCGCCACATGCCACCAACGACAATGACAAAAACACAGCGCCCGTATTTAATAAAACTTTCATCGGCTTCTTACCTTTTTTGAAATTCTTCATGCTCATCTCTCACCTACCCGCAATTAATCTACGATATAACCGTAAGACCCCGCAAAGACGTTTTCATCCTCAACATCAAAGGCACGGCGAATATTCGTTGCAAAAATCTTGGCCAAAACGCTTCTGTTTTCTTTCGGCGTGTGATCAGACTTCGCCTTATCCGCATATGGCTCAACCATATATGCGGTCACAATAACCACAAGCTCGGTCTCTTCACGTTTAAACTTTTTCGAAGATATCAAATCACCAAGAACAGGTGTTTTACTAATTCCAGGCAATCCCGCGAATCCTTCCGCAGTTTTCGACTGTAAAATTCCTGCAATCATTAAACTCCCACCACTCGGGATTTCGACTGTCGTATCTGCGCGACGGATATCAAGCCCCGGCACAGTCAACCCCGCAAGCGTCACCGCATTTGTCGCATCCAATGTGGAAACCTCAGTCTCCATTTGCAATGAAATACGCTTCTCCGACAATACCACCGGCTTAAAGTTCAAAGACACCCCAAACTCACGAAACTCAATCGTGATATTCCCAACATTATCGCGTCCTGTCGGCACGGGAAACTCTCCCCCCGCCAAAAATCCTGCTTGCTGCCCTGAAACCGCCGTTAAATTCGGCTCGGCCAAAACATTAATAAGGTTTTCCTCTTCCAAGGCGTTCAAAAACAATCCCAATGTTCCAACGCCATCAATACCACTATCAAAGAAAGCACGTCCAACACCAACCGCACTTTGCGAAAGGGCAAGCCCGGCACCGGCTCCAAATTGAAGCGCATCCGTCCCATTGGCGAAACTGCTCGGCGGTGAATTACCAAAAAGTTGCGTCGCCGATAACTCATTCGCATCATTGGCTGATAAATTAACACCAAGCTCTTTAATAATGCTACGCTCGGCCTCAACAATTTTCACCTGCAACATAACCTGCTGCTCACCACGAACCTCAAGAAGATTTGACACCAACTGATCAATCGTCTTATCACTTTCCTCCTGCAAATCACTGACATAATGCGCTAAAATATTACCCGCACGCGATGCGACCTCAGGCGTAGATACCTTCCCCATCAAATAAAATTGGCTATGCACAATATCAACAGTAATCGATTCATCTGGAAACATCGAATTCATCATCGCCTGTATCGCCTGTAAATCATATGTCACATGAATATCAATACGCTTTAAAACGTCACCCTTGGCATCCAAAACAATGATATTGGTATCCCCAATACTAAGGCCAACCGCATAAAGCTTATTTGACTGCACCGCCTGCACATCCACAACGGCTGGATTCGCAACTAAAACATCAGAAACCCCCGCAGGCAAAGAAATAATATCGGCCTTGCCAAGGGTCAAATTCATTGGCGCTTTTACATTTTGGGCGACATCACTAACGGATTTCAAATCCCCTTTCGATGCAAAAGCCTGCGGATAGCCAAATGCAACCCCACATACCGCCACAACCGCCATAACGGTTAAAGTTTTCGCAATTTTGTCATATAAACCTGTCATGGTCATATCTTTCATTATTTCAATATACTAAACGAATTTACTCAAGAAATTTAGCCGCGCAGAAACTACTTAATCGTAACCTCTTCCAAAACGCCGCCATTATAAATTTTAACTTTACCACTAATTCCGCCTGTGCCCTGCTCTTTCATTTTCTGAAATTCGGCAAACAGCTCATTATCAATCGAAATCAAACGCGCATCAGTCATTGCGGGTTTTTCCACATTAACACCGTCATCTCCAACACCGCGCATCGCAAGGGTAATATTCCCCATCTCTGATGCTAAGGCAAGCTTCTCTGCCGCTTCAATCGGCACCGCCAATGTCGCAGTAGCACGCTTTCCAACCTTCTTGGCCTTTTTCTTCTTATCGTCCTCTTCTTCTTGACCTGTAATCTGGTTAATCGCAAGCACACGTACATTCTGCAAAATAGTCTCCGACGCCTTACTATTAAAATTCAACGCCACAACAGATTGAATATTACGCGCCTCTTCTTGCTCCTCGTCACTCCCCCGCGAGGAATTCGCCTTACCAAAGCCCAAACGCTCGTCATATGTTAAAATAACATCAACAAAATTCCCTGGCGCAATAAAGCCTGCAACAATATCCTCTTCTTCCACACGAATGGAAATTGCACGCTCACCTGGCTTCAAACGCGCCGCAACAACATTACCCTTTGTCTCTTTTAATATACCACGACGAACCAATGCCTCACCTTTGGCAAAACTACGATCCAGACGCCCCTCAAGCGCTTCATGAGGATCCTGCTCACCTTCACGCATAATCGCCCCTTTGAACAAGGAATCTTCTGACCATTTCTTCCAGGCCATATCATCTTCACCAAGCTCATGACCAATTTTAAGATCCTTAGCGGCAACCAAAACCTGAACACCCTCGGCACTCTCTGGTTTCTTTTTCCCACCAAGCGTAACCTGCACCAACATCGCAACAAGAACTGCGGCAAGAACTGCTCCACCAAGGACGACTAATACATTTTTATTCATCTTCTTAGACCCCGTATCAGGACTTAATAAATTCATTTGAAACTCTACAGACACCCCGTACAGGGCTTAGAATGGTTGCAAGAATAGAAACAAGAACTGTATATTAAGCTATTTCTATCCTAATATAATATCCGCTCTTTATTAACAATTCATAAACTTGCCCCCGTGCCTTGCGCCGCCACAAAAACCGACAACGCCTCGGCAGAAAAATATCCCGCATAACAAAAAGCAATAACCATGCCAAATGTAATCGCAACACCGTAAGGTATCTTATCCTTACCATTTTGAACCTGATCAACCCAACTGCCGGCTAACGGCTCTTTAAATGGCTTTTTCTTCTTTATATAAAGAGCAACCGCCCCCAAAACCCCACCAAAAAACGTCATATAAAATAAATATGCAGGCAATGCAGCTGCGCCAATCCAAATTGCACACGCCGTAGCAAATTTAGAATCTCCCGCTCCAATAACCTTCATTGCGAACAACGCGAACGTCACAAAAAATGTAACTACCGCAGATATAAGATGCGAAATAATCGGAGAAAACACCTCACCATATCCCGCCAAATTAAGCGCGCCCCAAGCTATAAAAAACGCCGCAATCACAAACACACTATACTGATTTGGAATAGTCATGGTTCGTAAATCAGACAACGCCGCAGCGCCACCGACAATTAAAGTTATAAATAAACACATCAGAAAAATAATAAGAAATATCATTGCACCACCAACCTACATTATTTATGTGGAAAAATCGATAGGAAAACTTGACTTTATAATAGAATCAAATAGGCAAATTTTACCCTTAGACAACTTTCTTAAATCAGTTTTCTTGCCCAAACCTTAATCTTCTTAATTTATTTTTCGGCTAGGCATGAGGAGCGACGCGTATATTAACTACGCGAGCGACGAATAACGACGTCCGAAAATTAAAGTAAGAAGATTATAAAAAGAAAGCCCGCCGGAGATAAACTGGCGGACTTCCTATAATTTAAAATCTTTAAATTTAAATCTTATTCAAGACTTGTGTTCACTGTCTCAAATGTACCTGTTAGCGCGTCACCAGTAAGACCAACAACAGCCGCAATAGCCACCGCGATACCCGCTGCGATCAAACCATATTCAATCGCTGTCGCACCGTCTTCGTCTTTAAGATAAGCTTCTTTCCAAGCAAAAAGTTTATTCAACATAGTATATCTCCTTTTAAGATCTGTTTTAAAATTGTCCGGATAAAACCCCACTTCATTTAATTACGAAGCTCCTTAACCGTTAATTTAGTATAGCAAGGACATACTTAAAAATTCCTTAACAAAACAAAGTAAATAGATGTTTTTACTTATTTTTTTAAGTAACATTTATATAAAATTTTATACAAATTGATATACCAAATAAAAACCAAAGTAAATCCGCATAAATCACTCAATACATCAATATAAAAACAATAAAGGCCGAGAAAATCTCGACCTTTACTGCTCTTATAATAAAACGCATTAATTTTTAATATGAAGGTTACTAAGCTCCCGACTAATCGTTTCAAACGCCTCAATCAAATCAGATTGGTTTGGTGCGTCATAATAATAACTCTCTGCCGTCGCGCAATCACGATAGTAATCCTTCGTACTATCACTAATATTTGAATAAAAGGTCACCGTATATATAAGAACCCCCTTCTCTTTCAAATCATCACACACCTCGCCAAAGCGAGTATTCAAATCACCAACGTCAATATTATGATCCTGCGTTGGCCCATATGCAGAATATTTATTATGCATGGTATTATCACCATCCGTCATCATAACTATCGCTTTACGCCAATATTGATTGCCCCATTCAACACCTTCTTCAAACGGGAAATCCTCAGACAACACGCGCCCCCCCCAAACCATGCCATAGTTACCATAGGTGTACCCCGACGCCACCATCGTATCAATAGAATCCTTTAACTGTGTCGGACTGGTAACCAACGGCGTAAGGGGAGTTCTAACGCAGTTATAATTTGGCTTTTGCCTGACGACAAGACTCCCGTTTTGCCACTTCGTATCACAATATGGATCATCATCCTCATCACGGCAATATCTGTAGATATCCCATGGACCTTCATGATCCAACGTATCATCGGGGTAATCATGCGCCAATACACACCCGAACCAGTTACTGCTCGTATTATAATAAGTAGTATAATCAAAGCCATGCGGATTATTTACAAACGATGCGCCATAATAATCACCATTTAAATCCTCACCAAACCCATAAGGCCCGACATTCACCGATGTACTATACGGCACCAAACCAACTTTGATGTAATCACGGTCACGCGTTGCCATATCATCCAACGCCGAGGGATCCGCCGCCGCGCCATCATCCGTATCAATTCCATACATAATATAAACAAAATTAGACGCCGCATTACGAAGAGAGCTAATATTATTATTCGTACTCATTGATCCCGTATTATCCATCACAAGAACAACCTCAATACCCTGCACCTCACGGACAACCGTCGTTTCAGAGCCCACATCTAACGTATCAATCCCCACAACACTTAAAAACAATGTGTTATATTGGGCATATCCCGTCACAATCACCTCATCACCAACAACCTGAACGGTTGGCGTAAAAATAATACCCAGCTCATCTGATGGATAATTGGCATTAAAGAAATCCAAAACCTTTTGCGTAATCTCTGCACTATCGGTTGACGATGCCGTCGCCGCCAACGCCGCCGCATCCAATGCCTGTGATAAACGCTGCTTCACCAAATACGCCCGCGATAAATCCACCGACGCTCCAACAACACCCACCAAAACAGGAACCATAAGCGCAAACATAATCGCAATCGCGCCACTCGTCTGCCGTATATATCCACTCATATACTGTAAGAAACCATCTGAACCAACCATAACAAACTCCTTTCGAGGGATAATTTATTCTCGAGTAATCGCCGGGGAACTACGCCCACGACTAAAGGCAACCTCACCCATTTCAATATCACTCGTCATAAATGCGGAAAATAACGGACTATAAACATAACGCACTGAAACCATAACCACACCTTCATTTGCATCTCGAAGTGCATCCACCGCAGATATAGCATCAGGCAACGAAGACATATTCAATGTTTCCCGCCATAAAACCTCTGTATCCGCATCATCATCAAAACGCATACTCACAATATCCACACCATAAGATGAGCTATCCATCGGCTCAAACGCCAAACGTCCCGCCTCTATCGCCTCATCGATATCCGTGTCATTCACAATACTTTGGCGCGTAATCAAATCCGCAACCACTTGCGATGCACGCACCGCCTTCTGATTGGCCAATATTCCATTACCCAAATCATAAATTGCCAATAACATCGTAAGCATTATCGGAAAGATCATGGCTGCCTCTACCGCTGCCATACCATCTTCACTATCTCTCCATGATTTTAAAAGATTAAACATTACGCGCCCCCACCAATAAATTCATACGGCTCGGCCTGCATTACAATCGTTGAAACAAACAATGTCCCACCATCCGCACCATTCAAAAGAGGCCCAACAATTGGCGTTATCATCGAATAACGATACGCAACGCGTATTAACACTTTATCATTCGAGCCACCCGCATCAAAGCCACTAGACTCTAAATTTCCATCACCGTCATAAGACGCGGCAGTATAATCATCGTAACTATCCATACGCTGCACTTCAATCACCATATCTTCGCATTGGATCAAAACAACCGCCGCCGCGCACAACCCCTCACGAAACAGCTCCTCTGGATCACCACCTGCTTGTTGCAACTGACCTGTTCTAATCATACGCGATGCCGAATGCGTTGCTCCCTCAAGAAGACTCGCCGACGTAAACATTAAAGATAATTCGATAATCCCAAAGGTAATAAGCATATAAGGCATCAACAACATACTAAATTCAATAGCCGTCGTCCCATCTTCACGCTTTAACCATTTCCGAAATAGACCCATAGTGCTAATACCCATCATAAAACCGATTTATACGGCATTTTATTAAAATACATTCAGTTTTCAGGCATAAAAAAAGCGGGCAAGCCGCAACCTAAAACTTAATGAGAATACCCCTGACCAACAGACGCACCCACCGCTACATTACATAATAAAACGACAACCACTAACAAATCGTTAATAAAATCACATTCATGAAGCTATTTAGAGCTTTTACGCCCCGTAACATCCTCACCCCAATCAGAAACCAAAACCGCCTGACGCTCCTGAATTGTCTTCATCCGCGCCACACCCTTTTGATATAAATAAGAAGAAACAAGCCCCGTAACCAACCAATCAATCATATAACCAAACGCCGCCGCTGTATACATAACCATCACCGCCTGCGAATCCGTAACAATCGAAAGACTATAGGCAAAATCATTCTCCCCCGACCAAAGCTTAAATACAAACGGCAAACACCCCGCAATGTTCATCGCTGCAATCGTTGATGCCCGCGCCCCACGTCCCGTACCACTCACAAACATCGCGACAAAACTCGGCGCCATCCCAACCATAAGCAAAACAGTTGTAGGCATAAAGAGAACCCCAACAATACAGGCACAGACCATAAGCAAAACACCCTTGCCCCCAAGCCCCTTTGCTTTGCCTGCACTTTTCTTACTTTTCTGCAGAGCCTTAACCGCGTCTTTCTTCGCCTTATCGCTCATAAATCACCCCCCCTTAAAAAATCCGATAACCAGAAATAAACGCAAAAACCACCAACATACTAATCGCCGTTGAAATCATCCATGCAATAAGAGCGGCAACATCATGCCCATTTGAAACACCATATGTGCTCTTACTGGAAAGCCGTTTATTATACTCATTATATTCATTCTGAAGCAGCATATATTCTTTCCGCGCAATGGCGAATGCGTTTTTATCCTTCTTTAAAACAACATGATTTTCAATTAGAGCCAACATGGAAACAAGATCACCCGCCGCCGCTGCCGCCACAACATTCTTCTCAATTTGCTTCTTCAGCTTTTTATTTTTAAACTGATCATATATCCCCGACATAGCATCCAAAAATACTTTTGCCGCCGCCGGAACAGGCAAGTTACTAGCCTTAACTTGCATCACGGCCAAGTACTTCAAATTACCAATAACTTTTCGTATTTTATCTTCAGAATCCAAATCATAAATCGCACGATCCATTTCATTCGGATTATGAGCAGAGAAAAAAGCAACACTATGATGATCCATAAACAACGCAATCTGCCCCGCCTTTTCACTCATTTTCTCATAAACAACCAACGCTACCCTGTGCCCATTCACAAAACACCCTTTAAACAAAGGGCTCATACATGGCGCATTTTTTGCCAAAAGATAGATACACTTCTCAACACCAAATCCAATTTTTGCTTTCCCCCTAATTGCCACCCGACAATTATCATAAAGCCGAAACCAGGTGATCATCTCATTTTGCTGCAAATCTTTAAAACCTAAAGAATGGTCAACAATATTCAGACTCAAAACATCCTTAAATATCCCCATATCCTTTTCTTGATAACAAAACGAGGCCATCATATTCCCCATCCCGTCATAATTGAAAACTCGCCCTTTATACTTAATCGGCAACATAGGAAAAAACGCCATACGCATCTCCGCCGCCAAAAAATCACGATTAACCGAAACCCCACCCATAGATGCAATACGCTCAACCACTTTCTCATAACGATCAAACGTCAACGGATCAGACAAGGATTTTTCAACCCATTGCCCCAAAGAGCCATCCTCCACCATAACAGCAAGCTCAGAGACATTTTTATCCAGGTCAAGCGCCAACATATCCGCATAAAGATATTTATGATTGTTAAACACCAATGGACGATTGGCTTTTTTCCGCTTCATCAAAGCAGGCGGATTCATCCGCGTCCCATCAAGCCATAAAAAAAGCTCATCCAAAGTCCATCTTTGCGCAGGGTTATCATGTAAAACACCACGCAAAATCTCAAGAAAAACGGCAGGAAAACGCTCTTTCCCAACAAAGGTCGCATAACTCCCAAACTCTATTTTGCGACGCAAAAGCTCCTCATTGCTAAGCTTCTCAAGCTCATCATTCTTGCGCAAAAACATCGCCAACGTAACACCAAACGCATATAAATCATCGGATACAGAACCATTCCCCCGCCCCATCGGATCACAACAGGCTCGCTGAATCGACATAAATATTTCTGGCTGCGAACTCCCTGATTGCACAGAAAGACAATCCCCTAAGATAATCTGCCCACGCTTATCCGCAGAGCTATGAAAGATATTTGATGGACGTATAGAACCATGATTGAAATTCTTATCCTGCATCTCCCGCAGCAATCGCGCCACAGGCTGCACCAAAAATTCAACAATCTCTGGATGACGCCAGTTCAAATCATTGATTTGCCCTTCTGGCAATAAACAATCCCCAACATTACCATCATATAAAAACACGTATTTTTGTTGATTTTCTGGTGCCCAATTCACAATACCATTACCAATCATCCGCATAAAGGATGTATCAGATAACGCATCATACGCCGTTATCCCTGTCCAACGAGGCAAAGACTCCACCCCCGCCACCAACGCTATATATTTCTTTGCTGCATTGTTTTTATCAAAAGCTTGATACGCTTTTGATGCGCCATTATCAAAACGATTTAACCGCGCCTGCGTATTAATGGCGATATCCTTACCAAACGATACAAATTGCGCGCCAGAATCATTCATATGCCACCCCCGAAGGGATGCTTAAAATATATTTTTTAAAATTATAAAAATGGCTAATAAACATTTGAAATCACTCGGCAACATTCTGTTACATCACCTTGATTCTAAACTGAATCCCAAAAAAAGTAAAACGCCATCGCATTAAAATGGCGTTTTCTCTGATCATAAAAACATTTCAAATGCCTAATCCACAAAGGGATCGCGCATCAATATCGTATCATCACGCTCTGGACTGGTCGAAAGCATAGAAACAGGCGCACCAATAAGCTCTTCAATATGACGAACATACTTCACTGCCGCGGCCGGAAGATCCGCCCAACTGCGCGCACCATAGGTACTCTCGCTCCACCCTTCCATTACCTCATATATCGGCTCAACCGCCGCCTGATCAACGGGTGAGGCTGGATAATAATCAATCTCTTCACCATTCAATGTATACCCAACACAAATCTTAAGCTCTTCCATCCCATCAAGAATATCAAGCTTGGTCAAAGAAATACCATGCATACCATTAACCTTCACGGCTTGACGCACCATAACCGCATCAAACCAACCACAACGGCGCTTCCGCCCTGTATTCGTACCAAATTCTTTCCCGCGTTCACCAAGCCCTTGGCCAATCTCATCATCCAACTCTGTCGGAAACGGGCCAGAACCCACACGCGTTGTATATGCCTTTGTAATCCCAAGCACATATTTAACCGAATCAGGCCCAACACCAGAACCAAGCGCCGCCTGCGCCGAAGCCGTATTAGATGATGTCACATACGGATACGTTCCATGATCAATATCAAGCATCGTCCCTTGCGCACCTTCAAATAAAATCTTTTTACCTTCATTTCGCGCCTGGTCAAGCGCACGCCATACAACACCAGCATATTTCAAAACATCTGGTGCGATTTCCATCAACTTCTCATAGGTTTCATTTGCATCTATCGGATCCGCACCCATCCCCGTAAGCAAAATATTATGATGAAACATCATTTTTCGAATCTTGTCTTTAAGCAATTCAGGATGACGCAAATCGCAAACGCGAACACCTCTGCGCGCTACTTTATCCTCATAACACGGGCCAATACCGCGCTTTGTCGTCCCAATTTTACCATCACCACGCGTCATCTCCATTGCCGCGTCCAACGCCTGATGCACGGGCAAAATTAAATTAGCAGTTTCCGCGACCATAAAATTATTGGGCGAAATTTTTACGCCCTTTTCCTTGATCATTGCAATTTCTTTAATCAACGCCCATGGGCTTACCACAACACCATTGCCAATCATCGACATTTTATTCTGGCGCACAACGCCCGATGGCAAAAGATTAAGCTTATATTCAACCCCATCAATCACAAGCGTATGACCAGCATTATGACCACCTTGAAAACGCACCACGACATCCGCGCGCGAAGAAAGCCAATCAACAATCTTGCCTTTCCCTTCATCGCCCCATTGTGATCCGATTACTGCTACATTACTCATGATAATTATCCTTTAATCATTTATTGTGATATTTCAATTACTTTACCGTCTTCATATTTATGAGTGCATCCTTTGGGTAAATGCCCCACCTCGGACTCACGCACAACAACCCATCCGTCTTTTTGCAAAGACCTAATCACGCTCCACGCAACATCCGCAGTCACAAAAACCTTATCGTCCAAAACAACAGACACATCACACTTAGCAATCGTATCCATATAAAGAGTAAAGCCCTTCGCCGTTTCGCCGTTATCACCTTGCCCAAACCGCACATCATAACAACCGCCACGCCCGATCTCGCCGCATATATTAGATGAAAATAAAGTAAATCCAAGTTTTTTATGGTACTCAAACCCATCCTGCTCCAAAAGATCCACCGTGATAGACACACCTTCAATTCCTAAATCATCCAAAGCAGCACGCACCCCATCTGAAACGGCCTTTAACCGTGTTATATCAGCGCGTATCTCTGCATCAAAATCACTTTTTTCAAACGCCGCAAACGCCGTATCCGCATCACCCGAAGCACGCATAACACGCGCAATAAACGCCGAATGCTCTTCCACACCATCGACATCACGTTGCGATATCATTTTCTCAATCGATCCCCGCATATCAGAATCAACATCCGCCAAAAAACCATCCAAAAAACAAGGGATAGTCAGGTCAAGTGTGATATCTTTCAGCCCAACCTCATGCAACCCGATAAGGGCAACCATACATATCTCAATATCCGTTTGCACGCATCCCGCCTGCCCGATCAATTCACACCCAACCTGCGTAAACTGGCGTTCTGTCCGCATTTGACTGCCGCGTGTGCGTAAAACATCGTTCACGTAAGACAACCGCAAAGGACGCACTTCATTCATCAATCGTGACGATACAATACGCGAAATCTGCGGCGTAATGTCAGAGCGCACCCCCATCATACGATGCGTCACAGGATCCATAAGACGAAATGTCTCCGATGCAAGCCGCGCACCAGGTCCTGGCGCAAGAAGGCTTTCTTCAAATTCCAATAAAGGCGGCTTAATTCGACAATACCCAAATGACGCAAAAACATCCATTAAACTACGGGTATAATCGGCCTCTTTCTGCGCTTGTGGCGGCAGAACATCAACAAACCCATTGGGCAAAAGGCTTAAACTATTGTCTTTTTGGCTCATTCTAATAATTCGCGATCATTATAACGCTTTGCAAACCGCCAGAATTTATCGCCTATATCCCAAAAAGTCCAGCACAAACAAAAATTATTGAACGATCCAAATAAAGAAATGACCACCCCTTAATAAAAAAAAGCGGCCACTAATATTTAGGCTGCCTGCTTTTCCATCTCTTCCTTAAACTCCGCAGGCATAAGTGCCGTATCAAAGAACAAAAGAGATGATTTCACCAAATCCCCCTCAAACCGCATAACCTCAACACATGGAATATTGGCCTGAAATGGCGCTGTTACTGCCCAATCAAAGATGTTCACGACCTTATCCCCTTGAATAATCAACTCACTATTCTGACAAGAGCTTTCAAATGGACACTCCTCCATTGAACTCAACATCTCATTCAGACTATTCGTTTCCATTATTGGCCCTTTAAAATGAAAATCCGCATGCAAATATTTGCGAAAAACATCCGTATCCCCACTAACCCATGCCTGAGCCAATTCTTTTACTATTTCTTCTTTATTCATTACATTCTCCAATAAAAATAACATGACATCATTGCCACAAAACAATACTCTCACAACACTACTGACAACGTGCTGTCAGCAATGTTAATGTACAATCAAAGTAATAAGAACAACCAAGGAAACCCTATGCGTAGAGCAGACAGATTATTCCGTATTGTCGAATATTTAAAGGCACGAAGAACCGTTACAACGGCGCAAAAGCTCGCCGAAGTATTAGAGGTCAGCCCCCGCACAATCTATCGTGACATCGCCGACCTTATGACTTCTGGCATCCCAATTTACGGTGAGGCAGGCGTGGGCTACATCCTAAAACCCGATCACAAAATCCAACCCCTCATGTTCGGATTAGAGGAAATCGACGCGCTTATGCTTGGCGCCCAAATGGTAAAAACATGGGGCGATAAAGGCTTGGCACAATCGGCAAGCCAAGCGATAGACAAACTCACAGCCGTCCTACCCGAATCCATCCGCCAAGAGCTAGACCAAACATTCCTATTCTCGTTCCCGTCAAAAAATGACGTTAAAATCAATATCGATTTTACCGCCCTACGCCGCGCCATTCGCAACAAAAACAAACTTGATTTCATATATATCGATGAGAAAAAACAGGAAACAAGCCGCACAGCCCGCCCCCTCTGCCTTGTATTTTTCAGCCCCGTCTGGCTCCTCCTCGGTTGGTGTGAAAAACGCAACGACTTCCGAAACTTCCGCATAGACCGCATCAAAGAAGTAACAATTTCAAACGAAAAATTCACCGATGAAAAAGGCAAACGCATGCAAGATTATTGCGAAGACCTTGAATCTTACTAACCTGCCGCCTTCTCAATCACTTCGCATAAATCATTGACAACCGCCTCAACCAATGCCTCATCATCGCCTTCCGCCATAACACGGATCAACGGCTCCGTACCTGATTCACGCACAAGAACGCGCCCCTCACCGTTAAAGCGCTCCTGCGCCGCCGCAATTTCGTTACGAACCGCATCGGTTCCCATTGGACTTTCACCGCTAAAGCGCACATTCTTTAATATCTGCGGACAAGGCGTAAACATATTAAGCGCCTCACTCGCGGGAATACCCTTATGCTTGATATAGTTCAAGATCTGTAACGCCGCGAGCAAACCATCACCCGTCGTCGCAAAATCACTCATAACAACATGACCGGATTGCTCCCCGCCAAGGTTAAACCCGTTCGCGCGCATATGCTCAACAACATATCGATCACCAACGGCGGTGCGCTCCAACGTCAAATCATTGGCCTGCATCAATCGCTCCAACCCTAAATTCGACATCACAGTAGCAACAAGTCCGCCGCCTTTAAGCATCTCCTGCTCTTTAAACCACAACGCCATCGCACCCATAATCTGGTCACCGTCAACCTTATCGCCATGCTCATTCACCAAAATCAGGCGATCCGCATCCCCATCAAGCGCAATCCCGATATCCGCCTTATGATCAACCACCGCCTCTTGCAATCGCCCCGTCGCCGTCGCCCCATATCCATCATTAATATTACGCCCATTGGGTTGATTACCAATCGCGATAACCTCGCATTCCAATTCCCACAACACCTGCGGGGCAACCTTATACGCCGCGCCATTCGCGCAATCGACAACAACCTTCAAACCCTCCAAAGATCCGCGATGCGGAATACTGCGCTTCAACGATTCAATATACCGCCCCAACGCATCATCCAAACGCGCGGCCTTCCCCATATCCTCAGGGGCCGAAAGCTCCGCGCTTAAATCCTGATCAATCTTCTCTTCAATTCTTACCTCAATATCATCAGCCAATTTAAAGCCATCCGCGCCAAACAACTTGATCCCGTTATCCTCATACGAATTATGAGACGCTGAAATCATAACGCCCAAATCCGCACGCAAACTCCGCGTCAATTTCGCAATCCCAGGCGTTGGAATCGGCCCTATCAAAACAACATCCATCCCCATTGCCAAAAAACCCGCCGTTAAGGCTTGCTCAAACATATAACAAGACAAACGTGTATCTTTACCAATCACCACGCGATCCATATGCTTTCCACCGCGTGAATGCCGCAAAACACTCCCCGCCGCCATCGCCACACGCATCGCCATATCTGCCGTCATCGGGTATGTATTGGCACGCCCGCGAATACCATCTGTGCCAAAATATTTTCTTTTATTTTCTGAGTTCATAACAAGATTTTATGCAGAGCCGTACATTTTGACAATAGAAGATTAATTAAATTATGCTTATATTAAGAAAAGATCATCATAAAGAACACACTGGGTATGGATTAAAAACAAAATGGTATCAGATAACTTCACAATGAGCGTACAAAAAACAAAGCTGCTAACACAAAATGACCCCGCCCCTGTCACTATAAACAGAGGCAAGAGCAACCTCATTTTCACATTCCCACATAACGCCTTGAACGTCCCTGAAAACATCGCCCCCTGCCTTGGCGCGGAAAAAGAATGGTTCGAAAACGCACACGAGGCACATGACCTATACATGGCCGAAACCTATGACCTCATGCGCGAAAAATTTCCCGAGGCCACATTCATCCGTGGCAATTATTCACGCCTGGTCGTTGACTTAAACCGCCACCCCGATTACGCCGTACGCCACAATTCATCGGAAAACAAAGACATCATAATCCCGCACAACACTGCAGATATATGCTGTGCGCTTCAAAAATTAAAACGCATGGAGGAAATCTACCACCCCTACCACGCACAAAAAAAACAAATCATCGAAGAAACCCGATACAAACATGACGGCGTTATCGTCATGGATATGCACAGCTTCAGCCCAATTTGGAACGGAAAGCCGCGCGAAGTCGAACTCGGCACCATCCGCGCAAGAAAAACCCCCCTATCCAATGCATTAGAAGGCTTTTTCAAACAACATATGGACGCTTATAAATATATATCGGGGGAGCCGTATAAAGTCGCAGATATGCCAAGCAACGCTGCCGCCTACATCGCCAATGAATGTGATATCCAGTATCTCGGCATTGAAATCAGAAATGATTTATTGAAAACCCAAGAAGACAGAGAGAAATTCACAAATTTCTTAAAACGCGGCATAGATCATATTTTATCGCTTGAGAAAAACGAGCCAGACACACTCAAACAAATCACCGCAAGGCGCTCTGAAATATTAGGCACCGAACCATCAAAGTCAAACGAAAACATCTACGACAGTTGGATGATTTAATTGAAATTATACTCATTCTGCACAGATGGAGAAGACTGCATATTATGCGTGGCATAAGGTGCTAACTCTGCCGCTATATCCTGAACCGCATCAACCTTATTATCTGTCCAAGGCATCCGCATATCAATAAGAATAGCACTAACATTATCACCAACAAGATGCGGTATTCCCCGTTCTGAAAGCGCCGCAGATACAGCCCCCATTTGGTCTTGCCCTAATTGAATAACTGAATATTCATTCGAAGAAGCATGCACAGTGCCCACTCGCAATCCTGTCGCCTCTGACAAATCTCTCGTCAATCCATACGTATCCTCAACTGAATACGCACCACCTATTCCATGTTGATGACTTGAATGTGCTGAATCATGAGCAATAATACCGACACTATCCTGATTGGAAGATAACGCCTCATCAATAGGCGTAGAAGGCGCACGCTCTCCAAGCATATGAGAGCGCACCATATCATCAGAAGTATTGCGAAACGAATCCATTCCATTCATAAAACGCTGATACGCTTCACTACGATCAGGGAACTCAATAGGATAATCAACACCCAAATCCTGAAAGGCAATACCATCAAGCATAATTGATAACTGTGCCGCAGAGACTTCGGTAATATTATTCTCTTCCATATAAGATATCGTCAGCCGCTGATCCCCCGCTGAAATACTCGAATGGTTTTCGGCACCATAACCATCTTCAATGATAAGATTTAACGAAGAACTATCACCATCCATCATCGCACGAAGGTCATCAATACGAAACACATCATCTGGATTACTCCGAATATCCGGGGGATGAGGGTTCACCTCATTTTCATCGCTCACAAAATCACTCCATAACCAATTATATATTTAAGATAAATCATATCATACCCGCCCATTTCAAAACAAGAAAAACGCATGATCCTAAAACGAAGCCCAAAAATACCACCTTGAACTTCCCCTCCTTCCACATTACCCTCAAATATCAAAAATAAATCTGAAGGAATAAACATGACGTGTTATAGAAAACTTATGCAAGGCGCTCTTCTGCTTGCTGCATTCACCGCAATAACAATAGCTCCAACGACGGCAAAAGCACAAGATACAGCCGCTCCATCCGACATCCGAATTTTCGCCCCACCCAAAGATCAACGCCCCGAAGCAAGCTGGAGCTTCCAACAAAGAGTAGATGATCTATTGCGAAAAGATAAGCAATGCCAAGAGGACCTAAAAAGCTTTCCCTTCGCAAACGAAAGAGGGCCAAACGTAACAAGTATGGGATACTGCACAGCAATGTGCCAAGACGCATACCGACTATATATAAGCATGAACGGTTATATCCCCCCAGAAAAGATCGAAGAACAAATAACTCCTACCATTCAAACTTGTGAGGATTTTTACCACGGCATTCATGGCTATGTAACATCAAACAATCTAAAACCTCACGAAGATGGCGTAGAACTAAAAAAACTTGAAAACACAAGCGCTCAATATATCGTTGATGATTTTCTAAAAGAATGTAAAGCCAAGCCAAATTTAAGAAAACATACATGCCGCTGCTCCGCCAATTATATAATAAACTGCATTAACCAATCAGGATACACGGACAAATGTAAAAGACGGGGATACTTCGCAATCAAGGCAAGCTGCAGATAAACAACAAAAAAGCCACCGTTTCTTTAAGGGTGGCTTTTTTATACTCTTAAATATATATGACGACAACTACTCCCCGCCACCTGTCGGCACGGATGAACGCGGTGGCGGCGCGTCTTTCTCATCATCAGGGTCATGACGAATAATCGCCTCTCCACGAAGCAATCCCTTAATCTCATCCCCTGAAAGCGTCTCATATTCAAGCAACGCCTTCGCCAATTTCTCATAATCTTTGGCATTATCTTTCAAACATTTCATCGCACGTGCATAGGCATCATCAATAAGAGCCTTAACCTCACCATCAATTTTATTTGACATCTCGCTCGATATACGGCGAGGGCGATAGCTATTTGGATCATCCCCAAAATTCACCATCCCGATCTCGTCATTCAACCCCCATTCCATCACCATGGCACGCGCCAAGGATGACGCATATTGAATATCACTCGATGCACCGCTCGTCACTTGATCTCTACCAAATGTAATTTCTTCGGCCGCACGCCCGCCCATAGTCATCGCCATTTTCGCACGCATTTTTGCCAAGGAAAAGCTATAACGATCCCCCTCGGGCAAACTCATAACCATCCCAAGCGCACCACCACGCGGCACAATCGTCGCCTTATGGATGGGGTCACATTCTGGCTCATGTAAAGACACAATCGCGTGCCCTGCCTCATGATACGCGGTAAGCTTCTTCTCTTCATCGCTCATCGCCATTGATCGACGCTCCGCGCCCATCATAACCTTATCTTTGGCATCTTCAAGATCATCCATACCAATCACACGCTTATTACGACGCGCCGCCAATAACGCCGCCTCATTAATCACATTGGCAAGCTCCGCACCAGAAAATCCGGGCGTACCACGCGCCAACACCGACGCATCCACATTATTCGCCAAAGGCACATTTTTCATATGCACCAGCAAGATTTTCTCACGCCCCTTCACATCGGGCAAAGGCACGGTAATTTGACGGTCAAATCGACCAGGACGAAGCAAGGCAGGATCAAGAACATCCGCGCGGTTTGTCGCCGCAATAATAATTACACCCTCTGACGCATCAAACCCATCCATTTCCACCAACATCTGGTTCAATGTCTGCTCGCGCTCATCATTACCACCGCCATGCCCCGCACCACGATGGCGACCAACGGCGTCAATCTCATCAATAAATATAATACATGGGGCATTTTTACGCCCCTGCTCGAACATATCACGCACACGGCTCGCACCAACACCAACAAACATTTCAACGAAATCAGAACCCGAAATAGTGAAAAACGGAACTTCCGCCTCACCCGCAACCGCGCGAGCCACCAAAGTCTTACCTGTACCTGGCGGCCCAACAAGCAACGCCCCTTTCGGAATCTTACCGCCCAAACGCTGGAACTTTTGCGGGTCTTTCAAAAACTCGACAACCTCTTCCAAATCCTGCCGCGCTTCATCAATCCCTGCAACATCGGCAAACGTAACTTTGCCCTGCTTTTCCGTCATCATTTTCGCACGAGATTTACCAAACCCCATCGCGCCGCCGCCCTTGCCATTCATTTGGCGCATAATAAACAGCCAAAAACCGATAATCAAAAGCACAGGCAAAAATGAAAAAATAACATTCCAAAAGAAATACGGTTGTTCTGGCTCTTCCGCCTTAATAAGAACCTTTGTCGTTTCCAATCGATCAACAACATTCTCAAACGGCGGAACTTTAGATATAAACTGCCCTTTTTCATCGGTAAACTTCCCGACAAGCTGATCACCCTTAATCACAACCTCGGTGATATTGCCCTGCTGTGATTGAGATATAAATTCACTATAGCTAATCTCTTGCCCCGCCATAAGCGACTGCTTCTGTGCTTCTTGAGCAAAACTCAAAAACACCAAAACCAAAAAACCAACTGCGACCCAAAATATAATATTACGATTCATTATTCACTTGCCATGTTATAAATTTATGCAGATATCCGCTCATGAAAACCCGCTCTCAGCATCGAAGAACCTAGCGCATTTAAATCACGAAACAAAGCCTTTTGATCAAAATTCGACGCAAAACATCGAAAGTTACTCTTCCGCCGTCAAAATTAATTGCCCTGCCTTCGGATCAACTTCAAAGATCACCCCACCCAATGTTTGCTTGCGAAACGGTTTTTCATGTATCAAATCATAACAAAGACGCTCGGCTTTTTCCATCCGCACCGCATAATCACGCCCCACGCAAAACCCGTTTATCGCCCTTAGGATTACGCGCAAAAACACCTCTTCATGCAATAATATCAACAATTTAAAATTAAATACAACACGTTTCGATTTTTTATATATTACCGCACCATCAAATTCCTGCGCCGCAATCTCATCCAAGGCCAACCGCGCACGACCAATCCTGCGCGCACTCACCCCAAGGCGTTTGGCCGTTAATCCCTCACGCGCCAAAACATCCATGCTCCCGCGTAACCGCACCCGCGCATATGCCTCGTCATTATTGGACGGATCATTCACATATTCAATTCCATGCTCGGCGCAATATCCAACCATATTCGATTTCGGAATTTCAATCATCGGACGGCATAAGAAAAACCCCGCCCCCATATCCTGAACAAACGGCATGCAAGCCAACCCATCCAAACCACTCCCCTTCGCAAGCCGAAACAAAAATGTCTCCGCCTGATCATCCAAATGATGCCCAAGGAATAAATGCACAATTAAGTGCTCTGCCATAAATTCGCGCATCAAATCATATCGCGCCTTACGTGCCAATTCCTGAACGCGGGCGATGGGCTTTCCACCATGATCCCATTGCAATATATGATGCACAACATTCGGTAATGCGCTCAAACTACGTGCCACATGCTGCGCCTCATCCGCCGCCTCTGCGCGTAAACCATGATCCACGGTAATCGCATGAATAACAACGCCCCGCCCCGCAAAATACTCCGCCATCGCAAAGCACAGCGCCATACTATCCGCGCCCCCAGAAACACCAACAGCCACCGCGCGCACGCCATCAAGAGCCGTAGAAAAATTCCGCTCCATAGATACACAAAACGCATCCATAAAATCTACAGATGCGCCTTTTCCATTATCAATCATTCGTTCAACTTCTATTTATAATCGTTTGGATTTTTTCTGTGACGAGGCGCAAGCAACGAAGAATAGTTCACCTATTTTAGAAGCGCAGCAACGCATTCACAGGATAACGATGCAAGATTAACGGCAATTAATCTTGGCCATCTCAGTATCCGCGCGCTTCAATAACGACACAGCCGAACCCGAATACTCACTCTTTAACTGCTTATATGCAATGCACGCATCATCACTTTTCCCCATACCACTAAGCGCCATGCCAAGCTTTAACAAATTGCTCGCTGCCTTTGGACCTTTGGGAAATTGTTGATACCCTTCCGCAAAGATACGCGCCGATTTCTCGTAATTCCCACGCACATAAAACGTCTCACCGTACCAGTATTTCGCATTGGATATCAGCGGATCATTCGGATACTCACCCATAAATTTCCCAAACTCATTCTCTGCGCGACTAAAATCACGCGCCTTAATAAATGAATACGCGTATTCATAGGCCTGCGCCGCCCCTACCGAAGGGCGAACCTCTCCCGTATCAGGTGATTTATTCATCGTCCCCAATGTTTGGGTTTCTTTTGGCGGAGTATATTGAAAAGAACCGCTTGGCTTCTCATCAACCTCCTCTTCCTCATCATCAAAACTCGACTGAGAGGTATAAGACGAACTCCCCGACTGATTATAAGGCGGCGGAGCAACAGCAGAAGCCCCACCATTACCACCCTCAAGATCGCGCACACGCACATCAAGATCCCCCGTCACCTTCGAAAGTTCATTCTTCAAACGACGGATTTCAAAATTTTGTTCTTCAATTTGCCCTGTAAGGCGGCGGATTTCCTTTTCCATTTGCTGAAACCGAATTTCCATCTGCGCCGCCATAGCAGGATCAGACGATTGAGCCTGCAACATAGCAGGCTCCGCCAAAACCAGAACTCCAAAAGCACCTGCAAGAAGGCAAAGCTTTGTTTTCGTGTTTTTAATCGTCATATTATTACTACCTTTTTATCTGGCAATTAAATTACTGAACCTTCGTTACGCCACGGCGGTTTTGTGACCACGCAGAGTCATTAGACCCTGGTACAGCTGGACGTTCCTTACCATAGCTAATCGTGCTCACACGCGACGGCGCAACACCAAGAGCAATCAGATAATTACGAACACTTGTTGCACGGCGCTCACCAAGCGCAAGGTTATATTCACGTGTTCCGCGCTCATCCGCATGCCCTTCAATAGACACACTCAAACTCGGATACTGACGAAGCCACGTCGCTTGATTTTCAAGCGTTGTACGCGCAGAAGATGTCAAATCCGTGCTGTCCGTTTCAAAAAAAATACGGTCACCGACATTCACAACCAAATCCGCCTGCGTACCTGGTGTTGGCCCCGCATCGGCATACATATCATCGGCTTCAACCACAACGGCATCATCCATCATGCCTGTATCAATATCACCCTTATCCGCACCACCTGTACATGCACCAAGCACAAACACAGCAGAAAAAATCATAAAATAACGCGCAAACATAAAGCTATTCCCTTCTAAACTCTCAATTTCTCCGAATCGCACAGTTACGATTCGCAATTTTAATCGTCTGATTCATAATCCCTTATTTCAATACTTGCAAGATCTTCCAATACCAAACAAAAAAACAAAAACAAAAACCTTAAAAGCAAAGTTATTATGAACGCGGAATATCACGCAATAACAGCTCCGCCTCGTGACGATCATAAACATCTTCACATTTTTCAATATATTCTTCCAAACACACAACCGCCCGCTCATTTTCATTAAGCCGCATATAAAGAACTCCCGCATCCAGCAACAAACGATACTCATCTGGCGCCACAATCCGCATACGCTCAATCATTATAACCGCCTCGCGATACTCACCCATTTCAATGCGACGCGACTTTAGATGATTACACAAATGAACAATGCTTCCACGGGCATCCTGTGCATCATAATATCCTGTGGATAATTCCGCCGCCACCCCCAAGGCATCCTTCACCATAGCCCGCAAATCATGTGCCTCCATCACTTTACAAAGTTCACTCGGATCAAAAATAAGACGCTGCGCCATATGCTCGATACGACATAAATATCGCGACGGAAAATCAAGCCCATAAATGCGCCATCCCTGCGCGCGCGCCGCATCCATATATAAAATGCATAAAGCCGTAGAACATCCCTTGCCCTGATCCAGAACGCGCATTAAATCCGCACCCTCTAACGGCTCACCATCATCACTATAATATCCATGACGATCATAAATAACATGCTTAAGTGCGGCAATCCGCACCCCCGCATCATCATCCGCGCCCTCGGTCAATAACTCCCGATACCGCGCACCCACCTGATTTTGAATTTTTTCAAGAATCTGAATATAACGATGCACAGAAACGCCGACATGGTCATCCGCAACCATTGCCAAAGCCGTAACCCCGATATTAATATCCTCATCGGGCATCATTGATACTGATTTCAAATGCAACGTGGCATCAAAATCAATCATATATGCTGTCCTGACTCCATTGAATAGGATCCCCACTCGCGGCATCCGGCGCAGGCACGGCTTGTTGCTCTACCACAACACCGTTCACCGCATCACCCTGCCCATTATATGGCGGAACATATCCCGCTGTGCGCTGCTCTGGCACACCCGCAAGCTTAACATAACTCACAACCTGCTTCACATTTCCAATAGTGCGCGCCTTTTCAATCACGTGATTAAGCTCACCCTGATCCTGTGCAAAACCCATCAAATAAACTGTACCCTGCACCGTATCAATCGAATAATTAATCGATTCAACATCACGATCCATAATAAGAGCGGTGCGCAAACGCCCAGATATCCAGACATCCTTCGCATAACCAACAATCCCTTCACTATCGGCGACCTTAATCTCATTCATTACCTGCAACACGCCCACGGGCTGCCACGCCAAGCGAACCGCTTCCACGCGATGCTGCGGGTCTTGAACAACTCCCGTAATCAAAACGCGCCCCTGATTAATTGTAAGATCCAACTTGGTAAACATATTAATATCATGCGAAAACCAACGCTCATTAATCTCGGCCTGTATCCGCGCATCACTCATCGCACGCGATAAACCACCCTCCTGCACCGAAGCCGTCCCCGCCGCCACACCAACACCAGCCGCAATACCAACCGCCGTACAAGATGAAAGCGCCAAAGCCGCACAAGATAATGTTAAAACCGTATAATTCTTCATAGGAAATTCCTATCCGTTTTATGAACAAATAAATAAATGACATCGCATATATACGAATCACTACCAAATTATAATCATTTTGCTTAATTAGTGACAAGGCGCTAGTTTAGCACCGTTAATACGAAGAACGCGCTTCCCACGCATTTTCCAAATGCGTCACATGAAATGGCGGCGTTATCGTAATCACATCAAACTGCATTCCAAAATCTATATATTCCGGGAATTCACTCAAGAAAAACAACGCCGAGCGCTCAATCCTTTTTTGGGAACGAAACGTAACGGATTCTAATGCGCTCGCCTTATTGGAACGCGCCTTAACCTCAACAAAACACAAAACATCATCTTGCTTAACAATCAAATCAATCTCACCAAATTTTGTCTTATAACGGGTTTTAATAACCGAAAAACCCTTCCCCTCAAGATATTCCTGCGCCAAGGATTCCGCCTCAACCCCGCGTGCGTGATTGGTGCTATTTGCATCTGCCGCCCTCCCCTTACCAAACATCACGCCCCCAACCTTAACGCCATATCATAAATCTCTTTTTTCTTCCTGCCCGTCTGCTCCGCAACAAAGGCTGCCGCGTCTTTCGTACGCATCGTCTCCAACGCTTTCACCAACATCTCTTCAGCATCTTCATCAGATACAACCTCATCCTCGGGCGGAGCGACAACCAACACAATCTCCCCCTTTGGCGCACCATTCTCCTCATAATAAATCGCAAGCTCCTGCGCCCGCCCGCGCCTCACCTCTTCATAAAGCTTGGTAATCTCGCGCACAACCGCAACCTCGCGCCCCGCCATCACCGCATGAATATCATGCAAAGCCGCAATTAACCGATTCGCCGATTCAAACGCCACCAAGCTCGATGGCACATGCGCCCACTTTGCCATCAAATCGCGCCGCGCCTTCATTTTATTCGGCAAAAACCCGATAAAGCTAAACGCATCACTGGGCATCGCCGATAACTGAATCGCACTTAACGGCGCATTCGCCCCCGGAACAGATGTAATATACTGCCCCGCCTCACGGCACGCCCGCACCAATTTAAACCCCGGATCGGATATAAGTGGCATACCCGCATCACTAATCAATGCAACAATCTTCTCCTCCGCCAAATACCCTATAACCTCATCAATCCGCGTAACTTCCGAATGATCATTACACGATATAAGGCGCCCCTTAATCTGATACGCACTTAACAACTTGCCGCTCACCCGCGTATCTTCGCACAATATAACATCTGCCCCGCGCAAAACATCCAACGCCCGCAATGTTATATCCCGCAAATTCCCAATCGGCGTCGCAACCAAGTACAGCCCCGCTCTCAATGGGCGAGACTGGGAAAACTGAAATTCATCATCAATCCCCTCTGGCATTTTACTGTTTTCTTCTATATCTTCTGAACCCATAATTGACATCGCTGTTTCTATTTTAAATATTATAGTCGTTTCGCTTTACTTTAAGACAAGGCGCAAGCGACGAAATGTAGAAAACTACATAAGAAGTGCAGCAACGATGTCTTAAGGTAAATGGAAACCACTATAAAGAGAATAACAGACTCATGCGCGAATTACACATTGGATTACGTTTTTCTTCACTTAAATTTGCACTTTTTACTTTAAGTGCGCTTTTCATACTTTCTGGCTGCGTCAGCAACGGCGGCTACAGCAAAACGCCATGGACTCCCAAAGAGCACACAAACGTAAAGCCCGCCGAAGAAACACCCAGCGAGCTTTCTGCAAACGCAGTTGATAAATTCGAGCTTGAAAACGCCCAAGCCATGGCACAGGGCGATAACATCCCCCCTGTAAAAGTCGCTATTCTTCTACCCATGAGCGGCCAACACATAAAACTCGGGCATTCCATGCTCAACGCCGCGCAACTGGCACTCTTTGATTTAGGGTTTGATAATTTCGAACTCCTCCCAAAAGACACCCTTGGAACACCTGACGGCGCGCAAAAGGCCGCCCGCGCCGCTATCCGCGATGGCGCGCAACTTGTCCTAGGCCCTGTATTCTCCGCTTCCGTAAAATCTGCCCGCCCGATTGTTCAGGGCGCTGGCCTAAACATGGTACCATTCTCAACCGATTGGACACTGGCCAATAACAAAACATTTATGATCGGGTTTTTGCCCTTCGACCAAATCGAACGCGTCACATCTTACGCATCATCCCACGGCCTGACCCGCATCGGAGTGCTTAGCCCACAAGACAATTACGGCGACGCCGTTGTTTCCGCCTATTC
The DNA here is from genome assembly GCA_050633645.1 of Alphaproteobacteria bacterium. Taxonomy (GTDB): domain Bacteria; phylum Pseudomonadota; class Alphaproteobacteria; order Micavibrionales; family Micavibrionaceae; genus UBA1672. The sequence continues at coordinate 300,211 of JBOEGX010000004.1, forward strand.
CAAAATCGCCCGCCACACAGGCACGCAAAACACACATGTGCAACGCTTCGCTCCCCAAGGCAACGACCTATCGCTCATGGTCAGAAAATTCTCCGATTACGACCAACGCAAGGCAACTGGCAATATGAACAACGCGCCATTTGATGCCGTTCTCCTGCCCGTCGGTGGCCCGCTCGCCCGTCAGGTTGGAAGCTTCCTGAACCATTATGACATGCCCCCCTCTCACGTCCGCCGCCTCGGCACTGGCCTGATGGATGATACCACATTGGCCACGGACAAAACGCTGGATGGTACATGGTTCGCCGCACCAGACCCCGCCCTGCGACGCAAATTCGAAACCAAATACAAACAAACATACTTTGAAACGCCGCCCCGCATTGCCTCACTGGCCTATGACGCCACCGCGCTCTCCATCATCCTCGCCCGCATGAGCCTGCAAAATGGCGGCGCACTGGATTACAGCCACCGCGCAATTACAAACCCCAACGGCTTTGCTGGTGTTGACGGCATCTTCCGCTTCCGCCCTGATGGAATATCCGAACGTGGCCTTGCTGTTCTGGAATTCAACCGTGGACGCATAAAGGTCATTGACAAACCACCAAGAACATTCCAAAACAGCGCCTACTAACAAAGAGTAAAAGCGATTGAATATGCCGGGTAAAAAGCACCTGTTCAACACATCAACTTGGATTGCATTATTTGCAATCACCTTGTCCCTGCTCGCCCAAACCACGCCTTTATGGGCAAAATCATCCAACGGCCAAGCCATAGAAATCTGTAGCGCATTCGGCTCACGCATTATCACAATCGATGAAAACGGCAAGGAAATCCCCGCCGCCCCGCAATCAAAATATCAAAACCATTGCCCCCTATGTTTCGTCAGCACAGCGCACGCAATCACGCCTCCCTTACAAATAATCGCCCTTGCGCGAACACAAACACATAAAATTGCCTACCCGAATTTCGATGAACAAACCCCATCAAAATCGGCGCATATATCACATAATATCCGCGCCCCACCCGTACATTCCTAAAACAAAAATAATAAATTCAACTAAATTTTTTAGGAGCTCAAAAATGAGTCAATTAACAAAAGCCTGCCTAATGGGCGGAACAATACTATCCCTGTCCACCGCAAACGCATCCGCGCAAGACGCGCATATAGGGCACACTCACCACAAACACGACCACAGCAAAGCGCCAAGCGCGCCATTGCACATCATGGGCGACCACACCCATAACAAGGGCGACTGGATGGTGTCGTACAAGGCAAGCCGCATGAATATGACGGGCAACCGCCAGGGCACAAACAACATATCACCAACCGATATCGTCACCACCCTGACCAACCCCAATGCCCCGCCCGCCAATGTGCGCGTTGTCCCGACAAAGATGGACATGGACATGCACATGCTCGGCGCAATGTACGGTGTAACAGATAAGCTCACCGTCATGGCAATGGCGATGTATATGAAAAACACGATGGAGCACCTCACCTTCGCGGGCATGGCTGGCACAACCGAACTTGGCCGTTTCACAACCCGCGCAAACGGTTGGGGCGACTCACATATCGGCGGAATTTATAAACTATACGAAACGCCCACCCATACAATAAACACTGGCCTTTCTATCAGCATACCCACAGGCTCAATCAAGGAAGAGGACACCGTTCTCACCCCCATGAACACAACCCCCACATTGCGCTTGCCTTATGCCATGCAACTGGGTTCAGGCACATGGGACGCCATGCCATCGCTCACCTATACAGGCCACGCGGATAAGTGGTCATGGGGGGCGCAGGCACGGGCAACCATCCGCCTCGAAGACGAAAACAGTCAGGATTACCGCCTCGGCCATAAGGGCGCAATCACCGCATGGGGGGGATATGAAATCAATAACAGCCTCTCCGTAAGCGCCCATATAGAGGGACAAAAAACTGGCAAGATCAAGGGTGCAGATGCACAAATCACCGCCCCCGTTCAAACCGCAAACCCCGATAATTACGGCGGCGAGAGCATCGATATCGGCGCAGGTTTTAGCTACAAACCACAGAACCAAGCCATAAAGGGCTTGGAATTCTCCGCTCAAATCTCCACTCCCATTTATCAGAACGTAAACGGCGTGCAAATGGATCGCGATTGGAATATCACAACGGGCCTTACTTATCGGTTCTGATGGCTTTCAAGACACACCGATTCGCAATTCAGCCAAGAATCACCATACGCACTCCCCTACGGGGGGGTGCGTTTTGATTTAAAAAACCCTATAAATGAAATGATCCATGCACTATAAGATATTAAAAATAAACAATATTATAAATATGATACGAACCATCCAAAAAAGAATCCTCGCCCCCTTGTCAAACACAAAAAAATAGGTCATATATTTTATATCCAAATACGACACGATAAGTTTCATACGCAATTATCTGGTGCCGCAAATCCTTTGCATGCATCAAATAGAGGAGAGAATAAATGTCCGAAGCCGCCGCAAAAAAAGGCCGTCCCCGCAGCGAAAAATCTCGCAAAGCGATCCTGAATGCAACGAATAAGCTATTGCTCCAAACCTCGGTTCAAGAGCTCAGCATCGAATCCATCGCGAAAAAGGCAAAAGTCGGAAAAACAACAATTTACCGTTGGTGGCCAAACAAAACCGCCGTGGTTATGGATGCCCTCGCAAGCCAACCAGGCATGCAAACACCGCTCCCCACCGCGAGCAGCCATAAAGACGCCATCACAATGCAACTTGATAAACTCATCCGCCTCGTAGACAGCAATAATGGCCAAACCATCGCCCAACTCTTCAGTGAGGCACAAGCCAGCGAAGTCTCATTGGCAATCTTCAAAGACAATCTTCTTGAGCCCCTCATGGATGCCATCCGCTACAGTATCGAAGAAGGCCAGAAAAACGGTGAATTCCGCGATGATATAGAGGTCGCACTCGCCGCCGACATCATGTGCGGGCCAATATTCTTCCGCCTCATGGCGCATTCCGCCGATCTAACGGAAGACTTCCGCAAGGCATATCCTGACGAGGCCATCAAAATCCTCGCCAGATCAAACGCAAATTAAAGTAAAAGTAGAAAAGTAGATGAGTAAAGGGAAGCCATAAAGGTTTCCCTTTATTTCTTGCACCCCCCCATAAAACACTGATACAATACGCCCAATGAATAAATAAAGTCGTTTGGCTTTATTTTGTGACAAGGCACAAGCGACGAAGCGTAGAATCCTACGTAAGAAGCGAAGTAACGATGTCACAGAATAAGTGCAAATAACTATAATAATTTTTTGGTGATAAATATGGGTGAGACCCCAGATAAAATGGATAGCTTTGAAAGAGCCTATGCGGAATTAAAACGCAATGAGCAAATCCCTTTGGCCGAGTCCAGTATAGCACAAAAAAATGAAATTATTGCCGACTTTCTTAGCCGGCGCTTCAATCAAAACGCCACCATTCCTGCCGATCACTATGGCCGTGAAACAATGTTCGGCGCCTATAAAAAAATAGACATAGATGAGTCCATCATAAGAAAAAACAACGAAAACCTTGATGATCACAACCCAAAGGAAGCCTTAGAAAACAAGACCGATAAACCCTATGTGCTCAACAAAGCCATTGAAAACTCAACATCCCTAAAAGGCTTAGACCGAGCCACAGCCAAAGCCATAGAAAATCAAACAATAAGCGAAACAGAACTAAAAGAAAAATTCCCCCTCGCCGATTCCAATATCGTAAAGGCCGCCGCATATACGTTACTCAACACACAAAATGCCGCCGCAAATGATGGGGAAATAGACACAAATCTTCGGGACATGGCCATTACTCACCTACAATACGCCCATAAAGACAACCCATCATATGACCAATGGATTGCGTCCAAACAAGATGAAATAACAAAAACAATCACACAATCGCCCGAAATAATGCGCGATTTAAAATCTCTAAAATGCCCACAAGACATTGAAACAACAGAACAATTAGAAGATCAATTCACAATCCGCCAACGCCTCGCAGAAAACCTCACCAATGTTTACGGCAAGGCCTATGGCGTGAACGATACATTCAACCAAAACGACAGCCACATTGTTTTCAAATCAAGAGAAGACCTGTTAAAAGATCCAACAAATGCCTATCTATCATCAAATATCCCCGGCACACAAAACGATGAAACACTCATATACAGATACAACCCCGCATTTCAGATGAGCACAAAAAACGTTGCATCATATGCACAAACAGACCAGGAAGAAGCACAACTTTTCCTAAACAGTATGAATGAAGAACTGCAACATGGCATTGACAATATTCTTGCTGATAAACTCGTTCTCGGCACGCTCAACCAACCCGAAGCAGAGCAACACGCCCTATCATACACCCTCAACAAACTATTCTACATAGACCCCAAAATAGAGCTACCAACCCATTCCGCAGACCGAAAGCACTATAACCAATCCATCGAAAAATACGCAGACCAATATGTAGAGAAAACCGCAAAAGACACTGCCGAAAAAGTGACGAGCGCCGTAATGGCAAACTATGATAAGGACATCCCCGAAACCACAGTCAGCGTGAATGACACACTCCCTCCTACGGAACAACCAAGCCTCTTGGATAGAATTTTCAAACTCTAACACCCACAAAAATAAACCCGCTCATCCTATTGGCGCAGGCATCAAAATAAAGTACCCTTACCACCATGGATGAAACACTACCCCACAATCTGAATTTCGCGAATTTAGAACTCCTCTGGAGCTCAAGCCTCCTATGGCTGTTCGAAAACCTGCTCAACCAAAACTCGCTCTACCAAATCATCATCCTGATCGCGGCATTATTCTTCACATCCGTGGTCACGCGGCTTTTCCGCCCGACCATCCGCAAAAAAATCGAAAAATCTGCACTCCCATTCCGGTATAAACGCATCGCCTTTAACGTATTAAAGCTCCTCTTCCCAACCATCGCGCTTATCACGATTTTCGTCATGTCAAAAATCATCGCGACAAAAGCTCCTGACATTAACCTATGGCTCACCACGGGCGTAACAAAAGTTCTATTCGCATGGGTTGGTATCCGCCTTATGGCGCAACTCATCAACAACAACGCCGTGCGCAACATAATGTCCATGACAATATGGGTCGTCGCCGCGCTCAGCATCTTCGGCCTGCTCAGCCAAACCATCGAACTCCTCAACGGCATAGGGTTCAGCATTGGCGACTTTAACCTCTCCCTCTTCGTTGTGTTAAAGGGCGCGTTCTACCTCTTCGTACTGGTTTATTTTGCAACCTTCGTATCCAGCATTGCCGACCGCCAAGTCGCAAAGTCCGGCGCCCTCACCCGCGCATCAAAGGTGCTCATCTCCAAAATAATGCGGATTGTATTAATTGGAATCGCGCTAATCCTTGGCCTAACTGCTTCGGGAATCGACCTCTCCCTATTCGCCGTATTCGGTGGTGCCATTGGTCTTGGGGTTGGTTTCGGTCTGCAACGTGGCGTTTCGAATTTGTTCAGCGGTATGATGCTCCTCCTCGACCGCTCCATCGAACCTGGCGACGTGATAGAGCTAGAGGGCGGCACATTTGGTTGGGTCGAAAAAATGGGCGCGCGCTACACCGAAATCGTCAGCCGCGATAACAAAACCTACCTCATCCCCAACGAAGAACTCGTCACCCAACGCGTGGTAAATTGGAGCCACGGCGACGATGAAATCCGCATCCACGTTGATTTCGGCGTTCACTATAAATCAGATGTCCATAAGGTTATTGAAATCGCAAAGGCCGCCGCCATTACCCCCAAACGCGTACTGGATAATCACGAACCTGTCTGCTGGATCACCGAATTCGGCGACAGCTCGGTCAACTTCTCACTACGCTTTTGGATCAAAGACGCACAAAACGGCCTGACAAATGTAAAGGGTGAGGTTTTCCTCGCGCTCTGGGATGCGTTTAAGGAACACGGCATCGAAATCCCCTACCCGCACCGCGAAGTCTATATGCATACTGTCAAAGATTAGCTTAAAGCTTCATCATTGCGCCCGCCATGAATTGAAAATCAAAGCTCGGGCGAACCACCCTGCGGCGGCTCATCATCCCCATCAGATCGAATACGCGCCAACACTTCTCTGAATTTTGGATACATTGGCTGCTTTTCATACTCGAATTCCAAATGCCTATCTGACGCACCAAGTTTAACAAATAATTTATTAACGCCATTCTCTATACTGTTCCAGTCCGCCAGAACCTTATCCGTCACACGCATCATCGCATCATTGGTCGCCATAACCGTTCCCGCCATAACCATCATGGACGATGCCATCCCCGAATCTTTGTCTAATAACGGAATACCAGCAACCATAGACATAACCAACTGCACATAACCAACATGTAACTGCGCCAAATAAGGTAAAACCTTTGAAAAGCCAGCATTAATCTTCTCATCGCCCTTCAACTGATCTTCCGTAAGGGAAAATTGTTTCCATTCACGCTCAACTTCATTCTTCTTTTGTGTTCTGCTTGAAAAATACGAAGACAAATTCCGATGAAATCGTACCGTCGATGTCAAGAAATCCTCACCAAGCGCCTTACTCAAATCAAATGTATTTTGAACCTTACCCATAAAAAAAACCACCCTGATATTTATTTATTAAGATGGTTTATAGTATAAAAATTCTAAAAAAGCAAATTCTACGCCGCTTGCGAAAGCGCACCGCCTTTAAGCGCGGCCTCACCGGCCAAAACCGCGGCCACCGCCGCAACCGTTGACGCAATCCGCACAGCCGTTTGAATCTCAGACGCGCCCAACCCCTCGGCCTTCAACGCCGCCTCATGGGCATCAATACACATACCACATCCATTAATCGCAGACACCGCGAGCGACCATAACTCAAAATCTGCCTTATCAACACCGGGGTTCGCAATAATGTTCATGCGTAATTTCGCGGGCATCGTGGCGTATTCCTTATTCTTCGCAAGATGCACAAAGCGGTAATACACATTGTTCATCCCCATAATCGCCGCCGCCGACTTTGCCCCGTTTTGCGCGGCCTCATCCAAATGCGCGGACGCTTCGGCCGATATCGCCGCAATCACTTCTACATTTCCTGTGGCAAGCGCAGACGCCAAAAACGTCCCCCAATGGGTTTGCGCGGCAAATGTTTCATCCCCCGCCAATGACGACAGATTCAATTTTATATCCTTCGCATAATCAGGAATACGGTTTTTCAAATCAGATATAGACATCATTTTTCTCCTTAAATAAAATTTAGATACAAAACGGGCGGCATCAGCCAACAAACACAACGCCGCCCGAAAAATATTTTAAGCTAACATATTCTAATCAAAGAATTTTCTGGCGAAACCTCACTAAAGCAAACAGATCCTCGACGAAAACTCACTTCAAAGAGAAATGTCACGAAAGCCAAGCGTTTCAAGAACCGGAAGCGTAAATGTAGTCACCCTACATGCGAACCGGAAGCACACAAACGCTTGGTTTGCAGTGCATTTATCGCAGAAGATTATGCTGCTATCTTTTGTGCTTCGGCTGAGGCGTCGATTGTCTCGCCACCAACTGCGCGGTTACATGGGCATAGCTCGTCTGACTGCAACGCATCAAGAATACGCAATGTTTCCTTTGGGTTACGACCAACATTCAAACCATTTACCGCAACATGTTGAATAACATTATGCGGATCAACGATGAATGTCGCACGAAGAGCAACACCCGCTTCTTGATGACGCACACCAAGCTGATCAATCAACGAACCATTTGTATCCGCGAATGACCACTGATCCAATTTGTTAAGATCCGCATGCTCACGTCTCCACGCCAATTTACAGAACTCATTATCTGTTGATCCACCAAGAACAATCGCATCACGATCCGCAAATTCTTCATTCAATTTTGCAAACTCAACGATTTCTGTCGGGCAAACAAATGTGAAATCTTTCGGGTAAAAGAAAATAACCTTCCACTTCCCTTCAAAACTTTTCTCATTAATCGTTTCAAACGCGCTCTCGCCGTTTTCTTCATGCTTATTAAATCCGGGCTTTACACCTGTGATTTCAAATTCTTCAATTACGTCACCAATGCCGAGCATCATAATAATTCTCCATTTAATTTTATATATTGTGTGGTTTATTTATGTGTGCAGCATGCACAGATTCACATCTCAAATCCAATGAAAATTTCCGATATTTAATATCGAAAAAATCGATACTAATTTAAATTAACTATGATAAAATCGATATTAAGGCTATTTTTGAGGACAAAGACGAAAGACGATCATGATTAGGCCAACCATAAGACAGATGGAATATATCGTCGCATTGGATGATAAAAAGTCATTTATCGATGCCGCAGAGCGCTGCAACGTCACCCAATCCACCATAAGCGCAGGGATAAAAGAGCTGGAAACCATACTGGAACAGCCACTTTTCATCCGTGGACGCAAAAATATAACCCTTACCGCTCTGGGGGAGGAAACCGCCGAACGCGCCCGCCAAATCCTAAACGCGACAGACCGCATAATATCCCGCGCACAAGAGAGCAAATCCCCACTGAGCAGCACTTTGCGCCTTGGAATCATCCCTACAATCGCCCCCTATTTCCTGCCTGAAATCCTGCCACGCCTGCAAAAAGACTTTCCAAAACTCGAACTCGAAATTTACGAAGATTTCAGCGACAGAATAGGTGAAAAACTCCGTCAGGGCACAATAGACGTCGCCATCATGGCCTTCCCCTATGACATGGAAGATATTGAAATAATTGAATTTTTCGAAGAACCATTCTTCCTCGCTTGCCCAAAGGGAAAAGAGCCCGCAGGCATGGTCATGGACGCAAAAAACCTGGATTTCGGCGCGCTCCTCCTCCTCGAAGACGGGCATTGCCTCACCGACCACGCCCTATCCGCCTGTGATTTACAAAAATCCTCCCGCCGCAAAGCCTACAGCGCAAGCAGCCTGCCAACATTAATCGAAATGGTAAATCACGGACTGGGAATCACCCTCCTCCCCGACATGGCGGTGAAGGCCGGAAATCTGCCGAAAAACATAGACATCCACCCCTTCAGATCACCAACCCCCGGCCGCAAAATCGGTCTAGCTCGCAAAGAAAACTCCCCCAAATATCAGGACACGCAGATGCTCTACCACACCATTATGGACTACTTAAAATCCACATCAACCACCTAAATCCTCACAATTTTGCATTCCACAAATTTCTATGATAGAAATTAAGAAACATAGAAATAAGGAAAACATAATGGGTGACGACAATAAAAATGTAACCGATATTTTCAAAAACGAAAATCCACGGATATCAACCGAGGGACTTGAGGTTTCAGAAACAGAAATAAGCGCCGATGAGTTTGCCCAACTATTCCCTGATGCAGGAAAAGACAACTCTACCAAGGAACTCAATACACCTGAAACAATAAATCCCGACGATCCTTGGAAATTTGTCCCAGGCTAATAGCCCTTAGTTTACCTTGCAAAACCACATAGTTTTTGCAAGGACACGAAATAAAATGATACAATTATAAAAATGAATTTTTACGGGTGAAGATTGATGAGCAAAAATACATACATACCAACCACAACAGCGCCGAATTCCTTAGGTTATAGAGTGGGAAAACTAGAAATTCCCCGCGATAAAAACGCGCCCACTGACGGCTCTGTGATCTCTGTCTCTCAAAGTGATTTGAACAATATCCTCGGCACACGAACAAATAATGACGATGCCAAAATTTACAGTGACACACCCATATTTGAAACAGATATTCACAACAATCCACTACACACGTCTGCAGAAATGGTCGGTAACCATAGCCTAAGAAAGGGCGCGTCTTATGAAACGGGTATACCAACCTTCTATGATGGCAAACCATCAGGCGCACCCCCTACGCCAAAAAGTAGATTCGCCGACGGTGTAGAGAACCATTTCGCACAATCTGCAAAACCTACACCTGTAAAATCAAGCCCCCTGATTGAAGGGGACGGACGAATAATCGCGCAAGCCACACCGCAACCAAAAATTTCAACCACCGTTGTCATACCTAAATTACCCGTAACAACAACGGCACAAGAAATAAATTACGATCAAACCATGCTGCCATCAGAAGATATAGCCCCTGCATCATCATTGATTCAAGATAATCCTTTTGAGGATTACACCAATCAGCTCAGCAAACAATTCGAAACACAAACTGAGCCCCCCCTTCTAACAGAGACAGCAGAAGGCGAAGCGGAAATTAGTCACAAAACATTGATCAAAAATCTAAAAACACTCGATGAAATACACGACCCATCATAATTATTGCAACACACACAAAAAAACGTTATAAATCCGCGCATGAGCAATACAGAATTCAAAGTCGCGGCGCTATACCGCTTTACCCCGATTAACGATATCCCGCAATTACGCGCGGAAATATACGCATTTTCGGAAAAAAATGTGCCAAGCATTTGCGGCACACTCCTCCTCGCGCCCGAAGGGATTAACGGCACAATCGCTGCACACCCATCCGAAATGGGCGCAATGATCGAATTTCTGCACGACAAACTCGGCGTATCCGAAGACAGCATCGCGAGCGAACTTAAATACTCCCACGCCAGCGCGCAGCCCTTTAACCGCTTTAAAGTCCGCCCGAAAAAAGAGCTTATCACCCTGCGAAAACCAGAGGCCAACCCGTATAAACAAGTCGGCACCTATGTGGAAGCCCAAGACTGGAACGACCTCATCAATGATCCCGACGTGATTTTGGTGGATACCCGCAATGATTACGAAACCAAGGTCGGCATATTCGAGGGCGCGATTGACCCCGACATGAAAATATTCACCGAATTCCCCGACTGGGTCGAAAAAAACCTTGATGCAACGAAAGACAAAAAGGTCGCGATGTTCTGCACTGGCGGCATTCGATGTGAGAAGGCAAGCTCTTACATGCTCGCCCATGGGTTTGAAAATGTTTACCACCTAAAGGGCGGCATTTTAAAATACCTTGAAACCATCCCTGCCGATGAGAGCAAATGGAAAGGCGATTGTTTCGTCTTTGACCAACGCGTCGCCGTTGGCCATGGCCTGAAAGAAGGCGATTGGAGCGTTTGCCACGCCTGCCGTGAGCCATTATCCCACGAAGATACACTGCGCGCAGAATACGAAAACGGAATCTCCTGCCATCACTGCAAGGGCAGCCTAACCCCCGAAAAGGAAAAAGCCTTCCGCGCCCGCCAAAAACATTACGCAGATAAATACAGCGACGCATAAAAATTGATTTTTACCATAAAGTTATATAAGCTGCCCTAAATTATAAACAACGGGTAAATTGGGTTATGACCGAAAAAGACGACGATAAATTACGCGCGATGTTCAAAAGCGCTGAGGGCTTAAAAGCCCTCACAGAAAACGCCAATAAAGTTTTAACAGAAAAAACCCGCATCGATTTTTACACCAACGATACAATGCAAACATACCAAATCGATAAAGAAATGGCAGAACAGCTTGTCTCTGACGCCTTTGATTATATCAATGGAAATATAGAGAATTTTGATGAAAACACAGATGTTGAACACGAAATATTTAAATCAATAGACAATATTTACCAACAAAATCAAAACCATTTAGAAAACACAGAGCATTACAAACAATCAATAATTCAAGACGACGTCGTTACGCTTGACGATATCGAAAGAGTATCCGCTCTCCTCAGAAAACTCCACGCCCGCACAGAAGAGCTAACCAGAAAAGGGCATTTAGATGTTTTTGAAGGCGTGCTCATCAAGGAAAGTCTAGGCTTTCCATATGAACAGTTCACATCCAAAGCCGCACTCCCCAACACCCCCAAAATAAAACTGGATGGTTTTGAAATCGCAATTCGGCCAATCATCAGCACCACCCCCGAACAAAAAGAACGAGCCTTCAAAAAGCTTATTATAGCCCTTGGCAACGATATTTCTAAACCAGAAAATGACTAAACCAAACCACATTCTCTATTCCTTCCGCCGCTGCCCCTATGCCATGCGTGCGCGAATGGGGCTTTATCAGGCAAAAATCCCGCATGAGCATCGCGAGGTTGTTTTAAAAGACAAACCACCGGAAATGCTAGACGCATCGCCAAAGGGAACCGTACCCGTCTTAATAACCAATACTGGACAAATTATAGATGAAAGCCTTGATATCATGCTCTGGGCGCTATCACAAAATGACCCCAATGGATGGATTCCCGATCTGCACCGCACGGATATCTATCACCTCATCGAACGCAATGACGGGGCGTTTAAGCGCGCTCTTGATCGGTATAAATATCCCAACCGATACCCTGATGAAGATTGCACCAACACCCGCGAAGACGGCGTTAAAATATTAAAGGATTTAGAATTACGCATTGCCCGCAACGGAGCACTATCAGGAGCAAAAACCACCATCGCCGATATCGCAATTTTTCCGTTCATCAGGCAGTTCGCGCATGTAGATCGGAACTGGTTTTACGCGCTTCCCTTGCCCCATCTTCATAAATGGCTTGAAGAAAATCTCGCAAGCGAAGCTTTTGAGAGCGCAATGAAAAAACACGAAAAATGGACACCAAAAACAGAACCAGCATACATTAATTATTAAAATAAAAACAAGGGCTTAAATCAAACACCAAACAAAAACACGCAGCGTATCGAATGAGCCATTTTCAGCCGATAAATATCTATTTACCTTGCGATTCTCTGCCATCATCCGCCATCACAGCGCCCTGAAACTTACGATACTTAGACAGCCCCCCCTTATGACCATGATCACCCGTCAATACCGCAACAAATCGTTTCGAAAGAACGACACGTTCATCTTGAGATAACTTCGATGCAACACTCGACATCGTCTCAAACTTACTATCAATCACCCCCGCATTAAACGCCTTCCAATCATCCACGGCAGATCTAAATTTCCCCTCATCAAATTCAGGGGAACTAAAAATATAAGCCAAATTTTGCTTCTTCTCTGCCGCCAATTTCATATTAACCTTAATCACAGATCGCTTTTCCTTATACACATCACGCATAAGCTCACGCGTTTCAGGGGACAAATCGGCATGCACCTCCGACCACCGATTCATCTTCTTAACGCTATGCCCCGCGATCAATCCCGCAAAGGCTATATTCAATAAAATCGACAACGTAAATATAAGCTTCAACGCCTTACTCATAACTGCCTCCATATCCCGCAACTTGCTCAAAATCCATATAAACCGCCATGTTATTGGCCTCCTCTAAATCTGGGACAAACGCATTATCACTATAAACCCCTGTCATAATCGCCAGAACAAGGACAACAGACATAGATATCGCCGGCTTCGGCAAAGCCAACCCACAAAAAAACTCATCTATCGCGGCATTAAGCCCCGCGAAAAAGCCCTTTTCTTTTTGCACCTGCCGCCCCGCCTTTGCCGCCTGAATAATGCGGTATTCAAGATTGCTCCGCATTTCAGGAACACTGCGCCGCCCTAATACGGCGTCAAGTTTTTTACTATCCTCTTCCATTTGAAACCTCTTTATAATCGTCTTCATTATCCAACATACCACTTCGTTTCAGCGTATCCTTTAACCCAGTCTTCGCTCGCATCAGCAGCGACTCCAGCCCTTTAACACTCACGCCCATAATGCCCGCCGCATCTTTATTGCTAAGCCCCTCATAAAAACAAAGGTTAAGCGCAGTTTTTTGGCGCTCGGGCAAATCTTGAATAGCGCCCTCTAGCATACTCTCCCTCTCGCCGCGCTCCATACCGTCTTGCGCACTCTCTTTATCATCACTAATACGTTCAAGTGCGTCAGAACCCTTCGTATTTTTCTGTTTTCGCATATAATCAATCGCCTGATTGGTTACAACACGATAGAACCACGTGCTAAATTTCGCGCCGCGCGAAGAATCCCAAATACCTGGCCTGTTCCAAAGCTTTAAAAACGCGTCTTGCACAATATCTTCCGCCGCATCCTGATCCCCGCATGACCGGTACGCCGCCGCATAAAACATTTTCGTATAACGCGTCACAAGCACAGAAAAAGCCTCATGGTCTTCTTTAACAACAAGATCCATAAGGCTTTCATCTGAATAATCAGTATAATTTATCGGCGAAACGCCCATATTTATTCCTCAGCAGCAGGCGCCTCTTTCATCGCCTCAATCGCTTCCTGACGCGCTTTCTCTGCTTTCATTTTCTTCCACTTGGTGCGCATTGCATCATGGTGAGCTTTCGCTTCTTCCTTAGTCACCTCACCATTACCATCACCGTCCATTTTATTAAAACGCTCTTCTGCATTGGCAAGAAACTCTGCTTTCGTGATAATGCCGTCACCATTGGCATCACCCTTATCAAACATTTTTTCCATCATTTTCCCACCGCCCTTATGGTCTTTTCCTTCATGATGCTCAGCCATAGCAAAACCAGACATCGCAATCAAAGACGAACCAACAACACCAAGCGTTAGATATTTTTTAAAAGACATAACTAAATTCCTTTTTTCATTGAATTGAATACAAGTACTACGCATAAGAAATATTAAAACCTTCGATAATATTTTTACTTCTTCAAATCAATAACAATGCGGTGATGCGGCGACACATTCGGACGCAAAATCATCGTATCAACAATTTGAGCTTTCCTCTTCAAGCGTATCTCAAGCATAACACTACCATCACTTTGCTCTTTAGCAACATATGAACCAAACAAACCATTTGATTTCGATAAGCTTCCCTGTGGATTAATATTCCATCGAGCTTTATCAAGTTTTATACGCAACACATTACGCAAATGATCAACCGCAGTTTTATAGCGCGTCGCATTTTTAACCTCTACAACCAACCGCACCTTACCATCATGTACCGCCGCACGAATTCCATTTACAATAGAAAAACCATCGGGCAAAACCCCATTCTCAATCACTGGATTCTTATCACTACGTTTTGAGGCAACAGGCTTTATCGGAGGTACTGGCACAGAATCCCCTTCACTTTGCTCCCCCGTAACCACAAGCTGCCTTTTCTTTTTCCAATCTGGCAAGGCTGGTGGTTTAACAACACCAGAAACATCAACACCCGCACCATTAAAGGCGGAATCTTTAGACTCCTCGCTTTGACGTAAAGGCTTACGCAACGGAACAATATCATGTTCAAGCAAAGGCATTTGCTCACCAAATATAGATGTGATTTTCTCTAAAACCTCATGCCCAACCACCGTATTCGATGGCTTAACAACAGAGCTTTCCGCAACTTCAACATCCTTATAGATATCATGATACCCCCCCTTGCCACTGTCAAGGCGCAAAACACGAAGCTTCCCATCTTGCCCACTTTTAGCATCTGGCTTAAAATGCGCCGCAAGCTTATCATCATACTGACGGCGCTTAATATCCACGTTCTGACGTGCCTCCAGATGCGCCTGCGCGGGATCATAAGACTTGCTCTGCTCAACAAGATTCCAAACACCCTCTTCCTGAAGAAGCTTTTCACTTTTGATTTTTTTATAAATTATTTTCCCATCAGGAACGTCTCGTCCGTATTCTTTTGACGCCTTTATTTTATCCTCAGACAAATCAGGCGGAACAGATGAATTCCATTCCGAATTCTCTTGAGAAACAGGCTTGAAAACATCCATATTTGGAAATTCAAATGTTTCAACACAAGACGACAGGAAGAGCAACGACCCACCGCATACACCAAGAAAGAGTTTTTTACTAAAAACCCCAGAAATACAATTACGGAGAGCTATTTTATGAATACACATATCAACCGAAAACCTTAAAGTATCAACGCACTCTATGCGTTCACATTGCCTTCTGTCAAACCTTGAATACAGACAAAAGCTAATCATGCTCACCCAATGAACTCTTCGCCTCACTACCACATTGACATTTCTGCACAATCGCACGAATAATACACACATATCTTTGCGGGTTTTTAGACATCGCTATATGCGCCAACAACAACAATATCCACCCAATCGTAAGGATAAACGGTGGTAGACCTAACGCAATGCCGCCATACCCGATTGCTCCCATCACCGCGACAATCGCAATGATAATCACGCTCGCCCATCGCACAGGAACACCCGCATCAATAAAATGGTGATGGAAATGCCCGCGATCCGGTGAAAAAGGGTCGCGCCCCTCACACACACGGCGAAAAAACTGCGCGCATGTATCAAATATTGGAAACCCAATAATCCACGCCACCGCAATCGGCTCAATCGGGCTTTCTGGCCCACGCGCAAGCAACACCGAAAACCACGCAATCGTCAACCCCAATGACATGCTACCCGCATCCCCCAAAAACAAACTCGCCTTACGCCGCCAGGGATTACGCATATTAAAAACAAGAAATCCGCATAGACATGCAATTAAAAGAACCAAGACCTGTGCGCCAGAGTAGAACCCAGCAACCACACAAGCAACGCCAAACCAAGCAAACATCACGACAGAGACACCGCCCGCAAGCCCGTCCATTCCATCCATCAAATTCATCGCATTAATCAAAAGAACAATCGCAATGATGGTAAAGGGGTAAGACATAAAACCTGTCCAGACAACGCCAAAACCGAATAAATCCCCCAAATATGCCGCCTGCACATTGCCCATAAAGGCAATAAGCGCCGCCACCCCGATATGAATAACAAACTTTAATCGTGCGTGAATAGGAAATTGGTCATCCAACGCCCCCGATACAAGAAGCACAACCAAAGACAAATAAAGCGGCCAATATTTTTGAAGATCAACGACCCCACTAACCACGCCCAAAACCAAAAACACACTGAATATAACAAGTCCACCAATCGGCGGGATCGCTTTATCGTGCTGCTTTCGCCCTCCAGGGGCATCTACGATACCCACAATTCGCGCAAATTTACGAAACGGCATCACAAGCAAAACAACGAGAACAAACGCGATGACGGGTACGATGGCAGCAGATAGAAATCCTAAATTCTCAAGCATTAAGCGCGCATATTTATGTTATTTCAGAAGATACCAACAAACCTACACGCGCGCGCACGACAAAACCAGATCAAATGACCTGATTTAACATTCCATCCATAAGAAAACTTTTAGAATATAGCGATGACAGAATTAAATAAGCCTAGAACAGACTCCCCCAACAAAACAACCGTAACCGCAATCGCAACGGCAATGCCACTGGCAATCAGGGCATACTCAATCGCAGTCGCAGCATCATCCTGAATTAAATAATGTTTAATATGTTTTACCATGTGCATCTTTCTATAATAACGCATCTCTTTTATAGTGACCGAGAAACCTATAATATTTCGTTAAGTTTTAAGAAAACCGTTGCGGGGACAATGCCTCCAATACCCCATCAGAGACAGCCACCTTCTGCCCCCCCACCATATCGGATAAAATAATAGCCGATAATAGGCTGCTCAATATCCCGTGTGACCCATGCGCCGTGGAAATATAAACCCCTTCGTCTAACACTCCTGTAACTGGGAAATGGTCACGCGATGCCGTACGCACCGCCGCCCTGTTTTTTACCACCTCATAATCGCCACGCATTGACGGCATCGCCTCAAACAACCGATCAAGATTCACCTGATCGTCCTCAGGCAATATCTCACTATGGCTAAGCCATGGCTGAAACGTCGCCCCCACGCAATGAACACCATCAACCGCAGGCGCAATATATCCGCTATAGCTCAGGATAGATTTCAAGTGTTTTGAAACCTCATTGCTCCGCACATAAGACACCTGCCCTCGCACGGATTTCAGTGGCAATCCCGCCGCCTCAGAAAAATTCAAACACGCAGCCGCGCAAGCCAATATGCTCACATCCCCATCCAACGCATTCAAATCTGTGACAGGATGATTAAGATGAACCTCCACCCCACGCGCATATTCATGACATAGCTTTTTGGGCGAAACGCTGCCCGATTTCGGCAAATACAATGCAGGGCAAGGGGTTTCAACACCAGATACATCAGAGGCCCCCGCCGCATCCACAACGCGCATCTCCTCTTCCGACCACCCCCAGCTTCTGGCTGTTTTGGTAAACCGCACCATTTTACGCTCATCATTCATCAAAGCGAGAATCCCGCATGGGTTCCAATCAATCGCTTCACCAAATTTTTCAAAGACCTTAAGAGCCTCAAAAAAAGCGGTAGAATAATATTCCGATGGTGCATCCATTTGCGCGGCGAATCGTGGATTATACAACCCAACATCATTCCCAGATGCCCCGCTCGCAAGCACCCCCGACGCTTCATAAATCACGGGCTCATGCCCACGCTCCTTCAAAACATAAGCCAGAGCGCACCCAGCAAGCCCACCACCAATAATATTTACGCGCATAGCACAGCCTCAAAATTTGACATAGCAAAAAACATAATATACAGATAAGAAAAAATTAAGGGGAATAATGATGACGGAAGAATTAGAAAACAAAGAAAAACAATATAACTTCTTCGAGCTAAAAGAAAAATGCTATAATTCATTTCGTATCGTTTCAAGACACTCTGGACTACGAGCAAATTCAAATGATTTTAACCAGTCCGCCCTCCCCGAAGATATTGACGAAATATCAATCCGCCTATTCTTAATAGATGATTTACTCATGAAAAAAGCATGTGGATCAGAATACGGCTTCCCAACCCCAGATCAAAAACTAACAAAAGACGACGTAAAGGAATGTTTTGCAGGCCTGTCGTGGCACATAAATACGACAGAAAATATGTTCGGCGATGAAAAGGTGAAAAATGACCCTACACTAGGGGTTAAGACTTTGGAAAGAGCCATCGAAATCGTAAACGACCCGGCGCTACGAAGCACACAACGTATAACAAGACAACAAGCAGAAAGCCTGAATGAGGGCGAATCCCCGAAGGTTATCGATGATAACAATGAGTTTAATTTAGAACACAGCGAGCACACAACAGACAATAATTTAGATGTTGCCGCAGCAAATCTTCAGGAAATTTTAGACTTCATCTCCTTGGATTAAATATCCCACGCACATCTCACGTTTGCGGCCAAACCCGCGAATCTTCTGAATGTCAAACCCCGCCGCCTGTAAACCACGGCGCACAAACCCTGCGGACGTAAACGTTGCCAAACTTGCACCCTGACAACTTAGTCGAGCCATATTCGCAAACACCGTCTCGCTCCACATATCAGGGTTAGAGCTTGGCTTGAACCCATCTAAAAACCAACAATCAACGCTCTCCTGCAATTTCGGAATCTCATCATTCACATCCCCAAATATCAGAGTAAGGCGTACACCATTCATAACCTCAAGAACATGTGTTCCACCTGATATATCAACTGGATAAACGGACAATAATTCACCCAATTCATTTTTAAGCTCACCCCAATGCGCCAGACAGGCCGCGATATACTCACCAGTTAAGGGATATTTTTCAAAGGATATAAAATGCAAATTATCTGGACGCACCCCTTGCGCCAATAACTGCAAAACAGCCAAAAAATTCAGCCCCGTCCCAAATCCCGTTTCACAAATGGTAAAAACCTCACGCCCTGCCCACGCATCAGGCAACCCGTTCCCCGCCAAGAACACATGGCGCGTTTCTTCCAATCCATCTTGTGCAGAGAAATATACATCATCAAACTGTTCTGACCTTGGCACGACGCTCATTTTGTTCTTATATAGGATATAGTATTCGTGTTTCAACAAAAGGTTCGATTAATGTCTAATAATCCACTTCTTCAAAAATCCACATTGCCCAATCAAGCGCCGCATTTTGATCTGATCAAGACAGAGCATTATTTGCCCGCGATTGAGACCGCGATAGAAGAAGCGCGCGGCAATATCGACAAAATCAAGGCCAATAAAGACGCGCCGACTTTTGAAAACACCATTATCGCCCTTGAAACCGCCAGCGAAACATTAGGAACAGCCGCAAGCGTGTTCTACAATCAACTCTCTGCAATGGGCGGCGATGCCCTGCACGCTCTTGCAACTGAAATCGGCCCCATCAATTCAAACTTCTCAAGCGATGTGATGTTAGACGCAGGTTTATTCGCCCGCGTCAAAACCGTTTACGATGCCCAAGACACGTTAAACTTAAACACCGAGGAAAAAACCATCCTCGAAGACACCTATAAAGGCTTCGTCCGCAGTGGCGCGCTGCTTGATGACACGAAAAAATCCCGCCTGCGTGAGATTAGCCAAGAGCTTTCCACCCTCAACCCCGCCTTCATGCAAAATACCGTTAAATCCGCGGAAAGCTTTGAGATGGTAATAGAGGACAAAGCCAACCTCGCCGGTCTGCCCGATGGCGCAATCGATGCCGCCGCACACTCCGCCGAGGAAAAAGGCTATGACGGCAAATGGTTGATTACACTCGACTACCCAAGCTACGGCCCATTCATGCAATATGCCGATAACCGCGATTTACGTGAAAAGCTCTGGCGTGCATTTTCCAACCGCGCATGGAAAGATGAATATGATAACTCCGATAATATTAAAAAAATCATCGCCCTGAAAAAGGAACGCGCAAATATCTTGGGATACGAAACGCATGCACATTTCGTGCTGGAAGAGCGCATGACAAAATCCCCCGAAACCGTTTTTGGCTTCCTTGATAAATTAAAATCCGCCTATAAACCCGCCGCAGAAAAAGATTTGGAAATGCTCAAAAACTTTGCCGAAAAGGAAAACGGCCTTGATGAGATCAAGCCATGGGATGTTGGCTATTATGGCGAAAAGCTCAAACAAAAACTGTTTAACTTCACAAGCGAAGACTTCCGCCCCTATTACCAACTTGATAAAGTTCTAGACGGTTGTTTCAATCATTTCAGCAAGTTATTCGGCTTAAAATTTAGCCAATCAGACAAATATGCGACATGGCATAAGGACGTAAAGGCCTTTGACGTAACCGATGAAAAGGACGGTACGTTTATCGGCACGCTGTTCGGTGACTTCCACCCACGCACAGGAAAAAACCAAGGCGCATGGAAAACAAGCTACCGCGATCAGGGGCTTTTCCATGGGAAAATTGAGCGCCCCGTTGTGGCGATTGTCTGTAACTTCACCAAACCAACAAAAGAACGCCCGTCCCTGCTCACCCATGGTGAGGTCACCACGCTCTACCATGAAATGGGACACGCCGTTCACGCTCTGCTCTCCGATGTCACATACCGCTCCCACGCGGGCACATCCGTGCTTTGGGACTTTGTAGAGCTTCCCTCACAGCTTCAGGAAAACTGGTGCTATGAGAAAGAAGCCCTCGACACCTTCGCCGCTCATTATAAAACGGGCGAAAAAATCCCCGCCGAACTTATCGACAAACTGCGCGCCTCTATGCATTTCATGGTGGGATTTGGCGGCTTACGTCAAGTATCCCTCGGCACACTCGATATGGCTTGGCACACTTGCGATCCATCCAAGGTCAATGATATCGATGCATTCGAGGACGAGGCAACAAAAGGACTGCGCCTCTTCCCACGCCTTGGCGGACCAACCTCCACAAGCTTCGGTCACATCTTCGCAGGCGGTTACAGCGCAGGATATTACAGCTATAAATGGGCGGAAGTCCTTGACGCCGATACGTTTGAGCTTTTCCTTGAAAAAGGCCTATACGACCAACAAACCGCACAAAGCTATCGCGATAATATCCTCTCTCGCGGCGGGAGTGAAAAGCCAGATATCTTGTATAAACGCTTCCGTGGACGTGACGCCGACCCGGATGCACTTCTACGCCGCGAAGGTTTACTAAGTGATAAAAAGGCTGCATAACCAACCATGACAAAAGAAAAACAGGAAAAGTCAAAACAACCTAAAAAGGGCATAAGCCTCTGGCAAGGATTTTGGCTTATTGCCTTCGTGGCGTTCCTGTTTTTTGTAACACCATTATTTAGTTTTCTTGTCTCATTAATCCCGCCCACAATCGTCAAAGACATCATGTCACCATATTATCAAGATGTCATACTAGATGAGCGCGCATCACGCCTGTCTGAGCCATTAAAATACGATAAAAATGCCCCTTACGATGTATTAGGACGGGACAGCGGTGTTTGTTTTAAATTCCACTCCACCCGCAAACACCCAACCCCAGATAACATCGATCAATACCGCCTTGATAAGGCATTCCACGGCAAGAAAATCGCAGAAATAATTATTGTTGATGAAAATAAAAAACAATACGAGCTAAAAGAAACAAGCCTGACCGAAGGCATCGAATACCCCGATGGAGCGCCAGAGCGCCGCTATTCCATTATTTGCCAGCGCATAGGCAAAACTCATATCTATATCCCCGATAAAGTGACAGGAATATTCATCCGCCCGCTTGAACCCTTCACCCCCGCCGCAATCATATGGGCCACGCGTAAGGAATGGCATTAACATGCTAACATTTTCAACAATCCTCGCCTTTATGGGCACATGCGCGATCATCGAGTCCACCCCCGGCCCCAATATGGGCTACCTCGCCATACTGAGCCTATCAAACGGCCGGCGCGCAGGCTTCGCCGCAACCATCGGCATCGCATTAGGGCTTCTCATCGTCGGCCTAGCCGCCGCGCTCGGAATCGCCGCAATAATATCAAGCTCGCCCGTCCTTTATCAATCACTGCGATGGGGCGGCGTTGGGTATATGCTCTACCTCGCTTGGGAAGGGTGGCGCGGCGAAGAGGAAACCTCCGCAAGTGCCACAAAAACTGATACACATGCAAAGTTTTTCAAACGCGGTTTAATTGTAAACCTCCTAAACCCAAAAGCCGCAGTTTTCTACGTCGCCATTTTACCAAGCTTTGTTGAAGTAAGCACCGCCATTCTTCCACAAACCATAATCCTAACACTCATTTTTGTTGCCATCGCCACCACAATCCACGGCCTGGTTGTCATGTTGGCGGGGTCATTGCGCCCCTATCTCGAAAATCCGCGCTATAACATGATTGCCCGCCGCGTGTTATCCATCCTCCTCGCCCTCGTCGCCATTTGGTTTGGATTTGATACGGCAAGATAGAAATTTGGCGAAACCTGTAGGTCAAGTTAAAAACCAGTATTTGCCTTTTCTAACAGTCCTATGCTAAAATCATCGGCATGAGGGTGATATGAAAAACAATAAAAATAATGAGAACATAGCAACTCATTTACAAAAAGAACCTGCTGCAAACCCAGCAGACATCGCGGATGAAAAAAAGAGTACATGGTTCTCTTTTACCAATAATATCCCAAAATCAAAAACGGAGCTTAAAGAAGCTGCGAACAATGTCTTTGAAACCACTAAGCGCTATTTTACTGAATCCTCACAAAATGACAACCGATCAGCACCTGGGAAAATGCGCGATGCCGCCATATCACTCGCAACCAGTCCGACCGTCGCTTTCAATCTCGCAAATATATTTTTCTGCGCCGCCACAAATAACCCAGTTGGAACAGCAATATCATCGACAATGACAGCCGTATCATCAGGCATGACCGTAATAGATAGCTGGAAAAACCGCCCTGAAAGCAGTTCTTACAAAGCGAATGCTATTTACCAAGGAAGCCTTGGCCTAAGCTATCTTCCAAAATTAGCGTCAGCAGACCCAACTGTGTTAATTGACGCCGCAAAAGGCATTGGTATGTATTCCTTTGCTACCGCGGGGCATTGGCTTCGCGCCTCTGAGGAAAAAGAGGCCGAAGAGGCAGGCCTTTCCATGGATGAATATTATCAGGCCTTTTCTAAAGGCCCCGGAAAATATAGCCAAACATATTATGGCGTAACTGAATTTATAGCGGTAAATTCCGCTCATGACCCCAGTGCAGTTGCATCTGTATTGGCTTTGGCGGGAATAGGTCGTGCCCTCAACGATCAAAAATTTTGGGATCTTGAAGGTACAAAATTACAAGCTCTTCGGCAAGCGACGGCACCCCGAATTTTCGGTGCAGGCTACGCAATTTCTGCTACAACTGCCGCTCTCCAAGGGGACTTTATGTTCGCCGCTTCTCAGGTCGGCTGGGGTTGGGGAAATCTGAACTTTGACTTAATTGGCCCAAAGGTGAAAAAGGCCATAAAAAATAAATACGCAAATGAACCTGAGCTTGCCCAAAATGCCTTGGATAACTTAAAAACCGTAAAAGAAGAGCTTAAAGAAATAAAAGAAGAAACTACATTTTTGGCTGATGCTATTCAAAATCAAAACTGGGACGGAGCAGCACAAGAGGCCATAGATTTATATGAAGATGCGCAAACACATAGCCGAAGAAACCTTTACTCAGAATATATAAAAGCTATATCACCAGCCTCGCATTTTGCTCGTAAATACCTAGATTCAGAGAATATATCGTGGAAAGACCTGCGTAGCATAAGTGAAAAAGAGACAGAAATAGATTTAACTCCCGAAGTATCTTAATGAACATTTGACATTAACGCACCAAAAAACCACAGACGCAGCAACGATGCCACAAAATAAATCCAAGCGACTACACCTAAAACATCTCCATCAACATACACCGCGCAGAGCCACCACCGTATTTTTCGAGTGTCGTCAGATCAGGTGTAATAATGGTGTTATAATGCTTCCGAATGACTGAGATCTGCGCGTCGTCCAACGCCTCAAGCGCCGCATTTGAAAAGGTGAGCATCCGCTCCCCGCCTGCGCCGATAACCTCAAGCGCATTCCCGCAATTCGCACGCAGCTGCGCCATAGACAGCTCAACCACCTCATGTGTTTCGCGCAATCGCGCAACAACCGCGCTTCGCACCGCCTCATCCGTAATACATTCCGCGCAAATCGCCGCCATATCACTGCCGATATACATCAAAAAATCGGTATGATAAACGGGAATCCCCGCATGCGAGGCCGTATCAAACGCCATCACGTCATAGCCCATGAAATCCGCCCATTTTTCAACCAGCTCAGGCGCCGTCCGCCGCGACAACCCCGAATAAGCGCGCTTATTCACATGATCCGACACAATACTCGCGGTGCTTTCAAGGGCGATGCCTTGCGCTTCATACCCGCTCCAATCCTCCACCTTGGGGTAATAGCGTTTCAAGAAGGATATAATTTCAGGCGTACGCTCGGCCTGTCGATTCTGATTAAGCATAGGATAAAGGATCATCCGCCCGTCATCATATACCGACGCCCAGTTTGGAAACACCATATCGGGACAATCGGGGTGACCATTGACGGTGGTGATAATCACGCCCTTCTCCACCAACATCTCACGATAGGCGTTAAACTCCGCCATCGCCCCCGCCAAAATAACATCCTTCGGCTGGGCCACGCCCTCAATTTGATACGCATTCGTATCCATCGTTTGCGGATTGGCAAAAAACACCTCCGGCCGCACCATTAAAATATGATTTGTAGATTGCTTCATTATTTCCCCGATTAATATGATATGAACAAACGAATGCCTTAAGCATTTATCCTATCATAAACCAGTGATAGTTCAGAAGGGGTTAAACTGTTCTTTTAAAAACCTTGAGGCGTTTTTGATCGATGATGTTAATGGCCTTTTGCGTCATGGGGGCATCAAACCCCGCCCGCGAAAGTTTTTTCAGGCGATCACGCAAATATGACGCGCCCACGCTGTAATCATCTTCACTATCTTTGTAATAAATCACACGAAAACCCATCGGGTCTTCATTCATCTCACAAGACTCAACACTTACATCACGAATATCACATTCCCAATTTGCAAGCCTTAAATTTGATGACACTCCGCCAGAGGCGTTATTATACGCTGGATTAAACATATTTTTCCCTCCCACAAGAAAAATTGGTACATTCACACTTAATGATTAATCGGATCATAGCAAAAATATTCCATTTTTCCTAAGGAAAACGAAATATGTGAAAAGACTTATTCACATAACGCTCAAAAATGCCCGTTCATGTATTCAGAAAAGCAGATTCCTGACGCGTGACAAAATCAAAATCGCTTTGGCGCTTGAGGAAAAACCGCGTCACCGCACCATTATCTGGTAAAAAATGAATACGGCGAAGGCTTTTACCGCCCAAGTCTTCTCCCATCAGGCCAAGCTCCTTACGGGATAGGTATTCCTTCACAAAAACACTTGTTTTCATTCCGGCATCATCTTGACCATCAATTTCCGCGCCACCAAATAGACGGATACGGATACGGTTTTTCGCAGCGCCATGCTTTTTCATCTCTGCAATCGCCTCTTCAATAGGTGATAATGCACGCGCAACATCTTCAGGCGGAGCTTTATCCAAATTCGGAAACACTTGCAATAAGCTTCTTGGCAAAACAACATAGGCCATCACACCGACATGAAGTTTTTCATCATAAATCGTAAGAGCGACCCCGCTCCCCACTGTGGAAACAAGCATCCCATGCGGCTCATCCAGAAAGCCAATCTCGCCAGGTTTCAAATCCAAAGCAGCCCGTTCAAATTTCGAGTTAAACGAGGCATCCGCAGAGTCCTTACGCCGACACTGATCCACGGAAAAGCTATAGACCTGCCCCTTAGGCTTCTGATCATTATCGCCATTGGTATTCTCTATCATGAAATCAAACCTTATTTATGTAATCTATATACATGACCTAAAGTCAGGTCATATCCCGTGACATACTACATCCATAATATTAACAAAACCCTATCTCATAAGGATTTTAATCTCTTATAATCTTGATAGCATTGTACCAATCCATCGCCAAGGCATGTTTTAGGATGCCATCCAGCATCCAATAACCGCTGACAATCAAGAACTTTACGCGGCATCCCGTCAGGTTTGGAAGGATCAAAAACGATACCCCCCTTCCCCTTATATCCAACAACATCGCGGACTTTCTCCGCTAAGCTTTTAATCGAAACCTCTTCCCCTGATCCCACGTTAATATGTTGCGCCCCATTATACCGCCGTAGCAACAATATCAGGGCATCCGCCAGATCATCTACATATAAGAATTCGCGCAAAGGCGTTCCGCTCCCCCATAATGTAACCGAGGGCGCGCGCTCTTCTAATGCCTTATCTATTTTCATGATCATCGCAGGAATAACATGTGATTGCTCGGCATCATATGTATCGCCAACACCATAAAGGTTGCACGGCATCGCCGAAATAAAATCACACCCATATTGCGCACGGTAATATTCTGCCATCTTCAACCCCGCAATTTTTGCCAACGCATACCCCTCATTCGTCGGCTCCAACGCCCCTGATAACAAAGAGTCTTCTTTAATTGGCTGCTCTGAGTTTCTAGGGTAAATACATGACGACCCCAAGAATAACAAACGACTCGTTTTGTTTTTATGCGCCGCATGCATAATATTCGCGACAATCATCATATTATCATAGAAAAATGCGGCAGGCTGCATGGAATTAGCCATAATCCCACCAACCTTCGCCGCTGCAATAACAATGACATCGGGCTTGTTTTCCGCCATCCAATTATTAACTGCGCCTTGATCCCGTAAATCAAGATCATCATGAGATATGGTTAAAACCTCACGGCAATCACCCGCCAATCGGCGGCACAACGCCGCACCGACCATCCCTGCATGCCCTGCAACCCATATACGCTTTGTACTTAAATCATATGGTTGATCAAGCCAAGCCGTGCCCATCTCTACTCTGCCGCCTGCATGACATCTTGCGCCGTGGCCCCATCACGCTTGGCTTGCAGAGCCTCTTTCTTCTCCGCACTCAAAAACGGCCAAAGAAGCTGATCAGAAAACTTCACGGGCATATAATCCGTAATCCCAATATTAACAGGCGGGCGACGATCTTCATGGAAAAATGTGCCAAAAACCATATCCCAAATCATAACATTCTCGCCGTAATTGGTGTTCCCCTCACGAAGCTTTTTACTATGGTGCCAACGATGAAGCTCTGGCGTGTTAAAAATATAAGATAACGGGCCAAAGCGCATTTCAACATTACAATGGGTCAACATCCCAATAAACGCCGTCACCGCCGCCAACCACATAATAACATCCATCGATGCGCCCAAAATAACAAACGGTATCATCCCCAAAACAATGCTATACAGCGCATCAATAAAATGAAAACGCCCTGTATTTACAATCCAAAGTTTTTGAACGCTGTGGTGAATAGCATGAAACCGCCAGATAAAGGGAACTTCATGCGCACTTCTATGTGCCCAATACAACGCAAATTCCGATGCAACCACCGCCAACACGACTTGTGCGTATAACGGCCAATCCGACGGCCACAGATCAAAACCAAATAAGCCACTTTCCCCGCCAGTAAAAATCTTCGCACCAATATAACCATTCACAACCAAAAGGATTTGCGTTGTCCCCTTGCTCGTCAGTGTATGCGCGATGTTTGAAAATGTCTGCCCGTCCGACTTATGCCATTGACGCTCATGCGGCATCACGCGCTCTAGCCAGAGCAACGACACAATCAAAAACACATACGCCCCATTAAAGCATAAAAAGGGCATAATCTTATCATCTTGCGAGAAACCAAAGGCCGTAACACTCATACATGCAATAAAAAGAAAAGGCCAAAGAACCCAAGACGCCAAATATTTTATTGTCCCACCATCCCCGGTTCCTGTATTTTGACGTTGTCTTTTCATTCTAAAACCTTCCATAAAAAATGGATATTAAACAAACTATATTAAATCACAAGACTACAATTCAGTGGATGGTAATTGCGAAATAGGCTCACTTCTCGGCGGAAGCAATGTTTCCAAATCAGGCATCGTATCAGGTGGCAAAGTCGCGGGATCAACGCCGTTTAAAAGATAAGATACATCTTTAAGTTCTCGCATAACCTGAAGCCGCGACAACATAAATTCAACATCACTGCATGCCTTACCACCCTCTTTTAATTTACGGGCCGTATCGATTTTATTTTTATCCCGCAAAGTCACTAACGCCGCATATTCATTCTCTGAAAGATCCTTCATATCCTTAAACTTACTCAAGAATTTCTCGGCAATATCGCTATCTTTTTCACAAAACAGATTATAAGAATCGGCTTGCGTCGCATAAATCACCGCCCGCGCCATCATCTCAAATTCGGGCTTTTCCGCCGCCATTAAGGAAAACGGAAAACACGTACACACCAAAATAGATACAAATCTTTTCATCATAAAACAGAGCTTATAATATAATAAGACTTTTGAAAAGCTATGCATTTGCCGCTCGTTTCAGTCGGTCATTAATCGCAACGCCCACACCAATATCAGGGATATTCATCACCGCAATTCCCGTGAATTCTGGGCGATCAAGATCACGTAAATAAGCAAATAAATTTGCCGCCGCCTCGTATAAGTCACCCTCTTTTGACAAATGACGAATTTGATTGGCGGGCAGATCAGCCGCAGAAACACCGGTTTTAACGCCCATAAATTTTATTCCACCAAAGGATAAGAGCGCCTCCCCCTCCTCCAGATCGATCGCATTAAGTCGCACAGGAATAGACGGCGCATAATGCTTCAAAAGCTGCCCCGGAGATTTTATCGCCCCGCCCGCATCGCCCAAATCATATGCGACATCAATTCCCAATGCCTCTGAAATTTGCTCCACCGTAATCCCGCCGGGGCGCAAGATAACGGGCACATCGCCACTACAATCTACCACCGTAGATTCAAGACCAACCGCGCTCACCCCATCGGCCAAAATCAAATCCACGCTCGCGCCCAAGCTTTGCGCGACATGCGCGGGCGCAGTGGGCGATATCGAACCCGATTTATTCGCACTCGGCGCCGCCAATGGAAAACCACACGCCTTAATCAACGCCCTTGCACATTTATGCGACGGTACGCGCACCGCCACCGTATCCAAACCCGCCGTAACAAGATCAGATAAGCCGCTCTCCGCCTTACGCGGCAAGATTACCGTCAATGCTCCTGGCCAAAATACATCCGCCAAGCTCCGCGCATATGCGTTCATATCGGCGATTTCCAATAC
Source organism: Alphaproteobacteria bacterium (assembly GCA_050633645.1). Classification (GTDB taxonomy): domain Bacteria; phylum Pseudomonadota; class Alphaproteobacteria; order Micavibrionales; family Micavibrionaceae; genus UBA1672. Next base: position 330,044 of record JBOEGX010000004.1, read on the forward strand.
GGCATCAACATCATTCACATGGGTAATAAGAGGATTAAAACTCGGGCGGCCTTTGGCCTCAAATATCCGCGCCACCGCCACGCCATTACGCGCATCCGCCGCCAAACCATACACCGTCTCGGTCGGCATACCAACAAGCCCACCATTTTTCAAAATCTCGGCGGCTTGCTCAATCGATTGGGGGTTTGCAGAAATAATTTTCGTCATAAAAACCTAAAAAACATTAAACACGCAGACAGGCAAGGATATTTTAAAAAGGCATTAAAAAGACGGAGATAAATCAATCTCAGGCTTAGATTGATGCTCTTGCTCTTTTATTTTATACAAATTCAAATAAAATCGCATCCATTGTAACGCATCATCCCCCGCGCGGTGCTTCGCATCGGAACCAAATCCTGATTGCTCATACGCCTCATCAACATCAACGTCATTTTCAAAATCTATGAAATCGGCAAAGCAATTAACTTCAAATTCCTGTTCAATTCCGGCGGCTTCATATAAACGCCCCAACCAGAACCGATCACTATACGCACCGTTTGGACCGCGACATAATACAACTTTATCCTTACAAAAATCATTCAAAAATGCGGCAGCAAATTCTACATCTTTACCATCTTTTTCTAACTCATCCAAAGATATCCCATGAATATACCCTTTGGTTTCATCACCTTCCTGACCGTGCCAGTCAACCCAACCATCCGCCCTTTTAATTAAATATGAAATATCATGACATTGATGGTCAACAACCCCAATTTCAACAGGATAGCTTTGAGGACCTTGGGCAGCTATATATTCAATCGCACCATTTAAAGAAGACGCCTCAATATCCAAGACAATCAAATCTTCAGGGTTGGGCAAACCAAAAGGGTAGCCCCCTGCATTTTCAGTATAATAAGTCATTAAACATACTTAATAGGTTTTTTAGAAAAAAGTCAAAATCAAACAGCCTTATATAAAACGCCGCCCGTCAACAGATTGGGCACACCTGTCGTTGATGGCAAGGTCAACGCCTCCCCCAACATGGAACGCACCGCCAGATACGCAAACCCTTCGGCCTCTGTCGCATCACCATTCCAATCAATCGCATCAATCGGCAACACCTCTGCATCCAACTGCTGGCGCAAGCATCCAAGCATATAAGTATTTTTACGCCCGCCCCCTGCAACATAAACGGCGTTGGGCGCTTTCGGAAAATGATCAAGCGCACGCGCAACGCCCTCAATCGTCATTTCCATCAATGTCGCCATTCCATCCTCTGTGGACGCATAGCGCACACAATCAAGATTCCAATGATTTCGATCCAATGATTTCGGCGGAACAACTTTAAAATAATCATCCTTAACAAAACGATCAATAATATTGCTTTGCACCGTCCCTTGCGCAGCAATAATCCCGCCCTCATCAAAATCCAAATCACGCCGCGTCTTTATAAAATCATCCATCAACGCATTGGCTGGCCCACAATCAAATGCGATTAATTCACCTTCCGCGCCGATATAGGTAATATTGGCAACGCCTCCCAAATTTAAAATCATCACGGGTTTTTGAGCATCCACCATCATCGCCCGATGATAAATCGGTAATAATGGCGCGCCCTGCCCGCCGTTTTTAATATCATTCTGGCGCATATCGCCGATAACATCTATGCCTATCTCCCGCGCAAAACGTTCACCATCACCAATTTGCCACGTAAATTGATTCTGCGGGTTATGAGTGATTGTCTGCCCGTGAAAACCAATCACATCGGCGCTCTCACCCATCGCCTTGACCGCCGCAATATGAATATCAGTGACCAGTTTTTCGGCCTCATCCACCTCCCCATCACGCGCCGTCTTACCAAAGCATTTGCGCACCTTATTGCGAATCTCCACATCATATGGGTGTTCATAATATTTAATCGGATGCACATAATCATGCCCGTCCGTTTCAATCAACGCCACGTCAATCACACCATCCAACGACGTGCCAGACATCAAACCGATCGCCCTATAGACTTTTCTCTCACTCATGATATATAACTGTCTTTCCGATAAGCCGTTCCGTTTTCACAAACAAAGCAACAATGGCAGAGTATAATACGATAAAGAAAAGACAATACCAATGGGCAGTTATAAATCAGATTTTTTAAACATCATGGAAGAGCGCGGGTTTATAAATCAGTGTTCAGATTTCGGGGCTTTAGACGCAAAACTATGCGAAGGCACACAAAGCGCCTATATCGGTTTCGATGCCACGGCGAAATCCCTGCATATCGGTAATTTAACAGGCATTATGATGCTGCATTGGTTTCAAAAATGCGGACATAAACCCATCACCCTTATGGGCGGTGGCACATCAAAAATCGGCGACCCTTCATTTAAGGACGAACAACGCAAATTGCTCGACGATGTCACGATTGAAGACAACATCAAAAACATCCAATCCACATGTTTCAAACAATTCCTAAGCTACGGCGATAATCATAGCGATGCAAAAATGGTCAATAATAATGATTGGCTAGATGAGCTGTCATATCTGGCTTTCCTGCGTGATTACGGGCGATTTTTCACCATTAACCGCATGATCGGCTTCGAAAGCGTAAAGCAACGCCTAGACCGCGAAAGCCCGCTCACACTTCTCGAATTCAACTACATGGTCATGCAGGGCTATGACTTCCTCGAACTTAACCGCCGCCATGGCACAATCTTGCAAATGGGCGGATCGGATCAATGGGGTAACATCATTAACGGCGTTGATTTAGGGCATAAGGCCGACCGCGTGCAACTTTTCGCACTCACCGCGCCCCTGCTCACCACGCCGGATGGCCGCAAAATGGGTAAAACCGAAAACGGCGCGGTATGGCTCAACGCGGATATGCTATCCCCTTATGATTATTACCAATATTGGCGCAACGCCGATGATATGATGGTGGGCACGCTTCTTCGCCGCTTTACCACGCTTGATATGATGGAAATCCGTAAACTGGAATCCCTGCAAGGTGCAGACATCAACGAAGCCAAGAAAATCTTGGCCTTCGAAGCCACCACCCTGTGCCACGGCCAAACCGCCGCCGCAGAGGCCGCCGCCACCGCGCAAAAAGTCTTCGAAAGCGGAGGAGTTGGTGATGACCTGCCAAGCATCGATATCGGCGCGGACTATCTAAAAAATGGCATAGAGGTCATTGAAATGCTCGTTGAAACGGGGCTTTGTTCATCAAAGGGCGAAGCCAAACGTCTCATCATCGGCGGCGGCGCACGCGTCAACGACACCCCCGTCGGCGACATTGACCAAAAGCTCAGCATCTCTGACCTAACCAAAGACGGCTACATCAAACTCTCTTCGGGTAAAAAAAGACACGCGCTTATCAAGGTCTAAAAAATACATGAACAATATAAGTCTTTATTTTTTGACCGTCATAATCTGGGGGTCAACATGGTTCGCCATAACCTTCCAAACAGGTATGGTTCCGCCTATCCTATCCGTTGGATATCGTTTTATTCTGGCGGCGATATGCCTCGCTTTATTCCTAATACTCACAAAGAAAAAAGACGCTTTTAAATTCACTCGCAGGCAACATGGCCTTCTATTGGCTCTCGGGCTTTTATTCTTCTGCCTCAATTATATACTGATCTATTACGGTTCAATAAACCTGACATCAGGGCTTGTCGCCATTTTATTCTCAACCATCACATTAATGAATATTTTTAATCAACGGCTATTCTTTAAAACCCCTGTGAATAAACAAGTCTTGATGGGCTCCCTCATCGGATTGATAGGAATCATAACCGTTTTCTGGCCAGAGGTCACAACACTGCAAAATACCAACGGGATTTCAGATAACATTATACTTTGCGTAGCAGCAACCTACATCGCATCTCTAGGCAACATGATGTCGATCAAATTATCACGCGAAAACATCTCTATAATGGGAGGAAATACTCTTGGTATGGCCTATGGCGGAGTCTCTGCCATTCTGATTGGCCTAGCATTAGGTTTTCCACTGTCAGTTGAACCCACCATGGCATACGCACTATCTCTGCTCTATCTCGCTGTGTTCGGTTCCGCCATAGCATTCGGAGCATATCTAAAACTCTTAAGAAATATCGGAGCCGACAAAGCAGCATACGCCGCGGTATTATTCCCAATAGTCGCCCTGCTAATTTCTACCATATTTGAAGGATACATTTGGACATTCACGGCGTTGTTAGGGCTAGTAATAACTGTCACAGGCAACGTCATCGCAATGATAAACCGTCAAAAAATTAAACCGCTCCCCAAAACAACAATTTAGCGACAACGCATATACATCAGCATTATTATGCGTTAAAAAGAACATCCAATCATGAAAAAGAATGACAATGACAACAGCAATCTCCATTCAAAGCCTATCCAAAACCTATGACAATGGGTTTATCGCATTGGATGATATCAATTTGAATATCGCCAAAGGTGAGATTTTCGCCCTGCTCGGCCCTAATGGCGCGGGAAAAACAACCCTCATCAGCTCCGTTTGCGGCATTGTACAAAACACCGGCGGCACTGTCACCGTTATGGGACACGACCACGCAAAAGACTACCGCAAGGCACGCGCCCTTATCGGCCTCGTCCCGCAAGAGCTCACCACCGACGCCTTCGAAACAGTATTCAACGCGGTCTCATTCAGTCGTGGCCTGTTCGGAAAATCAAAAAACGCGGCCTATATCGAAGAAACCCTCAAAGACTTATCCCTATGGGACAAAAAAGACTCGCAAATCCGCAAACTTTCAGGCGGAATGAAACGCCGCGTGATGATTGGTAAGGCTCTATCCCATGAACCAGACATCCTATTTCTTGATGAGCCTAGCGCAGGCGTAGATGTAGAGCTCCGCAAATCCATGTGGAAACAAATCCGTAAATTACGTGATAACGGAACCACCATTATTCTAACCACACATTATATCGAAGAAGCCGAAGAAATGGCCGACCGCATCGGCATCATCAACAAGGGCAAGCTCATCCTGATTGAAGAAAAGAAAACCCTGATGAAAAAACTTGGCAAAAAAGAACTGGTTTTGGAACTGCGCCAATCAATTGACGCCCTCCCCACCACTTTGAAAAAATACAATCTCGTCCTTTCTGATAATGGCGACACCATCACCTATATTTACGACCCCGCGCAAGACCATAATGGTATCGCGGAATTGCTCGACACCCTCAAAGACCACGGCATCAGATGCAGAGATTTACACACAAAACAAAGCTCTCTCGAAGACATCTTCGTGAATCTAGTAGGAGCGGCAGCATGAATCTACACGGTATACGCGCAATCTATAAATTTGAAATGTCGCGCACCAAACGCACAATCGGGCAGAGCATCGCCTCCCCCGTCATTTCCACCATCCTGTATTTCATCGTGTTCGGCTCGGCCATCGGCTCACGGATGAGCGCAATTGATGGCGTAGAATATGGCGCGTTTATCGTACCAGGCCTGATCATGCTCACGGTTTTAAGCCAAAGCATTTCCAATGCTTCCTTCGGCATATACTTTCCCCGCTTCACGGGCACGATATATGAAATCCTCTCCGCCCCGCTATCCTTCTGGGAGGTCGCCATTGGCTATGTCGGCGCGGCCGCAACCAAGGCTCTCATGATTGCCGCCATCGTTCTGATCACCGCTGGCTTCTTCGTGCCCTTAGAAATACAACACCCGATTTGGATGCTGTTCTTTTTGGTCATGACCTGCGTCACCTTCTCGCTCCTCGGCTTTATCATTGGCATTTGGGCGGATGGGTTTGAAAAACTGCAAATCATCCCCCTGCTCGTAATTACCCCGCTTACATTTCTGGGCGGAAGTTTTTACTCCATCAATATGTTACCGCCATTTTGGCAGGGCGTATCCATGCTCAACCCCGTGGTCTATCTGATCAGCGGTTTCCGGTGGAGCTTCTACGAAAGCTCGGACGTATCCTTAAGGATTAGCGTAACAATGATTTTCGTCTTCCTAAGCGTTTGCATCGCCATCATCGCATGGATGTTCAAAACGGGATACAGGTTGAAGAATTAACCCTACTCAAACAACACCCGCCGCACAATGCCAGGCGTTAAAACAGAGAGCGGGTTCACAAATATTTCGGGGGCATCGGCCTCCCCCTTCACACTATAGGTCGCGGCAAAAACTCCGCCCGACCCACCTGTTAAAATATCCCCGATCAACGGTATAGAGCCAATAATCTCATTCACCAAAGACATCGGAACAACCGTCCCCGAAACATCAATATAACGCCGCGCATTATCAAATTCACCCGCAAATAAAATACCCAAAGAATTCCCCGATGTACGCCCATCTTTAATCTTAAGCAAACTCCCACCCGCGCGATAAATCCACGTATAATTCGCTTCTAACTTCTCAAACGCAAGCCCATCACTAGTGAGCGCTTCCCCAATTCCCGTAAGCGATAATATGCTCAGGATTTTTGTCAAAGACGGCGCTTTTACAACTTTGAAGTCCTTAATCTCCGCCTTACCACGAATATTATAATCACCATCCCCATCCGCAGGCGCGCCATTAATTTCCATCACACCACCACGAATATTATTATAAACCTGAAACGCCTTGAGCACCGCCCCCGCATCTCCCGCCTTAAGGCTAAAGTTACGCCGCCCCTGCGCGTCAGGTTTAAATCGCGCAGAAATCAAGCCCTTGCCAACCGCACCATCCATTTCCATCACATTGAACCGCCCCTGCCCATCAACATCAAAATACAGCCGAACATCGCGCACGCTTTCCTCTGGCGCGGTAAGCATATTCGTCGCACTTACCGTAATTTTCATCGGCGGTTCATTATATACGCCCTTATTTTCATCTTCCGCCATAAAGGGTTGCGCGTCTAAAACACTGGCCTTTATATTGATACTAGCCGTCCCGTTTTTATCAAAGGAAAAACCGATACCCCCCTTCGTATCCCCCACAACAAATGCCTTAGCCGAACCGCTTAAAAGCTCAGTCTTGCCTTTTATCTGCTGGAATTTAATATTCGCTTTGGATAAAGAAAAACGCTCCGCATCCCCATCAAGGTCCATAATTTTTTGCAAAACACCCTTTTTAAAATGCGCCGTAAAATTCGCACTGCCCTTTGCTCCCGATTTTTTTTCATACCCAAATGGCTCAACAAAAAACACCGACGGCGTAAGATCTGCCTTCACTTGCGCCTTTGCGGTTTTATCGCGGTACGATGTATAAACAAGATCAATCCCTGCCGACCCTTCTAAAAACTCGCTCAAATCAATGCCAAGCTGCGACCTTATATTTGGATCAGCCGTGATTTTTGCCTTAATTTTTTCTTTGAACGCCTTGCCCTCACTATTCAAAAAAGTCTGCCACTCAAAATCCATTGCACGCTTATCAAGGCTCGCAGCACCCTTCATCACAACAACGCCGTCTTTAATCGAAAACGCCAAAGCCTCACCGCCCAAATCCAGCGTCTCCACAACATCAGGCAAAACAACCTTCTTTAATGTGCCTTCAACACCAATCTTAAAATCTTTAATCTTCACATCTTTTTGTGTCGGGAAATTAAGCCACAACGCCAAATCCGCGCTCCCCTTAACCTGCTTTAAATCCATATCAATGCGATCACCCAAATTAATCGGATCTTTCGAGATGAATTTAAGAATGTCGACAACATCACCGCCCAAATCAATATTCATATCCACGCCGCCCTCACCCACGGCGACAACCTTATCAAAAACCAGTTTCGCCTTGGATACGGGCATTTTGCCAATCTTACCTTTGGTAATATCAATCGATAGCTCATCCGTTTTCAGATCAAACGTCCCCACGCCCGAAACCCCCGTCGCAGGGTCAAGGGGGCTACGATAGTCAACATCCATACCCTCCGCAGCGAACCCCGCCAGAACATTCTGCACATCAAAATCCCACCCACCATCATCAGGTATTTTCTGCGCCACAAGGTCAAGGCTCGCCGTAATATCTTTAAAAACGCCCTTGGACATTTTTTGAACGATCCATTCCTCACTCCCATCTCCGCGCAACGCTTTCGGCCATAACGGATCAATAAGCGATTGCCGCGCCTCATCAATCCAAAGCTTAACAGGACCACGGACAAGCATATCAGGCTTACCAAAATCTTCATGCGTGATATCACCCTGAACATTCACACGAATACCACCAAGCGTCACCGCCGTATCATAAAGGCGCAATGCTTTGGCAACATAGCTATAACTCGCATGAATCGAGAACGCCTCATAAGGCACGGGATTATCCCAAACATCCGAATGTACCAAACTCCCCTCTGCGGATGTCACCGACAAACGAATATCAGACGGCATAAATGTCTCATCCAAAATAGTCTCAACATGCGCGTCTATAATAATATCATTCTGCCCAAGCGCAGCCAGCTCAGGAATATTACCCGCAAAACCTTGTAAAGCCACATTCTGCAAATCCGCACTAAGCATGACATTCTTATCATCCCAGATATAATTCACATCCGCATTCAAATAAGATTCATCTAACCCAACATCAGGCAGGCGCGCACGCACCTCCCCCTTCATGCCCTCATTGGTACTATAGAATCCTACATTAAATTCGGGCAAAGACCATGACCTCTTCGTCACATGATCATCAATTCGCAATTTCGCATTTGCTATTTCAAACGCCCTAAGCCGCGAAATAATTGACTCATGCGCGGATTCATACCCTGGGCGCGCAAGATACCCAAACAAACGCGTTGTAAATTCAATTTTGTCATCTTCCTTAACGGGACCATATGGACGCTCGCCCAGATCCAATGAAAACCCCTGCGCACTGCGTGTAATTTGTAATGTCGGCTGCTTTAAAACAATCGCTTTTGGCATGACCTTGCCAATCAACAACCCATAACGTGAAAAACTAATCGCGACCTCATCAACTGATAAAATCACCGCATGATTTTTATTCAGGAGTTGCCCGCCCCTTAATTGTAAATACAGCGCATCGGTTAAATCAGGCCAATACAGGACGGCACGCTCCATCCGCGCATAATTCCCTGATTCATTATCACGCATCGCATCTTGGATATAATCCTTGGCAAAACTAATATCGAGCGGAGAGCTATGCACACGCCAAACAAAACCTGCCACGGCCATAACCCCGACAAGCGCCACAAGAAGCGAGATCTTGACGCTAAACGCACTAAAATGCCACGCAAAATGGAAAAGTCTGTTTTTCAAAATAAAGGCAACCCATGCAAAGGAATTAAGACGAAACAATTCTATAACACGGCAACAGATTTGACCACACACGGAATATGCATTACGGATAAAACCCACGATATAATTCATCAGGAGACAAAAAATGACCGCATTAAAAATCGGCGACGCCGCGCCAGACTTTACCCTCCCCACAGATGGAGGCGGCGAACTCACGCTTTCTGAGCTGCGCGGGAAAAACGTGGTGCTGTATTTTTACCCCAAAGACAACACCCCCGGATGCACGACAGAATCTTGTGACTTCCGCGACGCGATGCCGGATTTTGAAAAGCTGGACGCCGAAATAATCGGAGTATCAAAATGCAGCGTTAAAAAACACGATAATTTCAAAGCAAAATATAATTTCAACTTCCCCCTCGCTTCTGACGAAAACGGAAATATGTGTGAGGACTATGGCGTATGGCAGGAAAAAACCATGATGGGTAAAAAATACATGGGCATCGTCCGCTCCACCTTCCTCATCAACAAAGACGGTAAAATCACAAACATCTGGTCACCCGTTAAGGTCAAAGGCCATGTTGATGATGTGAAAACAATATTATCCAACCAATAAAAAAAAGCGGGGCGATAAACCCCACTTTTCAATTCACTTTAAAAGTGATTTGGCTTTGTCTTCTGGCTAGGCGCAAGCAACGCAGTATAGAAACCTATATAAGTTGCGCAGCAACAACACCAGAAGGCAAATGCGAATTACTTTTCCTTACGCCGCCGCCTTAACGGGAACGGTCAATCCACTATTCGCCTTGTTCATATGATCATGAACATGATCAATCATTAGATCTATATTGTTATGGAAGAAATGATTGGCGCTTGGAAGAACACGAAAATCAAGATCAATCCCCTTTTGCAAATGCAAACGCTCAACCAGATCCGCGACATCCTGCTCTGGCACAACGTCATCACGTCCACCATGCAAAATCAGACCAGAAGTCGGGCACGGCGCCAAAAACGCGAAATCATCAGTATGCGCAGGTGGAGCAACAGAAACAAATCCTGCAATCTCTGGACGGCGCATCAAAAGCTGCATCCCGATCCACGCGCCAAATGAAAACCCGGCAATCCATACATATGGCGCATTCGGGTTAATTTCTTGCATCCAATCAAGCGCAGAAGCCGCATCGCTCAACTCCCCCTCACCATCGTCAAAGACACCTTGCGAACGGCCTACACCGCGAAAGTTAAAACGAAGCACGGAAAATCCACGCGCAACATACGCTTGAAATAAGGCATGCGTAATCTTATTATTCATTGTTCCGCCATGTTGCGGGTTCGGGTGAAGAACCAACGCCAACGGGGCATCTTTTACTTTTGAGTGATGGTAACGACCTTCAAGGCGGCCGCATGGACCATTTAGGATAACTTCGGGCATTCGATAACCTCTATTATTATTTCGTTTCGGTACAATTTCGTATATAAATACGGCACATAACATAAAACTGCTTCTGTGCATGACCCAGATGTATATTAGAGTATTACAAAGAAGTCTACAAATTTCTAATAAGCCATTGAAATATAATGTGGATAATACGATTGTGAGATAATGAAAAAACAAATTTACCTTGATTACAACGCAAGCGCACCCCTGCGCCCCCATGCAAAAGAGGCAATGCTCGGCGTTTTATCGGTTAAAAACGGAGCATTAAACGCGTCATCCGTCCACAGCTTCGGCCGCGAAGGCCGCAAAATCATCGAGCACGCTCGCGAAAACGTCGCAAAACTCGTAAGTGCCGATACCAACCAAGTCCTCTTCAACAGCAGCGCAACCGAGGGCAACAACACGGTTATCCGTCATTTTGCAGAAAACTTTCCCGATGACATCATTTTAATTTCTGCCGCCGAACACCCTTCAATTTTGGAACTGGCGCAAATTTACAAAAACATTAAAATCATTCCCGTCGATGAAAACGGATTGGTCGAAACCACCACTCTGGAATCCGCACTCAAAGACAACAAAACATCTTTGGTTTCCTGCATTTGGGTGAACAACGAAACAGGTTCAATACAAAACGTATCGGATTTATGCAAAAAAGCGCATGAAAACGGCGCATTTTTCCACACTGACGCCACACAAGCCGTCGGCCGCATTACCACAAACACAAAAGAAAACGCCATCGATTTCATGACAATTTCATCCCATAAAATTGGTGGACCACAAGGCGCAGGTGCGCTCATCCTTGGGCTATGCGGGCCAACGCCAACCCTGCTCCATGGCGGCGGTCAGGAAAAATCCGCCCGCGCAGGCACGGAAAACATCGCCGCCATAGCGGGCTTTGGCGCGGCGGCAAAAGAGGCGCTTGAACACCTCAATCATTATCAGGCTCTAGGCCAGTGGCGCGACGAATTAGAATGCAAAATCAAAAACATATCTCCCGAAGCTGTCATCCATTGTGAAAACGCGAACCGCGTGTCCAACACATGCTTTTTCAGCCTCCCCAATGCAAACGCCCAAACCATGCTCATGGCCTTTGACCTCGAAGGAATAGCCATCAGCAACGGCTCGGCTTGCTCCAGCGGCACAGTCAAGCCAAGCACAACATTAAAAGCCATGGGAACCTCTGAAACAATATCAAATAGCGCCCTGAGAATCTCTTTAGGATGGGCAAGCGAGAAAAGTGATATTGACGCATTCATAAAAGCATGGGAAAAGATATATATGCGCGTCAAAATATAATTTTTAAGGACCACAGAAAAACATGCCCACAATTAACGTGATAAAAAAAGACGGATCAACCAAACAAATCACCGCCGAAAATGGCTGGTCACTCATGGAAGTCTTGCGCGATGCTGGCTTTGACGCGATTGAAGGCGCATGCGGCGGCTCCATGGCTTGCGCGACATGCCATATGTATATCCACCCTGATTGGACCGATAAAGTCGAAGCAGAAGATAATTCACAATGCGAGGAAGAAGAAGACATGCTCGATCTTGCCTTTGATATCACCGAATATTCGCGCCTCGGCTGCCAAATCCGTATGAGCGATACACTCGATGGCATTATCGTCGCCATCCCTGGCGCAAAAACAGATTGGTAAGGGTCTAAAAAAATGATCCGTCATATCGTATTATTCACCGCAAAAACTCCCGAAAACTTAGACTCCGTCTATAATGGACTCAAAACTCTTGAAACAATACAAGGAAACTGGGTTTTAACCGTCACAAAAAACGATAAAATCGACCAAATTGCCAATGATATAGACGTTGTGGTCTATGGCGAATTCCCGGACCAAAATGCACTAACGGAATATAAATCACACCAAACCTATAATGATGCCATTAAAATGGTTCGCCCCTTACGCGACAAACGCATAGCCGTTGACATTCCCGCCTGATCAGGGAACAATAACCACAGAAATAGAAATACGAACAATCAAAGGTAGAATATCTTTGTCCTCATCAATACATAATAAGCCACCACCCTATGACCTTTCAAACTTCACCATTTTGGTGGTTGAAGACTCCCCCTATATGCAAGGGCTTGTCACCTCAATGCTCAAGATTTTCGGCGTTGGAGATATACTAAATTGCAACGATGCCCGAGAAGCCATGGACTTGCTCACCATCACCCAAGCCCGTACAAAAAGCCGCTATGTCAATAATATCGACATCGTTTTAACAGATTGGCTTATGCCAAATGGCTCTGGCAAAGAACTTCTACAATGGATCAGATATAATGATAAAGACGCCATCCGCTTCCTCCCCGTGATTGTCGTAAGTGGTTTCACAACTGAAACAGTGACCAACAAAACGCGCGATTTGGGCGCGCATGAAATTCTGGTAAAGCCCATTTCCGCAAATGGCCTCGCCTCAAGAGTTTGCAACGTCATTAATCGCCCCCGTAAGTTTATCAACGCCCCGGCATATTTCGGCCCTGACCGCCGCCGCCAACAAATACCTTACGAAGGAAATAACAAACGCATAACCAATCCCACAATCGTGGAGCGTGAGATATGAACGAAGAAGACGACTACAATGTTGAAATCATTAAAATCCGTGGCTCGTTAAAAAATAAACTCGGCGCGTTGCGCGTCCCCACAAATGAAGACGGATATCTGGCAGAAGAAAACATAGAAGAAGCGGATTCCTTAATCAACGAGATGTGCAAAACCTGCCTCGACGATATTGGCCGGAATTTGGATCTCCTCTCTCAAAGCTGGAAAGCAATGCAAGACCTCCCTGATGGTGAGGCGCGCTCATCCCGAGCTCAAGAAATTTTCACATATTCCCATGAAATAAAAGACATAGGCTCTCTTTGCGGTTATACCCTCGCCGCCCATTTCGCGGAATCTTTACGCGATTACATCGCCGAAACCGCACTGAACCTTAAAAATCAACGCATCATCATTCAGGCACACGTGGATGCCATGACCGTCGTTTATAAAAATGACCTAAAAGACGATGGCGGCCCCGCCGCAGATGAACTCAAAAAAATGGTCAAAGTCGCTATTAATAAATATCATTAAAAAATATTTGCATCGCGCACCAATTATATGAATAATATCCTATAAACGCGCTTCCACGCCTATAGTCGTTTGACTTTACTTTGTGACAAGCCGCAAGCAACAACAATCAGAAACAAACTGATAAACCGCATTTTACACCAAAAACGAACTGATAAAAAACCGTATAAAATCAATCACTTAAAAAGCCACCTAAAAGGACACACACAACGAACTGAAAGATGGAACTGATAAAACGAACTGAAGCCATTACAATTCAAAAGCCAAACCGTCATAGGCGGGATAAAAGCCAACAGGCAACTCATCGCACAATGTTTTATAATCCATCGCCGAAGACAAACAGGTGACATAGACACTCTTCGCGCCAATATAATCATTATACTCGTACAACGCCTTCAAATTCGCATGAACCGCATTGTCGTCCGCATGGTAGCCCGCGCCATCAACAACCCAAATATCAGAGCCTTTAATAACATCAAGCGCTTTTTGATCAAGAGTCTTCATGTCCACGCTATACGCCAAAGAACCAAAACGATACCCAACGGACATGCAAGACCCGTGATCCATCTCATAAGGAATAAATTCTATATCTTTAAAGTTTTGAACCCGCCCATATTGCGCCGCATCAAAGACATGCGCATCCAACATCGGCGGATAATAGCGTTCATTATTCCCGCCCTTAAACAAATAATGAAATTTCAAAAGAATTTCCTCAAGGCTTTCTTTATGCCCAAAGCAAGGAATAGATTTCCGCTCATTTCTGAAAAACATAGAGCGCAAATCATCAATCCCGTGGCAATGATCACTGTGGTGATGCGTATAAAAAACACCATCCAACGCACTAATATCAAACGCATTCATCTGATGACGAAAATCTGCGCCCGTATCAATAATCACCGTGGCATCATCAGACTGCACCGCCAGACACGCACGATTACGCCTGTTTTTCGGCTCGCTCGGATCACACATCCCCCAGTAATTTCCAACCGAAGGCGTACCCGATGAATTTCCGCATCCTAAAACTGTGATTTTAAGGCTCATACCAACTTTGCTTTGTTAAACAGCCTGAAAAAATTATCAGATGTTATTTTAGCAAATTCTTGCGGGGTTACACCATAAAGTTCCGCCAAAAACTCACCCGTCTTGGCAACATAGGCCGGTTCATTGACCTTCCCGCGATAAGGCATCGGCGCAAGGAACGGCGCATCCGTTTCCACCAAAACACGATTCAAAGGCACAATTTTCGCAGTTTGGCGTAGCTCATCCGCCTTTTTAAACGTCACAATCCCTGAAAAGGAGATATAAAACCCAAGCTCTAATGACTTCTCGGCTAAGCTTTGCGCAGAGCTAAAACAATGCATCACGCCGCGCAATTTGCCCTGATGCTCTTCCGACATAATTTTATATGTGTCGTCCTCTGCATCGCGGGTGTGAACAACCATCGGCAAATCGGTTTCAATACATGCGCGAATATGTTTGCGAAAGGATTCGGCCTGATCCGCGCGCGGTGAATTATCATAAAAATAATCCAATCCCGTTTCACCAAGCGCGATAATCTTGTCATGCTTATTAGCAATTTGAACAATTTGATCTTGCGAAAAACCCTTCTCCGCGTCCAATCCCGCATCATGCGGATGCGTACCAATCGAACACCAAACATTGTCATTAGAATTGGCGATAGAAAGTAGCTCATCAATTTCCTCCGACATACGGCAACAAATCGTAACCATGCCAGAAACGCCGCCCGCCTGCGCCGCCGCGATAATCTCAGACGGAGAACCTTTCTCATCAATACCCTTATGATTTAAATGACAATGGGAGTCGATCCACATAACCTACGCCGCCTCTTCTTCTACAATACGCGGGAACACACCTTCGGGCTTCTCAATCCCGACAGCAAATTTCAAGGCATGATCGGCCGATATATGCGCAAAATCGCGCTCATCTTCAGATATCTTAAGCTGATCAAGGATTTTCGGCGCGGATGTAGGAACGACGGGCTGAACGATTATGCCCAAACAACGAATAACCTCCGCCAACACATAAAGAACAGTTTCCATACGACCTGTATCGGTTTTCTTCAGTGCCCACGGCGCTTGCACATCAATATAGGCATCGCATGCACCAACCACACTCCAGATATGCTCTAATCCACGATGGATTTTAAATGCATCAAACGCCCCGCGTACAGGCTCTATCATGTGATACGCCTTGTGAAGAAGCTCCTCGTCTTCCTCGGTAAAGGCTTGAGGCGCAGGAATTTTCGCATCGCAATTTTTATAAATCATCGACAAGGTGCGCTGCGCCAAATTGCCAAGGCCATTCGCCAAATCTGCATTAATGCGCGAAATCGCCTGTTCATGAGAAAAATTACCATCCTGCCCATGCGACACTTCACGCATCAGGAAATAGCGGATCTGATCAAGTCCATACGTCGCCACCAAATCATCGGGTGATAAAACATTCCCGACAGATTTCGACATTTTCGCTCCACCAACATTAATAAACCCATGCGCGAAGATCGTCTTCGGCAAGGGCAAATCCGCCGCCATCAAAAACGCAGGCCAGTATATAGCATGAAACCGCGTGATATCCTTACCAATCACATGATAATCCGCAGGCCAGAATTTCTGAAAGTCATCCGCGCCCTCATCAGGATAGCCAATCGCGGTCAAATAATTCGTGAGCGCATCAAGCCAAACATACATCACGTGATCCGCGTCATCAGGCACAGGAATCCCCCATGTCAGGCGGCTTTTATGACGGGAAACGGATAAATCTTTTAACCCGCCCTCTTGTTTTAAAAAGCTCACAATCTCATTCAAACGAACATTTGGCTGCACCGCATCCAGATTGGCGGCGTAATATTCAATCAATCGATCCGTATAATTGGACAGCTTAAAGAAATAGCTTTCCTCTTCCACCCATTTTACTTCCGTACCCAAAGGAGTATATTTCTGGCCGTCATCGGCAGTGGTCAACTCATCTTCCGTGAAATATGCTTCCTCGCGCACCGAATACCAACCCGCATATTTGCCAAGCTCAATCTCGCCCTTATCTTTAAGCTTCGTCCAAATCGCCTGTGACGCTTTATAATGGCGCTCCTGCGTGGTGCGGATAAAATCATCATTTGAAATGCCCAGTTTTTCGGTCATTTCAATAAATGTCGCGGCGTTCTGATCGGCAAATGCTTTTGCCTCCATACCATTCTTTTCTGCGGTTTGCTGAACCTTTTCACCGTGCTCATCCGTACCTGTCAGAAATTTAACATCATATCCGTCCAAACGCTTAAACCGCGCCATAACATCGGTCAGGATTGATTCATAAGCATGCCCCAAATGCGGCACACCATTAACGTAGGATATAGCGGTTGTAATGTAAAAAGGTGTTTTACTGCTCACGGGTCAAAGCTCCTGATAAAATGTGTATTAACCATTTATCATAGTAAACGCAGAACGTACAGCATCACGGCGGTCTAAATTCGCATAATCAACCCGTGCGAAATGATTTTTCAAACCGTCACAAACATCTATAAGCTTTTCAAGCGAATAAGCCGCGAAAATCATCTGCGTGCCTTTACGCTCCAAATATTCTGGCAATCCTGTTTCACCCCGAGATTTCAAAAACAACATCTTGCGAAACACCCACTGCATCACATCAACAAACATGCGGTAATCTTTATCCTGTGCAGTTGTAGACAGGCTGCCAGACAATTTATGAATGTTTTCCCAGTTCCAATTCGGCGCGTCATCAAGATAATCCAAAACCTTAGTCAGCATTTCTAGCCCGCCCTCTTCCGCATATTTCAGGGCCTGGCCAATGCTCCCCTCCGATAAATCCGCGAGCGCCGCCATATCATTCACAGACAGGCTAATCCCCTGCCGCGAAAGCAAATCCTTCATAATTTCAGGCGATAGCGGCGAAAACGGTATAACCCGCGCGCGTGACCGAATGGTCGGGATAAGCATCCCTGGACGATGTGCAATCAACATAATCAGAACATTCGCGGGCGGCTCTTCCAGAATTTTCAAAATCGCGTTTTGTGCGCTGCGATTCATCGTATCCGCATCTTCAATAATCACAATGCGCCAACCGCCTTCGGACGAGGTTTTACGAAGAAACGGTTCAATCTTGCGCAAGGCCTCAACCTTCAACGATTTATCTAATTTTCCCTTCGCTTCATCAAAATACCGCGCGATATGGAGCAAGTCCGCATGCCCGCCCGATGCCACGCGCGCAAATACGGGTTCATCCGCCTCAACATCCAATGACGAAAACTCCTGCGCCAATTCCTCGCCGCCAAAAAGCCCGCCCTGATCTTTATCCTTCGCCCCGTGCTTTAATAAAAACCGTGCCAAACGAAACGCCATCGTGGTTTTGCCAATGCCCTGTAAGCCAGAAAAAATCATCGCATGCGGTAGGGAATCTTTTTCATACAAATCAAGGAATTGACGCTCCTTATCCTCATGCGCCAAAAACAACGTGGAATGACGCGGATCAGCCAACCCCTCCGAAGGCACAATAGCTTCTTCATCAGGAAACCAATCATCCCCCGACGGGGAATCATCGTCATAAATTATATCATCATCACCAAACAGGCTCATATTAAGCTTTCAGTTTTTGCGCCACAATATTTTGGATATCACTGGCCATTAAATCAACGCTCTGCGCCGCATTGATAACGCTGCATCGCATAGGCTCTTGTTTCGCTATATCCAAAAACCCCGCACGTAAATTCTCATGAAACTCTAAGTCCATACGCTCAAATCGATCCTCGGTTTGTTCATACCCCTTTTGCCCAGACAAACGTTTATTCGACCGCGCCAAACCATCACGAACACCAAGATCTAAAATCAAGGTTAAATCAGGTTTAAACCCATCAATCGTAATACGCTCAATCTCTGTAATTTTATCTTTATCAAGCCCGCGCCCATAGCCCTGATAAGCCATGGTGGAGTCACTGAATCTATCACAAATAACAATCTTACCATCCGCCAAAGCAGGTTTAATCACCTTATTGATATGCATCACCCGCGCAGCGTACAGCAATAGAACTTCCGCCATTGCGTCCCAATCACCGCCATCACGCTGCACCAATAAATTTCGAATGCTCTCCGCCTCTTTCGTGCCGCCTGGCTCACGTGTGGTCAAAACGCGGTGTCCCTGCGCGGTCAAGAAATCAGCAAGACGATTAATCTGCGTGGTCTTACCCGCGCCTTCACCGCCTTCAAGAGAGATAAACAAACTCATTGCCCGAAATATCCCTCACCGCTACTTAAAAGGCGCGCTTTGGTCATAAAGGCCATAACCCCACCCATCGCCGCAACATTTTCCGCCGCAACCAATGGCACACGCACTTCGCCGCCTTTTGGAAGATGAACCTTAACAACACCAATTTCTTGTCCCTTTGTAACTGGCGCTTTAATCGGAGATCTAAACTCCAACTCAATTTTCATATCCGTTTCATATAATTTAGGAACTGTTGCCAAAACCGAATGATCGGCGCTCACAGAAACACTGGATTTCTGCCCCAAATACACAGGAACACGATCCAAAATCTTCTCATTTTCAAATAATGCAACATTCGAAAACCCATTCAACCCCCATTGCAAAAGTCGCGTTGATTCCTGTGCACGCTCCTTATCACTTTCCATACCGTTCAAAACCATAATAACACGACGCCCATCTTTCATACCCGTCCCGATAAGTCCATATCCACCATCTTCAGTATGCCCTGTCTTAAGACCATCTGCGCCAATCCCCTTCGACAACAGCGGGTTTCTATTCGGCTGCGTAATATTGCTATAGGTAAAATCTGGCTCCGCATAATATTTATAAGAATCAGGATGATCTCTAATCGTTGCTACCGTAAGCTTGGCCAAATCACGCGCTGTTGAATAATGATCAGGATCAGGCCACCCGCTCGCATTCATAAAATGGCTGCTATCCATGCCCAAGGTTTTGGCCTGACGATTAAGGGCGGCGGCAAATGCATCCTCACTCCCCGCCAACCCTTCCGCTAAAACAATCGTCGCATCATTACCAGATTGCACAATAACACCGCGCACCAAATCTTCGACTTTGGCCGTTTTATTAACCTCGACCCACATCTTAGAGCCACCTTTTTTCCACGCCTTCTCACTCACAAGCAGCTCATCTTCCAAGGAAAGTTTGCCGTTTTTAATGGCCTCAAACACCACATACATGGTCATGACCTTGCTCATTGACGATGTTGGCATACGCGCATCCGCATTTTTCTCAAACAACACCACGCCCGTATCAAAATCCAGAATAATAGCTTGCTTCGCCGTTGTATCCATCGCCCCTTCCGCAAACACGGAAACACATGACATCTGCACAAAAAACAAAACCGAAAAAAACGAGAGACATTTTTTCATCATAAAAACCTTTTTAATTTACGCCATTCAAACACGAAGAAGATATCTAATCCACAACAATCAGTGCATTTTCATGCCCACCAGCAATCAAATGACTGATAAGTGCATCCGCCGAGCCAACATCCGCCGCAGGAAATCTGACACGATAAAACTGCTGCCCCTTCACCATTGCAGGGTAAACCTGCGCCCGTCCATAGCTATCCAACGCACTCGCCGCCCTCATTGCCCCCTCACGCGTTGAAAACGATCCGACCTGAACAAAAATATCATGCGCCGTCACGGGATATTCCGAAATCACAGGATCGGGATAAAACCGCCCCTCCTTAACATGCCCCGGAATTGTTGTGTTTTGTGCATCGGAATGCAAACTGGCTTTCTGCACTGATGGGCGCTGCTGTGGTTGCAAGGATGCTTGCTGTAGTTGCGGAGATTTATACCCTGGGCGATTCATCGCCACCTCCATACCGCTGGTATCATGCCCGTTACGCGCAGCTTTTTCAACCAATCGGCTTTCCGCCTCCAACACTTGAACACGCACCTTCGCAATGCCCTTCCCACGAAAACCAAGAAGCTCCGCCGAACGCTTTGACATATCGATAATACGGCTATGCGCGTAAGGACCACGATCATTCACCCGTACAACCAATGACCGACCATTTTCCAGATTTGTAACACGCACAATACTGGGCAAAGGCAATGTCTTATGCGCCGCGGTTAATTCATTTTCATCAAAACGCTCACCATTTGCCGTACTCTTCCCATGAAACCCTGGGCCATACCAGGATGCTATTCCCGTTTCATCATATTCAAAATCAACTTTTGGATAATATTTTTGCCCCTTAATTTTATAGGGCGAGCCAACCTTATACCGCCCTTGACTTTGAACCTTTCCTCCCGTCACCTTCTTTCCAACATGGGACGCCAGCTCAATCTCCGAACATGAGCCAATAAAGAAAACAACAAAAATCATAGAAAAGCATTTAACAAATCTCATTTACACAATCCATTTCATATAACTTAAAATTTACTGAGCAATGCTATCTGCAAGCAACCCAACACTCGTCGCAAAATACGTGGATTTATTCCAACGCATAATCACACGGTAATTATCATAGGCCAAATATGCCGGCCCTGATAAACCATCCGGCGCAACGACAGACGCCTTCATTCCATCAACAACAGGTATAGCCGAACCACCTGGCAACATAACGCCAAGTTTTTTCCATGTCGTCAAATCACGCTTAACATCCAAACCAATCATATCCTTTGTAAAACTCTTTGGCAAAACAACACGCCGTCCCCAAAGCTGGTCTTCCTTCCAGCCGCTTTTCGATAGGTAGTTCGCCGTTGACGCAAACACATCGGGTAAGCTCGTCCAGATATCGCGCTTTCCATCATCATTTCCATCGACGGCATAGGCATGAAAGCTTGACGGCATAAATTGGTTCTGCCCCATCGCCCCCGCCCAAGACCCCTTCATTGTTGCACCATCAATGTGCCCTGCATCTATAATTTTAAGAGCGTTCATAAGCTCTTTGCGGAAAAATGAACTCCTACGACCATCATAGGCGAGAGTCGCCAAAGCATGCGGCACATTAAATCCACCTGTATTATTGCCGTAGCTCGTTTCGATCCCCCAAAGCGCCACAATATATTGCGCGGGCACTCCATATTTTGCCGCCGTTTTGTCAAGCAAATCACGGTGTTCTTTATATAATCGGCGCCCTTGTGCAATTCTCGCATCACTAATCACGCGTTTTTGATACTTCGCAAACGTCATCGTACCCTCAGGCTGTTTACGATCAAGCTCGATAATCCGTGCATTCGGTGAGAAGCCCTTCATTGCTTCATCAACAACCTTCTCGGAAATCCCTTTTTTTATCGCGTCTTTTTTAAAAGATTCGACCCAACCATCCAACTTATCTGATGCCTGCACATCAAAAGACATTAAACCAATAGCCACCGCGCTCATTAAAAATAGCTTATGCATCACGAATCAACCTCATCCTCATATAGTTTTGACATGACTTCGAAGATAAAGGCCGTACTCCATCCAAACAAGATAAATCCGTTCGCAGATTGAAAAGAACTCACAAGCCTCCATTCTTTATCCAAAAATATGTCTCCATACCCCCCGTTGTAAAAGATGATGTGGAAAAATACAACGCCTCCTCAAAATCTGGCATTACACCAATCGCAAGATAAAACATCGCCCAAATCCAGATTTGCACAATATGCGCGCCAAAAGTCCCCATAACGGCAAAAACCAACAACGGCACCTTCCAATATCTTTTAAAAGCCAAACGCATACGATTTTTCATGCTCTCAATACGAACAATCAAAAAATCCAGGGAAACCGCGTGTATCACTACAGTTATACAAATAAGAACCGTCCCAATAAAAAGCTGAGTCAAAAACATTTTGAAAAAAACCTGTTTTTTTATATTTAACACTAGACAGACATACCTAAAAATCTGTAAGAAATGAACCTCTAAATGCTAAACTGCACAAAAGCCGGAGAGATGGCAGAGCGGTTGAATGCACCGGTCTTGAAAACCGGCATGGGTTTATAGCCCATCCAGGGTTCGAATCCCTGTCTCTCCGCCACTTACCTTTGATTTAATTGGGTTTTTTGATAGCTTCAAATCCCACACCATCATTCAGACCATCAATCTAATTTAGTTTTGAAACCCGCCTGTCAAGATACAATAAAAACCATTGATCCGCCCTTCAATACACCAGCTAAGTCGGGATATAGAGATTCTTCATGTGCTCATAATAGTTCACACGGGACTTAACGTAATCGGTTAGATACTCCCATATGAAAAAAATATGTCAGATTTACTATTCCCTTAAAATAGAAAGCTGCTGCCACTCCTCCATGGAAGTAAAATAGTCATAGTGAGAGAAACGCTTGTAACCATCAAGATCAGACAAGAAAAGTTCATCCCTTAACATGCAACTCATTACCGTAAACTTAAAGCCGCACTCATTATCTGCCATCAGCTTTTCAATCTGAGGAAGGTAATCTTCTTCAAATTTTATTTGTACCTCTTCATTATCAGCAATCATAATCATCTTAACTGTATAGTCATCATGTTCACCGTCTGGCTGCCACGAGATATAGATGTTATCTAGATAGCAATTTAGACGCTGCCCATCTTCTAAGATAATTTTTAAAAACTTCTCAAAGCCTTTAAAAAAATGTTCGCGAAGTCCTTCAACGAGCGCATCAGGCATCGCCAACCTCGTATAATTTCTTCCTAACCAATTAGTCAGCTTCGTAGGCTCTCCTTCTTGAAGTGAAATCTCAGACAGCGGTGCTGAATGAAGCAGAGCTGCCCTTGGCACTTCAAACCTATCGTTAATAGACAATTCCAAAGCAGGGAAATCATTACCTTCCGCGACTTTTAGGTGTAATGTACGCGGCGTTTTACCTCTGGCTGCATCTGAACGAGGATTGTACTGTTGCACAGGACGCGCAACAATAAGCTCAACATATGGGTCCCTTACAAAACTTCGAGACACTGCTGTACACGATTGCGAACAAACCATTACATATGGGACATTCGATACATCGGGAAACTTATCGGGCAATTCAAAAGCACTCACATCAACAAAGCTCCCTTGACGCCATCCCGCATCCAAAATCGCACTACCGCAATCCTCTGGCGTAATTTCATCACTAAGTAACGGCGCGGTGTTTGACGGGATTGCGCTTAATGCATCACCGGCATCCGAATAGACAAAAGCACTCAGCTTATTTAACCAAGTGCTAATCCTTTTTCTCATGGCCTCAAACCCATCTGCCACAATACCTACACCTCTAACGACTCATCTATCACAGGATTGCTTAGATTGGCAGGGCTATCATTGGAAGCGAGGCTTCTTTCTGTTTTCTCAGCCAAAGGCCACAGCCTATCCAACAATTGAACAATAAGCTCATGATCTAATGTATCGGCTGATAACGCAGACACCAACGTCATTCCATCCACTTGTCTATTCATGTATCGATACAGGTTGCGGTAAGAAGCCAGCTTGTTTTGGTTTAGTAGGGAATGGATCTCATACAAACGAGATTCATTCTCCTGCTTTAAAATAGCACCATCTAACCAAGCATATATGGTTTTCCTCTCTACCCCCGCCATTGAAGCAATAGTGGCGATGGGGAAACCGTCATTTTTAAACTCAACAAGTATCTCATGGGCTGATAGCTCTGAGGTAACCTCATCGCCACCTTGAGCATTGTACTTCAATAGATTTTGATTGGCGCACTCCTGTATACAATCTCTATTAAGCTGCCTAAACATTAAAGATTGCCTATAAGAGTCATCTATAGATGCACCATGCATCGGCACGACAGATAGCGCAGCCGAGAACAAAAGTCCGCGTGATATAAGGGAAGTGTTAGCCTGTGTTGTCATTCTTCCTTTCTCCAATACTCCATAGCTTCTGGTGTACCTAAAGCAGCAAACACTTGCTTAGGTATCATGTGTAATTCATCTAGCTTTTTCACGATCTCTTTTGAAGAGAACTTATTATTGGGTTCTGTTGGGTATGTGACGTGGTCAGTGTCTATCACCGCAAAATTCAGACCCTTAGGACATTCTTTAATCCATCCATTCTGAACTAGAAAAGGAGAGTGTAAATCAGGAGGAATTATGTTTTGTGGATTCCTTGCCGCTTGAAAGTTCAAATGTCCCATATCTGTTTTATATTTTGCAAGATAAGCCCCCTCAAGTATCTCCATGTCAACATCAGGCCTTTCTTTTGGGAGCGTCCATTCTTGAAGATAGGCATCTAAATTTTTGCCCTCTTCAGGGACAACTAAATCAATATAACGAATCCCTAGCATATTAATGAATTTTATCCCAATCTCTGGAATATCAACTAATCGAGATAGACCAAACTCAAACCGATCTAGGAAAGCCTTCGAATCTATGTAACTTGAAGTGTGAAAGCATATGCTATCGTCCGCAAGTAAAAAACCACAGTCTTTATTGGGAGAGAGGTACTGCCATACAGGCTTATCCACCTTCTCCATAGTTACGCCCTCATCAGTAATTGAAGCCTTCATTGTTACATGTTGAAATTTTTTATCGTGTGGGTAGTGCTCCCTCACTTGAGCAAAAAACTTATCTGGAAATGTCTCAAATTCAGGGACACGAGGAAATCTCACAACTGCAATAGTATATACTAGAGGGGCGTTGGGCATATGTGACATCGAGCTATCCTTAGATTGTGTGAGTAAACACTACACTAAACATTATACTAAACACTTCATAAAGAAACAATTAAGAACATGCAAGCGGGTTACCGCATTTGCATAAGTGTTATGTACATGAATCGCCTATCATTTGGATTTACACAAAGCCCAATACGAGTAGGACGTAGCCGAATATGTACTGATATTTCTGTCATTGTGCAACCTTACAAAAAAAAAAATGTGACGAACTCGATACTAAAATTTGCCTTTCTTAATTTTCATTATGGCCTTAAAGTCCAAAATGGATCAGTAAAGTAGCTGGTCTGGGGCTTGATATCCTCTCCTAGACGGCCAAAAGCATCGGGTCGTTATTAACGATGCCTTCTCAACTTCTGTTGGGGAGGCGGCGAAATACAATAGCGCTTGCGTGAATACGCTGCGCCGTTCTAGGACGGATATCAACTCCCCGGCTCCAGAGAGAAATCTCGGGGCCGTTTCCGTAGAAGAAGTGGAGAGACCTTACATGCCCCAATTAACGCCAAGACCTTTGAAACAACATATAGCGAATTTTGTTGCCGGTTTTTATGCATTCAGTTTTGGCTCTGGAATATTCTTGATGCCTCAAATTGAAAGCAATGCTAAAGGTGAACTTTTTCCATTATTAGGGGTATTTGCATTTTGTTTTTTTGGTTGGAAAGCATCTGATCTATTTGTTGAAGCCATTAAAAGCAAAGAATTTTCAAAAAAACGAGAAAATTCTATCATTTGGTGTTTGCCCATTTTTTACATTTTTGTAATTTCTTGTATCTCAGTGATTCTTGCTGTGTCGTCTGCTTTTTTTATACCAAATTCGCAGCCAAAAACTCTCTTGCCGACTCCGCAACCCATCTCCGAAGAGCTAAGCCCTGAAATTGATATTGTGTTTTCATCACAGCCCGCTGAAGGGGCAACGCAAGAAGACATGAATGAGAGCTTCTTAAAATTTTACGAAACATATAGCTTAGAGCGCATGCAGTACCACATCGAAGAAGCTAAAAAATCTGGCTTACAAACAATTTCTCCAGAACAAATTACTGCGGTTTCCGGTTATGTTGATATGGGCGAGAAAAAACTCGCAGTTATTCGTATGAGTTCCCCTATAGACACCGCTGTTTTCGTTCTGGGAATAATGAATGACGAATTAAAGCGAGTTGGTTGTATGCACGGATCACAGAACAGTATTCCCATTACCTATGGGAAGTGTGGTGATAAAATTAAAGAAGTTTTCAATTTGCGCTAAAAAGAGCCTTGTTGAGAATGGCGTTCAGCTTTTCAGCTATCTTTGGATCATCCAG
The DNA here is from genome assembly GCA_050633645.1 of Alphaproteobacteria bacterium. GTDB lineage: Bacteria > Pseudomonadota > Alphaproteobacteria > Micavibrionales > Micavibrionaceae > UBA1672. The sequence continues at coordinate 356,667 of JBOEGX010000004.1, forward strand.
ATCGAATTTTGGTTTTTCTGAACCAGAGAATGCTACGCGGAAACGGTCAGAATATTTTTCCGGCTTGTGTGCTTTCATTAAAAAGATCGCCAGTGTGTCGCTATATTTTCGGTATGTGCCATATTTCGTTTGAACAGCAACACCCTCAAAAGCGCGTCGGTGCATTTCATCTTCAAGAGCCTCGACACCAATTGCAATCGCTTCTGCCCAGTATTCAGCAAAATTAAGGTCATTTTGGCGTAGCTTATACAAAGCTGCGCGAGAAACACCAATATGCCGTGCGGCCCGCGAGACATTACATGTGGACGCGAGCATCTGCAAAAACTCCCTTCTTTTTTTAGGTGTCAACTTTTTGTATGTCATGCGCTCTTCCTATCGTATGACTATCATCGTCTATTCCTTGGCGCGGCGGCGCTCTCCCCTATATAGGGAGAGAGTGCGCCGCACCCCCCTGCGCTATTGCGGTTTTGTTTATATCAGCTTCACAGGACAAAGACGCAGCAGAAACGCCGCACTCATAATCCACATTATCGATGTTTATCGCCAACCCCTGCGCCACATGACGACTTGCGTTTTTCCAAGGCAATTTTGAATTAGGGATCAATTTTTTCTTATCAAGAAGATTATTTAAGGCTCGCTCAATCTTTTTAACTGTAAATTCCCCTAGTAAGTTATCGCTTTTCATTTGGCGAACAATGTAATTTCTAGCGGTGGGAGTGTGCGAGCAAGTATTTTCTCTGTTAGTGTAAGTTTCAATGGCTTGTATAATTAACGCTTCAGCCTCTTGTAATGTTTCCGGTAACTCATCCCCCGGAAGATGAAGAGTGAAAGCACCATCTTGATACCTGATATTTATATCATCCAAAGCTGAATAATTGGCTTTTGCCTTCTTTATAGTCAGCGTGTCATCGTCATTTCGTTTTAGAAAAAGTCGTGTTCGTACCGCTGCTTCCCATGCAGTGCTACCGGAAAATTCAGAACCCTCAGCTTTCGCTGGGTGAGCAAGAAGCAAAACAGCACAATTATATTTCAGAGCAATCTCTGTAAGAGCATTACAAAAGGCGGTAACTTGCACACGGTCAATTTCTGCACCGGCATACATCTGCGCAACATTGTCTAAAATCAATAAAACAGGTTTAATTTTTTGGCATTGCTCATGAATTTGATCTAAAAGCGCTGTCGGCTGTATTTGTCGATCCGATCCGAAAGTTGCTAATGTGTTATATTTCCCTGCTCTGGCATCAAGATATAATCTTTCACTGGCTTTCTCGGCATCATATAAACCTGTAAAGAAAATATTGTGAGCGCGACGTAGAAGCTCGTCATTATCATCTTCACAGAAAAAACCAAGCACATTCCCTTGCGTTGTTTCCAACCCCATCCAATTAAAGCCATTGGCAACACATGTTGCAAGCTGCTGCGCTAATAATGATTTTCCAACACCCCCAGCGCCCGCCAATAGTGTAAGCGTCCCCCTCGGCAGCCATTCCGGCACGATCCATTGGCGCGGGGGTGGTTGTGTTGTTGCTAACGAAGAAAAATCAACAAACGAAATATCTTCAACATGTGTTTCCTGAAATTTCTGAATCGCACCATCCACAAGTCGAGGAATATCTTTGTAACGCACTTTCCAGCGATCAGAATCGTCACCGGAAGCCATCATAAAACCTTGCACTGTTTCTATGATGGCCTTGCGCCCCATGCCACGGCTAAAATATCGCGCTGAAAGCGTAAGTGTAGCATCATGATAATTCTCCCCAGCGCATATTTGTCGGATCAATTCATTATCATCTATTCTTTCTTGAAATAAATCGGTGCAATCGCCATTTACACTCTCTATATCTGCATTCGATGTGTTCTCGTGGAACTTTAAATCAAGCGCATCAATGATCTCATCAAGAGAGAAATGTTTTTCCGGCTTCCAGATTTGCAGAACATGAGGAACGGGCTTTCCACCATTTTTTGCCATGTGCTCCGCTTTTCCATTGCTACCCACAGGCAAACGCATATAGCGCGTTGCAGGGCCTCCAGCGCCTTTATCGCAATACCCCGCAGCAATAATAGCCTTCACCACACGATAAGCCTCTTCCGGGTCCGTAATTGGCGTTTTTAGTATATAGCCCCACTGCTCATTCCCCGGAGAAGTTTCCAATCTCCATGAAGGTTCTAGGCTCGGGATTTGAGCCTTTGTGCCGATGTCATCCAAAACAATACATAACATAGCGAAAAAGTTATCTTTTTTACGATCTAGCACTCCATCAACTGGGCGCAACATAGATATCGAAAAATATGTATTTTCTTTTGGGAACTCTATGCTCTTACGCTTTGTATATATTTCTCCCCGCCAATTTTCTTGCGTTGGCGGGAAGTGACACACCCATTGTATGGCATCGTCAGGAATAATGCCTGCATTATCCCCCGGTTCTCGGAGAGCCGCAAGGAACTCTTTGTTGGTAATGGACAGGCTCATTTTGCCCCCCATAAACACTCAACAGATTTTAAAGACGTTATTTCAAAAGATGGTGCTTTTAAGTTTATAAATCCAAACCCATTTCGCTCGTACTCGGATTTCACAAGGCACTCGCCCGATACACAAACTTTTTGCCCATTAAACAAAAGCACATTCAGCGGGTGAAATAAAGGAAGAGAAAAACATGTTGCAGAGGCCGTGTCACTGGAAAAAACAGAATATGTTTTCTTTCCGCCCCTCCGCTCACAGCTCGTAATAACCCCTGTACTTTTTATAAAAAGTTTGCTGACATTAGAATCTGTCATCACGCACCCCGCACAGCATTTAGCGCTTCACGCAATTCACCGACATTCCAGAGGGTAATACCGCCGATTTTATGAGGTGAAGGAATTAACCCCTTATGAACCCAGCGCCAAACAGTTGCAGCAGAGCACGCAAAAAGCTGCTCTACGGTTCGCTGCCTAACATAGGCCGTTAATGGTAGTTCGTCGAACGACGATATATGATTTTTGAATTGTTGCGTCATCATGCTTTCTCCTGCTATGTGATGACACGAGCTTAAAACGAGGGAGTAGCAGTATTTGCCAAATTGGCAAAAAATTATTCCTGTAACAATTTAAACCCTTGGCTTATTATCGCACGAAGATTGGAGCTTTTTAAGCCTTTGATCTTAAAATGCTCTTTCACCTCCTTTTTCTCTTCTTGTTTGATCGCCTCATGGTTAAGCTCTCGAACTTTATTATAAGTATCTTCGGCAATTTGACTGAAATTAGGTTTGTTTCCTGATTTATATTTTATTGCATTCTTTTCTGATATTAGAATTGCCAGAGCTCCTATCATACGAAGTAAGGTTTCTTCTTTGTTTGTTCCGGGGTGATTTTTCTTCTGCACAGGAGAAAAATCCTCTGGTTCAAAAGGAAAATGCTTTAGGTTCTGACTGGCCCACTTCACCGCATTATCACGCTTAAAAAATATTTCACCTGCAATGCTTTTTTCTTCTTTTAATTCACCTGAAACAACTGCTTGTTTTATTGTATTTTTCATACGACTAAACTCATCATCATCACATTGCGTAAGATTTTCTAAGCCACCCCAACAAATATTAAGAAGATCGCGATCACTCCAATAATCTTTTTCTGCCCAATATTCATGAGGCGCACCCTCCATTGAAATATCAACCATGCTGTTCTTCCTTCTTGTTTATAGGCACAACACGACTTTGTTCGGTTTGTGTTTGTTTTAGAAAATCCGCCCACGCCGCCATTAATTTTCTGCGTTTAGTAAACAAATCGCCACGAGCATAGGCTGCTTCGGCTTTATCTTTTAATTTATGTGCCAGAGCGTGCTCAATAACCTCACGCGGGAATGCCGTTGTCTCTCCGGCCCAATCCCTAAATGTGGAGCGAAAACCATGAACGGTGCAGTCCAGTTCCATCCGACGAAGAAGCTGGGTTAGCGCCATATCGCTGAGCGGCTTCCCAACCTTATTTGAGAAGATATAAGGGATATCCGCGATATGAGGCTGCTTACGCAAAATTGCGACAGCTTCTGGTGATAATGGTATGCGCTGCTCTTTTCCTGCCTTCATGCGTTCGGCGGGTATCGTCCATACAGCTTGTTCAAGATCAATTTCGTCCCAAGTTGCCTTTCGTACTTCACCCGAGCGCGTAGCCGTCAAAATTGTAAGCATAAGAGCTTTTGCACCAACACTGTCCTGTTGTTTCAGCTCTTGCATAAAAGCAGACACATCTCTCCAATCCATTGCTTTGTGATGAGAAACTTTACTTACTCTGGAAGGAGCAGGTAATAAGGCATCCAAATTACCTTTCCAACGCGCAGGATTATCGCCTGTGCGCGATCCTCTGGCTTTTGCCCAATCCAGAACCAACTCAATACGATTGCGCACACGATTAGCTGTTTCTGTTTTTGTTTGCCAGATAGGTTCAATCACTTGCAAAATATGATCGACAGTCACATCTTTTACATGCAAACCACTTAGCACCGGATAGGCATAAGCTTTAAGAGTATTGCTCCATTGCGACGCGTGTTTCGCGTTTTTCCACCCAGCGCGATGCGCATTGATATATTGTTGAGCCGCCTCTTCGAAGGAAATAAAAGAAGCCTGTTCAGCCTTTAACGCTGCTTGAGCATTTTGCCGCGCTAAAATAGGATCAATACCATCTCGAATTTTAAGACGCTGTTCTACAGTCAGTTCTTTTGCTTTCGCAAGTGAGATTTCAGGATAGCGACCAAGCCCCATATCACGGCGTTTGTTTCCCACCGTTGCGCGCAATATCCAGCTCCGTGAGCCTGTAGACGATATTCGCAGTGCTAAACCCGTAACACCACCGACAAAGTGCATCCCGGGCTTATTTAACTTTGCAACTGCCAGCGGCTTTAATTCTTTTGCTATTCTTCCCATCTTCTATACCATCATAAATATTGAGATTTGATGGTATAAAATGATACTGATTGAAGCAAGTCAAATTATTATCTTATTGATTTTTAATGACTATTGATATGAATTGAGACCACACAATGTTAGGCGGAGGGGGACTGTCTCTCCGCCATTTTTAAGCCTTCTATACAAATAATTCGCAATTCTGTAACGCCCTGTGAACAACGCTTTCAATCTAAATTGTTGACATAAACCGAATATTTTCTTTATTCCGTTATATTAAAGTTTTACACACAAAAGTTCACACATGCACTATTTGATAAAGATAAACGACTGGTACTATTTCAAGAGAAGAATATCTTTCACCACTTTCGTGGCTTTGGATTGCGGGGATCTACTATTTATTTTTGGTTTTTTTATGCCCTTGGGTGCATCTTCATTCCTTCGTCATTACGATGAAACCAAAACACTCCTTTATGCAAGACCTTTAAATGGTCTCATAAGACCTGACGGGGAACAGGCACGTTTTCTCAACCAATTATGACCTTTTTTTGTATTGGGTAGAGGTCAGTAGTAAAGAATTAGATGGTAAATGTATCGACGGCTTCGGTAGAGACCGTTTAAACGAAGATGAGCCTAATGAAGAACCTGTGTATTCTGAATTAATATGGGGGCCTATAGGTCATCGAAAAGCTTGTGGTCTTCCCTTATCTTTGTATAAAAGCCACATACTATTTATTGATGAGTTATAAATGGTGGACTTATAGCCCAAAAATGAGGTATATTTGGGCTATAAAATAAAGGTTTATAGCTCATGGCAAGTAAAACATGGAATTGGCAGCTTAAAGAATGGCCAAATTTTTCTTATAAAAAAGAGGCTCTTGAAGAGCTGGAGCAACAGTTCTCTCAAAAATCAGGAATGATCCTTGGTGCAGTCAAGCACATCAAAGATGATGAGAAGAATGATCTCATGATTGATATCATGAGCGATGAAGCTATGAAGACATCTGAAATTGAAGGTGAATATCTAAACCGAGACAGTATTCAAGCCTCTATCCGCAAAAACTTAGGAATTGATGCTGATAAACGAAAGATTCCGCCAGCAGAATTTGGCATTGCTGAGATGATGGTGGATTTATATCGCAATTATCAGCAGCCCCTTACCCATGAAACACTCTTTGAGTGGCATCGTATGATTACGAACGGACGACGCGATCTGCATGATATAGGGGGTTACCGCACACACGATGACGAAATGCAAATCGTATCAGGACATATCGGCAAGCAGCGCGTTCATTTTGAAGCCCCCCCTTCAAGTACAATGATGCGTGAGATGGATGTTTTTCTAAAATGGATGAATGATATCCCTAAAAATACTTTGCCGCTGGCACGGGCTGGTATTGCGCATTTTCATTTCATTAACATCCACCCCTTTGAAGATGGGAATGGGCGAATAGGCCGTGCAATTTCTGAGAAATCAATCGCTCAGAGTATTGGTCATCCAGCCCTTCTTTCTCTTTCACAGACAATACAGCTTAACAAGAAGAGTTATTATGCTGCGCTTGAAGCTCATAACGGAACATGTGAAATCACAGATTGGCTTATTTACTTTGGGCAGTCCATTTTAGATGCGCAGGAACATACTCTTAAAATGTTGGATTTCATCATTGAGAAGGCTAAGTTTTTTGATCAGTATGGCAGTGCATTGAATGAAAGGCAGTTAAAAGTGATACGTCGCCTATTTGATGCGGGGTATGAAGGCTTTACTGGCGGGTTAAGTGCAGAGAACTACATTACGATTGCACAAACATCTCCATCAACAGCAACGCGTGATTTACAACATCTAACAGAAAAAGGAATTCTTTTGCGCACAGGTGAGCGTAAAGGAACGCGTTATTTGCTGAATATCAAACATAACTCAACGTTTCTAAAATAAGTAGTCACAACGTGGCTATAAAGAAACTTTGTCTCCGAGTATTCTATGCCTTTCCATACAGTTTTCCTCCCATGTCACACAGTGCGTAAGTTTGTGCGAACCTTGTGCGATGGATTTATTGTACCATATGGGGATTCTGAGGGTCAAACATTGGAAGGGTCATTGGTTGCGGGAGGTCGATACCATCTTAGCGATAATGAGGTTAAAGTGGTTGCGGGGGCACACAACCACCTTAGGTGCTTATATTTCACCCCCAACATCATCAAACGCAAAAATACCAATAAAAACAATTTCCTAGCCGCTTGATTGATTTTCTAATCCGGAGGGTTTGGTTACGAACTGAGCATGTTTTATATTTTTTAAATGAAAAAGCAGACAAACATGCGCTAAATCGCATAAAGTGAAATTATCGGATATAACGCATAAAAAGGCCATGCTATTAGGCGATATCCCTTGAATCGTTCACCTAATCTATTGTTATTCCCTCTAGCTTAGCTTTATCTAACACCTCCATAAGAACTTGGCATTGCTTCTCAGATGGCAAGCTCCTTGGCATACCACATGCAATCTTCAAACAGCCATCTTCCTTGCCTGTAAGTAACTTTTTATTTGCACAAGCAACCCTAAGTTCACTCCATTTTTCAGAAGGTATCCCGACTATAAAAGCCTGAAGCTCTACTCCATTATCTATTGCTTGCGTAGCCTTACCTTCTTTTTCTAAATCTTTCTCTTGTTCTATATCCAACAAAGAGCTCTTAAAATCATCAGAAAGAACATCATCTAATTGACGTAGTTTGTTTAACAGCCGCTCCCAACATTGCTCTTTTTTACACCACTCACCGACGTTAAGAAAATGCGGTGGAGGTTGGGTGATATCGTCATGAACAATTTTAGCAACGAGTTCGATAGCTCTCTCATTAATAGCTCCTATATCTTGCTTTTTCCATATACTTATAAAATCAAGAGATTTGCCCTTTTGCTCACAATACGCGGCAATCATACCAATTGTATAAGCAACTATATTAGCTCTATAACCACCCTGATACCAATCTTGCGCAGACACTATCTTTTCTGTTCTTCTGAAAATAATTGCGCGTGCGATAAGTCGCTTGTAGTAATGCTCGTTGTAGTAGTTTTCTTTTTTCTTCCAAGACTTACCCATTCTAGCAGCAAATTTCGCAAAATTCTTCTGTGCACCAAGGTTTACGATCTGGGGCTTGTCTTCCCAAACATTTTCAAACTTTGCTAGATCTGTTTTTGTAAACATTTGAGCTTTAGGACTTTCCAACAAAAAACGCTTCTTTTCACCCTGAGTTAAGTTGGACTGTGCATCTGCAAATTGACCTCTTGCTCTTTCGTAAAACCATTTGGTCTCTCTTATTTCCCCACTTTTCACAGGAGCCCATATACGTCTGGAGAACTCTTCTACTCTCATATGGAATGGGTGGTTTGAGAAAAAGTCTGCAGCATTAACTTTGTTCTGGGTATTTGCGTACTCAGAAATTAAAGGAACTATCTCTTCTGCTCGCTTATCATCTACAAGAGAAAGCTTCATCTGAACAAAAACTTTCTCGAGGTTCGCTTTGTCTCTTTTATGGGTATGATACAATGATGCGGTAGTTTGACCACCATTTACTATTTGAAGGTCTTTGATTTTCACAATACGTTTTAAGCCATCTGTATCTTCCGTAACGACCTCTTTGGCGGTTGCTGTTATTCCATTATTATAAGCAAAAAACATATCTGGCTCATTAAGTATCGTTGCCTTTATACCCTTGTTAACATTACCTCTTGCTTGCAGAAAACAACGCACATTCTGCTCCAGAAGCCGCGCACCATATCTACCATAAAGGTTGCACAAAGTTGTTCCAGGAATAGCAACCAAATATGATTCATATAAATTCGAACCCGTATGAGCAGGTAAACAAGGGAGGCCCGCTATTCCGTCTTCGTTAAAATCTATCCATATTTCTTCTTTAATACCTTTCGATGTGTTCAAACGATACAAACGAGACATATCCCAGATATGTGTAGAAAAAAGCCATCTACCATGCTGTTCTTCCTCTATGGCCTTAACTCTGTCACTTAAACGGCGTTCAGAGAGTAAATAGAAATTAACTTTAGAAAAACTGTTCTTTCTATCTGCAATATTTTTTGCCAGTGCGTATCCCTCACTTGTCTCGTCAAGACCATCCATATGCAGGCTCTTTTCGACGCAAGCTATAAAAAAATTTCTGAGCCTGTTGATTATAGCTGTTACATCAGTCTTCGTTAATGAGAGCAATTCTTCATTTCTTGTGAAATCTACTATAAAAAGATCGAGAGTAGCATCATCTTCGTTAAACCAATATCCATCAACCCTTTGCCCTTTAGGGGCTTTCCAGTGAGATACTTGAAAGTCCTCAATTATACCTGCATCCATTAACTCTCGCGCGGTTTTCTCCGAGAATTCTTGCTCCAAATATTTATTGTCAGCATCTGCTCCTGCATATAATTCCTGCATATACCCGTTATAAAACTCTTCAATACTCAGCTCTGTCATTTTGTTATCACTCCCTCTGACCTGAAGCGTTCTATACTCGATAAAAGAAGATCATAAGTAACGTTTAGAATACCATCGCTAACTTTTTCTGGTGTAATTCTAGGGAACTCACTGCTTATTTCATAGTCTCTTATGCCATTGATTATGTAACTAAACTGCTCGTATTCTTTTAAATCCATATAACCAACCTGAAAAAGCTTATCTTCAAAACTCTCCCTTAAATCCAAGTCTGCAATAAGCGAATACAATTCTTGCACTTGTGCTCTTAATGATTTTCCCTCGTCCCCAACATTATCTCTTACAACAGAGTAAACTCTCATAAATAAGCATCTATGGTCCGTAGAAAGCTGATTTTCGGATGAAATCCTAACTTTATTTTTATTTTTGTTAGTTATTGATTTTATTTCCACGACAGATGAAGAAAAAACAAAATCTTGGGATTCTTTATCTGGACCTTCCCAGCAGTTTAGAGCATCTCTCGATGAGAGCCCTTTATCAAGCATTAGGAACTTCAGAAATTCCAACTCACAAAAAAGCCCCTGAATTTCATTTCCTGACAGCAGTGATCTCCCACCCTTCTTGAGGAACTTGCTCCACCTCACCAATCTATTATGAATTATAGAGAATGCGTCATTAGTATTCTCATACTTCTTTGTACTATCCATCAAGTCATTACAAAGAGTATAAAAAAGATCGGCGTCAACATTGCTGCGCAAATCAAGAACCAAATAATTAGCAGGGCTTTTATCGAACCTCTTGAAATCAAGAGCTATTCCTTGAGTCCCAGGAAATATTTTCTTAACAGATAAGTCTGGATCTATTTCTTTTATATCGAAAAGAAACATAAAATTTCCTAAATGGTTTTTAGCCCAGTAAAAGTCATGCGGATGATCTGGCGCAGCACCCAGTTTACTTACATTACTAGCAGAAGGGGGCGTTATATCATCCCAAGGAATACGTTTATTCATTAAAAATCACCATCAGCGTCTTCGTAATCTAAAATTTCTTGCTTAGCCAAAATTTTATTTATCATGTAATTAACTGTTTTTCCCTTTCCTGTGAAAGGGAAAGCACATGCAAATGCAGGAATCCTATCGATAATAGCCTCTTTATCACCCCTTTTTTCAACAAGCCTTAGCATATGTATCATTAGTAAAGGCTTGCCTCTTGCATTCCGGTAATCCAATCTACCTGCCGTTTTTTTCTTTCCGTCTTCTCTGCTGACTTGATCATCTAGATCTTTTCGCTGATCCTGAGAAAAACCGATACGTTCATCATTTAAAGTTGAAAAATTCTGTTTATTACCTAAAAACCAACCAGGCTCGCCTTCGGGTACTTTGATACGCTCTCTTTCATCTATCCCCACAGTTCTTTCTTGAATGGCGACGCCAAAATCAGGATCAATATTGTGATCATCCCTAATTAATGAAACAAGAACTACATCCCATTTTGGAAGCTCTTGTGACATTACATTTGCATAGGCAATAAGAGTGTCTCTTTTATAATCGAGGTCTTCGTGAAACCTAAGGTCCATTAATAAATTTTCAATGTCCGCTAAAGGAACGTCTCTGTATATAATCCCATCGGCTAACACTTCTGGCTTCACTGGGTTTTGAGGTTTGTTCGATATTGCATCAAGGTTTTCAACTACTGCCTTTATATTTGCATCGTTCTTAACGTCACTCTTAGGAAGAATATATGTATTTATGAATTTTCCATCATAACTGGTCAGTCGTGTTTTCTTTTCTGCCGTTCTCATTTTGTTCATAGCTGTAATCATCAAAGTATCCGGATGATCTCTTACCATCAATCCAAAATCTTTAGGGCTTTTACCCATGCGCTTCATTCGTTTTAAGCGATCCCGTAATTCTTCTGTTGCCTCTGCTATATGCCCATACCAAGAAATAGAATCATCAGAAAGCCATACCCTGCATAGGTCATCATAGTTATCTCTGTAGCCGAACCATCTTCCCATCTGCATCAGCGTGTCGTACATTTTTGTATTTCTATACATATAGCTTATAACCAATCCCTCGATGGTTAATCCACGTGACAAACCGAGCCCTCCTATCGCAATAGCTGTGAGCGTTTCACCAGCCTGATCAGCACTACTAAAATCAAGCTTTTCCTCTGATTTGCTGTTTATCAGAAACACTTCTGCATCGCCTAAGACATTTCCAATTTCATTCTGGATATCGATCCAAGAAAATTCAGAATCAGCAGCATATTCTCTTTCATAGCTTTTCTTTAAATTTAGAACAGCTTGATTTCTAAGAGCTTCTTTCTCTGGCTTCATGCAGTTATATTTGACTTCACGGCGCATAGTATCAACGTAATGTAATAACTGGGCCTTAATCTGCCTTTGTGTGTCCACGAATCTGGAAGCGTTGATCATCATGGAACAATGTTTATTTCTTTGTCCACGCAAGTTTCGTATTGCTCTTGCCAGTAAAAACACATTTATTGCCTCCTTCATAGACTCAGGCAGAGAAATTTGGTCTCCATTTTTATGAGAAAATGGCAGCACATCTTCTGCATCCCGAATAGGCCTTACATAAGTATAATTCTCACCTTCATCATAGAAATTTGATGAAGGATTATTATTTTGCTCAGCGACAAGCCCGCTAATATGAAAGACTTTTTTGGGTCCGAAGTAATTACTTGGGGCATCAAGTGCATAGATAAAGTCTCGTGGGAACAAATCATCCTCAAGCATTTCATCCTCTGTTTCAGGATCTATAAAAATATTTGCAAAAGGGGTTGCCGTATAGCCTATGTAACACTTCTTTTTAAAAAGGCTAAGTATTTCGCGTATCCGTTGATTAGTTTTCGTCGGATCAAGCTCTTCTTTATTTGTATTAATTGATGCATGATCTGCTTCATCGTCAATCATAAGCATCGGAATATTCGAAATCTTTGCCATTCCGGGCCGTGTATTAAGCTCCCTTAACCAATCATGAAGTCTTTTCAAGGTGCTTACATTTTTCTTTATAACCAGCACGATAGGGCAATTAAACGCTCCCAAATCAGCACCCAATTGATCAGCCACTTTTTTATTAAAATCCATTTCACGGGTAGTTAGTATTATTGGATTTTGTCTATTTCTATTAAGGTTTCCAACGCCAACCGAAGACCAACCACCATGAGTTCTAGTTCTACCAACAAAGCCCTCTTCTATACGCTCTTGAGTTTGAGATCTGAGGTTGTTATGAATGCCCGCAATTACAACAATAAACTTATAACCAGCATCAGCGGCTTTACTAACAAGGCCTGTATAATTGGCAGTCTTCCCAGACTGCACATGTCCCAAAACAAGGCCCCTCCTGCTCCATTCCCCTTCTCGCAAAGGGTCATCCATTAACCCTAAGATTTTATCTGTTACATCATTAAGCGTAGGTATTTGAATTGATGGAAAACCTTCATTCAACAGATGACCTTTATAATCGTCCCAATATAAACGTTTTTCGTCATCGATTCTGTCTATCCAACTTTCATCATGACTATCTTTCTGATCACTTAGAGACTCGCCAACGCCCATAGTATGAACTAGCTTGGCTTCCACCATTTTTATAACCTGAGTAATTATTGCACTGTCATCACAACCAAGAATTTTTGCATATTCTCTTGTTTTATTGGCTATATCCTCACCGGTTATAATATCAGTCCCTTCAAGGTCCATTTGCACAAAAGTGCTAAGCTTATTCTCTATCTTCTGCATCGAAGTTCTCCGAAATAAATTTTAAAACTATATCTTCATTTTCACAAAACCTCTTTTGTGAAAAAACAAATGACTCAAAAACCTCTCTGTCAATTCCATCCGGACCATCCATGATTTTCAACATCGACTTCAGACGATACAAAAGATCTTCCTCACCTGATAACAAACTCTTTTCTATTTCCTTAGGGCTTGATGAATAGTCAGAATATATCATTTCTATAGGTAACGAACCTTCAATATGAGTAAGAATTTCCTTGAACGTATTATCATTGTTCTCTTCAAGACCATTTCTATACTCTTTGAACAAAGGGTGCTCACGATCAATTGAGTATTTTATCCCATCATGCTCTGCAGTTCTTTCCCAAAGAGGCTTTGTATTTCCATCATATAGCTTTTTACCTCTACCCTTAAAAACTCTAGCACTTGTTTCACTAACCCTAGGAACAATCCTCTTTATTGCTTGCTTAACTTGAAAAGGCGGGTGCGCCCTCGCTTTCTTAATATCTATTGTCCACGCCTCATCAAGAGAATTTGAAAAATCTACTTTAATTCTGGCTAACTTTGTTGCTTCGCTTTTTGGTATGATCCTGAACCAGTTGCCCCAAGACATAAGACGCCCGTTTCTATATACATACACCCCCTGATTGCTGACGAAATCGCTTCTAGTTTTATAAAATCTATGTTCAGCAGGGCTGAGCTTACTATGGTGGGGTAAAATATACGGTGTTATTTTAATTTCTTGTCCGTGAATCCTGACAATCTCTTCCGGCAATATCTGAGTAGCTCTATTCTTTAGACAAAATGGGTCAAATGCCGTGACCTTCATGCCATTAATAAATATACCAAGTTTCTTATTGTTATATTCGCCTGAAATATATCTATGAAATACCAAAGCTAAATGCTGCTCTACATTTTCTATTTTTTCATAGCAAATATCTTTAATAGGGGTGTTCGGGTCTCCTTCTAATAACCTGTCAAGCACCTCCCAGACAACCATTGTGCCTCCTGTATCATGAAGGTGATCCACATATGGTGATGCACTAATATCTGCATCTTCCATTTCAAGTAACGTCCACGATTCCGTCTTTGCTATGTGATCAAGATCCCAAATTACTCCACTTATTTCTCCATTTTTTCTGCTTATAACAGTTAATTTTCTACATTGAGAAAACGAAGCAGTCTTCATACCTAGGCCGAATCGACCCAGATCATGCTTCTCTCTTTTATCTCTAGGGTTAATGCAGCCGTGCTGCATGGCAAGAGCCAGCTCATCACCACCCATGCCTTCACCATTATCGATTATCGCCAACGATGGTGCTCCGCCTTCAAAGTTAAACACAATGTCAACTCGTTCAGCCTTGGCCGCAAGGCTATTATCAATAATATCAGCCACAGCTGTTTCCAGAGAGTACCCTATATCTCTCATTGTCTCTGTAAGAGATGGTGCATACGGTGGTAGCTCTTTTGATTTCATATTATTTACAATCATCTAAATTATACATAAAAAATTATTCGTCTAATTTCAGTAGCTTATAATTTATCACATGCACACACTATAAAATCAATGTCGCCACATTGGCTATTTGTTGATTTTTGTAACCCCGTTACACTCAACATCTAAAAGCTTATATACGATTTCAGCTATTTGTTTTGCTAGCAAAGGTGGAACAGCATTACCAACTTGATGATATTGCGCAGTTCGCGGGCCTTCAAATTTATAGTTATCAGGAAATGTTTGTAGGCGAGCAGCTTCACGCACAGTTAAACTCCGACACTGCATCGGATCATAATGAATAAAATAATGACCATCTTTCGAAATATGTGAAGTTATTGTTGTGGCAGGCTTAAAGTCCATTTGAACTTTAAATCTATCACTAAAAAGAGATTTACTTCTAATTGCTTGTTTAACATTTTTATGTTGAGGCAATAATTCCAATGGTAGCTTGTCTAGTCTAGGAGAAACCCTTTCTTTAGAAGCATACGTCGCTATGTAATAATATCTATGTAAGTCGGAGGACATGTGCCCTCTTGTTTCATGATTAACGACGCCCTTTATCTTGGAGTCATAAAACCATTCTTTATAAAAGCAAGGATTAGCATTCTGGGATATAAATTCAGCACCTCGAGACAAATTAGGATACACATCTGCTCTGTTATTAAATTTACGGATTTCTGCTACCCAATTACAATAACTATCTTCTAGCTTGGAGAGTCCCGACCGGAGTTTTGGCAAGTCTCCGATAGCATCTTTTACAGAAACTTTTTCTTCAACCTTCCTGAGGGGGCTTGGGACACTCTTAATATCGTTTCTTATTCCTAATAATATTACTCTATGCCTAGCCTGCGGTATTCCATAGTCTTCTGCTTTTATTATAAAATCTTTTTTATTTAAATCCTCTGGCATCTTATCCGTAACCAAAGAAAATATAGTATACGTTTCATTCTCTTTCGAATTACCTTTTTGAGGAATCCTTAAGTCCTCTAAAATTTTATCAAAGATAAATTCGCCATCCAGTTTCGAGGAAAGTATCCCTTTAACATTTTCCATTACAAATACAGCAGGCTTAAACTCTGCAATAATTTTAAGATACTCTCGATAAAGTGTATGGCGAGGATCATCCTCAAAGTTTTCTTTTTTATTCATAGCGGATCTGCCCGCAAGTGAATATGCTTGACAAGGAGGGCCACCAATTAATATGCATTCTTCTTCAGCAGTAAGGCACGATTTTATTTTTTCTACTACTGTTTCATGAGGGAATTCAGGGCTTCCCAACTCCGCTAGCCAAGCTTCATCATATGCGGCTTGTGCTTCATCAGGATAAAGGTTTAAAAGTTCTTCACGACATATTTTATTTTGCAAATATTGATAGTATTCTTTTGGAACGTCTCTGAACTGACGAAAAAAACTCCTTAAAGTAAGTGTTTTATGAGCAAAAGCATCCTTTTCTATAGAAACGGCAATTTTAAATGGTTTAACGCCATTCTTTGAATATGCTGAAAAACCTTCTCCCAGCCCCCCTGGACCAGCAAATAAATCTATAATCTTAAATTTTTTCAACTATTTAACCTTAGTTTCTATATTAAAAATCAGGAAGTTAGCAGATTGTATGTTATCAGCCAAGACCCATCAGAATACGTCCTTCATATGCTTATCTACAATCTTCGTAATTTCTGATGGCATATCATAATGCGCTTTATTTTGAGACCATGCAGAGCGTGTAAGCTCGATTGTCTCTTTAACTGTATCAGTTACAACTTTTTTGGGAACGCCTGCTTTTTCAGCCATTTTCTCAAATAAAGCAATGTCACAAAGATGCATATCACTTACCTTAAGAATGTTTAGGGCTAGCGTATCATTAGGAATATAAGGCACAGTTGAAACCATGTCGTACGCAGGAGAGAGCTCTGGCGTACGAGCATCCTTGTAAATGAATGACCAGTTTTTTAGGTGCATATCTCCGTTGCCTGTTAAAACTGTGAAAGCCAATCTCTTTATAAAGTCTCGCAGCCCATCCTCACCATTGAGAGTCCAAATCATTTGAGTAATGTTTCTAAAGTTCACACCTTCGTATTTATTATTAGGCAACACATCAAACACCTGAGCAAAATCTTCTATATGTGTTCGGCTTCCATTATCACCACGATCAAATCGCTTCACCGCCAGAGCATTCAAACCTCTCAGCTTCCCAAATGTAGGCAAGCCGCTAATGTCTGTTAGAGGAACGAGTTTGATTTCAGGAATTGGAATGCCAATTTCTCCGGCCATGTGCATCATGGCATATTCATTCTCCGGCACATTGTCATGATCAGCAGCAGGAAGCTTGATAATCCAATCTCCGCCCATGCCGCTTGCAGGAATCGTAAGCCCGCCGCTTCGCTCCATCAAACCTGAAAATTTGAGCTGTACGCCAGCCAATGAAAACCTAAGCGGAACTTGAGTATCACCTTGCCCCTCCGCAACCTCGACATCGGTTTCGTCGCCAGAATATTCTTTTGATGGCCTGATAATGACTGCACCTGGCAAATCTTCACCAAGTAATTTCAACATTTTAAATTCTTGACTAGGCTTTATTTCACCACGTTCGGCTAGATAATTGCGCAACGGCCCTTCCGGTAATAGGTTCGAAAAGAATGGGGGGGCATTCACATTATAGGCTTTAGGATCGAGCAGTAACTCACCCGTCTCGGAATAATAAGACTGACTTAAGACAGGGCGATTTTCTTCGTAGAAATAAGCATTATCAAAAGAGAATACCATCTGCCCACCGGGCAACTGTGTTAAAGCCCCAACCAATGTATCATTTAACAAAACATCAAGAACAACAGTCATGATAACTCCTCATCTTCAGTATTGGCTCGCCAAGCAGGTCTTTTGCCCGCATCAGAACGATCAGATGTAATGGCGCGGACAGCCGGTATCATCGGGCGCGGAATAAGCATCGGCTCAAGATCAAGAAGGCGTGCTATTTCAAGTAAACTGGATAGGCGGACATCAATTTTGCCCGCCTCAATTTGTGAGATATGACTTTGAGGCAAGCCAATTTTAGCGCCCAGCTCCCCTTGCGTAAGCCCTTTTGCTTTTCGTGCCTCTTGTAATTTTTTTGCAAAATCATCAATCATTTTTATATGCTATCACATATAATATAAAAATTAAATATGTCATTACATATATTTTATAATTTAAGCCACTTCGCCCAAACCTTCTACATTTCCAGCTTATTCTATTCTCATGAGCGATAAGATACCAAACAAGCCATCACCATTTTGCTTGCGCCTTTCGAAAGAGGAGCGTGAAAGACTTGAGTATGATGCGGGTGATATGCCGCTTGGCACTTATATTCGCTCCCGGCTTTTTGATGAGCCAACACCGCGTAAACGTCGAATGAAACGCCCAGTTAAAGATCATGAAATCTTGGCCGAGCTCATTACAAAATTAGGCGCATCACGCATCGCCAATAATCTAAACCAACTTGCGCGGGCTGCTAATTCCGGTTCTCTGCTTCTTATGCCGGAAATAGAAGAAGATTTGAGGCAGGCGTTTTCTGATATCGCATGGATGCGAAAAGCGCTCATTAAGGGGCTCGGCCTGTATCATAGTGAGGGTGAAGGCAATGATCCTCGAAGGTAATCAACGAGCAGGAGCGGCAAAGATGGCACGACACCTCATGAATTTAGAGGAAAATGATCATGTCGAAATCCATGAGATATCGGGCTTTCTTTCAACGGATATACATGAAGCGTTCCATGAAATGGAAGCCTCTGCCAGAGGAACAAAATGCTCGCAATTCATGTTTTCAGTTTCCCTCAATCCTCCTCATAAAGAAAATGTCCCGATTGAGTATTTTGAACAAGCTCTCGATGACATTGAGCAAAGGCTCGGTTTAGAAAACCAGCCGCGCATTTTCGTATTCCATGAAAAAGAAGGTCGACGGCATGCGCATTGCGTTTGGTCACGCATTGATGCTGATAGCATGACTGCGATCAATCTCCCGTTCTATAAGCAAAAACTTAATGACATTTCAAAAGAAACGTATCTGAAGTATGACTGGGACATTCCGAAAGGGTTTTTGGATAAAGCCTATGCAAATCCGTTAAATTTTACGCGTCAGGAATGGGAACAGGCAAAACGAGCACAAGAAGGTCCGCGCCTTCTGAAAGCACTTTTCAAAAATTCTTGGGAAACATCAGACAACCAAGCCGCTTATAAAAATGCGTTGCGTGAACATGGTTTTTGGCTGGCGCGTGGAGATCGTCGTGGTTATGTCGCGATTGATTATAAGGGCGAGATTTATTCACTCTCCAGATGGTCTGAGGTCAAAACCAAAGAGCTGAAACAAAAACTCGGTAATCCAAAAGATTTACCTTCAATAGAAGAAGTGCAAGACCAAATCGCGCAAAAGATGACGCCGCAGATAGAGCAATATATTGCCGATACAAAAAGCAATATCGAAAAAGATCGTCATCCCTTACAGCAAGCAATTAAGTCTTTGAAAGAACGCCACAGAAACGAACGGCAAGCATTAAGCTCACAGCAGACAGAGCGTTGGACACAAGAAGAAAAGCAACGTTATGAGCGCTTGCCGCGTGGCGTTGCAGGATTTTGGCATAGGATTACAGGTAAATATCAAAAAGTAAGAAGACTGAACGAATTGGAAACGATCAGATGTGAACGACGTGACCGAAATGAAAAACAGACTTTTATTGAAAATCAGCTTGAGCAGAGAAACAAGCTACAAACACATGTTCAAACCAAGCGCGAAAACTATCATGATCGTTTGCGAGAATTGAGGAAAGACATTTCCTTATATCGCGACATGCAGGACTTCTCCGACCGCACTCAAAAGCATCAGCAGGGATATTCGCAAGAAATATAAGCTTCATAAATTTTGCAATCGAGGATTCCAAAGGGCTATGAAATGCTCTTTGGTCTTGATGAAATCATCATGGGGTTTTTAGGGGTAGCAGGAACGCTCCCCTAAATGGTGATTAAACTGGCATCCGTTTATGCATGGGTTTGGTGCAGGTGGGAGAGGCAATTCTCCCAAGTCCTGTTTAATGGGTTCAAAGGGAGAGCAACTTCTCCTTTTGTCGATGGGGTTGTAAGGGGAGCGCGAATGCTCCGATTTCAAGTGGTAAAACGGCGATACGTTTTGATGGTGTGAAAGGTTGGAACGGATTTTGTTCCCGCATCGCGCCATCCGCCAGAGGGATGCAACGGGAGAGCGCAGCGTCTCCCTTGCCAAGCGTATTGTGTATTACAATACACAGCTTGCGGACCGCCTTAACTCTGTTTTTTACTCTAGTTACTGCCAACAGCGAACATTTAAAGTTAGCCTGATTATACCACTATTACGAGACAAACGATCATTATTATAAACCCATAAATGATCGACATTTCCAGCATCTATTTCAGAAATAAGCTTCAGTAGGACGGGACGGTTTACAAAATTTTCGTATTTTGAACTTGCTTCACCTTCATTCCACACTTTGTACTCAAAGCCTAATTCATTGGCTTTTTGAATGCCGAGTTCTTGCCGCAAAACAAGAGATATCGCTTCATCTTGCTGTGTTTGTGTAGAAACGCGGGTGTATACATGCAGGGTTTCTTTTGTCATTTACTTCCCTGACATCTTTTTATCGAAAGATACAAAGTTATCATAGCTATCATACGGTTCTGGCTCTTCTTCATCTTCGCTCCATTGGCGAGAAGCGTGCTTAGGAAAAACAAGCAACGTTATAGTCATGTCATAAGTGTCAGCATGCACCGTCATTTCTTGAACATCTTCTTTAAATGGCCAAACACCAGCACTATGAGTGACTCCAGTTACGTTATCAAATTCGATATCCTTATTAGCCGCAAGAGATTGAAGAGGCAATTCAATCGGCTCTCTCTTTGGTTGCATATAAACGCCTGATTTTATCAAGTTTTCGCTATGCCAAACCCAATCTACAAAACCATCTTTTCCAACTACAAGCATGGCTCTTTCGGTTGTAAATGATAGCCACTTGAGAATTGCAGCAGTTAACGAAACATCAAAGTAATCAGCAACATGCTGCAACAAATGAAGCGATAAATCCCCTTTTTGCATTTCAATTTCGAAAAGATTTCTCGGCATCAAAAGATAAGAAGCAAATTCATTGGCTTCTGCTTCGCGTTTATTGTGTTCGCCGTCCCATCGCATCATGTCTCGACGGCTACATTCAATACCATTTTTTAAAGATTCTCTGTGTAACAGATAATGCCCAAATTCATGCGCTAGGGTAAAGTTTATACGTCCGCTTGATTTTATAGCAGTGTTGTAAGCAATGCCCCATGAGTTTTTAGTTCCGGGCACTTGAATTAGCGCACCTTCAAAATTTCCATTAAATGCTTCTCCTGAAATTTTAGTAATCGGCGCGTTTGGAAAGAAATGTTTGGAAATATGCTGAGCGATTTCTTGAACATTGACAGGATACATAGGCTCGCCCGTGCCTGTTTGGACTGCCTGAAGTAAGGTAGATATTTTAATCGCCCAAGCAACGGGCGTTGCGGGGAGATTCATTTAGCTTTTACTCCAATCCTTCACCATTTTCATGAAACGCTCTTTATCCTCTTTGTCCAGCTTCTCAAAATTTCGATACAACGCTGCTTGCATGTCATCAGCATCAGGCTCTGATTTAGTCTTATCCAGCAAAAAATCTGCTGTTGTTTCTAAAGCCTCAGCAATTTTCATAAGCTTATCTGCGGAAGGGTTTCTTGTGTCACGGTTTTCAAGTTCCCAAATATAACCCTTACTCGAATCGGCACGTTTTGCCAGCTCGTCTAACGTAAGTCCGTGGTGTTTTCTTAGTTGTCGTATCTTATCGCCTAACGCATTAGACATCGCAGAACTCCTTTGTAAGCGTACATTTTAGAAGTACCACTATAGCGATACTTTTTGTTATTGACAAGCGATGCTTCAAGTTATACCGTAAGTATCACTATAGCGATACAATGTATATCACCTAACCAACATATAAAGGAGATGATAATGAGTAAAAAAGGACCAGACACACATCATGTTGTGCCTAACCCTGACGGGGGTTGGGATGTTAAACGTGGGGGAGCGGAACGGGCAAGTGGTCATTTTGACCGCAAATCGGATGCTGTTGATCGCGGTCGTGAAATTAGCAGAAACCAAAATACGGAATTTCGCATTCACAATAAGGATGGAAAAATTGCAAGGTCTGATAGCCACGGCAATGACCCGTGTCCACCAAAAGATAAAAAATAAATCACTTAGATTTGATTGGGCTTACAAATGCATGATTACTCAATAGACAAACACCCAAAAGAGAAAATTCTCTTTGCTTTAGCGTTTCTCGCGATAATTGCCACGCCTTTTATCAATCAGGCACTATCCCAAGTTCAAGAAAATCTGGGTGGTTGGACACTGCCCTTAACTGGCCTATCCGTTTTTATGGTTTTTGGTACAATATTTTGGTTTTTCAACCAATTTCTATGGAAATGCAAACATGTAAGAAAACTTTTGCTTATGCCGGATTTAAACGGCAAATGGGAATGCTCAGGAATTACATTAATCAAAGCAGGTGAAGAAACCAATTATGCTTGGAAAGCAGAAATCAATATAACCCAATCATGGTCCAAGATCATCATTCGCCTTAAAACCAAAGAGTCAGTATCACGCAGCACTTCGGCAAGCATTACGCGCCTAGAAGGTCAAGGCTTCAAAATCTTATATCACTATCAGAATGATCCCACAGCAATCGTAGATACCCTTAACAAGCATGACGGGGCTGCGGAAATTATATTTAACCAAGACTGCACAGAAGGTGAAGGACATTATTTTACGGATCAACACAGAAGTACTGTTGGTTCCTTAACGCTAAGGAAAATAAAATGACGAGCAGATTAGACAGGCTTTACAACCGTAGAATTGATAATGAAATTCAAAATGCAACACAACTCAATGAGGTATACAAGCGCCTTACGCAAAGTGACTCCGTTAAATATGTACTAGGGGCAATGCAGCCAATTGACCCCGCTTACACAAAAGCCACCTATGCAGAAGGTGAACGTGTCTGGAATCAACTCGAAAAATCCTTGGATCAAAATTGTGTTTTAAGATACCAAGGGTCTGTCACAAACGATACGCACATCAAAGCAAAAAGTGATATTGATTTGCTTACAATTCTTACTGATTTTGTAAGCTTAGAATTACCACAAACGCCTTCAGACCCATATCAGGGCGACCCCTTACAAGATTTAATGAACTTAAGAAATGATGAGATAAGAATTCTTGATAGTGCATTCCCAGAAGTCTCTGTAGACAGCTCAGGTGGAAAATCCATATGCCTTGAAGGTGGCTCTTTAAGACGAAAAATTGATGTTGTGCCAAGCAATTGGTACAATACTAATTTGTACGCACAGCATCGCGAAGAAGTGTACAGAGGCGTTAAAATTTTGGATGCCAAAAACAAAACAAGAATTGGCAACACTCCCTTTCTTCATAACGCCTACATTGATTTAAAAGATGACCGTGTAAACGGCGGTATCAGAAAAGCAGCACGGCTGATGAAATCTTTAGCATACGACACTGAAGAAATCGATCTATCAAGCTATGATATTGTAGCAATCGCATACAATATGGATGATAATTTACTAAATTTTAGAGATGAAATGGAATTAGCTATTCTCGAATCTTGCAGTCAATATTGCGAAAGATTAGTATGGGATGAAAGTTTAAGAGCCAATATATCTGTACCTGATGGACACAGAACTGTTTTCAAAGACGGGCATGCAACAAAGGCTGGATTAATAGCCCTGACACAAGAGCTCAATACGCTTAAGAATGATGTGATGACTGAAAACGCCCGCTCTTTTCAAAAACTTGCCGATGCTAGGGTATATTACTGATAACGATATGGTAACTTAGTTTACTAACGGCCAAAGCTATTATATATAAACGGCTCCGGAAAATGCCGAAGCCGTTTACAAGGACGGATATGAAATCCGTTAATATTCCTCAGCAAGCATGATTGTTAAAACACGTACTGTTCGCGAAATATCCGCTGGGTCATCACTGCCGTATTTCACATCTTGATCGTAATAATCAATCTTCCAGAAAACACGATTACCATTATGTTCAAGTGAACCAAAATCATGTTCTCCATGTGGGTCATTATCTTCCGTGAAGTTATCAAAATCGCGAACTTTTGCCGCAATGATAATTTGGTCTTCAGGCGGCAAGTTGATAATGCCCCGCGTCATGTAAATCTGACATGGCACTTCGGGTTTTCCAAAAACGGGCATCATCACATATTTGCGGCATGCATCATTTAAGGCGGCAATCTTCAAAGTTTCAGGTGAGCGTTCAATTAAATTTGTCATAGTTTTCTCCAATAATTTTAAATTTCATGAGGGCAGAAAAAAGCCCGCCTAAACGGTGGCGGGCATCTTCACTTCTTTTGCAGTTTGAAAACCGCGATAACCATATTTGCTGGCAAGTTCATTCAAATTGCCTTTGCTTTGATATGTGCGCTTCCAATCTTTTGGCTTGTAATACCAACATTTTCGCTTTGAATTCCATTGCAATCCAGCCTCTTTTAAAGCAGTTTTGTTACGTTTCGTATCTCCAGAAACCCAAATCCAGTAGCCAATAAGAGCGATGTCAAGATCACGGAGTTTCAAAAGCTCAAAAAGCTTATCCATGAGTTCCTGCTCGACATCCGGTTTGTATTTATATTCGCGATCTTCGCTGCGCTGTCCGTCACAAGATTTCAAAGCGGTTTGATATTGAGCGTTAATCTCCTTCATGACATCGGGGTCGCCCCCAAGATCAGGGTGATTTTCTTTTGCAAGATTGCGGTAATGCGCTTTGATCTCCTCCACTGTTTTTAGATGTTTAAAGTAAAATATTGTGTTCATGGCCTATGCCTCCTTTTGAGTTGATGGAAGGCGAACAGGCACGAGACGCATAAGGGGAAAAAGCAATAACCAACACGGTCTTTTGGTGCGGGCAGCGTTATTGCTTTTTCTCCGCGTCCGGCCAGCATCCATCATGAAACACAAAAAGGTGCATAGAGCTTTTTTGAACCCCACTTCATTTTTCAGACATCCCGAAAAGACAGAAGAAACAAAGCTCCCTTAGTAAACCTTGAGGAACACGCCCAGCTCAGAGCGTGTGCGGCCATATCATGGGCTTAGGAAAACGCACAACAAAGGAGACTGCCATGAACCAAATTGTTAAGACAAATACGCAAGACATCATCAATTCCATACCGGATATTAACGGGACAATCGGCGCTGCCCTTGCGCTTGCAGATCAACGTGACTCTTCAAAACTTATCGAAGAACAGGCTGGATTAGCTTTTGATATGATACGCGGCGAAGAAATTTTTTATCTTGAAGCGGATATCAGCAATCAAGAAAGCTCGGTACAACGATCAAAACAAGCCATAGACGAACAAGAAAAAATACTCTTTGCAACCAGCCCGACAATCAAAGCGGCTCACAGTCGAAATGAAAGAGTACAAGACAGAACGCCATTACAGCTTTTGATCTGGTCAAAGGATTTCACTATTGGATTAAGCTGCCTGTTATGCGGCTTGCTCGTCGTTTTAATGGGCGCGACAAACGTCTATTCCATTATCATGGCATCAGGAACGCCCGTCTTTTTAGATGATCCACGCCTTGCAATGATGCTCTCAGGACTGCTTCCGATTGGTAGCATCGCCTTGAAATTTTTCAGTGCCACAATCCAAAACGATAAATTCAAAAAGCGTTACACCATGCTGCTTTACGGGGCATCCGCAATCTCATTGCTTGCTTGGGTCGTTCTCTTTGGCATGACATTCGGTTCGGCGGCATCCGGCTTTGATTGGGACAGCCTCGGCAATGATAGCGATTCAAGCAAAGGCTCAGCGTTTACGGTTGTTCAGCTCCTTGCAGAAATGCTTGTTGGTGCAACGCTGTTTCAAGTGGCCGGAGATATTTGGGCAACATACGCGCCCACAACATTGATTTCTAATCCAGCTTATGACGAGCGCAAGAAAAACCTTGAGCTTTTACGTGCTGATCATGATGAACGCAGAAAATCATTCACACAAAACACAGCACGCCTCAATACCTTAAAGGCTGCTCGCAAAGCTTACATCAATTCCCAAATCCTGCACTACAAGCGTCAAGTCGCAAGACTGCATGGGGATCACAGCGAAGCCCTCAACTCACAAAAAAAGGAGAAATCAACCATGAAAAAATTACTGACGATTGCAGTTTTAGCATTGCTATCTGCTGGTTTGACAACTAACGCAGAGGCCAAAAGTCTTATCATTGGGCTATCACCAGTCTTAAGCGCTCAAGATGGGCAGAAACAAATGGTGCAAGTTTTGCGTTATCTTTCTGAAAATCTTGAAACAGGTGAGCATGCGAATATCTTTGATGCAGAAAACAGACGCTTTATGGGTACATTTACCAAACCAGCCAACAAAAATTATACAAGCGTCAAAGCTTTGCTGCAATATAATCGCAGCGTTGCCGCCTCTGTCAAATCCATGTATCAGGCTGATCACTCTGATCTAAGCAACGGCATTACAGGCTCAGTAAAAATTCCGCAGTTCTTGACGTTTTTGGCACAAAACTATGCGCCACTAACGGATACAGATATCGTTATTCTGGGCAGCCCTATCTATGTTGATCTTCAAACACCATCATGGGATATGCGCGGCGGAAAATTTGCAGGCGATGGTCATTTCAGCGCTCAAGCCGATAAAAGCGTATTTTCCACCGTGGGCAAAGAATCCTATCTGCAAGGGGCAAGAATTCACATTCTGTATCCGAGCAAGGATTGGGAAATCAACGACAGCTATCGGCACTATATCACAAGAATGTGGACGCTCTACATAGAAGCCCAAGGTGGCGTTCTTTCAAGCTTTACAGATGATGCATCAACATTCTGGATGCGTGTTCGTGATAGCGCAGGCGCCCTACCGCACAGCTTCAAACGTGAACATACTGACAAGCTGGAAACCTTTGAAATGTCTCCGGCTGTGAGCAAAAAAGCATCTATCCATGAGCGCGAACTAACAAGCTCACCTCCGACAAAAAGTGCTCTGCGCATTGCGGATAAGGTGGAGATCGGCATTAGCTGGACATGTGATGTTTGTGACTTGGATATCTACGTTCGTCCAAATCATGTAGCCGATGTTTTGTATTTTGGAAACACAAAGACAGCCGAAGGCCTTTACCACAAAGACTTCATAAACTCTCCAAAGGCCGTGAAGGGATATGAAACCGTCACCTTTAAACATGCCGTTGATTTGCGCGATACCTTTATTGCAATCAACTGGTATGGGGGAACTTCTGAAGCAGGCGTAAACGGCGAAATTCGCCTTGCTATTGGCGATAGAACCTACGGCCTTCCATTTCATTTTAAAGGCAAAACAGGGAATGCCTCTACCCAGCGAGATTACGTTCTGAACTCTGGAAAAGCAGCTAATGATAATTGGCTAATTATTGAGCCAAAGAAAATTCTCGGACTGTAACAGAATTCCCTCCTCACACCTCAAGGCCTGCCCTAACAGGTAGGCCATTTTTTTGAAAGGCAGACATCATGGCGAGACGACAAGATCAATCCGTTATACAAAAAATGATCGTATCAGCAATTTTGCTCTATATAGTCCTTTATGTAGAACCAACATCTGAAGGGCTTTATTGGCTGCGCCAGATATGTATTCTGCTTCTTTGTATTTCAGTTTTTAAATTCACGCTCTCATTTTTGGACTTGGTACGGAACCTTCTCCTGCGTTGGTACGCCTTAACTCCATCCCAAAAATATGGATCGGCAAGATGGGCAAGTGAAAAAGACCTCAAGCGCGGCGGTATGTTTAAAACCAATGGCCTGTTTCTGGGAACATCAGCAAGAAGTGGTAAACCCATATTTTTCTCCGGTGAAACACATGGCTTAACGCTTTCTCCTGCTGGAGGCGGTAAAACTGTGAATTTCTTTATTCCTGCACTTCTGCATAACGGCATGCCGATGATCGTTCCTGATCTCAAAGGTACTTTGGCATGCATAACAAAACGCGCACGAGAAAAACGGCATAAAAATAAAGTTTATTGTGTCAACCCAGCGCGTCTTTTTGAGAAAAAACTCGGAAAGCCAGCACGCTATAATCCGTTACAAATATTAGTAGATAGCTGGAAAAGCGGAAACCATGAGGATTTAATTACAGATGCTCAATCCATTGCGCTTCAACTCTTAACAGAACCACCACAATCTGGTGAAAACTCATTCTTTCGCAACGGCGGCAGAATGATTATTGTCTTTTGCATTCTTCATCTTGTGATCCATAAAACAGATAAATCGCCAAATTTAAGCGATGTTCTCAGGCTCCTCCGCAACGAAGTCCTACTCAAGGAGGCGCTTTATATCTCCTCCACAACTGACTGCATCAAAGGTGATCTTGCAGACATTGCGCACGATCTTCTGGCCAAGGTCGAGCAAAACGACAAGCGCCAATGGGAATCTTTTCGTGAAGGCGCTGTGCAGGCTTTATCAGCGTTCAGCGCAAGTGGCTGGCTTTCAGAAAGCACCAGCGCCTGTGATTTTCGTTTCTCTGATCTAAAAAAACAAAAGGCCACTGTTTTCTTGATCGCTGACCCCACTAGAATGTCTGTATATGCGCCTTGGCTTGGATTACTCGGCTGGTGCGCCTTAACAGAATTGACGCGCTGTCAGAGCCGTAAACAGGTTTTATTCCTCTTTGATGAGGCTGCTAATTTCAAGATACAAGGTTTAACAGCAAAGCTCACGGAACTGCGCGGTTACGGTTGCCGTGTTTGGTTTGCGCTCCAGTCTTTGGATGCTTTTGCAAAAACCTACGGCAAGGATGATTTAGAAACCTTGCTTGAGCAATGTGAGTGCCAGCAGCTCTTTGCAATCCAGTCCCATAAAACGGCATTACTCGTATCCAGAACCTTGGGAGATACAACAGTAAAGGGAGATAATTATAATCTTGGCCATGTTATCCATGATCCCGTGAATTTGAGCGTTGGCGAACATGCGAGGCCTCTTCTTACACCGGATGAAGTCCGGCAGTTTCCAGACAGTATTATCCTAGTACGTGGCCAACCGCCCATTCATGCGCTCAAGGTTGGGTATCATGAAGTTAGCCCTTGGAAAAACTGGGCTGATATCGATCCAATGTACGGAAAAAAATACAAAGGAAAAACAAAACTGCATTTGCGCTATTAGGGGTTTAAAACATGAGAAAAGCAAAAGTTATTGGATTTACAAAACCCAAAAAATATAGAGGGCGTATAGCGCTCCGGCTCTTGCCTTTCATCATTCTTATTTTGCTTCGGGCTTCAGTCGCCATTAGCCCGCTTGTCCTAGGGGGCTATTACATTTATTTGCATGGCATGCCTTATATGCTCTGGGAATATAGATATTACGGAAGCAAAGAATACCCTCACATTACATCTTGCACCTATATCGGCTATGACGGCGCACGCTCATTCCCAGCAAGTAAATGTCCGTTTATTTCTTTTATGAAATAAAAAAGCATTCGAAAAACAATATTTGTTAACCGTTAGAAGTTCCCTTAATGTACAGATAGTTATAAATTTTAGTGCGGTCGTGTGCGACTAAAATGCCTACATACAAGCCAAATCTAGCGTTTATTAGAATAAAAAAACAAAACTGGTAAAGACAATGAGTGAATTTAATCCAAAAGAAGATGTAAAAAATAGTGAGCTGGTACTTGTTGATGGTGATTGGCCAAGTTTTCATGATGCCCAAGTACATCATTACAGTTATTGGAAAGGGGATTTAAGGCCAGATGATGATGTTTGGGTTGGCTCGCAAATAATTATAGATTTTGAACTTTGCGCTCTAGAAGAACCTTTCTATGTTAAGTTAAAGTTCAGCGATTGTGGAGAAGTTAATATGTCAGCTAATAACCCAGACAACAGTATGTATGACTTGAACATGAGCTATGAAAAACGCGGTTTTTTCACCAGTGGTAAGCCCCTGCCTCCATATATAGCCGTTGAGCTAAAGGAATCCTTTGGTTTCCATCTTAAGTTTAAATGTATGAGTATAGATGTTGTCGAGCGTTACAAAAATGTTCGGATATTTGATTAATTTTTATATATAACTAAATGTCCGCTTTTAGCCGAAGAGATCTGATATGAAATCATGTATTTGTGGTAAACCTCAGCCTTTTGCTAAATGCTGTGATCGGTTTCTTTCCGGCAAACAAAATGCCAAAACACCTGAACAGCTTATGCGTTCGCGTTTTTCGGCATATGCACTCGGTGGTTATGGTGAATATTTGCTCTCAACTTGGTTTCCGGCCTCCGCAATGGGTTTAACAGCATCAGAACTATCAGAAAAAGCAGTCGACTGGCAGCGCCTAGAAGTTATTTCATCATCACAAAAAGGCGACAATGGAACGGTCGAGTTTAATGCTTGGTTTAATCAATCATCAAACTCTGACGAAATGGAAATCATGCACGAGATATCTGAGTTCGTCCGCATACAGTCACGTTGGCTTTATGTCGGTGGTAAAGTTACCTAATCAAAAGGTATATAAAATGCCTGCTCCTGCGACTTATGGAGCAGAACTAAGCTATAGCCAGAATGGGCTCGGGGGCACTATCAAATCCATGTTCTTTTATCGAGTTTAATACGCGCCCCGAACGCAATGATTTACGAGCACGGCCAACATTAAACTCATCTGCGCTTGCCTCTTTGATACACACATAATCGGACGCCGCAACATCAAGCTTATTCTCTTCCGCATAAGACTTACTGTGTCCTTTGACATTATTGGGCGCACGTAAAACTTCATCACTTTCCCAATCTCTACCGGGGCGCGAGGCATTAGCTAAAACTCGATTTTGTACAGTGCTGTCATGGTTGTTCGGATTAAACAAATAGTTCTGCGGGTTCGTATTAATGTCATCAATCAACACTTCAACGGCGTTCATCGCCGCCTCGGGATCATCCATATTATTTATAGCTTTAAAAGGAATCCCTAAAATTTCTGCTTTCTTTTTCTCAGCTTTTGCCGCCAGCATGAAACGCGTTGGTGTGCTGGGGTAGCGATAGACAGAGCCAAAATCGCGATCTTTATTGTTCCATGAGATATGTAAGGCGACATTATCCTTAGTATTGAATAGATTAACGCCGCCAGTCTTATTTGAAATATATCCTATTGTATTGCGTGATGTTAGAAATGTAGTTTTAATGTGGTCTGCCATGTCATCAGGCGTTTCAATAAACAGATCATCTCCCAAATGTTGCGGAGGCATCCATCTGTTCGCTTGTTTATCAAAATGCCCGCGGCTTTCTGTTTCACGAAAAGCGTTCAGACCTGTCATTGATGGTTCGTGATCGTAGCCCAGAACATGCTTGTTGAAGGCATGGCCTCGCGCGATGTATTCAATGACAATATCGGACGTTAGCAAGGAAGGCTCAGCCATCGAACCCTCCGCTTAATCCGGTCTTTATGCGACGAAAACCCTGAGTTTTTTCTTTGAAAACTGTTTCATAAACAAAGAAAAAATCATCGTGAAGCCTGTCAAAATCATCTGCGGGATAATCATAAAAAGCGCTTGGCGATAGAACATTCAGGGCGAGAAAAGCTTGGTATATGTCCAGAAGGTGCAGCTTTGGGATCGTTATATTTTTCTCAGATCGGCTTTGTAGGGATATGCTATCCCGAGCCTGTTTTAGTTCATGAGGAGTTACAAAAGCATTTACTTCCGCATCGTCAGTAATTGCCGCATATTCTAGAAACTCTATAAGCTTCTTTTTCCACTCAGCCGACGCATGTAAAATAACGTTGTCACCCTCAACGGAATGTAACGTAATTTGCGGTTCTAAAATTGCTGTTGGACTTGCCAAAGTAATCACCTTTTTTATTTTGTTGAGATTATAGTTATAATCCAAATATATAACAAATGTTTTGACGCTAATGTTACCTTAGTGCCTAGTGGCTTTCTCCGCCGCCTTTTCAGCGCGCATGATATCCAGTTCTTCGAGCATTTCTTCACGAAGTTTGTCCATATCAACACCCTGATCTATCAAATTTTGTCTAATATTATCCATCGCCTTGATAACCTCACGTCCAGCCTTACGCCTTTTTTCATCTTCATCATCCATAGATGTCACCTCTTAAAGTCTTACGACATCAAAGTTTCAAACAACTGCTTAATAACCGCATCTTTTGTATCTGCCGTATGAATACCAACGCCATGCTCTTCAATTAAAATGTTTTTATTCTGAGGGATGGGCTCTTTTGAGCGAGTACATCTAATTTTACGTTGAACAGTATGTATCCCTTGATGATTAGAGCTTACAATAATTGTACCGCCATCAAATCCCATACATTTTTGGCTTGGCGAAAGTTCAGGTCTCATCAAATACACTTTTGGCAAATATGAAGACTGATCATCCAGTATCATAAAACCATGACCATTTTTTCCAAGAATATAGCCTTGGCTACGCTGTTTCACAATATCTGAGAATCCATCTTTTGGATAATAGAACAGCTCTTCTGCGGTTATCGCGCCTTCTCTGGTTTCCCTTATACGAAGAACAAACTTCACGATGCTGCCCGCTTTTTCAATCGAAGGCATATAGCCCCAGTAATCCCCAGGAAGGCTTTGGCGGGCGATCTTCTGATCACGCTCAGATACATCCATAAACATGCTTAGAACATGTGGAAGGTCGGCAGCGCTCATTCTTTGATCGTCACTAGAAAAAGAAAACTCAACGTTCTGCTCTTTGAGCATATCAAGGATCACGTCGTAGAATACGAGGGGAACATTTTCGAAGAATGTTTCGGGTTGAGCCAAGTATTTTGAAAATGTTCCTTTTGTTGTCTGATTATCTGGATGACCTGCCTTTTGAGCGTTCCTGATAATTTCAGCTTGCGTAAAATGCGGGTGAGACTTGCTTTTGCAAATGTCTGCGGCTTTTCTCAAAATTGCGATTTTTTTATGATTGTCGAGCATTAACCCTCATATTTGTCGTAATGTGTTTCCACAAAGTTTCCTTATTCAAAAACAATCTTAGAACAAATCATAAAGAACCAAAACACCTAAAAACTATTTGAAGGCGTATTGTTAAAGTGTGGACACCATTGATTTTAACTTAACCTAAGAGCTGCGCAGCTCTCCCCTACAAAAGGAGAGCATTATGAAACACAATAATCACTACTGCCACTTTGGCTGTCAAACGACCATGACCGTCATTATAGCACCGCCTGAATGCTTGATTGCACAAGGCTATTATATTCTGATCTGGCATACCTTTGTTGATCTGCGTTTATCACGCCGAGAGCTTGCAGAAGAAGTCTTAAACATATTCCGTGATGCATGTTGCATAAGGCTTCTAACGCATGAAAAGGATGTTTATCACCTTCCTGAGTTTGATGACGTTTTTACGGAAGATGACTCAAGGCGATGGTTCGGACAATTTACTCGAACAGATGAAACAGGAGAAAACCCTGCGCATTATACAAAAGCTATTCCTCGTTTAGAGATTCTTGATGCCGCAGCTAAAATCATCAATCCAGAACCGTTTAAAGCTATAGGTCACACATGTTAAATTATTCACCTCATTAAAGCGTTGCAATCGTATGCACCGCTTTAATTTGATCTTCCCCTCCTAAATTACATATATTCCGCAATCGCCCGAAAACCCTTAATTACTGCGCTATCCTTTTTATATGAAGAAAGGAGAAAGCCTTGATTTACGATGATACACCAAAGACAAAAAACACATGGCCGCCAAAGAACAAAGGTGCTGCCTCAAAGCACGATGAAAGAATAATTGAAATCGTAAAGTTTCTTGCTCGCACATCTGCTGAAAAAGATTATAATCAATTCATCCAAGAAAATAATCCGCCCGAAAAGGAGTTATAGCGCCATGACTAGAGCCGCAATTTACGCCCGTTATTCATCAGATTTACAAACAGATGCTTCTATTGAAGATCAGGTCAGGCTTTGTAAGGAAAAAGCAGCATCCAATGGGTGGGGTATTGTTGAATGTTATGCAGATCACGGCATAAGTGGCTCAAGCGTCATGCTGCGCCCCAGCGTTCAAAAACTTATTCAAGATGGCATGGAAGGAAAATATGACGTTCTTATTGCAGAGGCTCTGGATCGTCTCTCACGTGACCAAGAAGACATTGCAGCAATCTACAAACGTATGCAATTTGCAGGCATCAAGATCATTACTCTGTCTGAAGGAGAAATAAGTAATCTGCATGTTGGTTTAAAAGGCACCATGAACGCCATGTTCTTAAAAGACTTGGCGGATAAAACGCGCCGTGGTCTTCGTGGTCGTGTTGAAAAAGGAAAATCCGGCGGCGGCATTACATACGGGTATGATGTTGTAAAATCCTTTGATGCCAATGGAGAACCAATTTGCGGCGAGCGTAAAATCAATCACGAACAAGCAGCCGTTGTTAAGCATATTTACAAAGAATATCTTGCAGGTATGTCTCCAAGATTTATTGCAAAAAAGCTTAATGAAGACGGCATACCATGTCCATCTGGCAAAGAATGGGGGGCAAGCACCATTTACGGCAATCGCCAACGCGGAACGGGCATACTAAACAATGAACTATATATTGGCCAGTTAGTATGGAATCGCCTGCGCTATATTAAAAATCCAGATACCGGAAAGCGTGTGTCACGCCTAAACGATGAAAAAGACTGGATCAGAAAAGATGTCCCTGAGCTGCGCATCATAGATCAAGACCTATGGGACAAAGTAAAAGAAAAGCAAGGCGAAATCCGCAAGCAACATAAAGAATTCTGGGGCAAACAACGCCCAAAGAATTTGTTCTCCTATTTGCTAAAATGCGATTGCTGCGGCGGGGGTTATAGTAAAGTATCGCAAGACCGTTACGGCTGCTCTACAGCCCGTAATAAAGGCACATGTGATAACAAACTGACAATCAGACAGGACGAACTTGAAAGCGCCGTATTAAATGCCCTCAAAGACCATCTAATGGATGAGGAGCTATGCAAAGTCTTCTGTGATGAATATACGCGCCATATGAACGAGTTGCGCTCAAAACACAATTCTAAGCGCATTTCATTAGAAAAAGAACTTAAGAGCTTGGTCGTCAGGGAAGATGAAATGATTGAAGCTATTTGTAACGGTTTTGCAAATGAAGCTTTGAAAATTAAAATGCATGCCAATGAAGCACGTCAAAAAGAAATCAAAGCCATTCTAGAAAACAGTGAAGAAATAAAAGTGATGATGCATCCGGGCATTGCCCAACAATATCACAAAGAGGTTAGAGGGCTGATCACGTCTTTGAATACAAGCGAGCGCCGCCAAGAGGCTGCAACGCTGATTCGTTCATTGATTGATAAAATCGTACTGACACCAGATAAAAATAAAGAGAGCCTGATTGTTGATCTTCATGGTGATCTAGCTGGAATATTGAGTATTTCAACGCAAGGCCGCTATGACAAAGAAGAACAGAAAATGCTGTTCGATCAAATCAAAGAACTTGCGGAAAACGCCGAAGAAGGCGGAAGTCCTGAAATACAGGACAAAATGGTTGCGGGAGTAGGATTTGAACCTACGACCTTCAGGTTATGAGCCTGACGAGCTACCGGGCTGCTCCNNTTATGAGCCTGACGAGCTACCGAACTGCTCCATCCCGCGCCAATAAAAACGGCCAAAAAGAATAACCGTTAAAGACAGTGCGCACGTTATACGCCCCCTCCCCCACAAATGCAAGGGAAGAAACAAAAATAATCCCCCCTAAAACAAAATTCACACATTCTGCTTTTACCCACCTTCTGCTATAACACTATTATGGACATATACCTCACTATTAAAACCATTCATATTTTAAGTTCTACGATTTTGTTTGGCTGTGGGATCGGAATTGCATTTTTTATGCTCCGTTCTATGTTCACCGATAACATTCATGAGAAATTCTACGCCGCACGTAATACTGTCCTCGCCGATACGTTCTTTACTTTTCCCGCCGTCATCGTGCAACCTCTTAGCGGTGCTTGGCTGGTGTGGCAAGGCGGATACGACTGGATGAATTTATGGCTCGTAATAACCTATGCGATTTATTTTATCGCGGGGCTGTGCTGGTTACCTGTTGTTTGGATACAAATACAGCTGAAAAATATGGCCGCACATGCAGTGAAAAACGGGGAGCCTTTGCCTGCGCGGTATCATAAGCTCTTTAAAATCTGGTTTGTGCTTGGTTGGCCTGCCTTTATCGGTTTGGTTGCGGTTTTCTTTTTGATGGTGATGAAACCCGTATGAGCAATAACGATCCTATTTTCAAATCCATTTTTGGGGCGGCGTTGGATGATCTGCCTCCCGTCATGAAACGGCATTACGCAAACCGCCCTTATACGGATGATGTGACAGTGGTTGACGGGCATTTGGATGTGTCCTGCGCGGGGCCGATTAAATGGTTTGCGCGGCTCTTTTGGTTAATGCGCGGCATTCCTCCTGCGAATGAAAAAAATGTGCCCGTTACCGTTCAATTTGAAAGCGATAAGGATACGAAATTCTTTCACTTCAACCGTGTCTTTCGTTTCAAGGGCGGTGATTACGCGTTTAAATCGCGCATGGTTCAAACCAAGGGGGATGAGGTGATAGAGGTTATGCGCTCCCGCCTTGGATGGAAAATGCGTTATATGTGGGAAGACGGGCGGGTAAAGCTCAAGCATAAGGGCTATGTGCTCTATGCGTTCGGGCATTTCATAGCTGTGCCACTGACATTTTTGATCGGTGCAGGCCATGCGGAGGAAACGCCGGTAGATGAGATGCGCTTTGATATGTTTGTGACCATCACCCACCCGTTGTTTGGTCAGATTTATGAATATACGGGCAGCTTTGAGATTAAGGAGTAATCGAATGAAAAAAGTCATTTTTAGAATTTTGTTATTTACCCTGCTTGTTATCGCGGTAATAGGGGTAACAATAATGTATAACCCAGCTTTAATGAAATTGGCCTCAATAGGTGTCCATGACTATAAGAAGGCTAAAGCTATAGTTTTTTCTCAGTTGCAAAATATTGATCAAGGTGCCTGCGAGGATGGATATGATCGGGATTTTCTTGCCAGTGAATGTATGCCAGAACCTAAATGTAGTGGCGTTGTTACTCTGGAATTGGGAGAATTGTCCATAAATGTTCAAAGACAAGGTGCTGCAATATATTTAGACCGTTCGGTATATTCTAAAGTTGATCAAATAATGCTCGATAAACCAAATAGATATTATAAGTGCGATATGAGTACAGTCGATTATGTATCACGCTATGAGGCTTATGAGCCAATTGAGCCATTTACGCAGATTACTCTTGAGTTTACCCCCCAAAAAAGCTACCGCCCTGATTATAATTTATTCTCCGAAGAGTGGCTTAATAGAATAAAGGAAATAGAGTATTGGACAAAGGACAGTGACGGCAAAAAGGTTAAAAAGGCCTATAAGACCAAAATTACCGATTTAGAACATGGTATTAGGCGTGTTGAGACACATGATAGAATTGTATTTGCGATGCCCCTTAAAAATGATGACGTTGTAAACTATGATTGTAAGAAAAAAGGTCATGCTACATCGTACACAGCAAAATGCCGATCCAGCTTTAGGAGTAAAGAAAATATAGAAATTTCGTACAGTTTTGATCTTACAAATAACTTAAGCCCAAATCTTGCAAGTATTCATCGAAAATTTATGAATTGGCTAGATGAAGTAAGGTTAAAATGACCTCACGCATCCTCATCATTGGCGGGTATGGGAATTTCGGGAGCTATATTTCCAAGACACTTGCGCAGGAAAATAATATCACCGTTATTATCGCGGGGCGGTCAATTGAAAAGGCGCAGCGCTTTATCAAAACTATTGAGGCCGCAAACACGCCCGAAGCGGCTGCACTTGATATTACCAAAAACCTTGAAAAAGCCCTGCAAACCATCAAACCCGATATTGTTATTCATACATCGGGGCCATTTCAGGGGCAAAGCTATGACGTAGCGGGGAGCTGCATAAATGCAAGGGCGCATTATATTGACCTTGCCGATGCACGGGACTTCGTTGCGGGGATCACCGCGCTCGATAAACTCGCGAAAGATAAAGGCGTTCTGGTCATCAGCGGTGTATCCTCTGTACCGTGTCTAACCTCGGCCTTGGTTGATTATTATTTGCCGCAATTTGAAACTCTGGAAAGTCTTGATTACGGTATTACAACGGCGCAAAAAACCAATCGCGGTCTTGCGACCACAGCGGCAATTTTGGGCTATTGCGGCAGGCCGTTTAAAACCCTGATTGATGGACAGCAAAAGGATGTCTATGGGTGGCAGTCTTTGCACACGCGTAAATACAACTCTCTAGGGCGGCGTTTGCTCGGAAATTGTGATGTTCCTGATCTGGAGCTTTTCCCAGAGCGTTATCCAACTCTTAAGAACATCCGTTTTTATGCGGGGCTTGAAATTCCGTTTATTCATCTGGGATTGTGGGTGTTATCAGGATTAGTGCGTATTGGCTTAATTCGTAATTTACCCGCCTTTGCGCCGTTCTTGCTCAAAGCGTCTTTCTTATTTGATTGGGCGGGGAGTGATGTCAGCGGGTTTCACATGGAGCTATCAGGTAAGGATGATCGCGGCGCGGATAAAGCGATTACCTTTGAACTTACTGCGCGCTCTGGCCATGGCCCCTATATTCCGTGCATGCCAGCCATATTAATGGCAAAGAAACTGGCGAGCGGCGAAATCACCATGACGGGTGCAACGCCCTGCATCAGCCTGATTACTCGTGATGAATACCTGGATGCATTAAAAGAGCTGGATATTGAGCACACCGAACTCTCATCTTGACGGAAAGCTACATTCGGAATAACGTGCCATCCATACGACACAACACTCACAAGGGGTGCTTGCTCCACAATAAAAGCAAGCTGAGATTATACCCTTGGAACCTGATGCGAATAACCGCCGTAGGAATGTGAGAGAAGATGAACAACAACCCGCAAAAAATATCGGTTCTGGGCGCTGGAATTATGGGCATCATAAGCGCCTATACACTGAAAAACCGCTTTCCCAATGCCAAAATAACACTATATGATCCAAAAGGATTCCCCGCCGAAAACGCAAGCTTCGCCGCAGGAGGAATGATCGCCCCGTTAAGCGAACTTGACCATATGCCCCATAGCTACCTGCCCGCAGGGTTCGACGCAATTAATGAATGGCAAAGCATAACAAACGCCCTACCCACCCCGTTCGAATTCTCGGCCAAGGGCAGCCTGCTCATCACCCATGACGCCGACCGCCATTTATTAGAGCGCTTTAAATCTCTTCTACCAACAAATTCAAATGATTGGGCACAAATCAGCGCACAAGACATAGCTACATTAGAACCTGCAATCAACACAGGAACATTCCGCCAAGGCATCCATATGTTGCGCGAAGCCCACCTACACCCGCAAAAGGCAATGCAGGCGATGCTAAAAGCTCTCCCAAATAAACACGCAAAAGCC
The DNA here is from genome assembly GCA_050633645.1 of Alphaproteobacteria bacterium. Lineage (GTDB taxonomy): Bacteria > Pseudomonadota > Alphaproteobacteria > Micavibrionales > Micavibrionaceae > UBA1672. The sequence continues at coordinate 395,747 of JBOEGX010000004.1, forward strand.
ATAGAGCCCAATCAAGAATCCAAAAACGCCGATTGGATTATTGATTGTCGTGGCATGGCAGGAGCAAAGGACACTCCCAATCTTCGCGGCGTTAAAGGTGAAATCCTTATCGTCCATAACCCTGAATTCAAGCTCTCTCGCCCGCTACGCCTCATGCACCCGCGCTATCCGCTTTATATCGTCCCGCGTGACGGTGGCATCTTCATGATTGGCGCAACCATTATAGAAAGCGACGAAGGGAATTACGTTGCGATTCGTTCAGGAATGGAACTCATGAGCGCCCTCTACAGCATCGACCGCAGCTTTGGCGATGCAAAAATACTAGAGATGAAATCAGGCATCCGCCCGTCATATCCTGATAATTTACCGCGCATTCACACTAATGGAAATATCATCAGCGCCAACGGCCTGTATCGCCACGGCTTTTTATTCTCCCCCGTCATGGCGCAAACAATCGCGCATTACATTGCGGACGAAAAATACAAACACACAAATTTATTTTTAAAAGAGGCTTCACATGAAAATAATGTTGAACGGCGAACGGCAAACGCTTGAAAATAAACATACAATAGAAAAACTTTTAGAGAGAAATGGCTATAACGGAAAGCTCGTCGCAGTCGCGCTTAATGGTGAATTTTTGCCAAAAACAAACTACGCAACCACCGAAATTAACGACGGCGATAAAATTGAAATCGTCGCCCCGATGCAAGGGGGCTAGAAAAGAAAAAACATGAATAATTGGAATATTAACGAAACAAAACTGACATCGCGCCTCTTCCTAGGAACGGCGGCCTATCCCTCACCCGATACATTGGCAAAGGCGATAGAGGCGGCAAAGCCGGGCATGCTCACCGTATCTCTCCGCCGTGAAAACGCCGCGGGAAAGGGGCAAGATTTTTGGAATATTATAAAGAGTTTCAACATTCCCACCCTACCCAATACCGCAGGATGCTACAGCGCGAAAGAGGCCGTCACCACCGCGCAAATGGCGCGTGAAGTTTTCGAAACGAATCGTATTAAACTGGAAGTCATCGGCGATGATTACACTCTGCAACCTGACCCTTACGGCTTGCTCGACGCCACAGAAAAACTTATCAATTTAGGGTTCGAAGTCTACCCCTATATGACCGATGATCTGGTTTTGGCGCAAAGACTGGTTGATCTGGGATGCGATATCCTTATGCCGTGGGGCGCGCCTATCGGCTCTGGCCGTGGATTAAATAACATCTACGCGCTTAAGCAACTGCGTGATCGCTTCCCCGATAAAACTTTGGTGGTCGACGCCGGCCTAGGCGCACCATCACACGCCGCCGCCGCGATGGAACTGGGCTATGACGCAGTCCTCCTCAACACCGCCGTGGCAAATTCCACTGACCCTGCCCTCATGGCAAAAGGCTTCGCCGATGCCGTCAATGCAGGGCGCGCAGGTTACCTCGCGGGCATCATCACCCCACAAGAAAAAGGATCTCCATCAACCCCCCTCCTCGATAAACCTTTCTGGCATCAGGAAACCGCATAATGATAAGTCGCTACACCAGACAGATTGCACTTAGCGACGTCGGCCTCACGGGGCAAGAAAAATTCGCATCCGCGCATATATGCATGGTGGGTGCAGGAGGACTCGGCGCAACCGCACTCCCCGCTTTGGCAGGCGCAGGCATTGGACAAATCACAATCATCGACCATGACACGATTGACATCACCAACCTCCACCGCCAAACGATCTACCGTACAGATCAAACGGGACAGAGAAAAGCCGAATGCGCCGCCGAGTATTTACGCGCCCTCAATCCCGAAATAACAGTAACGGCAATCACCGAAAAACTCACCGCCGATAACGCAACTGCAATTTCTGCACAGCTAAACACCGTCACACTCATATTGGATGGCAGTGATAATTTCGAAACCAAATCCCTGCTCAATGACATTGCAATCACCATGCAAACCCCCCTCATCACCGCGAGCGTTAATCAATGGGGCGGGCAAATCGGCATATTCAAAGGCCATGAGCACAATAAGCCATGCTATCGCTGCATCTTTCCCGAATTTCCAACAGATGCAAAAAACTGTAACGAGGCAGGAATCCTCGGCACATCGGCGGGACTGGTTGGAATGATGCAGGCACACACGGCGCTTCTACACATCCTAAACCATGAAATACTTATAAATTTCAATGCCATAAATTTAAAAACGATGCGTAACGAATTTATAAAATCACCAAAAACACCCAACTGCCCACACTGCAATCACACGCAAATTAACAAACAGAAACAGAAAGAAAACACCATGCCAGATATGATTTCAATCGATCAACTCAATGACGCGGACACCATCATCATTGACGTGCGCAATCCCGATGAATTAGAGGCAGATCCCCTTACAAATGAGCAAATTAAAACCCCGCCAATCAACATCCCTCTCCCCGAATTCATCGCACGCATAAATGAACTCCCCGAAGGCAAGCGCCTCGCTTTCCTCTGCGCCGGAAACATCCGAAGCCGCCAAGCCGCTGAATACCTCTCCACCAAAGGGTATAAAAATGTGTGTGTACTGGATAAATTTAGTCTTTAAGCTTTTGCACGATATCATGCTGACATGGAACCGGCAGCAGGCGCGGAAGAATCCACACACGAAAGCAACGCACGTTACAACGACTAAGCCTTTCCAAAGCTTACAAAAACAAAAGAGGCTGTATCCGCAGCCTCTTTTTTATGCCGATTTGACACCACCACGGCCATCACGCGAGTGCGTGCTTTCTTCGATAATCTTTAAGCGCAGAGTTACACACTTCCGCAAAAGATTGCACATCAATATCATATAAATATACGCCATATGTTCCATAAAATCTTAACATAATCGGATATTGCTCATACTCACCAAACAAAATACTATCCGACCTGTATATCCAACTGGTTTTTTCAGAGAAATTTGCCTTATCACAAGGAATAACATGAACACAATTAAACCGCACACTTACATCCGATATATCTTCCCAGTGAATAAAGCTTATCTGCCTCAACTTAAACTTATTCGAAAAAATTCCATTCTCATAAACAACAAAAACGGCAGTTTTTCTATCCATAAAAAGTAGCATCAACACGAGCACACACATGCCAACACAAAAGCCCCACACTACGAACATCTCGCCAATACTTTCTATCGATTTATCAAGTGCAATGAAGGCAAATAAAGACGCTACACATAAGAAAAGAGCTAGGAAAAATCCATCCAATACACCAAACGGACGATGCCTTACTTCTAATATTTTCTCACCATAATCTTCCATAAGAAAACTATCCCACATCACCGCAACAGAGCAAAGAGATTTAGATGTAAACAGGCATGAGGGGCGAAGCGTATAAACATACGCGAGCAACGAATAACGCATATACAAGCGATATACAAACATACTCAAGGAGTGAAGCAACGATGTCCGAGAGTAAATGCAAATTACTATAGTATAACTATTCAGTCACAGGATGAATGCAAAGGCCTAACCCTCAATCACCTCTGGCCGTGGGTACAACTTATCCATTGCAATCGAAAGCCCCGTGTCTTGAACCAAACGCACATGCTTACGGCGGAGCTGGCGCGGCTCTAACACGCCACAACTATGTGCTATAACCTCAACCTCATGCGTTACATTTTTTGCATAATTAGCAACCTTCACGGCCTTATCTTCAGGGTTAAGCCCAGCTTGTAAATGCCTCTGATGCGTTGCAATGCCCGTAGGGCAAGTGTTTTTATTACACTTCAATGACTGAATACATCCTAAAGCAAACATAAACCCCCGCGCAGAATTTACAAAATCCGCCCCCGTACACAGCGCCCATGCCACATCCGCAGGGTTAATCAATTTCCCCGATGCCACAATTTTAATGCGATCACGTAAATTATATTTATGTAAGATATCAGACACCACCGGTAAGGCTTCTTTAAGCACCAAGCCAACATTATCCATCAACGACATTGGCGCCGCGCCCGTTCCACCATTTCCGCCATCAATCGTGATAAAATCAGGCGCAGATTCAATCCCTCGGCGACGAATACAAACACATAAATCCTCAATCCATTCGGGTGAGCCAATAACCGTTTTAAACCCAACGGGCCTGCCCGTCACATCACGAATATGATTAATAACATCCAAAAGCTCCGAAACATTGCTAATTTCTGGGTGACGGTTTGGCGATATCGATGCTTTCCCCTCTTTAATTCCGCGAATACGCGCAATATCCGCCGAAACCTTATCCGCTGGCAAAATCCCGCCCTTCCCTGGCTTCGCCCCTTGCGATAACTTAATCTCAAACATCTTCACTTGATCAATCGCGGCAACCTCACGCAATTTATCATCGCTCAATTTACCATCCTTATCACAAACACCATATTTTGCCGTTCCGATCTGAAACACAATATCGGCGCCACCCTCAAGATGATAAGGCGACAAACCACCCTCCCCAGTATTAAGCCAGCAATTCGCCATTTTCGCGCCTTTAGATAACGCTTGCACCGCTGGCTTAGAAATCGCACCATAACTCATCCCCGATACATTTATGATAGAACGCGCATCATACGGCGTCTTACAATTCGGCCCAATGCGAATAACTTGCGTTTCCGCCGCATCAACCTCCAACGGCGGAAAAGCCGCACTGGTAAAAATATAAGAACCAACGGCGTTAAGACTTTTGGTTGAACCAAAGGCAATCGTCATCCCCTTATTCTTTGCCGCGCGATACACCCACTCACGCTCCGCACGGTTAAAGGGCATTTCCTCACGATCCATCGCAAAGAAATACTGACGAAAGAACTCACCTAGAAATTGGAAGAGATACCTAAACCGCCCAAGCACTGGAAAATTATGACGCACAGCATCTTTACGCTGCGTTGCGTCAACTATATACATGACAATAATGCTTGCCACCAAAACGCCAATCGCAACAATAAAAACTGTCGCAAGCAACGCCATCCCTTGTGCAACCCAACTCGGCAATAAAATCATAATGCTTTCTTCCATTAATACATCCAACAAACGAGGCAAGCTATAGCCCCTGAACAACAAAAAGTCCAATATTAATCCATGCATTTTCCATACAAAAAAGGCGGGTCAAAGAACCGCCTTTTGCATAGCTTAAAAAACAATAATCATTCAAGTTAATTGATTTAAGCCGCTTTTTTCGCATTCTCATTCTCAATCCCCTCAAGGATAAGCGCCTTCGCCTTCTCAGAACCTTCCCAACCCTGCATCTTTACCCATTTTCCTTTTTCAAGATCTTTATAATGCGTGAAAAAATGCTCGATCTCATCCAAAAGGATTTTCGGCAAATCGCTATATTCCTTAACATCCGCAAACATCGGGTGCGTTTTATCCACGGGAACAGCCAAAATCTTCTCATCCTGTCCACCATCATCTTCCATCACCAACACACCAACGGGGCGCGCGGCAATAACCGCACCTGGAACAATCGCATGCTGCGCGTAAACCAAAACATCAACGGGATCTCCATCACCACCAAGTGTACCCGGAATAAATCCATAATTCGCGGGATAAAACATTGCCGTATGCACAAAACGATCAACAAACAAAGCCCCAGAATCTTTGTCTATTTCATACTTCACAGGCGTACCGCCCTGTGTATTCTCAATAATGACATTAATATTATTCGGCGCATCCTTGCCGACGGGAATTTTGGAAATATCCATTTAACTTTGCTCCTCAATTAAATTCTAAATAAAAATCTTTTGATTACAAAGTCATACAAACACAAACCACCATCGGCAAGTCTTTTATTGCGTATGATCGTTATCTTTTTTATTTTTGGGCGCAGATTCGCCTTTATTATCATTGGAACGACGAAGTGCCACTCGCGGCATTGTCTTCTCAATTTTCTCAGGAACAAACATCACTCCACCAGAACCGCATGCATATGCTGTAGTCATAATAAAACCTCCTCTTATCTGCTCTTTATGTATTGAAGTATATACATTTTTCGAACCCCAGACAAACAAATGCGGCAAAAAAGCCTACGCTCGCATGCATTTTTATTATAACTATTTGAAAGATAATGATTGCTGCTACGCAACAAAATTACAATAAAACAAAAAAGCGCTCCGAATCATCGGAGCACTTATGAATTCTTACTGCGGTTCTGCTTAATTATGCGGCTTTAATATTGCCTGCAACTTGCTTGCCTCTGTTCTCTTGAACTTCGAATTCCACCTTTTGGCCATCTTCAAGAGTGTCCAATCCGGCCTCTTTAACAGCAGATATATGTACGAATACATCATTTCCACCATCGTCAGGCACGATAAAACCGAACCCTTTTGTTGCGTTGAACCATTTAACGCTTCCTGTTTGAGACATTTGTCTTTTCCTTCATCGTCATATTTAAAAATTACAATCTTTTAAAACCCAAGGCATCTCTATTAAAAACGCCAAAAATCCAAAGATATACATGGGATTTAACTCTGTTTTGGGGATAAGTGCAAGAAAAGAATGTATGGATTTTTTTGCTTATGCGCCCCATTACAACTACCTCAATGAAAATAAATCAAAAAAACTGTTCGCCATAAAAAAAGATGCTACAATCAAAAACGAAAAAATTGTTAGAAAAAAAATCATGAATAAAAAAGTCGATGTGTTAGAACGAAGCGTCCTCCAACCTGGAAAACCATTTATCAGAGAGGGAGAGGAAAACATCCGTGCCTATGTTGTTCAAAACGGAGAGGTACAATCTTATATAAAAAACGGTGACAAAAAAGTAAAAATTGCAAAATACGGCCCAGGAACAATAATTGGTGAATTAGGGCTCATGGTCGACACCATACCCCAACTCAGCTACGAGGCGACAACAACAACAACCGTCGTGACAGTCACCCGTCAAGATTTTCAAAAACGCCTTGCCCGTGCCGATAAAACAATTCGCACAATCCTCGATCATGCCATTAAAAAACTCGAAAATTATGAAACAAAAGAAACTAAAAACGCACTAAAAAGCGTCGAAGTCGATGCCAAAACAGAGCTAGTAATGGAAGGTCTTCTCCAATCCGTCCCCAAAGACAATCAAGACGAATTTCGCAATGCTCTAATGCCACATATCGACGGAATCATAAAAGAAATGAAAAAATATAAAAAATAAGCATTATTGTTCTTGTTGTACATCAGCAGCAGAACCCGACATAACCCCATCAATCAAAATTACAGAAGCATCGACTTTATCTTTATATCCCTTGATTTTGTCGTATGCAGACTTAATTTTCGCAGACGATGTGGCTAAACCATCCGGTTCAACATACAACCACGCACGGTATACGCCCACAGTCAGGCTCCCCGCATACGTGTCTTGAATTAAACTTATTTGAAGAAAAAAGAACACAATAGAAGATAAAATCTTCCCATCACAGATACTCGCTATTCTAGCCTATAAATAATTAGAAAAACGCACAAATAAAAAACCTAATCAATTATTGGGACATCAGAAGGCTCACAAGGGCAATCATCCCTCACAACATCATCTTCATCGAAATGCTCAGCAATACAAAGCACTCCCTTTTCACCTAAAGGAACAGCCACCTCGCCCATACGACGCGCCCATTTCTGAGTAAACGCCTCCCGTCCAGCTTCCGAAACTAAATCAAAACCTTTATTTTTAGGCATTAAATCCTCCACTATAACGTTTAAATATAAAAAAACCTGCTAAAAGCAGGTTAAATTAAAGAGTAAATCGCTATAGGTTTGAAACGCGAAGAATATATCCTCGTCTCTATTATAAAAGATGCGCTTAAAAGATCCGGCAACGAACTACTCTCCCACGCCTTAAGACGCAGTACCATTGTCGCAAAGAGGTTTCACGGTTGAGTTCGGGATGGGATCAGGTGTTTCACTCTCGCTATAATCACCGGATCATTTAAACACATCTCTCATAAACTAAATTCTGTACATTAACATTAAAACAAAACCTGAATTTCAATGCATTTAGTGAATTTATCACTGCGCGCTAACAATGGCCTTTTGTAAATACCATTGCATAATTCAAATTCAAGCCGATCGAGCAATTAGTACTGGTTAGCTTCATGCATTACTGCACTTCCACATCCAGCCTATCAACGTGGTGGTCTGCCACGGCTCTGATAGGGAGTCTTAGTATTGAAGGGGGCTTCCCG
>JBOEGX010000005.1:0-1185 GCA_050633645.1 Alphaproteobacteria bacterium
ATGTCTAAAGAGAAGTTTGAGCGGAATAAGCCGCATTGTAATATCGGAACGATTGGTCATGTTGACCACGGTAAAACGACGTTGACGGCTGCAATCACAAAATATTTTGGTGATTTCAAGGACTATGACCAGATTGATGGTGCTCCTGAAGAGAAAGCGCGTGGTATCACGATTTCAACGGCTCACGTTGAGTATGAAACAGACACACGTCATTACGCTCACGTTGACTGCCCTGGTCACGCTGACTATGTTAAGAACATGATCACAGGTGCGGCGCAAATGGATGGCGCGATTTTGGTTGTGAATGCGGCTGATGGCCCGATGCCACAAACACGCGAACACATCTTGCTTGCGCGTCAGGTTGGCGTTCCTGCTCTTGTTGTTTTCATGAACAAGGTTGATCAAGTTGATGATGAGGAGCTATTGGAGCTTGTTGAAATGGAAATCCGTGAGCTTCTAAGCTCTTATGAATTCCCAGGCGATGATATTCCGATTGTTGCTGGTTCTGCATTGGCTGCTCTTGAGGGACGTGACCCTGAGATTGGTGAAAACAAGATCAAAGAATTGATGGCCGCTGTAGATAGCTATATCCCACAGCCTGCTCGTGATGTTGATAAGGACTTCTTGATGCCGGTTGAGGATGTGTTCTCAATCTCTGGTCGTGGAACAGTTGCGACAGGCCGTGTTGAATCAGGTGTTGTTAATGTTGGTGATGTTATTGATATCATTGGTCTTCGTGATACACAGCAAAGCACAATTACAGGTGTTGAAATGTTCCGTAAATTGCTTGACCGTGGTGAAGCAGGGGACAACATTGGTGCTCTTCTTCGTGGAACGAAGCGCGAAGATATTGAGCGTGGTCAGGTGTTGTGTAAGCCAGGTTCAGTGTCACCGCACACACAATTCGTTGCAGAGGCATACATCTTGTCAAAAGATGAAGGTGGTCGTCACACACCATTCTTCACGAATTACCGCCCACAATTTTACTTCCGCACAACGGATGTAACGGGTGAGGTGGTTTTGCCAAGTGGTACCGAAATGGTAATGCCTGGTGATAACATTAATGCAATGGAAGTGAAGCTAATCGCGCCAATCGCAATGACCGAAGGTCTTCGTTTTGCGATCCGTGAAGGTGGTCGTACAGTCGGCGCCGGCGTCGTTTCTAAAATTATCGCTTAATTTGAT